>NZ_CP104578.1:6692500-7892500 GCF_036826855.1 Streptomyces sp. SJL17-4 | reverse complement strand
CTCACGTCGTCGTCCTCCCTGGTCGGGGTCGTCGTCGTCCGGGTCGCTCTGCCGGCCGGACACGGTTCGGGCACAGTCCTCGCTACATGTGCGGCTGGCCGTAGTACCGGGCGAACTGCTCAAGATAGGTCGGTTCGCCGCTCTGCTTGGACTCGTCGAATTCGGGGGCGTCCTTGATCTGGTCCTTCGTACGGTCGACGTAGACCTTCTCCTCGGCGGTGTCGATCAGCCTGATGGTCCCGGCAGGGAGGAGAACGCGCTTCCCGAAGATCCAGACTCCGGTGTCGACCACCAGGTACGAGGAGTCCACGTCGTCGGAGTGTTTGTCGATGTGCCCGATACCGCCGTCGGTCGCCTCGACCTTGTAGCCGATGAGATCGATCCCCTGCTCGTGTCCGGCGTTCGGGTGATAGTTCCAGATGCTGAACTCGCTCATGGCGATACCTCTCCGGTGTGTGAGGGATACGGCCACCACGCTGGTCTCGGCGCGGCGGGGCTACGCCGCTGCGGGCCGGGGGCGCGGGGCGATCCGGACGGGGCCGACGACCGTCAGCGGGGTCCCCAGGCCTTCGCACAGACGGCGCGCCCGGGCGAGCACGCTGAGCGAGGCCGGGGAGGGGTCCGACGTGGGCAGCTGTATCCGGATGTGCCTCGAAGCATGGGCGGCCAGCAGCGCCTCGATGTGCAGGATGGCGGCCGCGCGGCCGGTGACATCCAGGTCGCGCAGGAGGGTCACGTGCAGGACGCGATCCTCGAAGACATGGCTGATGAGCATGGACCCTCCTGCCACGGGTAGGTCCGCCTGCTGCCTCGGACCTCTGTGGGCGAGGGGGGCAGGGGGCGGTAGACCCAGTATCCGACAACCGGTGCGCGGCGGCGCGCGGGATGCGCGAGGAGGGGTGTACGCCCGCGGTTTCGGCGCACGTCCCGGGGGCAGCCGCCCGGGGAAGGCATCAGGTACAGGGAAGGGGGCCGGGCCATGTCCACAGGAACGGTTCTGGCCATCGTCATCGCGGCAGCAGTGCTGATCGTCCTGATCGCGACGGCGTTCGCGCTGGACCGTCGGCGTCGGCACCGGCTGCGCGAGCGCTTCGGCCCGGAGTACGACCGTACGGTCGACGAGGCGGGCAGCCGACGGGCGGCCGAGCACGACCTCGGAGAGCGTGAGAAGCGGCACGAGTCTCTCGACATCCGGCCCTTGCCCGACCACGTGAGGGAACGGTACCTGCGGGAGTGGGAAGGGGTGCAGGAGCAGTTCGTCGACCGGCCGGAGCAGGCGGTCCACGACGCGGACCGGCTGGTGACCGTACTCATGCGGGAGCGCGGCTATCCCACCGAGGACTTCGAGCAGCAGGCGCGTGATCTGTCCGTGGAACACGGCCGCGCTCTGGAGCGCTACCGGGAGGCCCATGAGATCGACGGGCTCACCGCCTCGCACCGGGCCACCACCGAGCAGTTGCGCGGAGCGATGGTCCACTACCGGGCCCTCTTCGACGAACTCCTCTCCGACGGCGACCAGGCCTCCGACGGAGACCAGGCCGACCCCGGAGGCCCCGAGCGGTAGGGTCAACCGGAGCTCCTCCCGGGTCAACCGGAGCTCCTCCCGGAAGGCTGACCGCCGGTCGAAGCCTGACCGACGGTCGCGAACGGCCCCGTACCGAGGTGGTCGAGAAGGTCGGTCGCGTCGTCGTACACGGCGGCGGCGCCCGCGTCCTTCAGGTCCGTGAGCGGGATGCCGCCGCAGAGCAGGCCGACGCAGACGACGCCGGCGTGTCGCGCGGCCTTCATGTCCCACACGCTGTCCCCGACGAGGACGGCCCGCTCCGGGGCCACTCCGACCAGCGAGAGCGCGTGCTCGATCGGGTCCGGCGCGGGCTTGCCCTCCTCCACGTCGTCGGCCGTGGCCGTGGCCGAGATCGCGTCGTCCGCGTCCACGGCCGCGCGGAGCGCCTCCAGCTCCCGGTCCTTGGCCGACGTCACCAGGACGACCTTCCAGCCGCTCCCCGCGAGGGTCCGCAGCAGGTCCGCCGCGCCGTCGAAGGCCTGGAGCCGCTCGAACCAGGTCCCGTACAGCGTGTCGTGGGCGGCGCTGAGGCGCTCGTCCTCCGACCTGTCCCGGTCGGGGCCGAGCAGGTGCTCCAGCAGCTTCTCTCCCGGCAGGCCGATCGCGCGGTGGACGGCATGCGTCGGGACGTGGTGTCCGCCCTGACGCAGGCCCTCCCACCAGGCGACGACATGCAGGGCGTTGGAGTCGACAAGGGTTCCGTCGACATCGAAGAGCGCGGCGCGGTCCATGTCCTCGGCTCCTTGCGAAGGTCTGCGTTCGTCATCCGGAATCCGCCGCCCCTTCCGCCCCATACCGTCACGGACTCCGCGGTCACCCCGCGAGTACCCGGCGAAGCACGGCTCATGCGTGTCGCGGCCACCCCGGACGCGGCCCTTCCGCCGGAGAGCGAGGGGCATGGGCCGCCCGGGCCGGGGCAGGCGGAGTACAGGCGAGCATGCCACTCGCCACGCACGAAGCACGGAAATGAGAGGACGGCGGGGAACCACAGGCCGTCCTCCGCCTACCGGAGGAGTTGTTTTCGCGTGACCGAGCACGTGTGGAGCTACAAGTCGACCGCGGGCCACCTGGCCGGTACCGATCTGACCGGCTACAAGGTCGAGGCGACCGACGGCAGTATCGGCAAGGTGGACAAGCACTCCGACGAGGTCGATGACGCCTATCTGGTCGTGGACACGGGTGTGTGGATCTTCGGCAAGGAAGTCCTCCTGCCGGCCGGCTGCGTCGTCCGGATCGACGTCGAGGAGCGGAAGATCTTCGTCGACAGGTCCAAGGAGCAGATCAAGGACGCTCCCGAGTTCCACCGCGACAAGCACCTGGACGACCCCGACTACCGCCAGGAGCTGGGCAAGTACTACATCCTGGGCGGCCCCTTCGGCAACCGCATCGTCTGAACCCTTGGCGCCACGGAGGGCCCGAACCCGACGAGTTCGGGCCCTCCGTCGTCTGCGCGCGGCACCCGGACGGTCGGCCGCGTCCCGAGGGGCGGGCGGCAGCGCCGCCACCGCCGATCTCTAGGCCCTAGGCCTCGTCGCGCAGCCCCCACGGAGACCCGTACGCGTTCAGCAGGTCGAGGAAGGGGTGCGGCGGAAGGGCCTCCGGGCCGAGGACACCCTGCCCGGCCCAGGCGCCGGTGGCCAGGAGTTCCAGGGCGACGACGGGGTTGACTGCCGTCTGCCAGACGACGGCCTGGGAGCCGTACTCGCGCATGGACCACTGGTTGTCGACCACGTGGTAGAGGTACGTCTCGCGCGGCGCGCCGTCCTTCGTGCCCTTCACCCAGGTACCGGCGCACGTCTTGCCGGTCATCCGCTCCCCGAGGGTCGCGGGGTCGGGGAGGCAGGCCGCGACGACGTCGCGCGGCGAGACGCGTACCGGCCCGTCCCTGCCCGGCACGGTGACTTCGGCGGTGGAGTCGAGGCCGAGTTGGTGGAGCGTCCTGAGCTTGGCGATGAAGTCGTCGCCGAGGCCGTACTTGAAGGTGACGCGGCGCGCGTCCACCCAGCGCGGGACGAGCAGCACCTCCTCGTGCTCGACGTTCACGCACTCCACCGGCCCGATGCCCTCGGGGAAGTCGAAGACCTCGGGCTCGCTGAACGGGGCGGTGGTGAACCAGCCCCGTGACCTCTCGTAGACCACGGGCGGGTTGAGGCATTCCTCGATGGTCGTCCAGATGCTGAAGGACGGGGCGAAGTCGTAACCCTCGACGGTCAGGTTCGCGCCGTCGCGGATGCCGATCTCCTCGATCTCGTCGAAGAGTTCGTCGGCGGCGTAGCGGGCGAACACATCGGACAGTCCCGGTTCGACGCCCATGCCGACCAGGGCCAGCCTGCCGCTCTCCTCCCAGCGCCCCGCCAGCGCGAACTGTTCGTCACCGAGCTTCACACCGCATTCCTCGTACGGCCGCTCCGGGTGGGGCGCCGACAGGGACATGGCCATGTCCAGGTAGTGGGAGCCCGCCTCCAGCGCAGCCTCGAAGAGGGGCATCACGAACCTCGGATCGGTGGCGTTGAGCAGCACGTCGCAGTTCTGCTCGGTGAGCGCCCGCCGCACCGCCTCCTGGTCGGACGCGTCCAGACGCAGCGCGCTGAAGCGGCCGGCCCGCTCACCCAGTGCCGCGACGGCGGCCTCGGCGCGGGCGAGGTCGTAGTCGGCGACCACCATGTGGCCGAGAAAGTCCCTACGGGCCGCGATGCGGGTGACAGCGGTTCCGACGCCGCCTGCGCCCACGAGAAGTACTCGCACGTCTTACACCTTCCTTGCGGGGAGGCGGATGCCTCCGGGCAGGGCTGATGCAACGGGATGGCACAGGTTAAGGTCAATGGCGTTGGCATAAGGCGGCCGGACGACGAAAGCGAGGGGCGGACGTGGCGAAGCAGATCGTTCCGGAGGGGGCGCGCCGTCGGCGGCGTCCCACTCACGGCGGCACCGTGCTGTCCGAGGAGCTCTTCGTGCGGGCCGCCCTGCGTGTGCTGCGGGAGCACGGCAGCACCGGGTTGACGGCCCGCCGTCTGGGTACGGCGCTGGGCGCCGACCCCAGCACCCTCTACCGGTACTTCGCCGGAATGGACGATCTGACCCGTGCCATCGGCGACGAGCTGATGGGGCGGGCGCTCGACGGCTGGGAGGCGACCGGGGACTGGCGGGTGGACCTGCGGGCCCTGGGCCTGGCCGTCCACGCCTCGTATCTCGCTCACCCGCATGCGGCCGTGCTCACCGCCAGCCGGGTGAGCGGCCGGCCGCGCGAGATCGCGGTGGACGAGGCGGTCCTCGGCATTCTGCGGGGCGCCGGGCTGTCCGATCCGGCGGCGGTCCGCACGTATCACGCCTTCATCGACCAGAGTCTCGCCTTCGCCGCCCTGGACGCGGGCTCGCTGGCCCTGACGGACGAGGCGCGCGCGGAGGACGAGGCGATGTGGCAGTCGACGTACGCGCGCCTGCCCGCCACGTCGCACCCCCACATCGCCGCCACGGCCGGCCTTCTCGCCCGGAGCATGCCGCACAGCGCCTATCCGGCGGTTCTGGAGATGCTGCTCGACCACACGGCGGCGCAGCTGGCCCGGACCGGCCCCTGACGTCTCCGCTCCGTGGCCTGCACCGGCGACCAGGAAATAGACTGAATCACCTACGGAGAACGGCGTCACGGACAGCGACTAGGATCTACGGCGGCATCGCGTGCCGGTCACCGACCGGGTGCGGCATGGAGGTGCCGGGAGATGCCCTCGGAGGCATTCCTTGTCAGTCGAGCTGAACCACACGATCGTCCACGCCCGGGACAACCGGGAATCCGCGGAGTTCTTCGCGAACCTGCTGGGCCTTGAGATCACCGCCGAGTGGGGGCCGTTCATCGCGGTCGATCTGAGCAACCACGTCACGCTGGACTTCGCCACGATCCCCGCGGACCGGATCACCCCGCAGCACTACGCCTTCCTGGTCTCCGAGGAGGAGTTCGAAGCGGCGTACACACGGATCAGGGAGCGCGGCATCGAGCACTACGCCGACCCGCACCGCACCCAGCCCGGCACGATCAACCACCATGACGGTGGCCACGGCGTGTACTTCATGGACCCGGTGGGTCACCTCATGGAACTGATCACCGTGCCGTACGGCGGCAGCCCCTCGTAGGCGATCCCACCGGGGCCGTACCCCGGGTCCCACCGGGGCTCTCCGTCATTCGGTGACGGTGACCGCGGGGGTGGTGACGGTGACCGCGGGGGTGGAGGGCGCGTCGTCCCAGGCCAGGGACGACATCCTCCATCCCTCCGGGGTCAGGAGGTACTGGGTGGTCTTGTGGCCGGAGCCCTCGAACCACTCGCCGTTGTGGTAGCCGGACTTGCGGTACTCGCTGAAGCGGTGGGCGATCGATCCGAAGATCTCGGTGCGCGCGGCGACCTCCCACTCGGAGAACTCCGTCAGCGTGCCGTCGGTGAGCATCTTCTGACGGGGTTCGATGAACGCGTCGAGATCGTGGATCACCGGTTCGCTTCCGACGTTCGCGATGATCCTCCCCTCCGGAATGAAGACGTCGCGGATGACACCGAGGTCGGGCCGCGTGCCACCGGTGTTGGTGAAGGCGCCGACGAACACGCCCATCAACCGGTCGAGTTCGGCCTGGACTCCAGATGCGGTGTCTTCCCCGGCCGTCGGCCACTCCTCGGAGAGGACGGACCAGACCTCGATGTCGTGGCGCACCCCTCGGTACGGAGAATGCCGCCGCAGTACACCGTCCCGGGTCATGCCGAGCCGGCGCGCGGCCCCGATGCTGCGGGTGTTGCCCGCCGCGGCCCACCACTCGACCCGGCTCATCCCCCGCTCGGTGAAGGCCCAGTCGATCAGTGTCCGGCAGGCCCGGTTCACCAGGCCACGCCCCTCCCCCGCCTTCTCCAGCCAGCAGCCGATCTCACAGACCCCTGAGGTGCTGTCGAAGCGGGTGAACATGACGCCGCCGACCAGGGTGCCGTCCAGCCAGATGCCGAAGATCCCGCCGGCGTCCGTGGCCAGCCGGTCGGCGTAGCGCTGGAGGGTGGCCGTGGCGGAGGGCAGGTCGGTGCTGAACGTCGCCCAGGGGATCCACGGGTCGACGGTGTCCCGCGCGCGGTCGATGTGGGCGAGGAACTCCTGCGCCCGCCAGGGCTCCAGGGGGCGGAGGCGGGCACGGTCGCCGATGGGCAGAGTGAACATCCGAACGTCGCTCCCTCGGTACGTAACAAGCGTTCGGTACGTAAGCTAGCAGCATGCCGCCCGCACCTGGAGACCGCGATGCCCGCCGTGAGGACGTATCCGAGACGGTGTGGCAGGTACTCGCCGACAAGGGGTTCGGGGGGCTGACCCTGCGCGCCGTCGCGGCCGCGATGGGTGTCTCGACCGGGATGCTCATGCACTACTTCCCGACGAAACGCGCCCTGATCACGCACGCCCTGGGCCTGCTGGAGAAGCGCACCGCGGAACGTCCCCGCAGGGCCCGTCCCGCCGCGGGCCTCGCCACCGTGCGGGTCATGCTGCTGGACATCCTGCCGCTGACTCCGGGCGACACCGCCCGCAATCGCATCTGGGTCAGCTCCTGGGACCTCTCCCTCGCCGACGAGGGGCTCACCACGGAGCAGGCCGACCGCTACTCCCGACTGCGCGCGACCCTCCTCCCCCATCTGGAAGCCGCACGCGACCTCGGCGAGCTGCCGGCGGGCGCCGACGCCGACCTGGAGCAACTCGCCGCCACCGCCGTCGCCTTCACGCACGGCCTCGTCGTCCAGGCCCTCTTCGACCCCGCCCGATTCCCCGAGGAGGTGCAGACCGCGATGCTCGACGCGTTCCTCGGGTCGCTCCTCGGCTCCGCGAGCCCGGCATGATTCGAAAGACAGGCCCTAGTTCCCGGCCGGGCCGGCGCTCCTGGCCCACAAGGATCGGACGTGTCCCAGGTGCCGGGTCATGCACGCCTCCGCGCCCTCGGCGTCCCCGGCGAGCATCAGGTCGAGGAGTTCCAGATGCTCCTCGGCCGACGGGATGAGGTCGCCGCTCTCGTCCAGGGCGGTGAGCCCGTACAGCCGCGACCGCTTGCGCAGATCGCCGACGGTCTCGACGAGGCGCTCGTTTCCGGCGAGGCCGAGCAGGGTGAGGTGGAAGAGCCGGTCGGCCTCCAGATAGCCGATGAGATCGTGGTCGCGGGCGGCGCGAACGATCTCCAGGGCCACCGGCCGCAGCGCCTCCAGGTCCTCGTGGGTCGCGGACCGGGTGACGCGGCCGACCGTCGGGATCTCGATGAGCGCCCGGATCTCGGTGAACTGGTCGAGGTCGCGTTCGTCGACCTCGGTGACCCGGAACCCCTTGTTGCGGACGGGCTCGACCAGCCCCTCACGGGCCAGGTCGAGCATCGCCTCGCGCACGGGGGTGGCGGAGATCCCGAAGTCCTCGGCCAGGGTGGGGGCCGAGTACACCACGCCCGGCCGCAGCTCGCCGGAGATCAGGGCGGCGCGCAGGGCATGGGCGACCTGGTCGCGCAGCCGCTCGCGGGAAGCGTTCAGGTCGCGTCGGGTCAGGTGCCCCATGGCGGTGGTGATCCCTTCGGTACGTACTGCGTCACCCCCGTACGATGTCACGTTGCGGCGCCCGCGGGTGCCAGGGTGTACGTCCGGGAGGACGTGTAGAACCCGAGGGCCGCCCTGCCCTGCTCGCGCGGGCCGTGACCGGACTGCTTGGCCCCGCCGAACGGCAGGTGGAAGTCGACTCCGGTGGTCGGGGCGTTGATCCGGATCATGCCGGTGTCGACGAGGTCGAGTCCGTACAGGGCAGCGTCGAGGTCGGCCGTGTGGACCGAGGTGACGAGGCCGTACGGCACGGAGTTGGTGATCCGTACCGCGTGGGCCAGGTCGTCGGCGGGGAGCAGTGCGGCGACGGGCCCGAAGACCTCCTCGTTGAGCAGTCCGTGCCCCGGCGGGACATTCTCGACCAGGGTCGGGGCCGCGTACCAGCCGGGTGTCGCCGGTACGGTGGCGCCGGCGAGCACCGGGAGCCCCTGCCAGGCCTCGACCACCCGCTCCCGCGCGCTCTCGTGGACGAGCGGCCCGCAGACCGTCTCCGGATCGGCCGGGTCACCGACCCGGACGGCCCGGAAGGCCTCGGCGAGGGCCTCGCGCAGGGGGTCGAGTGCGGCGCCGACCGCGACGATCCGGCTGGTGGCGGTGCACTTCTGGCCCGCGAACCCGGCGACGGCGGCGGCGATGTGGGCCGCCGCCCGGCCGATGTCCGCGTCGGGCAGGACGATCGCAGCGTTCAGGCCGCCCATCTCGGCCTGTGCGGGGATGCCGCGCGCCGTCGCCGCGCGGACGACGGCCCGGCCCACGGGAGTGGATCCGGTGAAGGAGACGACGTCTGCGGCGGAGACGAGCGCGTTGCCCTCGGTGGGGCCGCCCGGTAGGACGGCGAACACCTGCTCCGGCAGGGCCTGTCGGACGATCTCGGCGAGCCGCTGGGCGCACGCGGTGGCTTCGGGAGCCGGTTTGAGGACGACCGTGTTGCCGACCGCGAGGGCCGGGGCGGCCTTCCAGCTGGGGATGGCGAAGGGGAAGTTCCAGGGCGTGACGAGCCCGGCCACGCCGTGCGGGCGGCGCCGGGTCAGGAGCAGGCCGGGTCCTGCCGCCGTCTCGTGGACGGCGCCGGTGGGCTCGAAGGGCGCCTGGGCGTAGTAGCGCCAGATCGCGACGGTGCGCACGACCTCGGCCCTGGCTTCGGCGAGCGGCTTGCCGACCTCGCGTACGGCGAGGGCGGCGAGTTCGTCGGCCGCGGCCTCCAGGGCGGCGGCGACGGCGCCGAGCGCGGCAGAGCGGGCCGCGGCCCCGGCGCGCAGCCAGCCGGGCTGGGCGGCCCGGGCCCGCTCGACGGCGTCGGCGGCGGCGAAGGCGCCCGGGGCCGGGAGGCGGAGGAGCACGTCGGCCGGGTCCGCCGGGTTGCGGGAGACGAGGGTGGACGGGTCGGTGATCACAGGAGGAAGCCTCCGGGGAAGGGGTCGTCCGGGTCGAGGAAGTACTGGGCGGTGCCGGTGATCCAGGCGCGGCCGGTGACGGTCGGGACGACGGCGGGCAGGCCTCCGATCTCCGTTCCGGCGGTGAGCCGGCCGGTGAACCGGGTGCCGATGAAGGACTCGTTGACGAAGTCGCGGTCGAGGGGGAGTTCGCCCCGTGCGTGGAGTTGGGCCATGCGGGCGCTGGTGCCGGTGCCGCACGGGGAGCGGTCGAACCAGCCGGGGTGGATGGCCATCGCGTGCCGCGAGTGCGCGGCGTCGGAGCCGGGCGCCGTGAGGTAGACGTGCTTGAGCCCGGCGATCTCGGGCTGGGTGGGGTGCGCGGGGCGGTCCGGGGAGGCGTTGATCGCGTCCATGATCGCGAGTCCGGCGGCGAGGAGGTCGTCCTTGCGGTCGCGGTCGAACGGCAGCCCGAGGTCGTCGAGGGAGACGAAGGCGTAGAAGTTGCCGCCGAAGGCGAGGTCGTAGGTGACCTTGCCGAATCCGGGGACGTCCACCGTGCGGTCCAGGCCCACGCAGAAGGCGGGCACGTTGGTGAAGGTGGCGGACTTCGCCGCGCCGTCCTCCACCCGTACGTCGACGGAGACGAGCCCCGCCGGGGTGTCGAGGCGGACCGTGGTGACCGGTTCGACGACCGGCACCATGCCGGTCTCGACGAGGACGGTGGCGACGCCGATGGTGCCGTGGCCGCACATCGGCAGGAGGCCCGACACCTCGATGTAGAGGACGCCGTAGTCGGCGTCGGGGCGGGTGGGCGGCTGGAGGATGGCGCCGCTCATCGCCGCGTGACCGCGCGGCTCGAACATGAGGAGCGTCCTGAGGTGGTCGAGGTGCTCGATGAAGTGGATCCTGCGCTCGGCCATGGTGGCCCCGGGGATCACACCGACACCTCCGGTGATGACCCGGGTGGGCATTCCCTCGGTGTGGGAGTCGACTGCGTGGAAGACATGACGCGTACGCACTGAGTTCCTTTCGGTCCGGTCGGTGGGTCCGGTCGGTGGGTCCGGTCGGTGGGTCCGGTCGGCTGTGGCTGACGGCGGTCCCGTCAGCGTTGGCCGTCAGCGGTCCCGTCAGCGGTGGCCGTCAGCGGTGGCCGTCGGCGACGGCCTTCTCCGTGGCGGTACGTACGGCGGTCTCGGTCGCGCCGGTGAGAGGGAGGCGCGGCGGGCGGGTGGGGCCGCCGCGGCGGCCGGCGATGTCCATGGACAGCTTGATGCACTGGACGAACTCGACCTTGGAGTCCCAGCGCAGCAGGGAGTGCAGCGAAGAGTAGAGCGGCCGGGCGGTCGCCAGGTCGCCCGCCACGGCGGCCCGGTACACCTCGGCGCAGCTCGCGGGGAGGGCGTTGGGGTAGCCGGCGATCCAGCCGACCGCGCCGGCCAGGGCCAGTTCCAGGAGGACGTCGTCGGCCCCGATCAACAGGTCGAGTTCCGGGGCGAGTTCGGCGATCTCGTAGGCCCTGCGGACGTCACCGCTGAACTCCTTCACGGCGACGATGCTGCCGTCGGCGTGGAGCGTCGCCAGCAGGCCGGGGACGAGGTCGACCTTGGTGTCGATGGGGTTGTTGTACGCGACGACCGGGATGCCGACCCGGGCCACCTCCGCGTAGTGGGCGATGACGGAGGGCTCGTCGGCGCGGTACGCGTTGGGCGGCAGGAGCAGCACGGAGCCACAGCCGGCCTCGGCGGCCTGTTCGGCCCAGCGGCGGGACTCGGCGCTGCCGTAGGCGGCGACGCCCGGCATGACCCTCGCCCCGTCGCCCGCGGCCTCGACCGCGGTACGGACGACCCGGGCGCGCTCGTCGGCCGTGAGGGTCTGGTACTCGCCCAGGGAGCCGTTCGGGACGACGCCGTCGCAGCCCTGGGCGATCAGCCAGGCCACGTGCTCGGCGTAGGCGTCGTAGTCGACGGAGAGGTCCTCCTTGAACGGCAGGGTGGTGGCGACCATGATGCCGCGCCAGGGGCGGTCGGTGGTCCAGGTGGTGGCGTTCATCTCGACGTACCTTTCTGTGGTGTGGGACGTGTTACTGAGAGGGGTCTGCCGGCCCGTCGAGGGCGGGAGCCGGGTCCGTCGGAGCGTCGAGCGCGGCCAGCGTCGACAGCGGTACGGGGACGGCGAACGGGCGTCGTTCCACGGGTGGTTCGGGGGTGCCTCCGCCTGCCGCGAGACATGCCACCGCCGTTCCGCACATCCGGCCCTGGCACCACCCCATGCCGGCCCGGGTGAGGAGTTTGACGGTCCGGGCGTCGTGCGCGCCGAGCTCGGTGACCGCCTCGCGGATCCGGCCCGCCGGGACCTCCTCGCAGCGGCACACGTCCGTGTCGTCGGTCAGCCAGTCGGGCCAGCCGGGGCCGGGGGCGTGCGCGGCGGACATGACGTCGGCGAACGCCCGCATGCGGTTCCGGCGCCGCCGGAGTCCGGCGGTCGCCCCGGGTACGGTACGTCGGCCGAGGAGCCGCGCGGCGATCGCCCGGCCCGCCAGTTCCCCCTCGGTGCGGGCGAGTTCTGCACCGCCGACGCCCCCGGTCTCGCCAGCGGCCCACAGGCCGGGCACCGAGCTCTCCTGGAGGTCGTCCAGGGCCAGGCCCAGGGTGCCGTCGGGCAGCGCGCGGGTGGTGCAGCCGACCGCCACGGCCAGCTCGATCTGGGGCACGAGGCCGTGCCCGACGGCCAGGGCGTCGCACGCGATCCGGCGACCCGTGCCCGGTATGGGCCGCCATGCGCGGTCCAGGCGGCTGACCGTGACGGCCTCCACCCGGTCGGTGCCGTGCACTTCGGTCACCGCGCTGCGGAGCCGTACGGGTACGCGGTGGCGGGCCAGCGCGACCGCGTGGACGAGGGCCTCGACGGACTTGCGCGGGTTGGTGGCGAGCGCGCGGGGGGCACGCCCGTACCGCAGGTACCCCGCCGCCTCGACCACCGCCGGCACCCGCGCTCCGGCCGAGGCGAGCGAGGAGGCGACGGCCAGCAGCAGGGGGCCGCTGCCGGCCACGACGACATGCCGGCCGGGCAGTACGAGCCCGGACTTGAGCATGGCCTGCGCTCCCCCGGCGCCCACGACACCGGGCAGGGTCCAGCCGGGAAAGGGCAGTTGGCGCTCGTAGGCGCCGGTGGCGAGGAGCAGGGCACGGGCCCGGATGCGGACGGGCGCGTCCGCGGTTCCGTCCGCGCCGGTGAGGGCGTGCGCCGTCCAGGTCCCGTCGGTCTCCTTCACGACGGACCACACATGATGCCCGGTCAGGTGATCGACCGTGCTCGCCGCGAGGCGTCGGCGCATCTCGGCGAAGGCGGACCAGTCGTGGTGCAGGGCCTGGGGCCGTGTCGCTCCCAGGGCGGGTGTCGGATGCCGGTAGAACTGGCCGCCGGGCTGGGTCGAGGAGTCCGCCAGGGCGACGGAGAGGCCGAGTCCGGAGGCGGCGACGGCTCCGGCGAGGCCGGCGGGGCCCGCGCCGACGACCAGGAGGTCGTAGGGCACGCCAGGGTGTCGGCCCGCGCGCTTCGGGTCGGACGCCGAGGCGGTCACGGCCGCGCCCTGCGGTTCAGACGCCGAGGCGGTCATGGCCGTGCCCTTCCTGCGTGGTGATCGCGTCGCCGGGGTGGGCCGGGACCAGGCAGGCGCGGCGGTTGGGCTCTCCGTTGACGGTGGCGAGGCAGTCGTAGCACTGTCCGATGCCGCAGAACGCGCCGCGTGGGCGGGCTCCCTCCCGGGTGCTGCGCCAGGCCAGGATGCCCGCGCCCCACAGGGCCGCGGCGAGGGTCTGGCCCGGCAGGGCGGGGACGGGCCGGCCGTCGAAGGTGATCTCGAACGGCGGCTCGGGCTGTGCCCCGACGAGGTCGATGGGGGTGCGGGCCACGGGCCCTCCTCTCGTGACGGTGGGTGGGCGCCTCAGGGCGCGGTGGCGTCGAAGCGCTCGGGTCGGAACGGGTGGAGGTCGAGGGGAGGTTCGGCGCCCGTGACGCAGGCCGCGACGATCTGCCCCGTCACCGGTGCGAGGCCGATTCCCGCGCCCTCGTGGCCACAGGCGTGCAGCAGTCCGGGGACGCGCGGATCGGGCCCGATGGCGGGCAGATGGTCGGGCAGGTAGGGGCGGAAGCCGGGGTAGGTCCGGATCGCCCGTACGGTGCCGAGGACGGGGAAGAGTGCGGTGGCACCGGCGGCGAGGCGGCGCAGGACCTCCGTGGAGAGCGTCCGGTCGAAGCCGACGCGTTCGCGGCTGGCGCCGATGAGGACGGGTCCGGCGGGGGTGCCCTCGACGACGGCCGAGGTCTGGAGCGCCGCGGAGCCACTGGCCACGTCGGCCACGTAGTCGGCGGCGTACACCTTGTGGCGGACGACGCGCGGCAGGGGTTCGGTGACCAGGACGAAGCCGCGGCGGGGCAGGACGGGCAGGTGGACCCCGGCGAGGTCGGCGAGCGCGCCGCCCCAGGTGCCCGCGGCGTTCACGACGTGGGGGGCGTGGAGTTCGCGGGTCGCTGTCCGCACTCCGCGGACCGCTCCGCCCGCGCCGGTGAGGAGGCCGGTGACCTCTTCACCGAGCGCGAGGCGGACCCGGTCGCCGGCGGCTCGCAGCAGCTGCGCGGCGGCGTGGGCGGGCATCACCTGGGCGTCCTGGGGGTAGTGGAAGCCGCCGGTGAGGCCCGGCGCGAGGTGGGGCTCCAGGTCGTGGAGCCGGTCACCGGGCACCTCGTGCGCGACGACACCCGCCTTCTCCTGGCGGGCCGCGAACTCCCGCAGGGCGTGCAGTCCCGTCTCGCCGGAGGCGACGACGAGACCGCCCTTGGACTCGTACTCGACGGCCGGCGGGAGCCTGTCGGCGAGTTCGGTCCACAGCGCGGTGGAGAGGAGGGCGAGCTGGAGTTCGGGGCCGGGTTCCTTGTCGGAGACCAGCAAGTTGCCCTCACCCGCTCCGGTCGTGCCGCCCGCGACGTACCCTCGGTCGACGACGGTGACGGAGAGGCCGGCGAGGGCCGCGTAGTGGGCGCAGGCGGCACCGACGACGCCGGCGCCGATGACGATGACGTCCGAGGATTCTCTCGTGGGCACGGCAGTAATATTTCACATTGCACTCCCCCTGCCAAGACCCCCACCACGACCTCCATCAAGGCGCCCGCCGGACACGACGGACACGGATGGGTAACGGCTCCCCCGATACCTTGTCAGTACAATTTCACATTACTATGTTACCGGTCACATTCCAGCCGCCTCTTCGGCTGTCCGACTGCTCCCCGGAGTGACCCGCATGAACAAGCGCACACGCACCCTGGCCACGGCCCTGGTGACGGCCCTGACCCTCGCCGCGACCGGCTGCTCCGGCGGAGGCACCTCCGGTGGCGCCCGGAACGGCGAGAACCCCGCGGCCTCCACCAACGGAGCGGTCCTCGGCGGCACCCCGCAGAAGGGCGGCACGCTCACCGTCCTGTCCAACCAGGACTTCACCCATCTCGACCCGGCCCGCAACTGGGTGATGGGCGACATGGACTTCGGCACCCGCCTGCTCTACCGCACCCTCGTCACGTACAAGGCGCAGCCCGGCGCCAAGGGCGGCGAACTGGTCCCCGACCTCGCGGAGGACCTGGGCGTCTCCTCCAACGGCGCCAAGACCTGGACGTTCAGGCTCAAGCCGGGGCTGAAGTACGAGGACGGCACGCCGATCACCTCCCAGGACATCAAGCACAACGTGGAGCGGTCCTTCTCCCCCGACCTGCCCGGCGGCCCCGACTACGCGGCCCGCTACCTCGCCGGCGCCGAGGGCTACCAGGGCCCGGCGGGCGGCAAGCACCTCGCCTCCGTGAAGACCCCGGACGCCCGCACGATCGTCTTCGAACTCCGCACGCCCTTCGCCGAGTTCCCCTTCGCTGCCACGCTGCCCACCTTCGCGCCGGTGCCCCCGTCCCAGGACAAGGGACCGCAGTACGACAACCGGCCCTTCTCCTCGGGCCCGTACAAGATCGACTCCTACGCCCGCGACAAGCAGCTGGTCCTCGTCCGCAACACCCACTGGGACCCGAAGACCGACCAGGTGCGCAAGGCGTACCCGGACCGGGTCGTCGTCACCATGGGGCTCAAGGCCAACCAGATCGACGACCGGCTCATCGCCGCCACCGGCCCCGACGCCTCCGCCGTCCCGTGGGACAAGCTCCGGCCGGAGTCCACCCCCAAGGTGCTCACCAAGCCGGACATCAAGGCCCGTCTCCTCGCCGAGTCGACCAGCTGCACCGAGATGGTGCAGATGCACACCGGGCGCGCGCCCTTCGACGACGTCAAGGTCCGGCAGGCCGTGCAGTACGCCCTGGACCGCGAGGCCGTCCTCACCGCCTCCGGGGGACCCGCCCTCAACGACCCGGCCACCGCCCTCATGCCCGGCATCCTGTTCGGCGGCAAGCAGCCCGACACCCTCGGCATCCCGCTCACCGGCGACGTACCCAAGGCGAAGGAACTGCTCAAGGAGGCGGGCAAGGCGGACGGCTTCTCCACCCGCATCACCGTCTCCAACGGCGACAAGGCCGTCGGCGAGGCCGTCCAGCAGTCCCTCGGCCGGGCGGGGATCAAGGTCACCATCGAGACCGTCGACCCCTCCGCCTTCTACGACACGATCGGCGACACCACGAACCGCACCGACCTCGTCTACACCGGCTGGTGCCCCGACTACCCCTCCGGCGCGACGTTCCTGCCGTTCGTCTTCGACGGCCGCTTCATCAAGGAGAAGGGCAACTCCGGCAACCACTCGCTCTTCCGCGACGACGCCACCATGAAGCGCATGGACGAGATCGCGGCGATGGCCGACGCCGCCAAGGCCGCCGAGGCCTGGCGGGAACTCGACGGCGAGATCCTCGCCAAGGCGCCCACGGCGCCCGTCGTCGTCGAGCGCAAGCCCCTCCTCATCGGCACCAACATCGCCGGAGCCTTCGGCCACACCTCCTTCGGCGGCCAGCTCGACTACGCCACGGTCGGCCTCAAGGACCCCTCGAAGACCGCGAACTGAGGGCCCCGTGACCACCACCCCGAAACCCCCGACACCGCCGACACCGCCGACCCACCCGGCACCCCCGGCGTCCGCCGCCTCACCGCCCCCCGTACGCACGGCCGACGGTCCCTGGCAGCTCGTCCGTGCCGAACTGCGCCGCCGGCCCGCCGCCCGCCTCTCCCTCGGCGTGGTCGCCTTCTTCGCGCTCCTCGCCGCGGCCGCCCCGCTGATCGGCGCGCTCGGCGGCTGGGGCCCGGACGAGTTCGACAAGAGCGCGGTCGACCCGTACCTGGGCGGACTGCCCATCGGGCCGCTCGGCGGCGTCTCGGCCGAGCACTGGCTCGGCGTCGAACCCGTCACCGGCCGCGACCTGTTCGCCCGGGTCGTGCACGGCGCCCAGGTCTCGCTGCTCATCGCCTTCTCCGCGACGGCGATCGTCGTCGTCGCGGGCACGGCGGCCGGCATCGCCGCAGGCTACTTCGGCGGCCGCACCGACACCGTGCTCTCCCGGCTGATGGACCTCACGATGTCCTTCCCCTCCCTCATCTTCATGATCGCGATGATGTCGGTGGCCCGGGACGTCAACCGCATCGTCCTGATGACCGCCGTCATCGGACTCTTCGGCTGGCCCGGCATCGCCCGGATCGTCCGCGGCCAGACCCTCTCCCTCAAGCACCGCGAGTACGTCGACGCCGCCCGCGTCGGGGGCTCCGGCCCCCTTCGCATCCTCGTCCGCGACATCCTGCCGGGCGTCGCCGGACCCGTGATCGCCTACACCACCCTGATCGTCCCCGGGATGATCGCCACCGAGGCCGCCCTCAGCTACCTCGGCGTCGGCGTCCGCCCGCCGACGCCCTCCTGGGGCCAGATGATCGCCGAGAGCGTCGCCTACTACGAGACGGACCCCATGTACTTCGCCGTCCCGAGCCTCTGTCTCTTCCTCACCGTCCTCGCCTTCACCCTGCTCGGCGACGCGTTGCGCGACGTCCTCGACCCGAGAGGGGGCGGCGCGTGATCCTCTACCTCGGCCGGCGCCTCCTCGGCGTGCTCGGCGTGCTCATCGCCATCGCCGCCGTCACCTTCGCCGTCTTCTACGTCCTGCCCTCCGACCCCGCCGCCGCGGCCTGCGGCAAGTCGTGCAGCACCGAACGCCTGGAGGCCATCCGCGCGCACATGGGCCTGGACGCCCCGCTGTGGCGGCAGTTCGCCGACTTCGTCACCGGCATCTTCACCGGCCGCACCCTGGGCACCGGCACGTACGCCCTGCACTGCGACTTCCCCTGTCTCGGGTACTCCTACGAGAACAGCCAGGGAGTGTGGGACCTCCTCGTCGACCGGCTGCCGGTCTCCGCGTCGCTGGCTTTCGGCGCCGCCGCGATCTGGCTGCTCCTCGGCCTCTCCGCGGGCGTCACCGCCGCACTCCGCAAGGACACGCTCACCGACCGGGTCCTGATGGTCGGCGCGGTCGCCGCCGCCTCGCTCCCCGTCTACTTCACCTCCGTGATGCTGATCTACGGGCTGATCCGGGTCGCGGGCCTGCTCCCCTACCCGCAGTACGTCCCCTTCGGCAGCGACCCCCTCTCCTGGGCGTCCAACCTGCTGCTTCCCTGGCTGGCGCTCGCCCTCCTCTACGCCGCCATGTACGCGCGGCAGAGCCGGAACTCGATGATCGAGTCCATGGCGGAGCCGTACATCCGCACCGCCCGCGCCAAGGGGCTGCCGCGCCGCACCGTGGTCGTCAAGCACGGACTGCGCGCCGGGATGACACCGATCCTGACCATCTTCGGGATGGACCTCGGCGGTCTGCTCGCCGGCGCCGTCATCACCGAGTCGATCTTCGGGCTGCCCGGCATCGGACGGCTCTTCTACGGCGCCCTGTCGACCGGGGACCAGCCGGTCATCCTCGGGGTGACCCTGCTCGCCGCCACGTTCATCGTCGTCGCCAACCTGGCCGTCGACCTGCTGTACGCCGTCGTCGACCCACGAGTGAGGTACTGATGGGCGACACCGCCTCCCTCCTGTCGGTACGGGACCTCACGGTCACCTTCCCGACGAAGCGCGGCCCCGTCCGGGCCGTGGACTCCCTCGCCTTCGACGTCCTGCCCGGCCGGACCCTCGGCATCGTCGGTGAGTCCGGCTCCGGCAAGTCGGTCACCTCCCTCGCCGTCATGGGCCTGCACACGGGCGCCGAGGTCAGCGGCTCCGTCACGCTGGCCGGGCAGGAGCTGATCGGCCTCTCCGACCGCGAGCTGAACGGGCTCCGCGGCCGGCGGATGGCCATGATCTTCCAGGACCCGCTGTCCAGCCTGCACCCCTACTACACCGTCGGCGAGCAGGTCGCCGAGCACCATCGGGTCCACTTCGGCTCCCGCCGGGCCACCGCCCGCGAGCGGGCCGTCGAGGCGCTCGCCGAGGTCGGCATCCCCGAACCCCGGCGCCGGGCCGGCGAGTACCCCCACCAGTTCTCCGGCGGCATGCGCCAACGGGTGATGATCGCGATGGCGCTCGTCTGCGAACCCGACCTCCTCATCGCCGACGAGCCCACCACCGCGCTCGACGTCACCGTCCAGGCCCAGATCCTGGAGCTGATCGCCCGCCTCCAGCAGGAGCGGGGCCTCTCCGTCGTCATGATCACCCACGACCTGGGGGTGGTGGCCCGGGTGGCCCACGACGTGCTCGTCATGTACGGCGGCCGGGCCGCCGAACACGCCCCGGTGGACGCCCTGTTCGCCGCCCCCGCCCATCCCTACACCCGTGGCCTGCTCGACTCGCTGCCCCGGCTCGACGACCCCGACGACGCCCCGCTGCGGGCGATCCCGGGCAGCCCGCCGTCGCTGCTCGACCCCGCACCGGGCTGCGCGTTCGCCCCCCGTTGTCCCCGCGCCGCCGTCGGCTCGGCAGCGGAGCGGGCCCGCTGCGCGGCCGAACGCCCGTCCCTCGGCGGCCCCGACGGGCACTCGGCCGCCTGCCACTTCCCCGCGTACGAAGGCGTCGCCCCATGACCACGACCACACCACCCCTCCTCCGCGTACGGGACCTCACGGTCACCTTCCCGGGACGCCGCCGGGGCTCGGCCCCGGTCCGGGCCGTCGACGGCATCGGCTTCGACGTGGCGGCGGGCGAGACCCTGGGCCTCGTCGGCGAGTCCGGCTGCGGCAAGTCCACCACGGGCCGCACGATCGTGCGGCTCCTGGAACCCACCGCCGGCTCCGTCTCGTACGAGGGAAAGGACATCAGCCATCTGTCGCAGCGGGCGCTCAAGCCGCTGCGCCGCGACCTCCAGATGGTCTTCCAGGACCCGCATTCCTCCCTCAACCCCCGGCAGACCGTGGCCCGGATCATCTCCGACCCGCTGCTCGTGCAGGGCGGCTCGGCGGCCGGTGCGCGCAAGCGGGCCGTGGAGCTGATGGAACTGGTCGGCCTCATACCGGAGCACATCGACCGCTACCCCCACGAGTTCTCCGGCGGACAGGCACAGCGCATCGGCATCGCCCGCGCCCTGGCGACGAACCCCCGGCTCGTGGTGGCCGACGAGCCGGTCTCCGCCCTCGACGTCTCCGTCCAGGCGCAGATCGTCAATCTGATGGAGCGTCTCCAGCGCGAACTCGGGCTCGCCTATCTCTTCATCGCTCACGACCTCTCCGTCGTGAAGCGGGTCTGTGACCGGGTGGCCGTGATGTACCTGGGCCGGATCGTGGAGATCGGAGTCAAGGAACGGGTGTACGGTTCCGCTGCCCACCCCTATACGAGAGCGCTGCTGTCCGCCGTACCGCTTCCCGACCCGGCGGCCGAGCGGACCAGGGAGCGGATCACACTGCTCGGGGACCCTCCGAGTCCGGCCGCTCCCCCGCCGGGCTGCACCTTCCACCCGCGCTGCCCCAGGGCGCGGGACATCTGCCGGACAGAGGCACCGCCGCTACGGACACTCGTACCGGGCGAGGGGCGTGAGGTCGCCTGTCATTTCCCCGAGGGCGTCTGAGCACACGCATCCCCGAGGGCCTCTGAGCACGCGAACGCCCCGGTCCCGCGTGATGCGCGCGGGACCGGGGCACCGGTGTGGTCAGGACGAACGTGCGGCCCGGTACAGGGCGGTGGCGACGGCGAGGTCCTCCCAGGCCATGCCCACGCTCTTGAAGAAGCGCGGGCGCCCCTCCGACGGTCCCCGGCGACCGGTCACCAGGTCGGCGAGGTCGCCCGCGATGTGGTCGGCCCCGATCGCTCCCTCCGACAGGGGGACGAGCAGGTCCCCCGCCTCCCGCAGCGTGGCGGTCCGCGCCTCGACGTAGACCTCGGACCGGACCACGAGCGCGGTGTCGGTCTCGCGGGCGGCCGGCTCGTGCGAGCCGACGGCGACGACGGTGGCACCGGGCGCCACCAGCGTCCCGTCGAAGAGCGGTGCGCGGGCGGTGGTGCAGCAGACCACGAGGTCGGCCTCGGCCACCGCGTCGGGCGTGCCGGTGCGGGCGAGGACGCCGAGGGTCCGCGCGTATCCGGCGAGGGCGCGCCCGCCGACCGGCTCGCGTGCGACGACGACGGCCTCGGCGAGCTCGCGGACGGCGAGGACGGCCTCCAGATGACCGTACGCCTGGGGGCCCGCCCCGAAGAGCACGAGGCGCAGGGGCCGGTCCGCCGGTGTGAGACAGCGGACGGCGAGGGCGGAGACGGCGGGCGTGCGCAGTTCGGTGAGGGCGGCTCCGTCGAGGAGGGCGAGCGGCTGGAGGCCGGCGCCGTCGAGCAGCAGGTAGGAGCCGGTGATGCGGGGCAGACCGCGCGCCGGGTTGGCGGGGGCGACTCCGGCGACCTTGACACCGGCGTAGGAGCCGAAGGCGGCGGGCATCAGGAGGAGTTCACCGGCGGGGACGGGTACGGCCGTGCGGGGAGGTCCGGCGTCGGGGTCGAGTCCGGCCCGCAGGACGTCGGCGAGGACCTCGGTCACGGCGGCCGGGCCCATGAGGCGGGCCATCGTCGCGGCGTCGAGGACGAGGGGCGGGCTCACAGGAGGAACCCCGCGCCCAGCTCGTCGCGCGGGTCCAGGACGAAGGCGTGGGTGCCGGTGCGGAAGGTGGTTCCGCTGACCTCGGTGATCCCCGCCGCGAGGAGGCGCCCGGTGAAGACGGTGCCGACGAGGGACTCGTGCCGCAGGGTGTCCCCGACGGCGAGACGTCCGTCGTCGCCGAGCAGGGCGAGGCGCGCGGAGGTGCCGGAGCCGCAGGGGGAGCGGTCGATCTGTCCGTCGGCGAAGACGGTGACGTTGCGCTGGTGGAGTCCTTCGGGGGCGTCGGGGAGCTCCTCGTACAGGATGACGCCGTACACGTCGTGTTCGGGGAGCGCGGCGCGGATCTCCCGTCCGGCGCGGACCAGTTCGGGCAGGGCCGGCAGGGAGACGTCGAGGCCGAGGTCGCGGGCGGCGACGGAGGCGTAGCAGGCGCCGGAGTGCGCGAGGTCGGCGTCGACGGTGCCGAGCGTGGTGGTCACCTTCACGTCGCGGGCGATGACACGGGTCGGGACGTTGCGGAAGGTGACGCCGGTGGTGCGGCCGCCCGCGCGGTGCACGGCGGCGGTGACGCGTCCGGAGGGCACGTCGATCCGCACGGAGACGTCGCCGTCGTCGGGGGCCGGGAGGCGTCCCGTGTCGACGGCCCAGGCGCCGAGGGCCATCGTGCCGTGACCGCAGGCGGTGGAATAGCCGTCCTTGTGCCAGAACAGCACACCGAAGTGGGCGCCGTCGTCGTCGGGCGGCACGATGAAGCCGCCGTACATGCCCGCGTGCCCGCGCGGCTCCCGGGACAGGAGGCGGCGCAGGTCGTCGAGGGGGCCTGGGCGCGGGTCGGTGCCCGATCCGCCGGCCATGAGGGCGGTGGCGCGGCGCTCCGCGACGGTGTCGCCGGGGATCGGGGGCAGGTCCTCGTCGACGATCCGGAAGGGTTCGCCTGCGGTGTGGTAGTCGGTGGTGCGGACCGTGTGCGGGGTGGTGCTCACGAAGTACGGCCTCCGGGAAGGGGTTTCGGGGTGTGCGCCGGGCGGCTCCGTGCGGACGCCGACGACGCGCCGGGCCGGCCCCTCCCCGTGGAGGGACCGGCCCGGACAGGGTGGGTCAGCTGCGGAGAGGGCCCTCGCAGTTGAAGCTCGATGTGCCGGCGACCCTGTTGGACCAGATGTCGATCGGTCCGAAGGAGCAGTTCATGTCGGCCAGGTTGTTCGAGGCGGCGCCCGCGCGGTCGAGGATGAAGTAGTCGACCGTCTCGGACATGTCCTTGAAGTTCTGGTCGGCGCTGCCCGCGTTGGACAGGTTGGCGGTGATCCGGCCGGTGCAGACGAATCGGCGCTTGCCCGGCTCGCCGTTCTCGACGCAGTCGGGCGTGCTGTAGGTGGCGGTGGCGAAGGTGGACTTCACCGCGGCCAGGGCCGAGTCGCGCAGCTGGGCGTTGGGCGTGAAGGTGGTGTTGGGGACGAACAGTGTGTCGACCTTGGCGATCTGGGTGTCGAGGAAGCGGTCGTAGGCGCTCTGGAGTCCGGTGTCGGAGCCGAGGCGGTTGCGCCAGGCGTCGTACGCGGCGACGTCGTTGTTCCGCAGGTGGGTGTACATCTCGCGGATCAGGGAGGGCTTCTCGTTCCAGAGGAACTCGAAGAACGTGCCCGCGTAGTTGTAGAAGCGGAAGCCGTCGCCGTCGTACGTGGCGTTGAGGATCTGCCGGAGGTTCATCCGGGGGCCGCCGCCCGCCGTGTCGTTGATGATGCCGCGGACCAGGGACTTGCGGACCTTGATGCCGTCGTCGCGGGTGGCGCCGTCGAAGAACTCGGCGGTGCCCTCGTCCATGAAGGTGGTGCGGTCACCCTGGTACCAGGGACCCTCGCCGAAGAACCCCGGCACGGCGTAGCGGCCGTTGAGGTAGTGGGTGTACTCGTGGCGGAAGAGCTCTTCGAGCGTCAGGGACGAGTCCTGCGGGACGCGGCGCTGGTAGGTGTAGAAGGTGGCGCCGCGCTCGATGTAGATGCCGCCGTTGTTGGTGTCCATCCCGGTCAGGATGGGGTGGTAGTTCTCGTAGTCGGCGCGCGAGCCGTACAGGACGATGGTGAGGGTGGTGTTGGGGTCGCCGGCCAGCGGCTGCCCGCTGCCGACGACACGGTGGAACTGTGCCTTGACCTGCTTGCTCGCGTAGTAGAGCTGGTCGACGGTGGCCCGGTCGAGCCCGGTGCGGACCTTGATCGCGCCGTTGTCGTAGGTGTACGTGTACGGGAAGATCTGCGCCTCGATGTCCGCCTTGCACACGCCGTACGGCTTGCACGCGTCGAAGTAGTTGAGCCAGGAGACGACCTTGGCCCACGGCTGGCTGCCGCGGCCGAAGGTGTTCACGGTGGTGCCGAGCAGGCCGCCGAGTCCGGCGGTGATCTCCGTCCGCAGGCTGGGGATCTCGCCGAAGCGGCCGTACTCGCCGAGGGCGTCGCGGGCGACCCAGTCGTTGGCGGTGCCCTTCAGGTGGCCGTAGCCCGCGAAGGCCTTGAAGACGGCGCGGTACGCCGGGTCGGCGGCGGCCGCGGCGTGGAAGGCGGCGTCCTGGTTGCCCGGGTAGACGCCGAGGTAGTTGACGGAGAGCGCGGCGAGCGCGGCCCCCGCCCAGGACGGATCGAGGTGGGTGGCGGTGTGCGTGGGGTCCATGGTGGCGAGGACCCGCTTGATCAGACCGAGCTGGTGCTGCCGCAGCCCGGGGGCGCTGGCCGCGTAGAGGGCTTCGCGGAGGGTGAAGGCGTTGCTCTTCGTGACGTCGAAGGTGCGGGCGGCGTTGCCGAAGTCGGCGACGGCCTGGCGGATCGCGTTCACGGTGGGCGCGTCGGTGGTGTCGATCTCGTCGCGGGAGTAGTCGTGGTACGCGACGGCGTGCAGGTACGTGAACATCTCCTCCAGGTGGGAGGAGTTGCGGCCGTCGTGGGAGGCGGCCAGGCCGGATATTCGGCGGGCGACGGCCTGGACGTGGGCGTCCGACATGACGGGCGTGAGCCGGGCGTCCCAGGTCCAGATGAGTCCGCGCAGACAGTCGTCGGCGAGGACGGCGGGGTCGGCGAGGAAGTCGGCGAACTGCTCGGGGCCGAGCCCGGTGATCCCGTCGAGCGTGCAGGGAACGCCGGCGGCGGTCGTCCTGGTGCCCTCGGCGAAGGTCCGCGCGAGGGTCGCATCGGCCGGGGCCCTGCCGGGGACGCGCCCGCTGACGATGCTGCCGGGGGCGGGCGCGGGGCCGAAGGTCTTGCGGGGCGCGGTGGCGAGGCGCTCCACCTCGTCGAACGGGTTGGTTCCGCGCTCGGCCCGGGGGCCCGGAGCGCCGGTCGACGCGGCGGGGACAGCGGTGGTGCGGGCGTCCGTGTCGGCCGCGGAGGCCCCGGCCTGACCCGAGGAGGCCAGGAGGGTCACCGCGATGGCGGAGGTGAGCAGGGACGAACGCACACGTCTGTGGATGGACAACAGAACTCCATGAGTGGTGGGGGAACGTCAATGGGGAGTGACGAGAACTGTTGTGGTGCGCACGGTGTTTGACGATGACTCATCGAACCGTGTGCGGTGTAACATAGTAATGTGAAATTGCACTGACAACCCCTGTGCGGCCACCAGTTACCCGAGGTTCATCCAGAGCCGCCCTCCCCCGGGGGCCCGGCCGGATCCGGAACCGATCCCCCGGATCCTGCGTGACCTCTTGATGTGTTGTCAGCTGATGGTGAGGGGACCGGAGGAAACCGGATGAGAACTCGGGCGATGGTGAACGTGGCGGTATCGGCCTGCGTGGCTCTGGTGGCGTGCGCGTGCGGTCCGGAGAATCCGAAGGAGGACGCGGGCGCGAAGCCTTCGCGGCCCTCCGCGTCCACGCAGGCCGAAGAGCCGCCGGTCACGCCGTCGGCGCCCGCCCGGACCGAGAAGCCCCCGACGACCTCGACCGGCGAACTGCCCTCGCCGAAAACGAAGGAGGGCGCGATCCGGCGGTACGAGCAGTACCTCCACGCCCTCGGCCACGAGGACATCGACACGGTCTGCGAGGTGGCCGGGCCCGCCGCGAAACAGGCCGAGGACCAGGGACTGGGCCCGTGCACGTCGACGTACACCGCCGTGTTCCAGATGATCTCGCCCGCACAGAAGAAGGCCCTGCAGACCGCGACGGTCGACCCGCGGCGCATCGCCGTACGCACGCCCGGCAAGGTCGAGATGCCGGTCGAAGCGGTCAGAGCCTCCGCCACCTTCTCGGAGAGCGACCTCGGCGACTACACCCTGGAGTACCTCAGGAACGAGTGGTACATCACCGACTGATCCCGCCGCCCACCCCCTCGGGCCGGGCGAGTTGACGTTGACCGACATCGACCACCGGCCACAGGTCTCCTGCCAGGTCGGCGCGGCGAACCGCTCGTCGTCGTACAGCCGGAACGTGCCGTCGGGCAGCTTGGTCTCGTACGTCTGCACGCACTCGCGTCCCTGGAGGGCGTCCGACACCGGCTTCGGGTTCAGCTTGGCTCGAAGGCGCACCGGCAGCGCGCCGTCTTCGGCCGCCCCGAGAACCTCTCGGTCGGCCCGCACCATCTGGCGGACGCCAACGAGGCCTCATGATCCCGGCGCCCCCACCCCATTCCGGTGAGGGCGCCGGGCGGACCCGTGCCGCCCACCTCACCGCTACAGCCCACGGTCCCGCACCCTGGGAACGCAGCAGCCGCAGGCGAGGATGATTCCTCGCCTGCGGCTCTCGGTGGGGCGGGGTCGGTGGAGCCGTTACGCGGTGGCCGTACGCAGCTCCAGCGTGCAGCACTTGACGCTGCCGCCGGCCTTGAGCAGCTCCGAGAGGTCCACGCCGATGGGGTGGAAGCCCCGGGCGCGCAGCTGCTCCATCAGGCCTGTGGCGTTGTTCGGCAGCACCACGTTGCTGCCGTCCGATGCCGCGTTGAGCCCGAAGACCGCCGCGTCCTCGGCCGTGGCGATGACGGCGTCGGGGAACAACCGCCGCAGCACGGCGATGCTGCCTGGCGAGAAAGCGGCGGGATAGTACGCGATCGTCCGCTCGTCGAGCACCGTCAGCGCGGTGTCGAGGTGGTAGTAGTCCGGGTCCACGAGCGTCAGTCCTATGACGGGGCGGCCGAAGAACTCCTGTGCCTCCTCGTGCGAGCGCGGATCGCTGCGGAAACCCGTACCGGCGAGCAGCCAGTCCCCGGCCAGCAGGTAGTCGCCCTCGCCCTCGTTGACGACGCCGGCGGTGCGAAGGTCGGCGAATCCGTTGTCGCGCAGCCAGTCGTGGTAGGCGGGGCCCTCCGCGATGCGCTGGGCATCGCGGAACCGCGCCACGAGCGCCCGGCCGTCGATCACCGTGGCGCCGTTGGCGGCGAAAACCATGTCGGGCAGGCCGGGGAGGGGATCGATCGTGTCGACAGTGTGCCCGAGGCTCAGATAGACCTCGCGGAGGTTCTCCCACTGGGTGATGGCCAGTCCGGTGTCGACGGGCTTCGACGGGTCCATCCAGGGGTTGATGGAATAGACCACGTCGAAGTAGGTGGGGCGGCACATGAGGTAGTGCCGGGTCCTGGCGGTGCGCATGACGGGGTTCCTTGCGGTCAGGGGCGGCAGCTGGCTGGGGATCAGGCGGCGCGCCCGTTGTCCACGACGGCGGAACGGCCGAGCTTGTCCACCGCCTGGTAGTACGTCCAGGCCGTCCCGTCGCACGCCGTCTTCTTCGCGCCGCTGTACGCCGCGCACACCCTCTTCAGGTCGGCGTACAAGGCGTTGTCGAGGCGCGCCTTGTTCGCTGCGAAAGTGCCCGCCTCCTTGTAGTTGCGGTAGCCGAAGTCGTGTCGTGCGCAGGAGTTCTGGAAGGGGAAGCCGAAGGGGTTGTCGGGGGACGAGGAGCAGTAGTCGGTGGACCAGTTGAACTGGTACGCGCTCCACGCGCCCTGGTTGGCGCGGGCCGCGGCCCAGGCGTTGTAGCTGCCCGCGTCCGTCTGGGTCCAGCTGCTGAGCACGCTCGGCTTGTCGGCCGGTACGGCGGACGCCGGTACGGCAGCGGCTCCGATCGTGAGGGTGAGGGAGGCGGCACTCACGGCGAGAGCGGAAAGTCGACGACGCATGGGGTTCCTCCTGTGGGTGGTACGGACGGTCGTGGTGCGGCATACGGGCGGTCGGTACGGGACGAGCGGCACCGCTGAATCCGGCGGGACCACCGGGCGAGACCGCACGAGCAAGGGAGGGGGTCTTCAACTCCCCTGGGAACCAGGCGGTTCAGGAAACTCAGACACAGTTGAGTTCCCTTCGCGGCACGTCGTGGACGAACCGTTCCGCCGAGAGGCCCGAGACGTCGACGAACGGCCGCCGCCCCAGGTAGAGATCGCGGATCACCTCGCCCACCGCCGGCCCCTGGAGGAAGCCGTGGCCGGAGAATCCGGTCGCGTACAGGAATCGCCCCGCTCCAGGTGCTTCGCCGATGAGGGCGTTGTGGTCGGGGGTCACTTCGTAGAGACCGGCCCATCCCGTCGCGATCTCGGCATCGAGGAGCCGCGGAGCCCGGACGGACATGGCCTCGGAGAGCCGGGGAAGCCAGCTGTCCGAACGGGACAGGTCGAACCCCGGGGCCTCGTCGGGGTCTGACATGCCGAGCAGCACACCCGGCCCTTCTCCGTGGAAGTAGAAGCTGGTCGCGAAGTCGATCGTCATGGGGATGCGCGAAGGCGCGTCCGGCAGCGGTCCGGTGACGAGGATCTGGCGCCGGTACGGCACGACGGGAAGGTCGACCCCGGCCATCTCGCCGAGCGCCGCCGACCAGGCACCGGCCGCGCAGACCACGGTGTCCGCCGTGACCGTGCCGCGGTCGGTGACGACCCGGGTGGCTCCGGAGCCGGTCACTCCGCGCTCCATGCCGGTGACACGGCACCCCGTCACCAGACGGGCACCGAGTCGCCGTGCGGCCGTCGCGTACCCGAGCACCACCGACTCCGGTGTGCAGTAGCCGTCGTCGGGCGAGTACGCCGCGGCCAGCACACCGTCCGTGGAGATCAGCGGCGACAGCTCGCGGGCCTCGGCGGCGTCCACCATGCGGCTGGGCACGCCGAGCTCGTTCTGCACGGCCACGTTGCGTTCGAACGCGGCGACGTCCTCCGCTCGCGTGAGC
This sequence comes from Streptomyces sp. SJL17-4, assembly GCF_036826855.1. Lineage (NCBI taxonomy): Bacteria > Bacillati > Actinomycetota > Actinomycetes > Kitasatosporales > Streptomycetaceae > Streptomyces > Streptomyces sp. SJL17-4. The sequence continues at coordinate 7,863,835 of NZ_CP104578.1, read as the reverse complement.
AGGAAGAGGTAGCCCTCCCGGTGCAGGTCGATCTCCTGACCCGGCCGGGTGCCGAAGTCCTGGAACAACTCCAGGCTCCGGGCTCCAAGCCGGATGTTGACGGCGTCCGAGAACTGGCTGCGGACACCGCCCGCGGCCTTGCTCGTGGACCCTGATCCCAACGCGTCCCGTTCGAGCAGCAGGACGTTTCGGACACCGGCCTCCGCGAGGTGGAAGGCGATGCTGGTGCCCATGACTCCACCACCGACGATCACCACTTCCGCGGAGGAAGGGAGCTGCGATGTGGGCTCTGCCGCCCCCATCAGCCGGCCACCCCTGCCGCCGCGGCGGCCCCGGAGGCGAAGACGGGCATGTGGCGTGGCAGCGCGCCCCAGACCCGCGGTGTGAAGAAGTGCCCGCCCGGCAGGACCTCCCGTGAGTATGGTCCCTCCGTCAGCTCCGCCCAGCCCTCGTGCAGGGGGCTCAGCTCGGCCTCGCCCACCATGAGGTGGATCGGGGCACGCAGCCGCTCCCCGGGCTGGTACCGGTAGGAGGCATAGGCAGCCATGTCCATGCGCAGCAGGTCGACGGCGAGGGACCGCAGATCCGGATCGGCGAGCACGGCGCGCGGGACTCCGCCCGTGGCCTCCAGCCAGGACGCCAGGTCCTCGTCCGGAGCATCGGCCAGGGCGGCCGAGCGGGTACCGGTCCAGTGCTGCGGGGCGATGTGACCGGAGAGGACCAGGCTCTCCGGACTTGAGGCACCGCGCGCCTGGAGCGCGCGGGCCGCCTCGTAGGCGACCAGCGCACCCATGCTGTGGCCATACAGCACGTAGGGTGCGCGCACCTCGTCCTGGAGAGCCGTCACGCAGTCGTCGACAAGGCCCTGCCAGCCGCCGACGATCTGGTCGCCGAAGCGGGATTCACGGCCCGGGTAGCACAGGGCGCGTAGCTCGATGTCGACCGGCAGCTGCCGGGCCCAGGGCCGGAAGCCGACGGTGCCCCCGCCCGCGAAGCTGAGGCAGACCAGGCGGCGGGACGCCCAGGGGCGCGGATGAGGCCGGGTTATTCGGGTCATGAGCGCTCCTCGGTTGCGGACTCTTCCTTGAGCACGTCGCGCAACGCCTCCAGGGCGGTGGCGAGTTCGACCTCCGATACCGACAGCGGCGGCCGCAGACGCAGTTCACGCTCACCGGACCCGAGGAAGATCACCCCGTGCTTGTCGTAGGCCCGCGCGAGGATCCGGTTGCGCACCTCCTGGTCCGGCAGGGTGATGGCACACATCAGGCCGCGACCGCGCGGGGCGCTGACGAGTTCCGGAATGTCGGCGGCGAGTTCGCGCAAACTCTTGAGCAGATACGCGCCGGTGGTACGGGCTGCCGTGAAGAGCCCCTCGCGCTCGACGACTTCCAGGATCCGGGTGGCCCTGACCATGTCGGTCAGGTTGCCGCCCCAGGTGGAGCTGAGGCGGCTCGATGCGCGGAAGGCGTTGTTCTCGACCTCCAGGACGCGCCGGCCTCCGAGGACGCCGCACACCTGGGTCTTCTTGCCGAAGGCGATCAGATCGGGCCGCAGGCCCAGGGTGTCGCAGGCCCAGCGGTCCCCGGTGAGGCCGAAGCCGGACTGCACCTCGTCGGCGACGAAGAGCGCGTCGTGGGTACGGCACAGCTCGGCCATGGCGGTCAGGAACTGCGGGCGGAGATGACGGTCGCCCCCCTCGCCCTGGATGGGCTCGAAGACGAAGCAGGCGATCTCGTCGGGGTAGCGGTGGAAGGCGGCCCCGGCGGCGGCGAGCGCCTGCAACTCCTCGTCGAGGAGGTCCGGCTCGTCCCAGCGGTCCATGTCGTTCACGGCCGGGCTCGGGATGCGCGGCCAGTCGAAGACCGGGAAGTCCCGGGTCTTGGACGGGTCGGTATTGGTCAGCGACATGGTGTAGCCGGTGCGGCCGTGGAAGGCGTGCTGCAGGTGCAGGGCGCGCGATCCGCGCACCGCGATTCCGCGCGCCGCGTTGTGCTGGGTCTTCCAGTCGAAGGCGACCTTCAGGGCGTTCTCGACGGCGAGCGCGCCGCCGTCGATGAAGAAGACGTACGGCATGTCGTCTGCGGCGAGGGCCTTCATGAAGGCGGTGACGAACTTGATCTGCTCGCCGGTGCCGAAGTCGGGGTTGGCCGGCTTCATGCGGGAGGCGGCGAGCAGAGCCTCGTCGAGCGCCGGGTCACCGTGCAGACCGGGGTGGTTGTGGCCCAGCGGAGCCGACGCGTAGAACATCGACATGTCGAGGTAGCGGGATCCGTCCCGCTCGTCCACCAACCAGCAGCCGTTGCTGGCACGGACGTCCACGAGGATATCGGCGAAGTCGCCGGTGACATGGGTGCGGAGATAGTCGAGCGTGGCTTGGCTCATGGGGCTCTCCTCAGGAGTGCGGAGTCGGGTGGCGGGCTGGGGTGTCATGCGTGCTGGGCATGGCGCTCGCGGACGCTGAGCGGGCGGATGTCCGTCCAGATCCGGTCGATGTGCGCGACGCACTCCTCACGGGTGCCGCGGGTTCCCTCCCGGTGCCAGCCGGCGGGGAGGTCACGCTCGGCGTCCCACAGGGAGTACTGCTCCTCGTCGTTGCGGACGACGTCGTAGAGGGTTGCCTCGGACATGGTTGTGCTCCTCAAGATGTACGGACATGGGTCGGACGGGTGTTGGTCATACGGTGGTGAGGGGTGCTGCGGGAGATGCTGTGGGGCTTCAGGAGGCGGCGGGTGCCGCCACGGCCGCCGGGTCGACGATCTTGCCCCGGTCGAGCTTGAGAATCCGGTCGGCGATGTCGAAGAACCGGTCGTCATGGGTGATGGCGATGACTGTCTTGCCCTGCTTGCGCAGGGCGGGCAGAACTTCGGTGTAGAAGAACTCCCGGAACTCCGGGTCCTGGTCGGCGGCCCACTCGTCGAAGAGCAGCACGGGCCGCTCGGAGAGCAGGGCGCAGACCAGGGCGAGGCGTTTACGCTGGCCGGTGGAGAGCGCGATGGTGGAGAACTCCCCGCCGCGCACGGTCACCTTGCCTTCCATGCCGAGCTGGGCGAGCAGACGGTTGGCCTCGCCGTCGGCGTCCGGGTGGGCCGGCAGGGTGCGGAAGAGGTGGACGTCGGAGAAGACTCCGGCGACGCTCTGCCGCAGCTCCCCGATGTGGTCCCCCACCACCGGCGTGCCGTTGAGGCTGATCTCGCCGCCGCTGGGCGGGTAGAGCCCGCAGATCATCTTGGCCAGCGTGGTCTTGCCGCTGCCGTTGCCGCCGACCAGGCAGGTGATGGTGCCCGGTGCGAAGTCGGCGTCGATCGGGCCGACCCGGAAGTCGGTGTCGTCGGCGCCGGAGTCGTAGTGGAAGACCGCGCCGCGCAGCCGCACTTCCGCACCGGCGGCCCGCTCGCCTCCAAGCGGTTCGCGTACCTGCAGTTCGCTCTCGTCGCCCAGGTCGAGGGCGTTGAGCGAACGCAGTGCTGTTCCTGCCCGGCCGATCGCCGGGATCAGGTTGAGCACGGTGACCAGCGGCGTGTTGATGTAGATGACGGCCAGCGTGAATCCGGTCAGGTCGTCCGCGGGGATGTCGAAGCGGGGACCGGCGAACAGCATGATGCCGATGCAGGCGAGAAAGAGCAACTGCCCCCAGGAGCCCGCGACGGTGTACAGGGATACGCCCCGGGTGGTGTCCCGCACCAGGAGCCTGCCGGTGGCACCGACCCCGCCGTCGAGGACCGCGGCGCGGCGCTCGCGGTCCAGCTTCAGCTCCTTGGCGCCGCGGGTGACGCTCTCCAAGTGGGCGTGCATGACGTCCTGGTGCTCGCGGGCACGGCGGAGATGGGCACCGGCCCGGCGCACCGGGAGCTGGTAGAGCACCAGGCCGACGGCGAGCACAACGACCATGCCGAGCAGCATCTTGAGCGAGAGCACCCCGATGTACACGAAGGCGCCGATCACGATCGCGCCGTTCATCGACAGCAGGGGCACGCTGCTGACCGCGCCGGTGATCACTTGTACGTCGTCGGTGAGGGCGGACTGGAGCCGGGCGGGCCCGATGCTCTCGATCCGCCGCATCCCGCTGTCCAGGATCCTGCGGCACAGTTCCATCCGCAGTTCCTGGATGGAGCGTTGCGCCAGCCGGATCAGGAGGACGGAGGAGACCGCCCCGGCGAGCAGCACCGTGAGCGCCGCCGCGGCGAAGGCGGCGATCAACCGCACACCCGGGTCGTCGAGCCGCTCCAGGACCCGCTGGAGCACGGCGATCAGGCCTACGGTGGCGGCGCCGGACACCAGTCCCGCGACCAGCGCCGCGATCACTGTCGCCCGTGACCGGCTCACGAGCAGTGCGAGGAACTTCATCGCCGCCCTTCTTCCGGGGTCGAGGTGGCGGGGGTCGTGGCCGTCTCCGGCGACGCCTCCCTGATCAGGTCGGCAAGACCCGCCACGGTGAAGTCCGCCATGGCCTGCTGCACCCGCAGCGCCACGCCGAACTGGCGCCGGATGCGCAGCAGCAGCCGGGTGGCGAGCAGCGAATGGCCGCCGGCCTCGTAGAAGTGGTCGCGGATGCCGAGCCCCTCCAGGCCGAGCAATTCGTGCCAGAGCGCGAGCAGCTCCCGTTCCGTGTCGTCCCTGGCCGACTGTGTGCTGCCCGACGTGCCCAGGAAGTCGTCGGCCGTGGGAGCGGGCAGTCGGCGCCGGTCCAGCTTGCCGCTGGCCGTCTGCGGTATCTGTTCGATCAGGCGGATCGCCGCAGGCAGCGCGTACCTCGGCAGCCGTCCGGCTGCCCGGGTGCGCAGCTCCGTGCGGTCGAGCTCCGGCCCCTCGGGCACCACGTAGGCGACCAGGCGGGGCAAGGCCCCTGCGGCGCCGTGCACCACGACGATGCAGTCGGCCACGCCCGGGTGGTCGAGCAGCACGGACTCGACCTCGCCGAGTTCGATGCGGTGGCCGCGGAGTTTGATCTGGTTGTCGAAGCGGCCGAGGAACTCCAGCTGGCCGTCGGCCCGGTGACGGGCGCGATCGCCGGTCCTGTAGAGACGCGCCCCGGGCACGCCGGAGAACGGGTCCGGCACGAAGCGCTCGGCGGTGAGGCCGGGGCGCCGCCAGTAGCCCCGCGCCACTTGGACGCCGCCGATGAACAGCTCGCCCGCGGAGCCGGGCGGCACCGGCCTCATCTGCTCGTCAAGGACCCAGATCGTGGAGCCGGGCACCGGGCCGCCGATGGGCGCGCGCTGCCTGCGGGTGACCTCGACGGTGAGTTCGGCGACGGTCATCAGGACGGTGGCCTCGGTCGGCCCGTACCAGTTCAGGACCCGGCAGTCACGTGCGGAAGGTCCCTCGAACCAGTCGGCGAACCGGGCCGGCACCACCTCCTCGCCGGCGAGGAGCAGCGCCCGCAGCCCGATCGGGGCGCCACCCGTGTCGGGGGTGCCGTCCACCGATGCCAGCTCCTGTGCGATCGTCGGCGTGGTGGCGAGCATGGTGACGCCCTCGGCACGCAGGTGGGCGTGGAGCTGCTGTGCGTCGGCCGCCACGTCGCTCGGCACGATGTCGATGCGGGCGCCGGCCACCAGACCCGCGAACAGCTCCCAGACCGACAGGTCGAAGGTGAAGGTGGAGCGGACCGCGACCACGTCCTGCCCGGTGGGCTCGACCACGGTGGCGGAGGCCCGTAGGTAGGCGAGGACGTTGCGGTGGGTGACGCCGACGCCCTTGGGGGTGCCGGTGGACCCGGAGGTGTAGATCAGGTAGGCGAGATCGTCGCCGTCAGCCCGCTGCGGGGCGGCGCCTGTGGTGGCGGCGGCGTCGGCGACGGTACGCACGGTGACGTTCTCCTCAGCGAGGAGCGCGAGTACCGGGGCGTCGTCGTCGGTGAGGTGCGCCGCCAGCGCGGTCCGGCAGCCCGAGTCGCGGATCAGGTGAGCGATCCGCTCAAGGGGCAGCTCCGGATCGACGGGCACGTACGCGGCGCCCGCCGCCATCGCGGCCAGCAGTCCGGTGACGAGGTCGACGCCGCGCCGGGCGACCACGGCGACCAGGTCGCCGCGGCGCACACCGGCGGCGGCGAGTCCGGCGGCTGCGGCCGTGGCCCGCTCGGTCAGTTCACGGTAGGTGAGGGCACCGCCGGGGCCGGTGACCGCCACCGCGTCGGGGCATGCGACGGCGACGGCGGCGATGGCCTCGTCCAGGGTTCCGGCGGGCACGTCGAGCGCTCCGCCATCGGCTCTGCGGGCCGCGGCATCGGCGTCGTACGGCAGCAGGCTCGCCGCGTCGTGCGAGGCGTCGGCGTCAGCGGCGAAGCGGCGCAGCGCCTGCGCGTACATCACGGCCATGTCGGCGGCCCGCTCGTCGGAGACCCGGTCGCTGTCGTAGGCGAGGATCAGGCCCAGCTCGTGCGCGGGCGGGTGCACCGAATAGGTCGCCATCACCGCATAGTTGGTGTCCTCGGCGGATGCCGGATGGTGGCCGACGAGCTCGACGACGCCGGTGTCGAGGACCTCGCCGAGCGCGTGGAAGCGTACAAAGTTCACGCCCACGTCGAACAGGGGGTCGTTGCCGAGTGCCTGCTGCACGCTGATCAGCGGAGTGTGCCGGTGCTCCAGGAGGGAGCGCTCCTCGTCGAACGCTCGCCGCGCGAGGTCGCGCCAGCTGCCGCCGGGCACTGTCACCGAGGTCGGCAGCATGTTGATGAACAGGCCGCGCAGGTCCTTGGCGCCGGGCAGGTCGGGGCGGCCGTGCATCACCATGCCGGTGACCGGGTCGGTCACGGCGAGGGTCTCGGCGAGCACCTTGAAGTGCACGCCCACGGCGAGGCTCTTGAGGGGCAGGCCCTCCTCCTTGGCGAGCAGAGCCAGCCGCCGGGAGGTCTCCGGGTCGATGTCGACCTCGATGCGGCGCACCTGGGGCGTGCCGACCTGGCGCAGGTCCTCGATGGCCCGCGGCTCGGCGTCGGCGAGCCGTTCCCGCCACACCGCGGCGGTGTTCGCCCCCTCGGCCGCGGCACGTTCCGTTTTGACGAAATCGGCGTAGGTAAGCGGCAGTTCGGGCCAGCGGCGATCGTACTCGGGGTCCGCCTGAAGGAGCGCGTGCTGGCGGCTGAGGATCTCCGCGAGGGTGGAGGTCCAGCTCCAGCCGTCGAGGATGGCGTGGTTCTCGCTGACCGTCAGCTGGAACTCGCCGTTGCCGAGCAGGTGGACGGCGAGCCGCTGCAGCGGGGCGGACTCCAGTTCGAGGTGCTCGACGCGTTCGCGGGCGACGAACGCGTCGATCTCGGCGTCCTGACCGTCCGCGTCGAGGCCCGACAGGTCGAAGCAGGCCAGTCGCGGCTCCACGTCACGGTGAACGATCTGCAGCGGTTCGGAGTAGCCGTCCATGGAGATGCTGGTGCGCAGGACGGGGTGGCGGGCCATGGTGTCGGCGATGGCCCGGCGCAGCAGCTCCGCGTCGAGGCGGCCGCGCATCCGCACGCTGACGGTGTTGTGGTAGATGCCCGCTTCCGGGTGCAGATGCAGGTGGTAGAGCATGCCCGCTTGGGTGGCGGTCAGCGGGTAGGCGTCCTCCGCGTCGGCGGGCAGCGCGGCGTGGTCGTCGGCGCTGATCATCTCGAACGGCTCGGCCCGGTCGACGGACTCGGACCGTCCCTCCGCGAGATGGGCCGCGAACTCGGCGACGGTCTGGTGCCGGAACACGGAGTGCACGCGGGTCTCGTGGCCGAGGGCGCGCAGTGCGCCGGTGATCTCCACCGCGCGGATGGAGTCGCCGCCCAACACGAAGAAGTTGTCGTGCACACCCACCCGCTGGACGTCGAGGACGTCGGCCCACACACCGGCGACGGTCTCCTCCAGCGGGATGCGCGGCGCCGTGTACTCGGTGCCGGCGTCGAGCCTGGCCTGCGCCGGGTCGGGCAGCGCGCGCCGGTCGGCCTTGCCGTTGACTGTCAGTGGCACGTTGTCCAGTGCGGTGAACACAGCGGGCACCATGTAGGTCGGAAGGAGTCCGGCCGCGTGCTCGCGCAGCTCGGGGACGCCGGGAAGTTCCCGGCCGACGGCCGGCACCAGCCACACCACGAGCTGTCCGCCGCGCACGTCGGCGACCGCGGCCGTGACGCCGGGGTGGGCGGCGAGGGCGACTTCCACCTCACCCAGTTCGATCCGGAATCCGCGGATCTTCACCTGGGCGTCGGCCCGGCCCCAGTACTCGAACTCTCCGTCCTCTGTGACCCGGGCCAGGTCCCCGCTGCGGTAGAGGCGAGAGCCCGGCGTGCCGGAGAACGGGTCGGGGACGAACCGCTCGGCGGTGCGCGCCCCGCGGCCGGAGTAGCCGAGGGTGACGCCCGCGCCGCCGACGTGGAGTTCGCCGACCAGGCCGGGGGGCAGCGGGTTGAGACCCTCGTCGAGGACGTACAGGGACAGGTCGTCGATCGGCACGCCGATGGGGCTGCCGGTGCGGTCGCCCAGGTCGTCGGCGGTGATGACGCGGAACGTGGAGTGCACGGTGGTCTCGGTGATGCCGTACATGTTCACCAGGACGGGGGCACGGTCGCCGCGCGCCTCGATCCAGGGTCGCAGGGTGTTCACGTCCAGCCGCTCGCCGCCGAAGACGACGTACCGCAGAGCGAGTTCACGCCTGGAGCCCTCGGCGGTGTCGGCGGCCACCACCCCCTTGAACGCCGTCGGGGTCTGGCTGAACACGGTGACGCCGAGCCGCTCCACGAAGGCGAGCAGGTCCTGCGGCGACTTGGCGGTGTCGTCCGGCACCAAGGCCAGCTTGCCGCCGTGCAGCAGTGCTCCCCACAGCTCCCAGACGGACACGTCGAAGGCGTACGAGTGGAAGAAGCTCCACACGTCGTCGGCACCGAAGCCGAAGCGCCGCGCGGTCGACGAGAACAGTCGCACCACCTGGTAGTCGGCCACCTCGACGCCCTTGGGGACGCCGGTGGAGCCCGAGGTGTAGATCACGTAGGCGACGTCGCCGGGGTGCCGCTCGGGCAGCTCGATGCCGGTGGTGTCGACCTCGGCGCGGGGGCGGCCGTGCTCGTCGACGGACACCTGCCGCAGGCCCTCGCCGAGGCCTGCCGCACCCTGCTCACCGCAGACCACGATGCGGCCACCGCTGTCCTCCAGAACGTGCCGGATGCGGTCCGCGGGGTTGCGCAGGTCGATCGGAACATAGGCGGCCCCCGCCCGCAGGACCGCGAGGATCGCCACGACCTGGGCGGGCCCGCGCTCAAGCTGGAGCGGCACGCGGTCGCCCGGCCGCACACCGTGCGCTACCAGGTGGCGCGCCAGGGTTTCGGTGCGGTCCGCCAGTGACGCGTACGAGAGGGTCTCGCCCTGCCAGTGCAGGGCGGTCCGCTCGGGGTGGCGGGCGACCGAACGGAGGAACGCCCGGTCGAGGGCGTGCTCGACCGCGGGCTCGGCCAGCGGCCCCGACAGCTCGCTCGGCTCGGCCATGGGCAGCAGCCGTACGGGACGGTCGGGGGCGGCGAGCCCTTCGGTGAGCAGCCGTATGCAGGCGCCGAGGAGGGAGGCCGCGGTGGCCTCGCGCAGCAGCTCGGTGTCGTACTCCAGCATCAGCTCGAAGTCGTCGCCGCGGCTGGCCACGCTCAGCGTGACGTCGGTTTTGGACGAGGCGGTCTCCGTGGCCACCGGCGTCATGACGGCTTCGCTCAGGCGCAGCCGGGAGCGGTCCTCGCCGAGGTAGGCGAACATGGCACCGAACAGCGGGGATCCGGTGCTGCCGCCGACCGCCGCGGTCACCTCGGCGGTGAGAACGTGCTGGTGGTCGAGGGAGTCGGCGATCGAGGCCGCCGACTCCTGGGCCAGTTCGCGCAGCGTCGCGCCGTCCCTCAGTCGGCTGCGCAGCGGCAGGGTGTTGATGAATGGGCCTATGGTGCCGCGGAGTTCAGGACGCACTCGGTTGGCGACCGGGACGCCGATCACCAGGTCGTCGGTGAGGGCCGTGCGGTGCAGCACCGCACGCCAGGCGCCGTACAGGACGGCGAAGACGGACACGCCGCAGCCTGCGGCGAACTTCTCCACGCGGTCGCGCAGCACGGGCCCGGTGCTGCGTACCAGGTGGCGGCCCAGGTGACCGGGGGTGTCCGGGCGCGGATGGTCGAAGGGGAGGCTCAGGCCACGCGGAGCACCCTCGAGCTGGGTCCGCCAGTGGGCCACCGACGTCTCCCGGGCGCGCGCGTCCCCGCTGTGCCGCTCCCACCAGGCGTAATCGGTGTACGAGGGGCCTTCGGGTGCCGTCGGCGGAGTGCCGCCGGTGCGGAACGCCTCGTATCCGGCGGTGAGTTCCTGGATGAGGACACTCACCGACAGGCCGTCGACGACGAGATGGTGGAAGGCGGTGACGAGGCGGTGGCGCTCGGGCGCCAGGGCGATCAGCAGGCCGCGTGCCAGCGGGCCGCCGCCGTCCAGGTCGAAGGGGGTGCGCAGCTCGGACTCCGTCAGCTCGTCCCGGCGCCGCTCGGCGACGGACGGGTCGGCGTCATGGGTGCGCATCAGGTCGATGCGCCGCAGCGGGGGCAGTTCGGCCAGCAGCCGGGCGTGCACCTTGCCCCGTACGTCCTCGGTGACCAGGCGCAGCCCTTCGTGCCGGGCGAGCAGCCAGTCGAAGGCCCGGCTCAGCGCGTCGGCGTCCAGGGGGCCTTCGATGTCGAGGGCGGCCGGCACCGTGTAGGCGCTGCCGGTCGGGTCGAGGGCGTGTGCCGTCCGCAGCTGGAGCTGGTACTCCGAGAGGACGACCTGCACGGGGTCCGGCCGCCGGGGCACGCGGGAGGTGCCGGCCTGCTGCCGGGGGCGGCGGGCGGCCAGGGCGCGCCGGGCTCGTTCGAGGCGTTCGGAATCGCTCATATCTCTTCCTCGGGGGCGTCGTCGGCGGAGCCGGCGGTGGGGATCGGGTCGGCCTCGTCGGCCGTGTCGTCGAGGTCGGCGAACGCCTCGGCGAACTCGCGGACCGAGCCGTCCCGATCGTGCGCGAGCAGCAGGTTCGCCTGGTCTGCGACGGTGGGTGCGCCGAGCAGCTCGCGCAGGGGGAGTTCGGTGCCCATCAGTTCGCGGATGCGGGCGACGGTGTGCATCGCGCGGATCGAGTCGCCGCCCAGCGCGAAGAAGTTGTCGTGGGCCCCTACGCGGTCGGTCCCGAGGACCGTGCGCCAGATCTCGGCGACGACCATCTCCACGGGGGTGCGCGGGGCGGTGAACTCACCGCCCCGCTCCAGGTGCCCGTCCGCGGGGTCCGGAAGCATGCGCCTGTCGGTCTTGCCCTGAGCCGTCAGCGGTATCCGGTCGAGGGCGACGAAAAGCTGCGGGACCAGGTACGAGGGCAGGACGGCGCAGTGCTCGCGCAGCTCCCCTACGGTGGGCGGCCCGTCCGGGCCCGGCACCACCCAGGCGACCAGGCGTGCGTCGCGTGCGTCGACGACGGCGGCGGCAACCGCGGGGTGCCGCAGCAGGACGGCTTCGATCTCGCCGGGCTCGACGCGATAGCCGCGCACCTTCAGTTGGCCGTCGGCCCGCCCGCAGAACTCCGGCAGGCCGTCGGTACCGAGGCGGACGAGGTCGCCCGTGCGGTAGAGGCGGGCGCCCTGGGTGCCGGAGAAGGGGTCGGGCACGAACCGCTCGGCAGTCAGCCCGCCCCGGCCCGCGTATCCGCGGGCGACCCCGGCGCCGCCGACGTAGAGCTCGCCGATCACACCGTGGGGCACCGGCGTCATCGCCTCGTCCAGTACGTGGAGCGTGGTGCCGCCGACGGGGCGGCCGAGGCCGACCCGGTCACCGGTGACGATCCCCGCGCTGGCGTTGGCGGTGGTCTCGGAGGGCCCGTACAGGTTCCACAGACGCGCCTCCGGCAGGAGCCGGCGGGTGCGCTCCACCAGGTCGGCGGTGAGGGCCTCGCCGCCGAGCAGCACGTCCAGGATCCTTTCGCGTGGGCCGGACGCGCCGTCGGCGGCCTCCAGGATCCGCAGCGTTTCGTCCCACAACCGGGGGACGGTGTTGACGGTGGTGACGGCGGCGACCGTCCCCGTTCCGGTGAGCGCCGTGGCCAGGGTCTCGGCGGGCTGCTCCCCGGCGGGGGGCAGCACGACGGTGCCTCCGAGGACCAGGGGCCCCCACACCTGCTTGACGGAGGCGTCGAAGACCGGCGCGGCGGTCGCGGGCAGCACCGTTTCCGGCCCGATCAGGCCGGCGTCGGCGAGCCAGCCGAGGTAGTTGACCACGTTGCGGTGGGTGACGGCGACGGGCTTGGGGCGGCCCGTGGAGCCGGAGGTGAAGAGCAGGTAGGCGAGATCGTCCGGGCCGCAGGACGCACCGTCCTCGCGGCCCTGTCCGGCACGACGGCGGGCAGGACCGTCCCCTCCGTGCTGCCCGCCTCCGTCTTCCTCCCCGACGAGGACCAGGCCGGTGCCGCTGCCGTCCAGCAGGGGAGCCGTGACCGCCGTGGCCACGCAGACCCGGGCAGACGCGTCGGCCAGCAGGGTGGCGATCCGTTCGGCCGGGTCGTCCGGGTCGATCACCAGATAGGCGGCGCCGGCGCGCAGCACGGCCAGCTGGGCGACCAGGCGCCCGATCGGGTCCGGCACCACGACGGCGACGACACTTCGAGGATCCGCGCCGATCCTCTCAGCCAAACGGTCGGCCCTGGTGAGCAGCTGCCCGTAGGTCAGCTGCTGCTCCGCGCATCGCACCGCCGTGGCCTCCGGCGTCCGCTCGGCGGCGCGGGCGATGAGTCCGGCCAGAGTCGCGTCCGCCCAGTCGGCGGCGGTGGGGGTCACGGGTGCCGTCGGTGACACGGCGGGGGCACCGAGGGCCACCTGGCCGATCCGCGTCGAGGGCTCCCGTACGCCCTGCTCCACGACGGCGGCGAGGGCGTCCAGGATCCGGCCGGTCACCGCCGATCCGAGCGCGGCCTGTTGGGCGCCGTCGAGGCGGAGTTCGACCAGGTCGCCGCGGCGCACGGTGGAGAGACGAAGCCCCGGCCCGGTGCCTCGCGCCGAGAGGGAAACGACGGACCACCCGCCCGCGTGCTGCGGCGCCTCAAGGTAGGAGAACGCGAGCGGAGCGCTCACTGCGGACAGTTCGCTGATCAGCTCGACGCTCTCGCGTTGCGCAGCTCGCGCCGCCCGCACCTCGGACACCACGTCGTCGAAGGTCCTTGCCGCGTCGAACTCCTGCCTGACTGCGGGCCAGGTGGTCAACGGACCTATGGCTGAGTCCAGTTCGGGGACCTCACGCAGCCCGGTGCGTACCCGGACGGTAAGTGCCTGCGCGCCGCCGAATCGGTACAGGACCACCAGCCAGGCGGCGAGAAGCACCGCCTCGCGGTCGGCAGCCGTGTACGGGCCCGCGAGCGTGACCTTCCTTACCACCTCCGCCGTGGCGCCGGCATCCGACCCCGGCCGTTCGGGGGCCAGCGAGCGCACTCGCGCCACCGTCTCGTCGGCATCGTCGAATCCGCCGTGCGCCTTCTCCTGGCCCGCGCGGGCGACTGCCGCGTCGGGATCGGCCAGCACTCCGTGCAGCCACTCGGCGACGTCGGCGTACTGGAGGGGTGCCTCCTCGTCCGTCTCGGCGGCCATGTCGGGCTCTCCGGCCGGCACACGGTCCAGCACGCGACCCAGCTCCTCCGCGAGAAGCACCAGGCCCTCCGCGTCCAGGATCCTTGCCGACCCGGTGAGTTCGATGCGATTGCCGACTGCCGGGCCGGCGGACCAGAGCCCCTCCTGGCCCTCGGGCAGCGGGCCGGCGAGGACGCGCTGGGCGGGCGGCCCGCCCGCCGGGGACGGCACGAGCACGGTGCGCAACACCTCGTACCGCCGCGCGACGGTCTCGACCGCCGCGGCGAACAGTGCCTCCGGAACCGCGGCCGGGGCTTCGAGGACGAGGGTCGTCACCGTGTCGTCCTGGGTGGCGTCGTGCTGGTGCGGTCCCGCGCGGAATGTCTCCGCCACGGGAGCGGACGCCTTTGATGCGGCCGCTGTGGACGTAGCCGTGTTCACCGTCTCTCCCCGTTCGTGTGTGTGGTGGTGCCGTACTACGCGTGGGCCGCGACCCGTGCCGGCCGGGTCTCCACGTCCTGCCAGTCCGCCGCGTCCGCCATGGCCACGCGGATCTCCCGCTTTCCGGTGAAGGGCGCCCTGCCATGCGAAGCCAGCAGGTTGTCGACGACCAGCACGTCGCCGCGCTGCCAGTCGAAGGCTGTCGACTCCGCGGCGAACGCTTCCCGCACCGCCGCGAGTTCGGACCGGGTGAACTCGCTGCCGTCGCCGGCCCTGGTGGTCTTGGGCACCCGCTCCGGCCCGACCTGGCCGAGCAGCTCCGCGGCCAGGTCTTCCCCGAGGGTGCTCAAGTGGAAGCTGGTGGCCTGGTTGAACCAGACCCACTCGCCGGTGACCGGGTGCCTGACGACGGCGGGCCGTACGGCCTCGGTACGCAGGTGATCCTCCGCGACGTGCTCCACCCGCACCCTGGTGCGCTCGGCGTACGCGTCCAGGCCGCTCTCGTCACAGCCCAGGGCTTCCCGCCACGGGATGCCGACGCCCGGCGTGTAGTTGCGGACGTACCTCACCCCGTTGCGCTCCAGGCGGGCGACCAGCTCGGTGGGCAGCCGCCGCAGCACCTTGCGGGAGTCGGCCAGCGGGGTCTGTCCGCCGGTCTCCGGTGGCAGCGCGCAGGCGAAGCCGAGGATGCGCGGCCAACTCCAGCTGTAGCAGGACTCGTTGTGCATCTCGATGGTCTGGTCGGCGGGGTATTCGGTGGAGGAGTAGATGCCGTCGCCCAGCTCGCTGCGCGGCGTGGCGCCGTCCTGGTAGGTGAGGGCGTCGTCCCCGCCGACGGCCTCCACCACCGGGCGCAGGGCGTCGGCGCCCTCGTCGAACCCTCGGAACAGCACCGCCCCGTGCCGGTGCAGCTGCTCGCGCACGAGGTCCCTGTTGCTGCGGACCCACAGGGTCAGCGGGACGCCGGGGCGCTGGGCCGTGGCGAGGACGGGCAGCGCCATGGGCTCCAGGGGGCCGAAGGCGACGGCCGACGCGTCCGTCAGGGACTGCCGCCTGAGCGGGTCTCGGGAAATGCGGGACGTACGGGACATGTGATCTCCGAAGAGTTGTCGATGGCCCCTGAGGGCTTTGGCGACATCCAGGCGGGTCGAGGCGGGCCGGCCGCGTGGAACCGGTGCTACCGGCCAGGCGGCCGGCGCGGTGAATCACCCCGCGATGGCGCGGTGAGGGGTACGGGTGGAGGGCGGGCTCAGCCGCGCGAGCGGGCGGGCCGGCCGAGGCGGGCTGCCCGGAGGGCGCGGCTCGCGGCCCGCTCGCTCCGGGCCCGCTCCCGCAGCCCCGCGAGGATCTCACCGACGCTCGCGGTGCCGTCCGCGAGCGCGGTCAGGGCGAGGCAGAGCCGGTCGGCGATGGCGGCGGCGCGGTCGGTGGGTACGCGGACGGTGTCGTGGTTCAGTGCGATGACGAGCCGGTCCCCCTCGGGGGCGGCGGAGACGGTGATGGGGAGTTCGGTCTGCTCCAGTGCTTCGGAACGCGCCACCGACAGCCCGGGAAGTCCCTCGCCCAGGTCGGCGAAGGGGAAGTTGGCCACGATGACGGAGGTGTCGAAGAGCCCGGACGAGCTGGTCCGCCCGCTCCACACGGCGATCCGGGCGAGGGGCGTGTGGATGTGGTCCTGGGCCTGGTTCAGGGCCTGTTGCACGTCCATGGCCCAGGTTCCGACGGGCACGGCGGCGGGGAGACGGGTGCGCAGCGGGACAGTGTTGATGAACATTCCGACCATGCGGTCCGCGTCCTCGAGGTCCGTGGGCCGCCCCGAGCCGACACTGCCGAACACCACGTCGTCGGTGCCGGTCTCGGCCGCGAGGGCGAGTGCCCACGCCGCGTGGACCGCCCCGCCGAGCGTGACGCCGAAGCGCGCTGCGGTCTCCCGCAGCCGCGCGGTGTCGGCGGCCGGCAGCTGCACCACGTGGTCCCTGTGGATCGCGGGCGCGTCCGCCTGCGGGGCGATCGGCGCCGGGGTGAAGTCGGCCAGGGCACCGGTCCAGAAGTCCTTGGACGCGTCCGGGTCCTGGCGGGCCATCCACAGGGCGAAGGAGCCGAAGTCGGCCGCGGGGGCAAGCCTGTGGACCTCTCCCTGGCGGCTCGCGGTGTAGTGCCCCAGCACCTCGCCCAGGAGGATGGGCAGGGACCATCCGTCGAACAGCACGTGGTGGTTGGTCCACACGAAGGCCCAGCGGCCTTCCCCGAGCCGGATCACGGCGAGCCGGGCGAGCGGACCCTCGCTCAGGTCGAACCCGGCGTGCCGGTCCTCGCGGACGAAAGCGTCGAGCCGTGCCTCCGGGTCTGCCGAAGCGTACCGGCCGCCGGTGTCCGCCGTTCGGTCCACGTCCGCACCGTCTGCCGTGAAGTCGAGCAGGGAGACGGGTAGTTCACGGACGGCGGGCACCACCAGGAGCGGACGCGACACGTCCTGCCATACGCAGACGCCGCGCAGCACGGCGTGCCGGTCGACTGCGGCCTGCCAGGCACGCGCGAACGCCTCTTGGTCCAGCTCGCCTTCGAGCACGCAGACGAGCTGCTCGACGTAGACCCCGCTGCCCGCCGCACCGTCCTCGGCGAGGCTGCGGAAGAGCATGCCCTCCTGCGTCGGCGTGAGCGGCCACACCGCCGTCAGGTCTCCCCAGCGCGCGGCCCATTCGCGCACGGCATCGACCGGGGCGGTGCCGTGCCGCAGCCCGGAGGCGAGCGCGGGTGCGTCCGGCTCTACGGTCAGCGAGCGCAGCTCGTCCAGGACGGCGTCCACGAGGGCGTCGGCAGCGGCCTGACCGGTGTGCTCGACCTCGACGGCAAGGCGGCCGTCGGTGACGAGGCTTTCCACCAGGACCGCGGACGGACGCGTCCCCTGCGGGTCGCGGACTCGGCCGAAGCCGGGCCTGCGGAGTTCCAGCGAGGCGTCCGGGTCGGAGCGGGTGCTGACCCGGCCCAGGTAGTTGAAGCCGAGGTCGGGCTGGGGCAGCGCCTCCAGGAGCCGGGCCGACTCCTCGTCGCGGGCCAGGTGCCGGACCACGCCGTGGTCGATGCCCCGGTGCACCAGCTCCCGCAGCCGGCCGCGGACGTCCCACAGGGTGCCGAGCGGGCCGTCCTTCCCGATGGCCACGGGGAAGGGGGCCAGGGTGGTGAACCAGCCGACCGTGCGGGACAGGTCGACGTCAGGGTGCAGACCCTCGCGGCCATGGCCCTCCAGCTCCACGACGACCGCGGCGAGCCCGGCCACCCGGGACTGGGCCCGGGCCGCCGCCGTGATGAGCCCCTCTTCGAGGGTGCCGCCGAGCCGGTGGACGAGGACCCGCTGGAGCTCCTCGGTCTGCTCGGCGGTCAGCTCCCTGCGGGCCCTGCACGAGGCGCCCTCGGTCCCGGGTGCGGGGCGGGTCGTCCCCTGCCCGGCGGGACCGGGACCGGTGAGTTCGGCCAGTTCGGCGAGGTCCGCGCGGACCCGGGCGAGGACCTGAGGGTCGAGAGCCCGGCGGCGCAGCTCGGCGGTCCATTGCCGGTGCGTGGTGCCTTCGGGCTGGAGCTCGGGGGTGCGGCCGTTCCGTACGGCGTCAAGCGCGTACTCCAGGTCTTCCAGGACGATCCGCCAGGAGACGGCGTCCATGACCAGGTGGTGGGCGACGAGCAGCAGCCGCTGCGGGACCAGCGGACCCAGGTCGGTCAGGTGTGCCCGCAGAAGCGGGCCTCGTGCGGTGTCGAGCCGGGTCTGCAGCTCGTCGGCCAGCTCGCGCAGCCGCTGCTCGGCCTCGGCCGCGGGGAGGGCCGACAGATCGGTGTGCTCCACCGGGACCTCGACCGCCGCGTCGACCACGGCCCGTACGCCACTGCCGTCGCCGCCGTCCACGAAGCGGGTGCGCAGCGCCTCGTGCGTGCCGGCCACGGCGTTGAGCGCGACGGTCAGCTCGTCGGGTCGGATCCGGGTGCGGACGTCGAGGAGCAGGTCCATGTTCCAGTGGTCCGGTGAGGTGAGCTCCAGGTCGTGGAACCACCGCTGGATCGGGCTGAGCGCGTCGGTGCTGTCCCCGTGGCCGCGGGGGCCCGCCGCCACACCGGTGGCGACGTGCGGGGCGAGGGCCGCGATGGTCGGGTGCTGGAAGATCTGGCGCGGGGTGACGTGGATGCCGAGCCTACGGGCCTTGGCGACGACCTGGATCGACAGGATGGAGTCCCCGCCGAGTGCCAGGTAGTCGTCGTGCACGCCGACCCGCTCCAGGCCCAGGACCTGGCACCACACCTCGGCCAGTCGCCGCTCCACCTCGCTGCGGGGCGCGACAAAGCCCTCCTCCGCCGCTTCCCAGGCAGGGGCGGGCAGCGCGCGCCGGTCCACCTTGCCGTTCGATGACAGCGGCAGGGCCTCAAGGCCCACGACCGCCACGGGCACCATGTGCGCGGGCAACCGCTCCCCCAACCCCGCCCGTATCTCCTCCGGGTCGCAGACGGCGCCGGCACGGGCGACGACGTACGCCACCAGCCGCTCCTCGCCGCCGCCGGGCGCCGCCACGGCGGCCACCGCGCAGTCGGCCACTCCCGCCGCGCCTCGTACGGCCGCCTCGATCTCGCCCAGCTCCACCCGGAAGCCCCGGACCTTGACCTGCTCGTCGACCCGGCCACAGAACTCCAGCACACCCCCGGCACCGAACCGCACAAGATCACCCGTACGGTACAGACGCGCACCCGGCACACCCGAGAACGGATCCGGCACAAACCGCTCCGCGGTCAGCCCACCCCGCCCCGCATAACCACGAGCAACACCCGCACCACCCACAAACAACTCACCCACACCACCCGCCACCACCGGCCGCAACAACCCATCCAGCACGAACACGGTGCGGCCGGGCAGCGGCCGCCCGAGCGGAACCGTTCCCGCTGCGTCGTCTCCAGCGACCTCGTGGACGGTGGCGGTGATGACGGTCTCGGTAGGTCCGTAGGCGTTGAGGACACGGCCGCCCACTGTGCGCCGCCATACTCCGGTCTCCTCGGCGGGCATGGCATCGCCGCCGACGACGGTGAGGCGGACGGCCAGCGCGGCGGGCACAGCGGCACCGTCGGCGAGGGCGGTGGCCAGCTGCCGCCACAGCCCGGTCGGCGGGTTGAAGACGGTGACCTGGTGGTCCGCCAGGAAGGCCAGCAGCTCATCGGCTCCGAGGAGCCCGTCGGGCCGGATCACGGCCGCTCCGCCCGCGATCAGCGGTGCGAACAGCTGCTCGGTGGTCACATCGAAGGAGAAGGAGCCGAAGACCAGGACCCGGTCACGGGAGGTCAGCCCGAAGGCTCCGCTGACCTGTACGAGGTGTCCGGCCAGTTGGCCGTGGGTCACGGCCACGCCCTTGGGCCGGCCGGTGGAACCCGAGGTGAAGACCAGGTAGGCGAGATCGTCCACATGCGCCGCGTCCAGACCCGCCCGATCGACCCGCGCGGCCAGATCGAGACCATCGGCCTCCAGGACCGGGGTGCCTGCCGGCAGCGTGCCGTCGAGCAGCGCCTCCTGCGCCGCACCACGGACGACGACGGCGCATCCCGCCTCATCGGCCATCATCCGCAGCCGCTCGGGCGGGTACGAAGGATCAAGGGCAAGCCACGCACCACCGGCCCGCTGCACACCCAACATCGCCACCGCCATCAGCGCACCACGCGGCAGACACAGGCCCACCACGGAGTCCGGGCCCACACCCAACTCCCGCAGCCGCACCGCCACCACCGCCGACGCCTGCTCCAGCTGCCCGTACGTCCAGCCTCGCTCAACGTCGATCAGCGCCACATCGTGGGGCGCCACGGCCGCGTGCGCCACGACCGCCTCGAACACCGGCCGCCCACCACCAGCCGCCTCGACCCCCGCACCCGACCACACCGACACCACCCCGGTGTCGCCGACGCCGAGCTCGCCCAAGGTCGTCTCCGGGTCGCCGGTGAGTGCGTCCAGGGTGTGGTCGAGGTCGTCGAGGAGCCGCTGCGCGTCAGTGGCGTCGAAGGCCGCCGCGTCGACGCACAGCCGCAGCTCCAGGTGTTCGCCTGGCATGACCTGGACGCTGACCGGGTAGGTGGTGCGCTCGACGAGGCGACCGCTGTCCACGGTGAAGCCGTCGGTGGTGAACCCCTCGAGGGGGTAGTTCTCGACGACGACGATGGAGTCGAAGAGCTGGGCGCCGGCCCGGGCGGCGCCGCTCCAGGAGGTGACATCGGAGAGCGGGGCGTGCTGGTGGTCGGTGAGGTCCTGGAGGCCCTGGTGGACGGCGGTGAGCCAGGCGCCGGCCCGCATGTCGTCGGAGACCCGCACGCGCAGCGGCAGGGTGTTGATGAACAGGCCGACGGCGCGCTCGATGCCGTCGATCTCGGCGGGACGTCCGGAGAGCACGCTGCCGACCGTCAGGTCCCGGGCGCCTGTGCGCCGGGCGACCACCAGGGTCCATGCGGCATGGACCAGCGCGGCGACGGTGACGCCCCGCTCACGGGCGAGGGAGCGCAAGCTCCGGGACCGCTCGTCGGGCAACCGCAGCGCGGGCTCGTGCCGGCCGGCGCCGAGGTCGGCGGCCGCGGCCCGTGCGGGGGCCAGCAGGGCCGGGGCGGTGAGGCCGGTGAGCTGCTTGCGCCAGAACGCCTCGTCCTCGGCGCGGTCACGGCTCGCGTTCCAGCGCACGAAGGCGCCGTAGTCGGGAGCGGGTGCGAGAGCGGCGTCGGTACCGGTGCGCAGTGCGGTGTAGAGCGCGAACGCGTCGCCGGCGACGACGGGCAGCGACCAGCCGTCGATGAGGATGTGGTGGTTGGTCCACACGAAGGTCCAGGCGTCCGCGGCGGTGCGGAAGAGCGCGAGGCGCACCAGCGGGCCGCCGCTCAGGTCGAAGCCCGCGCTCCGGTCGCTCGCCAGGAACTCCTCGACGCGCTCCGCCACCGTCCTGCCGTCGTCTCCCTCCGCGGCCGTCCAGTCCTCGTACACGGCGGGCACGTCGACGTTCCTCGGCACGACGAGCAGCGGCGTGTCGGCCTCCTGCCAGTCGCAGTGCGCGCGCAGGGCGGAGTGCCGGTTCATGGCACGGCGCCAGGCGTCGAGGAAGACCTGCGGGTCGAGTTCGCCGCTCAGGGTGCACACCAGCTGCTCGGTGTAGGCGTCCGACCGCGGCTCGGCGAGGGCGTGGTAAAGCATTCCCTGCTGGAGGCCGGACATCGGCCACACGGCGTGCAGCGGGCCGTGGTCGCGTTCCCAGGAGGCGACCAGGCCGGCGGGCAGCCCGGCCGTGTCGCCAAGCGCCGTACCGGTGCCGTCCTCGTCCCGGTCGCCGCCGTCCGCGGGAAGCAGGAGCTCGGCCTGTCGGCCGAGGGCGGCGATCGTGGGGTGCTCGAAGATCTGCCGCGGGGTGATCCGGATGCCGGCCCCGCGGGCCTTGGCGACCACCTGGATCGACAGGATGGAGTCCCCGCCGAGTGCCAGGTAGTCGTCGTGCACGCCGACCCGCTCCAGGCCCAGGACCTGGCACCACACCTCGGCCAGTCGCCGCTCCACCTCGCTGCGGGGCGCGACGAAACCTCCCTGCGCCGCCTCCCACACAGGAGCGGGCAGCGCGCGCCGGTCCACCTTGCCGTTCGGCGACAGCGGCAGTGCGTCGAGGTCCACGACCGCGACGGGCACCATGTGCGCGGGCAGCCGCTCCCCCACCCACGCCCGCAGACCGTCGGCGTCCGCGGGTGCACCGTCCGGGGTCACCACGTAGGCGGCCAGACGCAGTTCACCACCCGGGGCGGCAACGGCGGCCACCACGGCGTCCATGACGCCGGCGGCGGACCGGAGCACTGCCTCGATCTCCCCCAGCTCCACCCGGAAGCCCCGGACCTTGACCTGCTCGTCGACCCGGCCACAGAACTCCAGCACACCCCCGGCACCGAACCGCACAAGATCACCCGTACGGTACAGACGCGCACCCGGCACACCCGAGAACGGATCCGGCACAAACCGCTCCGCGGTCAACCCACCCCGCCCCGCATAACCACGAGCAACACCCGCACCACCCACAAACAACTCACCCACACCACCCGCCACCACCGGCCGCAACAACCCATCCAGCACGAACACGGTGGTGCCGGCGATCGGGGTGCCGATGGGCACGCTGCCCGGCCTGTCGTCGGTGCAGAAGTGGCCGGTGGCCCAGACCGTCGCCTCGCTCGGACCGTACTCGTTGACCAGGGCGCAGTCCGGCAGCGCGGCCCGGTGTTCGGCGACCAGGTCGGCGGGGCAGGCCTCGCCCGCGACCACGACGGTGCGCAGGGAACGGCCGGGGCCGCCCGGCCGGCTGAGGAGGGCTCGGTAGAAGGAGGGCACGGTCAGGGTGTGGGTCAGCGCGTGCCGGTCCACCAGGCCGGCCAGCTGGTCGGCGTCCTTGGCCTGCTCGGCGTCGGGCACGACCAGAGTGCCGCCGAACGTGAGGGTCCAGAAGACGCCAGCGTAGGAACTGTCGAAGGCGAAGGGCGACAGCAGGAGGAAGCGCGGCGGCTGCGGCCCGTAGAAGACGGCGCGCGCCGCGGTGGAGCGGGAGAGCGTGCGGTGGGTCACGGCCACGCCCTTGGGCCGGCCGGTGGAACCCGAGGTGAAGACCAGGTAGGCGAGATCGTCCACATGCGCCGCGTCCAGACCCGCCCGATCGACCCGCGCGGCCAGATCGAGACCATCGGCCTCCAGGACCGGGGTGCCTGCCGGCAGCGTGCCGTCGAGCAGCGCCTCCTGCGCCGCACCACGCACGACGACGGCGCATCCCGCCTCATCGGCCATCATCCGCAGCCGCTCGGCCGGGTACGAAGGATCAAGGGCAAGCCACGCACCACCGGCCCGCTGCACACCCAACATCGCCACCGCCATCAGCGCACCACGCGGCAGACACAGGCCCACCACGGAGTCCGGGCCCACACCCAACTCCCGCAGCCGCACCGCCACCACCGCCGACGCCTGCTCCAGCTGCCCGTACGTCCAGCCTCGCTCAACGTCGATCAACGCCACATCGTGGGGCGCCACGGCCGCGTGCGCCACGACCGCCTCGAACACCGGCCGCCCACCACCAGCCGCCTCGACCCCCGCACCCGACCACACCGACACCACCCCGGTGTCGCCGACGCCGAGCTCGGTAACAGTCGCCGTCGGATCGGCGACGCCCTCTTCGACCAGGGTCTCGAAGAGCCGGGCATAGCCTGCGACGGTGTCCGCGTCGAGCCGGGCCGGGTCGTAGTGGAGGACGCCGCGCACTTCGCCGTCGATCTCGCCCGCCTGCATCCGCAGCGGGAACTGCGCCACCTGCTGGCGCACCGGCACGGGCTCGGCGTCGTATCCCGCCAAGGGGACAGTCCCCAGGCCGCCGAGAATCGACCTGGTGCCGTAGGAGAGACGGTCCGACTCGAACTGGAAGCTCACCTGATAGAGCGACTGACCGGACAGCGCCGACCCCGGGGCCGAGCGCCCCAGGACCGTCGGCGTGGGCAGGGCCCGATGTCGTACGGCATCGACGTGTGTGGTGCGCGTGGCGTCCAGGACAGAGCCGAAGGTGGCGCCGGCGGTGACGGGGGTGCGCAGCAGCAGGGAGTTGGTGAAGTGGCCGACGGTTCGCTTGAAGGGCTCCTTGCGGCCCTCCACGGGGAAGCCGACGACGATGTCCTCGCAGCCGGTGAGCTTGTGCAGCAGCACGTTGAAGGCTGCGAGCAGCACTGTGGCGGTGGTGCCACGGCTGGACTTGGCCATCCCACGTATTCGGTCGGCGAGTTCGGTGCCGAGACGGAAGGGGACGTGGGCTGGGGCATCAGGATCGGCCACAGGGCGGGGTGCGGTCATGCCGGGCAGGTCGAGGGCGAACCGGCAGTCCTCGAGCTGCTGCGCCCAGTAGTCGCGTAACCGCTCCGAGCGGGGGCCGTCCAGAAACGCGCGTTCGGCGGCCACATGACGCGCGTAGGCGGTGTCGGGTTCAACAGTCGGACCCGGCGTGCCGTCCCTCTCGGACCGGTAGGTCGTGAGCAGGTCCTCCAGAGTGATGAAGAGCGAGCTCATGTCGCCTGCGACGTGATGCAGGACGAGGTGCAGGGTGGTGGCGCCGGCACCCTGGTAGACGAAGAGCCGGGCGGGCGCCTCGCGGCCCAGGGCGAAGGGGCGCTCGTAGTCGCGGGCGGCGAGCACCCGCAGCTCCTCGGCACCGATTCCGGGCGTCCGGCGGACCTCGAAGGGGGCATCAGCCGCGTACCAGCGCTGCACATAGCCCCCGGCCCGGGGCGCGATGACACCGGTGAGCACCGGGTGGCGGACACAGACCGCGTCCCAGGCGCGACGCAGGCTCTCGGTATCGAGAGCCTCGGCCACCGTCACACATCCCGCCACGTGGTACGCAGGCGAGTCCGGTGCAAGCTCTTGAAGGAAGAAGAGCGAGGCCTGCCCCACGGAAAGGGCTACCTCCACCTCCTCGGGTCTCCGCTCGACGGCAGAGTTCCCCCCAGCACGCATCACATCCATTGCGACGCCTCCCCCGTAAGCTGTCACATACGTGACAGCACCTGTCACATGTGTCACGACTGTAGTCAGCCACCTGTCACAGATCAAGCTGAATTTTGCTTGACGATTACCATAGGCACTTGACCTGCGAAGCCTTCGGTTTTCGCTCGCCGCGCATCAAGTACCGGCCACAGTTCGACAGCTCGACCACGCGAGCTCTACGCTTCCCCCGTAATAGCGGGTGACAGTGCTGCAAACCCCATGCAGCACTTGCCTGAAAACGATGGCCACGAGGCCGGGCGCTATGGCCATCGTTTGCCATCCCCGGCAAGCCGAGGCGATCCGGAGGACGATGATGATCGAGCAGCCCGCGTTCGGACTCAGACTGAGACAACTGCGGCTACAGCGCGGCCTTTCTCAGAGCGAAATAGCCGGCGACGAGGTGTCGGCCAGCTATGTCTCACGGGTGGAGAGCGGGCAGCGTTCGCCCAATGATCTGATCGCGGCCTTCTTCGCTCGCAGGCTCGACGTGCCCCTGGAGACCCTGGTGAGCCCCGGCTCCCAGGACGCGGGGGAACTCCGCAGCCGACGCCTCGACATCGCCGGCAGGCTGCTCGAGGCGCGCGCCCTGCGCAAGGACTGTGAACTGGCCGATGCCGCCGAGCTGCTGCGCGGCATCGGCGCGGAGGCCGGCGGGTACGCCGAGGAGGACGTGCTCTGGGAGGCCGCCTGGGATCTCGCGGACATTCTGCGGGAGCTGGGCAACGCCACCGAGGAACACACCGTCCTCTGCGGTCTGGCCGAGACCACCCTGTCACAGGAGACACCCCGGCTGGCCGCCCGCGTCGCCACCGCGCTTTCCAAGAACCTGCTCCGTCAGGGACGGCTGGGCGAAGCCGTCCGCACCGCTGAGCACGCCGTGTCGGTCACCGTCGCACTGCCGCCCACCGCACACGAGCGGGTCGGTGCCATGCTCGCGCTGGTCAACTCCTATGCCGACAGCGGGGAGCTGGAGAGCGCCTCGAGCCTCGCCGACACCCTCCAGGAGATCGTCGAGGACATTCCGTCCCGGCAACTGCGCGGTCAGGTGTACTGGGCGGTGGGCAGCGCCCGCTTCCTGTGCGAACGGCCGCAAGACGCGACGCGCCTGCACGAGGAGGCGTTCAACTGCCTCCATCCGGAGGCGAACCTGGCTGCCTGGGCCCGGTTGTGCTGCGCGTCGGCGGCGCTCCGCCTGGAGTACGACCCCTCGAACGACGCCACACAGCAAGCGGAGCGACTGCTCGCGCGCGCCCGCCAGGCCCTCGAACTCGTCGGCCGCGACGACGACATGGCCGACCTGATGCTGGCCGAGGCTCAGCTGGCGCTGCGCCTGGAGCAGCCGAATCGCATCCTGGAGCTGACGGCCAAGGTGGGCGAAGGAGGCGACAAACTTCCGCTGGCGAGGCAGGGGAAGTGCCAGATGCTCGCGGCCCGGGCGCACGCGCTGGCCGGGGACGTCGAGGCGGCCAAGGGCTGCTACCAGCACGCGGCCGAGATCCTGGACCGGGCCGGCAGCTACCGCGAGTCCTCCGAAGCCTGGCGCCGGTTGAGCGAACTGCTCGCGGCCGGCCCCTGAGCGGGGCCGGCCGGAGTCAACCGGATGACCGGACATGGGCGCGTCGGGGGAATGTCACGCCGAGTCCGGTCATCCGGAGTTCAAAGGGCAGAGCGACTGCCGGGCGGATTCAGCGGCAGTGCGCCGGCTGGAAGGACGGGTCGAACATCCAGGTGTGCAGCGCGCTGACGGGACCGGCGACCGCTACGGCGGCCACCGCGCCGCGCCCGCCCGGCAGGTCGCGTACCTGCACTTCGGCGACGCCGGCGCCGTCCGGCAGTGGCACCGCCACCGCGCCGGCCCCGTCCTCGACGAGGACGTCCACCTCGTCCGGCGGCACGCGCAGCCCGTAGCCCGCCGCGCGCAGTACCGCCTCTTTGCGGGTCCACAGACTCAGGAAGAACATCTTCCGGGCGGAGGGCGACAGCCGCCGGAGCAACCGCTGCTCCCACTCCGTCAGGGCAAGGTACAGGTTCTCGCCGTACGCCGCGTCGCCGTCCTGGACGTCGACGCCGACATCGCTGTCCAGCGACACGGCGACCAGCTGCTGTCCTCCTCCATAGGCGGCGCTGAAGCACACCTCACGGTCCACCAGAGCGGGCCGACCGTGCTCCGTGCGGCAGAACTCGATGTCGACGGGACTGCGCCCGAGGATCCAGCCGAGCACTCTGCGGGTCAGGGCTCGAGTACGTAAGAAGGCCAATCCGTCACCGACACTGTCCACAGCCTCCGCCATGTCCCGCTCCTCTTCGGTGACCAGGCCCATTGCTTCCTCGACGTCCTCGCTCGACGGACCCAGAGGGGCTCTGAAGACGTGAAGTTCGCCCGACCTCACCACCAGACCGGAAGGAACCACGGCCCACCCACCCATATACCTAATCTCCTTGGTTCGCTGGCCGCCGGGTTGGGGGGGAGGTCCGGGCAAGGGCTGCCCGGGCCTCCTCCCTCCCTCGGAAATCCGATCAGTCGTGGGAGAGAGCCGGAATCCTGCGCATCGACCGCGGCTCGTGCCATGCCCGTGAGCCCAGCAGTGTCAGCGCGGCAGGCAGCAACACACCGCGGATCACAGTGGCGTCGAGGAGGATGGCTACGGCCAGTCCCACGCCCAGCTGCTTCATCTCAAGGGTCGACAGCGTCGCGAACACCGCGAACACCGCGACCATGATCACTGCAGCTGTGCTGACCACGCCGGCGGAGGTGAGAATCCCGTGCCTGACCGCCGCATGTGTGGAGCCCCCCAGCTTTACGCCCTCGCGAATCCGGCTCAGAACGAAGACGTGATAGTCCATCGACAGGCCGTACAGAACAACAAACAGGATAAGCGGCAGCCAGGAAACGACCGCTCCATTTGAGTCAAAGCCCAGGAGATTTTCAGCCCACTCGTACTGGAAGACGAGAACAAGTACACCGTACGCGGCCGCGACCGAGAGGATGTTGAGCACGCCGGTCAGGAGCGCAAGCGCCACCGAGCGGAACGCGAGCAGCATGATCCCCAGGCAGAGCAGGGTGACGAACCCGATCACCATGGGCAGCCGGTCCTCCAGCGTCTGGGAGAAGTCCGTCGAGAAGGCCGTTTCCCCGCCGACGGCCCACTTGTCGACCTCGGCGTCCTCCAAGGCCTCCGGCGCCAGCTGCGAGCGCAGCAGCGTCAGCGTCTCCTTGGCCTCGGCGCCACCCGCGTCACCGCCCACGTGCAGTTCGAGCCGGGACACCCTTCCGTCCTCGGACACAGCGAGGTCCGGCTTCTCGGAATCGGCGAACCTGCCGGTCGCCATCGCCTTCTCGTGCAGCCCGGTCAGCACCCGGGCCACCTCGCCGGAGCTGGCCTTGTCGGCCTCGACGACCACGTCGTGGGACGTGCCCTCGCTCGGGAAGGCCTCGACCACCCGGTCGTACGTCTTCATGATCGCGTAGGAGCGGGGCAGATCGTCGTCACCGGGCATCTTCAGCTTCATGCCGAGCGCGGGCGCGGCCAGCGCCAGCATCGCCACCAGGCCGATGACCAGGCTTACACCCGGCGCCTTCAGGACGGGACGCAGCACGGCGGCCCACAGCTTGCTCTCCTTGCCCACATCGGCGGTGCGCCGCCACAGAAGCGGGATCCTGGGCCGGTCGATCTTGTCGCCGAGGCCCGCAAGCGCGGCCGGAAGTACCGTCAGGGAGCCGAGCACGGCCACCAGGACCACCAGGACGGTGCCAAGGGCCAGCGAGGAGAAGAGCATGCTGCCGGAGAGGAACATGCCGGCCATGGCAATCGCCACGGTCAGACCGGACACCAGGACGGCCCGCCCCGAGGTGGCCGCCGCGATGCGCAACGCCGCGTCCGGGGACGCGCCGAGCGCCCGCTCCTCGCGCCGGCGCCGGATGTAGAAGAGCGAGTAGTCGACCCCGACCGCAAGACCCATCAGCAGGATCAGACTGGCCTGGTTCTCGTTCACCGGGACCAACAGCGACGTGACTCCGGCCAGGCCGAACGCGAAGACCACCGAGGTGATGCCGAGCAGTACCGGAAGTCCCGCGGCGAGCAGTGCGCCGAAGGCCACCAGGAGGATCACCAGCGTCAGCGGCACACTGATGAACTCCGCCCGCTGGAAGTCGGCTCCAAGCCGCGTGCTCAACTCCTTGGTGACGGAGCCCTTTCCGAGCTGCTCGACGCGCAGATCGGCATGGGCCGCCTGCTCGGCCGCGGTCGCCTCCAGCATGGGGCCGACCACGCTCTTGGGCTTCTTCTTCTCGTCGCCGCTGCCCAGTTCGAGGGTGACCGGCAGCAGGACGCTGCGCCCGTCCTTCGAGGGGATGGGGTCGCCGACCCGGGTGACCTCGTCCACTGCGTCGTACCGCTCGCGCAGGGATTCGACCACGGTCTCGGCCGTCCCTGCCGACAGCTTGCCGCTGCGGGCCTGGATCAGCACCCTCTCGACTCCGTCGTCGGCGAAGTCGGCGCCGTCCAGCATCCGCTCTGCGACCGCTGACTGCCCGGTCAGGTTGTCGGCGTCTTCCTGGGCCTGGACACCTGTGACCAGGCTTGCCGCGTACGCCAGGACCACCGCCACGACCCACAGCAGGATGGTGCTCTTGCGGTGCTCCATGCTCCAAGCGGCCGTGCGCTCCACAAAGCCGCGTGGGGGCGGTGCCCCCGAGGTTCCGGGGCGCTTGTGCGCGGTGTCCTTCTGTTCGCTGACTGACATCGTCAAAGCTCCTCGTCAAGGGGTACGCCATGACGCTACGCAGCGGCCCCTGCCACTGTCGGGCGTGCAGCCACCCGTGGGCAGGTAGTGCTGCCACTACCGGAAAAGGACACGCCTGCACGCTCGGAGCGGCCCAGCTCCCGTGCCTAAGATCCTGTTAGTCGATCTGAACCGGAGGGCGCCATGCGGCTGAGACCACCGCGCGTTCGAGTCGCCCTGTACCGCCTGGCACGGGGCCTGCTCTCGAAGGACACACGCAACGACCTGTTGCAGTTGCTGACCACGCTCGCGATGTCGCCGCTGTACGTGATCCCCATCGTGCTGTTCACGCTCGGTGTGGGCCTGACCCCGCTGCTCCTGGTGGGGCTGCCGCTGGTGCCCCTGGCCATGAAGCTGGCGGCCTGGATCGCCCGGCTCGACCGTGAACGGCTCGACGTCCTGCGTGGTTTCGCCATCGACATGCCCGTCGCGAACCCCGGCAAGGGCTGGAAGGACCGCCTGGAGCGGCTCTTCGGCCGACGCGCCTGGCGCGAGCTGGGCTTCACCGCGGTCATGACGCTGTGGGGGCTCGGCGCGGGTGGACTGGTGATGATGGTGCTCGCGGCGGGCCTGCTGCTCGCCCTGTTGCCCTTCATCGGCCCCTTCCTTCCGGATGGCTCCTCGCTGCTGGGCCTGGACGTAGGAAGCATGCCCGGGGCGGTGGCCGGCGGCGTCGTCGGCCTGGCACTGCTCTCCGCCGGCCTGTGGCTCGGCGGCCCGCTGGCCCGTACCGAGTCCGCCGTGGTCGCCCGGATGCTCGGCGCCAACCGCGTCGACCACCTCGTACGCCGGATGATGGACCTGGAGGACAGCCGCTCGCGGATGGTGGACGCCGCTGAGCTGGAACGGCAGCGCATCGAGCGCGACCTGCACGACGGAGCACAGCAGCGGCTGCTCTCGGTCGCCATGAGTCTGGGCCGCGCCAAGTCACGCTTCGCACGGGATCCGGACAGTGCGCAGGCGTTGGTGATCGCCGCGCACGAGGAGGCGAAGGCCGCCATGCAGGAGCTGCGGGATGTCACGCGCGGCCTGCACCCGGCCATCCTCACCGAGCAGGGCATCGAGCCGGCCCTGATCACGATCGCGGCCCGCTGCCCGATCCGCGTCGACCTGTCCGTGCAGCTTCCGCAGCGCCCCAGCCCGCGGGCCGAAGCGGTCGCCTACTACGTTGTCTCCGAGCTGCTCACCAACATCGCCAAGCACGCCGCGGCCGACCGGGCTGCAGTCGCCGTCCTGCGCGATGAGAACCTGTTGCGGCTCACTGTCACCGACGACGGTATCGGCGGCGCCGACCCTGCCCGGGGGTCGGGCATCAGCGGGCTGCGGGACCGGGTCCGGGCGGTCGACGGGCATCTCACGCTCTCCAGCCCCGTCGGCGGGCCCACCGTCGTCGACGTCACACTGCCCTGGAGGGCTTAGCAGACATGTTGCGCGTCGTGATCGCCGAAGACTCCGTCCTGCTGCGGACCGGCCTCGTCAAGCTGCTCATGGACGAGGACATCGACGTCGTGGGGCAGGCCGGAGACGGCGACGAACTGCTCACGCTGGTTGCCGACCTGGCCCCCGACCTGTGCCTGGTGGATGTACGAATGCCTCCCACGCACACGGACGAAGGGCTGCGCGCTGCTCTGTCGATCCGTGCCACGGACCCGACCCAACCCGTCCTGGTCCTTTCCCAGTACGTGGAGGCCCGCTACGCCTCCAAGCTCCTCGCGCACGGCAGCCTGGGGCTCGGCTACCTGCTCAAGGACCGCGTCGCAGACGTGGACGAGTTCGTGGCTACCCTGCACCGCGTCGCGGAGGGTGGCACCGCCCTCGACGCCGAGGTGATCAGCCAGATCTTCGCCGGCAATCAGAAGCAGGACCGTCTCGCACCGCTCACCGCGCGTGAGCGGGAGGTGCTCGCCCTGATGGCCGAGGGGCTGAGCAACGGCGGGCTCGCGGAACGCCTGTTCATCACCGAACGCTCCGTCGAGAAGCACATCCGTTCCATCTTCACCAAGCTCGACCTGCTCCCCGACGACCAGGGGAACCGCCGCGTCCTTGCCGTCCTGCAGTACCTCAGCTCCCCGTCAACCGACCATCCCCTCGAACCGCGCTGACCACCGGACACGGGAGTAAGAAATGCACCAGACCATCGATTCGAGGGCTTCGGCGCCGCAGTCCGGGGGCTCGCCCCGGCGCTCCGTCCTGCGGCGCGCCGTCCGCCTCCTCGCCATCCTGACCAGCGTCGTGCTCGTCGGCGGGGCTGCGTGGTACCTGCTGCTGTTCCTGGTCACCCGGACCGATTCCGGAACCGCGGCGATCGGCGATGCGGTGCGGGCCGTGGAGGTCACGATCGACAGCGGCGACGTCCGGATCGACGTGGCCGGGCAGGGAGCGAAGACGGAGCTGCACAAGGAGCTGACGAAGTCGCTACGCTCTCCCGACGAGAAGATCGAGCAAACCGGTGACACCCTGCGCATCACCGCCACCTGCGGAGACGGCATGGGCAAATGTGCGTCGGACTACACCCTGACGGTGCAGGCAGGCACCCGGGTCAAGGTCAGCACGCGGCTCGGTGACGTGTCCGTGACGGGCGTCCGGGCCTCGGTGGAGGGACGCACGCGAATCGGCAGTGTCCACGTCGAGCATGTGATCGGCGACCGGATCGTCGCAGCCAGCGAGACCGGTGCCGTCACGCTCAAGGATGTCGACTTCGACACCGCCGAGGCCACGTCCAGGTTGGGTGACATCCGTGTCGAAGATATCGAGCCGTTCAAGAAGCTGAAGGCCGTCACCAAGATGGGCGATGTGGAGCTGTTTCTCCCGTCGGGTGCGGGCCCGTTCGCGGTGAACGCCCTGACGGAGATCGGCGACCGGAAGGTGGAGGTGGAGGTGGCCTCCTCCGGTACGGCAGTAGAGGCCCGCACGGAGATCGGCGACGTGACGGTAGGCAACGACTGACAACGGTCAACACTGAGGCACCGCCGGGAGGGCCCTCCGGGCGGTGCCTCAGTGTTGTCCACGTATGGCGTTCAGGAAAGCCGGAAACCGAAGTCCGCGTCGATGTCCCGGACGTCCATCTGCGCGCGCTGCAGGGTTCCCGCGTAATCCCAGTTCATCGACTGCCAGGAGGTGAACTGGTCGATGACCCAGATGCCCGACTGCCGGCTGCCGTTCCCGGAGAGGCCGTTGCCCCCGAACGGCAGATGCGCCTCCGCGCCCACCGTCGAGTTGTTCACGCTGACCATGCCGGCCGAGCAGCGCTCGCGGAAGGAGAACGCCGTCCGCGCCGAGCCGGTGTAGACCGCGGCCGACAGCCCGTATCCGTGTCCGTTGGCGAGCGCCACGGCCTCGTCGAAGGTGTCGTACGACATGACCGACACGAGCGGCCCGAAGGTCTCGGTCCGGTACAGCTCGTCGTCCGGCCGCACCCCGGCCACGACGGTCGGGTGCGCGAACACTCCGGCATCCGGGTCGCCCGCGAAGCCCTTGCGGGGGCTGTCGGAGGTGATCCGGCCCGTGGCACTGGAGCCGGAGAGCCTGTGGTGCGGCTTTATGAGCTCCAGGGAGCGGAGGAAGTCCTCCAGGTAACGCTCGCCGATGAGCGGTCCGTAGAAGACGTCTTCCCGCCCGGGGTCCCCGATGACCAACTCCTCCACGGCCGCGCTGAAGCGGGCGAGGAACGCGGCGTGCACATCGCGGTGGGCGATCACGGTACCCAGTGAGGTACAGCGCTGCCCCGCGGTGGCGAAGCCGCTGAACACCGCTCCCTGAACGGCGAGTTCGAGGTCGGCGTCGTCCGCGACCACGAGGGGGTTCTTGCCGCCGAGTTCCAGGCACGGGGACTGCAGGTGCCGCCCCGCCAGCTCGCTCACCCGGCGGCCGGCCGCCGTGGACCCGGTGAAGCCGATCTTCTGTACGAGCCCCTCGGACAGGGCCCGTTCGAGCCCGGCGTACGTGGTCTCGCCGTCGGCGTGCACCAGGCGCAGCACGTCCTCCGGCACCCCACCGGCCCGGAACAGCGCGGCGAGCGCCTCAGCGACGGCGACCGCGGACTCCGACGGCTTCCACACCACCGTATTTCCGCAGAGCAGCGCCGGTACGAGATACCACGCGGGTACCGCGGCGGGGAAGTTCGCCGCAGTGATCACTGCGGCGGTGCCCAGCGGTCTGCGGTAGGTGAAGAGCTGCTTGTCCGGCATCTCGCTGGGCACGGTCTGGCCATACAGCCGCCGCCCCTCTCCCAGGAAGAAGTCGCAGGTGTCGATGACCTCCTGCACCTCTCCCAGGGACTCGCCGTACGGCTTGCCGACCTCCCGGGTGATCAGCGCGGCCAACGCCTCTTTGTTCTCGGCGACGAGTCGGCCCACGTTCTGCGCCACCCGCCCCCGGAGCGGCGCCGGCCACGACGCCCACGCGCTCTGTGCTTCGTGGGCGGCACGCGCTGCCTCGACCAGGCCGTCCGCGTCGCTCAGCATCCGCTCCGCGACGACATCCTTCAGATCAGCCGGATTACGCGACACGGTCAACCGTTCGCCGGTCGCATTCTTCCGCTCACCCACGCTGGTAAGCCCCTTCCCTCGGATATGAAAGACGACACACGGCCGTGCAAGCACTCGGCCGCTTGTCAGAACTTGTGTCATTTCCCATGACAGTGATTTGACAGCTGCTGTGCCGTCAGGCCCTTCCCGCCTGCGCCTCACGCTCCGACAGCAGGAATTTGGCGAGTTGGGCGATCGTCGGGTGGTCCCACACCGCCGTGGGCTCCACCCGGATCGCCAGCCTGTCCTCCACGTCGGCGGTGAAGGCCACGACCGCGATGGAGTCCAGGCCGTACGCCCCGAGATCCCGGTGCGGGTCCACCTCTTCCTCCAGGTCGGGCACGTACTCGCCGACTCGGGCGACGAGCCAGTTCTCCAGTTCTTCGAGGGTGATCGGGTCGGATCCGGGGTGGGACATCTGATTGCTCCTCAAGTGTGGGACGTTACTGAAAGGGATTGGCTGCCCTGCCCTGTCGCGGGCCGTCACCGGTACTGGCGTGCGGAGATCCCGAAGCTCACCGTGCGGTCGTCGCGGTCCAGCAGCTCCTCGACGAGCGCGCCCTCCACCTCGGCCGGCACGTCCTCGGGACGTCCTGCGTCGATGCCCGTGAGCCGGGTCAGGGCGGCGACGAGCCACTCCGGGCGCGCCAGGAAGTCTCCGGCCGGTGCGTGCCGCCACACGCCGATGCACGCGGCGGCGGCGAGCACCGTGGTGTACCGGGCCGCGAGCTCGCGCACCTCGACCGATGCCGCGATCGACAGATCCCGGGGCCTGAGGCCGGCACACGACTCCGCGAGCGATTCGAGGCGCCGCACATGGGTCTCGATCAGCGGCCTCAGCGGCTTCGGGACATCCTCGTCCAGCGCGGCGTTGAGGGCCTGGGCGAGCCTGTCCTGCCCGCCTGCGACGACCCGCAGCCCGGCCAGGTCGAGCGGCGGCAGCCCTGCGTCCGAGACGAAAAGGGCGGCCGGGCCGGGTGCGGCGCCGGACCACGAGCGGCGTGCGAGCGTGGGGAGCTGCGGAAGCATCGCGGACAGGCAGGCCGCG
The DNA here is from genome assembly GCF_036826855.1 of Streptomyces sp. SJL17-4. Classification (NCBI taxonomy): domain Bacteria; kingdom Bacillati; phylum Actinomycetota; class Actinomycetes; order Kitasatosporales; family Streptomycetaceae; genus Streptomyces; species Streptomyces sp. SJL17-4. The sequence goes on along the minus strand of NZ_CP104578.1, from coordinate 7,828,940 downwards.
CGAGCGATGTGTCCGAATCCGACCGGCTTGATGTCCCGCGCCAACTTCTGGAACACCGCGTGTTCACCGTCACGGCGGTAGAACTCGGCCCCCATCACCAGCGAGAGCTGCTCCAGCGCGTCGAGCAGCACTCCGGCCAGGAGGTACTTCACGGCGGGTGCGTACACGCTGCCGGACTCCGGCAGCACGTGCAGCGACCGGGCGGCAACCGCCGCGAACGCCTCGCACAGCAACTGGTCGGCGAAGGCATTGGCCAGTGTGGTGCGCACCATGGGAATCGCCGCGACGTCCCGGCCGTAGAGCCGCCGTCGGCGTACGTGGTGCAGCGTGACACGCAGTGAGGTGTCCAGCAGCGCGGTGCTCATGCCGGGCATGGCTGTGCGGGTCAGCTGGAAGGCGCGGGCCACCGTCTCGAGTCCCGTGCCCGGGGCGCCGAGGACCGCGTCCGCGTCCACCGGGCAGTCCTGCATCTCGATGCCGCCCAGGCGCACGCCTCGCATCCCGACGGAGCGGAATCGCGGAAGGAAGCGGAAGCGGTCGGGGTCCAGATCCGCCACGGGCACGAACAGCTGCGAGCAGGAGCGCGGGCCGCCGCCGGGATCGGAGCGGACGAGGAACACCACCCCGTGCGCCCGGTCCAGATTGGTGATCGACTCCTTGCGGCCGTTCAGCGACAGGCTGCCGTTCGCGGGCGTGGCGGCGAACTCGATGGATCCGATGTCGTTGCCGTGCGCGAGCTCGTGGAACGCACAGGAGATCTTCTTGCCCGCGAGCAGCAGCTCGGCCGCTTCGCGACGCTGGTCGGGCGATCCCGAGGTCCATATGTTGACCGCTCCGAGCAGCGAGCTGGAGCAGTTGCCGAGGCCGAGGCTCGGGTCGCGCCGGTAGACCGAACGCATCAGCTCGACTAGGTGGTCGACGCGTTCGAGCCGACCACCGAGCGGGCCCGGCACGAACTCGGAGAGGATGCCGAACTCGTCCAGCGCGCCGGCACCGCCTTCGGGGACTTCCTCGCGCTCGTCAGCGGCCACGACGGCCGCGAACCCTGCCGGGTTGGCCGCGTCGAAGGGGTCGCCGAGGCGATCCTCCAGCGCTTCCATCCGCGTATGGATGTCACTCATGCCGACACCTCCACCGGCGTGCCGAGCAGGGAGACGCGGTCACCCGCGTCACCGAGCAGAAGGCTGCCGAGCTCGTCGAACGTGGCTGTCGCCTCGGGGGGCTGCGCCCCAAGGCCTTCCAGTACCAGGGCGAGGCAGCCACGCAGCCCCAGGCCGTCGCGCCACCAGTCGCGGTCGTGGTGCTGCGGGTTCGCGGCCCACAACGCCAGGGCAGCGGCACCGGCGTGGCACCATTCGTAGCGCTCTGCCAGGCGCATCACCGCCGTGGGCGGGGGCCCGGCGACCGGCCGAAGGCCCGATATGTGTTCGCTGAGCTCTCCGTACGCGTCCAGCAGTCGGGCTGCCATGCGGCCGGCGCCGTCCTGTGGAGCGGCCCCGAGCCGGGCGACGAGGTCTCCGAGACTGCTCAGCACCGAGTTGTCGCGCGCCATCACCCCCAGCCGGAGCGGATCGAGGGCGGCCGGTTCGTGGTCCTCCCGCAGCCACTCGTGCACGGGAACACCGGTCGGCGCGGCCGGGCGGCGGCCGGGCCGGAGCACGGGGAGGCCGGAGGCGAGTGCGCTGCGGTTGACCCAGGTGCTGCCGTCGAAGATGCCGACGATCTGGTGGTCCCGCTCGATCTTCGCGAACCCTCCGTAGCCCTCCACGCCGGTCAGGAAGCCACGTGCGCCGAGCAGTTCGCCGACCAGGCGGAGCTGGCCCTGGATGAGCGTCGGTACGAGCGCCTTGGTGATCGCGGAGACGGCGCTCAGCTCCTCCGGCACCTCGTGGGCCGACCGCGCCGCCGCGTACGCGACGGTCTCGGCAAGGAGCAGACGCGCCACCGACCGGCCGGCGACGGTGCGCGCGTGCGGCAGCTCGGAGAATCGCCGGCCGTGCAGCCGACGCTCGCCCAGGAACCGGCGGGCGATCCTCAGGGCGTGGTCGCCCGCGCCGAGGGAAAGGGCGACACAGCCGACACGGGTCAGCTGGAGCGCCTTGAGGACGAGTTCCAGGCCCCCTCCGAGCGTGCCGACGAGCGCATCGGCGGGCACCCGGGCGTCGAGGAACTCCACGCCGCTGATGTCGGCGCTCCGGATGCCGTGCGTCGGCATCTTCGGCAGGTACCGCACGGTTCCGGGCGCCGCGGCCTGCTTGTCCACCAGGAAGACGCTGAATCCGCGCGGTCCGCCGGCCGGGTCGGTGCGCGCGAGCACGCAGACGAACCGGCCGCGCGTGGCGTTGTTCACCGGCCACTTGCGGCCCGACAGGCTCCAGCCGGACCCCCGACGGGTCGCCGTGAGTTCACCGGCGAGCAGGTCGCTGCCCCCGCCCGGCTCGGTGAGTCCCCAGGCCACGGCCTCGCCGGCCATGATGTGCCGGGCCAAGGCGGTCGCCGCCTGTCCGTCGCCCGCGGTCCACACCGAAGCCGAGCCGAGGAAGGTCTTGCCGTGCGCGACGGCAACGGTCAGGTCCCGCGCCGCCACCGTGCGCAGCAACGCGTGCACCTCGTCGAGGCGGGTGAGACGGCCGCCGAAACGGTTCGGCACGTAGTAGTCGGGAAGTCCCCACCGGTCGAGCGCCGCGCACGCCTCGGCCGGGAAGGTCTCGGCCTCGTCGTGTGCGGTCAGCAGCACCGGATCGAAGGGGCCGCCGGACTGCGACCAGCCGTCGACTTCGCCGGCGAACTCGATGGCGCTCAACTCGCTTCTCCCGTCCCCGTCACGGCCTGCTTCGTCCGCGGCCGGTAGCCGTCCGCCCACAGCGGTTGCAGTTCGCCGCTGACGTACAGCGAGCGCATGGAGGACCTCTGGACCTTCCCGCTCGTGGTGCGCCGCACGTCGCCACGCCGCATGATCAGCACGGAGTGGGCCCGCAGGCCGAACTCCCGGGACACGGTCGTCCTCATCTGCGCGGCCAGTTGGGCCAGTTCCTGCTCGGGGGACCGGCGGCGCACCTCGTGGATCACCACGAGGTGTCCGTCGTCGTCACCGTCGTCGCCGGGCACAGATACGACCGAGCCGAAGGTGTCGCGCAGCGCTTCGTGCTGGAGGCGCAGTTCGTGCTCGATGTCGTGCGGGTAGACGTTGCGGCCCCGGATGATCAGCATGTCCTTGATGCGGCCGGTCACGTACAGCTCTCCGTCGACAAGGACGCCGAGGTCCCCCGTGCGCAGGAAGCCGCCCTCGTCGCCGAGCTGTCGGCCGAATGCCTCGGCGGTGGCCTCCTCATTGCGCCAGTAACCGCGTACGACCGACCTGCCGCGCAGCCAGATCTCGCCGATCCGGCCGGGCGGGAGCTCCTGGAGCGTCTGCGGGTCCACGATCCGTGCGTCCAGGTCGAGCAGCGCGCCGCAGCTGACCAGGGCGCGTCCCTTGCCGTCGGCGGTCGGCTCCACCCGGCCCTGCTCCAAGGCGTCGGGGGCGCACCGCATCACCACGGGCTTACGGCGCGGGGAGCTCGAGACGAGCAGTGTCGCCTCTGCCATGCCGAAGCACGGTGCGAAGCTCTCCGGCCTGAACCCGGCCGGTGCGAACTTCGCGGCGAAGTCGTCGAGCACGCTCGCCTTGACCGGTTCCGAGCCGCTGACGGCGTACTTCCAGCGCGACAGGTCGAGGCCGCGGACGTCTTCGTCGCTCACCCGCGCGACGCAGAGTTCGTACGCGAAGTTCGGTGCGGCGGAGGCGCCGATGTCGAAGTGATCGATCAGCTGGAGCCAGGTCCGGGGCCGGCGCAGGAAGGTGGCGGGGCTCATCAGCACCGTGCCGTAGCCGGCGAGGAGCGGCGAGAGGATCTGCCCCATGAGTCCCATGTCATGGTAGTTCGGCAGCCAGCCGCCGAACCTCTCGCCCTCCGCCAACCGGAAGGCCTCGGTCGTCGTCGCGGCGTTCGCCAGCAGGTTTCCGTGCGTGACCACGTTGCCCTTGGGGTCGTTCGTGGATCCGGACGTGTACTGCAGCACGGCGGTGGTGTCCTGGTGGGAGCCGTACACCTGGAAGTCATCGGCCCGGACCCCGAGATCGACCGACGGGGAGAGCACCGGCACGGCGAAGCCCTGCTGCTCGGCCCAGCCGACGACGTCTTCCCGCGCGTCCGGTGTGGTCAGCACACAGGCGACGTCGGCGTCCCTGGCGATGCTGAGCACCCGCCGCTGGTCCTGCTTGTAGCGTCCGGGCATCGAGGAGGGCACCGCGACCAGGCCGGCGTAGAAGCAGCCGAGCATGGCCGCGACGAATTCGACGGACGTCGGCTGGAGGAGCAGCACGCGGGAGCCGACCGGGCACACCTGGCGTAACTGCTGCGCGAACACACGTGCCGTCTGGTCCAGTTGCGCGTAGCCGAGCAGCTGGGCCGACGCCGGATCCGAGGGATCGCCGACGAGGGCGACCGCCAGCTCGTGGCCGCGGTCGCGAGCGTGCAGTTCCATGATCTCGGACACGCTTCTCGCGCCGAGGAGATCCATCATTCTCGTCTACTCCTGGTATCGAGGGGGATCGAGGACTTGGTCGGCGGGCTCACGAGTCCTTCGGGATGACGGCTTGGCCGGATGGCGCCGGTGGGCCACCGGGCGAATTCGGCGGAAACGGCTTCGAGACTCCTGAGGAAGGAAGGCCAGGACGGGTGCACGTGCCGACCGTGTGCCGACGCAGGTCTACAGCGCGCTGGTTCGGTGGCGTTCCCCGCCGTGCACGACAGCCATTCCGACTCCCCCCTGAGCCGTCATACAGCATGACTACATCCGTCACATGAGTCACAACATTAGACAGGATGCGAGTCAAACCTCAAGGGAGTAGTGACAACGCTGCATGGCCTGACGTGACCCGTAGCGATGCGGAAGAATCACTTCCTGCCGGGCTCGGGTCCACGCGGCCGTGCCACAAGTCCGCTACTGGGCAGGCGTGTTCCCGCAGGTGCTGGACTCCGTCGAGGCGACCGGCGCTATGGTTGCGCCATGCCCTCCGTGCCAGAGAACTTGCCTCAGCGGATCTCCGAAGTTGACCGCGATGTGACTGTCGAACGTCTCCAAGAGGCTTTCGCCGAAGGGCACATCACCCAGGAGGAGATGGACGCGCGCCTGCATGTTGCGCTCACCGCCGAGACACCCGGCGAGCTGACCTCCGCCGTGGCCGCGCTGCCCGCCAGGGACGTGGGCCCGACCGTCATCGTGGACACCGTCGGCGGGCTGATCCGGCGGCGCGGAGGATGGCAGGTGCCGCAGGTCTTCAAGGTCAGGTCCAGCATGGGCAAGGTGTACCTGGACCTGTCACGGGCCGTCATCAGGCACCGGGTGGTCGACATCGAGCTGCACCTGGACTACGGGTGGGCCTGGATCGTCGTGCCCCGCGAGGCCACGGTCGACTACGAGGGCCTGACCGCCGGCTGGAAGCAGCCGGCCTACAAGGCCCCGCCGCGCGGCGGATCGGACGGGCCACGCATCCGTATCTCCGGGACCATGGGGTACGGCCGGCTGCGTATCAGGCACCGCCGCGGTTGAGCGCTCAGGCGGTCAACCGCGCAGGACACGGCCCTCGGCATCGGTCTTGCCCCTGACCGTGAGCAGGACGATGCCGTCGATCAGCGTCCAGAGCCCGAGGCCGCCCAGGGTGAAGAGCTGGCAGAGGGCCATCGCGTTGTGGCCGGTGTAGAAGCGGCCGAAGCCGAGCGGCCCCAGGAAGATGGAGAGCATTCCCGCGACGTTCTTGGACTTGTCGGAGTAGGGCCGTCCGAACGGATCGTAGCCGTAGGGGGCTCTGGTGCCGGGCATGTAGCCGGGGGCGGCCTGGGCGGGCGGTGTCGGCCCTGCGCCGTAAGGGCTGTTCGGGACCTGGTGGCTCACGGGTGGGATCCTCCGAACGGACGTGGTGCGGGAACCTCGGCACTCATGCGGGGTTGACGGAGATGTCTCCGTTTCCGGTGGTCAGTTCGATCCGGTAGTCGCCGGACGGCTCGTTGCGGACACGGATGTCCTTGTCCCCGTTGCCGGTCTTCACCAGGAGCTGGTAGCTGCTGTCCGGCAGCGTGAGGGCCAACTCGCCGTTGTCGGTCTCGGCGCGGATGTCCTGCGGCTTGCCGGGTGTCAGGTCGATCTCACCATTGGAGGTCTGCGCATCGATCCGGTTGCCGCGCAGATCCTTGCCATTGATGTTTCCGTTCGAGGTCCGGACCTTTACCTCTGCCGCCACCCCTTCAAGCGTGACGTTGCCCGCGTCGGTCTTCAGGTCCACCGGTCCCACATCGGAGAGACTGAGGTCGCCTGTCGTCGCCCCTCCGTCGACGGCTACCCCGGAGGGCACTTCCACCGTGTAGTCCACCTCGCAGTCGTCGCCGCAGCCGCCAAGGGTCAACCGCCCGCCGTCGATCCGGTGGGTCACCCCACCGGGCTTGTCCCCGTGGTATGTGATCCTGCGGTGCACGGAGACCTCGTCGAGGCCCTCGCGACCGCGGAGCGTGACGCTGCCGATACCCGTGTCGAGCCGCACGGACGTGACCCGCTCCTGGACCGATGCGTCGTCCTCGAAGGTCTCCCCGGGCCCGCAGCCGGTCAGCCCTGCCACAGCCAGCCCACCTGCGAGGACGGCCCAGAGAATGCGCGGACGCTTCGTCATGTCGGGGACTCCAAGTCTTGGGGCAGTGGCGGTCAGTCACGAACGTAACGGCGTCCGCCGGCTCGTGGCGACAGTGCTAGCCCCACCTTTCGACCACCGGCTACCCCACCCAAGCAGGGGGCTCCGGTCACGGGCTCCGCCCACTCCTGCCGACCAGAGATACCCGGGCGGGGGTCGACGAACCGCAAGAGCAAGCGGGACACGTCTGATGAGCATGCTGACCGTTTGCTGACCTGAGGTGGGCACATTATGCCCCTGACCTGCAGCGACGCCAACTAGTCAGATCTTGGACCTGAACAAAGTGCGCAGCCTATGCCGAAGGGGAATCTGTGGAGGGCACAGGGTCCCCGAGCCCTCGGCGGCAGCGGGCAGAAAGAGCAAGCGGTGGCCATTCCCAGATGTGGGCGTCAGCCAAGCAATCACGTGGCCATGAGGTCAGCGTTCACCTTCCAGCGCCGCGTGGAGACCTGGGACCTCGGCCCGGGAGAGGGCGTCGATGATGTCCAGACAGCGGCTGCGCATGGAGGGCGGGCTCTGGCGGTACAGCCGCAAGACCGCCGTCACCACGTAGCGGCCGTAAGCTGCATGACGGGTTCGGATGTCGGCCAGATCGGCGCCCGCCTGGCCCACGATGTGCTCGCATGCGTCCAACGCCGCCAGCGGGAGGGCGCCGGTCGGGTCGTGGAGGGCGAAGGCCAGTTCCCCCAGGTTGCCGGGGGAAGCCTTGCTGGCGATGAACGCCTGGACAAGCTCGTCGGCCTGGGAGGGAAGCAGGTCGAAGGCGTGCCTCATTACGGCCGATGCGTTGTTGCGGACCTCTTCGTCCTCATCGTCGAGCAGAGGCAGGAGACGTGGGTAGTGGTCGGGGTTGTCGGCGAAGATCGTGGCCGCGCCACGGCGGGCCATTGGGCCCAGCTGCAGCACCGTGGTGGGCAAGCCCGGTGTGGCAATTCCTTGGAGCGTCGCCACGGCCCAGATCTGTCCTGCGAGCTCCATCGTCTGCCGTGGACCACGGAGGGCCGCGTCAAGGTGGGGGGCGAATCGCGAGGGGTCTCGGGCCAGAGCTCCGATGAGGAGTCGCTGGGTCGTGTGCGCGTTGTGTACGTTGAGGTGCAGTCGGCCGTGGCGGCCGCGACGAGTTCACGAGACGCCCAGCGGGAACTGTCCACCCAGCCCAGACGAGGTTTCGCTGGTCGCTGCAGAGCCAGTCGAGCGCCTCGTCAGCCGCCCCCAGGACGGTGTACAGGCGGCAGGCCAGGAAGCGTGCGATCTCCGTTGCCGATCCCCTCAGTCTCGTCAGGGCGTCGACCGCGGCGGCCGGGTCGGCGGCGGGCAGGGCACGCAAGGCGGTGTCGAGGGACGAGAGCAGCTCGGCACCGACACTGCTGCCGCCCCATTGTCGATACAACCACCGATTGCCTGACCGCTCATCGGAGGCATCGTCGGATTCGGCGGTGCGGAGTACGAAGGGCAGGATGTTGTCCACGTACGGCTTGGGCGCGGCCTCGGCGATCCGGGACAGGACGGCGGAGGCGGTCTGAGAGTGGGCAGAAAGGTACTCACTCCCGAATAGCTTGCTTGGGCCGGCTGGGAGCTCCTGGGTCCATGCCCGATCGAGGTAGGCGCCGACGAGCCTGGCTGCCGGAACGGGGGCGGTCTCGGAGAGGCCGTAGAGCAAGGGCCAGAAGTCGCTGTTGTTCGCCAGGGGTCCGCGTGCCTCGTCGGCTTGTCCGCTCTGGATCAGGTCGACAGCCAGGTCGACAAGGCCTGGGGTGAGGGACCACTCCATGAGCGTGAGGAGACGCTGTCGCCACTCAGGTGTGGTGCCGATGTGGGGGCGCACCAGCTCCGTTGCCCGCTCTGGCCTGTGCCGTGCCGCAACGAGCAGTTCGGCGAACGCGGCATCGAGGGTCTCGGCGCCGCCCAGCCAGCGTTCCCACCTTCCGTCGTGGTCCGCGGCATCGAACCAGGCGGGCAGCGCAAGCAACCGGCGCACCTTGCGCGCCACCGGGCTCGCGGCCCAGGCGAACGGTTCCCCACACGGACACTCGCCATCCGGTCGGTGGCCACCGAAGCCTGAGGCACCGCACGAAGCCGGTCGGCACGGAACCGGCCGCTTCCACCCGCGACGCACCGGTGCGCGACCGCGCCCCCGCGCCGATAATTGCTCCATCATGCACAAGTGCACAGAGCGCGCAGGTCAGCCGCCTCTGACGGGCGGTCAGGAAAGTCAGCAGCAACAGGTCAGCATCAGTACCGCGCCAGACCGCCCCCGTCGCCGCGCACCGCCAAGATCAATAACTAGCCTCACCTGCCCTGACCTGCGAAAAGCCTGCTCAGTCACATGCCTGCTAGTCTCCCCAGGAGGTATCCGTGAGGATGCTGATCAACGTCCCCGAGACCGTCGTCGCCGACGCGCTGCGCGGGATGGCCGCCGCTCATCCCGAGCTCACCGTCGACGTGGAGCGGCGGGTCGTGATACGGCGGGACGCGCCCGTGGCCGGGAAGGTCGCGCTGGTGTCCGGCGGCGGCTCCGGGCACGAGCCCTTGCACGGGGGGTTCGTGGGGCCGGGGATGCTGGCGGCCGCCTGCCCCGGCGAGGTGTTCACCTCGCCGGTGCCCGATCAGATGGTGCGGGCCGCCGCCGCCGTCGACAGTGGCGCCGGGGTGTTGTTCGTCGTCAAGAACTACACCGGTGACGTGCTGAACTTCGAGATGGCGGCGGAGCTCGCCGAGGACGAGGGCGTCCAGGTCGCCAAGGTCCTGGTCGACGACGACGTCGCCGTCACGGACAGCCTCTACACGGCCGGGCGGCGCGGCACCGGCGGCACGCTCTTCGTGGAGAAGATCGCGGGCGCCGCAGCCGAGGAGGGCGCGCCCCTGGGGCGCGTGGAGGCGATCGCCCGCCGGGTCAACGAGCGCTGCCGCTCCTTCGGCGTCGCCCTGAGCGCGTGCACCACCCCCGCCAAGGGCAGCCCCACCTTCGACCTCCCGGAGGGCGAGCTGGAGCTGGGCATCGGCATCCACGGCGAACCGGGCCGGGAGCGGCGCCCGATGATGACCTCCCGGGAGATCGCGGACTTCGCCGTCGACGCCGTCGTCGAGGACCTCCGCCCCTCCGGGCCGGTCATCGCCCTGGTGAACGGGATGGGTGCGACCCCGCTCCTCGAGCTGTACGGGTTCAACGCCGAGGTGCAGCGCGTCCTGGGCGAGCGGGGGGTGCCGGTGGCCCGGACCCTCGTCGGGAACTACGTGACCTCGCTCGACATGGCCGGCTGCTCGGTCACCCTGTGCGAGGTGGACGAGGAGCTCCTGCGCCTCTGGGACGCGCCCGTGGAGACGCCCGCGCTGCGCTGGGGCCGGTGAGACGGACGAAGGAACAGGGGACCGACATGACGCAGACCTTCGAGGCCGACTTCCTGGTGCGCTGGCTGGCCGCTGTGGCGGAGGCCGTCGACCGGGAGGCGGACCGGCTCACCGAGCTCGATTCGGCCATCGGCGACGCCGACCACGGCGCCAATCTCAAGCGCGGGTTCGCCGCCGTGACCGAGACCCTGGCCAAGGACCCGCCCGCGACGCCGGGCGCGGTGCTCACCGTCGCCGGGCGACAGCTGATCTCCACCGTGGGGGGCGCTTCGGGGCCGTTGTACGGCACACTGCTCCGTCGTACCGGCAAGACCCTGGGCGACGACGAGCGCGTCACCCGGGAACAGTTGGCGGAGGCGCTCGGCTCCGGCGTGGCCGCCGTGTCCCAGCTGGGCGGCGCGCAGGCGGGCGACAAGACGATGCTCGACGCGCTCATGCCGGCCGTGGAGGGGCTGCGGGACTCGTTCGGCGCGGCCCGCACGGCGGCCGAGGACGGCGCCCTGGCGACCGTACCCCTGCGGGCGCGCAAGGGCAGGGCCAGCTATCTGGGCGAGCGGTCGGTGGGGCACCAGGATCCGGGGGCCACGTCCTCGGCGCTGCTGTTCGCCGCGCTCGACGAGACCGCGCGCACGGAGACGTCGAGCGCCGAGGGGGCGTCATGAGTGGCGGGACGGGGACGGGAGCGGGGACAGGAGCGGGGACGGGGACGGAGACCGGCTCCGGCTCCGCTGCGGTCGGCTCCGGTGCGGTCGGCTCCCGTTCCGTCGGCATCGTGCTCGTCTCGCACAGCGCCGCCGTCGCGGCCGCCGTGGCCGAGCTGGCCCGGGGGCTCGCCGGCGGCGGTGACCTCGCCCCGATCCTCCCGGCCGGGGGAACCCCCGACGGTGGCCTCGGGACGAGCTCCGAGCTGATCTCCGGCGCGGCGAAGGGCGTCGACCAGGGCGCCGGTGTGGCGATCCTCGTCGATCTGGGGAGCGCGGTGCTCACCGTGAAGGCCCTCCTCGCCGAGGGTGACGAACTGCCCGACGGCTCTCGACTCGTGGACGCGCCGTTCGTCGAGGGCGCGGTCGCCGCCCTGGTCACCGCGAGCGCGGGCGGGGACCTCGACGCCGTGGCGGCGGCCGCGTCGGAGGCGTACGACTACCGCAAGGAGTGACCGAGGGAGTACCCGAGGGAGAGGCCCCGAGCTCGGCTCCGAGTCGCCCCGGGCGACTGCGGGGAGTGAGCGAGGGGCCCCACCGGGTGGCGGGCGTGTTGTGATCCAGCAGGTCAACACACTAATGTCGCAGAGCCTTGGTGTACGGGAAACCGGTGCAGTACCGGTGCGGCCCTCGCCACTGTGATCGGGAGGTCCGGCTCCACCCCCGCGGGGAACACCCTCGGGGAAGCCACTGGACCACGTCGGGAGACCGCCGTGGTGTGGGAAGGCGGAGTCGGACGGAATGACCGTCAGCCAGGAGACCGGCCAGGGTGCGTTGTCCATCCACGAGGTGCTGGAGAGGGTCTCCCAACCATGCATATTGCCGAGGGGTATCTGCCCCCTGTGCACGCGGCCGCCTGGAGTGTCGCGTCCGCGCCGTTCGTCGTCCACGGGGTCCGCGCGCTGACCCGCGAGGTGCGGTCGAATCCTGAGTCCACCCTGTTGCTCGGCGCTGCCGGCGCCTTCACGTTCGTCCTGTCGGCACTCAAACTGCCCTCCGTGACGGGCAGTTGCTCGCATCCGACCGGTACGGGCCTGGGCGCGATCCTGTTCCGGCCGCCGATCATGGCGGTCCTGGGGACGATCACCCTGCTCTTCCAGGCCCTGCTGCTCGCCCACGGCGGGCTGACCACACTCGGCGCGAACGCCTTCTCGATGGCGATCGTCGGGCCCTGGGCGGGGTTCGGGACCTACGTGCTGCTGCGCCGGTTCGGTGCGCCGCTGATGGTCGCCGTCTTCTTCGGCGCGTTCGTCGCCGACCTGTCCACCTACTGCGTGACCAGCGTCCAGCTGGCGCTCGCCTTCCCCGACCCGGGCAGCGGCATCCCCGGCGCGCTCGCCAAGTTCGGCGGGATCTTCGCCGTCACGCAGATTCCGCTCGCGGTGAGCGAGGGTCTGCTCACCGTGCTTGTGATGCGCCTGCTCACCCAGTCGAGCAAGGGCGACCTGATCCGGCTCGGCGTCCTCGCCGGGCGCACGTCGGAGCGACGCGAGGAGGCGACCGCGTGATGAGCCGGAACGCGAAGATCAACGCCCTGCTGCTGCTCGTCGTCGCCGCGCTCGCGGTCCTGCCGCTCGCACTGGGGCTCGGCGACCACAAGGAAGAACCCTTCACGGGGGCCGACGCGGAGGCGGAGACCGCGATCACCGAGCTCCAGCCGGACTACGAGCCGTGGTTCAGCCCGCTCTACGAGCCGCCGTCCGGGGAGATCGAGTCGGCGCTGTTCGCCCTTCAGGCGGCCCTCGGCGCCGGTGTCCTCGCGTACTACTTCGGTCTGCGGCGCGGCCGTCGACAGGGGGCGGCGCGGGCCGAGGCGGCCGAGGCAGCCGAGGCGCACGGCGCCGGAGCGGATGCCGCAGGGGCTGCCGAGGCCAGGACCGCGGAGTCCGAGAGCGGCACCAGCACCGGCTCCCGCACCGGCACCGGGCCGTCCCTCGGCGGCGGGTCCGCCGGCGGGCCGGGCGCGTAGCCACCGATGCTGCCGATCGACGCGGCGGCGCACAGCAGTCGCTGGCGCCGCCGCCATCCCGCCGAGAAGGCGCTTCTCGGCTTCGGTCTCACCCTGTGCGCGGTGGCTCTGCCGCCGTGGCCGGGTGCGGTCCTCGTCGCGGCGACCACGCTCACGGTGCTGCTCGGTCCGGCCGGTGTGCCGGGCCGGGCGCTGTGGCGGGCGTTCCGCATCCCGCTCGGGTTCTGTGTCACGGGCGCGATTCCGCTGCTCTTCGAGGTGGGCGGTACCCGGGGGCTCGTCGCCCTCGCGCCGGACGGTCCGACGCACGCGGGCGAGTTGCTGCTGCGGACGGCTTCGGCCTCGCTCGGGGTGCTGCTCTTCGCGTTCACGACGCCGGTGTCCGACGTTCTGCCCCGGCTGGTACGGGCGGGGGTGCCGGCGCCCGTGGTGGACGTGGCGCTGGTGATGTACCGGATCATCTTCCTGCTGCTCGACGCGATGTCCAAGATCCGGCAGGCGCAGGCGGCCCGGCTCGGGCACACCACGCGGGCCGCGACCTGGCGTTCACTCGCGGGCCTCGGTGCGACCACGTTCGTACGGGCCTTCGACCGGGCGCAGCGCCTGCAGTCGGGGCTCGCCGGGCGGGGGTACGACGGGACGCTGCGGGTCCTGGTGCCCGCGTGTGCGGTGTCCCGCCCGTTCCTCGCCGGCACGGGCGTCCTGCTCGCCGGACTCGTCGCCCTCACCCTCGTACTGGAAAGGCTCCTTCCGTGACGTCTCCGACCCCTGTCGTGGAACTGGTGAAAGCCGGCTTCGCCTACGAGGACGGGCCCCCGGTCCTGTCCGGCGTGGACTTCGCCGTCGCGGAGGGGCGGGCGGTCGCGCTGCTCGGCCGCAACGGCAGCGGCAAGACGACCCTGCTGCGGCTGCTCAGCGGCGGGCTGCGGTGCGTGAGCGGGTCGCTGCGCCTGGACGGTACGGAGGTCGCGTACGACCGGAAGGGGCTGACCCGGCTGCGGACGACCGTGCAGCTGGTGGTGCAGGACCCCGACGACCAGCTGTTCGCCGCGTCGGTGGACCAGGACGTGTCGTTCGGTCCGATGAACCTCGGACTGCCCGAGGACGAGGTGCGGCGGCGGGTCCGTGAGGCACTGGAGGCGCTGGACATCACGGCGCTCGCGGACCGGCCGACGCATCTGCTGTCGTACGGGCAGCGCAAGCGGGCGGCGATCGCGGGCGCGGTGGCGATGCGGCCCCGTGTCCTGATCATGGACGAGCCGACGGCGGGTCTCGATCCGCACGGGCAGGAGCGGCTGCTCGACGCGCTCCAGCGGCTTCGGGAGGCCGGCACGACGGTGCTGATGGCCACGCACGACGTGGATCTGGCGTTGCGCTGGGCGGACGAGGCGGCGGTGCTCGCCCCGTCCGGGCTGCGGACCGGTCCGGTCGCCGAGCTCCTCGCGGACGACGCGCTGCTCGACGAGGCCCGGCTGCGCCGCCCCTGGGGGACGGCGGTCGGCCGCTTGCTCCGCACCCACGGTCTGCTCGCCGCGGGGGCGGCCGAGCCGCGGACGCCGGAGGAGCTGGACGCGTGGCTCGGAGCGGCGGCGACAGCCTCACGATTGGCTACTGAGTAGTAGACATCACGTCCGGAATCTTCTGCAACTAGTTGCACAAAGGGAGGGGGTCCCCTAGAACTGAGGGCGACGATCCTGCGCGAGGAGGCGCCCGCATGACCCCGTACCCGCACCTGCTGAGCCCGCTCGACCTCGGGTTCACCACCCTGCCCAACCGGGTGATCATGGGATCGATGCACGTCGGCCTCGAAGAGACCGAGCACGGCTTCGAGCGCATGGCCGCCTTCTACGCCGAGCGGGCCCGCGGTGGCGTGGGCCTCATCGTCACCGGCGGCATCGCGCCCAACGACGCCGGTCGCCCCTGGGACGGCGGTGCCAAGCTCACCACCGCGGACGAGGTCGCCGAGCACCGGCTGATCACCGACGCCGTGCACGCCGAAGGTGGCCGGATCGCGATGCAGATCCTGCACTTCGGCCGGTACGCGTACCACCCCGCGCTCGTCGCGCCCAGCGCCCTCAAGGCCCCCATCAGCCCCTTCGTGCCGAACGAGCTGACGGACGCCGAGGTCGAGCAGACCGTCGAGGACTACGCCCGCTGCGCCGAGCTCGCCAAGGAGGCCGGGTACGACGGCGTCGAGGTGATGGGCTCCGAGGGCTATCTCATCAACGAGTTCATCGCCGCCGCGACCAACCAGCGCACCGACCGCTGGGGCGGCTCCTACGAGAACCGCGTCCGCTTCCCGCTGGAGATCGTCCGCCGGATCCGCGAGCGGGTCGGCGAGGACTTCATCCTCGTCTACCGCCTCTCCATGCTGGACCTCGTGCCCGGCGGCTCCACCCTGGAGGAGGTCGTCCGGCTCGCCAAGGAGATCGAGGCCGCCGGGGCCACCATCATCAACACCGGTATCGGCTGGCACGAGGCGCGCATCCCCACCATCGCGACCTCCGTGCCGCGCGGCGCCTACACCTGGGTGACGAAGAAGCTGATGGGCGCGGTCTCCGTACCGCTGGTCACCAGCAACCGCATCAACACCCCCGAGGTCGCCGAGGAGATCCTCGCCGACGGTCGCGCCGACCTGGTCTCGCTGGCCCGTCCCTTCCTCGCCGACCCGGAGTTCGTCGCCAAGGCCACGGCCGACCGCGCCGACACGATCAACACCTGCATCGGCTGCAACCAGGCCTGCCTGGACCACACCTTCAATCTGAAGATCACGTCCTGCCTGGTCAACCCGCGCGCCTGCCACGAGACCGAGCTGGTCCTCTCCCCCACGCGTCGTGCCAAGCGGATCGCCGTCGTCGGCGCGGGCCCGGCCGGACTCTCCTGCGCCGTGTCGGCGGCCGAGCGCGGCCACTCCGTGACCCTGTTCGACGCGGCCGCCGAGATCGGCGGTCAGCTGAACATCGCCAAGAAGGTCCCCGGCAAGGAGGAGTTCGACGAGACGCTGCGCTACTTCCGCGTGCAGCTCGCCGAGCGCGGGGTCGACGTACGCCTGAACACCCCGGTCTCCTCGTCCGACCTGGGCGACTTCGACGAGGTCGTCGTCGCCACCGGCGTCTCCCCCCGCACCCCCGGCATCGCCGGCGAGGACCACCCGAGCGTCCTCAGCTACCTGGACGTGCTGCGGGACGGCGCGCCCGTCGGCGAGCGGGTCGCGATCATCGGCGCGGGCGGCATCGGTTTCGACGTCGCGGAGTTCCTGACGGACGGCGGGGAGGGCGCGAGCCAGGACCCCGAGACGTACTTCCGCCAGTGGGGCGTCGACACCTCGTACGAGAACCGGGGCGGACTGCGCGCCCCCGAGCGCGGCGCGCCGCCGCGCCAGGTGCACCTGCTCCAGCGCAAGGAGTCCAAGGTCGGCGCGGGTCTCGGCAAGACCACGGGGTGGATCCACCGCACCGAGCTCAAGCACCGGGGCGTCGCGATGGTCGCGGGCGTGTCGTACGACCGGATCGACGACGAGGGCCTGCACGTCACCATCGGCGGCGAGCAGCAGCTGCTGCCCGTCGACACGGTCGTGCTCTGCGCCGGCCAGGAGCCGCGCCGGGACCTGTACGAGGAGCTGGTCGCGGCGGGTCGCGTGGCGCACCTGATCGGCGGCGCCGACGTGGCCGCCGAGCTGGACGCCAAGCGGGCCATCGACCAGGGCACCCGTCTCGCGGCCACCCTGTGATCACCGTGGCCGGCCACTCCTAGGATGCGCTCATGTCCCTCCCGCACGCGATCCTCACCGCGCTGCTCGAGAAGCCGTCCTCCGGCCTCGAACTGACGCGCCGCTTCGACAAGTCGATCGGCTACTTCTGGTCGGCCACGCACCAGCAGATCTATCGCGAGCTGGGCAGGCTGGAGCAGGCGGGGCACATCCGTGCCCTGCCCGCCCCGGTGCCGGTACGGGGACAGCGCAAGGAGTACGAGGTGCTGCCCGCGGGCCGCGAGGAGCTCGGCACCTGGGTGGCGAGGTCCGAGGACCCGAAACCGATGCGGGCCGCCCTGCTGCTCCGGATGCGGGCGGCCGCGGTGGTCGGCGCCTCGGGTCTGCGTGCCGAGCTGACCCGTCATCTCGCGCTGCACCAGGAGCAGTTGGACGAGTACCTGGCGATCGAGACCCGTGACTTCCCACCGGACCGGCGCGTGTCGGAGCCCGACCGGCTGCGCCACCTCGTCCTGCGGGGCGGGATCGAGATGGAACGCTTCTGGGTGGAGTGGCTGAGGGGCGCGCTGGTGGAACTCGGGACGGAGTGACGTCCGGGGCGGGATCCTCCGGACGGGCCATGGCGTCACCCCGGCCGTGACCCGGGCGGCCGAAACCGCGCGGCGGGGGCGCCTCTCGGGACGTCCCCGCGTGGATACTGGGTCGTTGGAGTCCGACGACACGAAAGGGCGGGTATGGCCGACGACTTGGGGCACCGCGCGACACGTCACGCGGTGGTCATCGGGGGAAGTCTCGCAGGGCTGCTGGCCGCTCGGGTGCTGGCCGAGCACGCGGAGCGGGTGACGGTCGTCGAACGCGACCGGCTGCCCGAGGGGCCGGAGGCGCGCGCGGGCGTCCCGCAGGGCAGGCATCTGCACGTCCTGATCGCCGGCGGGCAGCGGGCGCTCGACGAACTGCTCCCGGGGTTCATGGACGAGCTGAGCGCGCTGGGGGCGCCCACGGTGGGTGCGCCAGGCGACATGATCCAGTGGCAGAACGGCAAGTGGTTCCGCCGTACCGCCTCCACCACCCATCACTACACCGGCCCGCGCCCCCAGCTGGAGTGGCTGGTGCGGCAGCGGGTGCTGGCCGATCCGCGCATCGAGCTGGTCGAGGGCACCGAGACCGTGGGCCTGACCGGCGACTCCTCCCGGGTCAGGGGCGTGCGGCTGCGCGAGCGGGGCGCGGGGGCCGACAAGGAGCCCCGTACGCTCGCCGCGGATCTCGTGGTGGACGCCTCCGGGCGGTCCACGAAGGCCGCCGACTGGCTGGCGGGGATCGGCGCGGAGGCCCCGCACGAGGAGACGCTGGACACGGGTCTGGCGTACGGCACCCGGGTGTACCGCGCGGCCGAGGACGTGGACACCGACGCGACGGGCTACTACATCGTGCCGCACCCCGCCCAGGTGTACGGCGGCGTGGTGCTGCCCCTCGGAGACGGGCACCACCTGGTGACCCTCTCGGGGCTGCGCGGCGACGAACCACCCACGGAGGAGGGCGCGTTCGAGGAGTACGCGAAGCGGCTGCCGCATCCGGTGATCAGCGACTGGCTGGCGCGGGCCGAGCCGGTGTCCCCGGTGTACGGCTTCCGCAGGACCGCCAACATCCGGCGCCGGTACGACCGTCCGGGCCGCCGCCCGGCCGGCTTCCTCGCGACCGGCGACGCGCTCTGCGCGTTCAATCCCATCTACGGGCAGGGCATGGCCGTCGCCGCGCTCAGCGCGCTCGCGCTGCGCCGGGCGCTCGCCGACCCGAAGCGCACCCCGACGACCCGTGCGGTGCAGCGGGCGCTGCTCGACGCCTCCCGGCAGGCCTGGGACATCTCGGCGGGCGCCGACAAGAAGATGCCGGGCGCGACCGGTGACGCGGCCCGGCCGGGTCCGATGGACCGGGCCGTCGGCTGGTACCTGGGCCGGGTGGTGGAGCGGTCCGCGGGTGATCCGGCCGTGGGGGCGGCGTTCCGTGCGGCGATGACCCTGACCGCCCCGTTGACGAGCCTTTTCGCCCCCTCCGTGGCGCGGGCGGTGCTCTTCGGCGGGGTCGCCGAGACGCCGTCGGGACCGCCGCTGCGCCGCGACGCGTAGGACCCGGCTCCCGGGGTCGGGCCGCAGCCGTGGAGCTCGGCCCGGCCACCGCCTCGGCCCGGCCCGGCCCGGCTCGGCCCTGCCCGGCCACCAGCTCGGCCCGGCCATCGGCGCGTCGCCTGTGGCCCCCTCGGCACGCTCCTCCTCACACGCCCGGCGCCGCCACCACCATCCCCGCGGCGATGGCCCCGCCGAGTGCCGCGTAGTCGTCGGCGTTCTGGCCCGCGTAGGCGAGGGCGAAGTCGGCGACGGCGCGGTCGAAGCCGTCGGAACCGCCGAGGTAGGCCGCGATCGCGATGCGGTCGCCGGAGCGGGCGTGAGCGCGGGCCAGGGCCCGGCCGCAGAGCCGTGCGTAGTCCCGCAGCATGGCCGGGGACATGGTCTCGACCTCGGCGGAGCCCTTCATGTCGCGGAGCTGACGCCAGTAGAAGTGGCGTTGCTCGGGCCCGGTCATCCAGCCGAGGAAGATGTCGCTGGCGGCCTGGATGAGACGCTGCCCGGAGACGACGCGATGCCCCTGGTGGTCGTACGCGCTCGGCTGGAGGTACGGCTCGAGGACCGAGCGGCCGGCCTCCTTGATCTGGAGGATGAGCGGGTCGCCGTCGTCCCGGCCTTCGAGGAGGAGGACGAAGCAGCGGGTGCCGACGCTGCCGACCCCGACGACCTTGCGGGCGGCTTCGACGAAGCGGTAGCGGTCGAGGAGGACGCGCCGTTCCTCGGCGAGCGAGCTGCGGTAGTCGTTGAAGATCTTGCCGAGGGTGACCCGGTCGAGGTCCGTGGTCCGTTCGAGGAGCGGCGGGTCGTCGACGATGTGCCGGACCCCGGTCGCGTCGGTCTCGGTGAGCTTGGCGAGCGCGTGGAGGCTGGTGCGCCGGCGGGCGCGGGCGAGCCGGTTCTCGAATCGGGCGCGTTCGTCGCGGCGGACCAGGGGGACGAGGTCGTCGGCGGCGATCCGCTCGTACCAGACGGCGAGTTCCCCCAGGTCGGCGAGGCGGCGCATGGCGTTCCTGTACGACTCCACGGAGACGAGCGCCGCTCGGCGGGCCTTGGTCTTGCTGCTGCCGTTCTGGAGGGCGGCGACGGTGACGCTGGCGGCGAGCCGCTTCACGTCCCACTCGAAGGGGCCGGGGAGCGTCTCGTCGAAGTCGTTCACATCGAACAGGAGCGTCCGTTCGGGTGAGGCGTAGACCCCGAAGTTGAGGAGGTGGGCGTCGCCGCAGAGCTGGACGGTGAGTCCGGTGTGGTGCTGGGCGGCGAGGTCGGCGGCCATGACGGCGGCGGCGCCGCGGAGGAAGGCGAAGGGGGAGGCCGCCATCCGGCCGTACCGGAGGGGCGCGAGCTCGGGCAGCCGGTCCTGCGCCTGACGTTCGAGCACGCCGACGGGATCGGGGCGCTGCGCGCTGGGTATCCAGCGGCCGTGGGAGGACCGTGACACCCGCTTGCGGGCCGCCCTGCCTCGTTCGGCACGCTCCGACGGTGTCGTCATCCGGCCTCACCCGCCTCAGTCCGCGGTCGCGGTCTCGCCCCTGCCACCTGGTACCTCATTACAAGGTGACTCGCTCGTTTCGGCCACTCTGCCGGAGAGCACTGGCAAAATGGTTTAGACCAATGATAGGAATTGATCACCCGCACGACCCATGCGGTCACGCTGAGCGAAGAGAGGGTTTGATCATGGCCGAGCCCGCATCCGAGGCGGCGGCAGACGCGCCGCTCTATCTCCGGGTCGCCGCCGCGCTGCGCGAGGACCTCGCCCACCGCCGCATCTCCCCCGGCACCAGGCTCCCTTCGGAACGGTCCCTGTCCCAGCGCTACCACGTCAACCGGCAGACGGTACGCAGCGCACTCCAACTCCTGCGGGACGAACGGCTCGTGGTGACCGACCGGCGCGGCACCTTCGCCGCCTCCGGAGCCGAGGGCGGGAACGAGCCCGTCGCCCCGGCCCTCACGGCCCGCCGGCCGACGTTCCCGGGCGGTCCCCGCGCGGCCGAGGCCCTGGTACGGGCCTCGCTCACCTGGGAGCCGCCACCCACGCCGCTGACGGCGCGGCTCCTGCTCACGCCGGGCGAGCCGACGCTGGTCCACCGGCACGTCGTGCTCGGACCGCAGGGAACGGCGCTCCAGCGCGCGGTGTCGTGGTTCTCGCGGCCCGCGCTCACCGAGATCCCCCAGCTGGCGCGCTACCGGCGGGGACGGGACTGGCGCCAACAGCCGGACCTGCGGCTGCTCTACCACTGGATGCACCAGGCGGGGCTGCGGATCACCCACCGGGAGTCGGTCGGCGTGCCCGGCCCGGCCATGACGACGGCCGGCGGCGCGGCCCGGCTGCTCGTCCACCGGGTGGTGAGCGATCAGCACGGGCACGCGCTGGAGATCACGGACATCGACTTCTCGGCCCAGTCGGCGGCCTGGACGTACGAGTTCAGCGCCTGAGGGCGGGCCGGTTCCTGTCCGGTACGGGGACAGGAACCGGCTCTCTCCGACGCCGACGTCAGATGATGCCCTCCGAGATCTCCGCCTCCTCGCGGGCGTTGCCGTACGCCGTCGGCGTGCCGTACGAGCGGCGGGCGACGTACCACCAGACGCTGGCGAGGACGAGCACGACGGCCAGCGCGATCACGGCGTAGTTCATGGTGTCGACCGTCACCGGGGACTTCTGCGGCAGGCAGAACAGCACGGTCACGAGCGCCACCCAGACGACGGCGGTCCAGCCGATCGGCTTGCTCCAGCGGCCCAGGCTCCACGGGCCGGGGGTGAACCGCTTCCCGGCGCGCAGGCGCAGATAGATCGGGATGGCGTAGGCGGGCGTGATGCCGATGACGTTGATCGCGGTGACGGCACCGTACGCGGTGGCGGAGTACAGCGAGGGAAGGGCGAGCACCGCGGCCACGGCCACGGCGAGCCAGACGGCCGGGACCGGGGTCTGGGTGCGGCCGCTGACCTTGCGCCAGATCGCCGAGCCGGGCAGCGCGTTGTCACGGCTGAAGGCGAAGACCATGCGGCTGGCGGCGGCCACCTCGGCATTGCCGCAGAAGAGCTGGGCGACGATGACGACGAGGAGCAGGGCGGTGGCGCCGCCGGTGCCGAGCGCGTCCAGGAAGATCTGGGCGGGCGGGACGCCGGTGGCGCTGTTCTGCGTGGCGGTGTAGTCCTGGATGGCGAAGCTCAGCCCGGCGAGCAGGGCGAATCCGGCGAGCCAGGAGACCCAGATGGCCCGCACGATGCCCCTGGAGGCGGCGACGGAGGCGTTCGAGGTCTCCTCGGAGAGGTGGGCCGAGGCGTCGTAGCCGGAGAAGGTGTACTGGGCGAGGAGCAGGCCGATCGCGGCGACGTAGAAGGGGTTGGCCCACCCGGTGTCGTTGACGAACTCGGTGAACACGAAGTCGACGGACTGGTGCCGGTCGGGGATGAAGGCGAGGGCGCCGACGATGATCGCCACGCCCGCGAGGTGCCACCAGACGCTGATCGAGTTGAGCACGCTGACCAGGCGGACGCCGAAGAGGTTCAGGACGGCGTGGAGCAGCAGGATCGCGAGGAAGATCAGGAAGGTGGAGCCCGCGGTGGGTTCGAAGCCCCACTGGAGGTTGAGGAAGGCGCCGGTGAAGAGCGCGGCGCCGTAGTCGATGCCCGCGATGGCTCCGAGCAGACCGAGCAGATTCAGCCAGCCGGTGTACCAGCCCCAACGGCGCCCGCCGAGCCGGTCCGCCATGTAGTAGAGGGCGCCGGAGGTCGGGTAGGCGCTGGTGACCTCGGCGAGGGCGAGGCCCACGCACAGCACGAAGAGACCGACGCCGGCCCAGCCCCACAGCATGACGGCGGGGCCGCCGGTGCCCATGCCGAAGCCGTACAGGGTCATGCATCCGGAGAGGACGGAGATGACCGAGAAGCTGATCGCGAAGTTGCCGAAGCCGCCCATGCGGCGGGCGAGGACGGGCTGGTAACCGAGCTCTCTCAGCCGCGCCTCCTCGTCCTGGGCGGGGGGTGGCTTGCGCAGCGTGTCGGTGGTGTCGGGGGCGGTGCGGGACATGCGTTCCTCCGGGGACGGGGGTGAGCGGGGGCGGGGAGGCGGGGGACGGCGTGAGGCGGGGAAACGGACCTCAGCCGCTGAGACAGCGGGCGCGGGCCCGCAGGAAGACCTCTTCGGCGAGCACGCGGTCGTCCGGATGCGGGGTCCGGTACGCCCACGGCAGCGTCGTGTAGTACGGGCCGAGCGATGCGAAGACCCGGGCCGCGTCGGTGAAGCGGAGGGCTCCGAAGAGGGCGTGCGCCACATGGTTGAGGTCGAGCAGGGAGGCCTCGTCGGTGGCGCAGAAGAGGAACCAGGTGTCGAGGGCGCGCTGGGCTTCGCGGACGGCGTCCTCGGCGACCCAGTGGAGGTCCAGGGCCCGCTCGTGGCCGCGCTCGCGCCGGTAGCGCTCGACGCGCACGTACAGCGGGAGGACGTGCAGGGCGGAGCCGACGGGTGCCGAAGAGGCGGCCCAGTGCGCGTAGTTGACGGCCTCGGAGAGCGGTCCCGGCCGTCGGGCGTACACGAACTGGAGCATGCGGTGGTGCGCCTCGCGGTTGTGCGGGTCGCGCTTCTCCGCCTCGGCGAGCAGGCCCCAGGGGCCGGGCGGCAGCATGGGGGCCGGCGGGGGCAGCCGGTGCTCCTCCATGCGCTGGCGGCCGTCGAGGGCGGCGAGGGCGATCAGGCCGACCCAGGGCACCGGGTCGTCGGGGGCCAGGTCGGCGGCCTCCCGGCACGCGGTCCAGGCCTCCTGCCAGAGTTCCCGGGTGCGGGCGTGGCCGGCGCGGTGGGCACGTACGGCCCGTTCGACGGCGACGCGGCTGTGCATCACGGTGGCGGCGAGGCTCCCTGGCTGTTCGGTCCGCCACATGTGGATGACGTCGGTGCCGGCGGCGACGGCGGCGAGGACCTGGGTGCGTCGGGTCCAGCCGTCCCAGCCCGTCGTCTCGTCGAGGAGTCGCGCCATCGCCACCCAGCGCCCGGTGCGTAAGTCCTGGACGGCGTTGCGCAGGGCGTGGTCGTGGCCCGCGGGGTGGTAGACGGGTCTGAAGCCGTGTCCGGCCATCAGGGGGTGGTGCGTGGTGTGGATGACATGGGTCCTCGGTGGATGGGAGGGGGTGGTCAGTCCCCCGGCGGGCGTCCCGGCCGTTGATCGGCGATCACTATAGAGGGCTCTGGATGCGACCGGTCCACTTTCTTTCGTGACAGAAATTATCAAGCCAACGACCGGATTTGACTCACTGTCAGGTTCGGCGCCGGACCTGACGTGATCCTCCGGCGAGGCTTGACGGAGCGCCGCGACGACGGCACCCTGGCCCTTTTCGGTGATCGGATGATCACCGAACGTCCAGGGACAGGAGCAGCGCGATGACGGGCGGCCCGGTACTCGCCGTCGACCAGGGCACCTCGGGCACCAAGGCCCTCGTCCTCTGCCCCGAGCGCGGTGTCATCGGCAGCGGTACGGCTCCGGTGCGGCCCCGGTATCTGCCGGGCGGTCTGGTCGAGGTCGACCCGCGTGAGCTGTACGACTCCGTGGTCACCGCCGGACGCACGGCGCTCGCCGAGGCCGGCACGGCGGTCGTCGCCGTGGGTCTCGCCAACCAGGGCGAGACCGTCCTCGCGTGGGACCCCGCCACCGGTGAGCCACTCACCGACGCCCTGGTCTGGCAGGACCGCCGGGCGGCCTCCGTCTGCGCCGAACTCGACGTCCACGCAGAACAGTTGAGGCACCTCACCGGTCTTCCGCTCGACCCCTACTTCGCCGCGCCCAAGATGGCCTGGATCCGCCGCCACACCACCGGCGCCGGCGTCGTCACCACCAGCGACAGCTGGCTCGTCCACCGGCTGACCGGCGCCTTCGTCACCGACGCGGCGACCGCCGGACGGACCGGACTCCTCGACCTCGACACCGTCTCCTGGTCGGAGACCGCCCTCGACCTGTACGGCCTCGGCGGCGAACGCCTCCCCCGGGTCGTGGACTGCGACAGCCCCGTCGGCACCACCACCGCCTTCGGCCCGCCACTCCCGCTCACCGGACTCCTGGTCGACCAGCAGGCGGCGCTGCTCACCCAGAGCGCCGACGATCCGGCCGCCGCCAAGTGCACGTACGGCACGGGGGCCTTCCTCCTCGCGCAGACCGGCCCCGAACCCCGGCGCGCGTCCTCGGGCCTGGTCAGCTGTGTCGCCTGGCGGCTCGGCGGGCAGGTCGCCCACTGTCTGGACGGCCAGGTGTACACCGTCGCCTCCGCCGTGCGCTGGCTCACCGAGCTCGGCGTCATCGGCGGCGCGGCCGAGATCGACCCGGTGGGCCACGGAGTTCCGGACACCGGAGGCGTCACCTTCGTCCCCGCGCTCGCGGGGCTCGCCGCGCCGTGGTGGCGGGGCGACGTCCGCGGCTCGCTCACCGGACTCGGCCTGGACACCACGCCGGGCCATCTGGTCCGCGCCCTGTGCGAGGGCATCGCCGCGCAGGTCGTGGAACTCGCCTCCGCCGTCGCCTCGGACCGGGGCGCGCCGCTGACCTCGCTGCGCGCCGACGGCGGCCTCACCCGGTCCGCGCTGCTCATGCAGACCCAGGCGGATCTCCTCCAACTTCCGGTCGAGGTCGCGTCGTTGCCCGACGCGACGGCACTCGGCGTCGGCGCGGTCGCGCGGCTCGGACTCGACCCGGGGCTCACGCTCCGGGAGGCCGTACCGGAGTGGAAGCCCTCCGCCGTGTACGAGCCCCGGATCTCGCGCGACCAGGCGGGCGAGCGCCTCGCGCGGTTCCGTGGGGAGGTGGCGGCGCTGGTCGAGCGGACGGGCTCGGGTCACTCCGGGTCCGGCTCCGGCTCCGGCTCCGGCTCCTCATGAGCGTCACCCGCACCGGCCCCCTCCCCGCGGGCGCCGACGCGACGTACGACGTCGTGGTCGTCGGCGCGGGGGTCGTCGGCTCCGCCATCGCCCGGACGCTCGCCCGCCACCCCCTGCGGGTCGCCCTCGTGGAGGCCGCGAACGACGTCGGCGACGGTACGTCGAAGGCCAACACCGCCATTCTGCACACCGGTTTCGACGCGCTGCCGGGCACGCTGGAGGCGAGGCTCGTCCGCGAGGGATACCACCTCCTCTCCGCGTACGCCCAGGAGACCGGCATCCCCGTGGAGCCGCTCGGCGCGCTGCTCGTCGCCTGGGACGAGCAGCAGCGCGCCGCCCTCCCCCGCCTCGCGGAGAAGGCCCAACGCAACGGACACCGCACCACCGGGCTGCTCACCGCCGCCGAACTCCGTTCACGCGAACCGCACTTGGGCCCCGGCGCGCTCGCCGCGCTCGAAGTGCCGGGCGAGTCGGTGATCTGCCCGTGGACGACCACCCTCGCGTACGCCACCCAGGCCGTCCGCTCGGGCGTCGACCTGCACCTCGACTGCCGGGTGGAGAAGGTGCGTCCGGGCGATCCGTACCACCGGCTCGTCACCCGGCGCGGGGTGCTGCGGACCCGCCATCTCGTCAACGCCTGCGGACTCCACGCCGACGCCTTCGACGCACTGGTCGGACGCGAGGACTTCACCGTCACCCCGCGCCGGGGTCAGCTGCTCGTCTTCGACAAGTTCGCACGCGACCTGGTGCGGCACATCCTGCTCCCCGTGCCGGGCCCGCTCGGCAAGGGCGTGCTGATCGCGCCGACGGTCTACGGGAACGTCATGCTCGGGCCCACCGCCGAGGACCTGGACGACAAGACCGCCACCGGCACCACGGCGGAGGGACTCGCCGGGCTCCGCGAGCAGGGCGGCCGGATCCTCCCGGCGCTGCTCGACGAGGAGGTCACCGCCGTCTACGCGGGACTGCGCGCCGCCACCGGGCAGGAGGACTACCGGATCGCCGCACACCCGGGCCTCCGGTACGTGACGGTGGGCGGCATCCGGTCCACCGGGCTCACCGCGTCCCTGGCCATCGCCGAGCACGTCCGCGGGCTCCTCGCCGACTGCGGGCTCGGCCTCGGGCCCGAGCGGCCGCTCGCCCGGCTCCGGATGCCGAACCTCGGCGAGGCCTTCCCCCGCCCGTACCGCGACGCCCGGCTCATCGCCCGGGACCCGGAGTTCGGTGCGATCGTCTGTCACTGCGAGCGGGTCACCCGTGGCGAGATCCGGGCCGCGCTCACCTCGACGATCCCGCCGGGCGGCCTCGACGGACTGCGCCGCCGCACGCGCGCGCGTGGGGGCCGCTGTCAGGGCCACTCCTGCGGCGCCGAGGTACGCGCGTTGTTCGAGGAACACGCGGAGCACCGGGAGGGGACCCGGTGAACCGTACGGGTGTCGTCGTACGCGTACGAGGAGGGGCCCGGTGAACCGTACGGTCGACGTGCTCGTGGTGGGCGCCGGACCCGCCGGTCTCGCCGCCGCCGCACGCCTCGCCGCGGCGGGTGCGGGGCGCGTCGAGGTCCTGGAACGGGAGCTCGACGCCGGCGGGATCCCCCGGCACTGCGCCCGCCCGGGGTTCGGCGCGGACGCCCGGGGCCGCCCCCTGGACGGTCCCGGGTACGCGCGCCGCTCGGTGCGCGCGGCCCTGCGCGCCGGGGCCACCGTCCGTACGGGCGTGTCGGCCACCGGGTGGGCTGGGCCGCTCACGCTCGACGTCACCGCGCCGACCGGGCTCGAACGCGTCCGGGCCCGCGCGGTCGTCCTGGCCACCGGGGCCCGCGAGCGCCCCCGCAGCGCACGGCTCGTCCCCGGGTCCCGGCCCGCCGGGGTCCTGACCACGGGCGAGCTGCAGCGGCTGGTCCTCCGGTTCGGGGCGCGGCCGGAGCACATCGGGCGGCGGGCGGTGGTCGTCGGTGGCGATCCCGTGGCCCGTGCCGCCGTGCGGACGCTGCGCGCCGCCGGGGTCGAGGTGGTGGCCGTCGTCACCGAACACCCGGCGCGAAGAACGGCGTTCGGCGCTGTTCCCGTGCTCGGCGGCGCGGTCGTGTCGGAACTCCTCGGCCGCGGTCGGCTGACCGGGGTCGCGGTCCGGAGCGGGGCCGGCCGTACGACCCGGCACACACTGCGATGCGACACCGTGGTCTTCACCGGGGACTGGATCCCGGACCACGAACTCGCCCGCGCCTGCGGGCTGCCGCTCGCCCCCGGCACCCGGGGCCCCGCGACGGACAGCGCCTTCCGCACCGCCGCGGCCGGGGTCTTCGCGGTGGGCAACCTCCTGCGCGGGGTGGAGCCGGCGGTGGTGGCCGCCGCCGAGGGGCGCACGGTGGCGGCGGCCGTGATCGGCCTGCTCGAAGGACGCCCCTGGCCGGAGGGCCGGGTGCCGGTGGGAGTGCCGGCGGGATCGGTGGGGCCGCTGCGGTGGGTGACGCCCGGTCTGCTCGGTCCGGTCGCCGCGCCCCTGCTCGTACGGCCGGAGCGTCGGCTCGTACGCCCGGTCCTGACCGTCACCCAGGACGGCGCGCCACTGCGGCGGGTGCGGCTGAACGGTGCGCTCGCCCCGTGGCGTTCGGTGCGGCTGCCGCCGTGGTGGGCGCACGGGGTGGATCTCGGGGGCGGTCCGGTGGTGGTCGGCGCCGAGGAGTGACGCGCACTGCTGCGACGGCGGGGTCCTTCGGCCAGACTTGCCCGTATGTCTGACAAACGCAGTGCGGGTCTTCTGGTCTTCCGCCGCACGACGGACGGTGGCGTCGAGGTACTCATCGGTCATATGGGCGGGCCCTTCTGGGCGTCCCGCGAGCAGTCGGCCTGGTCGATCCCCAAGGGGGAGTACGAGCCGGACGAGGCCCCGGAGGCGGCGGCGAGCCGCGAGTTCCTGGAGGAGCTGGGTCTTCCGGCGCCCGAGGGCGAGTGGCTGGACCTCGGCGAGTCCCGGCAGCGCAACGGAAAGCTCGTCACCGTCTGGGCCGTCGAGGGGACGCTCGACCCGGCCGCGATCGTGCCGGGCACCTTCGTCATGGAATGGCCGCCCCGGTCCGGCGTCCAGGGGGAGTTCCCGGAGATCGACCGGGTGGGCTGGTTCGTCCCGGAGTCGGCCTCCCCGCTGCTCGTGGAGGGCCAGCGGGTCTTCCTGGAACGGCTGGTGGAGCGGCTCGACGGGCGGGGCTGAGGGCGATTGTCAGACCCGTACGAGAGGGTGGTGAGCGCCGAACTGTCGAGAGGGAGCCCGACATGACCACGACCACGATCACCGCCAGCGAGCGCGCGGCCGCCCAGGCGTACCTGCGGTTGCTCGAATCCACCCAGGCCGTGCTGACCGATCCGCAGCTCGCCCCGTACGCGGGGGTGATGCTCACCCATCCGATGGCCGAGGCGGACGAGGCGCTCCGCGCCGCGGGCCTCATGGGGAACGAGGCACGGCTGCTGCGGCTCGTCTCGTCCCTGCGCGCCTCCCCCGCGACCGCGTGGGGCCGGGCCGGGTGAGGAGGGGTCCAGGTCCAGGTCCAGGTCCCGGTCCAGTTCCGGCTCCGGCTCCGGGTCCAGGTCCGGCTCCGGGTCCGGGTCCGGAGGGAGCCGGGTGCGGGGCCGGGCCTCTCCCGCACCCGCACGGCCCGGGGGCGTTCAGCCTCCCGGCCGGACCGGGAGCGTCCTGACGCTGTTGCCGACGAACCCGGCGTGGCGGGGCAGCTCGGATTCCGGGACGGCCAGGTCCAGCTCCGGGAAGCGGGTGAAGAGCGCCTCCAGGGCGATGGTGGCCTCCATTCGGGCGAGTGGGGCGCCCAGGCAGTAGTGGGGGCCGTGGCCGAGCGACAGGTGCTTCGCCCTCGCCGTGCGGGTCACGTCGAAGCGGTCCGCGTCCGGGCCGTGGGCCTTGGTGTCCCGGCCCGCCGCCGAGTACCCGGCGAGCACGGGCGTGCCCCGTGGGACGAGGGTGCCGTCGACGGTGAGGTCGCGGGTGGGATAGCGGAACGGGAAGTAGCTGACCGGGCTGTCCCAGCGGAGGGTCTCCTCCACCGCGTCGGCCCAGCTCGCGCGGCCCTCGATGACCAGGGCGAGCTGGTCACGGTGGGCACAGAGCGCCCGGACCGCGTTGGTGAGCAGGTTCAGGGTGGTCTCGTGGCCCGCGACGATCAGCAGGAGGAGGGTGCCGATCAGTTCGGCCTGGCCGAGCCGGTCGCCGTCCCCGTCCCGGGCGGCGATGAGCGCGCTCGTGAGGTCGTCGTCGGGGGCGGCGGCCTTGTCGGCGGCGATGGAGGCGAGGAGTTCGACGAGTTCGCGGTTGGCGGCGACGGCCTGTGCGGGTGTGGTGTCGGTCGCGACGACCAGTCCGGAGAGGTGGTGCAGCCGGTCCTGGTGGGCGGGGTCGACGCCGAGCAGTTCGCAGATGACTCCGAGCGGCAGCGGAAGCGCGTAGTGGCGGCGCAGGTCGGCGATGCCGTCGCCGGTCCTGGCGGCCTCGGCGAGCCCGTCGAGGAGCCCGGCGGTGACCGCCTCGACGCGCGGGCGGAGTTCCTCCACCCGGCGGGTGGTGAAGGCGCTGCTCACCAGGGTACGGAGGCGACGGTGGTCGGCGCCGTCCGCGGTGATCATGCCGGGCACGGTGGCGAAGGTCCGCAGCGGCCAGCCGTCGGGTATGCGGCCCTCGGCGAGCGCGGTGAAGTGCCGGGGGCCCTTGGCGACGTCGGGGTGGGAGAGGAATTCCCGGAGGGCGTCGTGGCCGAGGACCGCCATGCCGTCGATGCCGCCGGGGAGCACCACCGGGGTGACGGCGCCTTCGGCGAGGAGGCGGAAGTTGTGGGCGTGGGGGCAGCCGCCGGAGGGGTCCATGAGGTGAGGTGGGCGGGGGGCGGTGGTGTGGTGCGGGGCGTGCACGGGTGGTGTGTCCACAGGGGAGCTCCTGACTGCGGGCCGTTGGGGGCGGGACCAGAGCGGTGCGGGATCGGAGCGGTGCGGGACCGGAGCGGTGCGCGGCCGTGCGCGGGGTCGGCGGTGCGTGTGTGGGCAGAGCCTACGGTCAATCGTTGTCCGTTCGTGGGGTGTTGACCGGCAGGTGACCGCCGCCGCGGCCCAGGAGTTCGGCGAGGCCTCGGCGGGTGGCCGCCACGACGACCCGGTCGTCCGGTTTCAGGACGCGGTCGGGGTCCAGGCGCCAGGCCTGTCCCGTACCGGACTTCGTGCCGCCGCGGTCCATGGCGATGACGCGCCACTTGCCCGGGTGGAAGGCCGCGGCCACGGTCGCTCCGTCCAGGAGCGGGTGGGCCGCGACGTCCACCGCGGCGAAGAGGAGGACTCGCCGCTCGACCGGTACGGCGCCGAGCACCTGACGGCCCAGCATGGCGCCCGCGAAGGCGGGTGCGGCCAGGTGGGAGACGCTGCGGCTGCGGGTGAGTGCCGCCGGGTGGGCGGTGCGGAGGGTGCGGAAGACGGCGGTGGCGAAGTCGTCGTCGTACAGGCGCAGGACGACCCGCAGGTCGGGGCTGACGGCGCGGGCGGAGAGCGCGGCCTCCAGGTTGGTGATGTCGACACTGGTCAGCGCGAGCAGGGCGTGGGCGCGGTCGATGCGGGCGGCCTCCAGGACGCCCTCCTCCGTGACGTCGCCGATGACGGTGGGGACGCGCAGCCGTCTGGCGACGGCGATGCCGCGGGCCTCCGGGTCGGACTCGACGCAGACCACGGGGATGTTCAGCCGGCGGAGCCGGGCGAGGACACGGGTGCCGACCTTGCCGAGGCCGAGGAGGACGACATGCCCGGAGAGTCCGCGTGGCGGCCGACGCAGGGTGGTCGCCGTACGGAACGTGCCGAGGCCTTCGATGACGGCGGCGACGATCACCGGCAGCAGGAGCAGCCCGACGAACCCGGCGAGGATCTGGAGGACCTGGCGGCTGGTCGACTCCCCCAGGGCCGGGTCGCCGATGGCGAAGATGTCCAGAAGCGTCAGATAGGCGGCGTGCAGCGGGTGGTCGCCGGTGGTGAACGTGGAGGCCAGGGCGAGCGCGAGGACGGCGGCCGCCGCCCCGGCGAGGGACCACCGCAGCCGGCGCGAGAAGAGCGAGGCGACGGGCAGCGCGGAGGCGGCGAGCCGGGCGGACGCGAGCACGGGGCCCGCCGCGGTGACCGCTTCGAGGGTGACGGCGGCGCGGCCGGTGGCGGCGGCCACCGTGCGGTCGTCCGGCAGGAGTCGGGGGCCCGCGTCGCCGCTCCGCTCGGAGCCTTCGCAGCCCGCCGGGTCGCCGGCCGTGGCGGAGAGCAGGGCAAGCGTGCACAGACCCGGGTCGGGGGCCTCTCCGGCGGCGGGCAGCCGCTCCACGGCGTGCAGCAGCAGTCCCCCGGCCTGGACCACCTTGCTAGTCCCCGCGACGGCGGCGGCGGCGAGGCCGGGGGCGGCGGTGTCGACGTCCGAGAGGACGGTGGTGGCGGCGTCGAGCTTCTCCGGGTCGAGGCCCGGTTCGGCGACGGCGGCGGCCTGGTCGAGGAGGGTTTCGAGGTGCTGGCCGAGCTTGCGGTTGTAGAGCCGGATGACGAGGCGCAGCCGGGGGTTGAGGCGGCGGGCGGTGAGTGCGGCCCGGATGTTGGTCTCGTCGTCCTCGTGGACGAGGGCGAGCGCGGCGGCCCGCTCCACGCCGACGTCCGTCAGGGCACGGTCGTCGGCCTCCGCGGACTCGACGACGCGCAGGGTGCCGGTGGGCTCGCCGCCGTCCGCGTCGGAAGCCGCCGGGGTGGAGGGGGCGGAGGCGCCCGGAGCGCCCGCGGGAGCGGTGCTCCCCGTGGTGCGGATGACGGCCGCCGTGACGCGTCCGAAGAGGGCCAGCGCCCGGCCGGTGCGGGCGGTGGGCGTGCGCGGCGCGTCGGGCCGTACCGGCACGAGGAGGGTGACCCGCTCCCCGTACACCTCGTGCAGCTCGCCCGCGAGACGGTGGGCGAGGGCGTCGTCCCCGCAGACGATCATGTGCCCGGCGGCGTCCTGGCGCGGCTGCCGCTCGGTGCGGAAGGCGGGCGCGCCGAAGGGACCGCCGCCGGAGGTCCCCGGGGACCTGGCGGGGCCCGGGACGGACCGGGAGGCCGGCTCGACGGGGGGCGCTCCGGCGCTCTCGGCCGGAACGGCGTTGCTCTGGTACGGGTGTGAGGGCACGTCACCAGCATGCCCTGCGCCACCGACAGCGGGCCGGGGAGGGGATCACCACCCGGGCGGGCTCACGACGCGCCGCCGTACGCCACACCCGCTACGCCGGTCGGCGCACTCCGATCTGCGCGTCCGGCATCTCCTTCCTACGGTGACTGAATGATCGTCACGTCAGCTGTCCGTCATGCTGCCGCCGGTACCGCGGCGGTGCTGCTCGTGCTGCCCGCTCCGTCGGCCACGGCATCTCCTGTCACCTCGACCGCGACTGTCACTTCGACCTCGACTGCCACCTCGACCGCGACTGCCACCTCGACCGCGGTGGCCGCTTCGACCGCGGTGGCCACGTCCTCCCTCCGGGAGCCCACGCCGCCCGCGCGCCAGTACCTCGACCGGGCCCGGCTCGGCCGGAAGGGCACCCAGGTGCAGCCGCTGCCGGGCGCGCCCGCCGTGCCCTCGGTCTCCGCGCTGTCGTGGGTGGTCGCGGACGCGTCCTCGGGCGAGGTGCTCGCCGCGCGCGACGCGCACCGGAAGCTTCCGCCGGCCAGCACCCTCAAGGCGCTGTTCGCCCTGACGGCGCTCCCCCACCACGAACCCTCCGAGCAGCACACCGTGGCCCATTCCGAGCTGACCGGGATCGGGGACGGCAGCAGCCTCGTCGGGGTGAAGGAGGGGTACACGTACAAGGTCTCGGACCTCTGGAACGGCGTGTTCCTCAGCTCCGGGAACGACGCGGTGCACGTCCTGGCCGCGATGAACGGCGGCTGGGAGTCGATGTCCCGGCAGATGCAGGAGAAGGCCAGGTCACTGGGGGCTCTGGACACCCATGTGGTGTCCCCCGACGGGTACGACGCCCCGGGGCAGGTGTCCTCCGCGTACGACCTGGCGGTGTTCGGCAGGGCCGGGCTCCAGGACCCGGTGTTCACCCGGTACTGCTCGACGGCGTACGCGGACTTCCCGGCGGGCTCCTGGTCGTACGGCATCGCCAACACCAACCGGCTCCTCACGGGCGCGGACGGTGTGGCCCGCTACCCGGGGCTCATCGGAATCAAGAACGGCTACACGAGCAACGCGGGCAACACGCTGATCTCCGCGGCCCGGCGCGGTGACCGGACGCTGGTGGTCTCGGTGATGAACCCACAGGGCGGCGGTGGACTCGCCGTGTACGAGGAGGCACGAGAACTCCTGGACTGGGGCTTCGAGGCGGCGGACCGGGTCCAGCCGGTGGGCTCCCTGCTCCCCGTACGGACGAAGGCGGTACGGGCGAAGGCGGCGGCCGGTTCGGGCACCCGGGCGGTCTCGGCGGCCGGTGGGGGTCGCGATGCGGGCGGGGACGGTCGGGCGCCCCGGGCCGGGGCGGAGGCGGTGGCCGCGCCCGCCGAGGACCCCGCGCGCGAGGCTGAGCCCTCGGGCGCGTCGGCCGGCCTTCCGCTGGCCCTGGTGGGCTCGGCCTGCACGGCCGCACTGGCGCTGTGGGGTTGGCGGCGCAGGTCGGCCCACCGGGCGGAGTGACCGCAGGTCGCCCCGAGCCGTCGGCGACGGTTCGGCGGGGGCCGCACGATCCCGCTTCTAGCCTGCGGGGACGCCGTCCGGGACGAGCTCGGACGGCCTTCCCGAGGGAGTGACGTGATGGTGGACCGGACGCTGGTAAGGAAGATCGCCGAGCGGTTCCGCGAGGTGAACGGCGACCATCCGATGACCGCGGCCGACGACGCGTACGTCACCGCGCAGTTCGTCCCCCTGGAGACCCTGTGCGCCTCGCTCGGCCGGGACGCCGACGCGGCCCGGCAACTGATGCTCGGGCGACTGCTTCCGCTGCCGGGCTATCTGCGCTCCGACGGCGCCGAGATGGTACCGAGCGATCTGTTCCGCCTCGCCGAGGCGGCGGGCGGACCCGAGCGGCTGCACGCCTGGTTCACCGCGCACTGGGAGGACCGGTCGCGGGGCGAGGCGGAATGGGAGGCGTATCTGAGTGGTCAGTACGTCTGTCTGCACACGGTGACGCCGACGCTCATCCGGCGAAAGGAGGAGCTGACGGCGGAGATCACCGGGGCGATGGCCACGGCGGCGGCCACGACGACGGCGACGGCCACGGCCGGATCGGCGGAGGGCGTCGCGGCCGGACCCGCGGAGGGCGTCGCGGCCGGACCCGCGGAGGGCGTCGCGGCCGGACCGGCGGACGGAGCCGGCCCCTCCCCCGAGTGGCGTGCCGCGCTTCACGCGCGCGTGGACGAGCTCGACGCGCTGGAGCCGGCCTTCACGGCGTACGACCGGCTGCGCTTCGGCGGCCCCACCTCGCGTGACACCTGCGTGGACGCGCCGCGCGCCCTGTTCCCGCGCGGCGGCCCGGCAGCGTGAGAACAGCGGCGGCCCGGCAGCATGAGGACAGCCGAGCCGCCGGGCCGCCCGCCGTCAGGCCCCCACGTACGCCGCGAGGTGCTCGCCCGTGAGCGTCGACCGCGCGGCCACGAGGTCGGCGGGGGTGCCCTCGAAGACGATCGTGCCGCCGTCGTGCCCCGCTCCGGGGCCGAGGTCGATGATCCAGTCGGCGTGGGCCATGACCGCCTGGTGGTGCTCGACGACGATGACCGACTTGCCGGAGTCCACGAGCCGGTCGAGCAGTCCGAGCAGCTGCTCGACATCGGCGAGGTGCAGCCCGGTGGTCGGCTCGTCGAGGATGTAGACACCGCCCTTCTCGCCCATGTTCGTGGCCAGCTTCAGCCGCTGGCGCTCGCCGCCGGAGAGCGTGGTGAGCGGCTGGCCGAGGCTGAGGTAGCCGAGACCGACGTCCGCGAGCCGCGCGAGGATGCGCTGCGCGGCCGGGGTGCTCGCCTCGCCCGAGGCGAAGAACTCCACGGCCTCGGTCACGGACATCGCCAGCACCTCGCTGATGTCACGGCCGCCGAGGAGGTATTCGAGCACCGAGGCCTGGAACCGCTTGCCCTCGCAGTCCTCACAGGTCGAGGAGACGCCGGCCATCATGCCGAGGTCGGTGTAGATGACGCCCGCGCCGTTGCAGGTGGGGCAGGCGCCCTCGGAGTTCGCGCTGAACAGCGCGGGCTTCACGCCGTTGGCCTTGGCGAAGGCCTTGCGGATCGGGTCGAGAAGTCCGGTGTACGTCGCCGGGTTGCTGCGGCGCGAGCCCCGGATGGGGCTCTGGTCGATCGACACGACGTCGTCGCTCGTGGGAATCGAGCCGTGCACCAGCGAGCTCTTGCCGGAGCCCGCGACGCCGGTGACGACGGCGAGGACCCCGAGTGGGATGTCGACGTCGACGTCACGCAGGTTGTGGGTCGTCGCGCCGCGGATCTCCAGCCTGCCGGTGGGCTCCCGCACGGTGTCCTTGACGGCAGCCCGGTCGTCGAAGTGGCGGCCGGTCACGGTGCCGCCGCTCCGCAGCCCGTCCACAGTTCCCTCGAAACAGACGGTGCCTCCCGCCGTACCGGCTCCGGGACCGAGGTCGACGACATGGTCGGCGATCGCGATCGTCTCCGGCTTGTGCTCCACGACGAGCACGGTGTTGCCCTTGTCCCGCAGTTGCAGGAGCAGTTCGTTCATCCGCTGGATGTCGTGGGGGTGCAGGCCGACGGTGGGCTCGTCGAAGACGTACGTGACGTCGGTGAGCGAGGAGCCGAGGTGGCGGATCATCTTGACGCGCTGCGCCTCGCCGCCGGACAGCGTGCCGGCGGGCCGGTCGAGCGAGAGATAGCCGAGACCGATCTCCACGAAGGAGTCGAGGGTCAGCTGGAGCGCGGTGAGCAGCGGTGCGACCGAGGGCTCCTTGAGGCCGCGGACCCAGGTGGCGAGGTCGCTGATCTGCATGGCGCAGGCGTCGGCGATGCTGATCCGCTTGATCTTCGACGACCTGGCGCCCTCGGCGAGACGGGTGCCGTCGCACTCGGGGCAGGTGGTGAAGGTTACGGCCCGCTCCACGAAGGCCCGGATGTGGGGCTGCATGCCCTCCTTGTCCTTGGCCAGGAAGGACTTCTGGATCCGTGGGACGAGCCCCTCGTACGTCATGTTGATGCCCGCGATCTTCATGCGGGTGGGTTCGTGGTGGAGGAAGGCCTGGAGTTCCTTCTTCGTGTACCTGCGGATCGGCTTGGCCGGGTCGACGAGTCCGGACTCGCTGTAGAGGCGGTAGTTCCAGCCGCCGGGCGTGTAGCCGGGGATGGTGAGCGCGCCCTCGTCGAGCGACTTGGAGTCGTCGTAGAGCTGGCCGAGGTCGATGTCGGAGACCGTGCCCCGGCCCTCGCAGCGGGGGCACATGCCGCCGGTGCGGTTGAACGTCGCCCTGACGGTCTTCTTGTCGCCGCGCTCGACCGTGATGGCGCCGCTCGCCTTGACCGAGGGGACGTTGAAGGCGTAGGCGCTGGGCGGGCCGATGTGCGGCTTGCCGAGCCGGCTGAAGAGGATGCGGAGCATCGCGTTGGCGTCGGTGGCGGTGCCCACGGTGGAGCGGGGGTCGGCGCCCATCCGCTGCTGGTCGACGATGATCGCGGTCGTCAGGCCGTCGAGCACGTCGACCTCGGGACGCGCCAGGGTCGGCATGAAGCCCTGGACGAAGGCGCTGTACGTCTCGTTGATCAGCCGCTGGGACTCGGCGGCGATCGTGTCGAAGACGAGTGAACTCTTGCCCGAACCGGAGACGCCGGTGAACACCGTGAGCCGGCGCTTCGGGATCTCGATGCTGACGTCCTTGAGGTTGTTCTCCCGCGCGCCGTGCACACGGATCAGATCGTGCCGGTCGGCCGGGTGCGGCTGCTTGTCCGCCTTGGGGGCCTTGCTCATCGTCTCTCCAGCTGTCGCGCGGGGCCGAAAAACGGACCGGCGCGGTGCGCCGTGAGCGACGGCGGACGTATCGCGGGGTCCATGACTGCCACGCTAGCGGCGGCCGGATCCGGACGCTTCTCAAATCCTGATCGATGAGCCCGGCCAGGATCGACGACCCTGATCGGCGATCCTGATCGACGACCGTGATCGGCGACCGTGATCGGCGACCGTGATCGAGGACCCTGATCGGCGATCCCGATCGACGGTCTCGATCAGGCGCCCGGGAGGCCTTCCAGGGTCTGGTGCGACGCCGGGTGGGTTCCGGCCACATAGCGCTCCGCGGCGTGGACGGCCTCGCGGGCGGTCCGCTCCCCCATCAGCACGCACAGCGTGTACGCCGTGTCCTCGAACCGCCGGCGCGCCGACAGGTCGCACGGCCTGGCCAGCACGGTCCGCTCCTGGGCACGGTAGTGCCGGAGCAGCCGGTCGACCGTGTTCCTGTCGGGCAGAAGCATCGCGTCCTCCTTCTCCTGAGTCGCTCCATACTCCCGGTCGTCGGCCACACTCGCGACCGACACGGACACGCTCTGTGACGACCGGGCGTTCGAGACGCTCCCGGAGTGCGGTTCCGACGCCCATGGCGGAGGGTCGGAGACATGAATCCGAGCGCGATTTCGCGGGTGGTCGTCACCGGCGCCACCGGCAACGTGGGCACGAGTCTGGTACGGCTGCTGGCGCGCGAGCCGCGCGTCGGCTCGGTCCTGGGTCTGGCCCGGCGCCGGCCGGGCCTCGAACTGCCCGGGGTGGAGTGGGCCGAGGTGGACCTGTCCCGGGAGGGCGACGAACCGCTGCTTGCGCGGCACGTCGCCGACGCGGACGCCGTGGTGCATCTGGCCTGGCGGTTCGGGCCGACCCACGATCCGGTGGAGACGTGGCGGACGAACGTCCTGGGCGCGGTGCGCGTCTTCGACGCGGTCGCGGCGGCGCGGGTGCCGGTGCTGGTGCACGCCTCCTCGGTGGGGGCGTACTCCCCCGGCCCGGCGGGTGGCGCCCCGGTGTCCGAGGCGTGGCCGACGCACGGCTGGCCGGGTGCCGCGTACACCCGGGAGAAGGCCTATCTGGAGCGGGTCCTGGACACGTTCGAGCGGGATCATCCGCTGATCCGGGTGGTGCGGATGCGCCCGGCGTTCCTCTTCAAGGAGGAGTCGGCGAGCGGGCAGCGCCGGATCTTCGCGGGGCGCTTCTTCCCCGGGCAGCTGGTGCGGCCCGATCTGCTGCCGGTGCTCCCGGAGTTCGACGGGCTCCGCTTCCAGGTCCTGCACACCGAGGACGCGGCCGACGCCTACGGGCGGGCGCTGCTGCGGGACGTCCGCGGCGCGTTCAACCTGGCCGCGGAGCCGGTGATCGACGGCGCGGTCCTGGGCGAACTCCTGGACGCCAAGCCCGTACGGGTGCCGGCGGGCGCGGTACGGGGCGCCCTGTCGGCGGCCTGGCGCCTGAGACTCGCGTCCGCGTCCCCCGACCTCTTCGACGCGCTGCGGCACATGCCGCTGCTCGCGACGGAGCGGG
This sequence comes from Streptomyces sp. SJL17-4, assembly GCF_036826855.1. Lineage (NCBI taxonomy): Bacteria > Bacillati > Actinomycetota > Actinomycetes > Kitasatosporales > Streptomycetaceae > Streptomyces > Streptomyces sp. SJL17-4. Next base: position 7,790,010 of record NZ_CP104578.1, on the reverse strand, counting down.
CCCGTGAGGAGCTGGAGTGGGAGCCGTCGAGAACGTCCCTGGAGACCCTGGAGGAGTTCCTGCGGGGCGTCCGTGCGGGGGCGGGCGACGACACGGGCCCGCTGGCGGGTCACCGCATCGGCTGACCAGGGCGGCCAGGAGCCCGGCTCCTGGGCCACCCCGTGTGTCGCGCGGTGCCCGCGCGCCGACCGTCAGCCGGTCGGGCCGGACCAGTCGACGAGGCGGATGCCCGCGCCCGCGGCCTCGCGGCCCCGGCAGTGGGTGCGGTGGCGGCGCAGGATGCCTTCGATGTCGAGCCGGTGGGCGAACTCGGGGCGCGCGGCCAGGCGTCGGGCGTAGGCCCAGAGGGCCGGATATCCGGCGACCCGGTCCATCGCGGCGGCGTCCAGGTGCCAGCGGTGGACCGTGTCGAGCTGGACCAGGGTGACCCAGACGTGCACATCGGCGGCGGTCGGCGCGTCGCCGAGCACGTACGGGTGGCGGGCGAGGCGGCGTTCCAGGGAGCCGAGGGCCGCGAAGAGGACCGTGAGGGGGTCGTGGTGGGCGTCCTCGCCGTGGAGTCCGAGCTCACCGGCGCGCTGGGCGGCCCGGTTGACGCTCCGTTCGCACAGGTCGGTGATCGCCTCGATCTCGCCGCGGTGCTCCTCCGGCAGCAGCTCGGGGCCTTCGCCGCGGAAGCGGAGGGCGAGGTCCCGCAGGATGTCGGGGACGTGCGTGCTGACGATCCGTCCGGTCCACCCGTCGCTGAGGACGGGCGCCGCGGCCGGCCCGTCGTAGAGGTGGGCGCTCGCCTCGTAGAGCGGGCGGAGGGCCGCGTACCCGCCGTCGGTCGTGTCGGGGCTCTCGGGCAGCACGGAGAGCGGGAGCGTGTCGTCGAGTCCGAGCAGGCTGTGGGTCAGGGCGATGCTCAGACAGCCGGGGTCGTACGGGGCGACGTGGAGGCGGTAGCGGTGCGGTACGGCGTAGTGGCCGCTGTGGATGTCGCGGCCGATCCGGCCCCGGAAGGCGGGCACGGTGGAGGCGGGCAGCAGCGAGGACGGCACGACGGACATGCTTCTCCCTTGGGGGCGCTCGGTGCTGGGTCCGGGCGGCGCGCGGTGCGGCGCCGGTCGCGGCGTCGCGACGGCACCGGCCCCGCGGGGCCAGGAGGCAGCAGAGGTACGGGAAGAGGAGATGAGGGGCGCGGCAGGGTCCCCGCGGGAAGGGCGACGTCCCCTCGGCGAACAGACCCTCAGCGGGTGGGGTGAACCACCCGGCGGTGGCCACGACTCGCCGCGCTGCAGACCCGCAGCAGGTCGATGTGGCGGCGGGATGTGAGGGGCAGGGGGCGCGGGAGGGGTGCGGCGAGTGGCGTGTCGCGTCGACCGCTGCGTCCCATGGTTCCCTACCTGTTCGCTCGGTTTCCCCGTCCCGAGTGTCCGACCGGCCCCGGACGACGTCAAGGGTGCGGTACGGGCCACCTCCCGGGAGCGTGCGGAATAATGCGCGCATGCGCATTTCAGCCAGGGCCGATTACGCGGTGCGTGCCGCCCTCCAGCTCGCCGCCGCCCAGGACGGGGGTCCGCTGAAGGCCGAGGCCATCGCCGAGGGCCAGGGCATCTCGCACAAGTTCCTCGAAGGCATCCTCGGGGACATGCGCAAGGGCGGCCTCGTGGAGAGCCAGCGCGGCGGCAACGGCGGCTACTGGCTGGCCAGGCCGGCCGAGTCGATCTCGGTCGCCGAGGTCATCCGCTGCGTGGACGGCCCCTTGGTCTCGGTCCGCGGGGAACGGCCGCCGGACCTGTCGTACACCGGTCCCGCCGAGTCGCTGCTGACCCTCTGGATCGCGCTCCGGGCCGGCGTCCGCGAGGTGCTGGGGGTCTCGCTCGCGGAGGTCGCGGCGGCTCAGCTGCCGGACACGATCGTCGCTCTCGCGGACGATCCGGAGGCCTGGACCAACCCCTGAGCGACGGGCCAACCGCTCCCGAACTGCGCATATGTGACTGCTTCTCACCTGCCGAGACGGCCTTGTCCAGCTTACGGACACCCCTTGGGGCGGCGCCACTACCTCTGCCACTATCCCTACTATTCCAGTGGGGATATCGGGAACCATGTGAGGTGACGTGAGTACGCCGAGGAGATCGCCGAAGAGAACAGCGATACGCACCACCTCCGCACCGGCCGCGGGCCCCGTCGCGCAGCCCGCCGAAAGGCCGGGCGAAAGCCCGGTCGACCGGCCCGCCGACGACGCGATCTGGCCCCGCGTCACCCGCGAACTCGCCGACGACCTCGCCGTCGACGCCCTCGCCAGGGACCGGGCGGGCAAAGCGCCGTTCGACGAGGTCGCCCGGCTCCAGGAGGCCGGGCTCCCCGCCCTCCTGACGGCCCCGGGCCCGAACCGGCGGGGCGCCGACTGGCAGGCGGCGTGTGCGGTCGTACGGGAGATCTCCGCCGCCGACAGTTCGGTCGGCGAACTCCTCGCCCACCACTACGCCCTGTCCTGGAGCAGCCGCTTCTTCGGCGGCCCCGCGCGGGACCCGGGCACCCCGCTCGCCAACGGCCACCCCCTCGACGTGCGCACCACGGAGGGACGCTGGCTGCTCGCCGGGGGCGTCGAGGCGCCGCGCCCCGAGACCGGCGGCGGCCTCACGCTCACCCCCGCCGACTCCGGCGGGGGCTGGATCCTCGACGGGACCCGTGCCTTCGCCTCCGCCGTGACCGTCGCCGACCGGCTCGTCGTCGGGGCCCGCCCCGGCGGCAGCGGCGACCTCTTCGTCGTCCTGGTGGACCCGGCCGAACCAGGGGTGTTCACCGACGCCGGGACGGAACGGGTCGGCCAGCGACTCGCCGGCGCGGGCACCGTCACCTTCGACCGGGTCCCCGTGGCGCCCGAGGACGTCCTGGGCGCACTCCCCCACGACGAGCACGCCGTCGCCCCCTTCTCCACCCTCGCCCCGCTCGTCCTGCGACTGCTCCTGGTCCACGTCGGACTCGGCATCGCCGAGGGGGCGCTCGCCGAGGCCCGGGACATCAACCGCGCCGGTCACGCCGGACCGCCACCGGCGGGCCGCTCCGGTGGCGCCGCGGGCGGCTCCGTACCGTGGGGCGCCGGGGACGATCCGTACCTCCTGCTCGCGTACGGGGAGCTGGCGACGGCCGCGCACGCCGCCGCCGCGGTGGTGGAACGGGCGACGGACGCGCTGGACCACGGCCTGCTCGCCGGCTGGTCGCTGGGCGTGGAGGAACGCGCCGACATCGCCGTCCTGGTGGCGGCCGCCGAGACGGTCACCGGCCGGGCGGCCGGGCACATCACCACCCGCGTCCTCGAACTCGTCGACGGCACGGCGGGCGCCGACACCCGCGCCGGCGGTCCCGGCTTCGACCGCTTCTGGCGCAACGCCCGCGCGCTCACCGCCCCCACCCGGGCGGCCCACCGGCTCCGCGACATCGGGGACCACTACCTCAACGGCACCCACGCGCGGCTGACCCAGCCGGCCTGACATCGGACCCGCCCCGACCGGAGGGGCGAAGGGACGGACGGACCGGCATGTCGGGACGTCCGGCCCTCTCGTCGGGCGGCCCAAGGGCCCAAGCTGGGAGGTGCGGGTCCGGCCGTCCGGCGGGCCCGACACGGCAACCCACGGAGGCAGCCTGATGAGTCGTGAGATCGTCGCAGGAGTGGACGGATCCCCCGAGAGCCTCGCCGCGGCGGACTGGGCAGCCCGCGAGGCGCTCCACCGGGACCTCCCGCTACGGCTCGTGCACGCGTGGCGCTGGGAGCCGATCGATCTCCCCCTGATCCAGGACCGCGCGACCCAGGAGCGCGTCGCGGAGGAGGTCCTGCGCGAGGCCGAGGCCACGATCGCCCGACGCTACCCGAAGCTCACCCTCACGGCCGAGGTGCTGGGCGACACGGCGGTCGCCGCGCTGCTCGGCACCGAGGAGCGGGCCGAGATGCTCGCCATCGGCTCGCGCGGGCACGGGGCGATCGCCGGATTCCTGCTCGGCTCGTACGGCCAGCAGATCATCGCCGGCGCGACCCGCCCCGTGGTGGCCGTCCGGTCCCGCGACGGCGATCCGGCCGAACCGCCCACCGGGCACGTGCTCGTCGGGCAGCTCGGCAGCCCGGAGGACAGCGCCGCCGCGCTGGGCTTCGCCTTCGCCACCGCCGCCGCGCGCGGGGCGTCCCTGCGGGCCGTACGGGCATGGAGCCTGCCGGCGCTCTACGCGTACAGCCCGGCCTCGATGCGGCTCGCCGACGAGGCCGGCGGGCTGGTCCCGTACGAGGAGAACGCGCTGCGCGAGGCCCTCGCGCCCTGGCGCGAGCACTACCCGGACGTGCCGGTCACCGAGCACGTCGAGCTCGGCAGCGCCGGCCAGGTGCTGCTCTCCCACTCGGGGGCCGCCCAGCTCCTGGTGGTCGGCCGGCGGGCCAAGCGGGGGGCCGTCGGGCCGCGCATCGGGTCCGTGGCACACGCGGCCCTGCACCTCGCCCCCTGTCCGGTGGCGGTCGTCCCGCAGGGCTGAAAGGGTGCGACAGAGGTTGACGAGGAGTGTCGGGGTGGCCGGGGCCGGAAAGTGTTACCGCCGTCGCCCCGGTGGCTCTCCCCAGCGCCGGACCGTTCGGCGACCACGGCGAGAGAGCGGAGCTCCATGCGGCACCACGACCGTCCCGGTCACCCCGGCACCCCTGAACACACCCCGCACCCGCACGATGCCGTACGGGACTTCGCGGCGAATCCCGCGACGGAGAACGGGCCCGCGGCTGAGAACGGGCCCGCGGCGGCGGAGGGCCCGGCGGCGCGGGTGAGCGGACGGCACCGCAAGGGCGGCGGAGCGAGGCGACGCGCCGCGCCCCGGCCGTCCTTCCGGACCGCCGTCACGGTCGCCGGGACCGCGGCCGCCGTCCTGACGGTGGCCACCGGGATGTACGTCGCCTCCCTCGGGACCGGCGGCACGACCGCCACCCCCTCGGCCGCCGAGCCGGTGGTGTCGCTGCGTTCCCCCACCGCCGAAGCCGCAAGCGGCGCGCCGGAGGACGTACGGAAGGTACGGAAGGTGGGGACCGTACGGGAGGCGGGGACCGCACGTGGGCCCAGGCCGACGTCCTCGGCCCCGTCGGCGCCCTCGACCGCTGCCACGCCGTCCCCCCGTACGGCGCGGGCGACACCGGCCGGCTCCGAACCCACGACGCCCCGGCCGGAGACTCCTCCGAAGGCCGAGTCGGAGCGACGGCTCGAACCTCGGCCCCAACAGGCCCCGGCACAGCCGCGACCGGCCCAGCCCCAAGGGGAGCGGCAAGGCCGGCAGCAGGGCGCGGCCCCCGTGGCGGAGGCGCCGGCGGGGACGGCCGCGCGGTTCGTCCAGGACGTGGTCGCCCTCGCCAACGCCGAGCGGGAGAAGGCCGGTTGCGGCCCGCTGCGCTCCGAGAGCCATCTGCGGACCGCCGCGCAGGGCCACGCCGACGACATGTCCGCCCGCGGCTACTACGAGCACGCCGACCCGGAGGGCCGGGACGCGGGCGACCGGATGACCGGCGCGGGGTACACGTGGTCGACCTGGGGGGAGAACATCCACCGCGGGCCGAAGACCCCGGCACGGGCGATGGAGGACTGGATGGACAGTCCCGGTCACCGGGCGAACATCCTCAACTGCTCGTTCAAGGACATCGGCGTCGGGGTGACGCTGACGGCCAACGGCCCTTGGTGGGTGCAGAACTTCGGTGCCCGGCGCTGAGCCTCCGACCGGTCGTCAGGAGGCGGGAGCGGCGAGCTTCTGCACCCAGATCGTGCCGCCGGGACCGGGCACCGACGCGACTCCGGTGTCCCGGTACCGGCAGTCGAGCATGTTCTCCTCGTGCATCGACCCGTCCGTCCAGTCGTCGACGACGGACGCCGGGTCGGCCGTGCCCCGGTCCAGGTTCTCGGCCCAGGCGCTCCAGTCGTAACCGGCGGCGGTGATCCGGGTGTCCGCGAACTCGCCCTCGGGGCTGGCGTGTCCGAAGTAGCCGCGGGCGGCCATGTCACGGGCGTAGCCGCGGGCCGCCTCGGTGAGGCGGGGGTCGATGCGCAGCGGGGCGCAGCCCGCCGCCGCCCGGAGCCGGTTGACGAGCCCGGTCACCCGCTCCTCGCCCGTGGGTGCCGGTGTGGGGCGGGAGGTGCGGCGTGGGGTCGGGGGCGTGGTCGTCGGCGTGGGTGGGGCGGTGCGGGTAGGGGTCGGTGGCGCGGGGGGCGTCGTCGTCGGGGCGGGCGTCACCGGGGGCGCGGCGGCCGGGCTGCCCGGCGCCATGCGCGCGTGCGGCTCCTGGGGTACGAGGAGGGCGACCGCGCCGAGGACGGCCACGGCCGCGGCCCCGGCCACGCCGGCCCGGCGCAGGGGTGTCCAGCGGGAGACGGTGTCGGACGCGGCCGTGTCCGGGGCGGTCCTCCCGGACCCGGACGGGTGCGCAACGGCCGTGTCCGCAACGGTCGTGTCCGGGCCTGCGGTGTCCGGGATGGCGGTGTCCGGGCCTGCCGTGTCCGGGATGGCCGTGTCCAGGGCTGCCGTGTCCGGGATGGCCGCTTCGGACGCGACCGTGTCGAAGGCGACGGGCTCCGGGCCGGGGCCGTCCGTGAGGGCGATCACGAGCGGGGGTACCAGGCCGAGGCCGACGAGCAGGCCCTCGACGGGGGCGAGGCCGCTGCGGCCGGTGACCCTCGCCGCGCAGGAGGCGCAGGTCCGCACATGGCGGGCGACGCGTTTGCGCCAGAGCGGGGAGGGGCGGCCGTCCCAGGCCGTGACGGTCTCCGCGAGGCCGGGGCACATCGGCACGGCGTCGAGGGCGCGGACGACGGCGCGGCCCGTCTCCAGGCGTTCCTTCATCCGCTGGACGCGGACGGCGGCGTGCTGCGGGGATATTCCGCCGAGGCCCTCGGCGAGCTCGGCGCGGGTCAGCTCGCCCGCGGCTTCCAGCCACCACAGGGCGAGCAGCTCGCGGTCGTCCTCGTCGAGCCAGCGGGTCGCCCGGGCCACGTCGCGGCGCTGTCCGGACAGGCCCAGCCGGAGGATGGTGGCCTCGGTGAAGTCGCCGGCGGCCGGGTCGGCGAGGCCGGCGGCCCGGTCGAGGCCGGCCACGGGTGCCTGTTGGCGTTCGCGCCAGCGGCGGCGTATCCCGTTCATGGCGATGGCGACGAGCCACGGCCGGAAACGGGCCGGGTCGCGGAGACCGGCCAGGCCGTCGAGGGCCCGGACCATCGTCTCCTGGACGATGTCGTCGGTGTCGGCATGGCCGTCGAGGGCCCGGCCGACGATGTTGTGGACGAGGGGCAGGTAGGCGCGGACCAGCGCGTCCCTGGCGTGCGCGTCACCGGCCCTGGCGGCCTCCACCAGCGCGGTGGTGCGGCGCTCGTCGCTGTGCATGGATCTGCTCCCTCATCCCTGGTACGAGTCCCCCGTGGTTCGGAGACCCGTGGGCGAGCGAGGGATAACACTTATCGGTGATCGACGCCGACGTCCATCACACCGGTGGTACGGGCAGAGTCGGGACCGTGGCCCCGTTCCCCTCCCGGACGGCTTCCACGACGGCGTCGTGCAGATCGCGGCTCTCCTCCTCCGACGCGCACGGAACGGGACTGCCCGACATGGTGAACCAGTCGGACGCGCCGCTGTACTGCACGGCCACGTTTGCCTGGCCGTCGACGGCGGCCCAGGTCGTGTGGACGGTCACATCGCCCGTGACGACTCCGGCCTCGACGGTCAGCACCCCACCTCGCCCGGTGTAGACACCGGCGGTCGTCCAAGATGCCCAGCTCATCCATCCAGGTTCACACCCGGACGGCGGATGCGCCACCGACGGGACCGCCCCGGTCGGAAGAGTTCCGTCCGGGGCGGCGCCACGCGCGTGCTCGATGGGGCGGGGGAGGCGCGGGGCCTCCCGTGCCGGATCAGGCGAGGGAGGCGACGGCCTCGTTGAAGGTGGCGGACGGGCGCATCACGGCCGCGGCCTTGGCCGGGTCGGGCTGGTAGTAGCCACCGATCTCGGCCGGGGAGCCCTGGACGGCGACGAGCTCGTCGACGATCTTCTGCTCGTTGGCGGAGAGGGTCTCGGCCAGCGGCGCGAACGCCTTGGCCAGCTCCGCGTCCTCGGTCTGGGCGGCCAGCTCCTGGGCCCAGTACAGGGCCAGGTAGAAGTGGCTGCCGCGGTTGTCGATACCACCGAGGCGACGGGTCGGCGACTTGTCCTCGTTGAGGAAGGTGCCGGTGGCGCGGTCGAGGGTGTCGGCGAGGACCTGGGCGCGGGAGTTGCCCGTGGAGGTCGCGAGGTGCTCGAAGCTGGCGGCCAGGGCGAAGAACTCGCCGAGGCTGTCCCAGCGGAGGTAGTTCTCCTTGACGAGCTGCTGGACGTGCTTCGGGGCGGAGCCGCCGGCGCCGGTCTCGAAGAGGCCGCCGCCCGCCATCAGCGGGACGACCGACAGCATCTTGGCGCTGGTGCCCAGCTCCAGGATGGGGAAGAGGTCGGTCAGGTAGTCGCGGAGGACGTTGCCGGTGACGGAGATGGTGTCCTCGCCGCGGCGGATGCGCTCCAGGGAGAACTTCGTCGCCTCGACCGGGGACAGGATCTTGATGTCCAGGCCCTCGGTGTCGTGCTCCGGCAGGTACTGCTTGACCTTGGCGATCAGCTGGGCGTCGTGGGCGCGGTTCTCGTCCAGCCAGAAGACGGCCGGGGCGCCGGTGGCGCGGGCGCGTGTGACGGCGAGCTTGACCCAGTCCTGGATGGGCAGGTCCTTGGTCTGGCAGGCCCGGAAGATGTCGCCCTCGGCGACCTCCTGCTCCAGGACGACGTTGCCCTCGGAGTCGACGAGGCGGACGGTGCCGGCCTGGGCGATCTCGAAGGTCTTGTCGTGGGAGCCGTACTCCTCGGCCTTCTGCGCCATGAGGCCGACGTTCGGGACCGAGCCCATGGTCGACGGGTCGAAGGCGCCGTGGGCACGGCAGTCCTCGATGACGGCCTGGTACACGCCGGAGTAGCTGTGGTCCGGGAGGACGGCGAGGGTGTCGGCCTCCTGGCCGTCCGGGCCCCACATGTGGCCGGAGGTGCGGATCATGGCCGGCATCGAGGCGTCGACGATGACGTCGGACGGCACGTGCAGGTTGGTGATGCCCTTGTCGGAGTCGACCATCGCCAGGGCGGGGCCCGCGGCGAGCTCGGCCTCGAAGGAGGCCTTGATCTCCTCGCCCTGCGGGAGGGTCTCCAGGCCCTTCAGGACGCCGCCGAGGCCGTCGTTCGGGGAGAGGCCCGCGCCGGCGAGGACCTCGCCGTACTTCGCGAAGGTGGCGGGGAAGAAGGCGCGGACGACGTGGCCGAAGACGATCGGGTCGGAGACCTTCATCATCGTGGCCTTGAGGTGCACGGAGAAGAGCACGTTCTCGGCCTTGGCGCGGGCCACCTGCTCGCCGAGGAAGGTGCGCAGGGCGGCGGCGCGCATGACGGCGGCGTCGACGACCTCGCCGGCGATGACCTTCAGCGGCGCGCGGAGCTCGCTGGTGGTGCCGTCGGCGGCGGTGAACTCGAAGCGGAGCGTGTCGTCCTGGGTGACGACGACGGACTTCTCGGTGGAGGCGAAGTCGTTCTCGCCCATGGTGGCGACGTTGGTCTTGGACTCGGGGGTCCAGGCGCCCATGCGGTGGGGGTGGTTCTTGGCGTAGTTCTTGACCGAGCCGGGCGCGCGGCGGTCGGAGTTGCCCTCGCGCAGGACCGGGTTGACGGCCGAGCCCTTGATCTTGTCGTAACGGGCGCGGACGTCCTTGTCCTGGTCCGTCTTCGGGTCGTCCGGGTAGTCCGGGAGGGCGTAGCCCTGCGCCTGGAGCTCGGCGATCGCGGCCTTGAGCTGCGGGATGGACGCCGAGACGTTCGGCAGCTTGATGATGTTGGCGCCGGGCGTCTTGGCCAGGTCGCCGAGCTCGGCGAGGGCGTCGGCGATGCGCTGGCCCTCCTCCAGGAACTCGGGGAAGACGGCGATGATGCGGCCCGCGAGGGAGATGTCCCGCGTCTCGACCGTGACTCCGGCCTGCGAGGCATACGCCTGGATCACGGGCAGGAACGAGTACGTCGCCAGGGCAGGCGCCTCGTCAGTGTGGGTGTAGATGATGGTCGAGTCAGTCACCGGGTGCTCCGCTCCACGTCTGCGTATGCGAGATTGCTCGACATCAAGATATCTCGTGATCGAGGTCCTCGGTAAAGGGGCCCACGAGCTCGCCGTCGCGGGGCGCTCCGGCGGCCTCGACGAAGGGTCCGCCGAGCCGGTACGGGGTGGGGGCGCCCTCGACGTCGACGCGGCGGAGCAGACCGAGCAGGACGAGCCCGGCGGCGGCGACCACACCCGCGGCGAGGGCCTGGCCGCAGCGGTGGGCGAGCCGGAGCTCGGCCGGGTCGTAGGGGGCGGCGGTCGGCAGGGTGAGGGTGTCGCCGAGGAGCCAGAAGCCCGCGCCGAGCCCGGCGGCGGCGAGCAGGGCGAGCGGGACGGTGACCGGGAGGCCGGGGAGGGCGGGCCCCCGTCGGGCGCCGGGGCGCACCTTGCCCTTGCGGGCGAGGAAGGCGAGGAGGCCGCAGAAGACCGCGAGGACCACCAGGGCGGCGGCGATGACGTCACCGGGCCGGTGCCGGCCGGCGGCGATGGTCTGGGCGCCGACGCCGATGGCCCAGAGCGTGGCGGCGCCGACGGCGACGCTGCGCAGCCGGTAGGGGACGACGAGGGCCAGACCGAAGGCGATGCCGAGGGCGAGCGTGGTCTGGGCGCTGGGGAAGCCGCTGGACATGAGCCCGCCGGCGTCGGCGAGCCGGGGGCGCGGTGCGTACCGCTGGAGGAGTCCGGTGACGGCGAGGGCGGTGACGACCGCCCCGGCGGCGATGCCGGTGAGGGCGTACCGCCTGCGTATCAGGCCGGCGGCGAGCAGGAGGACGCAGCCGAGGACCAGGGAGAGGGTGGTGAGCCCGGCGATCGAGGGGTGCTCGCGGAGCACGGTGGCGGCGGCGGAGTCGGCGCGTCGGCCGGTCATGGCCGCGTCGCCCCAGCGGCGGCCGGTCGCGGTGAGCACGAGGCCCGCGTAGACGACGGTGAGGAGGAGTACAGCCCCGAGGCAGCCACGCCGGGTCCGGGTGCGGACTCGGGTGCTGAACGATCCGGCGGCCTCGCCTGCCACGGCGGCGTACCACCAGGTGCCACCGGTCTCCAGCGGCCTCGGGGAGCCGCCCGCGCGGGGCCTGTCGTAGGAAGCCATGCCCCGATTCGAACCCACGCGCGGCGGCCCCGCCCGCTGGACGCACCCGAACGAAACGCCTCGGGGGCGGCTCGGCGGGCAGGGCCCGCCCGGCGGCCGGTCGCGGACGCGTGCGCCTGCTCAGGGGTCCGGGCTCGGGCGGGCGTGCCTGCTCGCCGGCGTCCATGTGCTGCTGTTCCCGCCGACGGCGCTCGGCGGCAGGGCCGACATCCCGCTGACCGTCCTCCAGGCGCTCGCCTCGGGACGGCCGGCGATCCTCAGCGACCTCCCCCGGTTCGCCGACCTGGGCCACGCGGTGCTCCGGGCTCCGGCGGGCGACGCGCGCCGCACCGGGCAGCAGCCGGCCTGGCTGCTCGACCAGCCGCGCTCCTGGGACGTGCTCGCCGAGCGGGGCCGGGCGCTCGTCGAGGACCACTTCGGCCCCGAGCGGTTCGCGGCCCGGTACATGGCCCTCTACCGGGAGCTGCTGTCGTGACCGGGGAAGCGGTCCGGTATCACCCGTGCCGCGGTGCGGCGGTGCTGGTCGTGACCGGGGGCGTGGGTCCGGCCGGCCGTTCGGCGGTGAGGAGCAGGATGCCGGTGTCCCCGTACTCGGGCAGGGTCAGGTCCTTGACGACCCTGGCGATCCGCAGACCGGTGGTACGGGGCGTGAAGACGGCCCGCAGGGTTGCCTCGTCGACCGGGCAGGCGGGCCAGACCGGTCCCGCGCCGATGCGGTAGCTCGGCATGCGTTCCATGAACGCGGCGAGGAGCCGCCCGCCGGGGCGGACCGCCCGGACGAAGACGTCGCAGAACCGGGTGAACTCGTCGATGTCCTCGGTGACGCTCTCGGCGACGAAGTTCATCGAGGCGAGGTCGTACGTGCCGGGGACCAGGTCGTCGACGGTGCCGGGCACGACCCGCACCGGGTGCAGCGCCTCCGTGCAGCTCTCGGGAAGCGCGGGGTCGAGGGAGCGGCACAGGGCGTAGAAGGGCTGCCAGCTGTCGTCGGGGCCCCGGTCGAGCTGGCGGCGCAGATAGCGGAGGTTGGCAACGCTCGGTTCGAGGGCGTCGATCCGGCGGCTGGCGGCGCCCGCGAGCATCAGGGGGTAGAGGTTGGGGCCCGCGCCGAGTTCGAGGGTGCGGGCCAGGCTGCCGGGGGCGTAGCGCCGGTGGACGGACGCGTGGTGGTGGATGACGCCGATGTCGCAGGGGTGGAGGCGGCGGTAGTTCTCGGCGAGGTAGTCGGCCAGGGCCAGGCGTCCCAGTCGGCGTCCCGGTTGCGGCGCACCTGGGTCGTGCCCATCACGGTTCCGCTGTCCGGCCGCCGGTGACGACGGAGGGGCGTGCGGCGTCGGCGGATTGCAGGGAGAACCGTTCGGCGAGTTCGGTGAGGGCGACGCGGAGTTCCCCGATCTCCTCGTCGGTGTTGGCGGCGGTGATCTGGACGCGGAACCCGACCCGGTCGCGCGGGACCAGCGGGTAGGAGGCGAGCGTCACGTAGATGCCGTGTTCCCAGAGGAAGGCGGCGACCGCGTCGAGGTCGTCCGCGTCGGCGAGCGGGATCTCGACGATCGGCAGTCCGTCGGTGTTGGGAGTGGCGATGCCCAGGGCGCGGACGTGGTCGAGGACACGGGCCGTCTTGCGGTAGAGCCCGGCCCGGATCTCGTCCCCGCGCGCGTCGTTGACGTCGAGTCCGGCGAGGGCGGTGGCGAGCGAGGCCGTCGGCGAGGGGCCTGAGTAGAGGTACGGGGCCGCCGCCACCTTGAGGTGGTCCTTGAGCCACTTCGGCACGGCGAGGAAGGCGAGCAGCGAGGAGAACGCCTTGGAGAGGCCGCCGACCAGGACCAGGTCGTCGTAGGTCTCGCCGAGGTGGCGGACGATGCTGTTGCCGCGCGAGCCGTAGGGGCTGGTCTCGCCGGGGCGCCGCTCTCCGATGACTCCGAAGCCGTGGGCGTCGTCGATGTACAGCAGGGCGCTGTTCTCGCGGGAGACCCGGGCCAGGGTGGGGAGGTCCGGGAAGTTGCCGGTCATGCTGTTGACGCCGTCCATGCAGATGAGACGGCTCGCGTCGCCGGGCGCGCCGCGCAGCAGCGCCTCCAGCTCGTCGGGCCGTTCGGCGTGGAAGCGGTGGATCTCCGCGCCCTGACCGCGGGCGGCGACGCAGCCGTCGTACACGGTGCGGTGCGCCTGTGCCTCGACGAAGACCTGTCCGGTGCCGGCGAGCAGCGGGATCACCGACTGGTGGATGAGGGTGACGGTGGGCAGCAGCAGCGTGTCGGAGGCCCCGAGGAGTTCGGTGAGCCGCTCCTCGATGCGGGGGTAGAGCCGGGGGCTGCCGATGAGCCGGGACCAGCTGGGGTGGGTGCCCCAGCGCCTGACCTCCGGCTCGATCGCCTCGATGGCCGTCGGGTCGAGGTCGAGGCCCAGGTAGTTGCAGGAGGCGAAGTCGATGAGCCAGTCGTCGCCGACCCGGATGCGGCGGCCATCGACCTCGTCGATGACGGCGTCGCACATCCGGCTGGTCCGGTGGAGGTGCTCGAGGTCGCGCCAGCGGGAGGCGCGCGGGGGGTGCCCCACCCGGGCGGCGGGGCGGACGGCGGGCCGGGCGGGCGGACGCTCACCGGACGACGGAGCGCGGTGCAGATAGAACTCGGCCTGGTGGGCCGTCATGGGGCGGGCGAAGAGGTAGCCCTGGCCGTAGCGGCAGCCCATCTCGGCGAGGAGCGCCCGCTGTTCCTCGTGCTCGATGCCCTCGGCGACGACCTGGAGGCCGAGGACGTCGGCGATGCGCACGATGCCCTCCACGAGCGCCACCTGCTGCGGGTCGGTCGTGATGTTGTCGATGAACGACTTGTCGACCTTCAGGACGTCGATGGGGAACTCGCGGAGGTAGCTGAGCGAGGAGAAACCGGTGCCGAAGTCGTCGATGGCGATGGAGACGCCCAGCTCCTTCAGGGCGGCCATGGTGGTCCTGATCTGGGCGTCCCTGCGCATCAGGACGGTCTCGGTGAGCTCCAGGACGAGGGAGCCGGGCACGAGCCCCGAGGAGTGGAGGGTGCGGCGTACGCCTTCGAGGAATCCGGGGTCCCGGAACTGGCGGGCGGAGACGTTGACGCTGGCGTACAGCGGGGCCTTGCGGGGGCGGGCGCGCTGCCAGCGGGCGATGTCCAGCGCGGCCTGTTCGAGGACCCAGGCGCCGAGCGGCATGATGTGGCCGCTCTCCTCGGCCAGGGCGATGAACTGGTCCGGCGGGACCATGCCGCGGCGGGCGTGCGGCCAGCGGATGAGCGCTTCGAGGCCGGCCGGTGCGCCGTCCCTTACCTCGACGATCGGCTGGTACCGCAGGGCGAACGCGTGGTCGGCGATGGCCGTGTCCATGCCTGCCTGGAGTTCGTGCCGGGCGACGAGCCGCGAGTGGAACTCGGGGTGGAAGAGCCGCCAGCGCTTCTTGCCGGCCGCCTTGGCCGCGTACAGGGCGAGGTCGGCGTGGCCGAGGAGTTCCTCGGCGTGGGCGCTGTCGAGGACGGTCGCGACGCCGACGCTGGTCGACACGGAGACCGCTCCGTCGGTGAGGTGGAAGGGCTGGCTCAGGGTGTGCACGATCTCCGCCGCGAGGGTCTCGGCGTCGCGGGGCTCGCGCGCGCCCTCGATGAGGACGGCGAACTCGTCGCCGCCGAGGCGGGCCGCGGTGTCGGTGAGCCGCAGCACGGAGGTGAGGCGGCGGGCGACGGCGACGAGGAGTTCGTCGCCGACGGAGTGCCCCATGGTGTCGTTGACGACCTTGAAGTCGTCGAGGTCGACGAAGAGCATGCAGGTAAGGGTGGATTCGCGGCGGCCCCTGAGCAGGGCCCGTTCGACCCGTTCCAGGAGCAGGACGCGGTTGGGAAGCCCGGTGAGCGAGTCGTGGAAGGCCCGGTGGGTCAGTTCGCGTTCCAGTTTCCGCTGTTCGGTCACGTCGCGGAGGGTGAGGACGAGGCCGTGCACGGTGTGCTCGTCGCGGAGGTTGCTGCAGCGGACCTCGACCTCCAGGTCGGCCGAGCCGCCGTGGAGGAGCTTCCAGTCGTCCCGGGCGTCGACGGCGGCGCGGGTGCGGGCGTCGGCCAGGAC
This sequence comes from Streptomyces sp. SJL17-4, assembly GCF_036826855.1. Classification (NCBI taxonomy): domain Bacteria; kingdom Bacillati; phylum Actinomycetota; class Actinomycetes; order Kitasatosporales; family Streptomycetaceae; genus Streptomyces; species Streptomyces sp. SJL17-4. Next base: position 7,774,686 of record NZ_CP104578.1, on the reverse strand, counting down.
ACGCAGGGCGGCGGCCGTGTCGGCGGGGGCGACGAGGTCGGTGAGGGGGGTGCCGGGGAGCAGGGAGCGGCCGAACATGGACTCGGCGGAGGGGCTCGCGTACCGGACGCTGTCGTCGTCGTCGACGATGAGGATGACGTCCGAGGTGTTGTGCACGAGGGTACGGAAGTAGGCCTCGCTGGTGCGGCGGTTGACCTCCTCGCTGAGGGCGAAGCGTTCGAGGGCGAGGGCCGCCTGGGAGGCGAGGGACTGGGCCGGGCCGGAGATCTCCGCGAGCTTCTTCTCGGGGCCGGCGAGGAGCAGCACGCCGAGCAGCGGTTCGGGACCCGCCGGTGCCTGGAGTTCCAGGGGGCAGAGCAGGACGAAGGGCTCGGGGGCGAGTTCCGCGGCGACGGCGGGGTCGAGCCGGGAGACGGGGAGGAGCCGGGTGCCGTCGGAGACGCTCTCGGGCCAGGCGGTCGCGGGGGTCCGGGGGCGCGGGTCGGTGACAGGCCGGGGCGGATCGGCGGGGGGACCGCCCGGATCGGCGCCGGAGGGGGTGAGGTGCCCGCTCGGCTCGTTCGCGGGGCGGCTCGCGTCGTACGGCGGGTGGGCGGAGTCGTACGAAGGTGGCGTCGGCTGGTTCGGCGTCCGGGGCGGTGAGGCCGGGGGCCGGGTCAGTTCGTCCGTGCGGCAGCTCCAGGGGTGGTCGGCCGTGGCCACGCCGCTCAGGCCGCCCCGGCGGTCCCGGGTGAACAGCAGGACCCGGTGCTCGGTGCCGGGCCCGAAGAGGGTCGCGGACGCCGTCTCCACGGCTCCGGCGACCTCGCGGGGGCTCAGGGCGGCGACCAGGGAGGCGGCGGCTGTCCGGAGGCTCCGTTCGCGCGCCTCGGCCTTGCCGTGGTCGTTCATCATGCCCCAGAGCCGGGCGAGGACCAGCAGGAACATCAGGGCCGAGAAGACCGCGATGACGGCGATGACGGCGATGTCCTTGTCCCGGTCGTCCCGCAGCGACTGGAGCAGCAGCAGGGCGGGGGCGACGAGCGAGGCGCCCGCGAGCAGGGCGAGCCGTCGCTCGGCCACGTGCGGCGCGGGTTCGGGGGCGCGCTCGGTGAGGCCGGTCATCGAAGGGTGGAGGGCGGCGAGGCCCCAGGCGGTGAAGAAGACGACCCAGCCGAGGTCCCAGGGGGTGCCGACCTGCCAGGTGCCGCGCAGTTGGAGCGTGCCGTAGATGACGTCGGAGGCGAGGATGCCGCAGGTGCCGAGGGTGAGGAGCTGCACGGACCGGGATCTGAGGCCGCCGGGCACGAGCAGCCGGGCGAGCATCGCGAGCATGAGCACGTCGCCGAGGGGATAGGCGATGGAGATGGCCTTCTCGACCCAGCTCATGTCCTCGCTCCTGGCCAGCGGGGTGATGAGGTTGACCCAGGAGAGCAGCGCGAGGCCCGAGGTGAGGATCAGCGCGTCGAGGACGACGCCGAGGTCGCGGCCGACGGCCCGGTAGCGGATGAAGCCGAACAGGCCGATGGCGAACAGGGGGTAGGTGGCCAGGTACAGGGCGTCGGCGACGGAGGGGAACGGCCTGGTCTGGCCGAAGAAGCCCTCCAGGGCGTTGTACGCGGTGTCGCCGCCCACGAAGGCGAGGTTGGCGGCGGCGAGCACCAGCCAGGGCCAGCGCCGGGCCGGCTTGTGGAGGCGGACGCCGACGAGGATCGCGGCGACGCCGCCGAGGCCGATGAGCGCCCACAGGACGGTGTGCCGGGCGGGGAACTCCAGGTAGGCGGCCGTCAACGCGGCCACGATCAGGAGGTACAGCAGGGTCCATCGGCGCAGTGCCCCGGTCGCGGCGAGCGGCCGGTTCCGCTGGCGCAGCGACATCGTCGACCGCCCCCTTGCCGGGTCGGACGGACGCCGTCGGGAGCGCCCTGTTCGCGGATGGGACCCCGTACGGTGTCCATTCTCCGGGGCGCCCGGGGCGCCTGCATCTCGGCGCGGAACGTGTGGGCGCGGAGGCGCGTACCGGCAGGGCCGGGCGTCAGGAGGACGCGCGGACGACGAGTTCCGTCGGGAGCATCCGGCGGGGCTGCTCGTCCGGTTCGCTGGGGGCGGCGATCTCCTGGAGGAGCAGTCGGGCCATGGTGCGGCCCATCTCCTCGATGGGCTGGCGGACGCTGGTCAGCGGCGGGTCCATGTGCCGGGCGACGGCCGAGTCGTCGACGCCGACGAGCGCCACGTCCTCGGGGACCCGGCGGCCCGCCTCGCGAAGGACGCCGCGCGCGCCCGCGGCCATGACGTCGGAGGCGGCGAAGACGGCGTCCAGGTCCGGCCTGCGGTCCAGGAGTTCCCGCATGGCGTGGCGCCCGCCCTCCTCGGTGAAGTCCCCGGTGGCGACGAGCCCGTCGTCGGCGGCGAGTCCGGCCTCCGCCAGGCCCTCCCGGTAGCCGTCGAGACGGCAGCGGGCCACGTACATGTCGAGCGGTCCGGTGATCGTGGCGACGGCGCGTCGGCCGCGCGCGGCGAGATGCGCGACGGCGGCCCGGCCGGCGCCGGTGTTGTCGGAGTCGACGAAGGCGACGCGCTCGTCCTCGGTGCGGCGGCCGTTGAGGACGGCGGGCAGGCCGAGGGCGCGGACCTGGTCGGGCAGGGGGTCGGCGGCGTGTACGGAGACGAGGAGGACGCCGTCGACGCGCTGGGCGGCGAGGTACTGCTCGAAGCGCTGTCGCTCCTGCTCGCTGCGGATCAGGGTGAGCAGCAACTGCTTGTCGGCGCCGGCGAGTTCGCTGCTGACACCACGGATGATGTCGAGGAAGTACGGCTCCGCGAAGAGCCGGGCCTCGGTCTCGGGAATCACCAGGGCGACGGCGTCGGTCCGGCTGCCGGCCAGGGCGCGGGCGGCCCGGTTGGGTACGTAGCCGAGCTCGGCGACGGCCCGCTCGACGGCGGCCTTGGCCTGTTCGCTCACCCGGGGGGAGCCGTTGATGACCCGGGATACGGTGCCGCGGCCGACTCCTGCCCTGGCCGCGACCTCCTCAAGGGTGGGCCTGCCGGTCTGCCGCCCGCTCACCGCCATGTGCCGCTTCTCCCCTCGGGCCGCCGCCCCGCCTGCGTGTGCACGCGAACCTATCAGGCGGGGCGGGGCGCCCCGAGGGAACCGCGGAAGGGCTCCAGGCACGTGCCCCGGACCGCCGGGAGGGGGTGGGGGCGCCGGGCGGGGGACGTTCGGGCGCCGGGCGGGGGAACGCTCAGGCGCCGGTGGGGGCGAGCTCCGCCATGGCACCCCAACCCTGCTGCGGGACCTCGACGTTGATGATCTCGGGCGTGGTGGCGATGGCTCCGGCCATCGCCTCCAGACCGGCCGTGAAGTGCGGGGAGGCGACGTGGGCCGCGCCCGCGTCGGCGTCGGCGAAGGCCTCCAGGAGGACGAAGACGTTCGGGTCGTCGACGCTGCGCGACCAGTCGAAGAAGAGGTTGCCGGGCTCCTCGCGGGTGGCGCGGGTGAAGTCGGCCACCAGGTCGAGCCAGCGGTCGGCGTGGTCGGGGCGGGCGGTGAAACGTACGGCGATGAAGATCATGCGACAAGCCTGCGGCGCCCCGGCCGGCGCGGCCAGTCGGTCCGGTCAGGATTCCGGCAGGGCCGGAAACTCCGGTACGGCACGGGTGAGGGCGGCCCGGATCTCGCCCTGCCGCCGCCCGAAGTCGGCGGTCGGCAGCGAGACGGACAGGGCGTGCACGATGCCGTCGCCGCGCTCGGGCAGCGCGACGGCGAGACAGGTGTACGCGAGGTCCGCCTCGCCCACGGAGACGGCGATGCCCTGCCCGCGCACGCGGTCGACCTCGGCCTCGAAGCGCTCGGCGCTGGTGATCGTCCGCTCGGTGAAGCGGGCCATCCCGTGCTCCGTGAGATAGCGGCGGCGCAGCGGTCGCGGCAGCGCGGCGAGCAGTGCCTTGCCGTGGGCGGTCGCGTGGGCGCGCTGTTCGGGGCCCGGGGTGAAGGGGTGGCCCGCGTCGGTGACGGGGGCGGTGGTGTCGACGACGGTGATCAGGCCGTCGCGGTAGGCGGTGTGGTACGCCTCCGCGCCGGTGGCCCGCCGCAGTCGGCCGAGGAGCTCGCCGGTGCCTGTGCCGAGCCCGTGGTGCCGCTGGTGGGAACGGTGCAGGGCCGGGACGCGGGGCCCGGGGGCGTACCCCTCGGCGGTACGGACGAGGTAGCCGCGCGCGAGCAGGGGCCCGGCGAGGTGGTAGACGGTCGAGAGGGCGCAGCCGAGGTGCCTGGCCAGCGCCTTCGCCCCGACGGGCCGGTCCGCGTCGGCGACGGCGTCGAGGACGGCGAGGGCACGGTCGGCGGACTGGGGCCCGGGGCTCGGGGACGGGGCAGGCATCGGTCCAGCTTAGGCGGGCGGGGCGGGACGCATCCCGGGCCGGGCGGAGCGGGGAGCGCAGGGCCGGGCGGAGCGGGAAGCACAGGGCCGGGCGGAGCGGGAAGCACAGGGCCGGGCGGAGCGGCCCCGGGCACTCTCCGTCCCGCCTCCGCTCCCCTCCGTATCTCCGCAGGTCAAACCCCCCTTATGTGCATAAGACACTCTTTCGGCGTACCGTCGGGTGTTCCCCTGATTCTCGATGCCCCGGGAGAGCGCGTGCCCCGCTCCACGACCCACCATGCCCCGACGCCCCACGAGGGGCGCCGTCCGCGTCTCCGGACGGCGGCGATCGCGACGGGCGTGGTCGCCGTCGCCGCGGGCGGCCTGTACGTGGCGGGGCTCGTCGCCACCGGCGACGACATATCCGCCGGCACCCGCGTCGGCGGCGTGGACATCGGCGGCATGAGCCGTGCCGACGCCGAGGCCAAGCTGGCGGCCGAGGCCCCGGCCTCGTGGAGCGCGCCGATACCCGTGCGGGTCGGCGACCGTGCCTCGACCGTGACGCCGGCGTCCGCCGGTCTCACCGTGGACCTGGCGAAGACCGCCGAGCTGGCGGCCGATCCCTCCCGCGACCCGTTCACCGTCATCGGGCGGCTCTTCTCGTCGGGCGCGCGCGAGATCCAGCCGGTCCTCGCCTACGACGCGGCCAAGGTGAACGCCATCGTGGCCGAACTGGCGAAGAAGAACGACCGCACGGTGCGCGAGGGGTCCGTGGCCTTCCGCGAGGGCAAGGCCGTCGCGACCCAGCCCGTCGCCGGCCAGAAGCTGGACACGGGGAAGGCCGTCGAGACCCTGCGCGCCGCCTACCCCGCCGCCACCGGCGCCTCGCCCGTCACCCTCCCCGTCGCCGTGACCGAGCCGAAGCTGTCGGCGGCCGAGGTGAACCGTTTCCTCGACACGGACGCGAAGCCCGCCGTCTCCGGCCCGGTGACGCTCACCACTGGCACGGACCGGCTGCGGATCTCCGCCGCCACCCTCGGCGACCACCTCACCGTGAAGAAGGAGAACGGCCGGCTGACCACCGCCCTCGACGCCGAGGCGCTGCTGCGGGATCCGGATGTGGCGGACCCGATCTCCTCCCTGACGGGCGCGCCCGTCGAGGCGACCCTCGGCGTACGGGACGGCAAGGTCGTCGTGGAGTCGGAGGGCAGGCCGGGGCACGAGGTGACCGCGAAGGCCCTCGGCGACGCCGTACGCCCGCTGCTCACCCGGTCGGGCGCCGCCGCGCGTACCGCCGCCATGGCCACGACGGTCACCCAGCCCGAGCTGACCTCCGACTCCCTCGCGCGTCTCGGGATCACCGAGCAGATGTCGACGTTCACGGTGGACTTCCCGGCCGCTCCGTACCGGACGACGAACATCGGCCGGGCCGCCGAGCTCATCAACGGTTCGATCGTGCGGCCCGGCGAGGTGTGGAGCTTCAACGAGACGGTCGGCGAGCGCACCCCGGACAACGGCTTCGTCGACGGCACGATGATCCTCGACGGCCAGTACCGCTCCGCGCCCGGCGGCGGTGTCTCGGCGATGGCCACCACCGTGTTCAACGCCATGTTCTTCGCCGGGGTGAAGCCCGTCGAGTACGGCGCCCACTCCTTCTACATCGAGCGCTACCCGGCCGGCCGCGAGGCGACCGTCGCCTGGGGCCAGCTCGACCTGAAGTTCCGCAACGACTCCGGGAAGCCGATCTACATCAAGGCGGGCGCGACCGACTCGTCCGTCACCGTGAGCTTCCTCGGGACGAAGAAGTACGACTCCGTGGAGGCGGTCGCCGGGGAGCGCACCAACCTCACGGAGCCGAAGAAGGCCGAGGGCACCGGCAAGGCCTGTGTGCCGCAGCCGCCGCTGGAGGGTTTCGACATCGCGGTGGACCGGGTCTTCAAGAACGACGGGGCCGAGGTCAAGCGGGAGACCTTCAAGACCCACTACACCCCGCGCGACGAGGTCACCTGCAAGCCGGTCGACGAGCCCGACGTCGACACGCCCGACAAGGAGACGGACGCCAGGTGACCGGCGTACGGCCGGTGGGGAGACGGACGGCCGGAAGGGTGTCTTCCCGTACGGCCGGGGCATGACTCCGGAGCACGGCCCACCAGGCCAGGGCCGCCCTCAACCGTCCGGAGGCCCGCCTTGGCGCAGCGCAGCGACCCCTTCGAGCGGCTCCTCGCCGACGCCGTGCGCGCGGGCGTGTGCCCCGGCATGGTCTGGGCCGTGGGAGATGCCCGTACGACGGTGTCCGACGGGGCCGTCGGTCTGCTCGACCCCGCACGGCCGGGTGAACCGATGCGCCGCGACACGCTGTTCGACGTGGCGAGCCTCACCAAGATCCTCGCCGTCTGGGCCGTGATCGGCACTCTCGTCGACGCCGGGAAGCTCGACCTGACGGCCCCGCTCGGCAGTTACTGGCCCGAGGCGGCGGGGCGGCCGCTCGCCGATGTCACGGCACATCACCTCCTCACCCACACCGCCGGCATGCCGCTCCGCGCCAACCTCCGGCATCTGTACGGCTCCGACCCGCAGGACGTGCGGGACGGCGTCCTCGCCGAGCGGCTCCGGCACCGGCCCGGGGAGGCCGTCGCGTACACCGACCGGGCGGCCCTGATCCTCGGCTACCTCGCCGAGCACCTCACCCGCCGTCCGCTCCCCCGGCTCGCCGAGGAGCGGATCTGGTCCCCGCTCGGGATGGCGGAGACCCGGTACGGTCCGCTGCCCGCCGCGCTCAGGGAGCGGTGCGCGCCCACCGAGTACGACGAGGAGAGCGGCCGGCATCTCCGAGGCACCGTCCACGACTTCTCGGCCCGGCTCCTCGGCGGGGCCTGCGGGATCGCGGGGGTCTTCACGACCACCGGCGACGTCGGACGGTTCCTCCGCCATCTCCTCGCCCCGGTGCCCGGCGCCTTCTCCGCCGAGTGGACGGCCGGCTCGCTCCGCGTCCGCACCGGCGAGCTCGCACCTCCCCGTGGCCTCTTCTGGCATCCGGCGCCGGGCACGGAACCCGCGGACGACGTCTGGTCGCACTTCGGGTTCACCGGCACGGGCATGTGGGTGTCGCCGGCCCGGGACCGCTGGGCGGTCCTGCTCACCAACCGCCTCCACCTGACCCGCGACCCCGGCCCGCTGGCCCGCGTCAGGGAGGTGTTCCGGACGCTCGCCTTCCGGTGACCGCGCCACGGCGACGCCGACAGGGTCGTGAGCTTGGACACCCCTCTGATGGAGCAATCAAGCCGGGGGTTACCATATGAGCGCCGCCTAGCTCGAAAGATAAACTTGTGACTGTCAATGACGACTCGTTCACCAGCTGGAAGAACCGCGAGGAGATCGCGGAGTCGATGATCCCGATCATCGGGAAGCTGCACCGGGAGCAGGACATCACCGTCCTGGTCCACAGCCGCTCCCTGGTGAACAAGTCGGTGGTCAGCATCCTCAAGACCCACCGGTTCGCCCGCCAGATCGCCGGCGAGGAGCTGTCGGTCACCGAGACGCTTCCGTTCCTCCAGACGCTCACCACCCTCGACCTGGGCCCGTCCCAGATCGACATCGGCATGCTGGCCGCCGAGTACAAGACCGACAACCGCGGTCTCACGGTGGAGGAGTTCACCGCCGAGGCCGTCGCCGGCGCCACCGGTGAGAACAAGATCGAGCGCCGCGACGGACGCGACGTCGTCCTCTACGGCTTCGGCCGCATCGGCCGCCTCGTCGCCCGCCTCCTCATCGAGAAGGCCGGCTCGGGCAACGGTCTGCGCCTGCGCGCGATCGTCGTCCGCGGCGGTGGCGACCAGGATCTGGTGAAGCGCGCCTCGCTGCTGCGCCGCGACTCGATCCACGGCCAGTTCCAGGGCACGATCACGGTCGACGAGGCGAACAGCACGATCGTCGCCAACGGCAACACCATCAAGGTGATCTACGCCAACGACCCCTCCGAGGTCGACTACACGGCGTACGGCATCGAGAACGCCATCCTCATCGACAACACCGGCAAGTGGCGCGACCGCGAGGGCCTGTCGAAGCACCTGCGCCCCGGCATCGACAAGGTCGTCCTGACCGCGCCCGGCAAGGGTGACGTGCCGAACATCGTGCACGGCGTCAACCACGACACGATCAAGCCGGACGAGCAGATCCTCTCCTGCGCCTCCTGCACCACCAACGCGATCGTGCCGCCGCTGAAGGCGATGGACGACGAGTACGGCGTGCTCCGCGGCCACGTGGAGACGGTCCACTCGTTCACGAACGACCAGAACCTGCTGGACAACTACCACAAGGCGGACCGCCGCGGCCGTTCCGCGCCGCTCAACATGGTGATCACCGAGACCGGTGCCGCCTCGGCCGTCGCCAAGGCGCTGCCGGAGCTGAAGGCCCCGATCACCGGCAGCTCGATCCGCGTCCCCGTCCCGGACGTCTCGATCGCCATCCTGAGCCTGCGCCTGGGCCGCGAGACCACCCGCGACGAGGTCCTCGAGTACCTCCGCGACGTCTCGCTGCACTCGCCGCTGAAGCGTCAGATCGACTTCACCACGGCCCCCGACGCGGTCTCGATGGACTTCGTGGGCTCGCGCCACGCGTCGATCGTCGACGCCGGCGCGACCAAGGTCGACGGCGACAACGCGATCCTCTACCTGTGGTACGACAACGAGTTCGGCTACTCGTGCCAGGTCATCCGGGTCGTCCAGCACGTCTCCGGCGTGGAGTACCCGACCTTCCCGGCCCCGGCGGTCTGATCTCCACCCGCTCATCGGCACGGCGGCGCGCCGCACTTCCTCCGGGAGGTGCGGCGCGCCGTCGTTCGCCCGCTCCCCCGCGACGCACGTCCGCCCCGCCGCGCGAACCGACCGCCGCCGCCCGGCGTCCCTCCCCGCATGGACACGTTCACGCACGGGATACGCCAGCTCCTGCGGTTCGCGGTACTGGAGGCGCGGTGCTGCGCCTTCGCCGTCGCGCTCGTCGGGGGGATCGCCGTCTCGTCCCTGCTGCCCGAGCTGCCGATCGCCCGCTACGACCTGCTGCTGCTGTACGGCATCGGGCTCACCGTCGTGGCCTGGAAGGTCGGGTGGGACACCGGGCGGGACATCGCGGTGATCGCCGCCTGCCATGCCACCGGCCTGCTCTTCGAGCTGGTCAAGGTACGGATGGGCTCGTGGAGTTACCCGGAGGACGCGCTGACGAAGGTCGGCGGGGTGCCGCTGTACGGCGGGTTCCTGTACGCGGCGCTGGGCAGTTACGTCTGCCGGGCCCGGCGCCTGTTCGACCTGCGGCTCACGGGCTATCGGCCGCGCGCGACGGCCGCGCTCGCCGCGGCCGTGTACGTGAACTTCTTCAGCCACCACTGGCTGCCCGACGCCCGCTGGGCCCTGGCGGCGCTGCTGCTCGTGGCGACGGCGGGGACCTGGGTGCGGTTCCGGGTGGGCGACCGGGACCACCGGATGCCGCTGGCCCTGTCGTTCGTGCTGATCGGCTTCTTCCTCTGGGTCGCGGAGAACGCCGCCACCTACGTCGGCGCCTGGAGCTATCCGGACCAGCTGGACGGCTGGCAGCCGGTGTCCCTCGCCAAGTTCGGCGCGTGGGCGCTGCTGATGACGGTCACGTTCGTCCTGGCAATGTCTTCCCGCTCCGTGAGACACGAGAATTGAGGCAATTCCGTGCACCGGTCCAGGGGACGTGGTACAGTCGACAGCAGTTGCAGTCGTGGTTCCCAAAGAAACTTACAAGTGCCTTTGACGATTCGACATCGTCAGGCACTTTCTGTGTTTTCGGTGCAGTTTTCCGGACGGGGCAATCATCACGGCGACTCCGGGGTCCGCACAGTGCGGCCCCCAGGGCTACGCCCCGAAGGAGAATTGACATGGCTAACGGCACCGTGAAGTGGTTCAACGCTGAAAAGGGCTTCGGCTTCATCGAGCAGGAGGGTGGCGGCCCGGACGTCTTCGCCCACTACTCCAACATCGCCACCTCTGGCTTCCGTGAGCTCCAGGAAGGCCAGAAGGTGACCTTCGACGTCACGCAGGGCCAGAAGGGCCCCCAGGCGGAGAACATCCTCCCCGCCTGACGTTGACACGTCCGACGCAGCCGGTGTCCTCACCCGTGTGGTGAGGGCCCCGGCTCGTCGCATTTTCCAGGCTTTTCAAACGTTCCCGGGCTTTTCACCGACCGGCCGCCGATTTCACCCCCTCGGCGTGGCCGGATCCACTCGCCCGTGGCATTCGGTACGTTCCAGTAATTCATCGGGCCCGCGGCCCCTCGCGAATTCCTCGAAGCGCACCGTTTCGAGGAGGACCCATGAACACCACGCACAGCGCGAACGCCGCACCCCGTACGGACCGGGCGGGACGCGGCACCCCCGCGAAGGACGAATGGGCGGCGCTGCCCGCCGGCACCCCGGCCCTGCCGCCCGCCGCCACCTTCGCCGAGCTCGAGCTGCCGGCGCAGGTCCACGACGTCCTCACCCGGCTGGGCGTCGACACGCCGTTCCCGATCCAGTCCGCGACCCTCCCCGACGCCCTCGCGGGCCGTGACGTCCTGGGGCGCGGGCGCACCGGATCAGGCAAGACCCTCGCCTTCGGCCTCCCCCTGCTGGTCCGCATCGCCGGACGGCGCGCCGAAGCCCGTAAGCCGCTCGCGCTGGTCCTGGTCCCCACACGTGAACTGGCCCAGCAGGTGACGGACGCCCTCGACCCCTTCGCCGAGGCACTCAAGCTGCGCCTGGCCACCGTCGTGGGCGGCATGTCGATCGGCCGCCAGGCCACGGCGCTGCGCGACGGGGCCGAGGTCCTGATCGCCACGCCGGGCCGGCTCATGGACCTCGTCGAGCGCAAGGACTGCCGGCTGGAGCGGGTGGGCGTGACCGTCCTCGACGAGGCCGACCAGATGGCCGACATGGGCTTCATGCCCCAGGTCACCGAGCTCCTCGACCTGGTGCCCCCGGAGGGCCAGCGGATGCTGTTCTCCGCCACGCTCGACCGCAACGTCGACCTCCTGGTCGAGCGGTACCTCACCGACCCGGTCGTCCACTCCGTCGACCCCTCGGCGGCGACGGTCTCCACGATGGACCACCACGTGCTCCATGTGCACGGCGCCGACAAGTTCGCCACCGCCACGGAGATCGCCGCCCGCGACGGGCGGGTCATCATGTTCCTGTCGACGAAGGCGGCCGTCGACCGCTTCACCAAGCACCTCCTCGGCAGCGGCGTGCGCGCCGCCGCGCTGCACGGCGGGAAGTCCCAGCCGCTGCGGACCCGGACCCTGGACCGCTTCAGGTCCGGCGAGGTCCCGGTCCTCGTCGCCACCAACGTGGCGGCGCGCGGCATCCACGTCGACGAGCTCGACCTCGTCGTGAACGTCGACCCGCCCGCCGACCACAAGGACTACCTGCACCGCGGCGGGCGCACCGCGCGCGCCGGCGAGTCCGGGGTCGTCGTCACCCTGGTCACCTCCGACGAGCGGCGTGAGGTGGCCCGGCTGATGGCGGACGCGGGCATCCGCCCCAGCGTGACCCAGGTCCGCTCGGGCGAGGCCGCGCTGAGCCGTATCACCGGCGCCCGTACCCCTTCGGGTGTGCCCGTCGACGGCGCCGCGCCCAGCCAGGAGGGTGTCAAGCGCGGCGGGGCGGCCTTCCGCGGCATGGGCACCGTCCCGGGCCGCCCGGGCCGCGCCAAGAACGAGTCCCGCAAGGCCGCCGAGGCCCGCAAGACGGCCGAGGCACGACAGGCGGCCCGCATCCGTCGAGGCAAGTAGGGCCTGTCTGACATGCCATAGGGCCCCTCATGGCGTGGGGCCGCGCCGGCACACCGGAGGAGACCCCGTGAGGGACAACGACCCGTGGGACACGATCCGCTCGCTCGCCGCGCTGTTCGCGGGGTACGACTCCGAGCGGGGGCTCACGGCGGAGGAGCAGTGGACCCTGCAGGTGCTCAAGCTCTCGGAGGAGGTGGGGGAGGCCGCGCAGGCGGTCATCGGGGTCCGGGCGGTGAATCCGCGCAAGGGCCGCAGCCACGACTGGGAGCAGGTGCAGGAGGAGGTGGTCGATGCCGTGATCACCGGCATGGTCTCCCTCGCCCGGATGCGCCCCGACGACGCGCCCGAGTTCTTCGCCTCCGTACTCGCCCGGAAGGCGGCCGCGTTCCTCCCGCCCGCGGAGCCGGACCCGCACGACGACGACCCCGTGGTCACGTCGAGTTGAGTGCCACCGTCGGGTGGAGCCGGGAGGCGCGGATCGCCGGGTAGAGGCCGGCGATCACCCCGATCACGAGGGTGGCGGCGAGGCCGCCCACGAGGGACCAGGGCGGGACTACCGCCGTCCAACCCTGGACCCGCGCGAAGCCGTACGTCGCCGCCGCGCCGAGCAGCGCGCCCGTGGCCCCGCCCAGGGCCGACAGCAGCAGCGACTCGGTGAGGAACTGGAGCCGGATCGCGTGGCGGGTCGCGCCGAGGGAGCGGCGCAGACCGATCTCCTGACGGCGCTCCAGGACGGAGATGACCATGGTGTTGGCGACGCCGACGCCACCGACCAGGAGCGCCACCGCGCCCAGGCCCAGCATCAGGGTCGTCAGGCCCTCGTCGGTCGCTGCCTTGGCGGCGAGCGCGTCGGAGGGCCGGGAGACCTTGACGCCCCCTTCGCCGCCGGGGCTGATCGTGCGGGCCAGGACCGCCCGTACGTCCTCGACCGAGGCGTCCGTGGAGCGCTCGAAGATCGTCGTCGGATGACCGTCGAAGCCGAAGTGGTGCTCGGCGGCGGGGAATCCGACCATGGCCACCCGATCGAGGTTCGGCACCAGTTCGAGCGGCTCGAGGATGCCGACGACGACCACACGGATGTCGTTCATCATGATCGTCTCGCCGGTGCGGGTGATGCCGAGCCGGTCGGCGGCCACCGCTCCGAGGACCGTCACCGGGAGCCGTTCGCCGGCCGGGTCCAGCCAGGCGCCCTTGTCGACCTCGCCGCCGAGCGCGGCAAGGAGGTCGGTGCGGACCGCCTGGGTGGTGACGCCCGCGGTGCGCTCCTCGGGAACCAGATCGCTGCGGCGGATCCGGGCGTCGACGTCGCCGGTTCCGGTGGCGTGCTGGACGGGGCCGATCCGCTCGACCATCGCGACCGCGTTCTTGGGAAGTCGGATCTCTCTGCCCAGGGCGTCCTTGCCCGCCTCGGCGGTGAGGAGGTTGGTGCCGAGCCGGTCGAGCCGGGCCATCAGGTCCGCGCGGCTGGACTCGGAGAGGCCGACGACCGCGACCATGGTCGCGATGCCGATGGCGATCCCGAGCGCGGACAGCACCACGCGCGCGCGGCGCGCGCGGAGACCGACCGCGCCGACCCGGAGGATGTCGCCGGCGGAGAGACGAGAGGGCTTGAGGGCGGCTTTCACGGCGCGGCTCCTTCCCCGGTGAGGACGCCGCGCTCGTCCGCGACGATCTCACCGTCCTTGAAGCGGACCCGGCGGGGCAGCGAGTCCGCGATTCCGTTGTCGTGGGTGATGACGCAGATCGTGGTGCCGGCGGCGTTCAGTTCGTGGAGCAGCTCCATGACGATCTTCCCCGAGGTGGTGTCGAGGGCGCCGGTGGGCTCGTCCGCGAGCAGCAGCCGGGGCTCCCCCACCAGCGCGCGGGCGATGGCCACGCGCTGCTTCTCTCCGCCGGACAGCTCGTTCGGCGTGTGGGCGTGGCGGTGGCCCAGGCGCACCCGGTCGAGCGCGGTCCGTGCCCGCGCCCTGCGTTCCCGGAGCGGCACGCCCGCGTACAGCAGCCCGTCGGCGACGTTGTCGACGGCGTCGCGCCCCGCCGCCAGGTGGAAGTGCTGGAACACGAAGCCGACGTGGCGGGCGCGGAGTGCGGAGAGCCGGCTGTCGGAGAGTGCGGACACGTCGTGGCCGGCGATCCGGACGGTGCCGCCGGTGGGCTTGTCGAGGGTGCCCATGACGTGGAGCATCGTGGACTTGCCGGACCCGGAGGGGCCGACGACGGCGAGCAGTTCGCCCTCGCCGATGGTGAGGTTCACTCCGCGCAGTGCGTGGACACCGCCGGGGTACGACTTGGTGGCGTCACGCAGTTCCACGACGGGGGCGGGGGCCGCGGGGGTGCCGGTGGGAGCCGCCGGCGACCGGGTGGGGGCTGCGGCGGTCCTGTCGCGGGCCGGGGTCATGAGGCCGCCGTTCCGACCTTCAGGCCTTCCCTCACGTCCGGGCCGCTGACCTCGATCTGCCCGTCGGCGGTCATGCCGGTCTCCACCCGTATCGTCCTCGTGGTGGTGCCCTGGACGATCTGGAGGCCGTAACCGCCGTTCTCGCCGCGCAGGGCGAGGACCGCCTCGACGGGCACCGCGAGGACTCCCTTGCGGGCCTCGCTGACGAACGTCACGCCGGCCGACGCCCTGGCGTCCTCGCCGGAGGCGGCACGCGCCCCGCCGTCGAGGACGACCTCGACGACGATGCCTTCCTGCGATACGGCACCGTCTCCCGAGCCGGTCTCCTCGGGGCGTACGGTCCCGGCGACCCGCCCGGCCACGGTCTTTCCGCTGGGCAGGGTGACCTCGACCTTGGTGCCGGCGGCGGTGAGCGCGCCGTCGGTCTGGTCCAGGTGAGCCCTCACCACGGGCTGGGTGGAGGCGATCGTCAGGACGGCCTCACCGGGGCCGACCTGGTCGGCAAGCGCGGCGTCCGCGGAGACCACCTTGACCTGGCCGGGCAGGAAGACGACGTCTCCTCTGCCGACCTTGCCGGTGGGCTCACGGTTCAGGGACTTCTGCCACCGCTTGACCGCCGTCTCGGTGTCCCTGTCGTAGCGCGTGTCGACGTAGAGCCCCGCTCCGTATCCCAAGTCGCGGAGGTTCCGCTCCAGTTGGAGTACATCGCTGCCCCGGTCGCCCGTCCTCATCTCGCGGAACATCGGGACGGGGCCGTAGAGGAGGGTGACGGGCTTGTCGTTCAGCTCGTACAGGGCCTGCCCCCGGGTCGGCGTCGCGCCCTCGGTGGCGGCGACCGTGACGGTGCCGTCGACGGCGGACTTGACGGGGCGGCGCTGCGCGAAGTCGAGCCTGCCGTCGACGGTCTTGGACCGGACGAGGTCGGTCCGTACGACGGTCGCGGTGGCGGGCGGCGGATCGCCGCCCTTCCCGTCGGTACCGGAGCCGCCCGCGGCCCCGTCGAGGAGTCCGACGTCGCCGAGGAGGACGACTCCCCCGGTGACCGCGGCGGCGACCGTCACCGCGCCGAGCGTACGGAAAGCGGTGCGGCGCTTCACTGCATGCCGTCCAGACCGTCGAGCAGCTTCGACTTGCACGCCTGGCGGGCCTGCTTGTACACCGGTGAGTCGCTGTCGATGGCCGGGGACGCCGGGTTGGGGTCGCCGCCCGGCTGGGCGTTGCCGCCGCTCATCGTGGGGTTGGTGAACCGGGAGACGCCGTTGTCCCGCATGCACTGGGCGTGCTCCAGCATCGACTCGTAGTCCTTCTGCTGGTTGCGCTCGGGCTCGGCCAGCATGACCTTCTGGAGCTCGTCGACGCAGACGCCGTTCCTGCCGCCCTTGGCGGCCTCCATCTGGCCGGGCCGGGAGGAGATCTCCTCGACCTTCCCCCAGTCGAGGTGCCCGCTGAGCTTGGGGTCGGGGAAGTCCTCGTAGCCGCCCTTGACGCGCATGCACCGGACGTAGTCCAGCTGGGCGTCGTAGAAGGCGCTCTTCCCGGCGGGCCGGGCGCTCGGGGTGGTGTCGTTCCGCTCGGACGGCGGGACGGTGGTGGTCTCCGGCACCGAGGCGATCTCGTCGTTCTTCCCGGCACCACCGGCGCTGTCGTCACCGCTGCCGCACGCCGCGGAGAAGGCCAGGACGGGGAGCACGGCGAGGGCGGTCAGGCGCAGCCGGGCGGTGGGGCCCGGGACGGCACGGCGGAGGGAACGGGGAATCACGCGGGACATCGCACGGGGAAGCACGCGGGAGCTTGTCTTCGGGGTCATGACGACCACCCTCGTCATGCCACGTGATGGCGATTCCATGGCGACATGATGAGAACGTAACAATGCCCCCGACCTGCGCATCGAGCCCCCTCCGGGGCGATGGGCGGGCCCTCGCGGCACCCATAATCGACGGCATGCCGCATGTACTGCTCATCGAGGACGACGCGTCCGTACGGGACGGAATGGAGCTCGTGCTGCGCCGGCACGGGTACGACGTCGACACGGCGGCCACCGGCGAGGAGGCGCTCGCGCTGCTCGACGCCCCGGACGGGGAGAAGGTCGAGCTGGCCGTCCTCGACCTGATGTTGCCGGGGATGGACGGATTCGAGGTGTGCCGCCGCATCCGTGCCCGGACGACCACGCTTCCGGTCATCATGCTGACCGCGCGCGGGGACGACCACGACATCGTGACGGGTCTGGAGGCCGGCGCCGACGACTACGTGGTCAAGCCGGTCACCGCGCCCGTCCTGGAGGCCCGCATCCGGGCCGCACTGCGGCGCGCGGAGCCGTCGGGAGCCGCAGGAGCGGCGGGATCGGCCGGATCGGCCGGATCGGCGGGTGCCCGACGGTCGGCCGCCGCCGACTCCGCCGGCCTGGTGATCGACCGCGCCGGTCTCACCGTCACCAAACACGGCGT
Source organism: Streptomyces sp. SJL17-4 (assembly GCF_036826855.1). Lineage (NCBI taxonomy): Bacteria > Bacillati > Actinomycetota > Actinomycetes > Kitasatosporales > Streptomycetaceae > Streptomyces > Streptomyces sp. SJL17-4. The sequence goes on along the minus strand of NZ_CP104578.1, from coordinate 7,757,725 downwards.
CCTGATCCCCCTTCCGCCCACCGAACTGCGTCTGCTCCTCGAACTGTCCGCCTCGCCCGGCCGGGTGTTCAGCCGCGAGCAGCTCCTCGCCTCGGTCTGGGAGCACACCTTCCTCGGTGACTCCCGGCTGGTGGACGCCGCGGTCGGACGGCTGCGGGCGAAGCTGGAGGACGTACCCGCGAAGCCTCGGTACGTCCAGACCGTGCGGGGCTTCGGCTACCGCTTCGGGCCGCTGTGAGCAGGACCGGAGACACCGGCCGGGCCGGCGGTTCCGGGCCCGCCGGGGACCCCCCGAAGCGGCGCTCCCGGCGGCTCGTCGGAGGGTTGCGGACCCGGCTCGTCGTGACCTTCGTCGTCGTCGCGCTCATCAGCGCGGTGACCGCGACCGCGCTCGCCTACCGGGACGCGCGGACCGCGGTCCTCCGGCGTACGCAGGACGCCGCCGTGAACGACGTACGGACGCGGGTCACCGCGGTCGCGGCCGATTTCGACCTGCCGCCGGACCAGCGGTCGCTGGCCCGGTTCGCGGCGAAGGTCTCGGAGGGCCTCGGCGCCCGGATCGTCGTGGCCCGCTACCAGGACCTCGTCGCGGTGTCCGACCCCCTCGCCGACACGGGCGGCCGGATCACCGTCGCGCTGCGGACCGCGGTGCGGGCCGGGGACGGAACCCGGTTCCAGCGGGTGATGTGGCGGGACGAGCCGTATCTGGTGGTCGGCATGCCCGTGACGTACGCGGACGGGGATCGTCGCTTCTCCGGCCTCGAGGTCTTCGCGATCACCGATCTCCGCGCCGAACGCGACGACACCGCAGCCCTGTTGGACTCCGTGCGGGCGGGCATCCTGCCGGTGGTGGTGCTGGCCGCCGTCCTGGCGCTGCTCGCCGCCGGAACGGTCCTCCGCCCCGTACGGAAGCTGGGGCGGGCCACGCGTGAGCTCGCGGAGGGTGACCTCGGGAGCCGGGTCGCGGTCTCGGGACACGACGAACTCGCTGATCTGGCAAGGACGTTCAACGACACGGCGGACGCCCTGCAGGCCTCCGACACGCGCCTGCGCGAGCAGGAGGCGAAGGCGCGCCGCTTCGTCGCGGACGTGTCGCACGAACTGCGGACGCCCCTCGCGGCGATGACGATGGTGGCGACGGTCCTGGAGGAGGACGCCGACCAGCTGCCCCCGGACGCCGCGCGGGCGGCCCGCACGGTGGGCGCGGAGACGGCGCGGCTTTCGCGGCTCGTCGAGGACCTGATGGAGATCTCCCGCTTCGACGCGAACGCGATCCGGCTCAACGCGGCCGAGACCGATCTCGCCGACACGGTACGGGCTTCCCTGGCGCTGCGCGGCTGGACCGAGCGGGTGGAGGTCCGTCTCGACGAGGGCGTACGGGCCGTGGTCGACCGGCGCCGCGTCGATGTGATCGTGGCGAACCTGGTGGGCAACGCGCTCCGGCACGGAGCGCCGCCGGTCACCGTGACCCTCGGCACGAGGACGCGAACGCGGACGACGACGGCGGTCGCGGGGGCGGCGCGGACCACGAGGGCGACGAGGACGACGCCGAGCGCGGACGTCGCCGTGGCCGGGGGCGAGTGGGTGACCGTGGAGGTCGCCGACCGTGGCCCGGGGCTGCCGCCGGAGGCACGGGAGCGGGTGTTCGACCGGTTCTACAAGGCGGACGCGGCCCGCACGCGGAGCGCGGCCGACACCGGCGGACAGGGCAGCGGCCTCGGGACGGCGATCGCCCTGGAGAACGCGCGGCTGCACGGCGGCACGATCGACGTCGCCGAAGGACCGGAGGGCGGAGCGGTGTTCACCCTGTGGCTGCCCCTGCGGCGTACGGGAGAGGACGCGGAATGAAGGTACGCGCGGGAGTGCTGGTCTCCGTCCTCGGGGTCGCCCTGGTGGGGTGCGGTGTGCAGCCGACGGGGGTGATAGGGGCGGGCGAGCCTGCGACCGGGCTGACGCGCGGGATCCGGCTGTACTACGCGTCGGACAGCGGGCTGCGGGGTGTTCCCGTACTCGACCGGGAGATCGAGAACCTCGGCTCGGTGGTGAAGCTGCTCGCGGACGGCCCGCCGCCCGCGGAACAGCGTGACGGCCTCACCAACCTCGTCGAGCTCGGCGGCTACACGGTGACGGGCCGGGGCGCGCAGGTCACGGTGCGCCTGGAGGACCCGTACGCGCCGACGGGCCGGGACCAGGGCACGGGGCAGCTGGTGTGCACGCTCGCCCGCGCCCAGTCCGTGCTGGATCCGAAGGTCAGGGCCGACGACGTGGAGGTCACGCTGCGCCAGCCGGAAGGCCCGGCCCTCGGCCCCTACCGGTGCGCCGAGTTCCTCAACGGCTAGCGGAGGCCCGGCCTACACGGCTGACGAAGTGCCGGCCGGCACCGGCTGAGGGAGACTCGGCAGGCACTCCTCAGGAGTCGACGCGCGACCGGGAGTCGGTGTCGATCGTCCCGGTGCGGGCCACGTGGCCGCCGTCGTTCGGGGCCGCCTTGAGCAGGTCCAGGAGGCCGGTGATCTCGTAGTCGCCCTCCAGCGGGTGCCGGAATCGCTTGCCGGGGGCCAGGCGGTAGCGGTTGCGCCGGCCCTCCCGCGAATGCGTCAGGTATCCGGCGGCCTCCAGGTCGGCGACGATCCCCTGCACCGTTCGCTCGGTCACCCCGCACGCGGCGGCGACATCACGCAGGCGTACGCCGGGATCTCTGGCGATCACCACGAGCACTCGGGCGTGATTCGTCAGGAAGGTCCACGACTGACGATCGCCTGAAAGGTCACTCATACACCCCATTATGCGACGTTTTAATCACGAGCCGCAAGACCGGAAATTTTTCTCGTGTAATGATTGACGGGTTACACGAGGAAGAGGACGATAAGTCTCGAAAGACCAGGTTTGGCTGGCCACTGGGAGCTCACCGTGCACCCCCTTCCAGACCGCTCCACCGATCTCCGGTCGCCCGCCGGGAAGACCGACCCTCTGGCGCCCGCGATCGGCCCGGACGCACAGATGACCGTGGAGGTCACGCCGGACGGCACCGTCGTCGTCAGCGGCGAGATCGACAGCGTCACCGCCCCGCAGCTCCACCGGAGCCTGCTCGCCGCGCTGCACGCCCACCCGGAAGGCGTCACGCTCGACCTCGCGGCCGTCACCTTCTGCGACTGCGCCGGTCTGCGCGCCTTCCTGACCGCGCGGGCCTCGTGGGCGGCGCGGGCCGCATGGGCGGCATGGGCCTCGTGGGCCGCCCCTCGTCGCCCCGACGGCGGAGGCGACTCCCTCGCGCCCCTCACACCCCTCGCTCTCGGCCCCGTGAGCCCGCGGATGACCCGCCTGCTCCAGCTGACCGGCACGGGAGAACTCTTCTCGCCGCCGAAGACGGGACGGCCTCAATGAAGCGGCAACCGCACCTCGATGATCTTGCCGCCCTCCGGCGGCAGCGACAGTCTGATCTCCTGGGCGAGCAACCTGACCAGGGACCACCCGAAACCACCCTCCGTCAGCCCGGAGGCCCGATCCGCCACCCCATCCGCCCCACGGCCGTCTCCGGTGTGCGGCAGCTCGTCACTCGCGTCCGCGACGGTGATCGTCACCGCGCCCTGGTGGAGTTCCACGGCGAATCCGGTGAGACCTCCCGCATGACGCAGCGCGTTGGTCACCAGCTCGGACGTCACGAGCAGCGCGTCCCCGACGGCGGTGGTGGACTGCGGGCCGCGCTCCCCCGCCGCGGCCACCTCCAGCACCGCCGCCACCCTGGCGCGCGCCTCGGCGGCGTCATGCGGAACGGGGGGCCGGATCCCGTCCGGCGGGGGCTGTTCCGTGCGATGCCCTGTGGTCACTGTTCTTCCCACCCAGTCCTTGTTCGTCCCCCGCGCTCCTTCGGCCCCGCTCCGCGCCCCGCCCCGCTTCCCCCGGGCGTTTCAACGGGCCCCTGCCCCGACGATCCGTTCGTATTCCCCCGCATTCCCTCCGTATTCCCCTGCCTTCTCCCGCCTTCTCCCCTCCGTCGGCCACGCCACGTCGCTTGTGGGGTGCGGGAGCGGGTATGAAGCCAGAGGGACCTCGCACGAGGAGCCTTCATGTCGAACCACCGCACCACCACCGTCCGGAGCCGCGACCAGGCCGTCTCACGAGACCGCCACTCCCTGCCGAGCGACCGCCGGCCGGTCCGGCACGGTCCCGAGCCGCCGGCCGGGCTCCCTGAGATCGCGGATCCCCTGGCGGTGAGCACCTCGGACGCCCGCCTTCTCTCGTCCGCCCTGTTCGAGCGGCTGAGCGTGCTCGAGGAGGGCACGGCGGACTACTCGTACGTACGCAACACCCTCGTCGAGCTGAACCTCAGTCTGGTCAAGTACGCCGCGACCCGCTTCCGCCACTCCAACGAGTCCTGGGAGGACATCGTCCAGGTCGGCACCGTCGGTCTGATCAAGGCGATCAACCGGTTCGACCCCGAGCGGGGCAACGAGTTCATGTCCTTCGCCCTGCCGACCGTGCTCGGTGAGATACGGCGGCATCTGAGGGACACGAGCTGGAGCGTCCACGTACCGCGCCGGCTGCAGGAACTGCGCCTGGACCTGGCCAAGGCGAACGACGCCCTCGAACAGGAGCTGGGTCGCCCGCCGACGGCCGCCGAGCTCGGCGACCGCCTCCACATCACCGAGGCGGAACTGTGCGAAGGCCGGGTCGCCGCGAACGGATTCTCCAGTCGCTCGCTCGACGTTCCCGTGGACGACGAGGACGGCGGCCCCGGCATGCTCGCACGCTGCCTCGGCAGCGAGGACGACTCCTTCGAGAAGATCGAGAACCTGGAGGCGCTCAAGCCGCTCGTCGCCGCCCTCTCCTCGCGCGACCGCGCGATCCTGGCGCTGCGGTTCGGCGACGAGCTGACCCAGGCGGAGATAGGCGAACGCCTCGGCCTCTCACAGATGCACGTGTCGCGTCTCCTCAGCCGCATCCTCGGCGGTCTGCGGACAGCCCTGACGGCGGACGAGCCACCGACCGCGACCGTCCCGACCGTCGCGACCACGTCGGCACCGCACCGGTAGGACCGGGGGCCGGGGCCGCACGGCGGCCGCTCGACGGCCGCACGTCACGGGCCGCCGTCCAGGGTCGCGCCATCACCCCCACGGGGGCCTCCACGGCCCGACGCCGCCCGCGACGGCTCCGGATCGAGCGCCGGCCCGTTCGCCGGGACCGGGGCCGCCACCTCCACCCAGAAGGACTTGCCCGCCTCCCTGGGGACGGCTCCCCACGCACGCGCGAGCCGGTCGATCACTATCAGGCCGTTGCCGCCCGGTTGGCCCGGCGCACCCCGTGGGCGGAAGACCGGAATCCGGCTGCTCCGGTCGTTCACCTCGATCCGTAGGTCTCCGGCCGTCCCGGTCTCCGCGCCGGTCTCCGTATCGTCGCTCCGCGGTTCGGCGGGGGCGAGCCGGATGACCAGCTCCGTGGGGCCGCCCGCGTGCAGGCAGGCGTTGGTCACGGCCTCCGAGACGATCAGGAGCACGTCCTCGATCGCGAAGTCCCGCTCCTCCGCCGTGAGGCCGGTGCCCTCCGGCGGACCGGGCCAGTCCCAGTCGGTGAGCGCCACCCGGCAGAAGTCACGGCACCGTGCGACCACCGACTCCCCGCTCCGCAGGACGAGCCGTCTGATCTGCCCCCTGGACCGGACCGGTTCACTCATCCCTGCCTCCACCGCGCCCGGTGCCGCGTCGCGTTCACGGGTGCTCCTCCTCGGCCAGGTCCGCGGGCAGCTCGTCGTACACCGTGAAGACCGCCACGACGCCGGTGATGTCGAAGGCCCGGGCGACGGGCGGGCGCAGCGCGGCGAGTTCCAGCCGGCTGCCGGACTCCATCGCGTCCAGTCGTGTCGTGAGCAGCAGATTGAGCCCGGTCGAGTCGCAGAACGTCAGTCGTCCGCAGTCCACGACTGTCCGTTCGGGATGCCGGTCCAGGGCCTCGGTCAGCGCCGTGCGCAGGGGCTCCTGCGTGTCGCGGTCGAGCTCCCCCGCCACCGTGACGACGGCCGTGGCGCCGCTCCACCGGACCCCGGCCGTCAGGCGTGGGCCGCCGAGCCCGGCGTCACCCGTCCCTGTCGCATCCCTTGGCATCCGGCACTCCGGTTCCCGTCGGCGCAGAATTCCGAGCTGTGGCCGACGATACGCCGAGGGCTCCGGGCACGGCGAGCGGAAGCCCTCCGGCCGCGTGGAGTACGCGCCGTGGTCGACCGAGCCGCCCGCGACCGGGCTGTCGTGTGATGCGACGAAGATCCGCGGCGGAACGGCTGCGACGGGCCGGGCAGGGAAGACGTGTCGTACGGCCCCGGCCCCGCGCGGGCCCCTCGAACCGGAACCGGAAGGTGAGACGGATGACTGACCGCGAGACCGGACGGGGGCTGGCCGAGGGGCGGCCGGATGGCCAGGAGAGCATGCGCGGAGGCGGGGAGACCGCGCGCGGAGGCGAGGAAACCGCTCGTCGAGGCGCGGGTGACGTGCGCGGCGACGAGGACGGAACGCGCGCGGGCGGGAAAGCCGCTCGCGGGCGCGACGAGACCGCGGACGAGCGTGCCGACCGGCAGTGGCAGGACCTCATGCAGGAGATCCGGGTGGTCCAGACCGGCGTCCAGATCCTCCTCGGCTTCCTCCTGACGGTGGTGTTCACTCCCCGGTACGAGAGCCTCGGGTCGGCCGACAAGGCGATCTACATCCTGACGGTGGTTCTCGGCTCGCTGGCCACCGGCGCGCTCATCGGCCCGGTCTCCTTCCACCGCCTCGTGGCCGGTCGGCGGATCAAACCCGCGGCGGTCATGTGGGCGTCCCGGCTGACCTTCATCGGGATCCTGCTCCTGGTCGCCACCCTCACCAGCGCGCTCATCCTCATCCTCCGCGTGGCGACCGACAACGCGATCGTGCCGTGGCTCGTGGCCGGGGTCCTGGTCTGGTACCTGCTGTGCTGGTTCGCCCTGCCGCTGTGGGCCCGCACCCGGCACACCGCGAAGAAGCAGGAGTGAGGGGAGTGCGGGGAGAGGCGGCGGGTATCCGCACCGGAGAACCGCTCGGCGCGTGAGCGAACCGAGCGGACCGGCGCATGCGGAAATCGGCGCAGGCGGGAAGGAGCACGTCATGCCTCGCGGATCCAGCCCGAAGCGGGAACGGCAGTACGAGCACATCAAGGAGAGCGCGGAGGAGCGCGGCGAGAGCGAGAAGCGCGCCAAGGAGATCGCCGCCCGCACCGTGAACAAGGAACGGGCCCGGCACGGCGAGGCCGAGACGTCGAGCCGGCTGTCCCGGGAGGACATGTCGTCCGGCGAGCGCGGTGGCCGGCGCTCTCACAGCGGCGCCCAGGGGCGCACGTACGACCAGCTCTACGAAGAGGCCAAGCGCCGTCATATCGACGGCCGCTCGAAGATGAACAAGGCACAGCTGTTGCGCGCCCTCGGCGGCGACGGCTGATCAGACGTCCTGGATACGCCGGAACGGGCGGTCCGCCTCCAGCGCGTACGCGACGTCCAGCAGCGTCCGTTCGCTGCCGGGGCGGCCGGAGAACATGACGCCGATGGGCAGCCCGTCCTCCGTGGCGCTCGCCGCGGGGACCGAGATCGACGGCGTCCCGACGACGTTGTTGACCGGTGTGAAGGCGACGTACGCGAGGATCCGCTCGACCAGCGTCGCGTACGGCACGGTCGGACTGAGGTGACCGATCCGCGGCGTGGTGTGCGCCAGTACGGGGGTGAGGACGAGGTCGAGTCCGCGGAACGCCGCCGCGTACGCCTCCCTCGTCCGCTTCAGCCTCCGCAGCACGCCCGGCGTGCGCCGCCAGCTCTTCACGTAGTCCTCGCGCAGTCCCCGGCTGAGGCCGTCCATCCGGTGCCGGTCGAAGTCCGGACCGAAGGTCCGGCCCGTGACGCCGATGAGGAACGACAGCATGCCCCAGTACGTGAGGAAGTCGTCGGTGAACCGCGGGTCGAGGCGGAGTTCGACCGGCTCCACGGTGTGGCCGAGCCGTTCGAGCGTCGCGACGGTGTCCATGACGGCCGCCCGGGTCGCGGGGTCGGCGTGGACACCGTTCGGTGAGTCGATCAGGAACCCGACGCGCAGGCGCCGTTCGGACGGTCCCTCGACCAGACCGAGGGGCGGCAGCTTCGGGTTCCGCCAGTGGGTCTCGGCGGCGGCGAGGAACGCGGCGGTGTCCCGTACCGAACGGCTCACGATGCCGTCGGAGACGATGTCCAGGGGGAGTTGGCGGCTCTGCGGGTTCGTCACGACCCGGCCGCGGGTCGGCTTGAGGCCGACAAGACCGCAGCAGGCGGCGGGGATGCGGATCGACCCGCCGCCGTCGTTGGCGTGGGCGATCGGCACCGCGCCCGCGGCGACGAGCGCCGCGCTGCCGCCCGACGAACCGCCCGCCGAGCAGCCGGTGTTCCACGGGTTGCGGACCGGTTCGGCGGCCTCGTACTCCGTGGCGGGGCTGAATCCGAACTCGGGCAGCCGGGTCTTGCCGAGGACCGTGACGCCGCTGCTCAGGAGCTGGCGGGTGAAGGGCGCGTGACGCCGGGCGAGGCGCGGGGTGAAGGCCGCGCTGCCGTGACCGGTGGGCAGCCCCAGGTAGTCGGTGTTGTCCTTGACGAAGGTCGGCACTCCGGCGAAGGCGCCGGGGCCGGTGGCGAACGAGGGGGCGTCGATGTACACCTGGACCGCGTGGAGCCGGTCCTCGACCTCCCGCACGCGCGCGGCCGCGTCCCGGGCGACCTCGGCGGCGCTGACCTCGCCCCGCCGTATCGCCGCGGCCAGCCCGACGGCGTCGTGCTCGCCCAGCGCGTCGTCCCGGAAGGCGTGCACCGTGGCCCGTTCTTCGAAAGTCGTCACCGCTACCTCAGCCCCCGGCCGTGTGGATGGTTGCCGCCAGCATGCCCTACCAACCAGTAACACGCGAGTGGTCGGGCGAGTCGACCGCGGCCGCCGCGTGGACGCCCGCGCGGACCTCAGGAGAGCCGCCCGTCGCCTGACCACGAAGGAGAAAAGGAAAAAGGCAAGGAGCTGAAACGTCTCCTCGCCACTCTCAATGTATAGCGCACAGGGGGCCTTGCGGCAAGGCCCCCGTCGTGGTGCAGAATCTCCAGCCGTAGCCAGTGACCTGCGGAAATCAACGTTTTCGCAAGATCGATACGCTCTCGGGGCCAAGTGCCCCGCGACCGGCGGCTGGCTGGACGCAATCTAGCGAAACGGGGCGGTTCTCTTGTGTGACGTGATCGTGGTGGGCAGCGGCCCGACCGGCTTGATGCTGGCCGGAGAGCTGCGGCTGCACGGCGTCGACGTGCTCGTACTGGACAAGGAGGCGGAGCCGACCCGGCAGTCGCGCGCGCAGGGGCTGCACGTGCGCAGCATCGAGGTGATGGCCCAGCGCGGTCTGCTGGAGCGGTTCCTCGGGCTCGGGAACCAGATCGCGGTCGGAGGCTTCTTCGCGGGGCTCGGCAAGACCTGGCCGGAGGGCATGGACACGGCCCATTCGTACGTTCTCGCCATTCCGCAGCAGGTGACCGAGCGGCTGCTGACCGAGCACGCGACCGAGGTCGGAACCGAGATCCGCCGCGGCTGCGAGGTGGTCGGCCTGAGCCAGGACGCGGACGGCGTGACCGTCGAACTGGCCGACGGCGAGGAGCTCCGCGCGCGGTACGTCGTCGGCTGCGACGGCGGCCGCAGCGCGGTGCGCAAGCTGCTCGGCGTCGCGTTCCCCGGTGAGCCGTCCCGGGTGGAGACGCTGCTGGGCGAGATGGAGCTGACCGTCTCGCAGGAGGAGCTGACCGCGGTGATGACCGAGGTCCGCAAGACCCAACTGCGGTTCGGTGCCATGCCCCTGGGGGACGGGGTCTTCCGGGTCGTCGTGCCCGCCGAGGGGGTGGCCGAGGACCGCTCGACCGCGCCGACGCTCGACGAGTTCAAGGAGCAGCTGCGGGCGATCGCCGGGACGGACTTCGGTGCGCACTCGCCGCGTTGGCTCTCCCGGTTCGGCGACGCGACCCGGCAGGCCGAGCGGTACCGGGTCGACCGGGTGTTCCTCGCGGGCGACGCGGCACACATCCACCCGCCGACCGGCGGGCAGGGCCTCAACCTCGGTATCCAGGACGCGTTCAACCTGGGCTGGAAGCTGGCCGCCGCCGTCGCCGGCTGGGCGCCCGAGGGGCTTCTCGACAGCTACCACGCCGAGCGGCACCCGGTGGCCACGGACGTCCTGGACAACACCCGTGCCCAGATCCAGCTGATGTCGACCGAGCCCGGTGCGCAGGCGGTGCGCCGACTGCTCGCGGAACTCGTGGAGTTCGAGGACGTCAACCGGTACCTCATCGAGAAGATCACGGCGATCTCGGTGCGTTACGACTTCGGCGAGGGGAACGAACTCCTTGGCAAGCGGATGCGTGACCTGGAGCTGAAGCAGGGGCGTCTCTACGAGCGGATGCACGAGGGTCGCGGACTGCTCCTCGACCAGACCGGCCGGCTCTCGGTCGAGGGCTGGGCGGACCGGGTCGACCACGTCGTCCAGGTCAGCGGCGAACTCGACGTGCCCGCGGTCCTGTTGCGACCGGACGGCCATGTGGCCTGGGTCGGCGAGGACCAGCAGGAGCTGCTCGAACACCTGCCGACGTGGTTCGGCGCGGCCACGGGCTGAGCGCGCACGGGCGGGCTGCCCGAGGACATCCGACCGCTCGGCCGCCCTCTGCGGGGAAGTCGGCCGAGCGGTCGGACGCGACCGGTGCAGAATGGTGGCATGACCCTGGAGATCACCCCCGTACGGGTGTTGCGCGCCGGCGACACGCCGCATTCGGACGTACCGCCCGTCGCCGACGGAACCATGGCGCTCTGGCTGCTGCCCCTGGCGGAGGACCCGGGCGCACCCGCCCTTCTGGACGCCGAGGAGCGCCGACGGTGGCAGGCCCTGATACGGGCGGACCACCGGGCCCGGTACCTCGCCGCGCACGGCGGGCTGCGGCGTCTGCTCGGGCACTACCTGGGGGTACGGGCGGACAAGGTGGAGTTCTTCAGGGAGGACTGCCCCGTCTGCGCCGGTCCGCACGGCCGGCCGGCCGTGCGGGGCGGTGGGTTCCACTTCTCGCTCTCGCACAGCGGGGACCTGGCGCTCGTCGGTATCGCCGCGACGCCCGTGGGCGTGGACGTCGAGGAACACCCGGAGGCCGAGGTGTCGGACCTCGTGGCGGACAGCCTGCACCCGCGGGAGCGGGAGGAGTTCGCGCGGCTGCCCGCGGAGGACCGGCCGGCCGCGTTCGCGCAGTGCTGGGCGCGCAAGGAGGCCTATCTCAAGGGCACGGGAGAAGGGCTGGCCGGGGGCCTCGACCGTACGTACATGGGAATGGGTCCTGAGCCGGCCACCGTACCGGGCTGGTCGCTCGCCGACGTACGGGTCGCTCCTGCGTACGCGGCGGCGGTGGCGGTGGCTGTCGCGGAGCGGTAGGGACGGCCGCGCAACGTCACGCCACGTGGCCCGGCATGGCCTGGCGTGGCGCCGCGCTTGACCTTGACACGATGACAAGGTCTTGACTGCGGGCGAGGAGGTGGTCCCGATGACCATGACGACAGACGGCACGGACGCGGCGCGCGCTCTCCAGGGCCTGGAGGCCGGCAGCTCGTCGGTTCGACTGCGGGCAGCGCTCGCGGTCGGCACGGCCCCCGACCCCCGGTTCGTCGACAAGCTCGTCGAGCGCTGCGCGATCGAGCCCGACTTTCAGGTACGCGAGATGCTCACCTGGGCACTCACCCGGCACCCGCCGGCCCTCACGCTCCCGGGGCTACTCGGCGAGGTGCGCTCGGAGCGGGCGCAGGCACGGAGTCAGGCGCTGCACACGCTGTCCAAGATCGGGGACCGTCGGGCCTGGCCGGCGATCACGCGGGCGCTGCTGTCCGACGCCGACGACGAGGTGGCGCGGAGCGCGTGGCGGGCGGCGGGCGTACTGGTACCCGAAGAGGAGCGGGCCGAGCTGGCCGAGGTGCTGGCGACGCAGCTCGGGCGGGGCGGGCGGGAGACGCAGCTGAGCCTCAGCAGGGCGCTGATCGGCCTCGGCGAGGTGATCCTGCCGACGCTGAGCGCCGCGACGGGGAACGGCTCCCCCGGCGCGCGGCAGCATGCGCTCGCCACGGAACGACTGCTGCACGACCCGGACGCCGGATTCGCGTTCGCGATCGAGGAGGCGAAGCGTGTCGTCGCCCTCGGAACGACCAGCCAGGAGGAGCGGTAGCGCATGCTGATCGGCGACGTGGCACGGCGGTCCGGGGTCAGCGCCCGCATGCTCCGCCACTACGAGTCGCTGGGCCTGGTGCGGCCGACGGGCCGTACCGGCTCCGGCTACCGGGAGTACTCCGGCGAGGACATCCGGCGGATCTTCCACATCGAGAGCCTGAGGTCCCTGGGGCTGTCGCTGCGTGACGTGGGAAGCGCGCTTGACGATCCCGGCTTCACTCCCGCGAAGCTGGTCGAGGACCTCATCCGTGGGACGCGGGAACGCATCGCGGCCGAGACGGTGCTGCTCACACGACTGCGCCGGATCGGTGCCGCCGAGCCCGCGGGCTGGGAGGACGTCCTCCAGATCGTGGCACTCCTCCACGCCTTGGGGTCGGAGAGCGCGGGCAAGCGGCAGCGCGCGGCACTGTCCTCGGTCGAGGAGATCCCCGTACCGGTGGAGGCGCTGGTCGAGGCGGCCTTGAACGAGACGGACCCGAACGTCGCCGGAGCCCTGCGATGGGCCCTGGCACAGTCGGGTGACGGCGACGTGATCGCGCTCCTCGCGGAGGGCCTCGCCTCACCGGCGGCCGAGGTACGGGAACGTGCCGTGCAGGCCGTAGCCGAACTCACCGACGACGAGGCGACCGCGCTCCTGCGCGAGGCGCTCGCGACCACCGACCCCGCGGTCCGCAGGCACGCGGCGCTCGCGCTCGGGGCACGCGGAGAGGCCGAGGCGATCCCGACGCTCATCGACATGGTCACGGAGGAGACGAACGACGTCGACGCGGCCGACGCGCTGAGCGCACTGGCGAGCCGCCCCGACCGGGCCGACCGGATCACCACCGGTCTCGTCGCCCGCCTCGCGCACGACCCGGTCGATGCGGCGGCGCGCCGCAGGCTGACACAGGCACTGGCGGACATCCCGGGGAACAAGGCGTCGGACGCCCTGGAGGCGCTGTCGCACGACGAGGACCGCGCGGTGGCACTGACGGCGACGTACATCCTGACGCTGCGGGAGCCGCGCCCGGGAGCGTCGGGTCCTCGAGGGCCACGTCACGTCCCGAACTCCTGACGACGCGCCGCCGGCGCCCTCGACCGGGTCGACCGGCGTTCGAGAGGGCTATTCCTGGACGTGTGCACGGCAGAACGTGCGAACCGCGTCCGTGAAGGCCTCCGGCGCCTCCAGGTTGCTCATGTGGCCCACCCCGGGGATGACCACCAGCTCGGCGTGCGGGATGGCGTCCTGGAAGGCGTAGGCGACCTCCAGGGGCGAGCGGACGTCCAGCTCGCCCCAGAGCAGCAGGGTCGGCACCGTGATCCGGGGCAGCAGGTCCATCTCGTCGGCCTCGGCCATCAGCGACAGCTGCGCGGCCATGCTCTCCGGCCGGACATCGCGGCTCATGGCGTCCAGCACCGCCGTGAAGCGCTCCGGCGGACCGGCGGCGTAGAGCCCCGGCAGCGTGGCGTCGAACTCCTCCCGTGGCACCGCCAACATCCGCCGAGCCCCCTCGACGCGCGCAGCGACCTCCTCCGCGGGCAGCGAGCCCTTCCAGCCGGCGTACGTGTCGACCATCAGCAGCGAACGCACCAGGTCGGGCCGCCGCCGGTACAGCTCCAGGACCACCGTCCCGCCCCAGGACAGCCCGGCGACCTGCGCGGGCCCGAGCCCCACGTCCTCGATCACGGCGGCGAGCGCGTGCGCGAAGTCCTCGAGTCCGAAGCCGGCCGGCAGGGCGCCGGACCGCCCCGACCCCGGTTCGTCCCAGGCCACCACCGTGAACTCGCCGGCCAGCGCTTCGACCTGCGGCTGCCACATCCGCCCGTCGCTGCCGGCCCCGTGCACGAGCACCACGAGCGGCCCGCGCCCGTTCCGCGTATAGGCCACGTCGACGCCACCGACCCGCACCACTGCCATGCCTCCAGGCTAGGGGGTGTCATGCCGATCCGTCCCGAGCGCTCCACCGCTCGGGTCCACCCCTCAGGCGTCGGCGATCGTTCCCTCGTCGTCCTGCGCCGTCCAGGGCCACGTCGCCCGCAGGCCGGATTCGATGAGGGGGATCATTCGGAAGGCGGCGTCCGTCAGGCCGCCGAAGGTGTGGCGGTGGGGGCCCGTGGGGGCGTGGGCGGGGTGGTAGCCCGCCAGGTTCCAGGTGTAGACCGGGACCTCCGGCGGCACCGGTTCGGTGGCGCCTCCGGGGTGGTAGGGCGCGGCCTGCTCGTCGGTGACGATCAGGACCCTGTCGTGGCCCCGGTAGTGGTCTCGTAGGGCTTTCGTCGTGTGGGTGCCGCCCAGCCGGTGGAAGCGTTTCCGCACGTCCAGCACCGGTTCGCCCGGTGTGAACGGCACCTCCTTGCTGGTCCAGCCGAACTCCACCAGGTCCGCCTGTTCGGCCCGCAGGGCCAGCGCACAGCCGAACACGGCCGCCGCGGCCGCCCGGGTCAGTGTGGAGCGTTCCGAGACGGTGTCCCAGAACATCGAGTCCGAGCGGTCCACCAGGATCAGCGTCCGGCCGGACAGAGCCGGTACGTTGGCCAGGGAGTGGCCCAGTGCCTGTTCCAGCGCGGCCGCCCAGCGCCGCTTCGGCGCGTGTGTGCGCGCGGCCAGGTAGCGCATGGGGAACTGCCGGGACCTCGCGACCTCGTCGGCGTCCGAGATCCGGGCGGCGACGAGGGCGGCGGCCTCGGCCGAGATCTTCGCGGCGTCGAGGTTCCGCAGGTTCCGCAGCAGTGCCATGGGGCCCATCGAGGGGATCACTGCCTCCCACACGGCGGCGTCCAGCGGCCCGTGGAGCCAGCCCGCCAGGGCCTCCCAGGTCAGGCCGGCCGCGGCCAGCCGCGCGCTGCCGTCCGGCCCGGTCACCACGGCCCGCCGCTCGTCCACGGGCATTTCCATGAGGGCCCGGTGCGCGGTCAGCATGGTGTCGGAGGCCGGCGGGACGGCCGTCTCCGGGTGGTGGCGGCGGTCCAGGGCGTGCTGGAAGAGCCCGCCCTGCCACGGCTTCTCCGGGTCGGGTGAAGCGTGTACGAGGTTGAGCACGTCACCGAAGCGGAACGCGTGGGACGCGGTGTCGTACTTCAGCAGGGACCGCGACGAGTACAGCCTGCGTACGGCGTCGGCGATGCCCCGCTTCACGGGTTGCGGCACGTTCCGCCCGTACACCGTGGTCCAGTGGGCGAGCAGTTCTCCGGGCTCGTCGGCCCGCTGGAGCACCGCGTCGATCACGGACCGGTTGGACGGGCCGTCGGACGCCCCGGCCACGAGCCGGGCCCGTACGTACGCGGCGGCGCCCACCAGGGACGCCGTACGCATGTTGCCCTCGCCGCGCAGCCAGCGCAGCAGGCCGGCCGTCCATTCGGGGTCCTCGACGGCGAGTTCGCCGACGAGCCGGGCGTACCGCTCGTCGCGCTCCGTGCCGCTCTCGTAGAAGGTCCGCTGCGAGACGAAGTTGCCGACGGCCAGCAGGAAGAGCTCGTCACGGGGTTCCCTGGTGAAGGCCGGACCGCCCTCGTACGTGAGGAGCGGCCGTGCGACGGGCGCTTGGTGGACCTGCGGCGCGGGCATCGCGCGGGCGGCCGCCGCGACGTGCGGGGCCACGAGCATCTCGGACCACATCTTCGAGACGCGTCGGGTGTAGCGAGGCAGTGAATCCCCCCGGATCCAAAGGAAAGGAACGGACGGCCCCGGGAAGAGTCCACCGGGGCCGAGGCGCCACGCCCACCGAGATCGGAGGTGGCGGCGGCGTCACTTGGTTTTCGGAAGAAGTAGCCGCAGCCGAGCGCATCGGGGGCGCGGTCGCGGGACCAGCGTAGGCGGGCCGTCTGCCGCGCACCACCGATTAAACGCCGGTCAGGAGACGTCCTTGACGAACACCAGGCCGTCGCTGTCGGCCAGGTGGGCCGGGTCGAGCGGCGCGTAACCGAACCACGGGGAGGCGCGCGGCGCGGGCAGGGGCTCGCCGAGGGTGGCGGCCAGACCGCGGGCGTCGACGACCGAGCACTCCTCCGGGCCCGCGTACAGGAGTCCTTCGACGGTTTCCGCCGGTGGGACGTCCACTCCCCGGTGCCGGATCGTGCCGAGGGCCGTCGCCAGAAAGGCGTACTCATCGCCCAGTTGGGCGCTCACGATCGCGCCGGCGCTCCACCATTCGACCGGCAGGCCGCCCATCCGCATGCTGCTCCGGTGCCGCTGGAGATGGCCGTTGTGGGCATGGACCAGTACCGGGGACCGGTCGACGCGGGATGCGGGGGCGACGGCCCCGTCGGCACCGGCGAGCGCGAGGAGGTTGTCGGCCATCATCCGGTCCCTCAGGCTCACCAGTCGCGCCATGCGGCTCGGCGAGGTGTCGGCCATCCAGTAGTGGTACCGCAGCAGGCCGGTGGCGGTGCGACCGTACAGCCGCGCCCGGTCCCCGTCGTCCCGCCGGCCCCTCGCGACCGGGTGCGGTGTCCGTACGTCGAGCAGCCCCACCATGTCGTCGGCGAGCAGGCGCAGTTCCGTGGCCTCGGCCGACCGCCCCACCGACCGGGACGGGTCCCTCATCGCGGCGGGGTTCGTCCACCGGTCGTCGGGGCCGAGCAGGCGGTCGAGCGTTTCCGCCGTACAGATGGAGTCGAGCAGGTCCGTGTCCACCCGTGCCGAGAGGTGGCCGTGGAGTGCGGTGAGGGCCGCCCGAGGGCTCTCCGCCCCGGTGATCTCCAGCGGGCCGTCGAAGCCCGCGAAGCGGAGCCGGTCGGAGGCCGGGCGGCCGTCGTTGAAGGCACGCATCCAGCGGACGAGCTCGCGGTTCGCGGCCGACGCGCCCCAACCGTGGCTGAATCCCCGCTCCATGACCTCGTCGAGGGTGCCGTCGCCCGTGGTGACGTAGTCGTCCACGAGCAGACCCCTCATGCAGTCGCTCTCGATCGTGATCGTCCGGTAGCCCTCCTGCTCGACGAGCTGCCGGAACAGTTCGTTGCGTACGTGGAGCAGCGCGTCCTCGCCGTGCGTGGGCTCACCCAGCGCGAGCAGCCGCGGCCTGCCCCGGAGCAGACCCATGACGGCGGCGGCCTCGACGGCATGGGTGACGTCCTTGATGTCGGTAGCCATGCCTTCAACGGTATCGTTGAGGACACGGTTGAGACTTTTGCGCGAAGGTGACGGGAGTATGGGACGAAACCTTCAAAGCCCGGGACACCTCCGGCCGGTCGACCTGGCGCGCGAGCACGGTCTGTCGACGCAGGCGATCCGCAATTACGAGGAGGCCGGCGCCCTTTCGGCCGCCGCGCGCACGCCCGCCGGATACCGCGGCTACACCTCGCTGCACGCGGGCGCGCTCCGCGCCTTCCTCGCGCTGCTGCCCGGTCACGGCCACCGGACGGCGACGGCGATCATGCGGGCGGTGAACGAGGGCGCGGCCGAGGAGGCGTTCCGTCTCATCGACGAGAGCCACGCCCTGCTCCTCGACGACCGCCGGACCCTCCGGGCCGTGGAGAACGCCCTCCGCGACCTGGAGCCCGGCGGCGCATCCACGGCCCGGCACACCGGCGCATCCACGACCCGGCCCAGCGGCACGTCCCATGCCCGGCCCACCGGCACGTCCCCCGGGCCCGGCGGCGTGCCCGTCGCGCCCGGCGGTACGTTCATCGGACCCCTCGCGGAGAAGCTCGGCATCCGGCCGGCGACGCTCCGGGCGTGGGAGCGTGCCGGCCTTGTGCGCCCGCGCCGCGATCCGCTCACCGGGTACCGCGTCTACGACGAGTCCGCCGTACGGGACGCCCGGCTGGTCCACCAACTCAGGCGTGGTGGCTATCTGTTGGAGCAGATCGCCCCGCTGATCACCCAGGTGCGGGCGGCCGGCGGTCTCGGGCCCCTGGAGGCCGCGCTCGGCGACTGGCGCGATCGGCTGTCCGCGCGCGGCCGGGCGATGCTGGCCGGGGCCGCCGCCCTGGAGGCGTACCTGCGCGAGCGCGACTGAGACCTCGGCGGCCGGCCACGGAGGACACGGGCCACGAGCCCGCGCACCCGCCGGTCACCGGTCGCCGTCACCACGCCCTACGCGGCCGGGCCGCCGCCGTCGGCGACGTAGCGGCGCAGGCCCGCGACCGAGACCTCTTCCAGGCTCTCCGCGAAGATCCGGCCCGGTCGCACGGGCACGGGCAGCATGGAGGGGACGACGAGGACCGTACAGCCCGCCGCGTCGGCCGAGGCGGCCCCGTCCGGGGAGTCCTCGACGGCGACGCACGCCGCGTCCGGTACGCCGAACCGGCGGGCGGCCGCGCGGTACGGGTCGGGGTGCGGCTTCGTCCGTACGGTGTCGTCGGCCGAGAGGGTGAAGGCGAAGGGGACGTGTGCGAGCGCACCTCCGATCACCGAGTCCACCACCGACCGCGGCGAGGCGCTCACCAGGGCGAACGGCACGCCTTCCGCCGCGAGTTCGGCCAGTAGCCGGTCCGCGCCGGGGCGCAGTGGCGCGCCCCGGTCGACCCGCTCCTGGAAGGCGGTGGTCAGTGCCGTCGCCACGCCGTCCGCGTCCGGGGTACCCGTCACGCGGACGAGGTGGGCGGCAGTGTCCTTGACGGCGCGTCCGACGACCTCGGGGGCGTCCGCGTCCGTCAGCCGGTGGCCGATCCGTGCGGCGATCTCCACCGTGGCCTCCCACCAGAGGACCTCGGTGTCGACCAGGGTGCCGTCCATGTCGAAGAGGACGGCGGCGAGTTCGGTCACCGCTCCGCCCTCGGCGCGACGAGCGCGGGGTGCGGGGCGAGGCCGAGGGTGACGCGGGCGCCGGGGGTGAGCGTGGTCGCCTCCCGGGAGGAGAGGTCCGCCTTGACGCGCGTACCGGCGTGGTCGAGGTGGACGCGGGTGACGGAGCCGAGGAAGGAGGTGGAGACGACGGTCGCGTCGCCGTCGGCGGCCTCGGTCACGGTGACGTTCTCGGGGCGGACCAGGACGTCGACCTCGCGGAGCTTCGGGGCCTCGCCGTCGACGGGCAGGCGGGTGCCCGCCACCTGGACCTCGCCGGAGTCCGTCAGGACGCCCGGGAGGCGGTTCATGGTGCCGACGAACTCGGCGACGAAGGGGGTCGCCGGGCGGCGGTAGAGCTCGGCCGGGGCGGCGCACTGCTCCAGCTTTCCGGCGTTGAGGACGGCGACGCGGTCCGCCATGGACAGCGCCTCCTCCTGGTCGTGGGTGACGAAGACGGTGGTGATGCCGAGCGACAGCTGGAGGCGGCGGATCTCCTCCCGCAGGCTGAGCCTGACCTTGGCGTCGAGCGCGGACAGCGGCTCGTCGAGGAGCAGGAAGCGGGGCCGCAGGGCGAGCGCCCGGGCGAGCGCCACGCGCTGCTGCTGGCCGCCCGACATCTGGTGCGGGTAGCGGTCGCCGTGCTGGGGCAGGCCGACGAGGTCGAGGAGTTCGGCGGCGCGGGCGCGCCGTTCGGCCGTCCTGACCTTCCGTACGCGCAGGCCGAAGGCGACGTTGTCGGCGGCCGTGAGGTTGGGGAAGAGACTGTACGACTGGAAGACCATGCCCGCGTCGCGGCGGTTGGCCGGGACCTGGGTGATGTCGGCGCCGTCGACGAGGACTTCGCCGGCGTCGGGTCGCTCGAAGCCGGCGAGGACGCGGAGCGCGGTGGTCTTGCCGCAGCCCGACGGGCCGAGAAGGGCGAGGAGTTCGCCGGGCTCGACGGTCAGGTCGAGTCCGTCGAGGGCGGTGGTGCTGCCGAACGTGCGGCGCAGGCCCCGGAATTCGACGCGCGCCCCGCCGACCGCGACCGGCTCGGTCCGCTCCGCTGTTGCTGTGGACGAGGACATGGGTCAGGACTCCTTGGGCGACGTGCGGGAGGTACGGGCGGATCGGGGGGTGCCGGGTGTGCCGGTCGGCGCCGTTCCGGCCCGGGAGAGGACGAGGAGCAGCAGCCAGGTGATGACCAGGCTGAGGAGGGACACGGCCACGGACATCCTCGCGTGGGCCCCGGAGATGGAGACGATCCACACCGCGAAGGGCTGGAAGCCGAGCAGCGAGGCGATGGTGAACTCGCCGAGGACCAGGGCCAGGGTGAGGAACGCGGCGCCCGCGAGCGAGGAGCGCAGGTTGGGCAGGATGACGCGGAACATCACGTACGGCCAGTTCGCCCCGCAGTTGCGCGCGGCCTCGACGAGCGTGGGGACGTCGACGGCGCGCAGTCCGGCGTCGAGGGACCGGTACACGAACGGCAGGGCCATCACCGTGTACGCGAGGACCAGGACGAAGGGGAAGCTCTCGTTCTGCACCGCGAGGAACGTCTGGTAGAGCGGCGTCCGCGAGAGGTGGTCGGGGCCCCAGCGCAGCACGGTGCTGATGCCGGTGACGAGCGCGATGGGCGGCACCACCAGCGGCAGCATGCACATGACCTCGACGACCGGCCGCAGCCGGGGCGCCCCGATCCGTACGGCCACCAGTGCGGGCACGGCGAGCAGCAGGGCGAGGGCGATCGTCGCGGCCGCCAGGCCGAGGGAGAGCAGCAGGCTCTCGGTGAAGCCGTCGGCGGCGAGCAGCGCGGTGTACGCCTCGAAGGAGATGCCCTGGCCGGGCGTGTGCACGGTGAAGACGAAGGAGGCGATCAGCGGGATGAGGAAGTAGGCGCCGCCGAGACCGAGGACGACTCCGCGCCAGACGCGTGGCCGGGGCCGCACCGGGGTGGCCGGTGGGGCCGGTGGGGACGGCTCCTTGCCGTGTTCCGGGGCGGCCTCCCGGGCGGTGGGGGTCATCGCAGCCATCGGGCGCTCCTGCGCTGGAGGGGGAGGTGGACGGCCATGACGAGTCCGGCGATGAGGATCATGTCGAGGCCGAGGGCGAGGGCGACGTTCTCCTGGCCGACGAGGACGTTCCCGGAGA
The DNA here is from genome assembly GCF_036826855.1 of Streptomyces sp. SJL17-4. Classification (NCBI taxonomy): domain Bacteria; kingdom Bacillati; phylum Actinomycetota; class Actinomycetes; order Kitasatosporales; family Streptomycetaceae; genus Streptomyces; species Streptomyces sp. SJL17-4. The sequence continues at coordinate 7,736,655 of NZ_CP104578.1, read as the reverse complement.
GGGCGTCCGCGATCTTGAGCGTGACCAGGGGGACGGAGCCGCCGACGAGCGCCGCCGCGGTGGCGTGGGCGGCGAAGGCGCTGCCGAAGAGCAGGACGAACCCGCCGAGCAGGGACGGCGCGAGGACGGGGATGCCGACGTGGCGCCAGTACTGCCATCCGCCCGCGCCCGCGTTCTGCGCGGCCTCACGCCACTGGGGGCGCAGTCCGTCGAGCGCGGGGAGGATCACCAGGACCATGAGCGGGATGAGGAAGTAGAGGTAGACCACGGCGAGGCCGGTGAACGAGTACAGGTTCCAGCCGAGGCTGCTCAGGTCGGCGAGCTGGGTGACGACGCCGGAGATGCCGACGGTCGCGATGAACGCGAACGCGAGGGGGACGCCGCCGAAGTTGGCGAGGACCCCGGAGGCGGTCAGGACGGCGTTGCGCAGGGCCTGCGAGCGGGAGGTGACGACGGCCTGGGCGATGAGGACGCCGAGGACCGAGGCGATGAGCGCCGTGAGGGCGGAGAGCTGCACGCTGCCGAGGAGGGAGCCCAGGTAGGGGCCCTGGAGCGAGCGGCTCAGGTGCTCGCCGGTCAGGGCGGTGGCGCCGGTGCCGGGGTCGGTGCGGGTCACGGCGCCGTACAGGAGGGCGCCGAGCGGCAGGCCGAAGCACAGCCCGGTGAAGGCGACGAGGGGGAGCGCGGCGAGCCAGGTACGCGGACCGCGCCGCCGGCGGCGGGTGCCGCCGGCGGTTTCCCCGGCGGGAACGGTCCCCGCGGCGGGCGTGACTCCCGCGGCGGGGGCGGTTCCCTCGGCGGGGGCGGTTCCCTCGGCGGGGGCGGTTCCCTCGGCGGGGGCGGTTCCCTCGGCGGGGGCGGTTCCCTCGGCGGGGGCGGTTCCCTCGGTGGGGGCGGTTCCCTCGGTGGGGGTGGGGGAGGCGGAGGACATCAGGAGAGGGCCTTGTCCCACTTCTCGGCGAGGGTGGCCTTGGCCTTGTCGAGCTCGGCGGAGGCAGGGAAGGCGGGGGTGCCGGTGACGGCGGGCAGCTTGGCGACGAAGGCCTTGTCGGCGGTTCCGTCGGCGGTCATGGCCGGGAGCAGCACCGGGCGGGCGTACCCCTTGAGCCAGAGGTTCTGACCCTCGGCGCTGTAGAGGTACTCCATCCACAGGCGGGCGGCCGCGGGGTGCGGGGCGTCCTTGTTGATGGCCTGCGAGTAGAACTGGGCGTAGACGCCGTCGGTGGGCACGGCGACCTGCCAGTCGACGCCCTTGTCCTTGAACTGGTCGGCGTAGCCGGCGTTCAGGTAGTCCCAGTCGATGCTGATGGGCGTCTCGCCCTTCTCCACCGTGGCGGGGGTGGACTCGACGGGGATGAAGTTGCCGCTCTTCTTCAGCTTGCCGAAGAAGTCGATGCCGGGCTGGATGTCGGCGAAGGAGCCCTTGTTGGCGAGGGCCGCCGCGTACACGCCGCCGAAGGCGGAGCCGGACTTGGTCGGGTTGCCGTTGAGGGCGACCTTGCCCTTGTACTCCGGCTCGAGCAGGTCCGCGAAGGTCTTCGGGCAGTTCGGGATGCGCTTGGCGTCGCAGCCGATGGAGACGTAGCCGCCGTAGTCGTTGTACCAGCGGCCGGCCTCGTCCTTCTGGGCGGCGGGGATCTTGTCCCAGGCCTCGACCTTGTACGGGGCGAAGAGGCCCTCCTCGGCGCCGCTGCGGGCGAAGGCGATGCCGAGGTCGAGGACGTCGGGGGCGCGCTTCTGGCCCTTGCGGGACTTGACGGCGGCGATCTCGTCGGCGCTGGCGGCGTCCGGGTTCTCGCTCTCGATCTCGATGCCGTACGTGGTCTCGAAGGTCTTGATCAGCTCGCCGTAGTTGGCCCAGTCCGGCGGGAGCGCGATGACGTGGAGCGCGCCTTCCCGCTTGGCCGCCTCGACGAGGGCGTCCATGCCGCCGAAGTCCTTGGCCGACGCCGCGGTGGCCGCCTTCGCACCGTCGCCGTCGGCCCCGGCCGCGCCCTCGGGTGCGGCGCCGCAGGCGGTGGCGGTGGTCAGGACGGCGGCGCCGAGCAGCACGGCGGCACCGCGGAGGGGGGTTCTGCGCACGGGTTCTCCCAGAGGCGAGTGAAGGAACTTGTCTGAACAAGCCGCCCTTAGTTCGCCCTTACATCCTGTCCGCGGAGTGAACGGAACATGACCGGCTCCGGGCGTCTCCCGGAAGAGCCGGATGCAGTGAACACCAGGTGAATGCAGTGAACTTGGCCCCCGGGGAACTCACCGCGGGGCCGCCCGGTCAGGCTAGGCTGACCCCTGCACAGCACACGCTGTGACCAGCTGTGCACAGCCACGCGCGAGAAGGGGGACAGCCGTGACGGCGCTCTACGTGGAGATCGCGGAGGGACTCCGCCGCTCGATCCTCAGCGGCGAGTACGCCGTCGGAGCCCGCCTGCCCTCCGAGAGCGACCTCGCCGCCCGCTGGGCCGCCTCGCGCGGCACGGTACGCCAGGCCGTCGCCCTGCTCACCTCCGAAGGGCTCATCGGCTCACGCCAGGGGGCCCGCCGCATCGTCCTCCGCAGGGAGCGCCGGCACAGCTTCGCCGAGCTCCACAGCTTCGCCCAGTGGGCACGGGTCATGGGCTACCGGGCGACCAGTCGCTTCCTCCACCGGGAACGGCGTACGGCCACGCCCGAGGAGGCACGCCGGCTCGTCCTGCCGGAGGGCGACGGAGTCCTGGACGTCCTGCGCCTGCGTCTCCTGGACGGCGAACCCGTGATGGTGGAACGTACGGCGTACGCGGGCTGGGTCGCGCCCACGGTCGAGGCGCTGCCCGTCGACTGCGCCTCGATCATGGACAGCATGGCGGAGGAGGCCGGAATCATCGCCCACTACGGCGAGCACCTCATCGACGCCGTCCCCGCCGGCAGCGACGACGCCCGGCTCCTCGGGGTCCGCAGGGGAAGCCCGCTCCTGCGCCAGCGGCACCTGACCAGCAACCCGGACGGCCGCCCGATCGAATGGACCGAGGACCGCTACCGTGCGGGCAGTGTGACGTTCAACGTGAGCAACTCGGTGGGGACGGCGCCGCTCGTGCGGGACCCGGGCTCGCTGCTGATGTGAAACGACGAAGTGGTGGCCGAGATCGCTCTCGACCACCACTTCGCACGACGAGTCGTCGTGTCCGAGGGGGGACTTGAACCCCCACGCCCGATAAAGGGCACTAGCACCTCAAGCTAGCGCGTCTGCCATTCCGCCACCCGGACAAGGTGTGCGTCGCTGTGAGTGGTGATCACTCGCGGCGACAAGATGAATATATCAGGGCTCTGACCTGCACTTCACCTCCGTTTCCGCCCCCCGGGCGGGGCGAGCGCCCCGCCCGCGGCGGTGGCGGCCGTCCCTGCTCCCCCGGCCTCAGCCGCCCGCGAGTTCTCCGCTGAGCCTGCCGTGCAGCGCCGCGCTCGGGTCGTTCAGGCCGGTGATCTCCACGGTCTTGCCGCGCTGCGCGTACTTCGTCTCGATCGCGTCGAGGACGGCGACGGACGAGGCGTCCCAGATGTGGGCCGCCGAGAGGTCGATGACGACCCGGTCGGGGTCCGTGGCGTACGCGAACCGGCCCACGAGTTCGTTGGCCGAGGCGAAGAACAGCGCGCCCGTCACCCGGTAGACCACGGTCGTGCCGTCGGGGTCGGTCACGGCGGTCACCTCGGCGTGGTGGGCCACCCGTCGGGCGAAGATCACCATGGCGGTGACCGAGCCCGCGACCACCCCGACGGCGAGGTTGTGCGTGGCGATCACGCACACCACGGTGATCACCATGACGGCGATCTCCCCGACGGGCATGCGCCTGAGGGTCGCCGGGGCGATCGAGTGCCAGTCGAAGGTCGCGAAACACACCATCACCATGACGGCGACCAGGGCGGCCATGGGGATGTCGGAGACGACCGGTCCGAAGACGATGCAGAGCACCATGAGAAAGGCGCCCGCGAGGAACGTGGACAGCCGGGTCCGGGCGCCCGACACCTTCACGTTGATCATCGTCTGGCCGATCATGGCGCAGCCGCCCATGCCGCCGAAGAAGCCGGTGACGATGTTGGCGATGCCCTGGCCGATGGACTCGCGGGTCTTGTCGGAGCGGGTGTCGGTGATGTCGTCGACGAGCCTCGCGGTCATCAGGGACTCCATCAGACCGACAAGGGCCATGGCGAAGGCATACGGCGCGATCGTCATCAGCGTGTCCGGGGTGAACGGCACGTCCGGCAGGCCGGGCGTCGGCAGGGAGGACGGCAGCTCGCCCTTGTCCCCGACCGTGGGTACGGCGATCCCGGCGGCCACGGTCACGGCGGTGAGGACCACGATGGACACCAGGGGCGCGGGGATCACCGTGGTGACCTTCGGGAGGAACACCATGAGGAGCAGGCCGGCCGCCAGGAGCGGATAGACGGCCCAGGGGACGTTCCTCAGCTCGGACACCTGGGTCATGAAGACCAGGACGGCCAGCGCGTTCACGAACCCGACCATCACCGAGCGCGGGATGAACCGCATCAGCTTCGCCACCCCGAGCGCGCCCATGACCACCTGGATGACGCCGGCCAGGATGACGGCGGCGATCAGGTACCCGAGCCCGTGCTCACGGTTGAGCGGTGCGATGACGAGCGCGACGGCACCGGTCGCGGCGGAGATCATCGCCCGGCGTCCGCCGACGATCGCGATGGTCACGGCCATGGTGAAGGACGCGAACAGGCCGATCGCGGGATCGACCCCGGCGATGATCGAGAAGGAGATCGCCTCGGGGATCAGCGCGAGGGCGACGACCAGGCCGGCCAGCACCTCGGTGCGCCAGACCTTGGGATCGGTCAGCCAGTCGGGACGCAGACGCGCGACGGAAACACGGGCGGGCGAAGAGGACAAAGGAAGGGGAACCTGTCACGCGTGGGCACGCCCCGCGGTGGACGGGGCCGGGGCGTGCGGGGAAGGACGCCGGGGGCACCGTCGGCCCCGACATGACGAAGGCGGGGCCGCAGCCTGCCGCCCTCGCCGGTGGCGATTCTACCGGGGCCGGTCACGGGGACGGGCTGCACGCACGAGCACCACGTCCGCCGCGAGCACTCCGGGTGCCGGCGGGAGCACCATGGGTGATGGCGGGAGCACCACGGGCGCCGGCCGCGGGCACCACGGGCGCCGGCCGCGGGCACCACGGGTGCCGGCCGCGGGCACCACGGGTGCCGGCCGCGGGCCTCCGCGGCCGGCACACCCTCGCGTACGGACCGGGGCCGGGGCGGTCACGGCCCGGCCCGGCCCGGCCCGCCCGACCCGGCCCCGGTCGACGGGACCTTACGGGGCCATCTCGTACGTGCCCGACAGGGCCTCGACGCGCTGCCAGACCCGGCCCGAGCGGGCCTCGTCGACGACCGGGCGCCGGACGGCTCCCAAGGCCCACGCCTGCTGCTGCTCGGTGGCGGAGTCCTTGCCGTGCAGCTCGATCGCGTGGGCGGAGAAGTCCCGTACGAGCACGGCGAACAGCTCGTCGAGGACGTCCTCGTCGAGTTCCGTCAGGCGGGCCTGCTCCAGGACCAACTGGCCGTGGACGACGAGCGCGAAGAGCTGGCCGACGGCGAGGAGGAGGTCGAGGTCGCGGCTCTGCGCCTCGTCGGGCGCGGCGGTGCGGACGAACTCGCAGAGCGCGTCGGCCTGTTCGCGGAAACGGGCGACGTTCGGCACTCCCGCGTACGAGTCGTACGCCGGGCGCCAGTCGTGGAAGCGGACGGACCCCAGACCGCGGGCCGGTCCCTGCCGGAAGAGGAAGGTGTCGTCGGCCGCGTCCAGCCGGGTCGGCACGGGCTCGTAGTCGGCCGGAGCGAGGAGGTGGTTCCGCATGAACTTCAGGATCAGCGCCAGGTTGACGTGGACCGTGCCCTCCAGCTTCGGGAGGCCGCGGATCTCGATCGCCGCCTGGGCGAAGTAGTTGTCCTTCTCGAAGCCCTTGGCGGCGATGACGTCCCACATCAGGTCGATGACCTTCTCGCCCTCCGTGGTCACCTTCATCTTCGTCATCGGGTTGAAGAGGAGGTAGCGGCGGTCGTCGGGACCGGCGGAGCGGAAGTAGTCGACGGCGCGGTCGCTGAACAGCTTCATGCCGACGAGACGGACGTACGCGTCGGCCAGCTCGCGCCGCACGTGCGGGAAGGCGGTGACGGGGCGGCCGTAGAGGATGCGGTTCTGGGCGTGGGTGACGGCCTCGTACATCGCGTGCTCGCAGATGCCGATCGAGGCGGTGCACAGGTTGAACTTGCCGACGTTGACGGTGTTGAGGGCGGCGTCGAAGGCGGCGCGGCCGGTGTGCAGGACGTCCGCGGCGGCGACCGGGTAGTCCTCCAGACGGAACTCGCTGACGTACTTCGAGGAGTCGACGACGTTCTTGACGAGGTGGTACGCGGGGTGGCGGCTGTCGGCGGCGAAGAAGACGTAACCGTCGGGGCCCTCGACGTCGGTGCGGCGGCCGAAGACGGAGACGAGTCCGGCGGCGTTGCCGTTGCCGATGTAGTACTTGGAACCGGTGGCGCGGAAGCCGCCGTCGGCCCCGGGCTCCAGGAGCATGTCGGTGGAGTAGATGTCGGCGCCGTGGGTCTTCTCGGAGAGACCGAAGGCGAACACCTCACCCTGGGCGAGCAGTTCGGCGGCTCGGGCGCGGGCGGCGGCGTTGTCGCTCTGCCAGACCGGGCCGAGGCCGAGGATGGTGACCTGCCAGGCGTACCAGTAGTCGAGGCCGTAGAAGCCGAGGATCTCGTTGAGGGCGGCGATCCGGGCGGTGTCCCAGCGCTTGTCCTGGCCACCGTCGGAGCCGTCGGCCCCGGCCTCGGCGGACGGCGTCAGGAAGGTCTCGAAGAGGCCCTCCTTGGCGGAGAAGGCGAGGAAGTCGCCCAGCCAGGCCCGCGTGCGGTAGTCCTCGATCAGACGGCGCTTGCCGCGCGCCTCGAACCAGTCGACGGTGGCGCGGAGCAGCCGCCGGGTCTCGGGGTCGAAGTGCGCCGGGTCGTAGGTGTGCGGGTTGAACAGCAGCGAGTCGGCCATGGGCTCCGTCTTTCGGTCCGGTGGAATGCGGCGGGGTGCGGTGGAGTGGGGTGCGGTGGTCGTGGCGGTTCGAGGGCGCCTCTCAGCGCGCGGCGGCGAGCCGGTGGAGGGTGGCGAGGACGTCGTCGAGCCAGGCGAGCGTCATCCGCTCGTACGCGATGCCACCGCGCAGGACGACGTGCTGGAGCTCCCGGCCGGCGTCGAGCGGTCCGGAGGCGGCGGGCGCCTCCGGACCCGGCCTCGGCCCCGGCCCCGGCCCCGGGAAGTCGCGTGCCTCGCCGGCCAGGTAGTGGGCGAGGCGCTCGGTGTGCGTACGCCGGTGCCGCTCCACCTCGTGGATCAGCGCGGCGGGGTCGTCGAAGGCCGCGCCCCGGATCTTCACGGCGAGGTCGTGCCGCATGCTCTCGGGCTCGATGGGCTCGTGGAGCCAGCTGGACAGCACGGCCTGTCCCAGGTCCGCGACGGTGTACTCCTTCTTGTCCGGGCGGCCGTGCTGCGGCACGTCCCGCGCATCGACCCAGCCGTCGCTCTCCATCCGCTTGAGCACGCGGTAGATCTGCTGATGGCTGGCGGTCCAGAAGTACCCGATGGACCGCTCGAAGCGCCGGGCCAGCTCGTAGCCGGAACCGGGCTTCTCAAGGAGGGACACAAGAATCGCGTGTTCGATCGCCACACCCGGAATCCTTCTATGCAACTCGTTGCATAGGCAAGCGCGACCGCCCGGGTGAGACGCGGCTCACCCGGCGCCGAGCGGGGAGCGCGCCGTCGGGCTCACCTCCGCTCGGCGGCCTTGTCGAGTTCCTCGTCGAGGGCCATCGCGGCGGTGATGAGGGCGAGGTGGGTGAACGCCTGGGGAAAGTTGCCGAGTTGTTCGCCCGTACGGCCGATCTCCTCCGCGAAGAGTCCGACGTGGTTGGCGTACGTGAGCATCTTGTCCATCGCGTAGCGGGCCTGGTCGAGGCGGCCGGCGCGGGCGAGGGCCTCCACGTAGAGGAAGCTGCAGAGCGAGAAGGTGCCCTCGGAGCCGCGCAGTCCGTCGGGGGACGCCTCGGGGTTGTAGCGGTAGACGAGGCTGTCGGTGACGAGCTCGCGATCCATGGCGTCGAGGGTGGCGAGCCACGAGGGCGCCTTCGGCGAGATGAAGCCGACGAGCGGCATGAGCAGCAGGGACGCGTCGAGCACCTCGCTGCCGTAGTGCTGGACGAAGGCCTTGCGCTCGGGGTTCCAGCCTCGTTCCATCACCTGGACGAGGATCGCGTCGCGCTGCGCGGTCCAGCGCGCGAGGTCGGCGGGGCGGGCGTACTCGGTGGCGAGGCGGACGCCGCGGTCGAGGGCCACCCAGCACATCATCCGGCTGTACGTGAAGTCCTTGCGTCCGCCGCGCGTCTCCCAGATCCCCTCGTCGGGGCGGTCCCAGTGGTCGCAGAGCCAGTCGATCAGCGCGGCGAACCCCTTCCATCCCTCGTAGCCGGCGAGTTCGGCCAGGTCCGGCGAGTGGGTCATCGCGTAGGCGAACTCGCCGTAGATGTCGAGCTGAAGCTGGTCGGCGGCCCCGTTCCCGGCCCGTACGGGGGAGGAGTCGCGGTAGCCGGACAGATGCGCCAGGACCTCCTCGGACAGCTGCGGATCGCCGTCGACCCGGTACATGATCTGCATCGGCTCGCCGCCGGGCGGGCGCGCGGCGCGGCCCCGGTCGCCGAGCCAGCGACGGAAGGCGTCGGCCTCCTCGATGTACCCGAGGTCGAGCAGGACCCGCACCGAGAACGACGCGTCACGGATCCAGGTGTAGCGGTAGTCCCAGTTCCGTTCGCCGCCGATCTGCTCGGGGAGCCCCATGGTCGGGGCGGCGACCGGGGCGCCGGACGGGGCGTAGATGAGCAGCTTGAGCGTGATGGCCGAGCGGTTGACCATGCTCTGCCAGCGGCCCCGGTAGCGGCACCGGCGCATCCAGCCGTGCCAGAAGACGCGGGTCTCCTCCAGTGCCGCCTCCAGGGCCTTCTCCGTGATCGGCTCGGGGGCGGCGGCTCCCGGGGCGGAGGTCTCCAGGACGATGCCGGCGGTCTGGCCGTGCCGGAGGGTGACGGTGGCGCGGACGTCCTGCCCATCGGCTTCCAGGGGGACGCTGCTCCGCAGGTGGACGTCGAGGTCGGGGCCGTGGAAGGTGGCGGCGGCGCCGTCGAGCGTGAGGGTGTGGGGCGCTCGCCCGTAGTCGAAGCGCGGCCGGCACGCGAGGTCGAAGGTGAGGCTGCCGCGCACCACCCGCAGGGCCCGCACCAGGCGGTGCCGGTCGGTGGGTACGTCCGGCCGCTCGTTCACCGGCATGAAGTCGACGACCTCGCCCACCCCCTCCGGAGTGAGGAACCTGGTGATCAGGACGGCCGTGTCGGGCAGGTAGAGCTGGCGGACGGTGACGTCGTCGTGCACGGGAGCGATGGTGAAGTGGCCGCCGCGCTCCTGGTCGAGCAGCGAGGCGAAGATGCTCGGCGAGTCGAATCGGGGCGCGCAGAACCAGTCGACGGAGCCGTCGTCGGAGATCAGGGCGGCGCTCTGCAGGTCGCCGATCAGTCCGTGGTTGGCGATCGGGGGGTACTCGGGCACGAGCGACCTCGATTTCTCCCGCGGCTCCGGGCCTTCGGTGCCACTCCTCGGGTCCACGCAACCGGTGGCCGGTCGGCTCGGCAACGCGGAGGGACCGACCGGGCGAACCCGGACGTGCCCCCGGCTGCCCTTGTGTGCGCCCCTGTGTGCCCTCTTCCTCACTGTCCGACCGGTCGGTATGTTGCTGCCGGTGATATTGCCGGTGATATCGCCAGTGGCTGCCGAGTTCCCTGGAGGACGTCATGCAAGAGACCCCGTCGGCCGAAGGGCACTGCGACCCCCGCTTCGCCGCCGTTCGGGAGGCCTTCGAGGACAACTTCCGTACGAGGGACGAGCTCGGGGCCGCCGTCACCGTCCAGGTCCACGGTGAGACCGTGGTCGATCTGTGGGCCGGCTGGGCGGACGCCGCCCGCACCCGGCCATGGGAACGCGACACCGTGGTCAACGTCTGGTCCACGACCAAGGGTGTGACCGCGCTCTGCGCCCATCTCCTCGCGGACCGGGGGCTGCTCGATCTGGACGCGCCGGTCGCCACCTACTGGCCGGAGTTCGCCGCCGCGGGCAAGGAGAAGCTTCCCGTACGCCACCTCCTCTCCCATCGTGCCGGGCTGTCCGGCCTGCGCGAGCCGCTCACGCTCGCCGAGTTCTACGACTGGGAGGTGACGACCGCCCGACTCGCGGCGACGGAGCCCTGGTGGGAGCCCGGCACCCGGTCCGGCTACCACGCCATGACGTACGGCTTCCTCGTCGGCGAGGTGATCCGGCGCATCACGGGGCGACTGCCCGGAACCTTCCTCCGCGAGGAGATCACCGGGCCCCTCGGCATCGACTTCACGATCGGCCTGCCGGAGAAGGAAGCGGGCCGGGCCGCCGAGCTCGTCCATACCCGCACCTCGTCCGCGAGCGAACAGGCGGCGATCTTCGCCCGGTTGGAGCCCGCGGCGCAGGCCGCCCTGGCCAACCCGCTCGTGGGTGCCGGCGAGGCCAACAGCCCCGAGTGGCGCGCCGCCGAGCTGCCCGCGGCCAACGGCCACGGGACGGCGCGCGCGGTCGCCCGGCTGTACGGCCTCCTCGCCGGGCCCGGCGCCGCCGGCGAGGACCGGACCCTCTCCGCGGCGGCCGCCGAGAGGGCCCGCGAGGGGCAGGGGGCCTGCCGGGACCTGGTCCTGGGCGCGGGCTTCACCCACGACACGGAGTGCGCCCTCGGCCTCTGGCTCAGCGGCCCCCATGCCTCGTACGGCCCGAATCCGCGCGCCTTCGGCCACGACGGCTTCGGTGGTTCCTGCGGCCTGGCCGACCCCGAGTCCGGGGTCTCCCTGGGGTACGTGATGAACCGCATGGGCCCGCACATCGCGGACGACCCCCGGAAGACGGCTCTGGTCGAGGCGGTGTACGCGGCGCTCTGACGTCGCGCCACGACGGGAACCGGCCACGCGGCCGACCCGGACGGAGAGCACGATTCCGGCATTGAGGGGCGGCCACGACCGGACCACGAGACCGTGGAGGCCCTTCCCGTCTCCACCGAAGAGCCCGCCCACGACCCGGGCGCACCGCCGAGAGCGGGGTCGGCTCTGTGCGGGTGCCACTCCCCCGGCGAGCGTCCGGCGCTCCACCCGTCCGGCCACGGACGCGACGGCACGGGAGACGCCGGATCGGGAGGCCCTCAGGGGCTGAGCTGGGGAATCGGTACGAACCCTTCCGCTTCCCGCCCCGAACCGAACACGCTCGACCCGCATGCCACAGAGTGCTCCTGAAAGACCATCAGTAAATTTCCGCAAGCGTTTGCGCACCCTGCCCGGTCGCTCTCGCCGCGACGCCCCTCCCGACTCGATGGACACCTCCCGACGCTCGACCCCCATGAACGCGCGTAGATAGGCCGAAAGGCGTCCTTGCCGCCAGGCCGCACGGATTCGAGGATTCCCCTGTCGAGATTGACAGGTTCATGGCGAGTCGGACTCCCTCGCCCGGGACCGGCCGGCTCGGCATCGAAGGGACCGCCCACCCAGCGGTTCCCCCCACTCCCCCCCACCGGAGGATCCAGTGAACCTCAAGCGTCTGTCCCCCCTCGGCGGCGCGGCCAAGGGCGCACGGCTGATCGCCGTGGCCTCCGCCCTGCTCGCCGCCTCAGCGCTTGCCGTCCCCGCCTCGTCCGCCGCCACGGCCGTGGAAAGCCGGGCCACCGCCGCCGAGTTGGCCGTCGCCGACCAGGCCGTACGCGGAGCCGATGTGCCCGGCACCGCGTGGTACACCGACCAGGCGACCGGGAAGATCGTCCTCACCGCCGACTCCACCGTCTCCGCCGCAGAGATCGCCAAGATCAAGGACGCGGCCGGCGACCGCGCCGCCAGCCTGGAGATCAAGCGGACACCCGGCACGTTCAACAAGCTCATCGCGGGCGGCCAGGCCATCTACGCGGGCGGCGGGCGCTGCTCGCTCGGCTTCAACGTCCGCAGCGGCTCCACCTACTACGCCCTGACCGCCGGTCACTGCACCAACATCGGCAGCACCTGGTACACCAACTCGTCGAACACCACGGTGCTCGGCACCCGGGCCGGAACCAGCTTCCCGACCAACGACTACGGCATCATCCGGCACTCCAACGCCTCGGCGGCGGACGGCCGCGTCTACCTCTACAACGGCTCGTACCGCGACATCACCGCCGCGGGCAACGCCTCCGTCGGCCAGTCGGTGCAGCGCAGCGGCAGCACCACCGGTCTGCGCGGCGGAACGGTCACCGGCCTCAACGCGACCGTCAACTACGGCGGTGGCGACATCGTCTACGGCATGATCCAGACCAACGTCTGCGCCGAGCCCGGCGACAGCGGCGGCGCGCTCTTCTCCGGCACCACCGCGCTCGGCCTCACCTCCGGCGGCAGCGGCAACTGCTCCAGCGGCGGCACCACGTTCTTCCAGCCGGTGACGGAGGCGCTGAGCGCGTACGGCGTGAGCGTCTTCTAGCCCTCTCCGGTCCCGCACAGCGCGCCCGGGCCGGCGGCCCCCCTCGGGACCGCCGGCCCGGGCAGTCGCCGCCCGCCGTGGGCGGGTTGCCGAGTCAGGTCGCCGAGTCAGGTACAGGGTCAGGTTGCCGAGTCAGCGATCGAGTTCCTTGTGGGCCGTTTCCGGCAGCCGGAGGTACACCGCCGAGGAGACGAGGCACAGGGCGGCGACGTACCAGGGGAAGAGACCGGGGACGTCCCACTCCTTGAAGAGCGTCCCGACATACGGTGCCGTGCCGCCGAAGAGCGCCACCGTCAGCGAGTACGGGAAGCCGATGCCCGCCGCCCGCACCCGTGCGGGGAACATCTCGGCGTTCACGGCCGCCGAGATCGAGGTGAAGCCGGTCAGCAGCACCATGCCCGCGCACTGCACCAGGAGCAGGGAGAGGAACGATCCGTCGAGCGCGCGCAGCAACGGCACCCCGAGGACCGCGAAGCCGATGCCGAAGAAGAGCAGGGACGGCTTGCGGCCGTACCGGTCGGAGAGCAGTCCGCCGAGCGGTTGCAGCAGCGCGAAGAACGCCAGGGAGAGGGTCCCGGCCAGCAGCGCGTCCGCCTTGTCGATACCGGTGTTGAGCTCCGCGTACGTCGGCAGGTAGGAGGTCCACGTGTAGTACGCGAGGGTGCCGCCGGCCGTGATGCCGCCGATCAGCAGCGAGGCGCGGGGGTGGTGACGCAGGGCGTCGAAGAGCCCCGGCCGGGGAGCCTCGCGCTGGGCGACGCTCCGGGTCTCCTCGGCGCCCCGGCGGATCCAGAACCCGGCGAGGCTGAACACCGCGCCGAGGAGGAAGGGGATCCGCCAGCCCCAGCCGTTCATCCGGTCCTCACCGAGCCCGCTGACCAGCAGAGCGGCGATGCCGGAGGCGGCGAGCTGGCCGGCGGAGGTGGAGACGTACTGGAAGGAGGAGAACAGACCGCGCCGTCCGGGGCCCGCCGACTCGACGAGGAACGTGGTCGAGGCCGCGAACTCCCCTCCCACCGACAGCCCTTGAAGAAGTCGGGCGATCACGAGCACGACGGGAGCGAGGACGCCGGCCGCGGCGTACGTCGGGGTGAGCCCGACCAGCAGGCTGCTGCCGCCCATCAGCAGGATCGTCGCGGTGAGGGCGGTCCGCCGTCCGCGCCGGTCGGCGAGTGCCCCCATGAGGAGCCCGCCGACGGGGCGCATGAAGAACCCGACGGCGAAGACGGCGAAGGTCGAGAGGAGGGGGACGAGCGAGTTCCCCGAGCTCTTGGGGAAGACCTGGTTCGCGAGGTAGGCGGCCAGGAAGGTGTACGCGTACCAGTCGTACCACTCCACGGCGTTGCCGACGGAGGCCGCGAGGAGCTGACGTAACGGGCTTCGGGTGGGAGGGAGTCGGGGTACGACTGCGGAGTCGGGGGCGTCGTGACGCGCGGAAGGCGTGTTGGTCATGATCACGCCCTGCCCCGAGGCACCCCGCCGTACGCTTCGGTCGACCGGCACGATTCAGTCGACCGGCCAGGTGTGCGCAGGCGCGTTCAGATGCATGTACTCGATGTACTGCTGCGTCATCCGCCGCAGCGCCTGATGCCGGTCCGCGTGGTCGATGTCGTGGACGTGGTGGAACATCTCGGACTGCCACACCGCGCCGTTGCGGCCGCTGACGCACCGCTGCTCGATGACGCCGAGGAGCGGCTCCCGCCGGGACGCCTCCAGGCCCATCCGTTCGAGGCCGCGGTCCGCGAGCGGCAGCAGGCGCCGCAGGACCAGCTCCGTCACCGGGACCTCGCCCATCCCCGGCCAGTACACCTGGGCGTCGATGCCGTGGCGGGCGGCGGTGTGCAGGTTGTCCTCCGCGGCCGCGAAGGACATCCGTGACCAGACGGGCCGGTCCTCGTCGGCCAGGGCCCGGATGAGCCCGTAGTAGAACGCTCCGTTCGCCAGTGTGTCGGCGACGGTGGGCCCGGCGGGGAGCACCCTGTTCTCCACGCGGAGATGCGGGACGCCGTCGACCACGTCGTAGACGGGGCGGTTCCAGCGGTAGACGGTGCCGTTGTGCAGGGTGAGCTCGGACAGACCCGGGGTTCCGCCCCGGTCGAGCGTCTCCTCCGGGTCCTCGTCGTCGCAGAGGGGCAGCAGCGCCGGGAAGTAGCGCGCGTTCTCCTCGAAGAGGTCGAAGACGGAGGTGATCCACCGCTCGCCGAACCACACCCGCGGCCGTACGCCCTGCACCTTGAGCTCGTCGGGCCGAGTGTCGGTGGCCTGCTCGAAGAGGGGGATGCGGGTCTCGCGCCACAGCTCCTTGGAGAACAGGAACGGCGAGTTCGCCGCCAGGGCCACCTGCACTCCCGCCACGGCCTGCGCGGCGTTCCAGTGGTCCGCGAACTCGTCCGGCGACACCTGGAGGTGGAACTGGGTGCTGGTGCACGCCGCCTCCGGCGTGATCGTCTCCGCATGGGTCCGCAGCCGCTCCACCCCGTCCACGGAGATCAGCAGGTCCTCGCCCCGCGCGGCGAAGATCTGCTCGTTCAGCAGGTGGTAGCGGGGGTTCTCGGAGAGCGACGCGGGGCCCGCGTCCTTGAGCTCCAGGGTCGGCAGGATGCCGATCATCACCAGGTGCGCGCCGACCCCCGCCGCCTGCTGCTCGGCGTGGTTGAGCGCGTCACGGATCTCCTGCTCCCAGGAGTCGGGTCCGCCGCCCGCGCTGAGCCGCCGCGGTTCGAGGTTGATCTCCAGATTGAACCGGCCCAGCTCGGTCGACCAGGCGGGATCCGCGATCGCCTCCAGCACGTCGGTGCTGCGCATGGCCGGTTCGCCGGCGGGGTCCACGAGGTTCAGCTCGATCTCCAGACCGACCTGCGGCCGCTCGAAGTCGAACCGCGACTCACGCAGCATCCGCGCGAACACGTCGAGGCACGCGTGCGTCTTGTTCCGGAACCGGCGACGGTCTTCACGGGTGAACTCCAGCGCCGGAACGTCACGTCCCATCGGGCCCTCCCGAGTCTCGTCGGCACGGACCCCCGCTTTACCAGCGTCCCACTCCCGGGGCCCGCCAACCACCGAGGCGGGTCGGAGGCGCTTCGGGGGAGCGCCCCGCGTGCGGTACTCCGGAAAGCCCCCGGTGCCTGTCGGTCCCCGGGCGTAGGCTTCGTCTCGCCGCTGACGAAGCAGGACAGCGCGACAGGACAGGGGCGGGGGCGCATGACGGCTGGGGCAGCTGAAACGACGACCGGGACGGCCGGGACGACGGAGACGGTGGGGACGACCGGGACACCCGGGTCGACCGGGACACCCGGGACGACCGGAGTGCCCGGGACGACCGGAGTGCCCGGGACGGCGTCGACGTGGGGATCGGCCCTCGATTCGGTCGTCGTGTACGCGCAGGGCGCGCTCTGCCGCCGCCTGGCCCGGGGGACCATGCCCCCGGACGGCCGGGTGCGCGTCACGGGGCTGCCGCGTTCGCTGGACCCCGGCTCGCTGCGGGCCCGGGTCCTGGGCACCTCCGGGGTACGGGTCGCCGAGGCCCGGGTGGAGATCGAGGCCGGACCGCTCGGCGCCGCCTCCGACGTACCGGAGGGATTGCGGCACGAGGTCGAGCGGCTGCGCGACGCGTACGCGGCGGCGGAGGGACGCCGGGACCGACAGCGGAGACTGATCGCGGAGGTCGGTGCGCTGCGTCCGGTACCGCCGCCCCGAAGGCGCGACGACCCGCACCGCCGTACCCCGGTCGACGCGTGGCTGGAGCTCGCCGACTTCGTCGACGGGCGGCTCACCGGACTGCACGCCCGGCTCGCGGAGCTGGAGGAGGAGCTGCTCCACCGCGAGCACGAGTTGTCCGTCGCCGCGGACCGGCTCGCCCGTGCCTCCAGCGCCACCCCTTCGACGCACGTGGGGACCATGGTGTCCGCGGTCCTGACCCTCGTGGCAGCGGGCGGTGACACAGGTACGGAGGGCGCGCTCGAGACCGAGGCGGAGGGCGGGCCTCGGGCCGACGCCGAGCCGGAGTCGTCCGAACTACGGCTGGAACTGGAGTACGGGGTGCCCGGCGCCGTCTGGGTGCCGGCCTACCGTCTCACGCACCGTCAGGGTGACGGCACCGGGCGGCTGGTGCTGCGCGCCTCGGTCGCCCAGCGCACCGGCGAGGACTGGACGGGTGTACGCATCGCCCTGGCCACGGCCGACCTGCGCCGACGCACCGATCTGCCGAAGCTCCGCTCGATCCGCATCGGACGCCGTCAGGCGGCCCCCGCTCCTTCCGGCTGGCGCGAGCCTCCGGCGGGACTCGCCGACCTCTTCGCCGGATACGTGGCGGCGGGCCCTCGCCCTCTCGCGCCACGCGCACCCGGGGCGGCGGCCGGAGCCGCAGCTCCCTGGGACGGCGTCGCCCTGCCCGTTGCGGCCGGGGGTGGCCTCGTACCCGATGCCGTACCGATGCCGCCGCCGCTGACCGCCGGAGGGCCGCCCGTTCCTCCGCCGGCGCCACAGGGCTACGGCGCGCCACCGCCGCCGGCCGGCGGGTACGGCTCGCCCCCGGAGGACGTCCGACGCGAGGCCGCCCCCGCCTTCGCCCACCGGTCCCCGGCCCAGCCGGCCGGCATGCCGCGGGGCCGCGGCGAGGCCTTCGCGGGCGCTCCCGCCCCCGCTGCGATGGCCCCTGCGGCTCCCGCTCCTCCCGGCGCCGCCGCGGCACCGCCACCCCCGCCCCCGCCCGGGCCGCCGCGGCCGAGCGGCGACGAGCTCGACTACGCGGCTCTGGTGCTGTCCGGCCCTGACGAGCCGAGTGCGCGCAGGGGCCGTCTGTTCCCCGCGTCCCCCTTCGACGCGGTGGCGACCGAGTACCGCCGTCGCGCCGATGCCGTGGCCTCGCTGCCGTTGCCCGGACATGCCGTACGGCCGCGCGAGTCGGCGGGATCCTTCGACCACCGCTTCGACGCCGCCGCCCGCGCCGACGTGCCCTCGGACGGCACCTGGCACACCGTCACCGTCGGGGAGATTCCGGTCGGTCTGCGCACCGAGTACCTCTGCGTGCCGTCCTTCGAGCAGACCGTGTACGCGACGCTGGTCCTCTCCAACGCCACGGACCAGGCGCTGCTCGCCGGCCCGGTGGAGGTCGGCGTCGACGACGACTTCCTGCTCACCACCGCGCTGCCCACCCTCGCCCCCGGTGGCGTACGCCGGGTGGGACTCGGACCGGCCGAGGGCATCCGGGTCACCCGCCGCACGCATCTGACCGAGTCGACCGCCGGCCTGCGCAACAACGTCACCGTGCTCGACCATCGCGTCCACGTCGAGCTGGCCAACGGGCTCGCGAGGCCCGTCACGATCGAGATCCGCGAGCGGGTGCCGGTCAGCTCCGACACCGACGTACGCATCGAGGAGCGGGCGGACTGGACGGCGCCCGAGAAAGGCCCGGACGGCGGGGCGTCCGAGCGGCATGCCCCGGGCACCCGCGTGTGGCGGGTGGACCTGCCCGCCGGTGGCACCACCGCCCTCGACGGCGGTTACGAGATTCGCATCCCGGCCGGCAAAGCCCTGGTCGGCGGCAACCGCAGGAGCTGAGACAGACCATGTCCACCGCCTCGAAGACGATCACCGGCGACGGCACGGCCGTGCCGTCGGCCCGCGTGGCCGCAGCCCCCGTCCCCGTGACCGCCGCCCCTGTCACCGCCGTCACCTGCCTGGAGGACCGCGCGCACATCGAGCGCGCCGTCGAGCTCGACCTGGCGGGCGGCGTCCAGCGGCTGCGGCTCGGGCCGGTCAGCGCACTGGCCGTCGACCGCACCCTCCACGCCGAGTTGACCTCCGGTCACCCGGCCACCGTGCTCGACGTACGCCTCGTCCGCAGCTGGGAGCCCCGCGCGCCGCGGCGGCCCGCCGCCGACGACTCCGCGCTGCGCCGTCGCGTCCACGCCCTGGAGGAGGAGCGGGGGACCCTGGAGCAGCGGCGCGACCGGCTCCGGACCCGCCTCGACGTGCTCGGACACCTCACCACCGATGTCCTGCGGGACATCGGCGAAGGCGCCGGCTTCGGGGAGGCCGAAGGGCCGCGCTGGAGCCGCGAACTGGACCGGGTGGACGCCGAGCGCGACACCTACGGCGAGGAACTCCATACCGTTGAAGCCCGGTTGGCCGCACTGGCGGCCGAGCTCGACGAGGTCCGGCGGGCCATGGCCGCCGCCGAGGAGGAGCCCGCCGAGCTGGTGGCCCATGTCGAGCTGACCGTGGAGGCCGCGGCCGCCGGCCCGGTCGGGCTGCGCCTGAGCCACCTCGTCCCGTGCGCGCTGTGGCGGCCCGCCTACCGGGCCGTGCTCGACGGCGCGGCCGTGACCTTCGAGACCGACGCGATGGTCTGGCAGCGCACGGGCGAGGACTGGACCGGCGTCGCGCTGACGCTGTCGACGGCCCGGTCGGCATCGGCCACCGAACCGCCGTCGCTGGGCGAGGACCGGCTGACGCTCAAGGACCGTACGGCGGCGGAGCGGCGCACGGTCGACGTCGAACTGCGCGAGGAGGACATCAGCGAGCTGGGGCCCGTCCCGGTCCTCGGCCTGCCCGGCGTGGACGACGGTGGCGAGACGCGGGTGCTGCACTCCCCCACGCCGGTCTCCGTGCCCTCGGACGGCCGCGCGCACCGGGTGCCGCTCTCCGTCTTCGGTACGGCCGCGGGGAGCGAGTACGCCTGCTCGCCCGAGGTGTCTCCGCTGGTCACCCAGGTGGTCCGGTTCGAGAACCGGTCCGGGCACGCGCTGCTGGCCGGACCCGTCGACCTGGTCCGCGGCAGCGGCTTCGTCGGCCGGGGCACGGTCGAGTTCGCCACTCCCGGCGCCCCGGTCGAACTCGCCTTCGGCAGCCGCGACGACCACCGGGTGGTCCGGGAGACGGAGGAGGCCCGGGACACCACCGGGATCACCCAGCGGACGGTGGTCACGCGCACGGTCCGGCTGCACGTGTCCCGGTTCTCGGCTCCCGGGGAGTCGGACGACCGGGTGGTCGTGATCCGGGAGCGGATCCCGGTCTCGGAGGTCTCGGCGGTGGAGGTACGGCTCCGCAAGGAGGCCTGTTCCCCGGCGCCCGACGCGGTCGACGCCGAGGGCATCGCCCGCTGGGAGGTCACCCTGCCGCCCGGCGGACGGCGTACGGTCACGCTGGTGTACGAACTGTCGGCGAGCTCCAAGGTCGCCGGACTCTGACGGGGTCCACGGGGGAGGTCACCCCGGGTTCGACGCCCCCGGCACCCGGCCGGGAGCGCATTCCGGGCACAGTCCCCAGTAGGTGACCTCGGCCTCGGTGACCGCGTAGCCGAAGCGCTCCTCGGCCGGGAGGCCGGCCAGCGCCGCCACGGGGTCGCCGGCCGGATGGACGTCACGCACGATGCCACAGCCGGAGCACACCAGATGCTGGTGGGGATGGTGCGCGTTGGGGTCGTACCGCTTCGCGCGGCCGTGGAGGGAGACCTCCACGACCTCGCCGAGCCGGCCCAGTTCGCCGAGGATGTTGTAGACGGTCGCCCGGGAGATCTCCGGCAGCCGTTCCGCGGCGCGGGCGTGCACCTCGTCGGCCGTCAGGTGGACGTGCTCGCCGTCGAGGACCTCGGCGACGACACGTCGCTGGGAGGTCATGCGCCAGCCCCGCCCCCGCAGCCGCTCCAACAGGTCGCTCATAGGATTTCACCTTTCTCGTACGAATTCCGGGGCCGGGAATGTCGCCGGCCGCCTTGCCGGCCCGCCGGCGCCATTTCATATTCCGCCCGCTTGTTACGCGGCGGTGCCCTGCGTGTTCTCTTAGCAGTGCGGTCCGCAGTGCGCGACCATACGGACGCCGAGTCGCCGTGCTCAACACCTGAAAAGCAGACGACGTCACGAGCATGCGGCCGGCAGACGGAAACATCGCGACAGGAAGAAGGACGTACGTGTCCGGCAGCGAAAGCGAGAACCCGGTAATCTCCGCCCCGGCCCCGAAGGAGACACGTCCCAGGACGAACCGGGACTGGTGGCCGAACCAGCTGGACCTCCAGGTCCTCCATCAGCACTCGCCCCAGGCCAGTCCGATGGACGAGGACTTCGACTACGCGGCGGAGTTCGCGACCCTGGACGTCGACGCGCTGAAGCAGGACGTCCTCGACCTGATGACGGCCTCGCAGGACTGGTGGCCCGCCGACTACGGCCACTACGGGCCGCTCTTCATCCGGATGAGCTGGCACGCGGCGGGGACGTACCGCATCGAGGACGGCCGGGGCGGTGGCGGCTCCGGCGCGCAGCGTTTCGCGCCGCTCAACAGCTGGCCGGACAACGCGAGCCTCGACAAGGCACGCCGACTGCTGTGGCCGGTCAAGCAGAAGTACGGCCGGAAGATCTCCTGGGCCGATCTTCTGGTTTTCGCCGGTAACTGCGCCATGGAATCCATGGGATTCAAGACGTTCGGATTCGGCTTCGGACGGGAGGACATCTGGGAGCCCGACGAGGTCTTCTGGGGTCCCGAGGACACTTGGCTCGGAGATGAGCGCTACCGCGGCGACCGGGAACTCACCGGTCCTTTCGGCGCCGTGCAGATGGGCCTGATCTACGTCAATCCGGAGGGCCCCAACGGCAATCCGGATCCGATCGCCGCGGCCCGGGACATTCGCGAGACGTTCGGCCGCATGGCGATGAACGACGAGGAGACGGCCGCGCTCATCATCGGCGGCCACACCTTCGGCAAGTGTCACGGCGCGGTCGATCCCACGTGTATCGGTCCGGAGCCGGAGGCCGCCCCCATCGAGCAGCAGGCCATCGGCTGGCGCAACACGTGCGGCAGCGGCAAGGGCGGCGACGCGCTCACCAGCGGCCTGGAGGGGGCGTGGACCACCGCGCCGACGAAATGGGACAACGGCTTCCTGGCCAACCTCTTCGGGTACGACTGGGAACTGACGACGAGCCCGGCCGGCGCCCAGCAGTGGACCCCCACGGATCCCTCGGCCCAGGGCACGGTGCCCGACGCCCACGATCCGTCGAAGCGACACGCCCCGATCATGCTGACGACGGATCTGTCGCTGAAGCTCGATCCGGTCTACGGCCCGATCGCGAAGCGCTTCCACGAGAACCCGGACCAGCTCGCGGACGCCTTCGCCCGCGCCTGGTACAAGCTCCTGCACCGTGACATGGGGCCCGTCTCGCGGTACCTCGGCCCGTGGATTCCCGAGCCGCAGCTGTGGCAGGACCCCGTCCCCCCGGTCGATCACGCCCTGGTCACGGACACGGACATCGCCGGCCTGAAGCGCCGGATCCTCGACGCGGGTCTCTCCGTCTCCCGACTGGCCACCACCGCGTGGGCGTCGGCGGCGAGCTTCCGCGGCACGGACAAGCGGGGCGGCGCCAACGGTGCCCGGATCCGGCTCGCGCCGCAGAAGGACTGGGAGGTCAACGCCCTTCCCGAGGTGACCGAGACGGTGGCCGTCCTCGACCGGATCGGGCAGGAGTTCAACGGCTCCCAGGCCGGCGGCGTGCGGATCTCGCTCGCCGACCTGATCGTCCTCGGCGGTTGCGCGGCCGTCGAACAGGCCGCGAAGAGCGCCGGCCACGACATCACGGTCCCGTTCTCGCCGGGGCGCACCGACGCCTCGCAGGAGCAGACCGACGTGGAGTCGTTCGCCGTGCTCGAACCGCGGTCGGACGGGTTCCGCAACTACCTCCGGGCGGGCGAGAAGCTGTCGCCGGAGACCCTTCTCCTCGACCGCGCCAACCTGTTGACGCTGACGGCGCCCGAGATGACCGTCCTCGTCGGCGGTATGCGGGTGCTGGGCACCGGCTTCGGCGCGTCCCGGCACGGGGTGTTCACCGACCGGCCGGAGACCCTGACCAACGACTTCTTCGTGAACCTGCTCGACATGGGCACGGAGTGGAAGCCGTCGACCGCCACCGAGAACGTCTACGAGGGCCGGGACCGCGGCACCGGCGAGGTCAGGTGGACGGCCACCGCGGCCGACCTCGTCTTCGGCTCGAACTCCCAGCTCCGCGCGCTGTCGGAGGTCTACGGGTCCCGGGACGCGGGCGAGAAGTTCGTCCGCGACTTCGTGGCGGCGTGGAACAAGGTGATGAACCTGGACCGGTTCGACCTCTCCTGACCCGGCATCCCGGCCGGCCCCGGCCTGCCCCGGCCTGCCCCGGTCGCTTGTCGGGCGGCCGGGGCAGGCCGGGGCACCTCGGGTGCTCACCCCTCCAGGAGGCGGCGGGCCTCCGCGAGGAGGCGCAGGAGCTCGGTGCGCGCCGGGTCCTCGGATGCGGCGGGCTCCGCCCGGCGAGGTGCGTGGGTGGTGAGGACGTGCAGGGCGACGGCGGCCTGCCGGGCGAAGAGGCTCAGCAGGTCGAGCTCGGACAGACTGGACCGGGCCTGCGGAGACGGATCGAGGACCTCCAGTACGCCGAGGACCCGGTCCCCGTGCACGAGCGGCGCGGCCATCAGGGCGTTCGGGACGAAGCCGGTGGACTTGGCGACGTCCCGGTCGAAGGACGTGCTGTCGTGCAGGTCGTCGACGACCATCGGCTCGCCCGAGGCGGCGACCCAGCCGGCGATCCCCCGGCCCGCCGGGAACCGCCGGCCCACCAGGAACTCCTGTCCCTGCCCGGAGACGGCTTCGAAGACGAGTTCGTCCGCCGCCTCCTCCAGAAGCAGGATGGAGCTCGCCTCGGCGCCGAAGATGGCGCGCGCGGTGTCCACGACCGACTGCAGAAGCTCCGCCATGGCCGGATCGGGCCGGGGCGCGGGTGACATGGCGGGGGCGATCGTCTGGGCCATGGGGGTTCCCTTCCGGCGCCGGTCGTTACCGGCGGCCGTGGACACGGACGTTGGCTGCGGACAGGTACAGGGCGTTCTTCAGCTGGAACGGCGTCAGCCGCGGTCGGCTCGACAGGATGCGCGCGCAGAGCCCGGCGACGAAAGGGGTGGCGAAGCTGTTGCCGGACGTACGGATCGACGTACCGCCGAGCCACGCCACCTGCACCCGCTGGCCCGGGGCGAAGAACTCCACCGGGGGCTCCGGGTTGTAGAGGTGGAGGTCCGGGTCGTCCTCCTGGTGGCTGCCGACCGAGATCACCGAGGAGAAACGCCAGGGAAAGCTCTCCACGTGGGTGTTGTGCGCGGAGGCGACGATCACGGTCTGCTGGAAGTACGCCTCGTCGGCGAGCCGCCTCAGTTCCTCCACGAAGCGGTCGTGGCTGGTGGAGAGGCTGAGGTTCACGACGTCGAAGCGCTGACGGACGGCCCACCTGATCCCTTCGAGGAGGATGTCGCCGCTGCCGGAGAACCGCTCGCCGAGCACCCGGACGCTGGACAGCTCGCAGTCCGGGGCGGCGCGGCGGATGATCCCGGCACAGGCGGTGCCGTGACCGCAGGTATCGCCCTCGTCGGTCTCCTCGACGTGGACGCCGTCGTCGTCCTTGACGACGCGCCAGGACCGGTCGACGGGGCCGACCATGGGGTGGTCCCGTTCGACCCCGGAGTCGACCACGCAGACGCGGACGCCGCGCCCGGTCCCGCCGACCAGTCCGCCCTCGGGCGGCTCCGGTGGCTGGTCGGCCTCCACGGGTACGTCGGCGGGGCCGCGGCCCCGGAGGCCCCAGGTGAGTCCGGGGGCGGAGGTCGGGGCCCCGGCCCTGCCGGGTCGGCCCGCCGGCGCCGGCGGGCTCGGCGGGGCGGGGGCCGACGTCTGGGCCGGTCGCCGGCCAGTGGTCATCGCGGTGCGTCCTTTCCTGAGCCGCCGACCGCCGGGCCGACGGCGTCCGGCCACGGCGGGCGCGCCTGGCAGTACAGGGCGAGGGCCTCGGCCTCGCGGGCGGCGGGGAGGTGGCCCTTGGCGGCGAAGCTCCACCGGGCGCGCGCCGCCGCCTCGGCCGCGTCCTTCGTACGTCCCGACGCGAGGGCCGTACGGGCGGCGTCGAGGGCGGCGAGGCCCTGGACGATGGGCGAGTCGGTACGGACCGCGGTGGCGAGCGCCCGGTCGGCCAGGCGGGTGGCGGTCGCGGCCTCCCCTCGTACCGCGGCGATCCGGGCGCGCAGTCCGTCGAGGTCGGCCGACTCGGCGCGCGGCCGGGCCGCCGCGGGCTGCCCTCCCGGCGGTTCGAGTTCGGCGAGGGTGTCGTGTGCGGTACGCCAGTCGCCGAGGTCGAGGCGGATGCGGGTGGCGTCGAGGAGGGCGTTGCGCAGGAGGCCGGTGGCGCCGAGCGCCCGCGCGGCGGCTGCGGCCCGTTCCAGACTGAGGAGGGCTTCCTCGCGGCGGCCGGACAGGGCGTCGACGGTCGCGGTGAAGAGGGGCAGGAAGGCGTCGGTCTCGGCGTAGCCGAGCCGCTGGGCGAGTTGTTCGGCCTCCGCGAGGCAGGCGAGTGCGCCTTCGCGGTCGTCGTGGAGGGCGAGGACCACGGCCAGCGGGCAGTTGAGCGTCAGCCGAACGGCCCGGCGGCCGGGCCCCTGCTCGGCCAGCAGGGCAGTGCAGCGGGTCACGGCGTCCGCGACGGGCACGGGTCCGCGCCAGAGGGACACCCCCATGGCCCCGAGCGTCGCGGCCCGCTCCGGCTCGGCGTCGGCCCGTACCGCGTGGCCGAGCGCCCGGTCGAGCAGTCGCTCGGCCTCCCGGTGCCGGCCCTGCTCCTGAGCATGCTGGGCGAGCCGCAGACAGGCGCGGGCCTGACCGAACTCGTCACCGGCGGCGGCGAAGACGGGCAGGGTGACGGCGGCGGCCTCGGCCGGCGACTCGCCGCTCGGCGCGGACGGGGCGCGCGTCGCTTCGTCCGCACGGCTCCCTGCCGCGGCCGGCCCGCCGTCCGAACGGTCCGACCGTCCGCCGTCCGACCGGCTGTCGTCCGACCGGCTGCCCTCCGACCGTACGCCGCCCGACCGGCTGTCGTCCGGGCGGCTGCTGTCCGAACGGCTGCTGTCCGGGCGGCCCTCCTCCGTCCGGCTGTCTGCCGATCGGCCGGCGGACGCCAGACCCAGACGGGCGTGCGCGGCCTCCACCGCGTCCGTACGGGAGACGTCCGCCGGAACCTCGGCCAGGACCTCTTCGAGCAGTGCCCGGCCTTCCGTCACGCGCCCCAGGTCGAGCAGCGTCTGGCCGAGTCGTCGTCGCGTCGCCGTACTGCCCGGCTCGCCCGCCATGTACCGGGCCGTGGCCCGGCCCAGCAGGTCGGCGGCCCAGACGGGGTCGGCGTGGGCCAGCGCCAGACGGCCGCCGTCCGCGAGGGCGTCGGCGGCGCGTTGCCGCAGCCCGTCCGTGTGCGCGTCCTGGGCGCCCAGCTCGACGCGGTAGCGGTACGCCTGTTCCAGATGGGCCCCGACGGCGGCGCTGCCGCGCTGCCGGACGGTGTCGAGGCGTGCCGCGCGTTCGTGCCGGTCGGCACGGTCCTGCTTGGACTGGCTGGTGTGGACGACCTCCTGGATCAGCCCGCCGGCGAAGCGGAACGCTCCGCCGTCCGGTCTGATGAGACGGTGCCGGACCAGCCGGTGCAGGGTGGTTCGGAGCTCGGACTCGGTCCACGTCTCGGCGGGATGACCGGCGAGCGCCATGAGTTCGTCGGCGGTGAAATCGCCGCCGAGGACGGACGCGAGGCCGAGGGCCCGTTGTTCGGGCGGATCGAGCGCGTCGATCCGAGCGCCGATCAGGGCCTGGAGGGGCAGCGGGACGCTGTCCGCGTCGACGGGACCGCCCGCGACCAGCAGCTGCTCCAGATGCAGCGGGTTCCCGCCGACCCGCACCAGGACCTGGGGCGCGAGCGGCGCGCTCTCGGCCGTGTGCCCCGTCAGCTCGGCGGCGAGGAGCTGCGCCTCGTCGTCGGAGAGGCCGCCGAGCAGGACGGCGTCCGGGGCGAGGTCGGGCCGTACGTCGAACAGTTGGGGGCGGGTGAGCAGGACGATGAGGACGGCAGCGTCGGTCAGTGCGCGCAGGAGCCGGTCAAGGGCGTCGAAGAGCGGTTGGGCGGCCCCGTGGCAGTCGTCGATCACCAGC
Source organism: Streptomyces sp. SJL17-4 (assembly GCF_036826855.1). Classification (NCBI taxonomy): domain Bacteria; kingdom Bacillati; phylum Actinomycetota; class Actinomycetes; order Kitasatosporales; family Streptomycetaceae; genus Streptomyces; species Streptomyces sp. SJL17-4. The sequence continues at coordinate 7,710,085 of NZ_CP104578.1, read as the reverse complement.
ACGACGGGCTGCGTCTCGGACACCTCGGCGAGGACCTTGGCGAGCGCCGCGCAGGTGTCCGCCGGGGATGGATTGGGGGTCCCGTCGAGAAGCAGGCCCTGGTGGAGCAGGTCGAGTTCCGGCGAGGGCGCGACGGTGCCGACGCTCTTGAGCAGTCCGGCCACGGCATCGGCGAGCGGCCCGAGACTGGGCTGCTCACCCCGAGTCCGACAGCGGCCGACGCCGTAGCGGGGATCACGGGTGGGGAGCGGTGCGGGGAGCCGTGCTGCCGATGCGTCCGTCCGCCGCCCCGTGGTTGTCGTGCGGTGGAGCCACTCTCGTACCAGGCGGGTCTTCCCCTGGCCCGCCTCTCCGACCACCACCAGGCGCTCCACGCTCCCCACTCGCGCCACCCGGGTCAACGCCTCGTCCATCAGTGCCAGTTCGGGTCCGCGGCCGACGAAGCCGATGTCGAAGCGGCGTAGGGCTTCCGGGTCGTCCTCCTCGTCCACGGCGATCAGGCGGTGCGCCGCCACCCGCTCGCTCTTGCCCTTGAGGAGCAGGGGGCCCGTCTCCGTCGTCCGGATGCCCGGCCCGGCGGCCGCCAGGGTGTCGGGACCGAGCAGGATCTCCCCCGCGGCCGCGTTCTGTTCCAGGCGTGCGGCCACGTTCACCACCTCGCCGGAGACCATGGCCTGCCGCTGCGTGGCCGAACCCGTCACCGCCTGACCGGTGTTGATGCCGATCCGCATCTCAAGGCGTACCCCCACGGCCTCCTCCAGGCGCGCGTTGAACCCGGTGAGCGCCTCCCGCATCGCCAGGGCCGCGGAGGCCGCCCTCCGGGCGTCGTCCTCCCGGACCGTCGGCACGCCGAACACCGCCATCACCGCGTCCCCGATGAACTTCTCCACGGTGCCGCCCTGCTCCTCGATCCGCAGCCGCATCAGGTCGAACCAGCGGAGCGTGACCGACCTCAGGGTCTCCGCGTCCAGGGCCCCCGAGAGCGCGGTGGAGCCCACCAGGTCGCAGAAGAGGACCGTCACCACCTTGCGGCCGGTCGGCCGGGCCGTGACCGGCCCGGAAGCACACGGGCTGCCGCAGGACGGGCAGAACCGGGCTCCGGGCGGCAGTGCGCTCCGGCACGAGGCGCAGGGCATGGGTTCCTCCGGTGGACGGGGGACGAACGGGGCGAGGGGAGGGGACGTCCGAGGCGGCGGTGCGCCCGCGTCAGAACAGCGCGCCGCCCGCCACGTCCGCGTGGGCCTGGACCTCGGGGGCCGCCGCGTCCAGCCGTCCTCTGATGTCGACGAGCAGGGCCAGCTCCTCCGGCGTCAACGCCCGTACCACCTCCTGCTGTTCGTCGCTCAGGGCGTCCACGTCGAAGCCGGCGGCTGCGAGCGCCTCCAGCGTGGGCTCCGTGCCGTGCGGGATCGCGTTGTCGGTCATGGGTTTCCTCCGGGGTCCTGGGCGAGGGAAAGGAACAGGCGGGTGAGCAGGTCGGCCGTGTGCAGCGCGCTGACGGAGACCGCGGTCCGCTGGGCCGGAGTCGGCGCGAGTGCGTCGAGTACCCGGTACAGCTCGTCGAGGTGGCCGCCGTCGAGCTCCGCGTGTTCCCTGAGCGTGCGGAACGCGCCGCTCGGCAGCCCGGTGACCTCGGCGAGGCGGTCGGCGAGCCGGGGCCCGGGGGCGTTGCCCTCCAGGACCGCGATGTAGCCGAGCAGCGTCACGGGGTGCTCGTGCTCGATCCGGTAGTACTGCGCCCCGGCGAGTTCCACGACGATCGGGTGCGGCACGGCCGCCGGACCGGCCCCGGCGGCGGCCAGGTCGTCGAGGAGCCAGGCGTCGTGGTCCCGTTCCTCCTCGGCATGACGGAGGCAGTACGCGGCCAGGCGCCGCGCGGCCGGGTCGTCGGGCTCGGCGGCGCACCGCTCGGCCGCCCGTACGAGCAGCGGCACCGAGGCCCGTACGAGCGGCTGCATGGCGGCCAGATAGCGCACGTACCGCTCCCGCAGGGCGTCCGGTCGCCAGAGGGCTGCGGTGGCGGCCCTCAGGACGGGGGCGGTGGGCCTGAGTTTGGTCCGGAGCGCGAGGGATGCGGATGCCGTGGCCGTGGCGGTGCTCGGCGCTGCGGCTGTGGTTGCAGATGTGGCCGTGGCGGTGCTCGGAGCTGTGGCTGTGGCTGCGGCTGTGGCTGTGGCTGTGGCTGTGGCCGTGGCAGCGGTATCGACGGTGGTGGCGGTGGCGTTCATCGGCTGCTCCTCTCCTCTGCGGTGGGCGACGCTTGGGTGAGTCGGGGCGCGTTCGTGGGCACGAGTTCCTCTCCGGGCGGCGGCTCGACCAGGTGCGCATAGCGCGCACAGCCCATGCGCCGCACCAGCGCGGCGGGTCCCGCCGCGCGCTGCTGCTCCGTGGTGAGCCGGTCGAGGAGTTCGCCGACCCGGCCGCCGGCGTCCCGGGCCGCGCCTTCCAGGACGCTCGGCCGGTCGGCGAGCGCGTGACAGCTGCGGCAGTAGCCGGCCGGCGCGGGCGTGGTCTCGTAACGGGCGTGCAGCCGCCGCGGGCCGACCGCGCGCAGCATCCGCAGCACCGGGGAGCCGAGCGAGCGTTCACGGACGGTGGGCCAGTCGTCCTCGGCGATGTGTCCGAGCCGCAGATGTGGCGGGACGGGCCGCCGGTCGACCGTCCACTGGTTGCAGCAGGCCGCCACCGTCCCGTCGAAGGCGATCACCGGCCAGGCCGCGAGGGCGCAGGGTGCCGCCAGGCTGTCGTCCGGTCCCGGCGGTGTCGGCCGGACGATGCCGGCGGCGCGGCCGAGCGGCCGCACCTCGTTGACCAGCATGGGCATCCGGGAGCCGAAGACACGGCGCACGTCCGCGACGACATCCACCAGGTACGGGTCGTCGATGTCCGCTCCGATGCCGGTACCAGTGCCGGTACCAGTGCCGGTGCCGGTGAGGTGGATGCTGGCGGTGACCCCGGCGTCGAGTACGGCACGGAGGGCCCGCAGGACGTCCGCGCGGGGGACCTCGCGCTCGTGGTGGACGTCCAGACTCGCCGAGAAATGGTCGAGGGCGCTGATCGTCCGCATGATCCGGTCGGGGACGCGTCCCCCACGGGCGAAGAACATCCCGCTGAGCAGTGCGACCCGCGCCCCCTTGGCCTGCGCGAGACCCGTCACACGGGCGGCCAGCTCGGGCAGCAGCAGCGGTTCACCGCCGGTCAGCATGACCGCTTCGGGACGGTCTTCGGCACCGAACGAGCCGATGAAATCCAGGAGTTGTCGCTGGTCGGGCTCGCCCGAGACCTCCATGGAGGAGTTCGTCGAGCAGTGGGCGCAGCTCAGGGGGCAGCGGCGGGTGAGCGCCACCAGGAGGCCGCCGCAGGGCACCGGCCGCAGGCCGATGAGCTCCGCCAGGTCCATGTCCGACTCCTCCTCCATGAGTTCGCACGCGGCCGCACTCGTACCGCGCGCGGACCATGTCCGGATCGTCACCCCGGGCGGCAGGCTTCCGGTTCACGAACGCCTGGTGATCGGTTAAGTCCCAGGTCCGGAGGGTTGCGGGCACGCTACGGACGACCGGGCGCGGCGGCCCGGCAGGGGCAGCGGGCCACGTCCCGGGGTCGTACCGCTTCCGCGTCGTCGGCGTATACCGGCGTCGAACCGACGACCAGGCGTTCCCATACCCGCCGTTCGTACGTTTTTCCCAGCCGGCGCAGCGACGCCGCCAAACGAGGAGGACGAACATGCCCGAGAACACGAACCCGAAGCCGGTCGAGGACGAGGACATCGAGGTCGTGGCGCACGGGGAGGCCGAGGAGGACGAGGCCGGCTGCATCATCAACAACTCCAGCGACATCTCCTGACGCGACTCGTCTCGTCCTGAGTACTTCGCGGGCCACCCGGTTCCCGGCAGATCGCGCCGAGAACCGGGGGGCCCGCGGCCACTCGCCCGCCGACCACCGTCGGTCCCGCCCGACTCCGAGGGAGCGCGCACGTCGTGAAGATCCTGCTCTGCCCGCTCAGCGACGGCGGCTACCTCTACCCGGCGATCGCGGCGGGCCGCGAGCTGCACCGCCGCGGCCATCACGTCAGCGTCCTCGCCAGGTCCTCCGCCGGGCCCGTCGTGGCCGAGGCCGGGCTGCCCTGCGCGGTGGCCGAGGATCTCGGCGGCCACCGGGCGTTCTCCGCCACGTGGTGGGGGAAGACCGGTGCCGCGCAGTACCGGGCGATCCTGCGCGCGGCGCGGGCGACACAGGCCGATCTCCTGGTCACCTCGGTGCTGTGCAACGGCGCCCTGCTCGCCGCCGAGGCCCTGGACATTCCGGTGGTCGTGGTCGGGCTCTCGGTTCATCTGTGGGACTACCGGAGCGGCGGCGACGGGGAGCCGCACCTGGGCAGGACCCGGGAGAGCCGGACCCACGACAGCCGGGCGCTCCATGCCGCCGTACGGGAGGAGGTCGGTCTGGCCGGGCGCGCCTCCCGCTGGGAGGACGATCCGCTCCTCGGTGACGCGCTGCTGCTCCGCGGGGATCCGGTACTGGAGCACCCGGGCGCGGAACTCCCCGAACGGGTCCGTCACGTGGGACCACTGGCCTGGGAACCAGCCCCCGGAAACGGCGAGTTGGAGGCCATCGAGGATCACCTGGAGCGGACGGGGACGCGGACTGGTGCGGGGAAGCCCGTCGTCTACGTCCATCTCGGCCGCTTCTTCGGCGGCCGGACCCTGTGGCCTCGACTCAACGACGCTTTCACCGGCGGACCGTTCCAGGCGGTGGTCGAGCAGGGCCGGTCCACCGAGCCCGCGCCCGCCCCCGAGGCCGACATCCTGCTCGTACGGAAGCCCTGGATGGGACCGCTCGTCGACGCGGCCGACCTGGTGCTGTCCAACGGCACTTCGGCCCCGGTCCTGTCGGCTCTCCTGCGCGGCCGCCCCCTGGCGCTCTCGCCCAACGGGTCCGAACAGCCGCTGCTCACCGGCGCCTGCGTACGGGCCGGCGTGGCCGTGCGCGACCCGAAGACCCCGTCCGTGGACCTGTCGGCGCTGCTGGAGTCGGTGTCGCGCGACGAAGGACTGCGGACCCGAGCCCGCGCGCTCGGCGACAGGCTGGCCGCGGTGGACGGCGCGGCCCGCGCGGCCGACATCGTCGAGCGGGTGGCTCAGGCATCCGCAACCCCGAAGGAGAACCATGAGTACGCGATCAGTCGGCCTCGATGAGGCCGTGGCGAGTCTGTCCATGGGTGCGCGGCACTGGATAGCGCGGCACGCGGGGTACCTCGACTCCCCCGCCGGTCACGCGGAGCTGCCGGTGACCCCCCGCGTCAAGGCGCTCCTGCAGCTCGCGCTGCTCTGCCGCTACTGGGGAGAGGCCGCGCCGGCGGAGACCGCCCTGCGCGGGGCCACCTCGATCGTCGAACGGGCCTGGCAGCGGCCGGACTTCCCGCAGCTTCTCACCCTCGACCCGCGGTACGCCCGGCAGTTCGAGCTGATGTACGCGGCACTGGCGCCCACCGGGTCCGTCACCGACGCCCCCCGCGCCGTCCTCGCCCGGTTGAAGGAAGACGGCTATCTGGCGCCGCTCCGCAAGGCCCCGTACCTCCATCTGGAGGCGAGGTTCTACGCCGATCTCGCGGGCGCGGACCATGAGTTCGCCTCGTACGACGAGCTGTACGCGGCCAGTCTTCCGGCCCGGGCCGCCACCCTTCCCGTGGCCGACCTGGACGCCTGCGTGGTCACCCACACCGTCTTCTACCTCAGCGACTTCGGCCTCCGCGACCCCGGCCTGACCGACGAGGCCCGCAAGCAGGCCCTCCAGGTCGTGGAGCGGCTCACCCAGCACTGCCTGGGCCTCGGCGAATGGGACCTCGTCGGCAAGCTCGTCCTCGCGCAGTACTGCCTCGGCGCCGATCCCCTGGGTACGCCCTCCGGGGCGGCCGGCATCCGGATGCTCGCCGAGGTCCAGGCGCCGGACGGAGCGATCCCCGGGAAGTCCGTCGTCCGGCGCGCCCCCGCGGACGCGACACCGGTGCAGTACTTCCGGAAGTCGTACCAGGCGACCCTCGTCACCGCGCTCACGACGCTGATCGTAGGGAACGGCCGCCCCGCCACGCCCGCCGCTCGCTCGATCGCAGGAGGCGTGGGAGGCCTGGGAGGCGCACGAAGCGCAGGAAGCACAGGAAGCACAGGAAGCACAGGAGCCACCGGGGCGACGGCAGTACGGGAGGCGACACGGTGAGCATCGACCCTTCGACGCGTGTGGAGGGGGCGGCCCTCTCCGCCCCGCCGGCCGGCACCGACCTCCTCGCGTCCTCCGGCGCCCGCCTCCTCCAGGGCGAGCGCACCTGGTGGTTCCTCGGTCCGGGCGGCGTCGCCCGGCTCGCCTCCCGCCACGTCACCCCCGAGGGAGGACTGCGCCCCGAGGCCGAGCAGCGGCTCCGCGAGAGCGGCATGTTCACCCCCGCCACGGTCCGCGCCTACGCCCTGACAGTGCTCACCAGCACCCACTGCAACCTGGGCTGCGGCTACTGCTTCCAGAACACGGCTCAGGACCTGGCGGGCGGGAGCCGTCCGCCGCGGATCGCCCGGACCCGGCTCACCTCGGAGACGATCACCTCGATCCTCGGGTTCACCGAGCGCCGGATGGCCGCCGCGGGCCTGGAGAAGCTCAGGATTCTCCTCTTCGGCGGTGAGCCCCTGCTCAACCCGCGCGGGTGTCTCGAACTCCTGGAACGGGCCGCGGACCTCGCTCCCACCTCGGCCTGGATGATCTCCAACGCGACCCTGCTCACCCCGTCCCTCGCGCGCCGGCTCCACGACCGCGGCCTGACCTCCGTCCAGGTCACCTTCGACGGCGACCGCGACGACCACGACCGGATCAGGGTCGGCAGGGCGGACGGCAGCGGGACCTTCGACAAGATCGTCCGCAATATCGTGAAGGCCTCCGAGGCCACCCCGCTGCGGTGGACCCTGCGGGTCAACGTCTCCCAGGAGACCTTCCACGGCGTCGACGCGCTGATCGACCGACTGGGGGCCGCGCTCGACCCCACGCGCTGCACGCTGTACTTCGCCCGGATCGGGGATGTCGGCGTCGGATACGCCAACAGCCTCCTGCACACCGGTGAGCTCTCCTCCGCCTTCACCCGGTGGCAGCGCAGGGCACTCGACCTCGGCTTCGCCGTGAACCGCCCCGGTGGCCGGAAGACCTGCGTCACCTGCGGTCACACCGACGGCCGTTACGGAGCGGTCGTGAGCGCGGACGGGACCCTGGCCAGCTGCTGGGAGACCGCGGGCAAACCCGACTGGGAGGTCGGCACGGTCACCGACGGCTACCTGCCCAGCGCGGAGACCGGTGACCGGTGGATCGCCTGCCAGGACCTCTACAGCTACGACGAGGACGCCCGGACGCTCGCCAGGTTCCGCGACACCGTCGACACGGCCCTGCTCGACCATCTGCACGAGACGGGGCGCCTGTAGCCATGCCGCCCTCACCCCTGGAGCAGCTCTCCGTCGGCGCGCTGGACTGGCTGGCCGGGAACCTCGACCACTTCGACCCGTTCTCGGCTTCCGCCTCGTCGGCGACCCATGGAAAGGCCAAGGCCGCACTGGAGTTGGGGCTGCTCTGCCACCGCGCGGCGCGCCCGGACGACACCACCCCGGACCCGCTGGGCGGGGCGACCGCACTTGTACGGAAGCTCTGGCAGGACCCGGAGTTCCCGCGGCTCTTCGACGACAGCCCGGCGTACGCCTCCACGTACCGGCTGGTCCACGCCGCGCTCGCCCCCGACGGAATCGACGACACGGCGTGCCGGGAGGCGCTCGCGCGGCTCGACCCCGACTTCCTCTCCCCGGGCGGGAAGTCACCGTACCGGCGCATCGAGATCCGCTACTACGCGGACAAGGCGGGTGTCCGCCACGGCATCGAGCCGTACGCCGAGCTCCTCCCGCAGAGCCCGCTCGTCGCGTTCCCCGCCGCCGGGGCCACGGTCGCGGCCTCGAAGGGCACGGTGGCGCCGCTCACCGTCCCGCAGGCGTACGCGCTGACGCACACCGCCTTCTACCTGGGCGACTTCGGCCGCACCGGCCCTCGTGTCGCCGGAGCGGACCTGGACCACGCGCGGGACCTGACCCACCGGATGCTGCTCCACTGCGTCGCGGACGATCTCTGGGACCTGGCGGCGGAGCTCGTCCTCACGCAGTTCGTGCTGGGCGAGGATCCGCGCCGTACGTCCTCGGGAGCGGCGGCCCTGGAGTGCCTGGCGCGCGCCCAGCGACCCGACGGGGCGATCCCCGGAAGGTCGGCGGCGCTCGCGGGCGCGCCGCAGGTCACGGCCGCGCCGCAGGTCACAGACACGCCGCACGTGACGGACGCACCGCCGGTCACGTCCGGCGAGTTCTTCCGGAAGGCGTACCACACGACCCTCGTGACGGCACTCATGGCGTCGATCGTCTCGTCGCCGGGGCGGCTCTCATGACGCCGCGCCTGACGCTGATCAACCGCGACTACACCCGCCTCTGGTTCGGCCAGGCCGTCTCGTCCGTCGGCGACGCCGTCTTCAGCACGACGCTGGTGCTCTGGGTGGCGACGGTACTGGCGAAGGACGAGTCGTGGGCGCCGCTGGCGGTCAGCGGCGTACTGATGGCGTCCAGCGTCGCCGTCCTGGTCATCGGCCCGCTCGCGGGCGTGTTCGTCGACCGCTGGGACAAGCTCGCCACGCTGCTCCGCACCGAGGTGGTGCGCGGCACGCTCGTGGTGGTCCTGACCGCCGTCTCGTTCCTGCCGACCGACGCGCTGCCGGTGGGCGTGTGGCTCGCCCTCGTCTACGTGACGGTGCTCCTGCTGCACGCCTCCGGCCAGTTCTTCTCACCGGCGCGGTTCGCCATCCTCGCCGACCTGGTGAAGGGGGACGCCAACCGCGCCCGGGCCGCCGGCATCGGTCAGGCGACCGGCGAGACCGCCTGGATCATCGGGCCTCCGCTCGCCGCGCCGCTGCTGTTCGCCGCCGGAATCCAATGGGCCCTGCTCTTCAACGCGTTGTCCTACGCCGTGTCGTACGTGGCGATCCGGTCCATCGAGGCGCCCGCGCCTGCAGCGACACCGGACGGCGGGAAGCCCGCTCCCGGGCCCGCTGCGAGCGACGCGAAGCCGGCCGGGCGGCGGTCCAGTCTGCGCGGCGAGTTCGCGGACGGCGTGCGCTTCTTCGCCCGCAGCCGGTTCCTGGTCGTCCTCCTTCTGCTCGCCGTCATCGGGCAGTTCGGGCTCGGCGCGCTCAGCACCCTCAACGTCTTCTTCACCACCGACAACCTCAACGCCGACGCCCATCTCTACGGATACATCGGCATGGCGATGGGAGTGGGCGGCATCACCGGCGCGTTGAGCGGGGGCCGGGTCGTGCAGTGGCTCGGGGCGCGCCGGAGCACCTGGATCAGCCTGCTGGTGAGCGGTGTCCTCCTGATCGCCTACTCCCGGCAGACCACCTTCCTCGGCGGCATCGCGCTGCTCTTCGTCTTCACGGTGCCGCTGACCGTCCTCAACACCGCGATGGCACCGCTGCTGCTCGATGCGGCGCCCCCGGCCTTCCGGGGACGGGTGATGGCCGTGTTCTACCCGGTGACGAAGCTGGCGTCGATGCTCGCCGCGGTCCTGTCCGGCTGGCTCGCCGGCTCGGTACTGACGGACGTCGCGGGCTCGGTCGCCGGGGTCCGGTTCGGCCCGATCGACACGATCTTCGCGGTGTCCGGGGTGATCGTCGTCCTGTCGGGCGTCTTCGCGTGGCTTGCCCTGCCGGGCACGGAGACCGCGGAGAAGGGCGCCGGGGCGACCGAGGGGCCGGATGCCGAACCGGGTGCGGAGAAGGCCGCTGCGCTCACGGTCGACGTCACGGCTCCGGCCGGACCCCGCGGCCACCGTCCGGCCGCCGACGACGAACGAGGGAGACCGGAGTGACCACCGACGCGCGACGGACACGGCGCCCGTACCCGCACGCGGAGCGGCAGGACGTCGTCCAGGAACTCCACGGGGTGCTCGTCCCCGACCCGTACCGCTGGCTGGAGGACGCCGAGACCGCCGAGACGCGCCGCTGGAGCGCCGAGCAGGAGGCCCTGTACACGGCGGAGCGGGCGGCCTGGCCGGGGCTGGAGCGGTGGGAGGCGGAGGTGGCGGCGCTCGGCGCCGGCGTTCGTGTCCGGTCGCCCAAGGTCCGCGGCGGCAGGGTCTTCTGGCTGCGGCAGGAGGCGGGCCAGGAGCATCCGGTCCTGGTGGTGGCGGAGACCGGGGTGGGCACGGGTCGGGTCTCCGGTGCGGCCTCGGAGCGGGTCCTGCTCGATCCCAGCGCCCTCGATCCGTCCGGTCGTACCGTGCTCGACGCCTGGGAGCCCTCACCGGAGGGCGATCTGCTGGCCTACCAGGTGTCCCGGGACGGCACGGAGGACTCCCTGCTCCGGGTGATCGACGTGGCCACGGGCGAGGTCGTGGACGGGCCGGTGGACCGGGTGCGGAAGTCGTCGATCGGCTGGCTTCCCGGCGGCGGGGCGTTCTACTACGTCCGGCGCCTGGACCCCCGCCTGAACCCCGGCGAGGAGCGCTACCACCGCAGGGTCTGTCTGCACCGGCTCGGCACGTCACCGGACGCGGACGCCGTGGTCTTCGGCGAGGGGCGGGACAAGACCCAGTTCTACAGCGTGTCCGTGACCGGGGACGGTCGCTGGCTCGGCATCACGGCCACGCTCGGCACCGGCCGTGGGACCGACGTCCACCTCGCCGATCTGTCGGCCGGGCCGCTCGACCGCCCGCTGCTGCGGCCCGTCCAGGAAGACATGGGGGCCGCCACCCGGCTGCACGCCGTGCCCGGTACGGGCCCGGCGGACCGGGTATGGCTCCGCACCGACCGCGACGCGGCCCGCGGTCGTGTCGTCGCGTGCCGCCCGGACGAGCTCCACCTGGGCCCCGCCGCCTGGCACGAGGTCGTCCCCGAGCGACCGGACGCGGTACTGACCCATCTGGTCGTGCTCTCCGGTCCCGAGCTGAAGAACCCGCTCGGCCTGGCCGCCTGGACCCGCGACACGGTGGCCGAGGTGACGTTGCACGATCTCGTCGAGGGCCGCCAGGTGGCCACGGTGCCGCTCCCCGGCACCGGCGCGGTCGGCGACTTCTCGGCCGTGTCGTCGGGCGGTCACGAGGCCTGGTTCGCGTACACGGACTTCGTCACGCCGGTACGCGTACTCCACTTCGACGCGCGTACGCACCGCCTGACGCGCTGGGAGCGGGACGCCCCGGCGGACGGTCCGGAAGGTCCGGCGGTGGGCGGTCCGGCAGCGGGCGCTCCGGCGGTGGACGGCGCGATGACCCGACAGGTCGCGTTCCCGTCGCGGGACGGGACGACGGTACGGATGTTCGTGATCTCCCCCAGCGGGCACCCGGACCGGCCGCGCCCGGCGCTGCTCACGGGGTACGGCGGCTTCGGCCGCACGATGTCGCCCCGCTACCGCGCCCAGGTCCTGGCCTGGGTCAGGGCGGGTGGGGTGTTCGCCTGGGCGGGTCTCCGCGGCGGCGGCGAGGAGGGCGAGGCGTGGCACCGGGCCGGGAGCGGGGAGCACAAGCAGAACACCTTCGACGACTTCGCCGCGGCGGCCGACCGGCTGATCGAGGCGGGCTGGACCGAGCCCGGCCGGATCGCGATCATGGGCGGCTCCAACGGCGGGCTGCTCGTCGGCGCGGCACTCACCCAGGAGCCGGGGAAGTACGCCGCCGTGGTGTGCTCCTCCCCGCTCCTGGACATGGTCCGCTACGAACTGTCCGGCCTCGGCCCCAGCTGGACACCGGAGTACGGCAGCGCGCAGGACCCGGCGCGGCTCCCGGTGCTGTTCGGCTACTCCCCCTACCACCGGGTCACCCCCGGGACCGCGTACCCGGCGGTGCTGCTGACCGCCGCGGACGGCGACACGCGGACCGACCCCCTGCACGCCCGCAAGATGTGCGCCGCGCTCCAGCACGCCACGGCGGGCACCGGCCCGGTCCTGTTGCGGCTCGAACACGGCGTCGGCCACGGGGACCGGGCCGCGTCCCGCGCGGCGGCGCTCCAGGCGGAGTGCCTTGCCTTCCTGGCATCCCACGTGGGTCTCCCGGCCCCGGGCTCCGACGCGGCTCCGTCGCAGCGGTGAGGTGACGGCGGCGACGGCCCCTACGTCAGCACCGGTGTCCCGTAGCCGGCACCCCGTGCGTAGAGCCGTATCAGGTGCGGCATGTCGTACTGCGCCGCGTGCGCGGTCACCTCGCCGCCCGGCGAGGTGACCATTCCGGCGTCGATGAGCGCTTCCACCACCCTCATCGCATGCCGCTCGTCGCAGCCGAGCGCCTCCGCCGCCTCCGTCAGGCCGAACGGCCCGTCCCCCGTGCCCGCGGCCAGGCGGCCCGCGTCCCTGCCCCGCTCCTCCGGGAGCGTCTCCCAGCCGTGGGCCAGCCGCTGCCGTACGGACACGTCCCCGGCGGTCAGTTCGTCCAGGGCGCCGGTGGGATCCGTCAGCCGGTCGGCGAACTCCCGCAGCGGTACGTGGCGGAGCACCGCGAGCCGCATCCCACTCACCCGGACCGCGAGCGGCGACCCACCGCACGCCCGGACGATCCGCAGCGCGGCCTCCCGGTCGGCCCGCACCCGCCGCGGGCCGACGAGCCCGGCCAGGAGTTGCACGGCCTCGGCCGTGTCGAGCGGCGGGACGGTGATCCGGTGCACCGGTGCCAGCCCGCCCAGTTGGCCGCGCGCGGTGAGCAGCACCCTGCCCTGTCCGCCGCACGGGAGCAGCGCTCGTACGGCGCGTTCCTCGGGTACGTCGTCCAGGATCACCAACACCTGGTGCCGCGCCAGCCACTCCCGCCACGCCTCGGGAGTCGACAGTCCGGTCCGACCCGTTCGTTCGCCGAGCTCCGCGAGTACGGCGGACAGGGACCGGGTGCGGCCGTCCGCGTCCCGTAGGGAGACGCAGAGCCGACCCTCGGGAAACCTGCTGCCGAGGAGGTGGGCGGCCCGCACCGCCAACGTGGTCTTCCCTGCACCCGCGGGGCCGGACAGCAGCACGACATGGCCCGCCTCGCCCGCACCAGCCACCCCACCGGCCCCGCCTGCCCCACCGTCCCCATGGTCGCCCTCCAGCAGGTCCAGGACGTCATGGAGTTCCTCGCCGTGTCCGGTGAAGTCGACCAGGTCGGGCGGCAGCAGCACGGCCGCCTGCGGTACGGCGGCGGGTCTCGCGCCCGGCGGCCCGCCGGCTGTGCCCGCCCCGGCGGCCCGGGTGTCCCCCGCGAGGATCGCCCGGTAGCGGGCGGCCATCGCGCCGCTCGGCTCCAGGCCCAGCTCCCGGGCCAGCAGCTGCCGGTAGTCGTCGTGGACCGCGAGCGCCTCCGGCTGTCGGCCGGAGGCGCTCAGCGCGCACATCAAGGCCGAGCGGAGCCGCTCCCGTAGCGGATGCCGCTCCACCAGGTCGCGCAGCCCCTCGACCACGGCCGGTGCGCGGCCCAGCTCCAGCTCCGCCTCCGCCCAGCTCTCGTACGCCGTCACATGCCGCAGCCGCAGCCGCTCGGCCTCCTCGGCCAGCGTGGGCGACTGACGGAGGTCGTCGCCCAGCGGCGGCCCCCGCCACAGGTCGAGTGCCTGTCTCAGCAGTCGGGCGGCGGCCTGGGGCGGCCGGCCCTCGGCGGCCCGTACCAGGGAGCGGAATGTCAGCAGGTCGAGTTCCTCCTCCGTCACCCGCAGCACGTATCCGCCGCCCGTGTGCGTGAGCCGTGGCCGGTCCCGGGCGTCCCGGTCGTCCTGCCCGAACAGCGCACGCAGGGCGCTGACGTACACCTGGATGTTCTTGCGGGCGGTCCGAGGGGGCTCCTCCGGCCAGACCGCCTCGGTCAACGCGTCGACGGACACCGGGGAGTTGACGGCTCCCAGGAGCGTCGCCAGGACCATGCGCTGCTTCAACGGACCGAGGGGCAGCTCCCGTTCACCCCGGTGGACCGTGAGCGGGCCGAGGACGGAGAACCGGAGTGCGCCGGGTGAGGCGGCGGGCTGCGCGGACGGACTCGGCATCGAGCGAACCTCCGTATGGTGACGGGAGTTGGTCGGTCCGCTCGATGATCCATCGCGCCGGACCTTCACACATCGGTACCGGACCCTCACAGTCGCGCCTCCGCCGACGGTGTCCTGGGGGACAGGACCCCCATGAGGGCGGGAGCGCCCCCCATCCCGGGTTCGCCGAGCCCCCACATCACCGGATCGGCCGGACCTGGCACGAGAGCCCCGGGGGGCCGTCGTCCCGGATCAGGCCGACGGCTGCCGGAACGCGATCCCGGCCGGTCCCCCGTCCTCCGCCCGCTCCGCCGACAGCGCGCAGAGCGCCGAGCGGTCGACGCAGCCGGTCTTGGTCATCAGGCTCGCCATGTGCTTCTCCACCGTCCGGGGCGAGATGCACAGCCGCTGGGCGATCTGCAGGTTGCCCGGACGCTCCATGAGCAGCACGAACACCTCGTACTCGCGCGGTGTGACGCCCGCGGTGCGCAGCTCCGCCGGGATCCGTTCCCGGCCGCCCCGGCGCTGCGGCACACTGACGCCCGCCTGCCGCAGCAGTGCCCGGCAGGCACCGGCCACCGGCTGTACGCCCGCCTCGTGGAAGTACTCCTCTGCGGTCCGCAGCCAGGCGACCGGTTCGCCCCAGGAGTCCGCGAGCGCCGCCTCCGCGACCAGCCGCAGGGCGAGATGCCAGGCCTGCGGGAACACGGTCGCCGCACGTCCGGCCTCGGCCACCGCGCGCCGCGCGCCGTCCGGATCACCGCCCCGGCCACGCAGGACCGCGTCCGCCATCCCGAGGAACATCCGGTTCCAGGCCAGCTGCCCGCCCGGGGAGGCGAGCGCCTCCCGGTACGCCTCCCGGCCCCCGTCTCCACCGCCTTCGCCTCGGTCGCCATCGCCGTCGCCGTCGACATCGCCATGGCCGTCGCCGTCGCCGTCGCCGTCGCCGTCGAGGATCCGTAGCAACGGGCGGAGCCCGTACCGACCGCTGAGGTAGAAGAAGCTCGGATGCTCCCGTTCCCATGCGCGCGCCGCGTCGAGCTCGGCCGTGGCCCGTTTCCGGTCCTCGGCCATGAGCGCGCCGATGGCCTGGCACAGTCCGCGTTGCAGAGGTACGAGCATCGAGTCCTCGCCACCCGCCCGGCGGAACCGGGCGAGGGCACGTTCCTGTTCGCGGGCCCGCCCCTGGTGGGCGGCGAGCGTGGCGTCGACGAGGAGCAGATAGCGGTGGGCCGACAGGTTCTGGAGGCGGGCGCTGGCCTCCACGGAACGATCGACGGTCTCCCGGGCCCGGTCCCAGCGGCCGGCGAGGACGCTCTGCATGGCGAGCAGCCCGTCGACGGTCTGGAGCACGGTCAGCGAGCCGAGTTCGTGCGCCGCCGCGCGGGCGGTCTCCAGCTGGGTCGCCTCTCCGGTGCGCATGAACGCGTTGGTGCCGAGCCGCACCAGTGCCTCGGCCCGCGACACCGCGAGCCGGTGCTTCTCGGCGACCTCCAGCATCCGCACCAGACAGGCGTCGGCCTCGTCGAACCCGCGCTGCCGGGACAGCAGGGCGAGGAGCTGCCAGGCCTGGCAGGCCACCACGGGCCGGCCACGCTGCTCCGCGGTGAGCGCGGCGCTCCTGGCGGAACGTTCCGCCTCCTTCAGTCGCTCGCGCCCGTCCTGGCCCGCAGGGCTCCGGGGGTCGCCCTCCTGCTCCGGCAGGAGCGCCAGATGGCCCTCGACCACCACGAGTGCCGCCTCCTGCTCCGGGCGGGGCTCGGCCCCGAGCAGAGCGCGGGCCGCCCGGATCCGGCGGCGTGCCTCCTGCTGCTGCTCGGCCATCGTCGCGACCCAGGCGACCTGGGTGTGCGCCTGCGCCCGCTCCTCCGCCGCAGGGGTCCCGACGGGCACCGGTGCCAGGTCGTCGAGCAGCGCGGATGCCAGATCGATCCGCCCGGACTCGGCCTGGGCAAGGGCGAGTTGAACCGTGACCTCGTCCCGTTCCCCGTCGGCCGCGAGACCCCGGGCCCGCTCCAGGAGCACGGCGGCCGAGCCCGAGGCACCGGCGTCCAGCATCTGCCGGCCGACCTGGGCGAACTGCCGGGAGGCCGCCGCCTTGTCACCTGCCGCGAGCCGCAGGGTGGCGACCAACTGGCTCTGCTCCCGAGCCAGTTCGTCCGCGCGATCACCGGAGTGCGACGCACCGGCCGACTGCTCGATCGCCGAGGCCGCACGGCGGGCGAGCGCGGCCTGCTCGGCGGGCGGCAGCGACGCCCTGAGCGCGTCCGCGGTCAGGACGTGGCGGAAGGTGTAGTGGTCGTGGGCCGCACCGTCCGGGGCGATGATCCCGGCCTCGGAGGCGGACCGGAGGTGGGCGAAGAGAGCCCGGTCGTCGAGCCCGGTCACCGCCCTCAGCGCCCCGACCGAGAACCGGCCGCCGAGCGTCGCCGCGATGAGGAGCAGCTCGCGCACCGGCTCGTCGAGCCGGGCGAGGCGGCGCGCCCAGCTGCGTACCGCTCCCGTGGGAACCGTCGCCTCGCCGTGGTCGGCGAGCAGCCATTCGCCGTCCGCCCGGCTCAGCCGCCCCATGTCCAGCAGGTCGGCCAGAAGCACCTCCACGAGGTACGGGTTCCCGCCCGCGCGCTCCGAGAGGTGCCGATGCGCGGCCGGGGGCACCTCGCCCGGGGCCGCGTCCAGGCACGCGTCCACCATGTGCCGTACGGCGGTCTCGTCCAGCGGCCCCAGCTCCGTCACCGAGGCGGTGTTGCGCAGCTCGGCGGCGAGGGCGAGGTCCGACGCCGGGCCGGGGTCGGGCCGGAGCGTGCCGACCAGCAGGACCGGGAGGTCCGCGACATTGTCGGCGACGTACTCGACGACCGCGATCGTCTCGGTGTCGGAGTCGTGCAGGTCCTCCAGGAGGATCACGCAGCCGCGCTCCCGGCCCAGCACGGCGAGCAGTCTGAGCAGTGCCTCGGCCAGTTCGACGAGCGAGATGGCATAGCCGGGCGCCGTCGTGGCGGCCCGCCATTCCGGCACCAGGCCGGCCAACGCGGGCCGGTAGGGGTCGAGTTCCGGATCGTCCGGTGCTCCGGCTGCCCGGAACCGCGAGGACAGTGCCTCGACCAGGGGGCGGAAGGGGACGACGAGCCCGGTGGACGTGGCGCGGCCGCGCAGCACCGGCATGTCGCGGCCGTAGGCGCGGAGAGCGCACTCGCCGGCCAGCCTGGACTTTCCGATCCCCGCCTCGCCGACGAGGAACACGGCCCGTCCGGCACCCCTCCGGGCGCTCTCCAGGGCCTCGTCCAGTAACTCGATCTCGGCGTCCCGCCCCACGATGACCGACGACGTCGCACGCATGTCCGCAGGCTACTTGATCCTTTTCGTGCACGGCAGTGGGCCGGGGAGCCCCCGGCCCAGCCGCTCTCGCGTCAGGACACCGTGATGGTGCCCGTGGTGAAGGGCATGTCCCACGAGGCGACCGTGTCCACATCGGCCGTTCTGAGCAGCCGGCTGCGCCGCCCCAGCATGCCGCCGGTGCCGAGCGTCACCTCGCCCACCGGGTCGTCCTGGGCCGCGGCCTCCGTGCCGGCTCCGCCGTTGACGTATGTCACCGAGTCACTGATCTGCATGGTCCTCACTCGTCCTTCGTGTCCGCGGGAGTGGTGGTCGTGCCGAGCTGTGCGTGGGGTGTTGGTAGGTGGGTCGGGTATGCCGGGTTCGTACGTGGCGGTGCTCGTACGTCTATGGGGTGTGCAGCAGGAGGAGCGACGGTACGCGCTCCGGGAATCCCGCCCGGAGGAGTCCGTGGCCGATCCCCGCGAGACCGGTCAGCAGGCCGGGGTGCGGCACTCCGTCCGGGGCGCCGCTCCTGGCGTCGTTCTCCTCGACGGAGGCGAGGAGCGCCCCCGCTCGGCGGATCCAGTGCGGTCGCGCCTCGGGGAGCGCGGCATGGCCGAGGAGCTCGCACAGGCCGGCCTCGCCGTGGCACAGGCTGTCGTCGGGAGCCGTCCCGTTCTGCCCCAGCCGCTCGACCGTCCCGCGCGCCCAGGCCGCGAGGTGCGGGTCGGCCAGGGCGCCGGGGGCGTCCAGCACGGCGAGTGCGATGCCGGCGTCTCCCCGGCACCAGGCCGAGGCCCTGGCGATGCCGGCGAGCCCGGCGCCCGGGGTGGGGGCGGAGACTCCCCTGCGGCCTCCGCCGCCCGGACTCGGGCTCCCGTCCGGCGCATCCGCGCCGACGGCCGCCCGGAGCAGGGACAGCCCCGCGAGCCGGTACGGCTCGGCGCCCCTGAGTCCCGCCCCGGCGGCGGCCCCGGCGACGGCCCCGACTGTGTCCCCGGCAATGGCCTCGGCCTCGGCCTCGGCCTCGGCTTCGGCTTCGGCTTCGGCTTCGGCTTCGGCGAACCGCAGCAGGGCCCATCCGACCCCGGCAGCCCCTTCGGTGAAGCCCCGTCCGAGGGTGGGGAGTTGGGCCTCCATGGGATCGGAGGCGGCGGAGTGGGCGGCGACGACCAGCCGGTCCGCGCAGGCCCGAGCAGCCCGCGCGATCTCCGCACCGGCACCCGCACCGTCGCCCGTACCGGCACCCGGCCGACCGCCGCGCGCGGCCAGCAGCGCCACGAGACCGCCCGCGAGCCCTGCGCCCACCCCGTACTCCGGTTCGGCCCCCGTCGCCGCGGCGGCCAGCCGCACCGCACCCGAAGCCCATGCGCCGACCTCCGGATCGTCCAGCAGCCGTGCAGTCTCCCCGAGCGCGTACGCGATGCCGCCGAGGCCGGAGAAGGCCCCCGAGCCCACCGCGCCGAGCTCTTCGGGTCGGGCGCGCAGCGCGTCGAGCAGTACGGGCATCGGCGCCAGGGCCGTACGGGCCGCGTCGGCGTAGTGTCCGGCGCCCGTGAGGGCCGCCAACTGGGCCAGGAACAGCGCCGGACCGGTGTAGCCGTCGGCCAGACCGGCCGCCATCGGACCGATCCGCCAGTAGCGGTCGGCGAGGAGTTCCAGGCCGATCCAGTTGCTGCGCGGCCCTTCGCGGTACGCGAGGGAGACCAGCTGGTCCCCGACGGACCGGGCCGCCGAGAGCAGCCGCTCCGGCTCGGGGGCGCGGCCCGCGACACGAGTGCGCCGCCCCTCGACCGGCCGGTGTGCGGGGGCGCGGGAGGTCGTCGCCATCGCGGCCCGTACGATCCGTTCCTGGTCCTGCCGGTCGACGGTGTCCAGGGCATCGAGCTTCGCGGTGACGCGGTCGATCCCCGGCAGGTCCGTACGGTCGGCCGGCGGTCGTCCCGGCGCGCCCCGTAGGCCTGTGCGACCGGGCCGTGCGGTGAACAACGGCACGTCCCCGTCCCAGAGTTGGGCGATCTCCTCGTCGATCACGCCGGGCGCGAGGAGAGGGCCGAACTGCTCGGTCCGCAGGGTCTCAAGGACCCCCTGCCGCGCGTCCGCGTCCTTCAGGAGGTCGGGGTGTGTCGACTCGTCGAGCAGCAGCGTGTACACCCAGGTGGGACGTACGACCACCCGCACCTCGTCCTCCTCGAACGACCTCAACAGGCCCGCGTGGCCCAGCAGTTCGTCCCCGGCCGCGCCCATGGCCGTATAACCGGCCCGGAACCCGGCGCAGAGCGCGTCGATGTGGGCGCCCGGTTCGACGGGCGCGCCGTCCGCCGCCCGGGGCTGGTTGGCGGATTCACCGAACGTCCCGGCCCTGCGCACCAGTCGCATCCGGTCGGTGCCTGCGTCGGCGAAGTCCGCACGCGCGACGGGCGACACGCCCTCATGGCCGCCTCCGACGGCCGATACGTCCAGGGCGCTGTGGTCGCCCACCAGGAGCTGCGGCAGCAACCCGACCCGGTACACCGAGTCATGGAGCGCGCGGGCGGCGGGATCGGCCGTGCCGGAGCCCGGCAGCGGCGGATGGAACAGGGTCTCCACGTCGACGAGGACGGGGTGGGCGCCGACGGCGATCAGGTTCTCGTGGTGCAGGTCGGTGCCGTCGAGCAGGTGCAGCAGCGCGAGCAGCGCGCCCTGGCGGCGGTAGAACGTCTCGACCTCCGCCGCGGAGGCGCAGGGTCGCGCGGCGACGAACTCCACCCATCCGTACGCGCCCCGGTCGAGCAGCCGCAGGGTGCGCAGGTCCACGGTGCCGGGGAGTCCGTTGAACCAGGCGACGAGGTCGTTGAAGTGGCGGTGTACGGCGAGGGGGCGCGGCTTGTACACCAGCCGCGCGCCGTCGGCGAAACGCAGCAGCATCACGGTGCGCCCGCCCCGGTGTCCGTCGCCCGCGCCGGGCTCGATGCCCACGAGCGGTCCCGGGTCGCCGCCGGACTCCGCGAGAAGGCCGGAGGCGATCAGGAGCGCGCGGTCGTCCGCGAGCCGTTCCAGGGCCTCCGCCACCGCGTCCGCCGCGTCGAGCGCGGTCCGCCCCAGGATCCGCGCGAGTACCGGACGTCCGGCCAGCAGGTCGGCGAGTCCGCGCCGGGACGCGGTACGCGCCAGGAAGTCCCTGAACCGGGCCCGCGCGTCGTCCCCTTCGATCCGCCCGGCACCGCGCGCCTCGTGCAGCTCGCGGACCAGCGTCCGCGCGGCCGCCCGCGCCAGCCTGCCGCTGAGCTGTCGCTCCAGGTCGTCCCGTACGGCGGTCAGGTCCACGAGCGTCCGCGCCCGGCCCGACAGACGCCGCTCCAAACGCTCCCCCGCGCAGCCGGTGAACGGCCGCAGGACCCATTCGAATCCACTGAGCCCAGGAAGCTCCCCGGCGGGCACCACGGCGTCTTCGGTAGCGGCGGGGTCCCCGTCAGGGGCGGCCACGGCCACGTCAGGGGCGGCGGCCACGGCCTCCTCGGCCAGCGCGGCCCAGTCCGGCCGCTCCTCGTCCCTGCCGCCGCGGACCAGCCCGCTGTCCCACCACCGCTCGACCGCCGACAGCGAGGCCGCCGCCCGCTCATGCCCGACTCTCACCGCCGTCCCCCCTCCTCGAACCGACCCGGCCCACCGCTCCGGGCCACGTCAGATCCTGGTACGGGGTGGACCTCCGGGACATGGGGAAGAACCCCCCATGTTTTCCACCGGGAGGCGACGGAGCAGAACGGCCGCTCGTAGGGGCGCCGGGACGGCCGCGCGCCACAGCGCCGTCAGCCCGCCGGAGACCCGGGTCACGGGTCGCGGCGCAGCAAGGCGTAGTACGCGCCGTCGTCGGGGTCCCCATGAGTGACACATACAGCTTCGGGTGTTCCGCGCTCCCCGAGACCAGCCAGTCGTCCATGGCGCAGCCTCCGACGGACACGGTCACCCTCTGGGAGCCGGGGGCAGTGCCCGTGTCGTACGTCCAGGTTCCGGTGCCCGTGCACGCGCGTACCTCGACCCTCGACCTCGAACGCTTCGCCGAAGTCGAACGTCTCGATCCGGGTCGCCGTGGCCTTGCCGTCCGACGACAGGGTGAGCGTTCCGTACAGCGCCACCCACCCGAACACCGCTTTTGTCGCTGTCCGAGTTTCTGAACGCATTCAAATCCCTCCCGCCCCGCATACTCCCCCATGCGGAACGGGCCCCCTCCACCGGGGTCGCCTGTGCACGCTCAGGCGCGTGCCGCGGGTTCCTCGCCGCGGGTGATGCCGAGGGTGGCGAGCAGGTCCTCGTGGAGTTCCATCCACACCGTGTGGCAGGAGTCCTCCTTGACCCGGTCGACCCACGACAGTTCGCCGCGTCGGACCCGCGCGAGCGCGCCCGTGAAGCGGGAGCCGTACCCGCCGAGGCGGTCGATCCGCGTCCCCAGCTCCTCCGACAGCACCTCGATGACCCCGCCCAGGGCGGCGAGTTCGTCGAGCACCCGCCCGTCCCAGGCCGCGTCCCCGTGGTTGTTGACGGCGAGCCGCCCCGCGTCGTCCGGCCGCAACTGCCAGTCGGTGCACGCCCGGAGACAACGGGCGTTGTGGGCGAGGAACGTCTCGTACCGCTCCCGTACGAAGGATCCGAGCCCCGCAGCCGCCAGTTCCCCGGCGAGCTGCCGCTCCCCCTCGGCCCGGCCGGAGTCGGTCAGGGTCCACCCCCGCGTCCCGGCGAACGCGCGCCGGGTCACCCAGCCCCTCGCCTCGTGGTCGAGAAGCGCTTCCCGTACGACCTCGGGGTCGAGCCCGTAGCGCGCCGCCGCCTGGGCGTCGTCGGCCACGCCCTTGAGCCGTACGGCATGCAGGGCGAGCAGCTCAGGGGCGGAGACGACGGGGCCGGCCGAGGAGTCCTGGAGATCGCTGGGGTTCACCACACGTCAGAGCATAGGTCGCCGGTGGCTACGGCGAAGGCGGAGGCGACTGCGGTGGTCTCCCTACCAGGAGGAGGGCCACGTCGTCGGTACGGTGGGCGCTGTCCCTGACGTGCAGGGTCAGCTCGTCCGCGAGCCGGTCCAGGTCAGGGGCGCCGGACGCCCCGAGCCGCTCCGCCAGGTCCGCCATGGCCGTACCGATGTCGAGGCCCGGTGCCTCGACGAGGCCGTCGGTGTACAGGGCGAGGACGGAGCCGTGGTCCCAGGGCAGCTCCATGGTGTCGTACGTGACGTCCGTGGCGATCCCGAGCAGGAGCCCCGGCGGGACCTCGAGCACCTCGGCGGCGCCGTCCGCCCGGCGCAGGAGGGGCGGCGGATGGCCCGCGCTCGCCAGCCGCAGCCGGTTCTGGGCGAGGTCGAACTCGGCGACCAGACAACTGGTGAAACGGTCCGCGTCGAGGTCGTCGAGCAGCCGGTTGGTGCGCGCCAGGATGTCGCCGGGCGACGCACCGGCCGTCGCGTGAGCGTGGACGGCGGTCCGCACCTGCCCCATGAGAGCGGCGGCGGTCGTGTTGTGCCCCTGGACGTCACCGATGACGGCGACGACGGAGGTGGGAGTCGCGCGGACGAGGTCGTAGAAGTCCCCGCCGATGTCCATGCCGTGGCCCGCCGGCAGATAGCGGGCGGCGACGTCGATGCCCGGGAGCGGGGTCAGACTGTGCGGCAGCAGAACGGTCTGGAGGCTCCGCGCGAGGGAGTGCTCGGCGTCGTACAGCCGGGCCCTGTCCAGCGCCTGGGCGATGAGCCCGGCCAGCGAGGTGAGCAGCGCGCGCTCCGCCGACGGGAAGGGGCGCGGCCGTTCGTACGAGAGGACCAGCGAGCCGACGGGACGGCCGGAGGCGATCAGGGGCAGGTGCGCCCAGGCGTTGCGGCCCTCGTAGCGCGGGGCGTGTGGGTGGGCGCGGCGGAGATCCTCGTACGTGGGGAAGAAGAGGGGGAAGCCGGTGGAGAGCACCTGGGTGTCGGCGACCGGCGCCGTGAGCGGTTGGCCGTCGAAGCGCTCGACGAACTCGTCGCTGTAGCCGCGGTGACCGATGACGCGCAGCCGGCCCTCGTCGACGCTCATGAGGGCGAGGCCCTCCGGGCCGAACGCGGGCACGATCTGGTCGGCGACCAGCTCGACGACGTCGCGCACGCCGGCCGCCTCGGACAGGGAGGCCGCCAGATGCATCAGCTGGTAGACGGCGGTCGCACCGACGGGCTCGCCGGGGCGGGTCGGCAGCGTCGGGACGGGGGCGGAGCCGGACGAAGAGACGGAGCCGGGATCGGGGCCGGACTCTGGAGCAGTCCCGGACCC
Organism: Streptomyces sp. SJL17-4; assembly: GCF_036826855.1. Classification (NCBI taxonomy): domain Bacteria; kingdom Bacillati; phylum Actinomycetota; class Actinomycetes; order Kitasatosporales; family Streptomycetaceae; genus Streptomyces; species Streptomyces sp. SJL17-4. Next base: position 7,686,475 of record NZ_CP104578.1, on the reverse strand, counting down.
GGGGGCGGACCCCTCGTAGGGCACGGGCACGGGGCCGTCCTGGAGCGTGGGCTCCTCCGCCTTCGGGATGATGAGCACACTGATGCCCGTCGCGTCCGGGTACAGCTCGAACAGCAGCGACGCCGCCGGCCGTCGCACCACGGTGAACGACGTCGGCCGCCGGGTCACGACGGCGGCGCGATAGCGGTCCTCGAAGGCGGGGTCGTTCAGCCACAGCAGCGCCTCCCACGGCCGCCGCCCGAGGAGCGCTGCCGCCCCGGCGTTGACCAGCTCGGCGGCGGCGGTGTTGATGAAGGTGATCCGCCCGTCGAGGTCCAGCGCGCAGCACCCCACCGGCAGCCGCTCCGCGAGGTCGAGGGCGGCCGCCGCGAGGGCCGGGTCGGCCTCGGAGGGGCGCTCCGGGTGGACGACGAGCGGCTCGGTGGGGTGGGGCGGCGGCGGATCCTGGTCGGCGGCCCGCCGCAGCAGCCGTGCCGACAGGCGACAGTGGGCGTCGAGCGTCTCGTGCTCGCGCGCGTCGAGTTCCGGCGGATGCGAGACCGGCCAGAGCAGGACGACACCACCCCATACGGTCGTGTCGTCGGCGATGGGGGCGGCCGCCAGCATGAACTCGTACGGCAGCACGATCCCGAGCCGCGGGTAGTGGTGGGCGATCTCCTGCAGACCGCTCAGCCAGACGAGCCTCCGCTCCCGGATGGCGTCGGCGACCGGGATCGGGGCGTCGGCCGGGATCCGTACCCAGGGGGCGGCGATCTCCCGGGACAGGCCCGAGATGAGCACCAGGCGCAGCATTCGTTCCCCCGGGACCAGCAGGTAGACCAGCCCCACCGAGGCTTCGGTGTCCCGCACGAGACCGGTGAGTACGGCGGCCATCCGGCCGTCGGCGAAGACGTCCTCGGGCCCGCTGCCCGCGCTCCCGCCCACGGGCCTCATCCGCCTGCGGCGGCCGGCAGGGCACCGCGCGGGTCTCGGCGTCGAGTACGGCGGAGTCCACCGGCCCGCGCGTCCGGGCCCGGCGGCCCGGAGCGCCGTCGACGGTGGCATACGCGCTCGTCACGCATATTCGGACGATACGTCGCCCACCCGGCGCCCGCGCGACGGAGCCCCCTCCGCCTCCCTTCCGCCTTCCAGTCCGCCTTCCAGCCGCCGCCCGTGGGCTATCGTGCACCGTCGCCCGCAGTCCCTCCGTGAGGGGCGCTCAGAACCAGGAGAACGTGCATGTCAGAGGCCATACCCGGCAGCGCGGCAGCACCCGGCGTCGGCCATCCGCCCGCCTCCGTGCGCCGGTCCGCCCGACGGCGTACGGCGGTGGGTCGCACCCTCGCCCTGGTGCTGTACGTCTGGGGTTCGGCCGCTGTGGTCTCGGGTGTCTCGTTCCTCGTCCCGAGCGCGGAATGGGTCGCCATCGCCGCCGGAGTGGTGCTGTGCGTGGTCTTCGGGGTGCTTCTGCACGCGCTGCACCGGGGCATCTGGCTGGTGCTGCTCGCGGCAGCTCCGGCGCTGTTCGTGCTGGTCGGCGCGGTCCAGTACGCGCCCGAACTGGCACTTGAGCGGTACGGGATCCGTGAGGACGTCGTCGTGGTGGCCGACAGCGCGGCCGGCACCACCAGCAAGAACCACGAGCTGACCCTGCGCGGCTCCGACGGCCAGGAGCTGGCGGAGAGGTTCGTCCACCGCGGCAGCGGCGCCCCGGAGGTCGGCGAACGCCTCGCCGTCGTGCGCGACTCACGCGGCAAGGTGCCCATGGAGCAGGCCGACGAGATCGACGCGGCCGGCCGGCTGGACGGGCTCGTCGGCGGCCTCGTCGCCTGGACCGTGCTGGTGCTGCTGGCCGGCTGGCGCGGCCATGTGTCCCGCCGCCGTGACCTGGAGCGATACGTCGGCGGCGCCCCCCGCTGAACCACCGGAGGGCCCGCACGGCGGCCTGCCGGATCGTTCATGCGGTGAAGCCGTTCCGCCAAGCGGCGCACCCGCCCCACCGGTGACCGCGGGTCCGCGCGTACGGACGGGTAGCCCCACGGGCGTCACAGGCCGTCGCACGGTCGCGGGACGAATGGGCGCCGACGACGCCGCTGCCGCTCTTCGGGGCATCCAGTGGCCGCCCGCCGCGCGGCTTCGGTGGCCGGCCCGGGGCCCCGGGATATCAGTGGGCGGAGGTGGCGGTCGAGGCGACCGCCCTTGTCGGGAAAGGCGGAAACCGTGACCGTACAACCCATCCCCGAGGGGTACCCGCGGGTCACGCCGTACCTCTGTATCGACGGAGCCGCGGCCGGGATCGACTTCTACACGGCCGTGCTCGGCGCCGAGGAGCGCATGAGGATGCCGGCCCCGGGCGGCAAGATCGGCCACGCGGAGCTGGCCCTCGGGAACGCGGTCATCATGCTCGCGGACGAGTTCCCGGACATCGGGTTCCGCTCCCCCAAGGCGATCGGCGGCACGCCGGTCACCCTGCACGTGTACGTGGCGGACGTCGACGCGGTCTTCGCCAGGGCGCTCGCCCAGGGCGCGAAGGAGCTGTCGGCGGTCAAGGACGAGTTCTACGGCGACCGCACCGGCCAGTTCGAGGACCCCTTCGGGCACCGCTGGAGCGTCGCCTCGCACATCGAGGACGTCCCGGCCGAGGAGATGGGCAAGCGGGCCAAGGAGGCGATGGAGTCCAGGACTCCCGGGGCGAACGGCGGCTGATCCCCGGGGCGAACGGCGCCTGATCCCGGGCGCGGATGCTCAGCGTCCGTACATGCCGCGGCACAGGTCCGCCGCACCCATGGGGGCGTCGATGTCCTGGGCCTGACGGCACAGTTGACGCATGGCCGGAGTGCCCGCGGTCGTCGGCTGCGGCCCACCGCGCGGGGCGGACGGCGCCTTGGGGCGTGGTGTGCCTCGCCGCGACGGGACCGCCGCCCGGAGTTCCGTCCCTGTACGCGTCTTCCCCGCGGCCGGCTTCGCGGGATCCACCGGATACACCGGATTCACCGGATTCCGCGTGGCCGTCGTGCCTGTGCGCGCCGGCGGCGCCGGAATTCGCCGCTCCGGTGACCGCCCGGCGGCGGGAACTCCGGCGGCGCCCCCCACTCGCTGGGTGACCGGCCGCCCCCTCGGCCTCCCGGTCGGCGTGCCGGGGAGCGGTTCCGTGTCGGCGATCTCCTCGTGCGGGACGGGCTGCGCGGGTACGGGCCAGGCGGGGACCGGGATCGGGGCCGGAGGCCGGTCGGCGGCCGGCGCCGGCCCTCCGGGCACGGGCTGAGGCCGGGGCGACGGCGGGTGGGGAACGGCCACACAGCCGGCCGTGAGGAGTACGGAGAGCAGGAGCAGCGTCGTACGGCGGGGGTGCATGAGGATCACCGTGCCCGAACCGGCTCGGGGTGCGTGGCGGCTCGGACCGGGTCCACCGTCACGGGTGAACCCGGTCGTGCCGACGGGGATTCACACTCCTCACTCCTCGCGCAGAGTCCTCACCAGGTCCCGGGGCAGGCCATGCGTGTCGTGGAGGTAGTGGAGGTCCTCCTCGTCCAGCGGACGCCGGAACCGCGGACGGGCGAGCACCTGCCGGCCGCGTTCGAGGAGCCGCCCGAACCGGCGTTCCTCGTCGAGGAGCATCCGGCGCACGTCGCCCGGGTCCGTGTCCTGCCGGAAGTGGTCCAGGGTGTGCTCGATCAGTTCGGACGGCAGGTCTCCCAGGCTGCGCGTCGGATCGTCCCGCCACAGCACGGTGAGCACCCGGCGGACCAGGCGGCGGACCACATAGCCCCGTCCCGTGCTGCCGGGGCGTACCCCGTCGCCGCTCACCACGACGGCCGAGCGCAGGTGGTCGTGGACGACACGCCGGGTCGGTTCGTCGAGCGTCCAGATCAGGGGGACAAGCCGACGCCAGGGGTCGAAGACGTCGCATTCGAACACGGACGGCTTCCCCTGCAGCAGCGAGGCGAGCCGCTCCAGGCCGAGCCCTGTGTCGACGTTGCGCTGGGGAAGGGGGAGGAGGGAGCCGTCCTCGAGGCGTCGGTGACGCATCATCACGTGGTTCCACACCTCGACCCAGCGGTCGTCGTGGGTGGGTGTCGAGCGGGGCGGGGTGTCCCCGCTCCACAGGAAGATCTCCGAGTCGGGGCCGCAGGGGCCGGTCGGCCCGTTGGACCACCAGTTGTCGGTGACGGTGAGTTCCACGGGGACGCCGCGGTTCTGCCAGAGCTCCAGCGAGGCGCTGTCCTGTCCCGTCCGTTCGTCTCCGGCGTACACCGTGGCGTGGAGGAGGCCCGGATCGATGCCGAGGCCCTCGGTGAGCAGGCCGTATCCCCAGTCGAGGCTCTGGGAGCCCTCGTAGTCGCCCAGCGACCAGGTTCCGAGCATCTCGAAGACGGTCAGATGGGTGGCGTCACCGACCTCCTCCAGGTCCGTCGTGCGCAGACAGCGCTGCACGTTGACGAGCCGCCGTCCCTTCGGATGGGGACGCCCCTCCAGGTAGGGGGTGAGCGGGTGCATGCCGGAGGTGGTGAACAGGACCGGGTCGCCGGGCGGTGGCAGCAGCGTCGACCCGGTGATGCGGTGGTGGCCGCGCTCCTCGAAGTACTCGACGAACGTGCGGACGATGTGCTCGGTCTTCATGGGATGGCTCCTTCGCGTACGGCAAGGGAGGCACCGGAGAACGGGTCGGCACGGTCGTCGAAGCGGGCTGAGGAGCCACGGAACCACCGGCGGGCCGTTTCCGGTCGCCAGTGGGAGGGGGAAGGTCAGGCGGCGGCAACCGGCGAGCTGGTCGCTCGCGCGGTCGCGGTGAGGCTTCGGCCGGTGACGTTCATACGAGCGACCGTAACGCACCGCCGTCGTGCGGGCACCCGGTTTTTCACTGCGCCGTCCCGCTCGGGTCCTTCTCCGTCCGGTGTCCGCGGCGGGCGTCGCGGTCGAAGATGCCGAGGATCTCGCACGGACCGCCCTCGGCGCCGATGGCGTGGGGCAGCATCGTGGGGAACTCCGCGGCCTGGTTGGTCTCCACGCGGAAGCGGCGGTTCCCGAGCAGCAGGACGGCGGTGCCGGAGAGGACGACGAGCCACTCGCGGCCCGGGTGGGCGCGCAGGCGCGCGGGGTTGTCCGGTGGCGGTTCCGTCATCCGCTGGCGTACGACGGTCATGCCCGGTTCCGCCTTGATGGGCCAGCGCATCAGGCCGTGGGCCCCGTCGATCATCGGGCTGGTGATGATGTCGTCGGTGGCCGTCTCGACCAGCTGGTCAAGGGTGGTGTCCAGGGCTCGGGCGAGGGTGACGAGCTGGTCCAGGGCCAGGCGGCGCCGGCCGTTCTCGATCCGGCTGAGGGAGGACTGGCTGAGGTTCGCGCGGGTGGCCAGTTCTTCGAGGGACCAGCCCTGAGCGACGCGCAGGGCGCGGATCCTCTTGCGTACCAGGCTGTCCAGCTCACCATCTTCTTGCGTCATAGGCATCAATGTATGCCCTTTCCGCAAAGCGTGCCTACCGTCGGGGCATGAATCCGAACCAGTCTGCCGACGAAGGCGCACCCGATGCGCGTCGTCGTCGCACGATCCTGATCGCCGTCTGTGTCGCCCTCATGGCCGTCATCGCCTCCGTGTCGGGTCTGAACGTGGCCCAGCCCGACCTCGCCGTCATCTTCGGCGCCTCGCAGAGCACGATCCTGTGGATCATCAACATCTACACGCTCGCCCTGGCCGCGCTCCTGCTGCCGCTCGGCGCGATCGGCGACCGCCTCGGCCGCAAGCCCATGCTGCTCGGCGGCCTGGCCGTCTTCGGGGTGGCCGGAGTGGCCGCAGCGCTCGCCCCCTCCACGGAGGTCATGCTCGCCGCGCGTCTGCTCAGCGGTGTGGGCGCGGCCATGATCATGCCGATCACCCTCGCCGTGATCACCACGACCTTCCCCGAGGAGGAGCGCGGCCGGGCCATCGGGGTGTGGACCGGTGTGGCCGGTGGCGGCGGCGTCCTGGGCATGTTTCTCTCCGCCGCCCTGGTCGACGTGGCGAACTGGCGGTGGCTGTTCGCCCTGCCCGTCGCACTCGTCGTCGTGGCCTTCGCCATGACGCTGCGGTCGGTGCCCGACTCCAGCGAGACCTCGGGGCACCCCTTCGACTCCGTCGGCGCGCTGACCTCGGTCGTCGCCGTGGTCGGCCTCATCTTCGTCCTCCAGGAAGGCCCGGAGCGGGGCTGGTCCGCCCCCGCGACCCTGATCGGCGGCGCCGTCGGTGTCGTCGCCGCCGCCGGTTTCGTCGGGTGGGAGCTGCGCCGCCGGGACGCGGCCCTGCTGGACCTGCGTCTCTTCGGCAAGCGCTCGGCCGCGGCCGGATCGTTGACGCTCCTGGCGCTGTTCGGCGTCCAGGCGGGCATCTTCGTGGTCCTCTTCCCGTTCTTCCAGGCCGTGCTCGGCTGGTCCGCCCTGCTGTCCACGCTGGCGCTCATGCCGATGGCCGTGGCCATGATGGCGGCCTCGGGTCTCGCCCCGAGGCTCGCGGTGCGGGTCGGCGCCCGGTCGACGATGGCGAGCGGCACCCTGCTGGCCGCCGCCGGTCTGGTTCTGATGGCCACGTTCGTCTCCGTCGACGGCGGCTACCCGGCCCTGCTCCCCGGCATGCTCGCCATGGGGATCGGCATGGGTCTGGCGATGACGCCCTCGACCGAGGCCCTCACCGGTTCCCTGCCGCGGGAGCGCCAGGGTGTCGCCTCCGCGCTCAACGATGTCACGCGCGAGTTCGGTACCGCGCTCGGCGTGGCGCTGCTCGGCGCGCTCGTCTCCGCCGGATACCGCAGCACCATCGGCACCCGGCTCGACGGCGTCCCCGGGGGTGTGGCCGACACCGCCCGCGAAGGCGTCGCGAACGCCGTCGAGGCGGCGGGCGGAGCCGGTGTCCATGGGCGGGTGCTGATCCGCGGGGCCCAGGAGTCCTTCGTCGACGGCTGGCAGCAGGCCATGTGGGCGGGCGTCGCCATGATGGCCGCCCTCCTCCTCTACATTCTCACCCGCGGCCCGCAGGGCAGTCGGGTGGAAACACCCGGGAAGGATGACGACACTGTGCGCAGAATTGCGGAACGTTCTCCAGAAGGATCGTTTCCTTCCGCATGAAGCTGTTCTGAATACTGGTCAGGAACAGTTGAGGGGTTGACGATCGTCCTTGGCGGGCAGGTTTGGAGGGCCGTGGGCCGGGCATCGTCCGGCGTCACGGCAGTGCGGCCGTCACCACGTGCGGGAGTCCACACAGCCCACCGCGTCCCTCCGCGGCCGAACGAAGAAGGAGGTTGGTCCCCATGACAGTGCGTGCTCTCGAGCAGCCCCGGCTGTGGATGCCCTATCCGCTGCGGGTGAATCCGTATCTGTCGGCCCTGCACGAGGAGAGCGAGACGTGGGCACGCGCGATGGGCATGCTGGACGGTGCGGAAGGACCGTCCGGCCATCCCCCCATATGGACCCGGTCGCAGTTCCATGCCATGACGGTCGACCAGTTGACCGCCTGGGCACTGCCCGACGCCTCGTTCGCCGACCTGCGGCTCAACCACCGGTTCAACATCTGGGCACTGGCCTGGGACGACTACTTCGCCACCGCCTTCAAGCAGACCGGTGACCTGCCCGGCGCCGCGGCCTTCACCGCCCGGCTGCGCGAGTTCCTGCGGCCGGACTTCGGCACCGGGGCCAGGTCGCCCGAGCCGTCGAACCCGGTCGAGCGGGGTATCGCCGATCTGCAGCGGCACTTCTTCCCGCCCCGACTGGCGCACTGGCGGCACGAGTTCAACCGGGCCCTGGTGCGCTACGTCGACGCGGGAGTCGAGGAGCTCGCCAACAGCCGAGGCGGCCGTGTCCCCCATCTGATCGAGTACGCCCCGTTCCGGCGCGAGAGCTTCGCCGCCCACACCGCCCCGTACTCCGTCGAGCTGGCCACCGGCGCCCGCATACCCGAGCAGATCCGGCACAGCCGGACCGTGCGGGCCCTGCTCGACGCCTTCATGGACTACATGGGGCTGGCCAACGACCTCGCGTCGTACGAACGGGAGGTCCACGAGGAACACGACGTCAACAACCTGGTCGTGGTCCTCGGTACGTCCCTGGGCATCGCCCTCCACGACGCCGTACCCGCCGCCCTCAACCTGGTGAACACCAGGCTGCGGGACTTCGAGCACCTCCGGCAGAGCGAACTGCCCCAGCTGGTACGGCGATCAGGTCTCGACCACGACGAGCGGGCCGAACTGGAGACCTGGCTCCAGGGAGCCTGCGGCTTCCTGTCCGGCATCCATGCCTGGTACACCGGCGCCCCCCGCTACGCCGCCGCGGACCTCTCCGTACCGGAACAGCGGCAGCGGTCCTGATCACGACGAGGGGGATACCGGCGGACCGGCCGCCGGCAGCCCCCTCGACGTGCGGTCTACCGCATCCGCAGGAGGCGCTTGAGCCGTGACCGCCACGAGGGACGGGGGGCGGGCCCGCGCTCCGGCTCGGGCTCCGGCTCGGCCGCCTGCCACGGCGGCGCCGCCGGCGTCCCGACGCTCGGGGCCGGCGGGGTCGGCAGCGGGCTCGGGACGTCGAAGTCCTGCGGTGCGCGGGCGGCGAAGCTCACGGGCAGGGCCGTCAGGTGCCGGGCCCAGGTGGAGGAGCGCCAGGCGAGGTCCTCCTCGGGGATGGACAGGGCGATGTCGGGGAGCCGGGTGAGCAGGATGTCGATGCCCGTGTCGGCGATGATGCGGCCGATGTCCTGCCCGGGGCACTCATGGGTGCCGGCGCTGAAGGACAGGTGCGCGCGGTTGTGGTGCACCGGCGTCGAGGGATCGGGGCGGATCGCCTCGTCGACGTTTCCGGCGGCCAGGCCGAGCAGGAGCATGTCTCCCGCCTTGATCTGCTGTCCCCCCAGGGTGGTGTCGCCGTTGGCCCAGCGGCCGGGGCACACCATCAGCGGGGGCTCGTCCCAGAGGACCTGCTCCACCGCTTCCGGCAGGGTCATCTGACCGCCCGCCAGCGACCCGCGGAACCGGGGGTCGGTGACCACCATGCGCAGGACGTTGGACATGAGGTTGGCGGTCGTCTCGTACCCGGCGAGGAGGATGAGGCGCAGGTGGTGCTGCACCTCCTCGTCCGACAGGTTCGCGGGGTGGGCCATCAGCGCGGACGCGATGTCCTGCCCCGGGCGGGCCCGCTTGGCGTCGACGAGCTGCGCGAGGCTCTCCAGGACGTACGCGTTGCTGGCGAGCGAGGTCTCGGTGGCCTTGAAGAGGTCACGGGCGGCGTGGACGAGCCGGGGGCCGGCCTCGTCCGACATGCCGAGCAGATGGGTCAGCGTGAGCATGGGGACGTGCTCGGTGAACTGGCCGACCAGTTCCGCCTCGCCGTCCTCGCAGAACGTGTCGATCACCTGGTGCGCGAAGCGGGTGATGTGGCGGCGGATGCCGCGGTGGTCGAACTGGCTGAGGCCGGCCGTGACCGCGCCGCGCAGCCGCTGGTGCTCCTCGCCGTCCGCGCAGACGCAGTCGGGGCGCCAGCCGATCATCGGCACCAGGGGCGAGGTGGCGGGGTCGATCTCGCCGCTGCGCCAGCCGTGCCAGACGCGCGGGTCGCGGGAGAACTGGGTCGGGCGGCTGGCCACGTCGCGGTTCTCGAGGTAGCCCAGGACGAGCCAGGCGCGTACGTCGCCGTCGAGCAGTACGGGCGCCACCGGACCGTGTTTGGCGCGCAGTTCCTCGTACAGGCCCATGGGGTCCGTCTCGGCGGCGCCGCCGTAGAGACGGGTCGCTCCCCCGGGTCCGGTGGCGACGTGGGCCGGGCAGCCCGGAGGGGGGATCGCCCCGGGCGTCTCCGTGGTGTGTTCGGCGGGTGGGAGGGTCATGCGGTCTCCTGGGCGGCGGCGAGGGTGCGCAGGTAGACCATCAGCGAGAGCAGGGCGTCGCGGCAGGACGCCCGGTCACGTGCGTCACAGGTGACCATGGGCACGGATTCGCTGAGGGCCAGAGCAGCGCGCAGTTCTTCTGCGGGGTGGTGCGGAGCCTCCGGGAACGTGTTGACGGCCACGACGAACGGGACGCGGCGGTCCTCGAGGCGGGTGATGACTTCGAAGCAGACTTCGATCCTGCGGGTGTCGACGAGGACGACGGCGCCGAGCGCGCCTTCGAAGATGCCGTTCCACAGGAACCAGAAGCGCTCCTGTCCCGGCGTCCCGAACAGATAGAGGATCAGCTCCTCGTTGATGCTGATCCGTCCGAAGTCCATGGCGACGGTCGTGGTGTTCTTGCCGTGGGCGCCGGGGTTGTGGTCGATGCCCACGCCCGCCTGCGTCATGGTCTCCTCGGTGGTCAGGGGCGGGATCTCGCTGACCGCCCCGACCATGGTCGTCTTGCCGACCCCGAAGCCTCCGACGATCACGACCTTGACGCCCCTGGCACTGTGGGGCAGCGGCATGTCTGTGCCACGTGGGCCGGCATCGCGTACGTCAGAGCTTGCGTAGTCCATGGATCACCGCCTCCAGCAGGCCGCGTTCGGGGAATGCCGCGACGGGCACGGGTGCGATGGCCTCGACCCGTTCGTCCTCGACGAGTTGGGAGAGCAGCGTGGTGACGACGCTGAACGGAAGGCTGAGGTAGGCCGAGACCTCGGCCACCGAGAGCGGGTAGGCGCACATCGTGAGGATGGCCGCCTGCTCGGGCTGCATCGCCGCGTCGGGCTCGGAGCGCGTCGCGATGAGGGTGACCAGGTTGAAGGTGTTGGCCGCGGAGCCCGTGCCCCCGGTAATGACGTAGAGCGGAACGGGATCGTTTTCATTCCAGGGGTCCTGGTTCTCCGATGTCACATCGCCTGCCCGACGTCCTCACGAGGAGGGCTGGTCATGTGCTGCCCGATCCGGACCACCAGCGTCCGCATGCGGTCGCCCAACAGGCCGGCGTCCACCTGGTCGTCGGCGAGCACCGCGAGGTAGGCCCCGGGGCCGGCCGCCATCAGGGAGAAGTAGCCGCCGTCGGCCTCGATCCCGACCATCCGCGTCGAGCCGTCGCCCTCGGGGAACCGCTGGGCGATGGCCCTCGCCAGGCTCTGGATTCCGGAGCAGGCCGCGGCGATCGCGTCGGCCGTGTCGGGCTCCGTGTTCGACTGCCCGATGCACAGGCCGTCCGCCGACAGCACCACGACGTGTCGTACGTACGGGACGCCGCCCACGAGCTCCTTGAGCATCCAGTCCATGTTCGGCAGTGGCAGCATGTTACTCGACCTCATCTGAAGGATCGCTGTGAGAAGGGGAAGGTTCGGCGGTCGCGCGCTTGTCGCCGTTGAAGGCCTCCCACATCAGACCCGGCTGACGGGTCGTGCCGGAGGATCCCCGGCCGGCGGCCGGAGCGGGGGGTGTGGGGCCCACCTGGACGATCGGCGTCTGGACGGGGGTCTCCCGTCGCCGCTGCGGGAGTCCGTTGACGGTCTTCCTGACCTCCGCGGATTCCTTCGGGGCATCGCCCGGGGGCGTCGGCCTGGGCAGGATCGGGCCTCCCGTGCGTCGCCGGGCGGGCGGCTGCGGGTACCGCACCGCGGACTGCGGCACCGTGGTGATCAGGTTCCTGGGGACCAGCACCACGGCCCGTACGCCTCCGTAGGCGGAGGTGCGCAGGTCGACCTCGCAGCCGTGCTCACGGGCCAGCCGGCTGACGACGGGCAGACCGAGCTGCGTCACCTCGCCGAGTCCGGCCAGGTGGATGCCCGACGCCGACTGCGCCATGATGCGCTCGACGCGCCGGCGGACCTCCTCGGTGAGTCCGACTCCGCGGTCCTCGATCTCGATGGCGATGCCGGAGGGCACCTCGCTCGCGGACACCTCCACCGGGGTGTGCGGCGGCGAGAACGTGGTGGCGTTGTCGAGCAGTTCGGCGAGCAGGTGCATGAGCGGCTCGGCTCCGGGGCCGACGACGGCCACGGCGGTCACCGACTGCAGCTTCACCCGGGGGAAGTCGACGATGCGCGACATGGCTCCGCGCAGGACGTCGTAGAGCGGGATCGCCTTCGACCACTGCCGGCCGGGCCGGGCGTCGCCGAGGACGGCGATGCTGGCCGCGAGGCGGCCGATCAGGGCGGTGCGGTGGTCGACGCCCTGGAGGCCGCGGGAGACCACCAGATCGGTGCCGTGGAGGATCTGCATCGAGCGCAGGTCCTTGGCGAGCTGGTGCACGATCGCCTGGACGCGGCGCGCGACGGCGACGAGTGCCCGCTGGGAGGCGTCCCTGGTGTACTCCTCGGCCTCCACCGCTTCCAGGAGCGTCTGCAGAGCCCCCCGGACCGCTTCGGTGAACTCCTCGTCGAGGTGCGCGCCGAAGTCGACGGTCCGCAGGATCTCGGAGGCGGGGTCGCCCTTCTTCATCCGGGCGACCGCGGCCGGGAGCAGCTCCTCGGCGAGCCAGACGGTGGTGGCGCGCTGGTCGGCCAGCCGTCCGAGGAGCGCGGCCTCGCGTTGCGCGTAGTACTCCTGCGCGTCGGCGATCGCCCGCTCGTAGCGCAGCACGCCCCCCGACCGCAGACGGCGCGCGGTCACGGCGGACGTGACGGCCGTGAGGGCGACCGCGGCGAGCCCGCACCAGGCGACCGGTGTCCGTATCTGTGCGGAGGAGAAGAGAAACGCCAGGGCAAAGGCTCCGGCCAGAACTCCAGGGGGGAGGAGCCACACGCGATCGACCGCGGGTGGCCGGGCTCTGGAAGACGAACCTGCACGAACCATCAAGGGGTCCCTAATCAGTCTGGAATGAACGGACTGAGGTGATGCGATGCACCGTCAGGAACGAATCGGGCTTCATTCGGGCGAGTGCCACGTTCCGTCCGTGCGCACCACAGCGTTCATGACTCGCTGTGATCGCAGCGCAACACACGGGGGAGCATAGTCAGTTCGGGTTCGCCATGTGCCCGTGCTGGAAGGGCTGCCTCCAGTGGTCATCCTCGACCCATAAAACGACCAATCACCGCACGGAAAATGCAATGAACCGATCACATCGTGGCGCCCGTTCATCAGATTTCCCGGTCCCCGAACAGACGCCCGCCCTGCGGGGGGCGCGGGGCGGGGGCGGCTCTGCGCCGTTTCGCACCCTCGGCGCCCTCACCCCCGCCTCAGCCTCCCTGGGACGAATACCTCGGGGGGTATTTGACTTGTCGCGACGAGTCCCCTTACGGTCGAGTGCGCACATACCCAGGGGGGTATGAGGGGTCAAGGGGTACCCCGGTACGTGCATGCCGCACGAAAGGATGGCCGTGTTCTTCGCCCAGTACTACCTCGACTGCCTCTCCCAGGCGTCGTACATGATCGCCGACGAGCGGACCGGCCGGGCGGTGGTCGTCGACCCGCGCCGGGACGTCTCCGAGTACCTCGCCGACGCCCGGACCCACGGTCTGACCGTGGTCGGCGTCATCAACACCCACTTCCACGCCGACTTCGTCGCCGGCCACCTGGAACTCGCCGACAGCACCGGCGCCTGGATCGGCTACGGCAGCCGGGCCGAGACCGAGTATCCGATCCGCGAGCTGGCCGCGGGCGAGCGGATCGCCCTCGGCGACGTCGCCCTGGAGATCATGGAGACACCAGGACACACCCCGGAGTCGATCAGCGTCCTGGTGTACGAGCACGGCGGCGACACCGTCCCGTACGGCGTCCTCACCGGCGACGCCCTCTTCATCGGCGACGTCGGCCGCCCCGACCTGCTCGCCTCCGTCGGCGTCACCGCCGAGGAACTCGGCGCGATGCTCCACGACAGCGTCCAGAACAAGCTGATGGCCCTCCCCGACGAGGTACGGGTGTTCCCGGCCCACGGGGCCGGCTCCGCCTGCGGCAAGAGCCTCTCCACCGAGAAGCGGTCCACGATCGGGGCCCAGCGCGCCACCAACTACGCCTGCGCGCCGATGAGCCGCGACGCCTTCGTCGCGCTGGTCACCGCCGGGCAACCCGCCGCGCCGGGCTACTTCGCCTACGACGCCGAGCTCAACCGCAAGGACCGGGGCCGGTACGACGCAGCGGCGGCGCGCCCGCTCTCCCGGGCAGAGTTCGCCGAGCTGCGCCGCTCGGGCTCGGTCGTCGTCGACGCGCGCTCACCCCAGGACTTCGCGGCGGGCCATCTGTACGGAGCGGTGAACGTTCCGGCCGACGGGCGGTTCGCCGAGCAGGCCGGCACCGTCCTCGACCCCGTCGACGGGCTGGTCGTCATCGCGCCGGAGAACCGTGAGGAGGAGGTCGTCACCCGCCTCGCCCGGATCGGCTTCGACCGCGTGGCGGGTTACCTGCGCGACCCCGAGGAGGCCCTGGAGGAACTGGCCGACGAGGTCAGCCCGGCGAGCCGGCTGACCGCGGCCCAGCTCCGGGCCGCGCTCGCGGGCGACCGCCCTCCCGCCGTCGTGGACGTCCGCACCCTGGGCGAGCGCGAGGCGAACGGCTTCGTCGACGACGCCCTGCACATCGCCCTGAGCGAGCTTCCCCGGCGTACGGCCGAACTGCCCACCGACCGGCCGCTGGTCGTGCACTGCGCCGGCGGTCACCGCTCGTCCATCGCGGCGAGTCTGCTGCGCCGGCGCGGCTTCGAGGACGTCTCCGACGTCCTCGGCGGCTACGCGGCCCTGGCCCGGCCCGTGGTCCCGTCCACCGACTGACCTGCCGGCCGCTCCCGGGGGCCGCGCCACTCCCCCACCGCGGCCCCGCACGCCCTCTCCTATACCCCTACAGGTATCCCGTCGCCCCTCAGGAGTCACGCATGAGCCCCACGCCCTCGGCCACCCCGCCCTCCCTCACCCCCGCCGTCCTGCACCGGCTCGTCCGGGAAGGGCGCGCCCCGCGCCTCCTCGACGTCCGCACGCCCGGCGAGTTCCGTACCGTCCACATCCCCGGCTCGTACAACGTCCCCCTGGAGACCCTGCGCGAGCACCGCGCCGAACTCCTCTCCCACCTCGACGAGGACGTCGTCCTGGTCTGCCGGTCCGGAGCCCGGGCCGCACAGGCCGAGCAGGCGCTCGCCGGGGCGGGGCTGCCGAACCTCCGCGTCCTCGCCGGCGGAATGAACGCCTGGGAGGCGGCCGACGCACCCGTGAACCGCGGCCCCGAGCGCTGGGACATCGAGCGCCAGGTGCGCCTCGTCGCCGGCTCCATCGTCCTGATCACCGGTCTCGTCGGCATCCTGGTGCCGGGCGTCCATCTGATCGGGACGGCGATCGGCGCCGGACTGACCTTCGCGGCCCTCAGCAACTCCTGCATGATGGGCGTCCTGCTCTCCAAGCTGCCGTACAACCGCGGTCCGCGTCCCGACATCCGCTCGGTGATCGCGGAGCTGCGGAGCACCCCGTGATCGTGCTCGTCGTCGCCGCCTCCCTGCTGATCGGCGTCAGCCTCGGCGTGCTCGGGGGCGGCGGCTCGATCCTGACCGTGCCGATCCTGGTGTACCTGGCGGGTCAGGGCACCAAGGAGGCGATCGCCACCTCGTTGTTCGTGGTCGGCGTCACCAGCCTGGCCGCCCTGGTCCCGCACGCGCGGGCGCGACGGGTCCGGTGGCGGACCGGGCTGCTCTTCGGCGGGTTCAGCATGGCGGGTGCGTACGGGGGCGGGCGGCTCGCGGAGTACGTGCCCGGCACCGTCCTCCTCGCCGGCTTCGCGCTGATGATGTTGGCCACGGCGGTGGCGATGCTGCGCCGGCCACGTCCAGGGCGTGAGGCGGATCGGCCCGCGGTGGCGCGGCCGGAGGAGGAGCGGCCCGAGGAGGTCCGGACCGAGGAGGCGGTGGCCGAGAAGGCCCGGACCGAGGAGGGTGGTCCGGTCCTCGCGGGCCTCGCCGCCAAGGGGCTGGCCGTGGGTGCCGTGACGGGACTGGTCGGCTCCGGCGGCGGGTTTCTCGTCGTCCCGGCCCTCGCGATCCTCGGCGGACTGCCGATGGGTGTCGCGGTCGGGACCTCGCTCCTCGTCATCGCGATGAACTCGTTCGCCGGACTCGCCGGTCACCTCACGGGCGTGACGCTCGACGGGGGTCTCGCCCTGACCGTCACCGCGGCCGCCGTCATCGGCAGCACGGCCGGCGCGCGCCTGTCGGGCCGCATCCCGCAGGACACCCTTCGGGCGGCCTTCGGCTGGTTCGTCGTCGTCATGGGGGTCTTCGTCCTGGCGGAGCAGCTGCCCCCGGCCGCCTGGACGCACCCCGCCACCTGGGCCGTTCTCGGAGCGGGCTTCGGAAGCGGGCTGACGGCCGTGGCGGCCTCCCTCGTACGGCGCGCCCCGCGGCACCCCTGACGGGACGCGCGGGGGCACGGCGGCTGTCGCGATCCTCGCGCGCGAGCCGCCGCCGTACGTACTCCGCCGCTACTCCGGCTTGGTCGCGATCTGGATCAGGTTGCCGCAGGTGTCGTCGAAGACGGCGGTGGTGACGGGCCCCATCTCCAGGGGCTCCTGGGTGAACCGGACCCCGAGGGCGGTCAGGCGCTCGAACTCGGCCCGCACGTCGTCCACGGCGAACTGGGCGAGCGGGATGCCGTCCTGGACGAGCGCGTCGCGGTACGGCTTGACGGCCGGGTGGCCGGCAGGCTCCAGGAGGAGTTCGGTGCCGTCGACTTCGTCGGGCGAGACGACGGTCAGCCATCGGTCCGTCTCGCCCAGCGGAACATCGTGCTTCTTCACGAAGCCGAGGATCTCGGTGTAGAAGCGCTCGGCCTCGGCCTGGTCGTCGACGAAGACGCTGGTCAGGTGGATCTTCATGGGGTGTTCTCCTCCGGTCCGGACGGGTGGGGGGCGAGCCACCGGTCGGCGATCTGCCGCAACGGGGCCGTGTTCAGGTCGTGGAACTTGTAGCGCCCCTCCCGTCGGGTCTCGACGAGCCCGGCGCCCTCCAGCACGGCAAGATGCTGGGAGACGCCCTGGCGCGAGATGCCGAGCTGGTGCTTCATGCTCAGCCGGGCGCAGATCTCGAACAGCGTCTGTCCGGACTTCTGCGTCAGCTCGTCGAGGATGGTGCGGCGGGTGGGGTCGGCCAGTGCTTTGAAGAGGTCGTCGGCCACCACCCCAGGATAGGCAAGCATCCACTTGCCTATCAAGTCGAGGGGAGCCACCTGGGGCCGGCCGGGGCCGCCGAGGCGACCGGGCAGCCCAGGAACCGGCGGCCAGGGTCCGCGGCGGAGCGGCCGCGACCTGCTTCGCCGTCCATCCGGACGGCACCGCGAAGGCGACGGTCCGGTCGCGGCCGTGGTGGCGGGCCTGGTTCCGCTCGGCGAAACGGCCGGCGAAGGTGCCGTCGCGGACCTCGGAGCGCAGTGACACGTTGGTGTCGGGCAGCCGGGGCCGGACGATGTCCTCGCCGGATCCTGGAGTCAGCGGCTCGGGCTGTCACCCAACCGGCGCACTCCCCCGGATCCGGGCACGGGGTCCGTCCCACCGGCGCCTGCGGGCCGCCGCCGTCTCTGTCACG
The DNA here is from genome assembly GCF_036826855.1 of Streptomyces sp. SJL17-4. Lineage (NCBI taxonomy): Bacteria > Bacillati > Actinomycetota > Actinomycetes > Kitasatosporales > Streptomycetaceae > Streptomyces > Streptomyces sp. SJL17-4. The sequence continues at coordinate 7,669,100 of NZ_CP104578.1, read as the reverse complement.
GCCGCGTTGTCAGTGCCTCGCGATAGCTTCGATCTTGTTCGAGCGGTAGTGCGAGAGGGGCGAATTCGTGGGTGTCGAGCGTGCGTTGAGGGTCGTTCTGGTCGATGTCAACGACGAGGTGGTGGCGGCCTGGCGGTCCGCGTTCGCGGACACGCCCGAGGTGGAGATCCGGCGCGGCTCCCTGCTCGACGTGGATGTCGACGCGTGGGTGTCCCCCACCAACGCCCGGGGCCGGATGGACGGTGGCGTCGACGCCGTCGTCAAGCGGCACCTCGGCGCGGGAATCCAGGTGAGGGTGCAGCGGGCGATCCGCGACCGGTTCGGCGGGAGCCTGCCGGTGGGCAGCGCGGTGTGCGTCCCGTCCGGGGCGGCCGTACCGCGGTATCTGATCTCGACGCCGACCATGCGGCAGTCCTCGCAGAACGTCAGCGAGACGATGAACGTGGCGCTGGCGTGCGCGGCGGCGTTCCAGGCGGTGCACCTGCAGAACCGGGTGAAGCCCGGGAGCATCAGGTCGGTGGCGCTCGTGGGGATGGGCGCGCAGACGGGCCGGGTGCCCGCGGGGGTGTGCGCCAATCTGATGTGGACGGGCTACGCGCTCTTCCACGACCACGGATTCGCGGACTACGACGAGCTGCGGGCCGCGGTGCTCGGGCAGCTCGACGACATCGAGGGAGCGGGGTCCGCGCGGCGGGTCCGGATCAACGTCCCGCAGCGACGTTCCTTTCGTCACTGACGCGAAGGTTCCGCAGGCCGGCACCGCACAGGGCGGGGACGCCGGCGACGACCACACCTCATCCGTACAGCACTCCGGTGGGCCCGAGGGGGCGGCCGGTCCGAGTTCTGGGAGTTCTGTTCTCGTGAATGATGTCGACGTGACGGCCGGCGGCGACGCGGGTTCCTCCGCCGGGGACCCCCTGGGCCTCGCCGATCTGTTCACCGGGGGCGGTGAGCCGTGGCTTCCGCTGCTGGCTCCGGTGATCGAGGCGCAGCCGGGGGCGGCCGACTTCATCGGTCCGAAGCGCAGTCCGGAGGTGGTTCCGGTGCGCGAGTTGACGTTTCAGGCGTTGAAGCCTCATCCGCCGCACAAGTGGAAGGTGGTCGCCTTCGGGCAGAATCCGTATCCGCGGGCGGAGAGCGCGACCGGTATCGCGATGTTCGACAACACCTTCAACGACTGGAAGGACAGTCAGTTCGGCCGTGTGGTCAGCATCCGCTGCATCATCAAGGCGGCCGCGGTGTGGAAGTACGGCATCGTCAAGAAGACGCCGATCGCCGACGTCCGGGCGCTGTTGAAGAAGGAGGACACCGTCGCACCGCCCGAGTGGTTCCAGGCGATGCTCACCCAGGGTGTGCTGCTGCTCAACGCCTCTCTCACGGCGAGTGCGGACGGGGCGATGCCGACGGATCATCACACGACGTTCTGGCGGCCGGTGGCCGAGCAGATCGTCGAGGAGATCCTCCGGGCGAAGCAGGACGCCTCGGAGGAGGACCGGGGTGTGGTGTTCGCCTGGTGGGGCGCGCACGCCCGGAGCCTGAAGAGGGTCGTCCAGCGGCTGGAGAAGAAGTATCCGGGTGTCGAGGTCCGTCACCTCGACCACGCGAACCCGGCCGCCCAGGGCGACAGCTTCTGCGACGGGGACCACTTCGCCCAGGTGAACGACGCGCTGGCCGCAGTGGGCGCCGAGCCGGTCGACTGGCTGCCGAGCAAGGGCTGGGACCGGAAGGCGGCAGGCGCGGACGGCACGGCGGGCGGCGACGTCGCGGAGCGGATGGGGGCGTTCATCGCCTCGACGATGGAGCTGCACCAGCTGTATCTGGAGCGGCTCACGAGCGTCAAGGACGAGGGACTCGTCCTTCCGGCCATCACCGGGGTGTTCGACACCCCGCTGATGGACTTCCGCAAGGCCGTCGAGCCGGTGTCACGGGTCCTCGCACGGCTGGACCGGCACATCGAGAGGTCGAGCACGTTCGGCGAGTCGAAGGTCGCCGAGGCGGCGCTCGGGGAGTCCGCGTTCGGTGAGGGACTCTCCGCCGACGCGATCTCGGCGCTGCACCTCTACACCTGCGAGTCGGCGTTCTACCGTGAGATCAACGCCGTGCTGCGGTCCCCCGACCGGGAGCGGCTGGTGCCCTACCTGCCGTATCTGCGGCTGCTGTTCTCGGCGGTGGAGTCACTGCCGGCGCAGACCCGGCCGTTGTGGCGGGGTGTGGCGCTGGATCTGCGGTCGCAGTATCCGCTGGGGCAGACGGTGACGTGGTGGGGCGTGTCGTCGTGCACGTCCGAGCTGGGCGTGGCGAAGGCCTTCCTCGGGAGTCGCGGCAGGCGGACCCTGTTCGAGGTCACGCCGGCGCGGGCGGTGGCGATCCGGCGGTTCTCGGCGTTCACGGGCGAGGAGGAGTACATCCTCGCGCCGGGCACCCAGCTGACGGTGACGGAGGTGAAGGCCGAGCGCGGGGGTCTCTGCACCGTGCGGCTGACCGAGCTGGAGGGCCAGGGTCTGGTGTCCTAGCTTCGGCTGAGCCTCGTCCGGCGGGGCTCGGTACGGCTCCCGTCGTCAACGCTTCACCCTTCCGGCGCCGCCGCCCCCCGGGCGGCGGCCCCGGCATGCACGCCCGGTGTCCCGGGACGATCATCCGTACATGGCAGGTACTCCCCCACCCCCCGCGCCGGCCCGCACCACCGCCGAGGCGCCCCGCCGGCAGCTGGCGCTCACCGCCATGCTCTTCGCGGTGTCGATGACCTTCATCGACCAGACCATCGTGTCGATCGCCGCCCCGAACATCACCGCCGAGCTCGGGCTCTCCTCCTCCGGCATGCAGTGGGTCGTCAACGCCTACCTGCTCTCCCTCGCCGCGTTCTTCGCGCTCGGTGGCCGGCTCTCCGACCTCTTCGGACACCGCCTCGTCATGCTGGTCGGCACCCTGGTCTTCGTCCTCTCGTCGGTGCTGTGCGGATGTGTGCCGGCCGGCGGCCTCGCGGAGACCTGGCTGATCGTCTTCCGCGCCACCCAGGGCCTCGGCGCGGCCCTGATGTTCCCGGCGGCGCTGGCCGTCGTCATCGCCGTCTTCCCCGTCGAGCGGCGCGGCCGGGCCCTCGCGCTCTTCTTCGGGCTCTCCGGTGCCCTCACCGCCCTCGGGCCCCTGCTCGGCGGCTGGCTGACCGCGTGGACCTGGCGGGCGATCTTCTGGGTCAACGTGCCGGTGGCCGTCGTCGCCATCGTGCTCGCCCTGCTCGCCCGAATCCCCGAGAGCCGCCGCTCCGAACGGCTGGACGTCGTCGGTGCCGCGCTCGTCGCCGTCGGGATGGGTCTGAGCGTGCTGGGCTTCCAGCAGGCCTCGTCCTGGGGCTGGGGCAGCGTCGCGACCTGGGCCTGTGTCATCGGCGGCCTGCTCGTCCTGGTGCTCTTCCTCGGCCACGAGCGGCGCACCACCCACCCGCTGATCGACTTCGACGTCTTCCGGGACCGGGCCTTCACGGTCGACAGTCTCGTGCTGTTCTTCGCGATGCTCGCCTTCGTGCCGGTCTTCTTCTTCTCGTCCGTGTACGCCCAGGTGTCGCTGAGCGCCTCGCCGAACCAGGCCGCGCTGTTCCTGTTGTACTTCTTCATCGGCTTCGGCATCGCCTCGCAGTGGGGCGGCAGGATCCTCGACAAGCGTGGTGCCCGCCCGGCCATGAAGCTCGGCTGCGCGCTCGGCGCGGTCGGGTTCTCCCTCTGGGCCCAGAAGATGACCGATCTGTCGATGCACGACCAGTGGCCGTACGCGGCCATGGCGGGCGCCGGAATCGGCTTCCTGCTCGCACCCGCCTCCACCGACGCGGTCAACCGGGCCATCGGCGCCTCGTACGGCGAGGTCACGGGCATCACCCAGACGATCCGCAACTACGCGGCCGCCATCGGCATGGCCGTCTTCAGTACCCTGCTGGCCCATGTCTCCACGGACCGCATCACCGCCACGCTCCAGGACCGCGGCCTGCCGCCGGCCGAGGCCTCGGCCACGGCGGAGAAGGTCGCCGAGGCGGTCACCGGTCACCCGGACGGCCAAGGCCCCACCGGTGACGGGCCGGTGGCGAGGGCCCTGCAAGGGGCCGGGGACGCGATCCGGATGGACTTCGCCGAGGCCAACCAATGGGTGTTCTACGGCATGGCGATCGCCCTGGCCGTCGCTTTCCTGTGCGCGCTCGCCCACCCTGGGACCCGGGTCACCGAGCGCACCCCCGACAGCTGAACTCGCCCTCCCCGTCGCTGACCTCTTCCCCCAGTTCCCCCCTCCCCCCCCCAGTTCCCCCAGCAGGAGCCACATGGGCCGCAGCCTGTTCCGTCGATGCCGTTCCGTCCTCACCTCCCGCCGCCATGGCGTCCTCACCCCTCGTCGGCGCACCGCCCTCGCCGCCACCGTGCTCGCCGCCATGGCGGCGGTCGCGCCCGGAGTGCAACCGCTGCCGGGCACCACCGCCGCCGCGGCCGGGCCGCCGCACGCCTCCGTCGCCCCTTCGGCGGCCCTCGGCCCGAACGTCCCCTTCGACCCGGCGCCCGCCCGGGCCGCCCTGGAGCGCCTGCTGCCCTCCCGGGCGGCGCAGTTCACCCTCGTCCCGGTCGAGGAGCCCACCTCGGGCGACTACTTCACGGTCTCGGGCAAGGCCGGGGCGATCGTGGTCCGGGGCACCTCGCCGGCCACCCTCCTCACCGGTGTCGGCTGGTATCTGGAGCGGGTCGCCGGGGTCGACCTCGGATGGCCCGGCGCCAGCGTCGGCCGGCTGCCCCGCACGCTGCCCGCGGTCGCCAGGACCATCACCCGCTCGGCGTCCGTGCCCCACCGCTACGCCCTGAACGACACCGACGAGGGGTACTCCGGCGCCTACCGCGACTTCGCCTCCTACCAGCACGACATCGACCTGATGGCGCTGCACGGCGTGAACGAGGTCTTCGTCCCGACCGGGGCCGAATACCCGTACTACCGGGCGCTCCAGGAGTTCGGCTACAGCGCGGCGGAGCTGCGCGACTGGATCCCCGCCCCGGCCCATCAGGGGTGGTGGCTGCTGCAGAACCTGTCGGGCTTCGCCGGTCCGGTCTCCGAACAGCTCGTCGAGGCCCGCGCGACGCTGGGCGGCCGGATCACGCGTCACCTCCGCTCGCTCGGGATGACGCCCGTCCTGCCGGGGTTCTTCGGCACCGTGCCCTCGGACTTCGCCACCCGGAACCAGGGCGCGGTCACTGTTCCGCAGGGCAGATGGGTGGGCTTCGACCGGCCCAACTGGCTGGATCCGACCGGGCCGGTCTTCGCCCGGCTCGCCGCCGCCTACTACCGCTTCCAGCAGGCGCGGTTCGGGGTCAGCGACATGTTCAAGATGGACCTGCTGCACGAGGGCGGGGTCGCGGGAGGGGTCGACGTCGCGGCGGCCGCGGGGGCCGTCCAGCGAGCCCTGGACACCGCCAGCCCCGGCGCCACCTGGGTCATGCTCGGCTGGCAGAACAACCCGACCCCGGCCCTCCTGAGCGGCGTCGACCGCCGCCGGGTCCTGATCGTCGACGGCCTCTCCGACCGGTACGACGGGCTCGACCGCGAGACCCGGTGGGGCGGCACGCCGTACGCCTTCGGCACGATCCCCAACTTCGGCGGCCACACCAGCATCGGCGCCAACACCGGCGCGTGGGTGAACCGCTTCCACGCCTGGCTCGGCAAGCAGGACAGCGCCCTGCGCGGCATCGCGTACCTCCCCGAAGGCACCGGCGGGAACCCCGCCGCGTTCGACCTCTTCACCGAACTCGCCTGGCAGCCCGGCCCGATCGACCAGAAGAGCTGGTTCGCCGCGTACGCCGCCCGGCGCTACGGGGGTACGGATCCCCATGCGGCCGCCGCCTGGGAGCAGCTGCGTCGCGGCCCGTACAGCATGCGGTCCGGCACCTGGAGCGAGCCGCAGGACAGCCTCTTCACCGCGCGGCCGGCTCTGACGGCGGCCACCGCCGCGAAATGGAGCCCGCGGGCCATGCGGTACGACGCCGCCACCGTCGAGCGGGCACTCGCGGAGCTCCTCCAGGTGGCGCCCCGGCTGCGGACCACGGACGCGTACCGCTTCGACCTCGTGGACGTGGCACGGCAGGCGCTCACCAACCGCAGCCGGGTCCTGCTGCCCCGTATCAAGGCCGCGTACGAGGCCGAGGACCTGGCGGGATTCCGGGCGCTGGTACGGGAGTGGCAGGAGCAGGAGGAACTGCTCGGGCGGCTCGTCGGATCCGACCGGCGGTTCCTGATCGGTCCCTGGCTCGCCGACGCGCGCTCCTGGGGAGCCGACCGGGCGGAACGCGACCGGTTGGAGTACGACGCCCGCTCGATCCTCACCACCTGGGCCGACAAGGGACCGAGTGAGTCGGGCGGTCTGCACGACTACGCCAACCGTGAGTGGTCCGGCCTCGTCCAGGACGTCTACGCGCCGCGCTGGGCCGCGTACTTCGCGAGTCTCGACCGTGCGCTGGTGAACGGCACGCAGCCGCTCGCCGTCGACTGGTTCGCGCACGACGACGCCTGGGCGCGCGGCCATCAGCGCTACCCGACGACGCCCACGGGTGACCCCTTCGCCCTGGCGGGCGAGGTGCTGGCGGCTCTGGCTGCCCCGGCCGGTCCCGCGGCGTCGGCGGACACCCTCCGGTCACCTCGAATCCGGCTCCAATACCGCTCCCAACCAGCCACGCGCAAGGTGTCGACCGGAGAATCCTGGCCTACGCACTAGACTGGCGGGCTGTTTGGCGTCGGACCGGAACAACCTGGGCAGACCCGGGCTCCGCCGACGACCCGGACGTTGCCGGGAACGAGACGCGAGGTCCGATGGCAGCCACACCAGAGCACGGTGACGCCACTCTGCTCCACGACGGGGACGCGTGGGAGGAGGAGTCCGGAAAGTCCGCCCGGTTCTCCGCCGGGCCCGCCGCCCCGGTGCGCACCCTCGTCGACGTCTTCGAGGCGTCGGTACGGGCCCACCCCGACGAGCTCGCCCTGGACGACGGCAGCACCCGGCTGACCTACCGGGCGCTGGCCGCCGAGGTGGAGCGCCGGCGGCGCGCGCTCGCGGCCGCCGGTGTGGGGCTCGGCGACCGGGTGGGCGTCCGGGTGCCGTCCGGGACCAATGAGCTGTACGTGGCCATCCTCGCCGTGCTCTCCGCGGGAGCCGCCTATGTGCCGGTCGACGCCGAGGACCCGGACGAGCGGGCCGAGCTGGTGTTCGGGGAGGCCGGCGTGCGGGCCGTCGTCGGCGCGGAGCAGCGGATCGAGGTCACCGGGCGGGAGGGCGACGGGGCCGCCGCCGCGCGCCCCGGGCCCGAACACGACGCGTGGATCATCTTCACCTCGGGCTCCACGGGCAAGCCCAAGGGCGTCGCCGTCAGCCACCGCAGCGCCGCCGCGTTCGTGGACGCCGAGGCCGCGCTGTTCCTGGTGGACGAGCCGATCGGACCCGGCGACCGGGTCATGGCGGGCCTCTCCGTCGCTTTCGACGCCTCCTGCGAGGAGATGTGGCTGGCCTGGCGCTACGGCGCCTGCCTGGTGCCCGTCCCCCGGTCGCAGGTGCGCAGCGGCGCCGACCTCGGCCCCTGGCTGGTGGAGCAGGAGATCACCGTGGTCTCCACCGTCCCGACCCTCGCCGCGCTCTGGGATCCGGAGACCCTCGACGAGGTCCGGCTGCTGATCTTCGGCGGCGAGGCCTGCCCGCCCGAGCTGACCCAGCGCCTGGTCACCGAGGGCCGCGAGGTGTGGAACACGTACGGCCCCACCGAGGCGACCGTCGTCGCCTGCGCCTCCCTGCTGACCGGTGAGGAGCCGATCAGGATCGGTCTCCCCCTGAACGGCTGGGAGCTGGCCGTCGTCGACGAGTCCGGCGAGCCGGTGCCGATGGGCGGCAGCGGCCAGCTGGTGATCGGCGGCGTCGGTCTCGCCCGCTACCTCGACCCCGAGAAGGACACGGAGAAGTACGCCCCGCTGGAATCCCTCGGCTGGGAGCGCGCGTACCGCAGCGGCGACCTCGTCCGCGCCGAGCCGGAGGGGCTGGTCTTCCTCGGCCGCGGCGACGAGCAGATCAAGCTCGGCGGCCGCCGCATCGAGCTGGGCGAGGTGGACTCCGCCCTCCAGGGCCTGCCCGGTGTCGCGGGCGCGGCCGCCGCCGTCCGTACCGCGCGCAGCGGCAACCAGCTGCTCGTGGGCTATCTCGTGACGCAGGAGGGCTGGGACCACGCGGCGGCGGTCGAACGGCTGCGCGCCGAGCTCCCCGCGGCCCTGGTGCCGCTCCTCGCGCCCGTCGCCGAGCTGCCCACCCGTACCTCGGGCAAGGTGGACCGGGACGCGCTGCCGTGGCCCCTGCCCGACCTGGAGACCACCGGCCCCGCCGAGCAGCTGTACGGCACGGAGGCCTGGCTGGCCGAGCAGTGGAGCGAGACCCTCGGCGTTGCCGTCACCGGCGCCGCCGACGACTTCTTCGCGATCGGCGGCAACAGCCTCGCCGCCGCCCAGCTCACCACCCGGCTGCGCACCCGCTATCCGAGCGCGGCCGTCGTCGACATCTACCAGCAGCCCACCCTGCGCAAGCTGGCCCGGCGCCTGGAGAAGTCCGTCCAGGACGACGGGGACGTACGGACCATTCCGCCGGTCCCGTTCCGGGCCGGACTCCTCCAGACCGTCCTGCTGCTTCCGCTGTTCACCGTGATCGGGCTCCGCTGGACGGTGGCGCTGCTCGCGCTGGGCAACGTCCTGCACTGGTTCGGGGCCTATCCGTGGGCGCCGACCGCCTCGTGGTGGATGGTGGCCGCCGGTGCGGCGCTGCTCTTCAGCCCGCCCGGGCGGCTCGCGATCGCGGCGGGCGGCGCCCGGCTGCTGCTGCGCGGGGTGAAGGCGGGGCGCCACCCGCGCGGCGGCAGCGTCCACCTGCGGCTGTGGACGGCCGAGCGGCTCGCCGAGTTCGTCGGCGCGACCTCGCTCACCGGGTCCTGGCTGGAGCGCTACGCGCGGGCGCTCGGCGCCAAGGTCGGCCCCGACGTGGATCTGCACTCGCTGCCTCCGGTCACGGGCATGCTCAAGCTCGGGCGCGGCTGTGCCGTGGAGTCCGAGGTGGACCTCTCCGGGTACTGGCTGGACGGCGACCGGCTGGAGATCGGCCCGGTGAAGGTCGGGGCGGGCGCCGTGGTCGGCACCCGCAGCCTGCTGTTCCCCGGGGCTCGGGTCGGCAAGCGGGCCGAGGTGGCCCCCGGCTCCGCCGTGGCCGGGCAGATCCCGACCGGACAGCGCTGGGCCGGGGCGCCCGCGGGCAAGCTCGGCAAGGCCAAGCGGAACTGGCCCAAGGAACGGCCGGCGCGCCCGCTCCACTGGCGGGCCACGTACGGGGCGACCGGCTTCCTCCTCACCGTGCTGCCGGTGCTCGCCGCCCTGCCCGCGCTGCTCGTCGTGAGCCTCTTCGTGCCCGCCGACGCCGGGCTCGCCGAGGCACTGCGGGGTGCGCTGCTCGCGGTGGTGCCCGGGGCGCTCGCGTACGGCTTCGCGTACGCGTCCCTGGTCCTGGTCGCCGTACGGCTGCTCAGCCTCGGGCTGCGCACCGGTAGCCATCCCACGCACAGCCGGGTCGCCTGGCAGGCGTGGACCGTCACGCAGCTGATGGACCTGGCGCGGGAGACGCTGTTCCCCCTGTACGCCGGGCTGATCACCCCGGTCTGGCTGCGGCTGCTCGGGATGAAGATCGGCCGGGGCGCCGAGGTGTCGACAGTGCTCGCGCTGCCGAGCCTCACCACGGTCGGCGAGGGCGCGTTCCTCGCCGACGACACCCTGACCGCCCCGTACGAGCTGGGCGGCGGCTGGGTGCGGATCGGGCACTCCGAGATCGGCCGCCGGGCGTTCCTCGGCAACTCCGGCATGACCGCGCCGGGCCGCACGGTGCCGGACGACGGACTGGTCGGCGTGCTGTCGGCGACGCCGAAGAAGGCCAAGAAGGGCAGCTCGTACCTGGGCCTGCCCCCGGTCAGACTGCCGCGGTCGGCGGCGGACTCCGACCAGAGCAGGACGTACGACCCGCCCGCGCGGCTGCTGTGGGCGCGCGGTCTGGTGGAGCTGTGCCGGCTGCTCCCGGTGTTCTCCTCGGCCGCCCTGGCGGTCCTGACCGTGGCGGCCCTCTGCGCCCTGGCGACGGCGAACGGTCCGGGGGTCTGGGGCACGGCGCTGCTGTCCGGGGCGGTCCTGCTCGCCGCCGGTGCGGCCGCGTGTTTGGTCGCGGTGGCCGCCAAGTGGCTGCTCGTGGGCCGGCACCGGACGGGCGAGCACCCGCTCTGGTCCGGCTTCGTGTGGCGCAACGAGCTGGCCGACACGTTCGTCGAGGTCCTCGCCGTGCCGTGGCTGGTCGGCTCTGTGCCGGGGACGCCGCTGCTCAACCTGTGGCTGCGCGGGCTCGGGGCCAGGGTCGGCCGGGGTGTGTGGTGCGAGAGCTACTGGCTTCCCGAGACGGACCTGGTCGTCCTCGGCGACGCGGTCAGCGTGAATCGTGGCTGTGTCCTGCAGACTCACCTCTTCCACGACCGGATCTTGAGGACGGATACTGTGGTCCTCCGCGAGGGCGCCACCCTGGGCCCGGGCGGAATCGTCCTGCCCGGCAGTTCGGTCGGGGCCCGCAGCACGCTGGGTCCCGCCTCTCTCGTGATGGCCGGGGAATCCGTCCCCGCCGACACCCGCTGGCTGGGCAATCCGATCGAGGCGTGGCGGGCCTGAACGGGCAGCACGAGCACAGCACAGGGCAGGGAGCGGGAGCAGCAGTGAGCGGCGAGCGGACAACGGCATCGGACCCGTACTTCCCTGACCACGGCGACTCCCGTTACCGCGTGCATCGGTACGAACTCGCTCTGGAGTACCGTCCCGGCCCCAACCGGCTGGCCGGGACGGCGCGGCTCAGCGCGATCGCCGGCCGGGCGCCGCTCACCGAGTTCCAGCTGAACCTCTCGGAGTTCAAGGTCGGCCGGATCCTGGTGAACGGCCGGGCGCCGCACTACACCCACCGCGGCGGAAAGCTCCGGGTGCGCCCCGCCAAGCCGCTGTCCGCGGGCGCCGCGTTCACCGTGGAGGTGCACTACGCCGGCAACCCCAAGCCGGTGCGCAGCCCGTGGGGCGGGCTCGGCTGGGAGGAGCTGACCGACGGCGCGCTGGTCGCGAGCCAGCCCGTCGGCGCGCCCTCCTGGTACCCGTGCAACGACCGGCCCGCCGACAAGGCCTCGTACCAGATCTCGGTCAACACGCCCTCCGCGTACACCGTGGTGGCGGGCGGCCGGCTGCTCACCCGTACGACCAAGGCCAGCACGACCACCTGGGTGTACGAGCAGGCCGCACCGACGTCCAGCTATCTGGTCGGTCTCTCCATCGGCATGTACCAGACGGTGCTGCTCGGGGACCCCGGGCTCGGCGGGGTGCCGCAGAGCGCCCATGTGCCGGCGCATCTGCTGCCCCGCTTCTCGCGTGACTTCGCCCGGCAGCCCGCGATGATGCAGTTGTTCGAGGAGCTCTTCGGGCCGTATCCGTTCGGCGAGTACGCGGTGGTCGTCGCCGACGAGGAGCTCGACGTGCCGGTGGAGGCCCAGGGGCTCTCCCTCTTCGGCGCCAACCACGTGGACGGCGCGCGCGGTTCCGAGCGCCTCGTCGCGCACGAGCTCGCTCACCAGTGGTTCGGCAACAGCGTGACCATCGCCGACTGGCGGCACATCTGGCTGAACGAGGGCCTGGCCAAGTACGCCGAGTGGCTGTGGTCGGAGCGCTCCGGCGGCCGCACGGCACACGAGCTCGCGGCCATCGCGCACCGGCTGCTCTCCGCCCAACCGCAGGACCTGAAGCTCGCCGACCCCGGGCGCAAGCTGATGTTCGACGACCGCCTGTACGAGCGCGGGGGCCTCACCGTGCACGCGATCCGCTGCGCCCTGGGCGACGGCGCCTTCTTCCGCATGCTGCGCGACTGGGCGACCGTGCACCGCCACGGCGTGGTGACCACCGCGGCCTTCACGGCCCATGTGTCCCGCTACGCGACGGAGCCGGTGGACGCCCTGCTCACGGCCTGGCTGCAGCAGCCGTCCCTGCCTCCCCTCCCGTCCCCGCACGGTTCCCCGTCGATACCGGAACGCCCCGCGTACCCGCCCACGAACGGCGGATCCGGGGGTCTCGGCAGGGCGTCCGCGTAGGGGCTCGGGCGGGCGGACGTCACGCTTCGCGGGCACCCTCGTACATGGCCTCGACGACCTCGGCGTACTTCCGTTCCACGACGGGCCGCTTGACCTTGAGGCTCGGGGTGAGTTCGCCGTGCTCGATGTCGAGGTCGCGCGGCAGCACGGCGAACTTCTTGATCGTCTGCCACCGCTGCAGGTCACCGTTGACCCGCTGGACGAAGCCGTCGATCAGCGCGTGCGCCTCCGGCGAGGAGACGACCTCCGCGTAGCTCCGCCCTTCGAGGCCCTGCGCCACCGCCCAGGGCATGATCACGCTCTCTTCGAGGGTGATCAGCGCGGTGCAGTAGTTGCGGTTGTTCCCGATGACCAGGATGTTGCCGGCGTACGGGCAGACCGCTTTGCATCGGCTCTCGATCTCGGTGGGCGCGATGTACTTGCCGCCCGAGGTCTTGAACAGGTCCTTCTTGCGGTCGGTGATCCGGACGAAGCCGTCCTTGTCGATCTCGCCGATGTCGCCGGTGTGGAACCAGCCGTCGCTCTCCAGCACTTCGGCGGTCTTCTCCGGGAGGTTGTGGTACCCGCGCATCACGCCGGGCCCCTTCAGGAGAATCTCCCCGTCCTCGGCGAGCCGGACCTCGGTGCCGGGCAGGGGCCTGCCGACGGTGCCCACACGGAAGTCCTCGACCGGGTTGACCGTGACGGCCGCGCTGGTCTCCGTCAGGCCGTAGCCCTCGAGCACGGGCACGCCCGCGCCGGCGAAGAAGTAGCCGATGTCGGAGGCGAGTGCGGCGCTGCCCGAGGCGCTGCCGCGGAGTTCGCCCCCGAAGGCCGCACGGATCTTGCCGTACACCAGCTTGTCGGCGACGGCGTGCTGCACGGAGAGCCACCAGGGCAGCGTCCGCCGCCCCGTGGCCACCATGGTCTCCTGTCCGGTCCTCGCGTGGTCGCGGGCGACCTGCGCCGCCCACAGGAAGATCTTGTACTTGGCGCCGCCCTCGGCCTTCGACCTGGCGGCGATCCCGTTGTAGACCTTCTCGAAGATCCTCGGTGCGGACGCCATCACGGTGGGCCGGACGGCGGGCAGGTTGGTGATGATGCGGTCGATCCGTCCGTCCACCGCGATCACGCTTCCGGTCCTCACCTGACCGGCGATCAGGGCGTTGCCGAAGACATGGGACAGGGGCAGCCACAGGAACTGCACGTCGTCGGGGAGCAGCAGCCCGCTGACCTCCTGAGCGACGGCCTGGTAGGACCAGCAGTCGTGCACCAGGCGCACGCCCTTCGGGCGGCCGGTCGTGCCGGAGGTGTAGATCAGGGTGGCGAGCTGGTCCGGCTGGATGGCCGCGACCGTCGTGTCGATCGCGTCGGGATGCTCCCGCAGGTGCGCGGAGCCCCGCTTCTCCAGCTCGGCGAGGGTCAGCACGTCCAGCCCGTCGACCTCGGGCAGGTCCGCCTCCGGGTCGATGACGACGACGGTGCCGAGCGCGGGCAGGGCTTCCGTGTGGGCGGCCACCTTGGCCAGTTGCTCGGCGTTCTCGACGAAGATCGCCCGGCTGCCGGAGTCGGCGAGGATGTACGCCGTCTCCTCGGCGTCGGTACTCGGGTAGACGGCGGTCGCGGCGACGCCGGCGCACAGCATGCCCAGGTCGGCGAGGATCCACTCGACCCGCGTCGAGGAGGAGATGGCCACCCGTTCCTCCGGCCGCAGCCCGAGGGTGAGGAGTCCGGCCGCGATCGCCTTCACGCGCTCCGCGGTCTGCGCCCAGGTCAGCGAGCGCCACTCCTCGGCGCCGGGTGCGCCGTGCTCGGCCGGCACGGGGTAGCGGTAGGCCTCCCTGCCGGGTGTGGTCTCGACCCTGGAGAGGAAGATGTGCGCCATGGACGGGGGGCGGCTTTCAAGAAGGTGCTGCGCGGAACTCATCTCAACCCCCCGGGATCTGACAGCCCGTCAGCGATTCAATGACCGGCCGGTAACTTGTGAGTGGTGGTGAGGCTAGGCGGAAACGCGTCGGTGCGTAAGGGAGCGGGCGAAGAAAGCGCGGATGGTGTCAGCGGGTCTTCGGGGAGGCGGATCGCCGTGCCGGGACTGGAGGAGGGTCAGATTGCCCGCGGCCCGCTCGGCGAGGGGCACCGGCTCCGCGTGGGCCGCCTCGGTCACCGCGAACTGCATGGCGACCACGGCCGGGACGAACGGCAGCAGCGCCACGGCCCGCTATTTCCCATGCAAATGTATCCCGTTCCACCACTCCGCCCACCTCTCGGTGCCGAACACCTGGGCAGGGACTCGTTCCACTCCACTCAATGGACAGGGGCTCCGGAGCGTCGCAAGCTGGAAGGAGAAGCACATTCCTGTGCCGACGCCCAGGCTCACACCGGCGCTCTTTCAGGTGTCCATCAGATGCCCATCAGCTGCCCGTCAGATACCCAGGAGGCGTGCGTGATGGAGGGCTCACTGGTATTCGTCCACGGCACGGGGGTCCGGGAAGGGCTTGACGACACCCTCAAGAGGGTGCGCGCGGGCGTGGCGACGGCGCCGCTGTCCCTGCCCCCGGGCTCCGTATTCGGACCCCCTTGGGGCAAGGAGCACGGCCCGGCCGATCTCGATGTGACACCCGTACTGCCGGAATCCTCGGCACGTACGCGTGCGGCGGCGGACGGGGAGACCCCCGACGCCGACGCGACCGACGTGGCCACCTGGGGGCTGCTCATCGACGATCCCCTGCTCGAACTACGGCTGTTCGCCCTCGAACCGCCCGCGGAGACGGGCATCGCGATCAACGAATTCCCGGCGGAGGTCGAGCTGCAACAACTCCTCGACGATGCCGAGGTGGCAACCGAGGCGCTCGAGGCCGCCGGTGTCGGCGACGAAGAGCTGCGCTCGGCCATCGCCTTCGTACGTGACTCGACGGCCCTGGTCGCCGCCGCACAAGCAGTGGGAAGCGCCAGTGACGAGAAGCTGCTCGACGCGGTCTCCCAGTCCGTGGTCGCCGCCGTCCTGCGCGGTCAGCGCACCGCCGCCCCTCCGAAGCTGTCGCCCGTCGCGCTCTCCGGCGACCGGCGAGCGGCCTTCGTCGACGCGGTCTACACAGCGGTGTCCGAAGCGGGCACCAGGCCGGCCTACACACGGGCGATCTGGAAGATGCTCGGACCTCTGGCGGTGCGCATCGGCAATGCCAAGGTCAGGGAGAACCGGGCGAAGCTCATGGATCCGTTCTCCGACTTCATTCGCGATGTGGCGTTCTACATACGTCGTGGGGACGACGTCCGGAAGTTTCTGGCGAAGTACATCTCGGACCTGCCGTCGAACGGGCCCGTGGTCGTCGTCGGGCACAGCCTCGGCGGGATCGCGATGGTGGATCTGATGTCCGGTGACAACGCCCCGCACGTCGATCTGCTGGTCACCGTCGGATCACAGGCGCCCTATCTGTATCTCCTGGACTCTCTCGTGTCGCTGCGGCCCGGCGGGAACGTGCAGCCCTTCACTCCTTGGCTGAACATCTACAGCCCGGCGGACTTCCTCTCGTTCCGCGCGGCACCCGCGTTCCCGAACGCGGACGGAATCGTGGACGAGGAGGTCGACGCCGGTGTGCCCTTCCCGGAATCGCACAGCGCCTACTTCTCCCACGACAAGACGTACTCCTTGATCGAAAAGCATTGGCCATGACCAGCACGTACGAGGACAGCTGGGCCCTGGTCGTCGGAATCGACGCGTACGACGATCCGAACATCAAGGATCTCGGCGGCGCGGTGCGGGATGCGTGCGGGGCGCTGAACTGGCTGCGGGGCGCGGGTGTTCCGGACGATCACATCCTTCTGCACGCGCAGCCGACGGAGGCGAGTCGGCCGCTGCTCGAATCGCTGGAGCCGAGAATTCCCTGGCGGGATGCGACGGCTACCGCCATCGCGGAGTCCATCTCAGGGCTGCGCGAGCAAACCGGCAGTCATTTGTTCGTGTTCCTCGTGGGACACGGAATCTACGAACCCACCACGAAGAGGCTCTTCATCACCAAGGAGGCGTCGCTCGGGGAATTCGCCGTGCTCTCGAATCTCGCCGTCGAGGAGTACATCGAGCTGTTCCTCTCCATGTCGTTCCGGGAACAACTGCTGGTCATGGACGGTTGCCAGAATCTGCCGTACAGCGAGAGCCGCCGTTCCAGGATCCAGGCCGGGATGCCTTTCGCGGGCTTCAACGCGAGGGCCGGGAACACGCTGGTCTTCTGTTTCGCATGCCAGCAGGGCGAGCGATCGGTGGAGATCGAGGGCCGGGGCCTCTTCCTCACGAACCTGCTCGCGGCCATCGACACACGGAACCCGTCCCCCCTCGCTCTCCATCTGGACTTCGACAGCGGTGACGTCAGCATCGACCTGCGCAAGGCGGTGACCGAGGTCGTCGGGAAGAGGGTGAAGGAGATCGCTGAGGCGCAGCGGCCTCGCATCCGACAGGAACCCGGGGTACAGGTGTACGGCGCCGGTACCGCACGGGATGTGTGGCCGCTCCACCTGCCGCCTGCTCCGGCCGCGCGCCTGTCCATCGCCGTGAGGCCGGCCGCGGCCGTACGGAATGTGGGAACCATCCTTGTCCAGGTCGAGGACCCGCCCTACTGGCAGCGCCGCGAGGCTCCCGTACCGCCGAGCACGGCGGTACGGCTCCCTCATGAGACGAGCCTGAGCGTGATGTGCCGGTTGAAGAGCAACTCCCCCTGGCGCAAACCGGCCGAACGTCGTCTCCGCATCGACGACAGCGACCGCGAGGTCGTCTTCACCCTGCGGCGGGCCACGATCGGGGAGGAGACCCGCAGATCCTCGTCGGAGGCGAGGGGCGACGAGCCCGCATGGGTGTTCGTGGAGGGTGTGGACGCCGCCGGTCGGTCCGTTCCCTCGGCTCTTCGGAACATCGGCGAGAGCACGCTGGACAGTCCACCGGAATCGCCGAGCGGGATCGAGGTCAGGAGGAAGGACGGGGGGCTGTTCATTTCCGGCCGGTACGACGATCGGGAGCGTCTCGCGCGGTTCGCGTCGCACATCGCCGCCACCGTCGCTTCCGGCGCGCCGGAGGTCATGTCCGCGACGATCAGCGAATCACCGGAGTTCCGCAGGACCGCCCTCCGGATCGTGCTCCCGGAGGGCGGTCCGAGGTCCTTGGCCGGCTTCCTCGTGGATACCCCCGCCATCACCGTGGGACAGGTGACGAGGAGCGTCCGGGAGGTCGCGGAGGACCCGCTGGTCGAGGTCCAGCCCGGCCGTGTCCAGGTGGGAGTCGCCCTCCCCTGGGGGTCCTGGTCCGACATGGTCGAGGTGTTCGAGGGGATCGAGAAGGACGTCCATCTGCCTCTCACCGTCGGAAACGGCCTCGTACCCCTTCGCATGGCCATCGGCTCCGACGTCTGGGAGGACCTTCCGGGGTGTTCCGTCCTCGGCTTCGGCCCCGGTGCGGCCTCGACGCGGCCCCTGTCCGGATCCGGCGGCCGGCTCCTCACCGCGCATCCGGAGGAATCCCCATGGGGGACCTGTGTGTCCGTGCCCGACACCGGCACGGACAGAGGCACCGGCACCGGCCTGACGTTCCCCCTCCACCCCTCGCTCCCCCTCGCACTCGACACCGGCGAAGGAGCGCCCCGGGTGGAACCCCTGTCGACCCTTCCTGTCGCGGACTGGGACGCGCTCGTGTCGCTGGGGCGCCTGAGCGGGCACGATCCCCAGCGTCTCCTCGCGGACGACAAGGCCCGGGAACCCGACCCGGTGCTGACCCTGGCCCGCGCCTACGCCTGCTACGCCGCCCGTGCGGACACGTACACCCGAAGGCTCCTGAGACTCCTGCGGGAGCGGGGCGCCGACATCTGCGACATCGCCGTGCTGGAGGGTGCGACCGCCCTCCGATCGACCGGCTCCGTACCGAAGGCCGCCCGCTCCGCACTGGCGCCCTGGGCCGAGGCGGGCACCGTACCGGTCCTGAGGTGGGGCGTGGCCCCCGCCGCCATCCTGGCCGAGGAACTGGGCCAGAAGGAGTGGAACGCGCGGCTGGAGGCCGTCGAGGCGACGCTGTCGCCGGTCTCCGTCTGGACGGTCTGGCAGACGTGACCCGCCGTCGCGCTCCGGAGCGGTCCCCCGCGATCGAACATACGATGGGCGGGAGCCGGCGTCGGCAGCCCGCCGTGCCGGCCGTCCGAGGTGAGCAGGGCGGAGACGCATGGCACAGGTCACCGATGCGGCACGGACCGTCATCCTGACGGTGGACGACGATCCGGGAGTGTCCCGCGCCATCGCCCGCGACCTGCGACGCCGCTACGGCGGGGGCTACCGGATCGTGCGCGCCGAATCCGGCGAGTCCGCCCTCGACGCGCTCCGCGAGCTCAAGCTGCGGGGCGATCTGGTCGCCGTGATCCTCGCCGACTACCGCATGCCGCAGATGAACGGCATCGAGTTCCTCGAACAGGCCCTCGGCGTGTACCCCGGGGCCCGGCGCGTCCTGCTGACCGCGTACGCCGACACCAACGCGGCCATCGACGCGATCAACGTCGTCGACCTCGACCACTACCTGCTCAAGCCGTGGGACCCGCCGGAGGAGAAGCTCTACCCCGTCGTGGACGACCTGCTGACGGCCTGGCGCTCCAGTGACTACCGGCCGGTCCCCGCGACGAAGGTGGTCGGTCACCGCTGGTCGGCGCGCTCCTCGTACGTACGCGAGTTCCTCGCCCGCAACCAGGTGCCGTACCGCTGGTACTCCTCCGACGAGCCCGAGGGCCGGCGTCTCCTCGACGCGGCCGGGGCCGACGGCCTCCGGCTGCCCCTGGTGATCACGCCGGACGGCACCGCGCTGGTCGAGCCGGACGCGCCCGAGCTGGCCGCCCGGGTGGGGCTCGCGACGACGCCCGCCGCCGACTTCTACGACCTCGTCGTCATCGGCGGCGGCCCGGCCGGGCTCGGCGCGGCGGTGTACGGGGCATCCGAGGGACTGCGGACCGTGCTGGTCGAGCGCTCGGCGACGGGCGGGCAGGCCGGCCAGAGTTCCCGGATCGAGAACTACCTCGGCTTCCCCGACGGCGTGTCCGGCGGGCAGCTCACCGAACGCGCCCGCCGCCAGGCCACCCGCTTCGGCGCCGAGATCCTCACCGCGCGCGAAGTCACGGGTCTGGAGGTGAACGGCGCGGCACGCGTCGTACGGTTCTCGGACGGCACCGAAGTCGCCGCGCACAGCGTCATCCTCGCGACGGGAGTCTCCTACCGGCAGCTCCTGGCTCCCGGCTGCGAGGACCTGACCGGGCGCGGCGTCTACTACGGCTCCTCCCTCACCGAGGCGTCGTCCTGCGAGGGGCAGGACGTGTACATCGTCGGCGGCGCGAACTCCGCCGGGCAGGCAGCGGTGTTCCTGGCGCGGGGCGCGAAGTCGGTGACGCTGCTCGTACGCGGGGAGTCGCCGGCGGCATCGATGTCGTACTACCTGATCCAGCAGATCGAGGAGGCGCCGAACATCAGCGTGCGGCCCAGGACGGTCGTCGAGGCGGCGCACGGCACGGAGCACCTGGAACGGCTGACCCTGCGGGACGCCGTGACCGGGGCCACCGAAGTCGTCGACGCCCAGTGGTTGTTCGTCTTCATCGGGGCGGCCCCGCTGACCGACTGGCTCGACGGAACGGTGCTGCGCGACGAGCACGGCTTCATCCTGGCCGGCCCCGACCTCACGCCGGACGGGCGGCCGCCGGCCGAGTGGGGCCTCGACCGGCCGCCCTACCACCTGGAGACGAACGTTCCCGGCGTGTTCGTGGCGGGCGACGCGCGCGCCCAGTCCGCGAAGCGCGTCGCCTCCGCCGTGGGAGAGGGAGCCATGGCCGTGATGCTCGTCCACCGGTATCTGGAGCAGTCATGAGCGGACAGGACAGGAGCGGGCAGGGCACGGGCGGGCAGGGCAGGGACGGGCAGGGCAGGGACGGCGCGGACGCGGGTGGCGAGATCATGCCCTGCGACCAGCACGAGATCGGCTCGCTGTTCCTTTTCGAGAAGCTCTCGCCCGAGCAACTCTCCCGCCTGTGCGCCGAGGGACGGGTGGAGCGGTTCGGGCCCGGCCCGGTCTACACCGAGGGCGACCCGGCGACCTGCTTCTACGTGATGATCGAGGGCACCGTCGTCCTGGACCGGCGGGTCGGCGGCGACGCCGTGGAGGTGAGCCGCACCTCGCAGCGCGGCGTGTACGCGGGGGCCATGCAGGCGTATCTGGGCGACCGGGTGCCCCAGACGTACAACAACTCCATGCGGGTGACCGAGCCCACCCGGTTCTTCGTCATGCCCGCGCAGTCGTTCGCGGACATCATGGCCGAGTGGTTCCCGATGGCGGTGCACCTCCTCGAAGGGCTGTTCTTCGGCTCCAAGAACACCCAGCGCGCCATCGGGCAGCGTGAACGGCTCCTCGCGCTCGGCTCGTTGTCCGCCGGCCTCACCCACGAGCTCAACAACCCGGCCGCGGCGGCCGTACGGGCCACGGCGGCGCTCCGCGAGCGGGTCGGCAAGATGCGGCACAAACTGTCCGTCATCGCCCGCGGGCCCTACTCCCGGGAGGTACTCGCCGACCTCATCGAGATCCAGGAACGCACCGCGGAACGGGTCGCCAAGGCACCGGTGCTGAGCCCGCTGGAGGCGTCCGACCGGGAGGACGAGCTCGCCGACTGGCTGGAGGACCACGGCATCCCGGAGGGCTGGCGGTTCGCGCCCACCTTCGTCCAGGCCGGTCTGGACACGGACTGGCTGGAGCAGGTGGCGGCGACCGTGGCCGAGGACGTCCTGCCGGGGGCCGTCGGCTGGCTCAACTACACGGTCGAGACAGAGCTGTTGATGGACGAGATCGACGACTCCACCAACCGCATCTCCCACCTGGTGGACGCGGCCAAGCAGTACGCGCAGCTCGACCGTGCCCCGCACCGTGACGTCGACGTCCACGAACTCCTCGACAGCACGCTGCTGATGCTGTCCGCCAAGATCGGCTCCCGGGTGCGCGTCGTCAAGGACTACGACCGCTCCCTCCCCGCAGTGCCCGCCTATCCGGCGGAGCTGAACCAGGTGTGGACCAACCTGATCGACAACGCGGTGTCCGCCATCGGGAGCGCCGGTGGCGAAGGAGTCCTGACGGTCCGTACGGCCCGGGAGGGCGACCGGCTGCTCGTGGAGTTCCGCGACACGGGCCCCGGCGTCCCCGAGGAGATCCGCAGCCGCATCTTCGACCCCTTCTTCACCACCAAGCCGGTCGGCGAGGGCACCGGTCTCGGCCTCGACATCTCCTGGCGGATCGTGGTCAGCAAGCACCACGGGAGCCTCCAGGTCGAGTCCGTCCCGGGCGACACCCGGTTCCAGGTGCTGCTGCCGCTGACCGCACCCGACACCGAAACCGATACCGATACCGAAGCCGAGCCGGAATCAGAGCCCGGAACCGAGACCCACACCCACACCGCCGAGGAGCGCGCATGACCGAGATCGAGGGAATCGACCCGAGCGTCCCGCCCAGCGGCACGGGCTGCGGGGACTGCGACACGGTGGGCGGCTGGTGGTTCCACCTGCGGCGCTGCGCCCAGTGCGGCCACATCGGCTGCTGCGACTCCTCTCCGGCCCAGCACGCCACCGCGCACTGGAAGTCCACCGGGCATCCCCTCGTCCAGAGCTTCGAGCCGGGCGAGAGCTGGTTCTGGAACTACGCCACGGACGACCTGTACGACGCCGGACCCGCACTGGCCCCGCCGGACGGCCACCCGTCCGGCCAGCCCGCCCCCGGCCCGGCCGGCCGCGTCCCGCAGGACTGGCAGCAGCGCCTCCACCGCTGAGCTGCTGCGGCCCTGCGCGAGACGCTGCCGGCGCGCTGTCGAGGGCGGTCGGCGTCGGCGTCGGTGTCGGTGTCGGTGTCGGCGCAGGACGTGCCCTCGGCCGGACAGGAGGCGCCGTCCCCGTCGCGGACGAGTACGACGAGTCGACGATGTCCCCCTGAAGGGGGCGACTGACCGCCTCGCGCTCGGGGCTGTGGTCCGGACCAACACCTTGACGTGTCCATGGAGTGCCTCTAAGTTCCACGCTCGACGCGGAGTTCATTCTCCCGACCTGCGTTCAGATGGACGAACGAAAGGTGCCCCCCACACATGCGTCTCCGAACCCTGGTCGCCACCCTGGCGGCAGCCCTCGCCCTCACCGTGGCCCCGACGGCCGTCGCCGGACCGGAACCCGTCCCCAGCGCCCGCACCGCGGAGACGGCACCCGCCGCCCCCGCGGTCTTCACCCACCCCGGCGTCCTCGTCAGCGCCTCCCAGCTGGACTTCGTCCGGGCCAAGGTCCAGGCCGGCGCCCAGCCCTGGAAGGCCGCCTTCGACCAGATGATGGCGAGTCCCTACGCCTCGACGACCCGCACCCCCAAGCCGCGCGCGATCGTCGAGTGCGGCTCCTCCTCCAACCCCAACTACGGCTGCACCGACGAACGTCAGGACGCCGTCGCCGCGTACACCCAGGCCCTCGCCTGGTACATCACGCGCGACGCCCGGCACGCCAGGAAGGCGATCGAGATCATGGACGCCTGGTCGGCCGTGATCAAGGACCACACCAACTCCAACGCGCCGCTCCAGACCGGCTGGGCCGGCTCCTCCTGGCCCCGCGCCGCCGAGCTCGTCAAGCACACCTACACCGGCGGCTGGCCGAACGCCGGCCGCTTCGCGACGATGCTGCGCAACGTCTACCTGCCCGAGGTGTCGGGCGGCGCCGCCCTCACCAAGAACGGCAACTGGGAACTCATCATGACCGAGGCGGCGATCGGCATCGCCGTCCACCTCGACGACCGCGCCGCCTACGACAAGGCGGTCGCCACCTACCTCGGACGGGTCCCCGCCTACATCTACCTCGCCGGTGACGGCAGCACGCCCGAGCCGCCGCCGAACAGCTCCATCGACACCCGCGACGAGATCGTGAAGTACTGGCAGGGCCAGAGCACCTTCGCCGACGGCCTCTCCCAGGAGACCTGCCGGGACTTCGGCCACACCGGCTGGGGCATCGCCGCCGCCGTCCACACCGCGGAGACCAGCCGCATCCAGGGCCAGGACCTCTACCCCCAGGTCTCCGAACGGCTCCGCCACGCGCTCGGCTTCCACACCAAGTACGAGAACGGGACCGCGGTTCCGTCCTGGCTCTGCGGCGGCACCGTGAAGAAGGGCCTGGGAGCCGTCACGGAGGTCGGCTACAACGCGCTGCACCACCGCCTGGGCATCGGCATGACCAACACCGGGACCTACACCGAGGCCCGCAGGCCGGCGGGCACGGACAACTACTTCATCTCCTGGGAGACCCTGACCCACGCCGAGAACCCGAACTAGGCCGCGCCCCGGAGGCGCCGGCACTCCTCCTCACGGCGGTCCATGCGTAAAGTACGGGCGGGCGCGGTGAGATCAGATGGAGTTCATGTGACCGCGATCAGCCTTGAGCACACCGCCGTCCCCGCCGACACGGGCGAGGTGACCCTCCTCATAGCCCGTCGGGTGGAACCGGGCCACGAGGCGGCCTTCGAGCTGTGGGCCGAGGGCATCCTCGAAAGCGCCGCCGCCTTCCCGGGCCATCTCGGGTACGGGCTCTTCCGCTCCTCCGGCGGCGACGCCCCGTGGTTCCTCGTCCACCGCTTCCGGGACGAGGCGGCGTGCCGGGCCTGGCAGGAGTCTCCGGAGCGGGCGGCCTGGTTCGCCGGCTGCGAGGGGCACCACCACTCGGAGATCGCCCGGCGCACACTGACCGGCATGGAGACCTGGTTCGCGAAGCCCGGCTCGACGCGGCCCGCACCGCCGCGGTGGAAGATGGCGATCAGCGCGACCCTGGCGATCTACCCGATCTCGGTCCTGGGAAGCCTCGTGCTCATCCCCCGGCTGACCGCTCTCCCCCTCCTGCTCAGCAGCGCGATCGTCGCCTGTGTGTTCAACGTGCTCATGACATACGTGGCGATGCCCGCCGTGAGCAGACTCCTGCGCCGCTGGCTCACGCCGTAGCGCACCGTCATCTAAGATTCAGGGCGGCCTCAGGACCGCGGCTCGTCGCTGCGCGCGGCGGCCGCGGGACGGTCGGGCCGGCCAAGGCGCCGATCACGAGGATCCCCGGGAATCGGGTGACCACCGGTGTGCGTCTCATGGGTGCGGGTTCCCAGCTCAGCCGGCTCGCCCGCCCATGCGAAGAAGACCCCCAGGGAGAAGTGAGGTATGTCCGTGATCTGCGTCGGCGGCATGATCGGAATCGGCAAGACGAGTGTGGCCGAGCTGATCGCCAAGGATCTGGGCAGCGACGTCTTCTACGAGAGCGTGGACGACAATCCGATCCTTCCCCTCTTCTATACGGCGAGCCCCGAGGAGATCCAGGCGAAGCGCTACCCCTTCCTCCTCCAGCTGTACTTCCTCCAGACCCGCTTCGCCGCGATCAAGGAGGCCTACAAGCAGGGGGACAACGTCCTCGACCGCTCCATCTACGAGGACTGGTATTTCGCCAAGGTCAACCACGACCTGGGGCGGATCACCTCCCTGGAGATGCAGGTGTACGAGGGGCTGCTCGGCGAGATGATGCGCGAGATCGACGGTCTGCCCTACCGCAAGGCACCCGATCTCATGGTCTACCTCAAGGCCGACTTCGAGACCGTGCTGCACCGCATCGGCCTGCGCGGTCGCGACTTCGAACAGGACGAGAGCCTCGTCGAGTACTACCGGACCCTGTGGTCCGGCTACGACGACTGGGTGCACAAGCACTACTCGGCCAGCGAGGTCCTCGTCATCGACATGAACCACACGGACGTCGTCAACAACCCCGAGGACGCGGACCGCGTGGCCCAGGAGGTCAGGCAGGCCCTGGCGGCGGCGACCCGGCGGGACTGAGCCGGCCGGCGGGACACGCGGGGGCGCGGACTCGGCTGTGGCCGGAGTCCGCGCCCCCGTCGTCGGGGCTCAGCAGTCGACCGTGCCCCTGCGCAGCGCGTGGCCGCCGGTGTTGCTGTCGTCGGCCCAGTACACGGGCTTGGTGCCGCCGACGCACTCGTCGGCCCCGGCCACGGCGAAGCCCTCGTTGTTGAGGTCGGACATGCCGCTCGGGCGCTGGTAGGAGGCCGCGGGGGCGAAGGTGCCGGAGCTGCCGATCTTCATGGTCCTGTGCAGTCCGCCGCAGGTGTCGTCGCAGACCGTCCACAGCCGGGCGGCCTGCGGCTCCCACTGGAGCTCCATCACGCCGGCCATGCCACTGGCGACGGTGGCGACCCGGGTGGCGGTGCCGCTGTCCTGGAGGACGTACGCGTGGACCGCGCCGGTGCCCTCGACGCCGAGGAGGAAGACGCCGCCGGTGTGCGCGCCGTACCGGTTCGGGTCATAGGCCGCGCCGGTCGACTCGTCCTTGAAACCGGCCGCGACGAGGGTGGCGTCGGGGATCCAGGTGATCGCCTCGAAGCCGAGGTTGGAGCCCACGGCCGGCAGGCCGGCGGTCAGGTTCCACTCCTTCGTGGCGGTCAGGCCGGTACCGGTGCCGGTGGCGACCTCGTAGCGGAGGACGGACAGGCGGCTGGTGCCGGAGGCGTCGCCGTTGCGCTCGGTCGCGACGTACGCGCCGCCCGCGGCGCCGGCGGCGGTCAGGGTGACGGCCTCGCCGTCGGGGCTGCCGCTCCCGCCGGGGTAGCGCAGCGTCTTGCCGGAGGTCCAGCCGTTGGCGGTGTCCGGCCGCCAGCCGCCGGAGCCGTCGCGGACCAGACGCCACAGCTCGCCGGAGTTCTGGGCGGCCCAGAGGACGGAGCCCTCCTGGTACAGGCCGCTGAGGTCCTCGCCGAAGACGTTGGACCCGTCGGCCGTCGTCACGGAGCTTCCGCCGGGCCAGGACACCGGGTTCGTACCGCCACCGGAACCGCAGTCGTTCGGCGCGCCCAGCGTCAGGGCCGACTTCCCGAAGGCGCCCGTGCCGTCGGGGCAGCGCGACCAGGACGGGGCGGAGTGGGCGCTCCAGCTGTAGCTGTCGACGAGGGTGCTGCCGCCCGGCAGATAGAGGCGGGCCTTGTCGCTGGAACCGAGCCCGAACGCCGCGTCCACGGCGAACGCGCGTGCCGCCCCGGGGGCAAGACTCGTCCCGGCCGGAACGGTGAACGTGTGGCTCGCGTCGTTGTCCTTGAGGATCCAGCCGGAGATGTCGACCGCGGCCGCCCCCTTGTTGTACAGCTCGATCGAGTCGGCGACGCTGCCGGTCGTCACCACCTCGTTGATGCGGACGTCGTCCGCCGGAGCGGCGTGCGCGGTCGGCGTGACCAGCGTCGCGGCGGCGAGCAGCGTGGCACCGGCGACGGCGAGGCGGATCGGGGCGAGGCGACGACGCCCCCGGGGAGCGCGTACTTCGAGCACGGAGTGTCCGTCCTGAGAGAGGGGCGAAGGGCGTCACGAGACTCATGCCCGCGGCCGAACGCCGGTCGGCGGCGGACCCGTCGTCGTGTGAACGCCCGTCGAACGACAGGCCGCGCGCCCCGTCCCGGGGTCAGGTTCGCGGGCGGGTGGCCGTGACGATGTAGTAGTCGAGGTTGCCCTGCTCGTAGGCCTTCAGGAAGTTGCGGGGCCAGGTGCCCGGCTTCCACTGGTCCGACAGCCAGCGGTCCCAGCCCTGCCACACGTCCGGTCCGATCGACACGGCCCGCGCGTCCGCCAGGCCCGCCCGGGTGAACGCATCGGTCACGAGCGTGACGGGACGCGCGATGTCCAGCCCGTCCGCGAACGTCTCCAGGTACGACGCGAGCCGGGCTCCGTGATCCGGGTCGTCGTCCGGGGTGAAGAAGCTCGCGACGACCACCCGTCCACCGGGCCGCAGTACCCGGGCCGTCTCCCGGGTGAAGGCGATCATGTCGTCGAAGTGCTGGGCGGCCTCGACGCTGTAGACGCAGTCGAACTCGCCGTCACCGAACGGCATCTCCTCCGCCGCACCGCGGACGAACCGGAGCCCCGACGGCGATGCCCCCAGCAGATCCGCGTTGGCCCGGCGGGCACGGTCCAGCTGTTGCGGATGGATGTCCATTCCTGTCACCCGCTCCGGTCGGCACTCGCGCAGGGCGAGCGCACAGCCGACACCCAGCCCGCAGCCGATCTCGACGATCCGCCGGTCGGCGAGCGCACCGGCTGCGCCGAGCACCTGCCGGTACATGTCCTCCTGGCTGCGGACCCGGTCGTCGACCGTGAGCGGTCCGCCGAGGTCGATCGAGCGCCAGTACCCGAAGTTGATGAACCCCCCGGCGAACACCGGGACCGAACTGAGGTCGGCCGGACCGTACGTCTCCCGAACAGCGGCCCGCATGTGCACCGGCTCCACCACCCGCGTCACCTCCGCGGACAGTCTGACGGCCGGAGCCATCCCTGTCGACGGCGCCCCACTCCACCCGACCCGAAAGGACGCACGCACCGAGAGCGCCGAGCCGCCGCGGCTTCGCGGCACCGCGGCGCCGTCCTACGCCCCGCCGGGACCGGCACCCAGGTACGCCTCCCGTACCGCCGGGTCCGCGTGGACCTCGGCCGCCGACCCTTCGGCCAGCACCCGGCCGAGGTCGAGCACCACGACGCGGGAGCACAGCTCCATCACGAAGGCCACGTCGTGCTCGACGAGCAGCACCGCGCACTCCTCCTCGTCGGCCATACGACGGATGACGGCGGCGAGTCCGCGACGCTCCTCGGCGGTCGTCCCGGACGCGGGCTCGTCCAGGAGCAGGACCCGGGGCGGATCGGCGAGCGCGCGGGCCAGCTCGACCAGGCGAGCCTGCCCGACGGGCAGGCCGCCCGCGTACGAGTCGGCGAGTGCGCCGAGCCCGCACTCGTGGAGCACGGCGGCGGCCCGCTCCCGACGGCGGCGCGCCGCGGACCGTACTCCGCCCCGCCAGTCCTGTGCCACGACGAGATTGTCCGCGACGGTCAACTGCCCGAAGAGCTGCTGTCGTTGGAAGGTGCGACGGATGCCGTGCCGGGCCCGCCAGACGGGCGATCGGCGGGTGATGTCCGTACCGTCGTACGCGATCGTTCCCGCGTCCGGCCGCCGTATCCCCGACACCACGTCGAAGAGCGTCGTCTTGCCCGCGCCGTTCGGCCCGATGAGGCCGCAGATCTCCCCGGGGCCGACGGAGACGGTCACTTCGCGCAGGGCGTGGACGCCGCCGAAACGGACGTCGATCCCGCTCGCGCGGAGCAGAGGGTGGCTCATCGGCGTACTCCCGTCCCCAGGTAGGCCTCGGCGAGCCGGTCCCGGTCCACCTCGGACCGTGGCCCGGACCAGGCGATCCCGCCCTGTACGAGGTACGCGACGGTGTCGGCGATGCCGAGCACCTCGGCCGCCTTCTCCTCGACGAGGACCAGCGCGGTGCCGTGGTCGCGGAGTTCGGTCAGGAGGCGGAAGACCTCGTCCACGACGCGCGGCGCGAGGCCGAGGGACGGTTCGTCGGCGACGAGGACCGCCGGCGGTCGCTGGAGGAGCGGGGCGAGGGCGAGGAGCTGCTGCTCGCCGCCCGACAGGGACCCGGCGGCGACGGTGCGGCGGGCGGCGAGCGCGGGGAACCGCACGTACACGGCGTCGCGGTCCTCCGCTGCCGTGAGCTGCAGGGTCAGGTTCTCCTCGATCGACAGCCCGGCGAAGATCCCCCGCCCCTCGGGAGCCAGCCGCACGCCCCGGCGGGCCCGCGCGACCGTCACGTCGCGGGTGGCGTCCTCACCGCGCACCCGGACGAGCCCCCCGGTCGGCCGCACCAGTCCCGCCGCCACCCGGCAGAGGGTGGACTTCCCGGCCCCGTTGGGCCCGAGCAGCACCAGCACCTCGCCGCCGCGCACCACGAGGTCCACGCCGTGCAGCACAGGAGCGCCGCCGTACCCGGCGTGTACGCCGCTCAGTTCGAGCGCGACGCTCGGGCCGCTCGGCTTGAGCGCGCTCGGGCTGCTCAGTTCGAGCGCGCTCGGCGTCCCGCCGGGGCCGCTGCCCGTTCCTGGGACCGCGCTCCCGGTGCCGACGACATACGGCTCGGCCGTCCGCGCGCGGAGCGGCGCGGAGCCGCCGTCCCCGGCCGGCCGGGGGCCTCCCGCCTGTTCCGGGAGGTGGTGGTCCGCCCGCACCTCGCGGTGCGGGGGAACGACCCCCGGCACGGCCTCCCGCGCCGCCGCCCCCCGCCGTGCGGCGCGCCGGGCCGCTCGCCTCGACGGCAGCGCGGCGCAGTACCCGTCCGGGTCGTTCGCCAGCGCGAGCCCCGCCAGACCGAAGAGGATCACCGGCAGATGCGCGGACTCCGTCACGTACGTCGCCATCAGATGCGGGACCACCGCGAAGACCAGCCCCGCCACCACGGCGAACTGCGGCCTGCGCACCCCCGCCGCGACCACGACCGCCAGCCACACCAGGCCCGTCATCGCCGTGAAGTCCGTAGCCGTGATCCTGGTGTTGTACGAGGCGTAGAGCACCCCTCCGAAGCCCGCGAGGCCCGCCGACACCGTGAACAGCAGGAGCTTCGTCCGTACCACCGACACCCCCGACGCCGCGGCGGCCTCCGGCGCCGAGCGGACCGCCAGCATGGCCCGGCCCCAGCGGGAGCCGCGCAGCCGGGTGAGCAGCGCGACGAGCACCCCGCTGAGCAGCACGAGCGCGAGCCCCATGGCCCGGTCGTCACTCAGGTCGACGGGTCCGGCCACCGGCCGCGGGATCTCCCACCCGGTGTCGCCGTTGCGGAGCCACCCGAGCTGGAAGAGCACCTGGTCCGCCAGGAAGGCGAGCGCCAGGGTGGCCAGGGCCAGTGATCTGCCGCCCAGCCGCAGTGCGGGCAGCGCGACCACCGCGCCGAGCAGGGCGGCCGCCGCCGTGCCGACGGCCGCGGCCGCGACGAAGGGCCAGCCGTGGCTCATCAGCAGCCCCGCGACGAGTGCGGCGCCGGTCACGAACGTCGCCTGGGCGAGGGACACCATCGCACCGAGACCGGTGACCACCGTGAACGACATGAACACGAGCCCGATCGCGAGCCCTTGGGTCAGGATCCCGCTCCAGAAGGGGGTGGTGACGGTGTAGAACGCGGTGCCCAGGAGCGCTCCGGCCACCACCCAGGCGCCCCAGCGGCGGCCCCACCCCTTCCCGGCGAGATACTCCACCGGCGGTGGGTCCGCGGCCGCCGTGCCCGCCGCGCGGCGCCGCCGCCGTACCAGGACGACGAGCCCGGCGAAGAGGATGAGGAACGGTACGGCGGTGCGGAAGCCGGTGATGCCCTCGGCGAACGACGCGTACCCCGCCACGAGGTTCTGCAGCACCCCGAGCCCGAGGCCGCCCGCGAAGGCGAGTGGCACCGACGCGAAGCGTCCGAGGACCGCCGCGGTGGCCGAGACGAACAGGAACAGCGTGTAGTCGTGCGCGGAGAGCCCGAGGAGCGGGGTCGCGAGGACTCCGGCGAGGCCCGCGAGACCGGACGACAGCATCCACGCCGTCGAGGACAGCCGGTCCGCGCTGATCCCCCGCAGCTCGGTCAGCGCGCGGTTGTCGACCGCCGCGCGCAGCCGCAGGCCGAGCCGGGTGTGCCGCATCAGGACCCACAGGCCCGCCGCCGCGAGGGCGGTGACGATCCAGGTGATCAGCTGGTCGGAGTCGATGCCGACGCCGTCGAGCGGCTGCCAGGACACCGCGGGGCTCGGCCCGACGCCCGGCAGACCGAACTGGTTCTCGGCGGGCAGGACCGGGGCGCCCGCCCGCTCCAGGAGTTCGACGACCCACAGTCCGGCCGCGGGCAGCGCGACCAGCAGACCGATGGTGGCCACGATCTGCGCCGTCTCGCCGACCGTGGCGAGCTTTCTGAACATCAGCCGGTCCAGGCCCCAGCCGAGGCCGGGCGCCACCACGAACACCAGGAGCAGAGCGGTGGGGACGGCCGGCCAGCCGAAGCCGGAGTGGAGCTCGTAGAAGGCGAGCGCGCACAGATAGGCGGTGGCGCCGTGCGCGAAGTTGAAGAGCCCGGAGGCGGAGTAGGACAGCACGAGGCCGGTCGCGAGCAGCGCGTACAGCGCGCCCGAGACCAGCCCGCTCAGCACGAAACCCAGCAGGTCACCCACGTGACGCGCCCCTCAGCCGAAGGGGATCGGCGGATAGCACGTGAACGGCACCGCCACCTCGTACCGCCCGTTCTTCAGCTGGACGAGCGCCCCGCAGCCGAAGCTCTCCTTCTTTCCCTTGGGCAGGGTGCGGTCGCCGACGAGCGTGCCGGTGTCGGAGAAGCCGTTCGCCGCCGTCTGGAAGGACTCGACGGTGAGGTCCTTGCCCGCCTTCTCGGCGATCGAGAGGAAGAGGTCGGCGCTCATGTAGCCGGTGAGCATGTGCATGTTCAAAGGCACCTCCTTTCCGCCCGCCGCCTTCTTGATGTCGGCCTTGAACTGCCGCATCGCGGGGCTGTCCGACTCGAAGGGCTGGAACTGGAGCAGTACGTGCACCCCGTCGAGGGCCTGCTTCGTCGCGTCCTTCGCGAGCAGCCCGGGGTCGCAGTCCGTCGGGTCGGAGATGACCCCCTTGTAGCCGGACCGCTTGAGCGCGGTGAACAGGCCGATGTTGTACGGCGTCTGCATCACGGAGACCACGGCGTCGGGCGCGCCGCCGCCGGGGCCCGAGCGGAGGATCTCCTTGGTGTACGCCGACCAGTCGCTGGGCATCGAGGTCGCCGGCACCACGGCCTTGGCGTACGCGACCCGGAAGCCGGCCGCCTTGAAGCCCTGGGTGAAGGTGCGGATGCCGAACTTGCCGGCGTCGTTGTCGCCGGCGATCAGCGCGACGGACTTGCCGCGCGCACCCCCGAGCACGGCCGCGAGTCCTTCGGGCCAGGTCTGGTTGAGCGTGCCGCCGGGCATCGGGACGAGGCAGCCGTTGAAGCCGTAGAGGTGCGCCGGCCCGCAGAACGAGGGGAGCGTGCCCCAGCCCACCGTCGGGACCTTCTGGGCGTCGAGGAAGTCGGCCCCGGCGAAGGTGACCGAGCTCATGGGCGAGACGGCGAAGACCTTGTCCTGCTGGACGAGTTTGCGGGCCGCGGCCAGGTTCCTCGCGGGGTCCTGGCCGTCGTCCTCGGCCCCCAGGTACGCGATCCTCCGTCCGTTGATCCCGCCCTCGGCGTTGGCCCGGTCGTAGCGGGCCCGGGCGCCCAGGTCGGTGTCCTTCTTGGAGTAGCCGCTGGCGGTCGTCATGGAGACGATGCCTCCGACCTTGATCGTGTCGGCGGTGACTCCACGTATCGAGGAGGGGGTACCTCCACCTCCACCGCTGGAGGCGGAGTTGCAGGCGGTGACGAGGAGCAGGGCGAAGGTGGCGGCGATGACGCGCAACGGTCGAGGCACGGGCGATCCCTCCGTCGGGTGACCGCATTCTGTGACCGAACCGATGAGGCGTCAATGACTGATACAGCGTCAATTGACGAACCGTCAGAATCCCTGTGGGTCCACACCCACCATGACCGTCCGAGCCCTGCGGAACCGACGCGTCCGCCGCGCGTGCCGCCGGTGGCACGTGCACCCGCGAAGGGAGGGGAGACAGCCGCCCCGACCCCACGGCCACCGACTCCGGAAATGTGGAGGAGTTCAGTCCACCCTGTGAGTTTTCGGTCGGCAATTCCCCTCCCCCTCCGGCACCCGCATCGGTTCCGTACCGGTCCGACTCTTCAGTAACCAGCCTCTGACCAGCGAAAAGGTATTCACGGGGAGCGTCATCGCGGGCACCCCTCCCGTTTCCGCAGGCGGGGTATGGTCGGGCCCGCTCACTCGTCCGGTATTCGCCGAACATGTGGGCGACAAGCGAAACGGGCCACCTGCGGACCCCGCGTACGAAGACCGACCGACGACGTTCGAGGCGAGGCAGACCGATGGAAGCTCCGACCACCCCGTCGGCCGACGGCTCCGGCGCGGCCGCCGGCGGCGGTCAGGGCGGCGGCTGGTTCGGGCGGGATCCGGGGAAGGCGAGCGGCCCGCCGCGCCCCCCGGGCACCGGGCCCGGCGGGCCGGCTCCGGAGTCCGTACGGCCGCCGGAGAAGCCTCCGGCGCCGGCCGCCCCGGAGGCCTCGTCCGGTGCTGCGCTGCTGCGCCGCACGATGGCGGAGATCGAGCCGATCGCCGACCGGGTCACCTCGTACTTCTACGCACTGCTCTTCCTCCGCCACCCCGCCCTGCGGGAGCTCTTCCCCGCGGCGATGGACGCCCAGCGCGACCGCCTGTTCAAGGCGCTGCTCACCGCCGCGACCCACGCCGACGACCCCGCCACCCTGACCACGTACCTGACCCACCTCGGCCGCGGGCACCGCAAGTACGGCACGCTCCCCGGGCACTATCCCGCCGTCGGCGAGGCCTTGATCGGTGCCCTCGCCCGCCACGCGCCGGAGACCTGGGGGCCGCGGACCGAGGCCGCGTGGGTGGACGCCTACACCACGATCTCCCAGATCATGATCGACGCGGCGACCGAGGACGAGCTCCGTGCGCCCGCCTGGTGGCAGGCCGAGGTGGTCGCCCATGAGATGCGTACACGGGACATCGCGGTGGTCACGGTCCGGCCCGACGGGCCGTACCCCTTCCTCGCCGGGCAGTACACGAGCCTGGAGACCCCGTGGTGGCCCCGGGTCTGGCGGCACTACTCCTTCGCTTCCGCGCCCCGTTCCGACGGGCTGCTGTCCTTCCACGTCAAGGCCGTACCGGCGGGCTGGGTCTCCAACGCCCTCGTCCACCGCGCCCGCCCCGGGGACGTCGTCCGGCTCGGACCTCCCTCCGGTTCCATGACGGTGGACCACACCACCGACAGCGGGCTGCTGTGCCTCGGCGGCGGCACCGGCATCGCACCCATCAAGGCACTGGTGGAGGACGTCGCCCAGCACGGCCGGCCGCGCTCCGTGAACGTGTTCTACGGCGCCCGCGGGAACCAAGGGCTGTACGACATCGACACGATGCTCCGGCTGCAGCAGTCGCATCCCTGGCTCTCGGTGCGCCCGGTCCTGGACGACGGGCCCGCCGGCCTGCTGTCCGGAGGACTCCCGGAGGCGGTACGCGAGTACGGCCCGTGGCACACCTACGACGCGTACCTGTCCGGCCCGCCCGGAATGATCCGCCGCAGCGTCGACACCCTCGTGGGCATCGGCGTCCCCACCCATCGCATACGGCACGACTCCATCGAGGAACTGGTCGGGGCAACGAGTTGAGCACTTTCCGACAGGCCGGACCACGGCCGACGACCTCCGCACGCACCGTCCGGCCGGGCGGCGACGGCGAACATCTGGTCCAGCAGCGCATGGCGACCACGGAGCGCGCGGACCGCTTCTACGCCGCCCAGGTCCTCGACCGGCTGAACACCCGCATGCGCGAGTTCGTCGCCCGCCAGGAGATGTTCTTCCTGGCCACCGCCGACCGGCACGGCGCCTGCGACAACACCTTCCGGGCGGGCCCGCCCGGCTTCCTCCACGTGCTGGACGACAGGACGCTCGCCTACCCCGAGTACCGGGGCAACGGCGTCCACGCCAGCCTGGGCAACATCGAGGAGAACCCGCAGGTCGGCATCCTCATGGTCGACTTCCTCCGGGACCGCATCGGACTCCACGTCAACGGCTCGGCCAGGAGCCTCACCGACGAAGAGATGCGTCGCGCCCACCCGTGGCTCCCGGCCGACCAGGTACCCGGCCGACGGGCCGTGGTCTGGGTGGTGATCACCGTCGAAGAGGCCTACATCCACTGCGCCAAGCACATCCCCCACCTCCAGAAGGTTCCCGCGCACGGCCCCGGTCGCCCGTGGGGCACGGACGACGTCAAGCGCAAGGGCGGTGACTTCTTCGGAGCGGCCGCCGAAGCGCCGGAGCGGGGACCCTTCCTGCCCCCGCCCCGGGCGGACGCCGACGCGGCGACGTGGCGGGCGGAGGCGCAGAGGGCCCTGGCGAGGGCCGAACGCCTCGCCTCCGGTGCCCGCCACCGGGCCGGCACGGGTTCCGGCGCCGGCACGGTCGCCGGCGCCGAACCCGAGGTCGGGGCACAGGCATTCAGCGGCTGGTTCAACAGAAGCTCGTCGCTCTGAACCCTCACGCCACACCGCCCGTACTTGGCGCCGAACTGGGGAAACCGTCCGGCCGTATCCGCCGTCTTCTCAGCGGGGAGAACGTCAAGGACCGGCAAGGAGCAGCATTCATGGGGCTGAGGGGCAAGTACACCGCGCACATAGTCGTGGCGGCTTCGGCGGTCGCAATCAGTCTGGCGGCGTGGGGGGCCGCCGCGCTGGCGGACGGCGAAGCCGCCGCCCGGGCGGAGACGGGATCACACGGTCCCGCGCCCGCGGAACGGGCCAAGGAGCCGGCGGCGCCCGCGCCGGTGTCGCGGGTGAAGGTGCCCGAAGGCATCGCGCACGCCGCCGAGGCGGGTGGGAAGGCCGTGAACATCACCATCGATGACGGGCCCGACCCGCGGTGGACACCCCAGGTGTTGGACGTCCTCAAGGAGAACGGCGTCAAGGCCGTGTTCTGCATGGTCGGACCGCAGGCCAAGGCACACCCCGACCTGGTCCGGAGGGTCGTGGCGGACGGGCACCGGCTCTGCGACCACACCACGTCCCACGACACCACGATGGACAAGAAGTCCGTCGCCTACCAGAAGCAGCAGATCCTGGAGGCGAAGAAGATGATCGAGGAAGCGGCCGGCGGGGCTCGGGTGGAGTACTACCGGGCGCCGGGCGGTGCGTTCACGCCCAGCAGCCGGCGGATCGCCGCCGAGGCCGGGATGCGGCCACTGGGGTGGAACGTGGACACCAAGGACTTCGAGACGCCGGGCACGGGCGCCATCGTGGCCACGGTCAAGAACGAGCTGCCCAACGGGCCGACGATCCTCTTCCACGACGGCGGCGGTGACCGGGCCCAGACCGTCGCGGCCCTGAAGCAGGTGCTGCCGTGGCTCAAGCAGCAGGGCCGCACCTTCAGCTTCCCCGTACGGACCGCCCCCTGAAGTGCTGGGAGGCGGGGAGGAGTTCGGCGAGTCGCTCCCACTCCCGTACGGGCGCGAAGCCGGGTCCGGGGGTGACGAGGTGGAGGCTGACGTGGTCGGCCCCGGCGTCGAAGTGCTCCTGGACACGGCGGGCGATGTCCTCGGCACGGCCGTGGGCCACCAGTGCGTCGACCAGCCGGCTGTCGAGCGCGTCCGGGTTCGGGTGTCCCCGGCCGCGCAGCAGGTCGCGGCGGTTCGGCAGGGCGGCCGCGGCGGCGGTGCGGGCCAGGTCAGTGGTGCGGGCCCGGTCGGCGGTGTCCGCGCGATCGTGGCCCAGCACGCAGAGCTGGGTGATGGCCAGCAGGGCGTCCTCGCCGAGGACGGCCCTGGCTTCTCGGGTGTACGCGACGGGCATGCCCAGCACGGTCGCGCCCCGGGCGCGTTCGGCGGCGAGCGCGAGCATGGCGGGGTCCAGGGCGGCGAGCACCCGGTTCGGTGAGGCGGCCGTGCCGGGCGGTCCGAACGGGGCGTCGTCCAGCGCGTCGAGGTAGCTGCGCATGGTGGCCGCGGCCGGGCCGTAGTGGTGGCCCCGGACGGCCTCGGCCAGGCTGGGGTGGCTCTCCCACAGGCCGAGCAGGAACCGCCCGGGGAACGCCTCCTCCAGGGTGCGCTGCGCGGCGCCGGCCGTGACCGGGTCGCGGGCGTAGATGAGATGTCGGTCATGCCGGAGGCGACGGTGAGGTGCCGGGTGGCCGCCAGGAGGATCGCGGCCTGCGCCATGGCCTCCCGTCCGGTGGTCTCGGGGAACCACAGGGTGCCGAAGCCGAGGTCCTCGACCGCGGCGGCGGCTCTGCGGACCTCGGGTGCGGAGAGGTGGTCGAGATCCGCCGCCCAGATCCCGACGCGGCCGAGTCCGTGGGCGGGGACGGGGGCTGTGGCGGGGGCGCTGGCGGGGGTGTGGGCGGAGGTGCTCACGCGTCCTGCCCGGCGGTGCGGGCGGCGTGGAGGAACGCGGCGATCCGGGAGGCGCCGGTGCGGTCCAGCCAGGTGTCGAAGTCCATGGCGCCGGGATGGACTTCGCGGGTGCCGGTCGCACCCACCACCACGACGGTCTTCTCTGTCAGCTTCACGATCATCTCCATCGCGTTCATCGCGTTCGTCGCGTTTCGCGTTCATCGCGTTCATCGCGTTCGTCGCGTTATCGCGTCAATCGCGCCCATGGGGAAGGAAGACCATCCCCTAAGTGGGGTGGCACTCCGGTTACCGCTCGCTACGATATGGAGGGCCACCCCGTTTATCAACCCGTCAGGAGTGCCCGTGCACCGGGACGCCGCCACACCGCCCCGTCGACCGATGCGCGCCGACGCCCGCCGCAACGCCGAGAAGATCGTGGCCGCCGCCGGGGCCCTGGTCGCCGAGCACGGCGCCGACGCCTCCCTGGAGGAGGTCGCCCGCCGTGCCGGAGTCGGCTCCGCCACGCTGCACCGCCACTTCCCCTCCCGGCAGGCGCTCCTGGAGGCGGTCTTCAAGGACCGGGTGCAGTCCCTCTGCGCGAAGGCGGACGAGCTTCTCGCCGCACCCGACCCGGGTCAGGCGCTGTCCACCTGGCTGCACGCCGTCGGCGCGCACGCCGTGGCCAACCGGGGCCTGGGGGCTTCGCTGATGCGGGACGGCGACCCCGCGCTGGGCGAAACCTGCCACGACATGATCACCACGGCGGGAGACGCCCTCCTCACGCGCGCCCGGGCGGCGGACGCCGTGCGTGCCGGGATCACCATCACCCAACTGCTGAAGCTCGTCGGCGCCATCGCGCTGGCCACCGAGCGGGAGAGCGACGGCCCGGCCGAGGCCGACGTCCTGCTGTCGATCGCCCTCGACGGCGTACGCGCACACTGACCCCGCCCCTCACCGGGAGCGTGATGCGGCCGACGCGGGACGTCACAGCCAGGCCGTTGCCAGCCAGGTGGTGGCGGCCGCGGCGAGAAGGAGCGAGATGTTGAGGGCGACCTGACGGTCTCCCCGGCGCAGGTGAACCCCGGTCGCCCCGATCTGCAGGACCACGAACCCGATGGCCGCGGCAAAGGCCAGCCAGGACGCGACACCGGTCAGCGGCGGGAGGACCAGCCCGATCGCGCCCAGGACTTCGGTCACCCCGACGGCCCGGACGGCCGGCATCGGCGTGCTGTCCACCCAGGCCATCATCGGCCGGAGCTGTTCACGGCTCCGGGCCACCTTCACCCCGCCCGCGTACAGGTAGAAGAGGGCAAGCAGGCCGGCCACGATCCCATATGCGATGTTCACGGATTCCATCCAGGGTTGACAGCTGCGGGTGAACAGGTCGGCGCCGGAGTGTGCCGACGGCTTCCCGACTCACGTCGATTCCACCGCCGGGGCACGACAGCTGTCCAAGACCGATTCCGCGGCCTCGATACCGTACGGGTATCGTCACGCCATGGAGCTACGCACGCTGCGCTACTTCGTGGCGGTCGCCGAGGAACTCCACTTCGGCCGGGCCGCGGTCCGGCTGCACATGAGTCAGCCGCCTCTCAGCCGGGCGATCAAACGCCTGGAGGCCGAGGTCGGCGCCGCGCTGTTCGACCGGTCGTCCGCCGGTGTCACGCTCACTCCGGTGGGCGCGGTGCTGCTCGAAGAGGCACGCGGCCTGCTCGGCCGGGCCGACCGGGTACGAGAACGCGTGGCGGTCGCGGCCGGCGCCGCGCGCATCACCGTCGGCGTCCTGGGCGACAGCGCCGACCCGGGCATCGCCCGGCTGGCCGGCGCGTACCGTCGGCGCCACCCGCACGTCGATGTCCGCATCCGCGAAACCGACCTCGCCGATCCCACCTGCGGACTGCACGCCGGGCTGGTCGACCTCGCCCTGACCCGTGGCCCGTTCGACGAGACCGGCCTGACCGTGCGTACGCTGCGCGCCGACCCGGTGGGAGCGCTGCTGCGCGCCGACGATCCCCTGGCCCGCCGCGACGGCCTGGAGCTGTCCGACCTGGCGGACCGCCGCTGGTTCCGGTTCCCGGAGGGGACGGACCCCACGTGGCAGTCGTACTGGAACGGCGGAGAGCCTCGCCGGGGGCCGGTGGTGCGCGCCGTCCAGGAATGCCGGCAGGCGGTCCTGTGGAACGGCACGGTGGGCATGACCCTCGTGGACCACGAGCCGGGCAAGGGGCTCACCGTGGTTCCGCTGACCGACATGCCGCCGAGCCGCGTGGTCGCGGCATGGAACGAGGGAGACCCGAATCCGTTGATCCGCTCGTTCGTCGAGCTCGCGACCGTCGCCTATCGGGCCTGAGTACCGCCCGCTACTTGCTCCGCAGCTCGCCGAGCGGGCTGGGGGCTGCTTCCAGGGCGGCGGCCGCCGCCTCCCAGCCGGGGTCCTCCGGACAGAGGGCGCTGCGCAGGAACGCCGTGGTGAGGCGCTGGATCACGGCGACGCGTTCGGGGCTCTCGTCCGTCGTCTCGGCGACCTCGTATCCGGGGACGCCGCCGAGCGAGTGCTCCGCGCCGAACAGCGTGAGCAGGCTCTTTCTTCCGGGGCTGTGGGTATAGGGGTCGGTGAACCAGTCCGGTCCGCGCGTGGACAGGTGGGACCGGTCGTGGTCACCGGCGACGATGAGGGCCGGTGCGGTCATGGTGCCGAAGGACGGCTTCATGAAGGGGAAGTGTTCGGCGGCGAACGGAGTCAGGTCGTCGCCCAGCCCGGTCAGCGCCAGCAGCACACCCGCCTTGACGCGGGGGTCGGACAGGTCCTCGCCGGGAACGCCGTGGGAGTCGAGGACGCGCGCGCCCAGCAGCGTGCTCGCCGTCTGGGCTCCCCAGGAGTGGCCGGCCACGGCGACGCGGTCGCGGTCGAGGCGTCCGGCGAGGCCCGGCACCGCGGCTTCCAGTGCGTCGAGTCCGTCCAGTACGCACGTGAGGTCCTCGATACGGAAGCGCCAGATCCGCGGTGTACGGGGGTCCTCGGCGGGGAGGGCGAGCGTCCTGGAGTCGAGGTGGGTCGGCTGGACGACCACGAAGCCGTGGGCGGCCCAGAAGTCCGCCAGCGGGGCGTAGCCGTTCATCGACCAGCCGAAGCCGTGCGAGAAGACGATGACGGGCAGGTCGTCGCCGGTCGCGGGGGCGGACACGCGGACCTGGAGGTCCGCGCCGCGACCCGGCGCGGTGGGCAGGACGAGCGGCATCGCGGATATGACCGTGGAGGGCGCGTTCGCGGTCTCAGTGAAGTTCATTTCCAGTTCCAGGCCTTCCGGTCGGTGCTTTCGCACTCTTGGTTCGGGGGCCGACGGCCGGTGGCGCCCGCGGCGGGTCGCCGCGGGTCTGCCATCATGAATGAAACGGAACGTCGTTCCGGAAACAATACGGAACGCTGTTCCGTTTTTCAAGACCGGTTACGGAAGGAGGGTTCGGTGAACGACATCGACCAGGCCCCGGGAAGCTCAGCCAGGTCCACGCGCAAGGACGCCCGGCGCAACCAGCAGACCTTGCTGGACGCGGCCGCCGCGGTCTTCGTCACCTCGGGCGTGGAGGCCCCGGTGCGCGACATCGCGGCCGAGGCCGGCGTCGGGGTGGCCACGATCTACCGCCACTTCCCCACCCGCGCCGACCTCGTCATCGCCGTCTACCGCCACCAGGTCGAGGCCTGCGCCGAAGCCGGCCCGGCTCTGCTGGCGAGCAGCCGGACACCGCACGCCGCCCTCGCGCGGTGGGTGGACCTCTTCGTCGACTTCCTGGTCACCAAACACGGCCTCGCCGCCGCGATGCAGGGAGACAGCGCCGGCTTCGAGACGCTGCACGCCTATTTCCTCGACCGCCTCCTGCCGGTGTGCGCCCAACTCCTCGACGCCGCCACCGCCTCCGGCGAGATCCGCTGCGGCGTGGACGCCTACCCGCTCATGCGCGGCATCGGGAACCTCTGCATCGGAGCCGA
Source organism: Streptomyces sp. SJL17-4 (assembly GCF_036826855.1). Taxonomy (NCBI): domain Bacteria; kingdom Bacillati; phylum Actinomycetota; class Actinomycetes; order Kitasatosporales; family Streptomycetaceae; genus Streptomyces; species Streptomyces sp. SJL17-4. The sequence goes on along the minus strand of NZ_CP104578.1, from coordinate 7,628,070 downwards.
GAGCGATCCCCGCTACGACGCGCGCCGACTGGCCGCACTCCTGGTCGCGGGACTACGCCAAGAAGGCTGACCGCGATGCCCGCCGAAGGGCGGGCCGCAGCCGGGCGGCGAGGGCCCGGGGCGGGGCACAGGCGCCCGGACGCCCGGACAAGGCCCCGGCGGCCCGCCCGCCCGGACGGCGCGTCAGACGATGGCGAGCCGGTCCACCAGCAGCTGCGTCCTCAGCTCGGCGTCCTGCGGCGGCAGCCGTCCCGCCCGGGTCAGGGTCGCCAGCCCGTGCAGGGCCGCCCAGAACACCTCGGTGAACAGCCCCGGGTGGACGCCGTCCCCGGCGACCTCGTCGAGGCTCTCCAGCAGGGCGGCGAACCCATCCTTGAGAGGCTCCGGCGTGTCCTCGTCCGCGAAGGCCAGACCGCCGTCGAGCTGGAACATCGCGTCATAGACCGCCGGGTTGCGTGCCGCGAAGTCGAGATAGGCGCGGGCCAGGGCGGCGACCCGGGCGCGCGGGCCATCCGCAGCAGAGGTCGCGGCGGCGGACGCGGCGGAGGACGCGGCCCGCAGCGCCGCCGCCATCTCGGCGGCGCCGTCGAGGGCGACGGCGCCGATGATCTCGCGCTTGCCGCGGAAGTGGCTGTAGAGGACGGGCTGGCTGTATTCGATGCGCTCGGCGAGCCGGCGGGTGGTGACCGCGTCCCAGCCCTGCTGCTCGGCGAGTTCGCGGGCCGTGGCCACGATGAGGCGTTCGCGGTCCGCCCGTTCGCGTTCCTTGCGTTCCTGTACCGACATAACTCGACCCTAGCATCGCTAGACAATCGAGCGGCAGCAGCACTAGCGTTGCCTCGACAGCTAGCGGCGCTAGATCCCAGGAGGGGTCATCATGCTCAACGCACTTCAGGTCGTCACCACCGTGGTCGTCGGCGTGATGGTGGGGGTGGAGTTCTCCGTCGCCTTCGTCATCAACCCGATCCTCAACGCCCTCCCCGAGGACAGCGGCATACTCGGCCGCGCCCACGGGGGCCGGATGCTCGGCGCCGTGATGCCGGTCTGGTACATCTCCTCGCTCATCCTGGTCGCGGCCTGGGCCGCCGCCGCGTGGCACGACCCCGGCACCCAGTTCGTCGTCACCGCCGGCGCACTGCTGGCCCTCAGCGTGATCATGTCGATCCTGCTGCTCGTACCGATCAACAACCGGGGCAAGACCTGGACCCCCGAGAACCGGCCCGCCGACTGGAAGCAGCAGAAGAACCGCTGGGACCGCCTCCACTACGTCCGCGTCGCCGTCATCATCGCCGCCTTCGCCCTGCTGGCCACCGCCCTCGTCTGAGCCCGCCTGCGCGTAGACCGTGAGCGCTGCATCGGTGCCGGGATGTGCGCGATGACCGCCCCCGAGGTGTTCGACCAGGACGAGGACGACGGCCTCGTACTCCTGCTGCACGCCGAGCCGCCCACCGCCCATCGCGCGGCCGCGCAATTGGCCGCCGGCGTCTGTCCCTCCGGGGCGATCACCCTGGACGAGCCCGAATCCGGCCGCTCCTAGGCCTCGGCGGCGTGGCCGTGTCCGGAGGCGGGAGCCGGAGCCGGAGCCGGAGCCGGAGTCGGAGTCGGAGTCGGAGTCGGAGTCGCTGCGAGGATGCGTTCGGCCCAGAGCGTCTTGCCCCGTCCGGAGGGTCTCACGCCCCAGCGCTGGGTGAGCTGGGCCGTGATGAACAGGCCCCGGCCGTTCTCGTCCGTGTCCAAGGCGCGCCGGAGGTGGGGACTGGCATTGCTGTCGTCGGTGACCTCGCACACGAGCGAGCTGTCGCGGATGAGGCGCAGCCGGATCGGCCCCTTCGCGTAGCGCACGGAGTTGGTGACCAGCTCGCTGACCACGAGCGCGGTGTCGTCGATGACGTCCTGGGTCAGTCCCCACTCGGCGAGTTGGTCCGCGGCTCGCCGGCGGGCCTGCGCGGCGCTCTCCGGGGTGTTGGGAAACGTCCAGGCTCTTGTACGGGAGCCGTCCAGGGTCCGCGTACGGGCGAGCAGCAGGTAGGCGTCGCGAGGGGGCTGCTGGGGCGCGAGGGCCTCCGCACACGCGTCGCACGCGGCTTGAAGGGAGGGCCGCGGTACGGCGAACAGGTCGCTCAGCAGGCTCAGCAGCGATTCCTCGGCACCGCCGACGGAACCGGTCAGCAGCTCGGTGTTGTAGATCAGCAGCATGGTGCCCTCGGGCAGGGCACGCTCGGTGAGCGCGTAGTCCGCGAGCCCCTGGCCCAGCGGGGGCCCCGCCGCCACATCGAGCAGCTCGACGTCTCCGCCCGGATGCACCAGGACCGGTGACGGATGTCCCGCACTCGCCGCGGTGCACAGGCGGGTGACCGGGTCGTAGACGAGGCAGAGGCAGGTCGCGGGAGCCGCGTCACCGCCGTCGGGCCCCGTCGCCTCCGAGAGCGTACTGGGGCGGCTGGCCAGGTCGTGGAGGCGGAGGAGGATCTCGTCCGGCGGCAGATCGAGGTCGGCCAGCGCCTCGATCGCCGCGCGGACCTCGCTCATCGCCGCCGGGCCCGATGTCCCGGAAGTGGTGTCCCCGGCGACGAGGGCGACCCGGGATCCGGAGAGCGGGATGGCGTCGAACCAGCCACCACCCGTGCCGGCCGGCAGATGGGTGTGGGCGAGTTCGACGGCCGTGTCGACAGAGGCCCGCGCCTGGGCGAAACCCCCGGACAGGATGCGGGCCGCCGAGCGCTCACGCCCGTAGAGGCGGGCGTTGTCCAGGCACTGGGCCGCGTGAGTGGTGAGCTGCCGCGCGAGTCGCAGGTCGCGGTGGTCGAACGGGGCAGGATTACGCCACCGGTAGAAGCAGGCCAGGCCGAGCACCACACCCCGCGCTCGGATCGGGACCAACAGCATCGAGTGCACCCCCGCGCTCAGGAGCCGGGCATCACGAGGGCGTGCGGGATCGAGCCAGCCGGAGTCCGGGCGCAGTTGTCGGATCAGCTTGGGTGCCAAGGTGTCCAGGACCGTGCGGTGAGGCGTGCCGATCGGGTACACGTCGACCTCGCCGACGACGGGGACGCCCTCGTGGTCCAGTCCGGCGACCGAGCGGTACCCGGCCCGCCGAAGAGTGGGATCCCGGTCGGCCGCGTCCGCGGCGGGAGCCCTGCCGCGCAGGACCGCGTCGTAGACGTCGACGGTCACGGTGTCGGCCAGGGCCGGAGAGGCGACCTCGCAGAACTCGGCCGCCGTACGAAAGACGTCGAGCGTGGTACCGATCCGTGCGGCCGCGTCGTTCAGCAGGCGCACCTCCGCTTCCGCCCGCCACCGGGCGGTGACGTCGGTCAGCGCGGCGGCCAGACCCAGCACGGCGCCGTCGGCCCGCTGCAGCCGGAACACGGACGCCGAGACGACTGCCACGATCGCGGGGTCGCGTCGGTCCCGGACACGGATGCTCAGATCGAGCTCGGTCTTCCCGGTTTCCAGGACGCGCCGGGCTGTCCGTTCCACGACCGCCGGGTCGGTGATGTCGAAGGACCGCAGGATCTCCGGCAGCGAACGGCCGAGCAGCCGCTCGGCCGAGAACTCCCGCATCATCCCGGCGGCTGTGTTCACCCGCATCAGCCGCAGCTCCCGGTCGTAGACGTGCAGGCCCACGGGCGACTGGGAGAACAGCGCGTCCAGTACGGCGTCCTCCAGCCCCTCCATCGCGGACCCGGTGTCCGGGTGATCCTCACCAACCACTGTGAACGCCCATTCGACGAGACGGTGGACTGCGCTGGCTTCCATGCAACGCCCACAACGCCCACCCGGCCACCCGACTCGCCCGGCCGGAGCGGATCCGCTCGGCTCCGACAGGGGCACGCCGCGCTGGGTGAGGATCCGCAGACGGTCCCTCCCCGCGGGACGGGATGCCGAAGGCGCTGTGGCCGTGACAGATACCGAGGTCCGGTGGGTGGGCCACGACACCGCGCCGAAGCGTCGGTCCCGAGGGGCCACGGTGACGATGGCCGACACGGCGCAGTGGACGGCTTCGGAGCACGGTGGACCAGGCCGGTCCTGTGGATGTGGCGGAGGCCCGGGCGAGCCCGTTGGCCCCCGCCCCTGACCGCCGCCCCTGACCGCCGGCTGAATTGTCGTGTTCCGCCCTGTGGTTACGCGGCGACGCCTGGCGGATCACTCACCAGTACGACCTCCAGGGTGCGCGGCCCATGGACGCCTTCGACGCGGTCCAGTTCGATGTCACTGGTCGCCGAGGGGCCGGAGATCCAGGTCGACGGGCGCGTCGGGTCGAGGCGTTCGAGGGCCTCGGGGAGGGAGGAGACCACCTGGTCCGGGACGCGCACCACGCAGATGTGGTGGTCGGGGACCAGCGTGACGCGGCGGCGGCCCTGACCGGGGCCGGCGTCGAGCACGATGGTGCCCGTCTCCGCGATGGCCACCGCGCAGGCGGTGACCACGCTGTCGATCCGGTCGAGGTCGTGGGGGGTGGAATCCGCCCGGTCCGGAACCTGCACGACATCGGTCGCCGAGAGCCAGGCGGGATCCAGGCCCGGTGGGGCGAGCACCGTCGCCGCTCCCCGGGCGGCCAGCATCGCCGCGATCGTCCTCGCCAGCTCGTCCTCCGTGCAACGGCGCACGATCGCGCGATAGTCCGCCAGGTTCTCCGCGAGGAGGTCCACGGTCTGCTCAACGTCCAGATCGCCGTGGACGCGCAGGTAGGAGCGATCGACGGCCTGTTCGTACGACGTGTCGTCCGGCGGTACGTCGGCGAGCGCGCGCCGCACCCGGCCGAGGATCCGGTCCCTGCTGCTCATTTCCCGTCCTTCGTCACGCCGTCGGTCTTCCTCACGCCGTCGGTCTTCTTATCGCCGTCGCTCTTCTTCCCGCCATCCGTGCGCTGCCACCAGTCGCGGAACGGCTCCGCCGGGACCGGCGGCAGGTCCCGCGTCGCGCTCCACGCCTTGCCGGGGCCCGGCAGCGTCCGTGGATGCAGCTTCCGCGTGCGTGAGGCCAGTCGCTGTCCGGCCCGCAGCGCACCGGGGCGGCCGAAGGCCCAGCGCGCCGCCCGCATCGCCGCACGCTCGGCGGCATGCCCCTTGGCCGGCTTCAGGACGGCCTTGTTGCCCTCGCGGGTCACCGGCCCGCCCTGGGCGATCCGCTCCCGCAGATGCACCAGGACCTCGGGGATGTCGATGGCGACGGGGCAGACGTCGTAGCAGGCGCCGCACAGGGAGGAGGCGTACGGCAGCGAGGCGTCGACCTCGCTCTGCGTGCCGCGGAGCTGGGGGCTCAGGATCGCGCCGATCGGGCCCGGGTAGACCGAACCGTACGCGTGGCCTCCGGCCCGCTCGTACACCGGGCAGACGTTGAGACAGGCCGAGCAGCGGATGCAGCGCAGGGCCTGGCGGCCGACCTCGTCGGCGAGGGTGTCGGTGCGCCCGTTGTCGAGGAGGACGAGGTGGAAGTCGCTGGGACCGTCGTCCTCGCTCGTCCCCGTCCACATGCTCGTGTACGGGTTCATCCGCTCGGCGGTCGAGGAGCGCGGCAGGGTCTGGAGGAACACCTCCAGGTCGCGCCAGGTCGGCACGACCTTCTCGATGCCGACGACCGAGATCAGGGTCTCGGGGAGCGTCAGACACATCCGTCCGTTGCCCTCGGACTCCACGACGACCAGCGTGCCGGTCTCGGCGACCATGAAGTTGGCGCCCGACACGCCGACCTTGGCCCGGAGGAACTTGTCCCGCAGGTGCAGCCGCGCGGCGTCGGCGAGATCGGCGGGGTTGTCGGTGAGGCCTACGGGTGCGGCCCGGCCCCATTCGCTCATCTCCCGGGCGAAGATGTCGCGGATCTCGCCTCGGTTGCGGTGGATCGCCGGGACCAGGATGTGCGAGGGCCGGTCCTTGCCCAACTGGACGATGAGCTCGGCGAGGTCGGTCTCGTAGGCGGCGATGCCCTCGGCTTCGAGGGCTTCGTTGAGGCCGATCTCCTGGGTCGCCATGGACTTGACCTTGACGACCTCGGTCTCGCCGGTGGCCTTGACCAGGTCGGCGACGATCCTGTTGGCCTCGTCCGCATCGGCCGCCCAGTGGACGGTGCCGCCCGCGGCCGTCACCGACTCCTCCAGCTGGACCAGGTAACGGTCGAGATGGCGGAGCGTGTGGTCCTTGATCTGCTTGCCGGCCTCGCGCAGCTGCGCCCAGTCGTCGAGTTCGGCGACGGCGGCCGCGCGCTTGTCGCGGATGGTGTGGGTGGCGTGGCGGAGGTTGCCCCGCAGGGTGGGGTTGTTGACCGCGTCGTGCGCCGCCTTCGGGAAGGCCGGCATTCCGACGAACGTACCGCTCACAGCAGGGGCTCCTTCTCCGTACTCGCCAGGATCTCCGCGATGTGGACGGGCCGCATGCCCACCTTGAGCCGCGACATCGTCCCTCCGATGTGCATCAGGCACGAGTTGTCTGCCGCGCACAGCACCTCGGCACCCGTCGACTCGGCACTGCGCACCTTGTCCGAGCCCATGGCGGCCGAGACGTCGGAGTTCTTCACCGCGAAGGTGCCGCCGAAGCCGCAGCACTCCTCCGCGCCGGGCAGCTCCACCAAGTCCAGGCCCTTGACCGCCTGCAGCAGCTGGTACGGGCGGCCGCCCAGGCCCAGACCGCGCAGGCCGTGGCAGGTCGGGTGGTAGGTGACCTTGTGCGGGTAGTACGCGCCGACGTCCGTCACCCCGAGCACGTCCACCAGGAACTCGGTCAGCTCGTACGTCTTCGGTACGACCGGCGCGAGACTGCGGGCGAGCGTGTCGCCGCGGCCCTCCGCGCGGGCGCGCTCGCCCATGCGCGGGTACAGCTCACGGACCATGGCGCCACAGGACCCGGACGGGGTCACGATCGCGTCGTAGCCGGCGAAGACCTCGGCGTAGCGGAGCGCGAGGGGCTCGGCCTCGTGCCGGTAGCCGGTGTTGTAGTGGGCCTGTCCGCAGCAGGTCTGGCCCGCGGGGAAGTCGACGTCCACGCCCAGGCGGGACAGGAGCCTCACCACGGCCCGGCCGGTGTCCGGATAGAGCGTGTCGTTGACACAGGTCAAGAACAGAGCGACACGCATCGCGGCTCCTTCTTCTCGGTGTGCGGGGACCGGGTGGGCACGGTTGTCGGTTTCCATGCCCACCCTGAGTGTTCAGGGGGTGGCGTCAGCGGGCGATCCGCCGGGCCGCCGCGTCCCACTCTGCCCGGTCGCCCCGGGGCTCGTAAGTGGTCAGCGACCGGGTACGGGCCAGCAGGCCGCGCATCGAGGCGAGATCCCCGACCACGCCGTGGGCGCGCGCCTGCACCAGGACGTTGCCGAGGACCGCGGATTCGGCCGGTCCGGCGACGACCGGCAGTCCGCAGGCGTCGGCGGTCAGTTGGCACAGCAGCGCGTTGCGGGCGCCGCCGCCGACGATGTGGACCACGTCGGCCGGGCGGTCGGCGAGTCGCTGCGCGTCCTCGATCGCCTTGCGGTGAGCGAGGGCGAGGGAGTCGAGGATGCACCGGGTGATCTCGGCCGGCGTCTCCGGGACGGGCCGGCCGGTGGCACGGCACGCCGCCTGGATGCGCTGTGGCATGCCGCCGGGGGCCAGGAACACCGGGTCGGCCGCGTCCACCACCGCGGGGAGGCCCGGCACCCGGGCGGCCTCGCGCAGCAGGGGGACGACATCGGCCAGGCCCCAGTCGCGCATGCACTCCTGGAGCAGCCACAGACCCATGATGTTGCGCAGGTAGCGGACCGTGCCGTCGATGCCCAGCTCGTTGGTGAAGTTGGCGGCGCGGCCGGCCTCGGTCAGCACGGGCGCGTCCAGCTCCAGGCCGGCCAGGGACCAGGTGCCCGTGCAGATGTACGCGAAGTTCCGCTCGGTCGCGGGGACGGCGGCCACCGCGGAGGCCGTGTCGTGCGAGCCCACGGCCGTCACCGGCACCGGTCCCTGGAGCCCCGTCTCCTTCAGCACCTCCGGCCGCAGCAGCCCGGCCGGATCGCCCGGCTGCCGCAGCGGGGCGAACAGCTCCAGGTCGATGCCCAGGCGGGCGGCCGTGTCGTAGGACCAGTCGCGCGTCCGGGGATCCACGAGCTGGGTGGTGGAGGCGTTGGTCAGCTCGGTGCCCTGCTCACCGGTGAGCCAGTACGAGATCAGGTCGGGGATCAGCAACAGTCGTTCGGCGCATGCGAGTTGACTGGTCTCGCGGGCCGCCGTGAGCTGATAGAGGGTGTTGAACGGGGCGTACTGGATGCCGGTCGCCGCGTACAGCTCGGCGGCCGGCACGGTCGTCCACGCCTTCTCCGCGACGCCCTCCGTGCGGGTGTCGCGGTAGTGCACCGGGTTGCCCAGCAGCGCCCCGTCGCCGTCGAGCAGGCCGTAGTCGACGGCCCAGCTGTCGATGCCGACGGAGTCGACCTGGCCGGCGGCACGCAGGCCGTCGAGCACACCCGCGTACAGCCCGAGGATGTCCCACCGCAGGCCTTCGGGCAGGCGGACGGGCCGGTTGGGGAAGCGGTGCGCCACGGAGACGTGGAGGGTTTCCGGCCCGACGTGGCCGACCATGACGCGCCCGCTGGACGCGCCGAGGTCGACCGCGGCGAACGCCTTCGTACGACCGTTCATCGCAGGAAGGCGGCGGCGACGCCCGCGTCGACCGGGACGAGAAGGCCGGTGGTGTGGGTCAGCTCGCCGCCGGTCAGCGCGAACACGGCGTTCGCGACGTGCTCGGGCAGCACCTCGCGCTTGAGGATGGTGCGCTGGGCGTAGAACTCGCCGAGCTTCTCCTCCTCGATGCCGTACGTCGCCGCACGCTGCGCACCCCAGCCGGCGGCGAAGATGCCCGAGCCGCGCACCACACCGTCCGGGTTGACGCCGTTGACGCGGATGCCGTGCTCTCCGAGCTCGGCGGCGAGGAGCCGCACCTGGTGGGCCTGGTCGGCCTTGGTCGCGGAGTAGGCGATGTTGTTGGGTCCTGCGAACACCGCGTTCTTCGACGCGATGGAGACGATGTCGCCGCCGAGGCCCTGCTCGATCATGATGCGGGCCGCCTCGCGGGAGACGAGGAACGAGCCGCGGGCCATGATGTCGTGCTGGAGGTCCCAGTCGCGTGCCGAGGTCTCCAGGAGCGGCTTGGAGATGGAGATGCCCGCGTTGTTGACGACGAGGTCGACGCCGCCGAAGGCCAGTGCGGCCGCCTTGAACGCCTCGGCGATCTGCTGCTCGGAGGTGACGTCCACGGTCACGGCCACGGCCTTGTCGGGCCCGCCGAGCTCCTCGGCGACGGCCACCGCGCTCGAAGCGTTGAGATCGGCGACGACGACACAGGCGCCCTCGGTGACGAGCCGCTGCGCGATGGCCTTGCCGATGCCGCTGCCGGCACCGGTGACCAGCGCGACGCGGGTCGCGAGCGCCTTGGGCTTCGGCATCCGCTGGAGCTTGGCCTCCTCAAGGGCCCAGTACTCGATGCGGAACTTCTCCGACTCCTCGATCGGCGCGTACGTCGACACCGCTTCGGCGCCCCGCATCACGTTGATCGCGTTGACGTAGAACTCGCCGGCCACCCGCGCGGTCTGCTTGTCCTTGCCGAAGGAGAACATGCCCACGCCCGGGACGAGCACGATGGCCGGGTCGGCGCCGCGGATCGCGGGCGAGTCGGCGTCCGCGTGCCGGTCGTAGTACCCCTGGTACTCCTCGCGGTACTCGGCGTGCAGCTCGTGCAGCCGCGCGACGGCCTGGTCGACCGGAGTGGTCGGCGGCAGATCGAGGACGAGCGGCCGGACCTTGGTCCGCAGGAAGTGGTCCGGGCAGGAGGTGCCGAGCGCGGCGAGCCGAGGGTGCTCCGCGCGGGCGACGAAGTCGAGGACGGCGGCGGAGTCGTCGAAGTGGCCGACCTGCGGCCGGTCCTGCGAGGCGATGGCCCGGATGTGCGGCGCGAGGGCGGCGGCCCGGTCGCGGCGTTCGGTCTCGGGCAGCGCCTCGTACCCGTCGAGGAGGGGACCGAAGGGCTCGGGGCGGCCGCGCTCGGCGAGGAAGCTCTCCGCGGTCCGGATGATGAGCAGCGAGTTCCGCTCGCACTCCTCGGCCGTGTCGCCCCAGGCCGTGACCCCGTGTCCGCCGAGGACGCAGCCGATGGCCTGCGGGTTGGCCTCCTTCACGGCGGCGATGTCGAGGCCGAGCTGGAAGCCGGGGCGCCGCCACGGCACCCACACCACGGTGTCGCCGAAGCACTCGGCGGTCAGCTTCTCCCCGTCGGCCGCGCAGGCGAGCGCGATCCCGGAGTCGGGGTGCAGATGATCCACGTGGGCGGCGTCGACCAGGCCGTGCATGGCGGTGTCGATGGACGGAGCGGCCCCGCCCTTGCCGTGCAGGCAGTAGTCGAACGCGGCGACCATCTCGTCCTCGCGCTCGACGCCCGGGTAGACGCCGACGAGGGCGCGGAGCCGGTCGAGGCGGAGCACGGCGAGACCGGACTCCGTGAGCGTGCCGAGGTCGCCGCCCGAGCCCTTGACCCACATCAGCTCGACGTCTCCGCCGGTCACGGGGTCGGGCTCGGTGCCCTTGGCGGACGTGTTGCCGCCGGCGTAGTTGGTGGTGCGGGGATCGGCGCCGAGTCGGTTGGAGCGGGCGAGCAGAGCGGCCGCTTCGGGGTGGAGCGAGGGAGCCATGTGGGTGTCCTTGCGGGTGGGTGCGGTGGGGTGTCTCGTACGGTTCGGGGCTCAGGCACCCCAGCCGGCCTGGGCACCGCCGACGCGCTCGGCGGCGATCCGCTCCTGCCATCCGGAGCGGCGGTACGCGGCGATCGGGTCCGCGTCGATGCCCATCTCCTCGCGGACTTCGGCGAGCAGGGGCCGTACGTCGGTGTTGTAGGCGTCCATGAGCACGGCGTTCGCGGCGAGCACGTCGCCCTCCCGCTGCGCGGCGGCGAGCGCGGACCGGTCGACGAGCAGCGCCTTGGCCGTCGCCTCCTGCACGTTCATCACCGAGCGGATGATCGCCGGGATCTTGGCCTCGATGTTGTGGCACTGGTCGAGCATGAACGCGACGTCGGAGCCGAGTCCGCCGCCGCGGATCACCTCGTACATGATCCGGAAGAGCTGGAACGGGTCGGCGGAGCCCACCATCAGGTCGTCGTCGGCGTAGAACCGCGAGTTGAAGTCGAACGCGCCGAGCTTGTCCTCCCGCAGCAGCGTGGCGACGATGAACTCGATGTTGGTGCCGGGCGCGTGGTGGCCGGTGTCGACGACGACCTGCGCCTTGTCACCGAGCTTGAGGCAGTGGGCGTAGGCGGTGCCCCAGTCCGGCACGTCGGTGGTGTAGAAGGCCGGCTCGAAGAACTTGTACTCGAGCAGCATCCGCTGGTCGTCGCCGAGGCGCCCGTAGACCTCGGCGAGGCCTTCGGCGAGCCGGTCCTGCCGCTCGCGGATGTCGTCCTGGCCCGGGTAGTTCGTACCGTCGGCGAACCAGAGCTTCAGGTCCCGCGATCCGGTCGCGTCCAGGATGTCGACGCACTCGAGGAGATGATCGACGGCCTTACGGCGTACCGCCGCGTCGGGATGGCAGATGCTGCCCAGCTTGTAGTCGTCGTCCTGGAAGGTGTTGGAGTTGATCGCTCCCAGCTTCACGCCGCGCTCGACGGCGCACTTCGCGAGGGCCGCGTAGTCGTCGACCCTGTCCCAGGGGATGTGCAGGGAGACGGTCGGGGCCACGCCGGTGAGCTCGTGCACCTTGGCGGCGTCGGCCAGCTTCTCCTGGGGGGTGCGGGGCACCCCCTCCTGGGCGAAGACCTTGAAACGGGTCCCCGAATTCCCGTACGCCCACGACGGCGTCTCGACGGCCTGGCTCCTGAGCGCGGTCTTCACCGCGGCGAGGTCGGTCACTTCAGGGCTCCTACAGGGGTCTGAAAGGGCATGGGCGGCGGTTCCGACGAGGTGGACGGCGAGATCCACACGACGACGATCATGTTCTGAAACGATTCAAGAAGGAAGCTAGGAGCGTTCACCGAGGGTGTCAACCCCCGCCGCGACCTTCGGCTGTACGGACCCTGCTATGACTGCGAGCAGCCCGAGATTGCGCAGCTCAGACCATTGACGCGATGCGACCGGAATGCTTAATGTCCCGGCAAACCCCTTTGAAACCTTTCACAACGCTGCGGCGGCTCCCCCAGCGTGGTTTCTGATCCGACTGCCTGCTTCAGGGACGGCCTCCATGCAACGCGTCTGCTTCCTGCTCAAGGTCCGCCAGGACCGGCTCGCCGAGTACCGCGAGCGCCACGCCGACGTCTGGCCCGAGATGCTCGACGCCCTCTCGGCGAGCGGCTGGCACAACTACTCGCTCTTCCTCAGTGAGAACGGACTGCTCGTCGGCTACCTCGAGACCGAGGACTTCCCGGCAGCCGTGGCTGCCATGGAAGCCACCGAGGTCAACGCCCGCTGGCAGGCGGAGATGGCCGGCCTCTTCGAAGCCCTGGACGGGCAGCGCCCCGATGAGGCCATGAAGCCCCTGACGGAGGTGTTCCACCTTTCCTGACCCGGCCTCATGGGTCCGCCGCCCTCCGTCGCGGCGTCGCCGGCACTGCCCCGCCCGGCGCCGCGACGGAGGGGCATCGGACCCCGCGGGTAACCTGAGGACACCGTGGCTCCACACACCGGGAGGTTCCAGTCCGATGACCCGGTCAGTGGGTATCAAGGACATCGCACGCGCCGCCGGCGTGTCCGTGGGCACGGTCTCGAACGTGATCAACCGGCCGGAACAGGTCTCTCCTCACACCCTGGCCCGGGTCCGGGCCGAGATAGACCGCCTCGGCTACGTCCGCAGCGAGTCGGCCCGGCAGCTGCGGGCCGGCCGCAGCCGCATGATGGGCCTGCTCGTCCACGACATGGGCAACCCGTTCTTCGTGGACATCGCACGCGGCGCGGAACGCGCGGCCCGCGCCGCCGGGCTCGGTGTCATGGTGTGCAACACCGCCCAGAGCCCGGCCGAGGAAGCCGAGTACCTGTCCCTCTTCGCCGAGCAGCGCGTGCGCGGCGTACTCCTCACCCCCGCCGACGCCACCGGCCGCACCATCGAGGACTTCCGCCGCCACAAGATTCCCTTCGTGCTCGTCGACCGCGTGGCCGAAGGCAGCTCCGAGTGCTCGGTCTCCGTCGACGACGTCGCCGGTGGCGCCCTCGCCGTGCGTCACCTGATCGAAGCCGGACACCGCTCGATCGCCTACATCAGCGGCCCGCCCGACCTCAACCAGGTACGCGACCGGCGCAGCGGCGCCCTCACCGCCCTCACCGCGGCCGGACTCGGTCACGACGCCCTCCGTGAGCTCCCCACCGAGCGCCTCGACGTCGCCGCAGGCCGCGACGCAGGCAGCCGCCTGCTCGGCCTCGCGGACCGGCCGACCGCCGTGTTCTGCGCCAACGACCTGCTCGCCCTCGGCGTCCTGCAGGCCATGTACGACGCCGGCATCAGCGTCCCCGACGACATGGCGATCGTCGGCTACGACGACATCGAGTTCGCCGCCGCCGCGACCGTCCCCCTCACCTCGGTCCGCCAGCCCGCCGTCACCATGGGCGCCCTGGCCGCCGAACTGCTCCTGAGAGAGATCGAAGCGGAAGGCGAAGCGACCCCGCACGAGCACCGCCGGGTCGTACTCCAGCCCGAGCTGGTGGTACGGCGCTCCAGCCCGCCGACGCGTTGAGCGGCCGCTGCCCCCGCGGCGAACAGGAGGCACTCCTTCGGGGGGGCGGCGGGCAGCAGCCGTCCGTGACAGCACTCTGCCCGCCACACTCCCACCGCCCGACGTTCCCCAGGTCAGGCAGCGAGTCCTGCTGCAGTGCTAGTCCCCGAGTTCGGTCAGCTCGGCGACGGTCGGGCTGAGATAGAGGGTGCGGGCCGACAGTTCGCGGCCGGTTTCCCGCTGGACGACGACCAGGAGTTCCGCGGCGGTCAGCGAATGCCCTCCCAGCTCGAAGAAGTCGTCCTCGATCCCGACGTCCTCGACGCCGAGCACTTCCGCCCACAGATCGCACATCAGCCGTTCCTCCGGGGTCCGGGGCGCGACGTAGTCGTTCATGGCGGCGCGCGGCAGCCGGTCGGTCTCCGGCAGCGCGTTCCGGTCCACCTTGCCGTTGGCGGTCAGCGGGAGCTCCGGGAGCACCATGATCCACGAGGGTACGTACGAGGGCGGCAGCACCTCGCGCAGGTGGCGCTTCAACTCCCGTTCCAGCGAACGGGCGTCCTGTCCGGCGTCCTCGGGGACGGCGTAGGCGACCAGACGGTTGCCGCCCCCGGGCCCGGGGCCGGCGATCACGGCCGCCGCCCGTACCGCGGGGTGGTCCGTGAGGGCCGTCTCGATCTCCCCCGGCTCCACCCGGTAGCCGTTCACCTTGACCTGCCGGTCGGCCCGCCCGAGGAAGTCGAGGGATCCATCGGGGCGCCAGCGGGCCAGGTCGCCGGTCCGGTAGAGGCGCGCGCCGGGCCGTCCCCCGGTGGGGTCGGGGACGAAACGCTCCGCGGTGGCGCCGGGACGGCCCAGGTAGCCGCGCGCCAGACCGGCTCCCGCCGCGTACAGCTCGCCGGCCACTCCCACCGGGACGGGCCGCAGGTGGGAGTCGAGCAGCAGCACGCGGGTTCCGCCGATGGGACGCCCGATGGGCACGGAGCTCGTGAGGTCCTCGGCGCCGAGCGTGGCGCACGTGGTGAAGGTCGTGTTCTCCGTCGGCCCGTAGCCGTTGATGACGGTCAGGTCGGGGTGCTCCGCGAGCACCCGCTCCACGGCGGCCGGCGGGACCACGTCTCCGCCGGTGATCAGCTGCCGGACCCCGCGCAGGCTGTCGACGTGCTCGGACGCGAACCGCTGGAACAGCCCCGCGGTCAGCCACAGCACGGTCACCGACGCCTCCACGACCAGTTCGGCGAGCCGGTCCACCTCGACCCTGCCGGTCGGCGGGAGGACCAGTTCGGCCCCGTTGGCCAGGGCGCCCCAGATCTCCAGGACCGAGGCGTCGAAGGCCACGGGCGCCGTCTGCAGGAAGACATCGGTGGGCTCGAACCGGGCCCAGTCGGGCGAGTGGACGAGCCGGGACACCGCGGCGTGCGGCACGCCGACCGGCTTGGGCCTGCCCGTGGAGCCCGAGGTGTAGCTCACGTAGGCGAGGTCGGCCGGGTCCGGCGCGGGGAGCTCGACGGACGGCGTGCCGTCCTCGTGTCCGGTGCCGTCGAGCTCCGCCAGCGGCATGGCCGTCACACCGTCCGGGAGCGTCCAGCCGGACGGGTCCTCGTCGACGACCACCAACGAGACGGCGGCGTCGGCCAGTTCACCTGTCCGCCGCGCCGGCGGCGACTGGGGGTCCAGGTACAGATAGGCCGCCCCCGCCTTGAGGACGGCGAGCAGGGCGACGATCAGGCGCGGCGAGCGCTCGGCCAGCACGCCGACCACCCGCTCGGGCCCGGCCCCGGCGGCGACGAGACGCCGGGCCAACTGGTCGGCAGCGTGATCCAGTTGCGCGTAGCTCAGCTTGCCGGCCTTCCCCGAGACGGCGACCGCCTCGGGGGAGTCGGCCGCCCACGCGCCGACCAGCTCCGGAAGAGTGCGCGGTGGGGCCGCGGGTACGCCGTCGCCGCCCCAGGCCCGTACGAGCTCCGTGTCCGCGTCCGAGGCCAGGGGTAGGGCGGAGACGGGAAGCCGCGGGTGCGCGCGGCCCGCCAGGACGGCCCGCCTCAGCTGGTTCCGCACGTCGTCGGCCGGGAAGGCGCGCGGTCCGCGGATCCGCACGGTGCCGAGGCCGTCGACAGCCACGGAGACGCCCTCGCCGGATGAGGCGGCCTCGTCCGCGCCGGGCGCCGCGCGTTCGGTCCGGAGCACCACATCGGCGTCCTCCGTACCGTCGCCGTCGGCTTCGGATGCCCGTATCGCCCTCAGCAGTTCCTCGGTGGACGGGTCGTCCGACAGGTCCAGAGTGCGGACGCCCCGGAGAAGGCCGTCCTCGTGGTGACCGACCAGCACCGAGTCGCGGAGCGTGTGCCGGTGGAGGACAACGGCCGCGGCCACCAGGGCTTCCGCCGCTGACGGCGCCGCTTCCGGCGCTGCCGGAGCAGTACGCCTCAGATCGTCGCCCACTGGCGACCTCCGCCCCTCAGTACGCCGCTCGTCATGGTGCTCCTCCCGCTTGCCCTCTGGTTCCGGTGCTCCCTCTTCCCTCCCTGATATACCGGCGCGCCACCACAGCGGGGCAGTCAGGAGACTCCCCTACCCCCGAGGAGCGGCCGTCGGGCCCGCGTTCTCCTAGCCTTGTGTGAGAACACACGAGAGCGCACGAGAGCATCCGGCACTGGCACCGCGTCGCGCGTGAAGAGCTGATGCCCGTGCGCACACCGCACTTTGGGAGCCCGTGACGGTATGAACGACCTTCTGATCCGGCACCTCGCCGAGGACGAACTGCACCTCTTCGACTCCATGCCCGCGTCCACGCTCGTGGGCTTCGGCGCCTTCGGCGACACCTTCGCCGACATGGCCGCGCGGGGCGAGTACCGGCCCGAATGGGTCTGGGTGGCGCTGCGCGAGGGCACGGTGGTCGCCCGCGCCGCGTGGTGGGGTGGCCCCGAGGACACGCAGCCCGCCTCGCTCGACTGGTTCGACTTCACCGACGCCGAGGACGCGACCGAACTCCTGCGCACGGTACCGCTTCGCGCGCAGTACATGCTCAAACTCCCCCCGGGCTGGCGGGAGGATCCGGCGGTACGGGCCGAGGCCGAGGTCCGGATCGCGGCGGCGTCGGCCGCCGGGCTCGTGGAGCAGGGCGAGCGGAACCACTACCGGTGGACGCCCGACTGCGGGCTGCCGCCGCGTCCGGACCGGCTGACGTTCACTCCCGAGCCGGACGACGCGGTGATCCTGGAGGTGTTCCGGCGCGTCCACCTCGGTTCCCTGGACACCCAGGTGCTCCGTACCGTCGAGGAGTCCGGCATCGACGCCGCTGCCCAGGAGCAGCTGGACTATCTGCGCTGGATGCCGAGCCCCCGGTCCTGGTGGCGGCTCGCCCACACGTCCGACGGTGAACTCGTCGGTCTCGTCGCGCCGTGCCGCAACTACGCGGCCCCACTGATCGGTTACGTGGGGGTGGTCCCCGAACAGCGTGGCCACGGCTACGCGTACGACCTGCTCGCGGAGGCGACGCACTTCCTCGCCGCCGAGGGCGCGGAGGTCGTCACGGCGGGCACCGACCGCTCCAACACCCCCATGGCGGAGACCTTCGTGCGCGCCGGCTACCCGGTCACACAGCACCGGATCGACCTGGTCTGATCCCGGCGCCCGGCCCGGAGCACAGCCCGGGCCCGGGCGCCGCGGACCGCGTTCCCCGTCAGCCCTCCGGGCCGGGCCGGTCCGGGTACCGACGGAGCAGTTTCCCGTCGTAGTACGGAAGGACGGGCGAGTCGGGCCGCTGGGCGAGGATGAACGCGAGGTCGTCCGCTCCCGTCTGCTCGTGCCGGACGAGCCACTCGGCGGAGGGGCCGTGCGCCAGGTCGTCCACCGTGACGCCGTCCAGCGAGCGGCACAGGCGCGCGAGGCGCGGTCCGACGGCCCCGGGGAGGCGTCGGGCGAGCTCGACGCAGACGAAGTCGTCCTCCGTCCGGCGCTCGCCACGGCACCCCGCCGGGACGCAGAGCCACCGGCCTCCGCGCGCGACGGTGGCGGCCAGCGCGTCGAGGTTGGCCAGGTCACCCGTCAGCACGGTGTCCGCCACCCGGGCGGCCTGCGTGAGTGCCCGTGCGCCGTTGGAGGACAGGAAGGACAGCGGGGTACCCGTGACGGGCAGGTCCCGTACCCGGGTGGGGGAGTTCCCGCAGACGAAGCCGTCCAGGACGGCCCCGTGCCACTCCCCCAGACACCGGCGCCCGCGCCGCAGGGCCTCGGCGGCCTCCTCCGGCGTGGCCAGGATCTCCGTCTCATGGCCGTGCTCCACCAGGCTGCGCAGGGTGGAGGTGGCCCGGAACAGGTCCACCACCACCACGCCGGTGACCGGTGCTCCGTCGCCGAGCAGTTCCAGCTCCCACGGGTCGCACAGTTCCAGACCGGTGCTCAACTGTCCGTTCCTCTCGCGTTTCCGGGTGTGTCCGGGGCCCAGGGCGCCCCGTGCGAGCCCGGCATGATCCGAAAGACAGGCCCTAGCGGGGAAGGACGCTGCCGAGCCCCAGGGCTTGGGCCCGCTGGGCCACCTTGGCGGCCAGCGCCATGTCCTGGGCGGACATCCCGATCGGGTTCACCAGCACGATGTCGTGCTCGTGGGTGCGCGCCGGCCGTGTGCCGGCGACAACCTCGCCGAGGTGGGCGGTGACCGCGCGGCCCTCGCCGAGTGCCGGGGCACCCGGCCCGCCCTGCTCGGCGATCCGCCCCGCCCGGTGCAGCTTGCCGAGGATGCGCCGCCGGTCGGCCGTGATGAGTCCCCACTCGTCGACGACGAGGGCGTCCGCGGCGAGGAACACCTCCGGGAGCGGGTCGTCGAGAGAGACGTTGACGAGGACGCTGCCCTTCTTCAGCCAGCCGTACCGGATGTAGCCCTCGTCGGTCGTCGTGAGCGTGACGACGACGTCCGCCCCGGCGACCGCCTCCTCCGCCCCTGACGCCGTCGAGCAGTCGACGCCGCGTCCCGCCCAGGCTCCGGCCGCGTGGGCCGCGAGCTTCTCGGCGCGCCGCGGGTCGTGGTCGTGGATCACGAGCCGTCGCAGCTCCCCCAGCCGCGGAACGAGCACCTCCAGATGGACCTCGGCCAGAGTTCCCGCGCCGATGACCGCCAGGGTGCGCGGCGGTCCCGCGCTCAGGTGCTCGACGGCGACGGCGGTGACGGCCGCCGTGCGCAGCGCGGAGATACGTGCCGCCTGCATCATGGTGCGGACGTGACCGGTCTCGGGGTCGAACAGCAGGATCAGGCCCTCGGCCCGGCGCAACCCGAGGCGGGCGTTGGCGGGATTCCCGTTGATGATCTTGGTGCCGACCAGGTGGCCTTCGGGCCTGCCCAGCCACGAGGGCATGTTGAGCGTGCGCGCGGCACCCTCCTCGGCCGGCCACTGGAGGAACGCCTTGGCGGGTGTCCGCACGAGGCCGGCGGCGTGCAGTCGCAGTACCTCCGCCGCCGTCTCCACCACGTCGATGCCGTCGAGCGCCCGGTCGACGTCCGCCGAGCCGAGGTACTCCATTCCCGTGTCGGTCATCGCGGGGCCACCTCCGGCAGCCCCGGGCGGAGCTTCTCGTTGCGGTAGGCGTCGGAGTGCAGTCCGCGCCGGTACGTCTCGACGCGGAGTACCTCCGCCAGCCGGACGTTGGACAGGCGGACCCCGGCCCCGAAGTGGTCGAGCAGCGCGAACTGGCTGCGCTTCGTGGGGGCTTCGAAGCAGAGGCCCTCCAGTCCCCAGACCTCGACGAAGCGGTCGGCGAAGCCCGCGTGGAGCTGCTGCCGTTCGTCGAAGAGCCCGACGTCCCGCGCGTCCTCGCGAGCTTCGATCACCAGGTCCACCGCGCCCGCGTCACGCCAGGTCCGGCCCTCCGCCAGCAGTTCCTCGACGGCCGCCGCGTCGAACGACCCGGTGTGCTTCGAGCCGAGCTCGTACTGGACTTCGAGTCCGAGGGCGTTCGCCTCGGCGACGATCCGCCGCGCGTCGAGCGGGGACCTGACGAATCCCTGGCTGACCTCGATGCGGTCGAATCCGGTCTCGGCGCACAGTTCGAGGTAGGGGGCGACCTTGTCGTGGGCCGCGGCGATCTCGAACGGTCCGCCGCCGGCGACGGTCGGCACGCCGTGCTTCCGCGCCGTCGCGATCTTGGACCGGGTGGCGTCGTAGTCGGCGATGATCCAGCACGACATCGAGAGCTTGAGGCGCTCCATGAGCCCCGCACTCTGCTGGAGATGGCTCTCCAGCAGGAGCGGGGCCTCCCCCGGGTCGAAGGGAGAGGTCAGCGCGGGGGGCTCGGCCACCCCGAGTTCCCGCAGGTACCCGCTCGACAAGCTGTCCGCCATGTAGTCGTCCTCCTGATGTTGTTGCGTCGACCGCGCGGCCGTCGTCCGTGCGAAGAGTGCGGGACGAGGCCGCTCACGGCCGATCGGGCCCGCGGGATGCGGCGAGCGCCGCCCGGTCGACCTTCCCGTTGGCGCTCAGCGGGAACTCCTCCACCGTCACCACTTCGGCCGGCACCATGTAGTCGGGCAGGTGCCGTGCCAGTACGTCCCTGACCTGGGCGGGATCCACCATGCGGCCGGGCTTGGGGACGACGAAGGAGACGAGCCGGTTCTGATCGGTGCGGTCCCGCCGTGTGAGGCTGACGGCCGCCGAGACGTCCGCGTGCGCGCAGAGGGCCGTGTCGACCTCGCCGAGCTCGACCCTGTTGCCGCGGATCTTCACCTGCTCGTCGATCCGGCCGAGGTAGCGCAGCGTCCCGTTCTCGTTCCAGGCCACCAGGTCGCCGGTGCGGTAGACCCTGCCGCCGGGCACGAAGGGGTCGGGGACGAAGCGTTCGGCGGTCAGGCCGGGGCGGTTGAGATAGCCGCGTCCGACTCCGACGCCGCCGATCCACAGTTCCCCTTCGGCTCCCCGCGGCAGCAGAGCCCCCGTTTCGTCCACGACGTACGCGGTGGTGTTGGCGAGGGGAACGCCGATGGTGCTGATCGTCTCGACGGGGTCGGTCGGCACCCGGCCGTGCACACAGCAGATGGTGGTCTCCGTGGGCCCGTAGAGATTGTGGATCTCCACGCCCCCGCCGGCCGCGAGCCGCTCGACGAGGGTGCCGGGGAGGTCCTCGCCACCGCACCAGACGCCACGGAGCTCCGGCGTGGGGTGGCCCAGGTCCGCGTAGAGCCGCCAGGTGGCCGGAGTGGCCTGGCAGATGGTGACGCGGTGCTCCGTCAGCAGGGCGTGCAGCCGCTCCGGGTCCCCGGCGGCGCCTCGGGGGGCGACCACCAGACGTGCCCCTGCCGTCAGGGTCACGTAGATGTCCGTCCCCGACATGTCGAACGAGAACGGCACCACGGCGAGGGTGCGGTCGTCCGCGCCCATGCCCGCCGCCGTCAGCAGTCCTTCGACCAGGTTCGCCAGGCTGCGGTGCTCGATCATCACCCCCTTCGGACGGCCCGTGGACCCCGAGGTGTAGATGACGTAGGCGAGGTCCAGCGGCCCGGGGCCCTCCCCGGCCGGCACGTCGGGGAGCGCGTCGACGTCGACGTCCTCCACCCGGACGACGGTCGTACCGTCGGGGGCCCGCAGCCGGGAGGCGAGTTCCCGCGTCGTGACCAGAACCGCGGGCCGCGCGTCGAGCAGCACCCCCTCGACGCGGGCGACGGGGTGGTCGGGATCCAGCGGCACGTACGCCGCCCCGGCCTCCCAGGCCCCCATCATCACCGTCAGCATCTCGGGGGTACGGGGCAGGCAGACCGCGACGAGCGAACCGCGCCCGGCTCCCGCGTCCGTCACCACCCGGCCCCAGCGGCGGACACGGCCGATCATCTCGGCGTACGAGAGCCGCGTGGCCCCGTCGATCGCGATCCGGTCCGGGGCCTCGGCGGCCACACCGGCGATCCGGCGGGGGACGCTCCACTCGCGGAAGTCAGGGCCGAGGGAGCCCGGTCCCGGTACGGAACGGCCGACGCCCAGGCCCCGCACGGGGGACGTGTCGGTTCCGTGCGCTCGGGGCACATTTCTCATGAGGTGACGTCTCCAGATCGCTGCGACCCGTGCGCCCGGACGTCCGGGCGCACACATCCTCGTGAACGGTCGGCGCGGACAGCAGTCGGGGAAGCCCCCTACAGCGCCTGCCCTCGCGGTGTCGGGGTGCGCCTCGGAGCAGCGCCCGCGCTCAGGCCCCCTGCTGCTCCATGTGACGGCGCAGGCTCAGCGGCCGCATGTCCGTCCAGACCCGGTCGATGTGCGCGAGGCACTCCTCCCGGCTGCCCTCGGCGCCCTCGGCGCGCCAGCCCTCGGGGACGTCCGTGCCGGAGCGCCAGATCGAGTACTGGAGCTCGTCGTTGAGGACGACCAGGTATCGGTCGTCGTCCTGCAGTGCGTCAGCCATCTCATGCTCCTGGTGTGCGCGTAAAGGTCCGGCCAATCGGAAGGTGCAGTCAATCTGGCACAGGAAGCCCGGCGGGCCATGTCCGGAAACCTCCCTACTCCCGTTCCGCTCGGGGCCCGGGAGCAGGGGGTGGTCATACGTCGTCGCCGGCGTCCAGCAGACCGGTCACGGCCTCGTCGGAGATGCCGTCCAACTCGCGCAGGAGCCGTTCCAGTTCGTCGGGTGACGTCTGGTCCAGCTGTGCGCGTTCCACCGTTCCGGCGAGCGACCGGATCGTGGTTCCGGCCCTCAGGAGCTCGGCGACGGACAGCTCCACGCCCACGTCCTCACGGATGCGGGCCACCATGCGGGTGGCCAGCAGGGAATGCCCGCCGAGCTCGAAGAAGCCGTCCGTGACGGAGACCCCCGGGATGTCGAGGAGTGCGCTCCATATCGCCGCCAGCCGGTGTTCCGTCTCGGTGGCGGGCGCCACGTGGGCGGACGGCGCGTCGGCCGGTTCCGGGTCGGGCAGGGCGCGGCGGGCGAGTTTGCCGTTCGGGCCCAGGGGCAGGGCGGGGAGCTGGACGAAGGCGGCGGGGATCATCGCCTCCGGCAGCCGTCCGGACAGGAACGACCGCAGCTCGGCGGCGTCCGCCGTCTTCTCCTCCCCCGCCGCCGGCACGGTGTAGGCGACCAGGCGGAGCCTGCCGTCGGGACCGGGCCTGGGCACCACCGCCACGGCACTGACGGCCGGGTGCCCGGCCAGCGCGGTCTCCACTTCGGCCGGTTCGATCCGGTGGCCCCGGATCTTCACCTGGTCGTCCGCCCGGCCGAGGAAGTCGAGCGTTCCGTCGGCGGTCCAGCGGCCGAGGTCGCCCGTTCGGTAGAGACGTCCGCCCGGCTCGAAGGGGTCGGGCACGAACCGCTCGGCGGTGGCCCCGGGGCGCCCCCAGTAGCCGCGGGTGACGGGCAGGCCGCCGATGCACACCTCACCGGGCATCCCCACCGGCGCCGGACGGCCGCGGTCGTCGAGGACGTACACGCGGGCCCCCGGGATCGGGCGGCCGACCGGCAGCCGGGCGCCCTGGTGGGCGCCGGGGCGCACCGAGTGGCCGACGACCTCGATGGTCGCCTCGGTGGGTCCGTACAGGTTGAACAGCTCCACCGACGGCAGGCGCTCGTGGAAGCGGTCCGCCAGTGCGGGTGACAGCGCCTCGCTGTTGGAGAACACCCGGCGCAGGGGACGCGCGCATCCGCCGACGCCCGGCTCGTCTAGGAACACCGCGAGCATCGAGGGGACGAAGTCGCAGGTGGTGACCGCCTGTTCCTGGATGAGCCGGACCAGGTACCGGGGGTCCTGCTGCCCGTGGGGCTTCGCCAGCACGATCCTCGCGCCGACGCTCAACGGCCAGAAGATCTCCCACACGGAGACGTCGAAGCCCACCGACGTCTTGTGGAGCACCGCGTCCGACCGGCCGAGGGGGAGGTCCCGCTGCATCCACTCCACGCGGTTCGTGGCACCGGCGTGCGGGGTCATCACCGCCTTCGGCGTGCCGCTGGTTCCCGAGGTGTAGACGACGAAGGCCAGGTTCCGGCCGTCCGCCCGCCGGGACGGGCGGGAAGCCGGGAATCCGGCGGCGGGATGCGGCGCCGCGTCCAGGCGGACCACCACGGGCGCGCCGCCCCCGGCGGCGCCGTCTCCGTCGTCGAGCCGCGCTCCGTGCTCTCCCAGGCGTGCGGCGAGTTCCCCCGTGGTGAGCAGGGTGCTCGGGCGTGCGTCGGCCAGCAGGCCGGCGAGGCGACCGGGCGGGTGCTCGGCGTCGAGGGGTACGTAGGCGGCCCCTGCCTTCAGCACGGCGAGGAGGGCGACGACCAGTTCGGGAGAGCGGGGGAGGCAGACCCCGACCCGTGCGTCCGGTCCCGCCCCCATCGAGCGGAGCAGGCCGGCCAGCCGGTTGGCCCGTTCCTCCAGCTCGCCGTAGGAGACCGTGGCGTCCTGCGCCACCACGGCGGTCGCTTCCGGGGTGCGCTCCGCCTGCGCCTCGAAGGCCGTGTGGAGCAGGCCGTCGGCGAGTGCCGGCACGTCGCGCCCGCCGAACTCGTGGACCAGGCGGTCGAGTGCCGTCTCGGAGACCAGCGGCAGCTCCCGCACGACGGTGTCCATCCGGTCCGCCGCGGTTTCCAGGACGAGCCGCAGCGTGTCGAGCAGGGACTCGACGGAACCGCGCTCGAAGAGCGAGGTGTCGTAGACCGCGTGGCCGTCGAGACCGCCGTCGGGCCGCTCGAAGACGTGCAGGGCGAGTTCGAACTGTGACCCTGGGCTGGGGAGTTCGAAGGGTTCCGCGTGAACACCCCGCGCCTCCCAGGGGAGGGCCGGCAGGTTCTGCAAGGCCAGCGACACCCGTACCAGGGGCGCCCGGCCGCCGGTGCGGTCGACTCCCGCGTGCCGCTGGATCTCTTCGTACGGATGGTCCTGGTACGGGTAGGCGGTCAGGCAGGTGTCGCGCACCCTGTCCAGGAGTTCCTCGAACCGGGGGTTGCCCGACGCGTCGACCCGCAGGGGCACCAGATTGACGAGCAGTCCGACCGCCTGTTCGGTGCCGGGCCGGTGCCTGCCCGCCGCCGGCGTGCCGATCACGAGGTCGTCCTTGCCGGTCCAGTGGGTCAGAACGGCGGAGAGGCCCGTGAGCAGGGCCATGAACGGGGTCGCGTTGCGCGCCGCCGCGGCGGACTTCAGCCGTGTCGTTGCCGCGGCGTCGAGCCGGAACGGCAGCGCCGCGCCCTGCCAGGACGGCGTGGGCGGCACGGGCCGGTCCAACGGGAGTTCGACGGGTTCGGCGCCGTCCAGACGGTCGCGCCAGAACGCCTCGGCGGCCGGGTCGAGGGCCGGCGACGGCAGGAGCACCGGGTCCGGAAGGGCCACGCCGTCCGCCCGCCCCTCTCGGTAGTACGCGCCGAGTCGCCCGAGCAGGAGGCCCATGGACCAGCCGTCCAGGACGACGTGGTGGGCCACGACGCCGAGGTACCACTCGTCCTCGGCCGCGCGCAGCAGCACCGCGCGCAGCAGCGGTCCTTCCGCCAGGTCGAACGGCTCGGCCGCCAGTTCTCCGATGGCCTCGGCGGCGTGCACGGGAATCGCGTCCCGCGGGTCGGCCTCGTCCCGGCCGGGGCTCGCGGGGATGTCGCGTACGGGCAACTCGACGGCGTACGGAGGCGATTCGACGGTCCTCAGCACGTCGTCGGCGCCGAGCGCGAAGACGGTGCGCAGTCCTGAGTGGGCCCGGACGAGTTCGGTCAGGCCGTCACGGAGCAGTTCCGGACGCACGGGTCCGGTCAGCCGTACCCCGCCGACGACGTGGTAGGCGCGACCGGCGCCCATCCGGTCGAGGAGCCACATGTTCCGCTGACGGTCGGTCGCGTGGTCCCGTACGGCTGGTTCGACGAGGGCGGAGGGCGGGGTCTCCACGGGTGAGGAAGGGCCGAGGGAGAGGGCCCGGTCGAGGTCGGCCGGGGTCATGCCGCCGAGCAGTTCGGCGACGGGGACGTCGCGGCCGTACGACTCCCGCAGCGCCGAGGCGAGGTGCACGGCCCGCAGCGAGTCCAGTCCGAGGCCGACCAGTGCGGTGTCCGCCTCGGCCCGGTCCGCGTCGTCGCCGAGCACCTCGCGGAGGAGCGCGGCCAGTTCGGGGTGCGCGAGGAGTCCGGAGGCGGGTCCCGTCTCCGGGTCCGCGTCGCGGGCCGTGGCCGCGGGCGCCACGCGGGCCAGGGCGTCGGACGCCCACAGCTCGCGGCAGGCGGAGCGGCGGATCTTGCCGCTGGTGGTACGCGGGATGGTGCCGGGCCGTACCAGGGCGACATCGTGGAGGTGGATCCCGTGTTCGGAGGCGACGGCCCTGCGCACGGCCGTCACGACGTCGGCCGCCTCCGCCGGGGCGAAGCCGCGCTGCACCTCGTGGACGAGCACGACCCGCTCCGTGTCGCCGTCGTCGACGGAGAAGGCCGCGCCGCGCGTCGGCCGCAGCCCCGGGTGCGCGGACTCCGCGGTCTGCTCGACGTCCTGCGGGTGATGGTTCCTGCCCCTGACGACCATGACGTCCTTGACGCGGCCCGTGACGTACAGCTCGCCGTCCCGAAGGAAGCCGAGGTCGCCCGTGCGCAGGAAGTCCTGGTCGCCGTGGCCGGCGAGGCGCGCCCGGAAGACCCGCTCGGTCTCCTCGGGACGCTTCCAGTACCCGTCGGCGACGGTCGGTCCGGCGACCCAGACCTCGCCGACGCGGTCGGGCCCGGCCCGCAGGCCGGTGTCGGGGTCGACCACCACCACCAGGTCCTCGCCCCGCGGGCGGCCGCTCGACGTGAGCACGGCGGTCGGCCCGGACACGGATCCGGTCCGGTCCGTCGCCCGGCCCTCCGCCAGGTCCTGCCGGGAGACGCGAGCCGTGCGCGGTCGGCCGTCGGCGGGCGTTCCGCCGGTGACCAGCAGCGTGGCCTCGGCGAGGCCGTAGCAGGGGTGGAGGGCCGAGGGACGGAAGCCCGCGGGGGCGAAGGCCCGCGCGAACGCCTCCATCGTGGACGCGCGCACCGGCTCCGCGCCGACCAGCGCGTGCTCCCAGCGGCTGAGATCGAGCCGCAGGCGCTCCTCGGGGGTGGTCCGCCGGACGGCCTCGAGGTAGGCGAAGTCCGGTGCGGCGGAGAGCGTGGCCCCTCGGCTGCTGATGGCGTCGAGCCACCGCATCGGGCTGCGCAGGAAGGCCGTGGGGGGCAGCATCGTGCTGGGGAAGCCGCTGTAGAGCGGCTGCAGGATGCCGCCGATCAGTCCCATGTCGTGGTACGGCGGCAGCCAGCTGACGCTGGAGCTCTCGGGTCCCGCGCCGATGGCGCCCGCGATGATCCGCGAGTTGTGCACCAGGTTGTCGTGGCGCACCACGACGCCCTTGGGGGTGCCGGTCGATCCCGAGGTGTACTGGAGGAACGCGGGCGCGTGCGGGGCGGGCGGCCGACCGGGGGCGGGCTCACCGGCCGGCTCCGGCAGGCCGTCGATCTCGATCCACCGCAGGCCGGGCACGGTGAGCAGGGCCGATCCGCGGCCGTGGAGCTGGGCCTTCGTCGCCGTGTCCGTGAGGGCGACGACGGCTCCGGAGTCCGCGGCGACGGCCAGGACCTGGGGCTCGCCGCGCGCGCCGGCCGGCAGGGCTACGGGGACGGCGACGGCCCCCGCGTACAGGCAGCCGAGGAACCCCACGATGTAGTCCTCGCCCGGCGGGAAGAGCAGCAGGACGCCGGCGCCCGCCGCACGGTGTTCCCCGAGCACCCGGGCGAGAGTGCGGGCCCTCTCGTCGAGCCGCGCGTAGGTGAGCACCGCCGACGTGCCGTCGTCGGACGGGAACTCGAAGGCCGTGCGGGACGGGGTCGCTTCCGCCCGTCGCGACAGGATGTCGACGAAGGTCGAGGCTTGCACGCTGGCTCCAGATGATCGTCGGCGGCCGGACACCACCGGTACTGAGCGGGTCACAGATCTCCCGGGCGGGCGAACACCCGGCGTTCCTGGTGCGCCGTCATCTCCTCGAGCACGTCCACGTACCGGCTCATCAGCCGCTCGATGCGCGACGGGGAGAAGTGGGAGGTCCGATAGCGGACCTGGACCACGGCGCCGTTCGCGTCGTGGCGCAGCCGGACGCTCAGCGGGCGCAGTACGTACTGGCGGGCGGCCGTGATCCTCTCGGTCCGCAGCTCCCCGGTCTCCAGGAGGACGTCCAGTTCCTCTTCGGCGGTGAACTGGACGTCGTCGATGCGCTTCATCAGGTCGGGGGTGTCGAGGTACGGCTCCAGGAGGTGGGGGGGCAGCTCGGGATAGGCGAAGTCCTGGGTGACGCGCTCGTGGGTGGCGGAGACGAGTTCGGCGAAGGTGGGGTCGCCCGACAGGTCGGTGCGGATGACGACGTCGCCGGAGAAGTCCGCCACGAGGTCCCGCAGTTCGCTCCGGTTGCGGTACGACACGGGTGCGTTGACCGCGATGTCGCGCTGGCCGGAGTGGCGCGCGAGGAGCACGGTGAAGGCGGAGAGGCCCAGTGTGTAGAGGGTGGTGCGGCGCTCTTTGGCCAGGGCGAGCATCCCCTGGTGGAGTTCGTCGGGGAGCGGGACGATCGACATCCCGCCCAGGGGGCCCGCGTCGGCGCCGGGTTCCCGGTCGTTCGGCATGACGGCCGGTTCCGCGCCGGCCAGTCGCGCGGACCAGTACGCGATCAGCTCGGCGCCTCTGGCCCCCTCGAGCCGGTCCCGCTGCCAGGCCGCGAAGTCGGCCCACTGCACCGGCAGCGGCGGCAGCGCGCACGGCACGCCCGCGAGGTCGGCCGCGTAGTGGGCCGAAAGGTCCCGGACGACCACCTCCAGGGAGCGTGCCTCGCCGATGATGTGGTGCAGCAGGAGCAGCGCCACGTGGTCGTCCTCGGCCACCCGGAAGAGCCGGAGTCTCGCGAGCGGTGCCCGGTCGAGCGGGAAGGGGCGGTCGACCTCCTCGTACACCGTCCGGTCGAGATCGGCGAGGTCCAGGTCGTCGACCCGCAGCGTCGCCGCCACGCGTTCCGCGACGATCTGGGTGAGCCGGCCGTCCTCGACGCGGAGCGCGGTGCGCAGCGTCTCGTGCCGCGCGATCACGGCGTTCCAGGACCGTTCGAATGCGGCGACGTCCAGCGGCCCCCGCAGCCGCAGGGCGCTGACGATGGCCAGCGAGGGGCCGGAGGTGTCCGCCACGCCCTGCCACATCCCCTCCTGGGAGACCGCGGCCGGGAAGCGCTGCTCGCCCTCGGTGCGCGGCAGCACCGGAATGGTGCGGGCGGCGCGGCGGCGGTTCAGCAGCTCCCGCTCGATCCTGGCGCGTTCCTCGATCCGGTCACGGTCCACTGGGGTCTCCCTCTGCCGCGGTCGCCCGCCCGGCGGCCGCTCCCGGCTCGTCGGTCCCGCCCGGCCCGGCGAGCCCGCCCGCGAGCACCTCCACCAGTTCGGCCGGGGCGTCCATGAACGCGTAGTGCGGCCCGTTCAGCACGGTGAAGTCGCAGTCGCCGATGTCGCTCCACCCGCCCATGAGGTCGTGGGGGACTTCGGTGTCGGCGTCCCAGCCGATGGCGGTGACCGGGCAGTTCACCGGTGTGGGGTCCACCACGCCGTAGTTCCGGTGTGTCGCCACGTCGGCGACCAGCACCTCGGTGGTGAGTTCCACCAGGTCGGGCCTGCTCGGCACGCCGAGGCCGGCCAGCAGCCCGGTCACCTCCGCCTGGAGTTCGGGGCCCGACAGGTCCAGGAAGCGCCCGTGGGGCCCCTGATGGGGGGCCACCTGCGAGGAGACGAAGAGCCGGGCCGGACGCGGGTAGCCCGCCCGTGCCATGTGCAGCACGATCTCGTACCCGGCCAGTGCCGAGCTGCAGTGCCCGAAGAAGGCGAAGGGGCGGTCCAGGTACGGCAGCAGCCCCACGCTCACCGCGCGGGCGAGC
The DNA here is from genome assembly GCF_036826855.1 of Streptomyces sp. SJL17-4. Classification (NCBI taxonomy): domain Bacteria; kingdom Bacillati; phylum Actinomycetota; class Actinomycetes; order Kitasatosporales; family Streptomycetaceae; genus Streptomyces; species Streptomyces sp. SJL17-4. Next base: position 7,598,585 of record NZ_CP104578.1, on the reverse strand, counting down.
TCGTCGAAGGAGGAGAACGGCTTCTCACGGAACCTGTTCTCCCGGCCCGGCAGCTGAACGGGGCAGATCTCCGTCTCCCCCACGAACCTGGGCCAGTCGCGGTACATGCTCGCGCCACAGCCCGAGTACGGCAGGCAGAAGATGCGGGAGGAAGCGTCCGGGGACGGTTCCCTCATCAGCCACTTTCCGGTGCGTACGGCGGCCATCGTCAGTTCCTCACCTTCGCGGTCACGACGAGATGCTTGATTCCGGCGACGAAGTTCGAGCTCAGGTGCGCGGTCTCGCCGGCCCTCTCGAAGCTCGTGAAACCTTCGGCGAGCTCCGTCAGCAGGGTGCGCAGGCTGACCCGCGCCACGGTGTGGCCGACGCAGTAGTGGGCGCCGCTGCCGAAGGCCATGTGCCGGTTCGGCTTGCGGCGGGGGTCGAAGACGTACGGGTCGGTGAAGACCTTCTCGTCGCGGTTGGCGGACCCCAGCCAGACGACCACCGCGTCACCGGCCCGGATCCGGCTGGTGCCCAGATCCACGTCGTGCTGTGCGTGCCGCATGAAGTGGTTGGCGGGCGAGGCCCAGCGCAGTGCCTCCTCCAGGGTGTCGCTCACCGAGTGGGGACTGAGCAGGTCGTCCAGGGCGGGCGTGCCGAGCAGGCTGTCGAAGACGGCCAGCGGCACGTAGGGGGTGGTGACGTTCGCGCCCAGGAGCAGGCTGTAGCAGTTGGAGAGGACCTCACCCGGTCCCAGCGGCTCACCGTCGACGGCGGTGTTCATCAGCAGGGTGATGAGGTCGTCGCCGGGCTTCCTGTGGCGCAGGCGCACGACCTCCGCGAAGTAGGCGAACAGTTCGCGGTGTGCGAGGGCGGCCGTCTCCTCCGGGGTCGACTGCGCCATGTACTCGGGGTCTTCCGCGGCGATGGACATCAGAGTGAGACGGGTGAGCCTCGGCCAGTCCTCCTCGGGCAGACCCATCAGCATCCCGGCGACCGCCATCGGCAGCTCCGTGAGGGCCTCGGCGAGGTCGAACGGCTCTCCGGAGCGGGCCGGGGCGAGCAGGCGTCGCACCTGGCCGGCGATGACGTCGGTGGAGTGCTCCACCGCCTTGATCGTCAGGGCGCGCTGGAGCGGCGCCCGCATCCGGGTGTGCCGGGGCGGGTCGGTGGCCGCCATCTGCCGTCCGCCGGCCGGATCGTCCTTGCCCAGAAGGCTCAGCAGGGTTCCCCGTTCGGAGGTGAAGGCTGTGTGGTCGCGCAGGACGAACGAGGCGTCGTCGTAGGTGGTGACGGACCAGAAGCCCCCGTCGCCCTTGGGGTGCCAGCGCACCGGCTCACGGGCGCGCATGGCCTGCCACACGGGGTGGGGATCGCCGTGCGCGTACGTACGGGGGTCGGTGAGGTCCACCGCGTCCAGGTCCACGGACAGCGGATCTACCGGTCCGGACAGCCGCATAGAGAAGTCACATCGCTTTCGTTCCGCCGCCGTGCCGGTCCACGCTTTCCGGTGCGTGCCGACGCTGGGGGACCGATGCAACAGCAGCCTCTTCGAGGGCGGCCAGTCCGTGGATCCCCTGACTGGTTCTCCCGTGCCCGCAGGGCAGACTCCGCTGACGTGACAGACATGGATACGCTCGTCGTCCCCGCCCGGTTCAACGGCCCCGCGCACAGCGCCAACGGAGGGTTCTTCTGCGGGCTTGTCGCCGAGGCGGCCTCCGCCGCCCTCCCCGGGCCCGTCGCGGTCTCCCTGCACCACCCGCCCCCGCTGGAGGTGCCGCTCCGGGTCGAGGCCGCCGGCCGGCGCACGCACGTGTGGGACGGGGCGACACTCGTGGCGACGGCGTCACCGACGCGGCACGGCGTGGCGCCCCTGCGTACCGTCTCGCCGGCCGTCGCGCACGAGGCCGCCGGGCTTTTCGAGGGCCGTCGCCGCCATCCCTTCCCCACCTGCTTCGTGTGCGGGCCCGCCAGATCCGCGCCGGGCGGCCTCTTGCTGGCGCCGGGGCCGGTGCCGGGAGAGCCGGGACACGTGGCCTGCCCGTGGGTCCCCGACGCCTCCGTGCCGCTCCGCGCCGGCCGGGTCGCGCCGGAGGTCGTCTGGAGCGTGCTCGACTGTCCGGCGGGCTGGACCGTCGGAGCGACGGACGTGACCCGGGTCCTGGGCTGGATGCACGCGGAGGTCCTGGACCTGCCGTCGGTGGGCGAACCCTGCGTGGTGACGGCACGCCTCGACCAGCGGGACCCCCGCACCACGTCCCACACCACGGTGCTGCACGGCGACGGCGACAGGCTGCTGGCCCGTGCCACCACCCGTTGGATGGAGTGGCCCGCGTCGACGGACGGCGCCTGAGGCGCGATGACCACGGACGGACGGCGGTCGGCGGCTCGTACGGCCGTCGTCCGTCGTCCGACAGAGTCACGGCCGCCGTCCGTCGTCCGACAGAGTCACGGCCGTCGTCCGTCGTCCGACAGAGTCACGGCCGTCGTCCGTCAGAGTCCGGTGCCGTCCGCGTCCGAGCCGGTCAGCGCTTCGAGGACCCGCCAGGCCATCTCCGCGACGGTGAAGTCGGCGTACAGCTCCCGCAGCGGCAGGTCGACACCGAAGAGCTCCTGGACGCGCGCCGCCACCCGGACCGCCGCCAGCGACTGGCCGCCGAGCTCGAAGAAGTCGTCGTACACCCCGACGGAGTCGATGCCGAACTCCTCCCGCCAGATGCCGGCGATCTCCTCCTCGAAGGGCGTGCGGGGCTCCACGTGACGCTCCCGGCCGTCGGGCGACGTCTCCGGCGCGGGAAGGTCCCCGTAGGCGGGGGCGCCCGAGGCGTCGCGCGGGATCCGGCCGACCGGGACGATCACCCGGGGCACGGCCGCCCCGGGCAGCCGCTCGTGGAGGTACGCCGCCGTGGCACGCGGATCCACCGAGACGCCGGGGCGCGGTGCCACGTACAGCACCAGGCCCTGCCCGTCGGCGGCCTCGGGCAGAACGAAGCACACGCAGTCGGCCACGTCCGGGTGGGCCGCCGCCGTCTCCTCGACCGCGGACGGGGTGACGCGCAGGCCTCCCGAGCGGACGAGCCCGTCGGCACGCCCGACGATCTCCAGTCCCCCGTCGGGACGCAGTCGCGCCAGTTCACCGGTGCGGTGAAGGAGTCCGCCGGGGGTCGCGCCATGCGGATCCGGTACGAAGCGGGCCGCGGTCTCGCGGGGATGCGACCGGTAGCCCCGGCCCACCGCCGCTCCCGCCAGGTGGAGTTCACCCGTCGTGCCGAACGGCACCGGCTCCATCCGGGCGTCGAGGACGTGGGCCCGCAGCCCCGGGGCGAGATCGGCGGCCGTGCGCTCGGCGGAGCCCTCCGGGGGCAGCGGACCGACCGCGTACAGGCCCGCCACTTCCGGCATCGTGCGGGCGTGGAGCGAGCGGCCGTGTGCGGCGGCCCACTCGCCCCGCTCGTCGGCGGCGGGCAAGCGGTCGTCCCAGAAGATCCGGGTGTGCACCGAGGAGGGCAGCGCGGAGGGGTGCGCCTCCTCGTCGGAAGAGGCCCCGGAGACGGAGACGACTGTGACGTCCGACTTCTCGGCGGCGGCCCAGGTCTCCGCCAGGACCAGCGCGGCGCCCGCGGCGAGCACGGGCCACGCCTCGGCCGCGAACCGCTCGGGATCCGGGGCGACGAGCAGGTAGCGGTCGCCCCGCGCGAGGCCGAGGGCGTCGGCGGCGGCACGTGCCCCCGCGGCGAGCTGGCCGTGGCTGTGGAGCGCGCCGGAGCGGGCTCCGTATCCGATGCCGGGCGCGGTCATGGCCAGGCTGCCGGGCGGGGGTGTCGGCGCGGGACCGGAGACGGCCGCGCCGCTCCCGGCCCGGGTGTCGGAATCCGGCCGGGCGATCGGGTCCGGCGTACCGAGGGCGATGGTCTTCACCGAGTCGGGCAGCGGGTGCGCGGAGCCGTCGGTCACGGCATGCGAGGCGCCGGCGGCCCTGACGGCCCGGCCGACGACCTCGACCGGGCTCTTCCGGTCGAGGACCAGGTGCCCGCCACCGGCCCTGCTCACGGCGAGGAGGGCGACGAGCAGGTCGGGTCCGGCGTCGAGCGGCAGCGCGACCGTCGTCTCCGGACCGACGCCCTCCCCGCGGAGCCGGTCGGCGAGGTCGGTGGCCCGGCGGTCCAGCTCCGCGTAGTCGATCCGCTCGCCCCCGTGCAGGAGGGCCGGGGCCTCGGGGGTCAGGCGCGCCCACTCCTCGGCCGGACCGGCGTGGGCGTCGGGCCCGCCGCCCACGCCGGTCCGGTCGGCGGCGGTCAGGACCGCCGTCCGTTCCTCCGGCGTCAGCAGGGGGATGCCGGAGATCCGCTGCTCGGGCAGGTCGGCGACGGAGTGCAGCAGCGTCGTCAGCTGTGCCGCCATGCGGGCGATGGTGTCCTCGTCGAACAGGTCGGTGCGGTATTCGATGCGGGCCCGGTAGACGTCGGCGCCCGGCGAGACGTCGAGGAGCAGGTCCGTCTTCGCGGTGCCGGTCTCCGTCCACATGGGTTCGAACGCGAGACCCGCGGCGGTCCACGAGGGGCGCGTCATGTTCTGGAGCACCACCATCACGGGCGCGTCGGCCGTACGGTCCCCGGAGGGCCGCTCCGCGCGCAGGTGTTCGAGCAGTAGCTCGTAGGGGAGCTCCTGGTGGTCCCAGGCTCCCACGCAGGTGTCGCGGACCCGGTCGATCAGCTCGACGAAGCGGGGATCACCCCCCGTGTCCACGCGCAGCGGCAGGGTGTTGACGAAGTAGCCGATCAGTCCCTCGAGTTCGGGGCGTTCGCGGCCCGCCGTCGGGGACGTGACCGTGATGTCGTCCTGGCCGCAGACGCGGGAGAGCAGCACGTCGAACCCCGCGAGCAGGGCCATGAACAGCGTGGCCCGCCGCTCCCTGGCCAGCGCCTCCAGCCGGTCCATCAGGGGTGCGGGCAGCGTGAACCAGTAGGAACGGCCGCGTGACGTCGCCACCTCGGGCCGCGGCCGGTCCGCCGGAAGGCGCGGGGACGTGGCGCCGGCCAGCTGTCCGCTCCAGTAGTCGGTCAGTTCCCGCAGCGTCTCGCCCCGCAGCCGGCCGCGCTGCCACACGGCGAAGTCCGCGTACTGGATGGGAAGTTCGGGCAGCTCCGGTTCTCGACCCTCGCGGTGTGCCTCGTAGGCGGCCGACAGCTCGGCGAAGAGGATCCGCGAGGAGACGCCGTCCGTGACGATGTGGTGCAGGGCGAGGACGACGATGTGGTGGTCGGCCGCGAGCCTCAGGAGCGTGCAACGCAGGAGGGGGCCGTTCCTGAGGTCGAAGGGCCGTCGACCCTCCTCGCGGACCTCCGCCTCGACCCCGTCCGGCGCCACCTCGACGACGCGGACGGTCACCGGTTCCCCGGGAGCGATCACCTGGACCGGCGCCCCGTCGGCCAGGGCGAAGACGGTGCGCAGCGCCTCGTGCCGCTCCACGACGGTGTTCAGCGCCTTCTCCAGGACGGCCGCGTCGAGGACTCCCCTGACCCCCACGACGGACACCACGTGGTACGTGGGCCGGTCCGGATCGAGCTGGTGCTGCAACCAGAGGCTCTGCTGCGCGAACGACGTCTCGAACTGGATCGTCTGCTCCACCGTCACCACTCTTCCCCGGGCGCGTCGGCCACGCGCCACCCGTCGGTCGGTCCTTCGGACCCTGCTGTCGACCTTCCGGTCCCCCGGGTGCGGGACGGCAGTCGGGAGTCCTCCCGACTGCCTGCCGGGCGCGGCACGCTGCCACGATGCCCGGCACGTACGTCGGGCACGTCGCGTCTTCGCGACCGTACGCGGAACCCCCCGCGCACCCCCGTCACCGGAACACAAGGAGGTCAGTGATGGCGGACGAGACGGCGTCGCACCCCGACGACCTGCACCGTCGCATCGACGCGCTGTCGCCGGACCGGCGCCGGCTGCTCAGCCGCCGCCTGGCCGAGCTGGGCAAGGCGGGCCGGCAGCCGCTCCCCCTGCTGCCCCGCGAGGCCGGGATCAACCGGCTCCCCGCCGCCACCAACCAGGAGCGCCTCTACTTCCACCAGCAGATGCGGCCGGAATCGTCGGCGTACGTCGTGCCGGTAGCCCTGAGGCTCACGGGCGACCTGAACGAGGACGCGCTGCGCGAGGCGCTGGCGGCGCTCGTACGGCGGCACGAGCCGCTGCGTACCGGCTTCGAGGTCACCAGCGCCGACGGGCTCGTCCAGGTGGTGCGGGACTCGGACGAGGTGTCCGTGCCGCTCACCGTGGAGGACGTTCCGGAGGACGAGGTGCCGGGGCGGCTGGCCGAACTCGCGGCGATCCCCTTCGACCTGGAGCGCCCACCCCTGATCCGCACCGCGCTCTGGAAGGTGCGGGACGGCGGCGACGCGGCGGGGCCCCGGGAGGGGGCGGCCTCCTGGGTCATGGCCCTGACGGCGCACCACGCCGTGCTGGACGGCTGGTCGCTGGGCATTCTCGTCCAGGAACTCATCGCTCTGTACGCGGCGGCGTCCGAGGGACGGCCGCCGGTCCTCGCCCCGCCGGCCGTGCAGTTCGCGGACTTCGCCGCGTGGGAGCGCCGGCAGGCGGAGCTCCCGCAGGCGGCCCGCCACGCGGCGTACTGGCGGGAGTCCCTGACCGGCGCCCGGGTTCCCGTTCTTCCCGTCGGGGCTCTTCCGCGGCCGGACGGGCGGGCGGCGCGCGACCGTGCCGTGCCGGTGGCCGTCTCCCCCGATCTGACCTCGGTGCTCACGAGGCTCGGCCAGTCGGCGGAGGCCACCCCGTTCATGGTGCTGCTCTCCGCGTTCGCCCTGGTGCTGGAGCGCTGGTCGGGCCAGTCGGACCTCCTGCTGTGCACCGCGACGGCGGGACGCCCCCGGCCCGAGGTCGAACGGGTGGTGGGGTTCTTCGCCCGGACCGTGCCGCTGCGGCTGACGGTCGACCCGGTCGGCACGTTCGACGACTTGCTTGCGCACACGCGCGGCCGGTGCGTCGACGCGTACGCGCACCAGGAACTTCCCCTGCACCGCATCGTCGGCGCCGCCGGGGAGGAGACCGGCGGACGGCCTCTGCGGCCCACCGTGATGGTCGCCCTGCGGGACGTCCCGATGGGCAGCATCCGACTCCCGGGCGTTTCGGCCGAGGTGGTCGAACTCCCCTCCCCGGACACCGAGTTCGACCTGAGCCTCGATCTCCACCCGACGGCCGAGGGTGGCGTGTCGGGCTGGCTGCACTACTCCGGCGAGCTGTTCGCCCGGGAGACCGCCGAGCACGTGGTGGCGGCGTTCCTCGAGGTCCTGGGGGCGCTCACGGGAGGCGGCGACGCACCTCTGACCGGACTGGCGGGACCGGCCGGGCCACTCGCCGCGTACGCCGCGGCGCACGCGACGGACCGCCACCTCCTGGAGGTGCGGGGCGCCCTGGTCGACGTCGACGAGGTGACGGCCGCCCTGCGGGAACAGCCGGGCGTGGAGGAGGCGGTCGTCCTCGCCCGCAGCGACGATGACGGCGGCCACGAGCTGCTCGCGTACGTCACCGGGGCGATCGCGGGCGGGGAGGCGTTGCGCCGTCTCCTGGCCGACCGCCTGCCCGGCCCGATGGTCCCGGACCACATCACGGCCCTGGACGCCTTCCCCCGCACGGCCGGTGGCCGGCTCGACCGGGGCGCCCTCCCCGTTCCCGCCCGGGTCCGTTCCCATGACGTCGCCGTTCACACGCCGCCCTCGGGGGAGCTGGAACGGATCCTCGCCGACATCTGGCAGCAGACGCTCGACGTCGAAGCGCCCGGCAGGGACGACGACTTCTTCCGCCTCGGCGGCCACTCGCTGCTCGCGACGCTGATGGTGTCCCAGGTACGCGAGCTGTTCCGGGTCGAGCTTCCCCTGCACTTCTTCATCGAGGCACCCACGATCGCCTCGCTGGCCGACCTGGTGCGAGAACGGGCACGGCTCGGCGGCGCGGACGCCGACCGGATCGCCGAGATCATCCGCAAGGTCCAGGGGATGCGGGCGGACGAGGTCGCGGCGGAGCTCCGGACGTGAGGGAACGAGCCGCGGACGCGAGGGGATGAGGGTGAAGACCGGCCGTCCGCCCTTCGCGCGCGGGTTCCGGCGGCTGTGGACCGCGACCACCGTCTCCGGCCTCGGTGACGGGGTGCGGACCATCGCCCTCTCGCTGTTCGCGGCCGCGCTCACCCGTGACCCCTTCCTGGTGTCCCTCGTCACCGTCGCGGGCCGGCTGCCGTGGATATGCGTCGGGCCGTTCGCGGGCGCCCTCGCCGACCGGGTCGACCGGTGGCGCGCCCTGTGGCTCTGCGACGGGGTCCGCACCGTGGTGCTGACGGGCTTCGTCGCCCTCAGCGCCCTGGACCAGGTCACCATCACCGTTCTCGCGGTGACCGCCTTCACGCTGACCTCCGTGCAGGCCTTGGCGGACAACCTGTCCCAGGCCGTCGTCCGCGACGTCGTGGGGCCCGGATCGCTCGATGCGGCCAACAGCCGCCTTCTGGGCGGGCAGTTCCTCGCCATCGAGTTCGTCGGCACGCCCCTGGGGACCGCGCTGTTCCTCGTCTCGCCCACCCTCCCGTTCGCCGTGGACGCGGTCACGTTCCTGCTTTCCGCGGTGCTCGTGTTCGGGCTGCGCGGGCGTGGTTCACGCCCGGCGGGAGGGGACGGCGGCTTCTCGCTGCGCGCCCTGGGAGCCGGTACGGCCTCCGGCTTCCGCCGGCTCTTCGGCCACTCCCTGCTGCGGACCCTGTGCCTGATCGCCGGACTGCTCAACTTCGCCCTCGTCGGCGTGGTCGGCATCGTCGTCCTGTACGCGTTCGAGGTACTGCGCCTGGACAGCACGGAGTACAGCGTCATGCTCGTGGTCATCGCCCTGGGCGGGCTGGGCGGACTGCTCCTGGCGCCCAGGATCACGCGCGCGTTCGGCCGGGGCACCGCCCTTCAACTGGCCTTCGGAATCTGCCCGATCCCCTTCGCGGTCGCCGGGAGCACGTCGAACGCCTTGGTGGCGGCCGGTGCCTTCGCCGTCGTCGGGGCGAGCGTCTCCCTCGTCAACGTGGCGGCCACGACACTGCGCCAGACCCTGATCCCGCCGGATCTGTTCGGCAGCGTGAACGGTGCGTACCGGTCCGTCGTGAACGGGCTCTCCCCGCTCGGCGGCCTCGCGGGCGGCGTCTTCGCCGACCGGCTCGGCCTCCGGTCCCCGTTCTTCATCGCGGCGGGGCTGCTGCTGGTCGCGGGCGCCTTCGCCGTGCCCCGGCTCACCAACGCCCGCGTCGCCGCCGCGGAATCGTCCGCGACGTGCGACAGGCCGAGGACCCACGATCCCGCTCAAGGACATTGAGGAACCCCTCTCATGACAGCGCTTCGCCGAGTGGCGCCCGCCGTACTCGCCCTGCTCGCCGTACTGCTCACGGGCTACGGCACCCTCGGCGTCGTCTCACCGCCCTCCGCCGTGGCGGCCGACGCGCCCTCCACGTCGTTCTCGGCGGACCGCGCGCGCGAACACATCGCGGCGCTCTCCACCGCGGCACACCCGATGGGCACCCCCGCGCACGCCCAGGTCCGCCGCCGGCTGGTCGACGCCTTCACGGCGCTGGGGCTGGCCCCGGAGGTCCGGGAGTCGACCGCCAGTCAGACGGGCTCGGGGTCCTCGGTCATCGCACCCGTGCACAACATCCACGCGAAAGTGGCCGGCTCCCGGCCGACCGGCCGTCTGCTGATCGTGGCGCACTACGACTCCGCCCTGCACAGTCCGGGTGCCTCCGACGACGGCCTGGGAGTCGGCGCGATCCTGGAGATCGCCAGGGCGTTGAGCCAGGGACCGGCGCCGCGCAACGACATCGAGTTCCTCCTCACGGACGGAGAGGAGGAGGGGCTCCTCGGCGCCCGCGCGTTCGTCGCGTCCTCCCCTTCCTCGCCGTCGGGTGACACCGTCGTCCTCAACATCGACGCGGCGGGGACATCGGGGCGGGCGGTGATGTTCCAGACAGGCGGCCACAACGCCGCGTTGCTCCCCGCCCTCGGCGACCTTCCCCCGGTCACCACGTCCCTGTCCGACGAGGTCTACCGGCTCCTCCCCCACGAGACCGACTTCACCGTGTTCCAGCGCGCCGGAATGACCGGGATGAACTTCGCGGTGGTCGGCGGTTCGGCGAACTACCACACCACTGAGGACAATCTGGCGAACCTCGACACCGGGAGCCTCCAGGACCTGGGCTCGACCGTGCTCTCCGCGGCTCACAGGCTCGCCGCCGCGGACCTCGGCGAGGTACGGAAGGCCTCCGACGCGACCTACTTCACCCTGGGCGGCCTCCTGGTCGTCCACTCCGAGGCGTGGGTGCTGCCGCTGGCGGTGGCAGCCCTGGTCGCGGCCCTGGCCGTACTGCTCCGGGCGGACCGCCGCACCGGCGTCGCGCGGCGGCCTCTGGGCGTCGCCGTGGCGACGCTCCCCGTGCCCCTGGTGGTGGCCTTCGCCCTGGGGCTGGCCGGCTGGCAGGTGCTGTGCTGGGCACGACCGGAGTACGGGGGCTTCGCCTTCGGCAACCCGCACCGCACGACCATCACCTCGCTCGGCTTCGCCGCCTTCGCGACCGCCGCCGCCTACGCCTGGGCGATGCTGTTCCTGCGCAAGGGGTACGCGTACGAAGCCGGGGCAGCCGCCGTCCTGTGGTTCGCCGGGCTCGCCGTGACCACCGCCCTGTTCTTCCCCGGTGGTTCGTACCTGTTCGCGTGGCCCGCGCTGTGCGGCTCCGTGGGACTGGCGTCGGTGGCCCGGCGTCCCGCGACGTCACGGCTGCGGGTCCTCGTGCCCGCCGGGGCCCTGGGCCTCTCGGCGGCGGTGCTGATGCTCCCGGTGGCCGCCCTCCTCAAGGATTCCGTCGGCCTGGCCCTCGTGGCGATCCCGATGCTCCTGGTGGCCCTGGTCGCGGCGCCCCTGTCCTCGTCCCTGGCCGTGACACTGCCGGGACGTCGGGCGGTGATCCCCCTGGCCGTCCTGCTCGTCGCCGGACCGGCCCTCACGGGCACCGGCACGGCCCTCGACCGCGTGGACCGCGCGCACCCCGCGCCCACGAGCCTCGTGCACGGACTCGACGCCGACACGGGCCGAGCCCAGTGGCTGAGCGACGGCACGGGCGCCACCGACTGGTCGCGGTCCTACGCCGACGGCGGACGCCGGAACGTCGAGGAGACCTTCCCCCTCCTGTTCGGAGAGGGCGGCCGGTACGCCGCCACGGCCCCTGGAGCTCCGGCCCCTTCCCCGGTCCTGCGCGTGCGCGGCAGCCGTGCGGTCGACGGCGGGCGCGAGATCCGCCTGTGGGTGGGCACCGACGGAGGACGGGCCTCCCGGCTCACCCTCTACACGCGAGCGGGCGCCCTGCTCAGCGCCCGGATCGGCACCACGGAGGTACCGGGCGGGGAGAACCGGGGGTTCGCCTCGGGGCCCTGGAAGTGGGGGCTCCTGCTGCCCGCCCCTCGTCCGGAGGGCGACGAGATCGTCCTCACGGTGCGCGGTGACGGCCCTGTGCGGCTGCTGCTGGAAGCACAGACGGCCGGGCTGCCGGTGTCCCCGCCCCCCACGGAGACCTGGGCGGCCCATGCGTCGGGCGTGTCTCTCGTCTCCCGCACGTGGACGGTCTGACGCGCGTGAAGGGTTGCCCGCCCGCGTGTGATCTCCGGCGCGTGAACGGTTGCCCGCGCGTGATCTCCGGCGCGCGTGAACGCTCGCCCGCGTGCGACCTCCGACGCGCGTGACCTCCCGACGCACGGGCTCCCGCGCGCCCCCGGTAGTCCATGGTTCTCCTCGGTGTCCGGCCCGTCCGCCCGTGGCTAGGGTCGCCAGGGAATCGCCGGGGGCGCCCGTCGCCCCCGTCGCCCCCGTCCTCCTCTCTCTTCCGACGACCACGAAACAAGGAGCGTCATGCGTCGACTGGTCGGCCGTACCGCCGTCATCACCGGAGCCGGCAGCGGCATCGGCCTGGCCACCGCCCGCCGCTTCGCCTCGGAGGGTGCGAACGTCGTCTGCGGCGACATCGACGAGACCGCAGGCAAGGCCGCCGCCGAGGAGGTCGGCGGAACCTTCGTCCAGGTCGACGTCACCGACCCCGATCAGGTCGAGGCGCTGTTCAAGACCGCCTTCGACACCTACGGCTCCGTCGACATCGCCTTCAACAACGCCGGCATCTCGCCCCCGGACGACGACTCCATCCTGGAGACCGGCCTGGAGGCCTGGAAGCGCGTCCAGGACGTCAACCTCACCTCCGTCTACCTCTGCTGCAAGGCCGCCCTGCCCTACATGCGCCGCCAGGGCAAGGGCTCCATCATCAACACCGCCTCCTTCGTCGCTCTCATGGGCGCGGCCACCAGCCAGATCTCGTACACCGCCTCCAAGGGCGGCGTGCTCGCGATGTCCCGCGAGCTCGGCGTGCAGTTCGCCCGCGAAGGCATCCGCGTCAACGCCCTCTGCCCCGGACCGGTCAACACCCCGCTCCTCCAGGAGCTGTTCGCCAAGGACCCCGAGCGCGCCGCGCGCCGCCTCGTCCACATCCCCGCCGGCCGCTTCGCCGAGGCCGAGGAGATCGCCGCGGCCGTCGCCTTCCTCGCGAGCGACGACTCCTCGTTCGTCAACGCGGCGGACTTCGTCGTCGACGGCGGCATCTCCGGTGCGTACGTCACCCCGCTCTAGAACGACGCGGACAGAACCCCGACACGGAGAAGAACCACCATGGCCAGAGCCGAGGAGGCGCTCCGGACAGCTGCGCCCTCGCCCGGCTCGCGGCCCGGCCCTCCGGCCACCCGGGACCGCGCCCGGCGCATCCGCCGCCGTCTGGAGCGCCTCCTCGGCACCCCCATGACGGACCACAACCAGATCCTCCCGCTGCGCAACGGGGACGAGATCTTCCCCGCGATGCTCGAGGCCATCCGTGCCGCCCGCCGGACCGTCGACCTGATGACGTTCGTGTACTGGCGGGGGCGCGTCGCCCGCGACGTCGCGGAGGCCCTCGCCGAACGGGCCGCGGCAGGTGTACGGGTCAGGCTTCTGCTCGACGGCTTCGGCAGCCGGCTCATCGAGCGGCCGGTCCTCGCGCGGATGACCGCCGCCGGGGTGGACGTGGCGTGGTTCCGGGCTCCGCTCGGACTGTCCCCCTTCAAACAGAACCACCGCGGCCACCGCAAGGTCCTCGTCGTCGACGAGACCACCGCCTTCACCGGCGGTGTCGGGATCGCCCAGGAATGGGCCGGAGACGCCCGGCACGCGGGAGAGTGGCGCGAGACCCACTTCCGGGTGCGGGGCCCCGCCGTGGACGGTCTCGCCGCCGCCTTCGCCCAGAACTGGGCCGAGTGCCACGACCGGCTCTTCGACGAGCGCGACCTGTTCCCGGAGCAGTCGCCGGCCGGCCACGCGGCGGTGCAGGTGGTGCGGGGCTCGGCGGGCGTCGGCAGGCAGGACATGCGCACGCTGCTGCGGGTGGTGCTCGAATCCGCCGAGGAGCGCGTCCGGCTCACCACCGCCTACTTCGCGCCCGACGACGACTTCGCCGGTCTCCTCGGGGCCACCGCCCGCCGGGGCGTCGAGGTGGAGCTCCTGGTACCGGGACGGCACACCGACAAGGCGGTCTGCCGGCAGGCCGGCCGTCGCCTCTACGCGGGCCTGCTCGACGCCGGGGTGCGCGTCTGGGAGTACGGGCCGACGATGATGCACGCCAAGGTGCTCACCGTGGACGGCACCCTGTCGGTGGTCGGCTCCGCCAACCTCAACCGCCGCTCCCTCGACCACGACGAGGAAGTCATGCTCGCCGTCCTCGACGAGGAGCTCGCCGCCGCCCTCGACGCGCACTTCGACCAGGACCGGGCGGTGAGCGCGGGTGTCCCCGCGGAGACCTGGGCCGCCCGGCCCTGGTCGCACCGGCTCAAGGAGGGCGCGGTGGCGCCCGTACGCCGGTTCCTCTGAGGGCCTCCCCGAGGGCCTCAGCGGTCCAGGGCGTTGCCCAGGATGCGGTCCGCGATGCCGTTCCGCAGGGAGGCGGCCGGCGAGCTGTCCGGCTTGTGATGGGCTTGCAGACGGAAGCAGTCGAGGAACTCGCCCGCGATCCCGAGGCGGGGCCAGCGCTCCAGCACCTCTGCCTTGAACTCCGCCGGGAAGTCGTCCATGTAGCGGCCGGATATGTCCATGCTGGTCGACCGTTCCAGGAGGAAGCCCTCCGGGTCCGCGGCCACGTCGACCTCGTCCAGCATGTGCGCGACGACCGCCTCCACCAGACGCTCGCGCCGCGGCACCGGCCATCCGGCGCCCGCGCCGTACACCCAGGCCACATGTCCGCTCGCGTGGTCGAAGCCCACCGTCCGGTTGTCGAACTCGGTCACGAGGCCGATGTCGTGGAACATCGAGGCCACCCACATCAGTTCGGGGTCGAAGCCGATGCCGTGTTCGGAGCCGTACGCCGCCGCCCAGACGTAGGCGCGCACGGAGTGGTTCAGCAGGGCCGGGGAGCAGTAGGCGCGGGCGACGTCCAGGGCCCCCACGCAGGCGGGGGTGTCCGGGATCTTCGGGATGTCGTGAGTCATGGGGCCGAGTATCACCCCGCTCCAGGGCCCCCGGCAGGGTCCGCTGGCATTCACCTGACGCGGCGGGGACGGCTGTCAGGAGGACTCCCGACAATACAGCCGCCGTCTCAGCGGACAGGTTGGTCCGGTCGCCACAACCTGCTGGAGGTCCGCACCGTGCATGCCGCCGACTGGGCCGACATGCGGCCCCTGAGCGTGCGCCGGGCCATGGAACCGACCCCTTCTGCCTGACCGTTCACGATCGTGGAGAGACTTCCATGCAGTTCTCGCTCTCGGCCGAGCAACGCCGGCTTCTGGACCAGCTCCTCGACGACTCCTGTGTCGGGCAGGCCATCGACCGCATCGGGCCGCGCACCGGCGCCACGGACCGTGCCCCCCTCTCCTTCGGCCAGGAACGCCTGTTCCTGGTGGACCGGTTGCGGCCCGGTTCGCCCATGTACGTCGGCACGGGTGCCCTGCGCCTGCGCGGCGACCTCGACCCCGCTCTCATGGAGCGCTGCTTCGCCCTGCTCGTGGAGCGCCACGAGGTGCTGCGCACGGCGATCGGCGAGTCCCCCGAGACCGGCGAGCTGGAGCAGCGGATCCTGGGCGCCGACGAGGTCACCGTGCGCGTACCGGTGCGCGAGACGACCCGCGGCGAACTGCACCGGACGGTCTCCGAGTTCGCCTCCGAGGGCTTCGACCTGGCCCGCCCGCCGCTGCTGCGGGCGGTGCTCCTGAAGGTCGCCGACGCCCCTGAGCCCGAATGGACACTGGTGTTGTCGGTTCACCACATCGTCGTCGACGGCTGGTCCATGGGGCTGTTGATGACGGAGCTGGGGACGGCGTACGCGGCGCTTTCCGAGGGCCGCGCGGCCGGTCTGCCGCCGCTGGCGCTGCAGTACGCGGACTTCGCCGCCTGGCAGCGCGGCACGCTGGAGCAGGGACTGCTGGACGAGCAGCTCCAGTTCTGGCGGGAGACGCTCGACGGCGTCCCGATGGTCGACGTGCCGGCCGACCGGCCGCGGCCCGCGCAGCGCGCCTACGCCGGTGACACGGTGCCGCTGCGGCTTCCCGCGTCCGTCGTGAAGGGGCTGCGTGCCCTCACCGACGAGGCTCAGGCGACCCTCTTCATGGGACTCGTCGCCGGCTGGTCGATCGTCCTCGGCCGCTGGTCGGGCGAGGACGACGTGGTCGTGGGCACGCCGGTCGCCGGCCGTCGCCGGGCCGAGCTCGAGTCCAGTGTCGGCTTCTTCGTCAACACCCTGCCGCTGCGGGTGGGCCTGGAGCCCGGCGACGACTTCCGGGCTCTGCTGCGGCGCACCCGGGACGTGTGCGTGGACGCTTACGCGCACCAGGACGTGTCCTTCGAGCGGATCGTGGCCGAAGTGCCCGCCGAACGGGACGTGTCCGGCCAGACCACCCTCGCCCGGCACTGGCTGGTGCTGCACAACACCCCGCCGCTGGCGTTCTCCGTGCCCGGTCTGGAGGCCGAGGTGCTGCCGTCGCTGGTCGGCACCGTCCGGTGCGACCTCTCCGTGCAGCTCGTGCCCGAGGAGGACGGCGGGCTCGACGGCTGGCTGGAGTACTCCACCGAGCTCTTCGACCGGGACACGGCCGCCCGACTGGCCGCCGCCCTCGTCTCGGTGCTGACCGCCGCCGCGGAGACCCCCGGCCGGGCGGTGCGGGAGCTGCCGGTGATGTCCTCGGAGGAGTACGAGCGGGTCGTCGGCGCGCTCGCCTCGGAGCCGGCCGTGGAGTCGCTGCACACCGATGTGGTCGCCTGGTTCGAGGCGCAGGCCGACCGTACGCCCGACGCCACCGCCGTGATCGCGGACCGCCCCGGAGACGGGGACACGGCCGGGGCCGGGGAAAGGGGCGGGGCCGGGGAAACGGGCGGGGCCGGGGAAACGGGCGCGGAGGTCCTCACGTACGCGGAGCTCGACGCACGGGCCAACCGGGTGGCGCACCTCCTCGCCGGCCGGGGCGTCGGACCCGAGGACCGGGTGGGCGTCTGCCTGGAACGGGGCGCCGATCTGGTCGCCGCCGTCCTCGGCGTCCTGAAGGCCGGTGCCGTTCACCTGCCGCTCGACCCCGACTATCCGGCCGCGCGTCTGGAACAGCTCGTCGGCGACGGCGCGCCGCGGATCGTGCTGACCGGGCCGACGCTCGACGGGCTCTTCCCGGGCCGGGAGAGGGTCACCGTCCCCGAGGGCGGGGTCACCGGCCTGCCCGACCACCGTCCCGTGAACGGGCCCCTCGCCTCCGGGCGGGCCGCCGCCCTCCTGTTCACCTCCGGCTCGACCGGACGCCCGAAGGGCGTCGTGCTCACCCACGGCGGTCTGCTGAACCGGCTCGCCGGGATGCGCGAGGCGTACGCGATCGACGCCGGCGACCGTGTGCTGCAGAAGGCGCCGATCGGCTTCGACGTCTCTCTGTGGGAGCTGCTGCTGCCCGTCGTGTCCGGAGCGGCCGTGGTGCAGGCCCGTCCCGGGGGCCACCGTGACGCGGACCACCTCCACGAGCTGATCGACCGGCACGGGGTCACCGTCTGCCACTTCGTCCCGTCGATGCTGCGCGAGTTCCTCGCCTCGGCGGACGCGGCGGGGGCGGGGACCTGCGCCCATCCGAGCGTGCGCGTCTTCTTCAGCGGCGGCGAGAAGCTGTCCGCCGAGCAGGCCGGGCTGCTCCTCGACCGTCATCCGGCGGCGCGGCTGTTCAACCAGTACGGGCCGACCGAGGCCGTCATCGACGTGACCGCCGGGCAGGTCGGACGGCCCGTGCCCGCCGACGTCCCCATCGGACGGCCGGTGCCCGGCACCGAGCTGCTCGTGCTCGACGCCCACGGGCGGCCGCAGCCCACCGGCGTGCCCGGCGAGCTGTTCATCGGCGGCGTCCAGCTGGCCCGCGGCTACTTCGGGGCGCCCGGGGCGACCGCCGAGCGGTTCGTCCCGCACCCCTTCGCGCGGGGCGAGCGGCTGTACGCGACAGGCGACCGGGCACGGCGCCTGCCCGACGGCTCCCTGGAGTTCCTGGGGCGCGGCGACAGCCAGGTGAAGGTCCGCGGCCACCGTGTCGAGGCCGGCGAGGTGGAGGGCGCGCTGCGCCGACACCCTGTCGTCTCCGACGCCCTCGTCCGTGTGCGCGTCGACGACACCGGACAGGTGCAGCTCGTCGGGTACGTGACCACGGGCACCGAGGAGGTGCCCGCGGGGCTGGACACGGAGCTGCGCGAGCTGCTCGGCGGTCTGCTGCCCGAGGCGATGGTCCCGTCGCACCTGGTGGCCCTGGAGCGATGGCCGCTGAACGCCCACGGCAAGGTCGACACGGCGGCGCTGCCGGAGCCGGACGGCCGGGACAGCGGCATCCCGTACGAGGCGCCGCGGACGCCGCTGGAGGCGCGGCTCGCCGAGCTGTGCGCCGAACTCCTCGGCGTGGAGCGGCTCGGCCGCCAGGACTCGTTCTTCGCGCTCGGCGGTCACTCGCTGCTCGCGCTGCGTGCCATCTCCCGCATCCGCGCGGAGTTCGGGGTACGGGTGCAGGTCGGCCAGTTCTTCAAGGCTCCCGACCTCGCGTCGCTGGCGGAGCTCGTCGCCGAGAAGCAGGCGCTGGCGGAGGGCGCGCCGTCCGACGCGGCCCCGATCCCGAGGATCGACCGCCGCCGTGTCTGACGTGCCCCGACGCGCCCCGTTGCGCGATGCCTCACGCGTCTCCCCCACCGATGTCCCGCGCCCGGCCGCGAGGCCGACGCCCGGTTCCGCCGAGCCGTGGCTGCGGCGGTTCCGGCCCGCCGGGCCGGTCACCGTCCGGCTGATCTGCCTGCCGCACGCCGGTGGCTGGCCGAGCTACTTCCGCCCCTGGTCCACGCTGCTGCCCGCCTACGTCGACCACGCGGTCGTGCACTACCCGGGCCGCGAGAGCCGCGACGACGAGCCGTGCGTGACCACGATGGAGGCGCTGGTCGACGCCGTCGCCGAGGCCGTCGAACCGCTGCGGGACCTGCCGCTGGTGCTGTTCGGCCACAGCATGGGCGCCGCGGTCGTCCACGAGCTCGCGCTGCGGCTCCAGCGGACGGGAGCGCCTGCGGCCCATGTGGTCGTGTCGGGGCGCCAGTCGCCGACGCGGCGGCGTGTCACCTCGTACCACCTCGCCGACGACGCCACCTTCCTGGCGCACGTCCGCCGGCTCGGCGGCATCCCGGACGAGGTCATCGACCACGCCGAGCTGCGAGAGCTGTTCCTCGGCCCGCTGCGCAGCGACTACCGGCTCATCGAGCGGTACGAGCCGAGCTCGCTCGAACCGGTCGCGGCACCGCTCACGATGATGTGGGGCACGGAGGATCCGCACTGCTCGGAAGCGGGTGCCCTCGCCTGGCGTGACGTAGCGGGCCGCGGTTTCTGCCCGCTCTCCTTCCCCGGCGGCCACTTCTATCTCGCGGACGACCACGCGGGACCGGTCGCGCACCTCGTGCGTCTGCTCTCCGCCGTGGCCTCCTCCGCACCGCGGTACACCGTCTTCCAGGAGAGGCAGCGATGAACGACGCAACGGCACCGACCGGCACGACAGCCGCCACCGACCCGCCACGGACCGCCGAAGCGGCCGTCGAGATCCGGACGGACTGGCGGGCCGACGGCCTGCCGGCCCTGGTCAGGGCCGAGGCGCCCGGCACCGGTCTCGCCGCCTGGCTGTCCGGCCACCGGGAGGCCGTCGACCGGCTCGCCCACGAGGCCGGCGCCGTGCTCTTCCGGGGCTTCGACGTCACCGACGACAAGGGATTCCGGGAAGCGCTCGACGCCCTCTCTTCCCGGGTCCTGGACTACGGAGAGCGTTCCTCGCCCCGCAGCGAGGTCTCCGAGGGCGTCTACACGTCGACGGAGTATCCGGCGGACCAGCACATCCTGCTCCACAACGAGCAGTCGTACACGGACAACTGGCCGCTGCGGATCGTCTTCTTCTGCGAGCGCGCGGCCACGAAGGGCGGCCGCACGCCGCTCGCCGACTCCCGCCGGGTGCTGGCCGGGCTGCGGCCGGAGACGGTCGAGAAGTTCGAGCGGCTCGGGGTGCGGTACGTCCGCAACTACCTGCCGGGCATCAGCCTGTCGTGGCAGGAGGCCTTCCAGACGGAGGATCCTGCGGACGTGGAGGCGTACTGCGCCCGCGCCGGCATCACGGCCGAGTGGGTGGACGAGGAGCAGCTGCGCACCCATCAGGTGCGCCCCGCCGTGCACCGGCACCCGGTGACCGGGGAACGCACCTGGTTCAACCACGCGTACTTCTTCCACATCTCCTCGCTGCCGGAAGAGGTCAGCGAGGGACTCCTCGCCGCTGTGGAGCCCGAGGACCTGCCGTACAACACGTACTACGGGGACGGCACGCCGATCGAGCCGGAGACGCTCGACGAGATCCGGTCCGTCCTCGACGCCGGGACGACCGGTTTCGACTGGGAGCCCGGTGACGTCCTCCTGGTCGAGAACATGATCACCGCACACGCCCGTGAACCCTTCGAGGGGCCGCGCCGGATCCTCGCCGCGATGGCGGATCCGGTCGGCGACCTCGTGGGACGGACGACGGAGGGGAAGAAGTGACGACCGGCGAGCGTACGGACATCCCGGGGGCTCACGCCGAGCCACTCGACGACGAGCCCTTCCTGCTGAAGCTGACCGCGGCGGAGCCTGGCACCCCCCTCGGCCCCTGGATCGACGCCCACCGGGAGCGGCTGCTCACCGCCCTCGACCGCTACGGGGTGCTGCTCTTCCGCGGCTTCGGCGTACCGGATCCGGAGGCCTTCGGGCGGGCGGCGCGGGCCTTCTCGCCCGAGCTGCTGGGCTACCTGGAGCGGGCGGCGCCGCGCAACGAGGTCGCCGACAAGGTCTTCACCTCCACGGAGCTCAGCGAGGAGCAGTGGATTCCCTTCCACCACGAGATGAGCTACGCCCACAACTGGCCGAGTCGCCTGTACTTCTACGGCGACCGGCCCTCCGCGACCGGCGGTGCGACCCCGGTGGCCAGTGAGCGCCGTGTCTTCCCGAGGATCCCCGCCGAGGTCCGCGAGCGGTTCCAGCGGCACGGCGTGCGGTACGTCCGCAACTACGGGCCCGACCTGGACATCCCGTGGCAGGAGGTCTTCCAGACCGGTGACCGGTCCGAGGTGGAGGCGTACTGCGCGCAGTCCGGCACGGACCTGGAGTGGACCGGGAACGACGGTCTGCGGACGGTGTCGCGACGGCAGGCCCTCGCCGAGCACCCGCGCACCGGCGAGACCGTCTGGTTCAACCACGCCCACCTCTTCCACACCTCGAACCTGCCGGCCGAGGTCGCCGAGGTCCTCATCGGCGAGTACGGCCCCGAGGGGCTGCCGCGCAACGCCTACTACGGCGACGGCGAGGAGATCGAGGACGAGGTGATGGCGTTGATCCGCGGGCTGTACGAGGAGGCCGCCGTGAGCTTCCCGTGGGAGCGCGAGGACGTGATGGTCGTCGACAACTTCCTGGCGACGCACGCCCGGGAGCCCTTCCGCGGCGACCGGCGCGTCCTCGTCGCCATGTCCGACCTGTACGTGGCACCCGGTCACCGCTGACCCTCTGATGGGGACGGCACCGGACCCCCTGCCGCTCTCTGCGGCAGGGGGTCCGCTGTCACTTCGCGCAGGCCGCGACGAAGGCCGTGAAGAGCTCGTCGTCGCCGGAGACCTCGGGGTGCCACTGCACGCCGAGGACGAACCTCTTGGCGGGATCCTCGGCCGCCTCGACGACACCGTCGTCGCTGCGGCCGGTGACGGTCAGCCGACCCGGGTCGGCGACGGCCTGGTGGTGGTGGGAGTTGGTGACGGCCAGCGGTCCGTACACGGCGGCGGCCCCGCTGTGCGCGGTGAAGCGCACCTCGTGCTGACCGAACTCGCCCTCGCGCGGGCAGTGACCGGTGTGCCCGACGACGTCGGGCAGGTGCTGGTGGAGTGTGCCGCCGTAGGCCAGCGCGAGGAGCTGCAGGCCGCGGCAGACACCGAGGACCGGCAGGTCCAGGTCGAGGGCGGTGCGCAGCAGCAGCAGTTCGCCGTGGTCCCGGTCGGGACGGGGGGTGTCGGAGGCGGGATGCGGTTCCTGTCCGTAGTGGGCCGGGTCGATGTCCGCGCCGCCCGTGAGGAGCAGCCCGTCGAGGCGGTGCAGGACGTCGGCGTCCAGGTCGTCCGGCGGCAGGACCACCGCACGGCCGCCGTTGGCGGTGATCCCGCGCACGTAGGACTGCTGGACGACGGTCGCGTCGGTGTCCCAGATGTTCCAGCGGGCCTGGTCCCGGTAGCCGGCGATGCCGATGACGGGGCGGCTCATGGGCGTGCTCCAGGGGGTCGTCGTGAGGTGGGTCAGGACGCGTCGGCGCGCAGGGCGCGGCCGGCGAGGGCGAGGGAACGGTCGAGGAGGGCCGTGGCCTCGGGCAGGGCGGCACCGAGCGGGGTGCGGGCCGCCCGCAGGGCGGCGACCCGGTCGGCGAGGCCGGCGGCGGGCTGCTCGTCGCGGACGGCGGCGGCGAAGACGTCGGCGAGCTCGGGCAGGTCCTCTTCGGTGAGGCCCTGGTACGCGGCTTCGTTGAGGCCGATGCGCACGCCCTGGCCGGTGAAACCGGGCAGCCCCGCCATGAAGTTCACCTTGAGTCCGGCAGCGTGGAGCCGGTCGCTGGCGAGGCCGGGGGCGATGCCGTCGCGCGCGGTGTCGAGCCACAGCTGGTGTCCGGCGGTGTAGCCGCGGTCGGCGGCGCACACGGTGATGCCGCGCTCGGCGAGGAGTCCGGCGAAGGCCCGGGTGTGCCCGACGACGGCTCGCGCGTAGACGGGACCGAACTCCTGGAACTCCAGGAGGGCCATACCGAGGCTGAGGGTGGCGCCGAAGTGGTGGCTGCTGACCAGGTAGTCCTGGGTCTCCCGGATGCGCTTCTCGATGTCGGCGTCGCGGGTGAGGAGCAGTGCCTTCTGCGGGCCGGGGAAGGTCTTGTGGGTGGAGCCGCCGAAGCTGTCGGCGCCCTCGTCCAGGGGGTTGGGGAACTCTCCCGCGAGGACGAGACCCATCCAGTGGCTGGCGTCGACGTGGACGAGCGTCTCGGGGGACGCCTCCCGGACGGTGCGGACCAGGGAGGCCACGTCGACCGGGAAGAGGCAGTGGGACTGGTCGACGTAGACGAGCGTGGGCCGCACCCGGCGAAGCAGCTCGGCGGCATGGTCGAGGTCGAGGGCGTGCGGGTCGGGACCCCGGAGGAACTCGACTCGCAGGCCGAGCCGTTGGGCGACGCTCGGAGTGGCGTAGTGGCCGCCGTTCTCGGGGCCGATGGTGACGACGGTGGAGCCCGGGTCGCCGCCGAGGGTGGCCAGGGCGAGCGTCATCGCGTTGAGGCCGCTGAGCGGTCGTACCGAGACGTAGTCGGCCTTGCCGAGACGTTCCAGGAGCGGGATGGCGACGCCGGTCTCGACGTCGCGCAGGCCCTGCGCGCCCCGGAAGTGCCAACGGCCGGGATCGTCGGTCTCGTTGAAGAAGTAGCGGTGGTACGAGTCCAGGAGCATGGGCAGCTTGGCCAGTCCGGACATGGCGTTCTCGGACGGCACGAGGCTCAGCGTCCGTGCGGCGGCCTCCTCGTGCTCGGAGAGCAGCCGGACGACGTCGCTGAGGGTGATCTCTGCGGGGGCCATCGGCGTTCCTTTCATCGTTCGTTCGAGGCGGGCCGCGCGGCTGCGGCCGCGGAGGACGGGCCGGAGCGGGCGGCCGCGACCATCACCTGCCCCAGGGCGATGCCTCCGTCGTTGGTGGGGACCAGGCAGTGGGCGTGCGCGGACAGGCCGGCGGCACGCAGGGCGAGCAGCGAGTTGACGAGCAGGAACTCGTTGAGGAAGACGCCGCCGGACAGGACGACCCGGTCGGTGCCCGCGGCCCGGCACTCCTCGGCTCCCCGGTGACGGACGAGATCGACGACGGCCGAGTGGAAGCGGCGGCTGATCTCGACGGTGCCGAGGCCGGCGGCGAGATCGGCGGCGATCGCCCGGACGACCGGCCGGAAGTCGATCTCGACGGTCCGCTCTCCGGGCGCGGAGTCGACGGCGGGCCCGAAGGCGAAGGGGTACGGCTCCGCGAGCGTGAGGTCGCGGCCGAGAAGCCCTTCGAGCTCGATGGGGCCCTGGGCCTCGTACTCCGCCCGGGAGCAGACACCGAGGAGGGCGGCGACGCCGTCGAAGAGGCGCCCCATGCTGGAGGCCGGCGGTGCGTTCACTCCTCGGCGGGCCATCGTGGCGTACACGTGCCGTTCCTGCTCGGTGAGTTCGCCGAGGACGGGGAAGGCGGCGAGGGCCGCGTCCACGTCCCCGCCGAAGGCGTCGAGGGCCAGTGCGTAGGCCGTGCGGATCGGTTCGTGGACGGCCTTGTCGCCGCCGAGCAGGGGGATGTGGCGCAGCCGTGCGGTACGGCGGACGCCGGCGTAGTCGCCGAGCAGGAACTCGCCGCCCCAGATGGTGCCGTCGGTGCCGTAACCGGCGCCGTCGAAGACCACGCCGAGGGTGGTGCCCTCGATCCGGTTCTCCGCCATGCAGGAAGCCATGTGGGCGTGGTGGTGCTGCACGGCGATCACCTCGACGCCCTCCTCGGCGTCGGCCAGGATGTGCGAGCGGAAGGAGGGGTGCAGATCGCAGGCGACGAAGCGGGGCTTCAGGCCGTACAGCTCGGCGAGGTGGGCGGCGGTCTGCCGGTGCGAGGCGAAGGTCTCGTCGTTCTTGAGGTCGCCGATGTGCTGGCTGACGTACACCTCGTCGCCGGAGCCGAGAGCGATCGTCGTCTTCAGCTCGGCTCCGTAGGCCAGGATCGGCTCGGGGAGCGCGTCGACCGTCACCGGATACGGGGCGTAGCCGCGCGAGCGCCGCAGGAAGGTGATGACGGGCTCGTCGAGACCCGGGTGGTCGGTGCACCGGACCACGGAGTCGTCCACCCGTATGTGGATGTCCCGGTCGTGGTGGAGGACCAGATCGGCCACCTCGAACAGCTGGGCGAGCGCGTCCTCGTTGCGATGGACGATGGGGTAGCCGGAGATGTTGCCGCTGGTCATCACGAGAACGTCGAGCGAGGGATGGTCGAGCAGCAGGTGGTGCAGGGGTGCCGAGGGCAGCATGACGCCGATGTTCGGGTTCCGCGGCGCGACGGCCTCGGGCAGGCCGTGGGGCACCTTGCGCAGCAGGACGATCGGCCGGGCCGGGGACCGGAGCAGCTCGTCCTCCGCCCGGCCGTGGACGGCGATCCGGCCGACCGTGGCGAGGTCCTCCACCATCACCGCGAAGGGCTTGGAGTCACGCTTCTTTCGGCTCCGGAGCCGGGCCACGGCCTCGGCGTCCCGGGCGTCGACGGCCAGGTGGAAGCCACCGACGCTCTTGACGGCGACGATCCGGCCGGCGGCGAGCGCCTCGACGGCCGCGGTCATGGCCTCGTCCGCCTCGGCGAGGACACCGTCCGGCCCGGACAGGGTGACCCGGGGCCCGCACGCCGGGCAGGCGGTGGGCTGGGCGTGGTACCGGCGGTCGCGCGGGTCCTCGTACTCGTGCCGGCACTCCTCGCACAGGGTGAAGGAACCCATGGTGGTCTGCGCCCGGTCGTAGGGCAGATCCCGGATGATCGAGTAACGGGGTCCGCAATGGGTGCAGTTGGCGAACGGGTAGCGGTGGCGGCGGTCGCCCGGGTCGCGCACCTCGGCCAGGCAGTCGGGGCAGACGTGCGAGTCGGGGGGAACGGTCGTCCGGGCGTCGCCGCCCCGGACGCTCTCCCGGATGGTGAAGTCCGCCGGCACGTCGCCGCCCGCGGACGTCTCCTCGACGCGCACCCCGTTCACCCGGGCGAGCAGGGGCGCCCGGTCCCGCAGGGCGCGGGCGAAGGCGGTCAGGGACACGGGGCTCCCGTACACCTCGGTGAGGACGCCGAGGGAGTCGTTGAGCACCCAGCCGGTGAGCCCCAGCTCGTGGGCGAGCGTGTACACGAAGGGCCGGTAGCCGACCCCCTGTACGACGCCCTCGACCCTGATGAGCCACCGCTCGGACGGGCCTGGGCCCGTGCCGCCGACCGCTCCGGTCTCGCCGGTCTCGCCGGTCTCGCCGGTGGAGTTCTCCGACCGCATCCCCGCTCCCCGTCCTCTCAGCAAAGACGCGGGAGTTCCGCGCCCATGAGTTCCTCGATCTCGCTGATCCGGCCGTCCGCGCCGACCATCTCGACGGACTTCTCGGCCCGTTCGGTGATCTCGCCGATCACCACGGCCCGGCGCCCGTACTCGTGCGCGTGCAGGGTCTCCAGTACGACGTCGACGGCGTCCGGGGCCACGAACAGGGCGAGGCAGCCCTCGTTGGCGGCGTTGATGGGGTTGATGCCGAGCATGTCGGCGGCCATCCGCGTCTCGTGGTCGATGGGCAGCGCGCTCTCCTCGACGCGCACCGCCCGGCCGAGCGCCGACGAGTACTCGTGGAGGACGGCGGAGAGACCGCCGCGGGTCACGTCCCGCATGGAGCGGACCGCACCGGCCGGGACCTTGTCGCGGAGGCTGTCGATCATGCCGTTGAGCGGCGCGCAGTCGCTGACCACGCGCTGTTCGAAGCCGAGTCCCTCGCGGACCGAGAGGAGGTGGATGGTGTGGTTGCCGATCGGACCGCTCAGGACGATCCGGTCACCGACCCGCACGTCGGTCATCCGCTTCGGCTCCTCGTGGAAGACGCCGATGCCGGTGGTGTTGAGGAAGATGCCGTCGGCCTCGCCCTCGCCGACGACCTTGGTGTCTCCGGCGACGATCTTCACCCCGGCCTCGCGGGCGGTGTCACGGATCGATACCAGGGCCTGGTGGAGACGGGCGATGGGGAACCCGGCCTCCAGGATCATGGCCAGGGTCAGGTAGAGCGGCTCGGCGCCCACGACCGCGAGGTCGTTGACGGTGCCGCAGACCGCGATCTTGCCGATGTCGCCGTTGCCGAAGAACGGCGGGTCGACGACGAACGAGTCGGTGGTCATCGCGATCTTGCCGACCGAGATCGGCAGCATCGCGCTGTCCTCCATCTCGCCGATGTAGACGTCGTCCAGGACGTCCACGACGAACTCGACGAGTTCCCGGCTGAGCCGGGCCCCGGTCCCGTGATCGAGGACGATGTGCTGATCCAGAAGGGATTCCGTGCCGGTGCTCAACCAAGCTCCCAAAATCGGTGCGGACGTACGGTGCGGGACCGCCGCGCGGCGGCGTGCCGGGGCCGGGGGCCGTCGGAGGACGACGGACGTCAGGGGACGAGGGACGTCGGAGGACGAGGGACGTCGGAGGACGAGGGACGTCAGGGGACGAGGAACTCCTTGCGCGGCAGCTCGTCGCCGGCGTCCAGGAGGCCGACGATCTCCTCGGAGGTGGCGATGGTGGCGCAGTAGCCGTCCATCCACTCCAGGGCACGGATCTTGTCCTGCTCGCGGGCGGAGACGACGCAGTCGCTCGGCACCCAGACCTTGTAGCCGCGGAAGAAGGCGTCGGCGGCGGTGGTCTGGACGCAGATCTGGCTCTGCATGCCCGTGATGATCACGGTGTCCACGCCGAGGGCCTGGAGGCGCTCGTGCAGGTCGGTCTCGTAGAAGCCGCTGTCCTTGTTCTTCTCCAGGACGATGTCGCCCTCGTCGAGGAAGGCCGGGACGATCGCAGCGCCCTCGGTTCCCTTCTGCACCGGCAGCCAGCCGTCGTAGCGCTCGGCGATCGGGTCGTCCGCGAGGTTGATCAGCTGCAGGTGGACGACGTGGTGGCCGCGCTCACGCATCGCCTTCAGGAACCCCGAGAAGGCCGGCGTCGCCGCGTCGACGGCGTCGATGCGCTCCTGGTTCTTGTTGATCAGGTCGGCCTGGAGGTCGTTGGTGAGGACGGCGATCTTGCTCATGAGTCTCCTCGGAAGGTGGCGGACGCGACGAGGGCTCATACGCGCCTCACGGTAGGAACGAAGGTCCCGCCGGCACGGCGTCCGGCAACAGTCGGGGGAACCACTGACGGGCATGACCGGCGGCGGCTCCGGGTGGTCGCCGCCGACTCGGCCGTACACGCCGGACCCCTCCGGAGTTCTCCCGACTCACCGCCCGAGGGCCCTCTTGGTCAGCATCGGGTGCGCCGGAGGGCAGATCTCACATCACAAGCGAGGGGATGCGCACACCATGTCGGAGAAGACCGCAACACCCGGACCGTCGGCCGCCAACGCGTCGGCGGATCTGGTGAAGCAGGGCTGGCACCTGCAGAGCGCGGACACCGTGTCGCGGCTGCTCGGTGTCGGCGACGCCGAGTGGGCGGCCTACGCGGACCACTGGGACGACCTCGTCCTCGACACGTACATGAAGGACGGCGGAACCTACCGCAACCGGCGCTACGGGCACTTCCGGCTCGATGCCGACGGGCTGCGCCGGCTGCCGCACGCCCCCTACCGCCAGGAGTCGGCGGTCAACCCGCTCAACGGCGGGATCGACCGGCACTTCGAGCCGCTGACCGACGCCTTCCTCGCAAACCCCCTCACCAGCGGAGTCGTCCGCATGCTCGGCGAGATCTTCTCCGCCGCCGAGGGCATCGGCGCCTGGGACGTGAAGCTGCACCCCTTCCGCATCGTCACCGGCGCGGACCAGGTCGGCAAGCCCGCTCCGCAGGGCCGGCACCGGGACGGCTCCACCTTCGTGACCTCGTTGCTGGTGCACCGGAACAACGTGGAAGGGGGCGAGAGTTCCCTGCACGGCGACGACGACACGCTGCTGCTGCGATCGACGCTCTCCCGACCCGGCGACCAGCTGCTCGTGGACGACCGGCGGCTGCTGCACGATGTCACCCCGCTGCGCGCCGTCGACCCCGCGCTGCCGGCCTACCGAGACGTGCTGATCGTCGACTTCGACCGACTGTCCACCTGACCTCAGCCCGCTCGATCCGCGCTCCGCGGTCCCCGCGGTCCCCGCGGGCGTCGCGGGCGTCGCGGGCGTCGCGGGCGTCGCGGGCGTCGCGGGCGTCGCGGGCGTCGCGGTCCACGGCGACGGGCTCACAATCGCTCGAAGCCCCGGCGCAGTTCCCAGTCGGTCACGGCGGCGTCGAATGCGGCCACCTCGGTCCTGGCCATGTGCGCGTAGTGCCGCACCACCGGCTCACCGAAGGCCGCCGCCGGCAGCTCGGCCGACTCCCACAGGGCGAGCGCCTCGCGCAGGGTGCCCGGCACCCGGGGCGCGTCGGACGTGTACGCGTTGCCCCGGAAGGGCTCGCCCGGGGACAGCCCCTCGTCGATCCCCCGGAGCCCGGCCGCGAGGAGCCCGGCGACGGCCAGGTACGGGTTGACGTCACCCCCGGGGACGCGGTGCTCGATCCGCAGCGAGGAGTCGTGCCCGGTGAGCCGCAGGGCGCAGGTCCGGTTGTCGACGCCCCAGGCGACGGCGGTCGGGGCGAAGCTGCCGGGCTGGTAGCGCTTGTAGGCGTTGATGGTGGGCGCGAAGAACAGGCTGAGCTCGCGGACGGCGGCGAGCTGTCCCGCGAGGAATCCCTCGCCGAGCCGCGAGAGCCCGTACGGCCCGTCGCCGGCGAGTACGGGTTCGCCGTCCTCGCCGCGCAGCGAGATGTGGATGTGGCACGAGTTGCCCTCGCGCTCGTCGGGTTTGGCCATGAAGGTGATGCTGCGGCCCTCCTGCGCGGCGATCTCCTTGGCGCCCGTCTTGTAGAGGGTGTGGTTGTCGCACGTCGTCAGGGCGTCGGCGTACCGGAAGGTCACCTCGTGCTGGCCGAGGTTGCACTCGCCCTTGGACGCCTCCACGTACATGCCCGCCCCGGCCATCTCGGTACGGACACGGCGCAGCAGCGGCTCGGTCGTGGACGTGCCGAGGACGGAGTAGTCCACGTTGTAGCCGGTGGCCGGGCGCAGTTCCTGGTAGCCGCGCTGCCACGCCTCCTCGTACGAGTCCTGGTACAGCACGAACTCCAGCTCGGTGCCGACCATCGCCCGCAGTCCCCGCGCGGCGAGGCGGTCGATCTGCGCCTTCAGGATCTGGCGGGGCGAGACGGCGACAGGCGTGCCGTCGTGCAGGGCGAGATCGGCGAGCGCGAGAGCGGTGCCGGGCTGCCAGGGGATCAGCCGCAGGGTGGCGAGGTCGGGCAGCAGCCGGAAGTCCCCGTACCCCTGCTCCCAGGAGGAGTTCTCGTAGCCCTCGACGGTCCGCATGTCGACGTCGACGGCGAGCAGGTAGTCGCAGCCCTCGGCGCCGTGGGCGAGCACGTCGTCGAGGAAGAACTCGGCGGAGAACCGCTTTCCCTGGAGCCGGCCCTGCATGTCGGTGAAGGCCAGGACGACGGTGTCGATCTCGCCCGCGGCCACGCGGGCCTCGAGCTCGGCCGGGGTCAGCATGCCTCGGCGGCGTGTCATGGGGGTTCTCCTGGGTGTCGGTCGGAGCGGGGCAGGTGCGCGGGGCCTCGATCGTGACAAGAGGCCCTCGGTGCCCAGGAGTCGGGGGAATCCCTCGCCCACCGGCGCGGGAGCGGTGCCAGTCGGGAAGTCTCCCGACTGCAGCGGGGCCCGCCGCGCCCGCCCCGGGCCGGGTACGGGTACGGCGGGTGGTGACCGTTCTCAGGAGGCGGCCTGGGAGCTGAGAAGACTCCGGGCCCCCACGCCGGTGCGGGGCAGCGGGACGCGGTGGTCCTGGGAGCGGCCGACGCAAGCAGCGACCTCGGCACGGGAGGCCACCGCCAGCTTCTTGAAGATCCGGCCGAGGTGCGTCTCCACCGTCTTCTGGCTGATGACGAGCGCCCGGGCGATCTGGCTGTTGGTCCGGCCGTTGCTCACCAGGACCGCTATCTGGAGCTCGCGCTTGCTCAGTGCGTCGAGCGCTCCGGCCGCCACCCCCGCCTCGCCTCCGCTTCTGCCGACGACGCCTGCGGGCACGGCAAGGCGCCCGATGTCGGCGGCCCTGCCGTGGCCCGAGGCGAGCTCCTCGTGGATGCCCTCGCAACGCTCCCGCAGGTACGGGCTGTCGGTACGGCCGGCGGCCGTGACCGCGACGGCGGCGTGCCGGACCGCGCTGTGCGGATCCCCCGCACCCGACTCGACCCGGGCGAGCGTCCCCGCGAAGAGCGGGACCACGGTGTGGAAGCGCCGGCCCTCGGCCATGCTGAGGCCGCGCTCCAGATGCCCTATCGCCGCCTCGGTCCGTTTCAGCTCCGCCTCGGCCCGGGCCAGCCAGAACAGCCCGTCCATGTGCTCGACGAAGTCGTCGTCCCGCAGCGGGTCGAGTATTCGGGCCGCGGCATCCGTCTGGGCCCGCGCCCTGGCCCCCGTAGCGCCGCTCTCGCGCAGCCCCGCCATCGCGCACAACGCGTGGACCCGCACCCGCTCGCCGGCCGACAGGGACTCGACCGGGCCGAGGAGTTCCACCATCGTCTCGGCGGGCACCGGCCTGCCCAGGTGGAGCAGGCAGGACACCCAGCCGGCGAGCAGCTCGGCCCGCTCCACGGGGCCGAGGCCTGACGCCGAACGCACCGCCTCGGCCAGTTCGCGCTCGGCCGACTCCCCCTCGCCGAGCATCCGCCGGGCCCAGGCCGTCCAGAGCAGCGCCTCCACGCCATGGGCGGGGGATTCGGTGCTCCCGCCCACGCGCTGGAGCGTTTCCAGACTGCGGCCGAGCCGGCCCGAGAGGGCGAGCGCACTGCCCAGTACGGTCGTGGCCCAGGCCTCGTCGCCACCCGAGTCGCCGATGGTCAGCGCTGCCTGGGCCCAGGCGGAGGCGTCCATGGCGTCCGTCCACCGGTGGCCGGCGGCCGCGTCCAGCAGGAGGCGGCTGGTGCGACTGTCCTCACCTGCGATCTGGAACTGCAGGTGTTCCGCGAGCCGCACCTCGTCGGTGCGCTGGCGGGCGAGCAGGCGTGCGGCGCGGGCGTGTGCGCCGAGCAGCCAGCCGGGGCCGGTCGACTGGTGGGCGGCGGCCCGGAGCAGGGAGTTGCTGAACCTGAGGTGCCGGGCGTCCGCTTCGGCCTCGAAGATGTCCTGCCCGGCGAGTTCGTCGATCGCCGCCTGCAGTTCCTCGTCGTCGACCTGCGAGACGGCTTGCAGGACGTTGAGGCTGAACGGTTCGTCGAGGATCGCGGCGGCCCTGGCCACTCGCCAGCCCAGCGACGACAGGGCGTGGAAGTCGCGGAGCACCTCGGCGAGGGCCTCTACGGGAAGGTTGGCCCGGGAGGGCCACTGGGGGTGCGGGGGAAGCCGCATCGAGGCGAAGGCCTTGAGGAGTCCGGGGTTGTGGTCCGATGCCTCCAGGAGCAGCGAGCTCTGTACGCGGCTGATGTCCTCGGGCAGCAGGGCTCCGGCCTCCTCGGCGGAGAGCCGGGGCGGTACGACCCTGCGGGCCTGGCCGTCCCGTACGGCCTCGTTGAGTACGGTGTGCAGCTGAAGGCTGCTCTGGCGCGGCCGGTGCGCCAGCGCGATCAGCACGGTTCCGCGCGGAGGATGACGCACGAGGTGTTCCAGGAGCTCCAGGGAGCTCTCATCGGCCCAGTGCACGTCGTCGAGGACGATGAGCAGCCCGCGCGAGGCCGAGGCCTCCTCCAGGAGCCCGCGCACGACGCGGAAGTTCTGGTACCGGAAGACGGGGTCGTCCCGCAGCTCGGCGGTCCCCTCGCCCAGCCCCAACAGCCCGCCGAACGCGTCGTCGTCCCGCCCTTCCTGTCCTTCGTCCCCCACGCAGGTGCTTCCTCTGGTCAGGAGGTCGTCCATCACGCCGAGGAACAGTCCGAAGGGGGCCCGGGCCGAAGAGGGCTGCACGGACGCCCGCCCGACGACGACCCGCCAGCCGCGCGCCTCCGCGTCGTCGGCCAACTGGGCGAGCAGGGTGCTCTTTCCGGTCCAGCGGTCACCGGTCACCTCGAGGACGTGAATCGGGGGTCGCGGCTCCAGCAGTAATTCGGCCATGTCGGTGGGCAAGTCCGAGATCACAGGCATGAGTGTTCCCCCCTGTTTGCTCTGCAAGAAGTCCGCCAAAGGGTTGTAGGCGGCTCACTGCTAACGGTACGACGGGCATGCCCACGATGATCACAGGGAGGTGACGACTGCACAATACAATTCCCGATGCATCTTGCGCAGATGAATCGCTGAAATCCCCCTTAACCACTGCCTGAATTTGCCCCGATCTCGCCCCATGGGACCCCTTCACCCCTTTCCCGCCTCTGGTCGCCGCTCCACCGTTTCACCCGCTGTTCGCGCCGCAAATCTGTCAAGTTGCAGGATGCGTCGGAACCTCCGATGAATTCTCACCCGGACCCAGAACAAAGGGTGATTCGCTGCGAGGACGGTACAAATAAGCCACGCCCCGGAGCGGGCAGCGTTGGCGGATCCTCCCGCATCCGGCACCGCGGGCGCCGACTGAGCGCAATACCCACCACAAGGGTCCGCGTACCGGAGGCCCCGGAACAGGCCCATGGCTGTCGCCTGGCCGAGCTGCGAGGGAAAGCCGTGCGCGCCGATAGTCGGTCTGCAACCCATCGGTGGCCGACCGGGTCACTGAAGTGGGTTTCCGGTGATACTTCGGGAACCACCGGTGACGCCACTGACCTGCGGCTTCGATGCCATATGGCCGAATCATGCCAGGGCGCCGGCAGCTTGGTGCAATTCATTCTCCGGGGGATTCGCGTGCGGTCGTATGCGCGGCGAATAGGGGGCCGAATACGGTCGGCCGATTTCCGCTCGCGATACTTTCGCAGTCGTAGATCATCCCCGCTTCGCCTTGGCCGTCCCGAGGTCAGTCGGACGGTGGGGCCAGATCGCCGCGCAGCCGCCGGGCGCGGAGCGCCAGCTCCAGTTCGAAGCGGCGGTCCGGGTCGTCCAGGTCGTCGCCCCACAACTCACGGAGCTGCCTCAGGCGGTAGCGCACCGTCTGCGGGTGGACTCCGAGCCGGGCGGCCACCTCGGGAGCACCACCCCGTGTCTCCAGCCAGGCCAGCAGCGTCTCGGCGAGTCGTTGGGCGTGCGCCGGGCCGCCGGTCTCGTCCAGCTGCGCCAGCCGCCGCCGCGCCAGATCGTCGATCAGCTCACCCGCGGGCAGCAGCACCAGGGCTTCGACGTGCTCGCCGCAGTGCAGGAGCCGCCCCCGTGGCAGCAGCCCCTGCTCGATCATCCCGACGGCGGCCTCCGCCCAGCGCAGTGACGTGACGGCCTCCGCCAGGGGGACCGACGGGCCGATCGCCCCGGACCAGCCGGTCACCGCCCGGTCCAGCAGCTCCGCTCGTCCGGGGGCGTCCGGGTCCGGTACCACCAGACGCGGCTGCGCGCCTTCCATGTCGAGCAGCATCTCGTCGCCCACGGCAGGGGCGACGGCTTCCTGGGCGGGGCGGAGCAGCACCGCCACCGCGACCCTCCCGGGCAGCTGCCAGCCCAGGTCGGCCGCGCGGTCGGCGAGCAGGGCGGTCGGATCCGTGCGGTGTTCGGTGAGCAGGAGATCGACGAGCAGCCGTTGCAGGCGCAGGCGCTCCCCGGCCCGGCGGGCGACGGCTTCGGCGTAGCCGCGTACCGACTGGGCCACCATGACGTCGAGGTACTCGAACGCCGACTCGGCCAGTTCGTACATGGCCGAAGGCGGGATGTCGACCTGCTGGCCGACCTCCGCCATGCGCCGCCAGGAGAGGCGGACGCCCAGCCGGTAGATCCCCTGCAAGGAGTCCAGGCTGCGCCCTTGGGAGACCTCGCCGCGGCCGAAGTCCCGGAACAGCTCCGGGAGGGCACGCGGCCGGTCGGACCCCGTGGTCATCTGTTCCACGAAGAGCTCGAGGGCGTGCCGGATGGCCACCAGGGCCTTCGGTTCTCCGGACTCGTCAGGGAGGAGCACCAGGCCCGGATACTCCCGCCGGATCTCGGCGAGGATGTCCTGGGCCAGTTCGGGGACCTGCTCCAGGGCGCGGTCGGCGAACTGCTGAATCCGTTCTCGTGGCACGTCGTGCCACGCTGACGACGTTTCCACCACACCGCTCCTGGGCGTCCGGTCCGTACGCGCTCGGTCTGCGGGACGCATATCCAACCTAGCCCGCGCCGGAGCCGGCCGTGCTGGTCGTGTCGCCCGTGGGCGATTCGGGGAACGTGACGAGCGGCACATTCCGCTGCTCGGGTGTGGCGTCGAGAGCGGCGACGATTCCGAAGGCGGCGCCCGCGGCCAGGAGGGCGGCGGCGACGCAGGTCAGGAAGGCGGCAAGCAGTCTGGGCATGGGGATGATCGGCCTCTCGGTCATCGAGGTCTGTCACCCAGCGCGCCGGCCCGGTCCGGCGCCGCCAGTATGAGAGGCGCATTGACAGGTGGTCAAGAGCCGCCTAATTTCGCCGCCACAGGACTGTTACTCCCGGGTACGCATTCTCGCCCCGGTCAGGCTGCACCCCGTGTGTGCGCCTCCTTCCCACACGGCCCACGAGCCCCCTCGCACGTCGCGCCCGTATTGGAGTACCCGTATGCGTCGTTCAATATCACCTTTGTCCCTGATTCTGCTGGGGGTCGGAGTCTTCCTGCTGGTGCTCACCCAGCTGCTGGTCTGGTACGTGGAGCCGCGCGCCAAGCGCACACCGACCGATGTGGACTCCACGACGGTCTTCAGCGGTCGGGGCAGCTACTTCGACACCGGGTCCGTCGCCGAGGTGGACGGCCAGACGCTCACGATCACCCGTCGTGTCCTGGGGGACGTCGCCGCCGGCGAGCGCAGCGGAAACGCGATCTGGGACGTGTCGACCCAGATCGACTCGCCGAAGACGCTCGCGCTGGGCGACCCGCGCAAATCCCTGCAGTGGACCACCGAACGCTGGGTGACCGACCGCCGGACGAACCTGCCGGTGCGCTGCTGCGAGGAGAAGCCCGAGTTCGAGGGCGAGGCCTATCTGAAGTTCCCGTTCGACGTCGAGAAGCGCGCCTACTCCTGGTGGGACAGCACCCTGGGTGCCACCGTGCCGCTGGAGTTCGAGAAGGTCGCGAAGGTCGACGGGCGCGAGGGCTACCGCTTCGTCGGCAAGGTCGAGGCCACCCCGACCGGCACCCGTCTGGTGCCCGGCGTTCTGGTGGGCAGCTCGAAGGGGGGCCAGATCCTCGCGGAGGAGTGGTACTCCAACGCGAGGATCGAGCTGACCGTGGACCAGCGCACGGGCCGGATCATGAACGCGCTGATCGCGCCGAAGAAGACGCTGCGGGCCCCGGGGTCGAAGAAGGACGCGGTCACCCTGCTGGCCAGTGAGGGGCTGGAGTTCACGGAGAAGACCCGGCGCGAGCAGGTCGCGCTGGCCTCCGACGACAGCGGCCGGCTGGCGCTGCTCGGCGAGACCGCGCCGCTCGTGGGCGGCGTGGCGGGCGGTCTGCTGGCGGTCGTCGGCGCCGTGCTGCTGATCCGCGGTCCCCGGCGGGGCGAACACTCAACAGAGTGAGTGAAACGGGCCTGCCCAAAGTCCCGAAATTGTCATCGGCGTGAGTAGCCGGAACGAATGCTCGACCGAACACTGATGTTACCCCGCGGTAAAGCCAACGTGTCCGCTGGAACCGGCCGCCACCCTCGGCTGCCGGCCCCCGCGGTGTCCGCAGTCCCGTCCCCCGCAGTCCCGTGCCCCGCAGTACCCGTACCGCAGTCCCCGTACCCCCGCAGTACCCGTACCGCAGTCCCGTGCCCCGCAGTACCCGTACCCACAGACCCCGTACGAGCCAGCCCAGCGCTTCATCCCCGGAAGCCCGGCACACCCTCATGCGTATCCCCGTGCGCATCCCACCCTCAGCCGCCGAGTTGGAGCACCTCTATGCCCCAGCGCTCGTCCGCCCTGGCCCCCGGCCAGGAGGACTCCCCTTCCGTCCCCGCTCAAGCACGCACCGGCAGCCACGTCACCGACTCGCTCGCCCTCGATCCGCACGCCGCGTCCCCCGTGACGGCCGCGCCGCGTCGGATCACCTTCCTCGCCCGCCGCGACCTGGCCAACCGGGCCGCCGGCGGATCGGAACTGCTCATCGACCGGATAGCCGACGGTCTGACCGCCGACGGCCACGACGTCACGCTCGTGTGCGGAGGTCCGGCCGCCGCACGCGACTACCGGGTGGTCTCCGCGGGAGGCGACGCGAGTCACTTCCTGCATGCCAGGTCGACCTTCGCCCGTGAGGTCGGCGACTGCGACCTGCTGGTCGAAGTGTGCAACGGCATGCCGTACCTCGCACCGCTGTGGCACCGCGGGCCCACGTTGTGCCTGGTCAACCACGTACACACCGATCTCTGGCAGATGCGCTACCCGGGCCCGGCGGCACGGCTCGGACGCAGACTGGAGCACTGGGCACTGGCCGGCACCCATCGCGACAACCTGATGGTGGCCGTCTCCGAGTCGACCGCCGCCGAGCTGCGCGCCATCGGCGTGGCACCGGACCGCATCCGGATCGTCAACAACGGCGTCGAAGAGCCCGCCCCCCTGCTGCCCGAGGCGAGGGAACCGTTGTTCTTGGCCGTCGGCCGGCTGGTGGAGTACAAGCGCGTCGACCTGCTCCTGCGGCTGTGGGAGCGGGTGCGCCCCGTCACCGGCGGCCGGCTCGTCATCGTGGGCGACGGCCCCGAACGGGAGCGGCTCGAAGCCATGGCCGGCCCCTCCGTGACGTTCGCCGGCAGGGTGTCGGAAGCCGAGAAGCACCGGCTGATGTGCGAGGCGTGGCTGCTCCTGCACCCCTCCCTCGTCGAGGGCTGGGGCCTGGTCGTCACCGAGGCGGCCGCGCGGGCCACCCCCGCGATCGGATTCGACATCCCCGGCCTGCGCGACTCCGTCGAGGACGGGGAGACCGGCGTGCTCGCCCGGGGCGAGAGTTCGTTCGCCGCCGCGTGGTGCGCCCTGTCCCTCAGTGCCGACCGGCGCGCGGCCATGGGGCGTGCCGCGGTGCTGCGCGCCAAGCGCTTCCGCTGGAGCGCGACGGTCCGTCAGTTCCAGGCGGTCGCCGCCGAGGCCGTGGCCCGCACCGCGGTCCCCGGACGCGGCAGGAGTGTCCATGACTGAGACCACCGAGCGCGAGCCCGGAGCTCCATCGGCCGACGACACCGCACACGGCTTCGAGAACCCGTCGGCGGGCACCGCCGAACACGGCTTCAAGGACCCGTCGTTGAGGCGGTCGGCCGCCCTCTTCCGGGCGTTCATGCGCGAACCCAGCGACCCCGAGCGGTGCTACACCCTGTTGGCCCGTGACTCGGTCGCCCAGGTGGCACGCCATGTCGATCTGGCCGGCAAGATCGTCGTCGACGTCGGCGGCGGCAGCGGACACTTCACCGAGGAGTTCCGCCGCCGGGGCGCGCAGAGCTACCTCTTCGAGCCCGACCCGCGGGAGCTGAACGCCCGCGGCCGTACCACCGAGGACGCGGTCCTCGCCGACGGGTACCTGCTGCCGCTCGCCGACGGCGTCGCGGACGTGTGCTTCTCGTCCAACGTGCTCGAGCACGTGTCGGATCCGCAGACGTTCATCAGCGAGATGGCGCGGGTCACCCGCCCCGGCGGGCTGATCTACCTGTCGTTCACCAACTGGCTCTCGCCCTGGGGAGGTCACGAGACCGCGCCGTGGCACTACCTCGGGGCGGAGCGGGCCCGCGCGCGCTACGAACGCCGCACCGGCCGCGCGGCCAAGCACACGCTCGGGGAGAACCTCTTCCCCGTCCACATCGGTTCCACCCTGCGGCACGTCCGCGGTCGCGACGACGTGCAGGTCGTGACAGCGCGGTCACGCTACTGGCCGTTCCTCGCGAGCACGATCACCCGGGTGCCGGGACTCCGCGAGATCGCCACCTGGAATCTGCTGCTGATTCTCAGGCGAAGCCCATGAGCATGCGAAGCGAGGAACGGTCATGACCACTACGGTCCAGGCGCCCACCCGGGTGCCGCAGCCCGGCCCGACGCCGGCGGAGGCGTCCGGCGAACCGCGCGGACGCCGCCTGCTGTTCGCTTTCTGGGCCCTCGTCCTGGTGGCGTTCCTCGCGGTGTCACCGGGGAAGATGACGTTCGAGACCAAACTCGGCGTCGCCCTCGACCCCTGGCGCTTCCTCGGCGACCTCGGTTCGCTGTGGAACGGGAACGTCGGCCTCGGCGGCATAGCCAACCAGTACGTCGGCTACGCCTTCCCGGCACTCCCCTACTACGGGCTCATGGACCTGCTGCAGGTGCCGGTCTGGCTGGCCGAACGGCTCTGGCTCTCGGCCATCGTGACCGCCGCGTTCTGGGGCGCGCTCCGGCTCGCCGAGCGGCTGCGCGTGGGGACGCCCGCGACCCGGGTCCTCGGCGCCGTGGCCTACGCGCTGTGGCCCACCTTCACGATCGTCATCGGCTCGACCTCCGCCGCCGCGCTGCCCGGTGCCCTGCTGCCCTGGGTGCTGCTGCCGCTGACCTCCGCGGCGTACAGCCCCCGGAAGGCCGCCGCACGGTCGGCCCTGCTGATCCCCTTCATGGGCGGCGTGAACGCCGCCTCGACACTGGCCGCGCTGCTGCCCGTGGGCCTCTACCTCCTCAGCCGCCCGCCCGGCCGGCGCCGGCGCGCGCTGCTCGGCTGGTGGATCCCGGGCGTCTTCCTCGCCACCGTGTGGTGGGTGGTGCCGCTGCTCCTGCTGGGCGCGTACGGCGAGAACTTCATGCCGTACGTCGAGCAGGCCGACACCACCACCGCCACCATGTCCGCGACCGAGCTGCTGCGCGGCGCCGGCAACTGGGTGGCCTACCTGAACTTCGGTGAGGCGTGGCTGCCCGCCGGCTGGACCGTCGCGACCTCCGTCGTCACCGTCCTCGGCTCGGCGTTCGCCGCGGCGCTCGGCCTCGCCGGCCTGGCACGGCGGGACCTGCCGGAGCGCCGGTGGCTGCTCCTGACCGTCCTGGCCGTCGTCCTGATCGCGCTCGCCGGGTACGCCGGATCCTTCGGCGGTCCCTTCCACGGCG
Organism: Streptomyces sp. SJL17-4; assembly: GCF_036826855.1. Taxonomy (NCBI): domain Bacteria; kingdom Bacillati; phylum Actinomycetota; class Actinomycetes; order Kitasatosporales; family Streptomycetaceae; genus Streptomyces; species Streptomyces sp. SJL17-4. The sequence continues at coordinate 7,559,138 of NZ_CP104578.1, read as the reverse complement.
CCGTCCAGGACTGGCTGAACGGGCCGTTGAAGCCGTTCCGCAACATCTACAAGTTCCAGCCGGGACTGGCCCTCGCGCTCGTCCTCGGACTCGCCCATCTGACGGCCGTGCTGTCCGAGAGCAGAGGCTCTCACGCACTCCGCGGTCGCCGCTGGGTGCCCGCGGCCGCGGCCGTGCTCGTCCTGCCCGGTCTGGCGCTCCCGTACGTCAACGGCTCGATCCTCCAGCCCGGAGCGTTCACCAAGCTGCCCACCCACTGGGAGCAGGCCGCCGGCTGGCTCAAGGACCATGCCCGGGACAGCCGGGCCCTGGTCGTCCCCGCGACCGCGCACGGCATCTACACCTGGGGTTCCCCCATCGACCAGCCGTTCGACGTGCTGGCCGAGACCCCCTGGGCACAGCGCGACTTCGTCCCCTTCGGCACCCCCGGAGCACGCCGTATGACGGACGCCGTCGAGCAGGCGCTGCTGTCCGGCGCCGAGGTCCGGGGCCTCCGGGCGTACCTTGCCCGGGCCGGCATGCACGAGGTGGTCGTCCGCAACGACCTCGACCCCGACCAGATCGGCTACGTCCCGCCGCAGACGGTGAAGCGGACCCTGGAGTCGTCCGGCTACCGCAAGGTCACCGGATTCGGCCCGCTGGTGACCGGCGGGCGCATCGCCGCCGGCACCCCGCTCCAGGTCCAGGGGCTCTACCCGCGGCTCCAGGCCGTGGAGATCTACCAGCCGCAGGACGCCGGGAGGCCCGGCAGGGTCGGCGTCTCGGCCGTGGCCGACACGGCCGTGGTCAGTGGCGGACCCGAGGCGCTGCTCCAGCTGTCCGCCGATCCCTCGATGACCGGCCGTCCGGCCGTACTGGCGGGGGACACCCTTCCCAAGGGCGTCGTGGCACCGGTGAAGGCGGTCGCGGACGGACTGCGCCGGGCCGACACCCGGTTCGGCCTGGTCAACAACAACACCTCGTACACCTACACCGCGGACGAGCGCAATCACTCCGGCAGCCTGCAGAACCCGGGCGAGGAGCCCAAGCAGATCCTGCCGTCGGAGGGCACCGGTCACCAGACGACGGCGATGCTGCGCGGCGCCCAGGCCGTGACGGCCTCCAGCAGCGGCAACTGGCTGTTCCACCTGCCGCAGTACGACCCGGTGAACGCCTTCGACGGCAACCCGGACACCGCGTGGGCCGAGGGCAGCCCCGGCGAGCCGGTCGGACAGTGGCTCCGGGTGGACTTCTCCCGGCCGACCGACATCCCGGCCTCGATCCAGCTGACGCCCCTGCCGGGCGACGCCATGCGCGCGGCGCCCACCCAGGTGCGGATCGAGACCGACCGCGGCTCGGCCGACAGCCCCCTGCGGACGGACGGCCTGCCGCAGACCGTCAAGGCCCCCGCCGGTGAGGCCTCCTGGATGAAGATCACCGTCCTTGCCGCTCAGCAGGCGCGCCCGGGACTCTCCGGCGCCGGATTCTCCGAGGTGTCGATCCCGGACGTGCAGGTGACGCGCCTGCTGGAGCTGCCCGCCGACGCGGAGAACACCGACGCGGAGGCGACCGTGTACTCCCTGCACCGCGGTACCGACGCAGGCGGCCTGTCGCCCGCCTCGGCCGAGGTGGGACTGCACCGGCGGTTCAGCACCGAGGAGTCGGGCGAGTACGAGGTGTCCGCGCGAGCCGTCGCCGTACCCGGCGGCGCGCTGGACCGACTGCTCGACCGCTCGGCCCCCGGATCGAAGAACCGGCTGACCGCCGCCGTGGATTCCACCAGCCGCAACGGCACCTCACTCGGCGCCCGCAACCTGGTCGACGGCGATCTGACGACCGCCTGGATCGCCGGCGACCGGCCGGTCGTCCACCTGAGCTGGCCCTCGATGAAGAAGATCGACGAGATCATCCTCGCGCCGGCGGGCGGGGTGTCCACCCGGCCCGAGCAGGTGATGATCAGCTCCCCGCACGGCGCCGCGGTGGCCGACGTGGACGAGAACGGGCGGGTCCGCTTCCCGGCGATCGAGACGAACCGGCTCGACATCTCCCTCACCAGGGTCGCGCCGCTCACCGTTCACAACCCGGTGGCGGACGCGCAGCTGCAACTGCCCGTCGGGCTGAGCGAGGTGCACGTTCCCGCCCTTGCCGACCTGCGGGTGCCGCGGCCGAAGTCGTCCGCCCGCTTCTCGCTGCCGTGCGGTGAGGGTCCTGACCTCGCCGTGGGCGGTGTCCTGCACAAGACGAAGGCCTCCGGGCTCGTCCGGGACCTCACCGAGCGGCGCCCCGTCACCGTCACCCTCTGCGCGGGCGAGGAGAAGGACGGCACCCTGGAGCTCCCGTCCGGCGACCACGAGGTGGAGGCGAGTGACGCGGGCCCGCTGGCGATCACCGACGTCACGCTGACCCGCGGCACCCCGCGGGCCATGGACGGAGCGGCGGGCCGCGAGGCCACCGTCACCAGGTGGGCCGACGACAGCCGGACCGTCTCGGTGTCGGCGGGCGCGGGCGAGGCCGCCTACCTGCGGACCTACGAGAACGCCAACGACGGCTGGAAGGCCACCCTGGACGGCACGGAGCTCGAGCCGGTGCGCCTCGACGGCTGGCAGCAGGCCTGGGTGATCCCGGCCGGCGCCTCCGGCACGGTGACCATGGAGTTCGAGCCCTCCGGTTCGTACCGGACGGCCCTGGCCGGCGGTGCGCTCGCGCTCGTCGCCCTGGCCGCCCTGGCCTTCGTGGGCCGTCGGCGCGACGACGGTGGCACCGACGAGAAGCTGCCCGAACCGGCGGCCCCGGGGATGCTGCTCGGAACGCTGGTGCTGACCGCGGTCGTCGCGGTGGCGGCGGGGCCGCTGGCCCTGGTCGTGCCCGTACTCGCCGTGGCGGCGCGATTCAGGCCGGGTGTGCTGGTCCCGACAGCGGCGGTGGCGATGGGCGGCGCCGGACTCGTCGCGGCCCTGGGCGCCGGGGATCCGGTCGCCGACGGGACCGGCGCGTTCAGCGGCTTGGCGCAGGTGCTCACGCTGGTGGCCCTGTCTGCCGCGCTGGTGACGGCGGTACGGCCGACGGCCGCCGCCGGGCGCGGGGACGGCGACCGGCACGGAGGTGACGACGGATGGGCAGACGGCGACGGGCATGAAGGCGACGGCGGTTCCGCCGCGCCGGAAGCCGGACCGGTGGTCTCGGCCAGGCCGCGAAGCACCGGCGACGGGCACCGGCCGGAGCAGCCCCTCTGGCGGCCGGACGGCGGTGGCCCCTCGTGACCGAGCCGTGCACCGCGGCGGGTACGGGGACCACCCCCGAGAATCTCGGGGGCCCTCCCGGCAGGGTCCGGATTCCCTTTCCGACCGTCGACGAGGTGTCGCGGCACTGCCTCAGCGACGACGAACCGGAGACCGTACACATCGAGGTCCATCTGCCCGGCGGGCTGGACCCGGTACGGCTGCGGGCCGCGTTCCAGCAGGCCCTCCTCACACACCCCCGGGTGCTGGCACGAGAAGTGCCCGGACGTGGACATCGGCGGTCCTTCGCGTGGGAGCTGACCGGTCGACCGGACAGTGATCCGGTGAGTTTCGCCGGGCCGGGACCCGACGCCTTGGCGCGGGCCCGGGCCCGCGCCCTGACGGAATGCCCGCCGCTCTCCCTGGCGCCGCCGATGCGCCTGGATGTCGTCCAGGTGGAAGAGAGCGGGACCGTGCTGCTGCTGACGTTGCATCACACCGCTCTCGACGCCGGGTCGGGGCTGCGGGTGCTCGCCACGACCGCCGAACAGTACGGCGGTACGGCAGCCCTCCCGGTTCCCGGGCGGGTCCGGCCGGAGCGCTCGGGCCCGGCTCCGAGCGGGACCGGCGCCACCGGCCGCACCGTGCGGGCGCGGCCCGTACGGGTCGCGCCGGACTCCCGCCCCGGGCCGGTACGCGCGCGTGCCGTGGGCAACGGCATGGTCCAGGCGGAACTGCCCATTCCGCGGCGTGCGGCGCGAGACGGAGGCCTCCCGCCCTGGACCGTCAACGACCAACTCCTTGTCGCCACCTCACTGATGGTGGGGCGCTGGAACGTCTCGCGGGGCCGGCCGGCCGGTCCGGTACGGCTCACGATGCCCGTGGACGACCGTCCACGCGGCACGGACATGCCGATGGGCAACGGAACCCGGCTCGTCGAGGTGGCCATGACCTCCGAGGACCCGCGCGACACGGAGCGGCTGCTCGGTGAGCGGCCTGATCCGGAGGCCGTGGCCCGGCTGCTGCGCACCACCGCACGGCGCACCCGCGCGCTGAAGTCGGCACAGGGCGCCCCTATGGGCGCCGGGGCGAGCCTGCTGACCGCACCCCTGCTGCCGGTCGGCGCACGGGGCGTGCTCACCCGCGGCGCACGGCGGGCGGCGGCGTCCTGGACGTCGACGGCGCTGGTCACCAACCTCGGACGCGTGCCGTACGCGCTGGACTTCGGCGACGCGGGCCGGGCGACGGCCGTGTGGTTCTCCGCACCGGCGCGGATGCCGCGGGGACTGAGCTTGGCGGCGGCTTCCACCGGCGGGCGACTGCATGTGACGTTGCGCTGGTCGCGGGCGCTGCTCGGTGACGCGGCAGGCACGGAACTGGCGGGCCTGTTCGCGGAGTCGCTGTCGACGACGTCTCTCGGTCAGGCCGGGGACGACACACCGCGTCCGGACACGACGCCGGTGGGAACCCGCTCCACCCAGGACAACCACAAGAGGCCGTCATGACCACCTCAGCCAACGTCTCGGCAGCCACCGACCCGGAAGCAGCCGACTCGGAAGTAGCCGACCTGGAAGTTGCCGACTCGGAAGTAGCCGACTCGGAAGCCGAGTCGGGAGTTGCCGACTCGGAAGTGGTCGATAAGTCGCCCGCGACGGAGGCGACTTCGTCGGCCCCGCGCGCCCCCGGGCTGCGGGACTTCTACGAGAACCCCACCGTTCCCGTCGCCTCCGGGGAGGCCCGGACACTGCGGCAGGCCCGGATGCTGGCCGACGCGCTCGGCCCCGTGGGGCCCGGCCGCCCGGCCGCGACCGTGCTCGACGTGGGCTGCGGGGACGGTTCGGCGGGCGCGATCGCGGCCCGCGTGCTCGGCGGGCACCGCGTCGTGGGGATCGACTGGTCGCAGGACGCCCTGCGCCGGGCGGCCCCGCGCCTGAGCCAGGTCGTCCGCGGCGAGCTGACCGGCAGCGGGCTGCCGTTCGCCTCCGGCAGTGCCGACGCCGTCCTGTTCAGCGAGGTCGTCGAGCACCTCGTCGACCCCGACAGCGCCCTCGACGAACTGCGCAGGGTCCTGCGCCCCGGCGGGCATCTCATGCTCTCCACGCCGAATCTCGGCGCCTGGTACAACCGCGCGCTGCTGCTCGCCGGAGTCCAGCCGGTGTTCTCCGAGGTGAGTCTGCGGCGCATCCACGGCAGGCCGGGCAGCGAGGTCGTGGGCCATCTGCGGCTGTACACGGCACGCGCGTTGCGCGAGTTCGTGGCCGCGTCCGGGTTCGAGGTGGTGAAGCTCGCCGGCGCGCCGTTCCACGGAGTCCCGCGCCCGCTCCGGCCGCTGGACCGGCTGGCCTGCGGGGCGCCGTCGCTCGCCTCCATTCTCCTCGTGCATGCGAGAAAGGTGTAGCCCGTGGTGTGGGGTGTGGCCGCCGCGCTGGTGGCGAACGTCCTGTACAGCACCGGCTTCGTCCTGGAGAAGCGGGCGCTGGCCGGCATGCCGCCGTTGAGCGCCGCACAGCCGGGCCGGGCCCTCCTGCTGCTGGCCGGCCGGCCCTTGTGGATCTGCGGGGCCGTGGCGCTCGCCCTCGGGTTCGCCGCGCAGCTGGCCGTCTACCGCACCCTGCCGATCGCCGCCGCCCAGGGTCTGTTCCTGTCCGGTCTCGTCCTCCTCCTCGTGCTCTCGTCGGTGGTTCTCGGCGAGCGGCCCTCCGGCCGCGAGCGGCGTGCGGTGGCCGTCATCGGTCTGGCGCTCGTGATGGTGGTGGCCTCGCTGTACGAGACCAGCGAGGAGATCAGCCGTACCGCTCCCACCGGAATCCTGCTGACCCTGTGCCTGCCGACCCTCGCGGCCGGTCTCGTGCTCTACGCGGCCGCGGAGCGGCGTGCCCGCCGACGGCATCGGCAGCCGACCACCGGGGTGGCCTACGCGGTCGCCGTCGGTCTGATCTACGGCGTCAGCTCGCTCGCGATCAAGGGCGTCTCCGGGCACCTGGACACCGAGGACCTCATGGGCTCCGTGCCCGCCGTGCTGGCCTCCCCGTACCCGTACCTCCTGCTGCTGACAGGCGTCAGCGGACTGGTGCTGTCGCAGACCGCCCTGCAGCGCTGCCGGGCGTCCCTGATCGTCCCGGTGTGTTCGACGGTGAGCTGCGTGTTCTCCATCGTGAGCGGCACGATCGCGTTCGACGAGCCGCTGCCCGACGACCCGTTGCGGCTGTTACTGCGTCTCGGCGGCACCGTACTGGCACTGACGGTCCTGCTCACCCTGCCGCGACACGAGACGAACACCCCCACTCCCGAAGGAACCCGGTCATGAAGCCCGACAGCCCGCTGCTGAAGATCCTCGCCTGTCCGCTCGACAAGGGGCCGTTGATCCTGGACGAGATCGAGGGCGCGCTCTACAACCCGCGCCTGCGCCGGCGCTACCCGATCGTCGACGGCATCCCGCAACTGCTTCCCTCCTCCGGTGTGATCGCCGTCTCCGAGGAACCCGCCGCCGGGAGCGAACACGCGGTGTGAGCCACTCCTGCCGGCCGACCGCGGTCGGCTTGCGGGGCGGCGGCGACGGTCGCATAGTCCGAGGTATGGACGCGCGTGAGGCTGCGCTCCGACAGGCGTACGACCATGCTGTCCGGTGGCTGGCGAGCCTGTCCGACCGCCGGATCCCCGCCCGCGCTTCGGTCGACGAGATCGTGAGCGCGCTCGGTGCCGAACTGCCTGTCGGCCCCGGGACGCCCGCCGACGTCGTCGATCTGCTGGCCACGGCCTGTGAGCCGGGGCTCACCGCGTTCCCCAGCGGCCGCTTCTACGGGTTCGTGGTGGGCGGCACCGAGCCGGCCGCGCTGGCTGCCGACTGGCTGGTCAGCGCCTGGGACCAGAATTGTGTGATGCGCACCGTATCGCCCGCGTACGCGGCTGCGGAGGAGGTCGCCGGCGCCTGGTTGCTCGATCTGCTCGGCCTGCCGAGGGACAGCTCCGTAGGCTTCACCACGGGTGCGACGATGGCGAACTTCACGTGCCTCGCAGCCGGGCGGGACACGGTGCTGCGGCGCACCGGCTGGAACGTCGCCCGCGACGGCCTCACGGGTGGCCCGCACGTGCGTGTGGTCGCCGGCGAGTCCCGACACATGGCCATCGACCTGGCCTTGCGCTACCTCGGGCTCGGTCGGCCCGACCTGGTGACGGCAGACGATCAAGGACGCATCGAGCCCGAGGCCCTGCGGAAGGCGCTGACGGCCGGCGGACAGAGCCCCACGATCGTGATCCTCCAGGCCGGCGACATACATTCCGGCGCCTTCGATCCCTTCGCCGCGAGCATCCGTGCGGCGCGCGAGGCAGACGCCTGGGTCCATGTCGACGGCGCGTTCGGACTGTGGGCAGCCGCCTCGCCGCGCTACGCCCACCTGACGGCGGGCTGCGCGGACGCGGACTCCTGGGCGACGGACGCCCACAAGACGTTGAACGTCCCCTACGACTGCGGACTCGCGATCGTGCGCGACGCGTCCGCGGTCCGGGCGGCGATGGGCCAGCGGGGCGACTACCTCATCCAGCACGAGCACGGCGACCCCATCGACAAGGTGCCCGAACTCTCGCGGCGCGGCAGAGCGTTCACCGTATGGGCCGCCCTCAGGTCCCTCGGCCGATCAGGCGTCTCCGACCTCGTCGAGCGGCTGTGTCGCCACGCCTCCGCGTTCGCCGCCGGCATCGCCGGGATCGACGGCGCGACCGTTCTCAACGAGGTCGCGTTCACGCAGGTCTGCGCCGAGTTCGGCAGCGACGCGCGCACCGACCGGGTACTCGCCCGGCTGCTCGACGACGGCACGGCGTGGATCAGCGGCTCCACCTGGCACGGCAGACGCGTCATGCGGATCTCGGTGAGCAACTGGTCGACCACCGACGACGATGTGGCGCGCACGCTCGACGCGATCCGGCGCGCGGCCGCCGGGGCCTGACGACCTCTACTCGGACAACGCTCTTCGCGGCCCCGTCAGGCACCTCGCAGGGGGTTCCCGCAGCACCCCATAGTGAGCACGCGCACTCCGGACGTCAGAACTATGGTGCCCCACCACATACGCCCCTGACCTGCCACTTCCTACGGTGTGGCGACACCGAATCGTCCCCGTACCTGCCTGGAAGTGGTGCACATGGCCGCCGCAACACCCTCCCCGACGCCACCCGGTTCCCTCAAGCGGATCGTCGCCGCCAGCCTCATCGGCACCACCATCGAGTGGTACGACAACTCATCAGACTGAAGCTCCGACCTGCGCTTTCGTCGTCGCCAGGCCCCCGAAGTCAGCACCAAACCAGCACGGGAAAAAGCCGTGCTGATCGCAGGTACGAACGCGATCTAGGGCCTGTCCAGCGGATCATGTGACGGTCGCCTCGCGTCGGGACCATTCTTCGGTTCGTGGGGCGGGGTGATCTGACGAATGACGAGTGGGCGCGGCTTGCGCCCCATCTGCCGAAGACCGGCGGCCGGGGCGGGCGTTGGAACGACCACCGAACAGTGATCAACGGGGTCCTGTTCCGGGTCCGCACGGGAGTCCCGTGGCGGGATCTGCCGAACCGGTTCGGGAACTGGAAGACGGTCTATGAGCCCATCAGCACGCTGCCGGGGCTCAGCGCAGGACGCCGCGAGTTCCGAAGCGGAGATCAACACCTCGGCAGCACCGCTCCGACGAAGGGCTCGGCCGTTCGCGGGGCGGTCTGACCTCCAAGATCCACCTTGCCGGGGAAGGTGGCCTCCGCCCTCTGGCGCTGCTGATCACTCCTGGTCAGTGGGGCGACAGCCCGCAGCTGATCCCAGTCCTCGAACCCGGAACCGAAGGACCAGCGGGCCAACCGCAGGCGCCGAGGAAGCCGAGGAGGCCGGCCAGCGGGCTTCGACAAGGAGACATACAAGCGCCGCAACGAGGTCGAGCGCACGATCAACCGGCTCAAGCACTTCCGCGCAGTGGCTACGCGCTACGACAAGCGCGCCTTCGTCTTCCACGGCACTGTCACCGTGGCCTCCCTCCGCCTGTGGCTCAGCCCGTGAGCGGGCGGATATTACGGTGGCCGCCTGATTCGCTTCCCTGCCACGATCTGGGGGTGAATACGTTGTTCCTGATGGTCGGCCTGCCAGGGGCCGGGAAGACCACTCGGGCTCGGCAGCTCGCCGCGAAGCACGGCGCGCTGCGTCTGACACCCGACGACTGGATGATTCCCCTGTTCGGTGAGGCGGAGGCCGACGGGAAGCGCGACGTGCTGGAGGGGCGCATGCTCTGGCTCGCCCTTGAGGCGGTCAGACTCGGCACCAACGTCGTCGTGGACTACGGCTGCTGGTCACGGGACGAACGGTCCGCGATCCGCTGGCTCGTGGAGGCCGAGGGAGCGTGCTTCCACATGGTCTACCTGCCGGTGGACGAGGAGACCCAACGCGCCCGTATCGCCCACCGCTGGGCGACCAACCCCGAAGAGACACTGCCGATGTCCGAGACAGACATCATGCACGGGCGCGCGCATTTCGAGGAGCCCGACGCGGCAGAGTTCGAGGGCCACAGGGCCGCCGGCCCGCCGCCCGGGTGGGTCGACTGGCGGGAGTGGGCCGCCGACCGGTGGCCCTCGTTCGCGTGACTGCTGCGGCCCACGACGACTCACCCGTACCAGGCGTGCCCTGCACCAGCCCGAAATGATCCGTCGGACAGGCCCTAGGCCTCGGACCCCCGGCCGACGGGGAAGCCCCGATTGGCCAGGTCCGTTCCCGTTCTCCGACAGAGGCGACGCATTCCGGCAGGACCCCCGCACCGCCTGCCGAATCCTTCCGCACCAATCGGCTCAAGCAGCACAGGGCCGTCGCAACTCGGTACGACGAACTCGCCGTCCGCTACGAAGCCACAGTGCTGGTCGCGGCCATCAACGAATGGCTGTGATCAGCACAACCGTGACGTTGCCTACGGCTCGTACAGCGGCAGGAAGTGGACGACCGCTTGCTCGTAGGGATGGGCATCGCGGACAGCCTGCCGGACGGTCGCGGCCTGATCTGCGTCACAGACAGATTCGATTCGGCACTCCTCGCTGTGCTGAACGACTCCCACCTCACCTTCGTACGGCTGCGCGCCAGGCAGAGCCTGCCAGTTGCCGGTCACTTTCCAGATGCTGGAACACCGCGCGTACTCGCCCACCCGTCCTGCACCGGCGGTGTGGAGAGCTTCGATCACAGCCGCCGCGTGACTCTCGGGAACGGATATCTCGATCTTCAGGCGCGTCATGCCTGGACCCTAGCAACCGTGTGACAAGCACTTTCACAACAGGCCTAGTGGGGGTTGAGGGGTGGGATCCGGCCGGATTCACTTTCAAGGCGTCAGAATCCGGGAACTTGTGCGTACCGGTGATGACGTCGGCCCAGGAGGCGACGGCCAACGCCGTGGCGCCGGGAACGCGGCGCAGACGTAGCGCCTGTAGGTGACCCGCACCCGGGACAGGCGCAGGACGCGCGGGCCCGTCCGCTCCAGACCCGCACAGCCACGACGGGCCGTCGAAGACGGTCGGAGGCCTGGACACCCTCGTCCCACACGCGGTCTCTGGCCGCCTCATCCGAGGGTGACCGTGGCGGCTCCTCGGGCCTCCGCGAGACGCTCACCGGACAGTCCTACGAACTCGACGCTGATGACGTAGTTGCTGGCCTTGCTGCTGCGGTGGGCGACGCCCAGATCAGCATGGGCCATTTCGTGGAGGCGGTCACCTCGCAGGCCGTGATCGTCACGTCGCCTTCCGGCCCCTCCGGATCGACGCGGCTCGGGTTGTCCACCTTCGGGACCAGCGCCGCGATCCCGATCACGGTGAGAAGTGCGATACCTCCCAGGGTCAGAAGTAGCAGCGCCGGGTCGGGCCACAGGTTGCGGAGAGGCGGCGCCGCGGGCCGGGGGGACTATTCCTCCGACAGCCGTGCCATGTCGGACACCGGTCCGAGGTGGCCAAGCTTGTCGGGGTTGGACACGGAGTGGATCGCCCGAATCACACCGTCGACGATGTCGAGCTCGACCACGTTGACCACCCGGCCCTCAGGGTCGTACGTGACGGCGCCGGGGCGACTGTTGACCCAGGCCGGACGGAGGCCGGCACCGAGGCTCCGGATCCGGCGGATCCCCCCGACGAGCAGCTGTCCGACGCGCTGCGGCTCGGCCACCGGATTCCTGGTCGCACGCGCCTTGCCACCGCCGTCCCCGTAGTACACGACATCGGGCGCGAGCATGCCGAGCAGCGCGTCCAGGTCGCCACCCTCAGCCGCCTCGAAGAACGTGCGGGCGAGTTCCTCGCCCTCGGCCCGCTTGGCGAGGGGCGGCACGCTGTCCGCGTCCGGCCCAGCCGCGGTGATGCGCTTCTTGGCACGGGCGAAGATCTGGCGGCAGTTCGTCTCGGACTTCCCGGTGGTCCTCGCCACGTCCGTGTAGTCGTACCCGAACACCTCGCGCAGCATGAACACTGCCCGCTCCACCGGGGAGAGGGCCTCCAGCAGCACGAGGAAGGCCATGGACAGTGAGTCGGCCAGCTCGGCGTGCTCGACCGGTCCCGGCCGGTCATTGGTCACGACGACCGGTTCGGGCAGCCAGTTCCCCACATAGGTCTCCCTCCGTACCCGTGCCGAGCTCAGGTGGTTGATCCCCAACCGCGTCACGGCTGTGGTCAGGTACGCCTTTGGTGCGGAGATCGCGGTACCCGCCCGGTGCGCCCGGGTCAGGCCGAGGAAGGCGTCCTGGACGAGGTCCTCGGCGTCGCCCACCGACCCGGTCATCCCGTAGGCGATGGAGAACATCAGCGGTCGGTAGCCGGCCTCGTCCGTCCCATCCGTTGCTCCCGACATCGGACCCCTCCCCCACCTCGCGGACGACGGCGCTCAGTCCGAGCGCGCCGCCCCGACTGCCCATTCCAAGATCCACAGAATGCGCAGAGGGTATCCGAGGGGTTTCGGTCGGCCGTCGGCGGTCCATCGCAGCCCGAAGGGGAGACGCACGTCACATCGGCCCCTGTCACAGGCTGCCGGGGTGCCCTGTCTTAGAGGGCGACAGCGAACAGCAGGAACAAGAACAGCAGGAACAAAAGGAGTGCACGATGAACGCTCGACTGAACTTCATGACCAGCCCCGTCGCCGTGATCCAGCAGCCCGCGGGCGACTACCAGCCCGGCCGGCACGGCTGACGATCCGCCCGTCACGCGACCGCCAGACCCCCGCTCCCCCCTCCCCGCTCCCCGAGCCGACACCACGCAAGGACACATCCCATGAACCTCGCCCTGTGGATCGTCACCGGACTGCTCGCCGCCGCCTACCTGCTCGGCGGCGCCTTCAAGGTGATCACGCCGAAGGAGAAGATCGCCGCCAGCGGCCCCAGCGCCCGCTGGGCCGAGGACTTCAGCGCCGGCGGCATCAAAACCATCGGAGCCCTCGAAGTGCTGGCCGCGGTGGGCCTGGTCCTGCCCGCAGTGCTCGGCAACGCACCGGTTCTGGTCCCGCTGGCAGCCCTCGGCCTGGTGCTGATGATGACCGGCGCGGCGATCACCCGCATACGGCGTCACGAGACCACGTTCATGGTGGTGGACCTGGTCTACCTCGCCCTGGCCGCCTTCGTGATGTGGGGCCGCTTCGGCCCCGAGTCCTTCACGGCCTGACCGGGGCATCGTCCGGCAGCGAAGACGCTTCGTTCACAGCAACGGGTCACAACAGGCTGTCAGACGCAGGACGGCCTGCACGCTGACACCACAGACTGTGCCTTCTCGACGGAGTGCGGGCAGGCGACAGACAGGAGAACGGTGAGGACCATACGACAGACCCTGGCGGACATCATGGACGCCGCGGCGAACGGGAACTTCCCGGTACCCGACGGCGGCACCACCGTGGTACCCGCCCCGAACCAACGCGACACCGGAGTGCTCGCCTTCACCGCGCACTCGGTCGTGTTCACCGACGAGGACCCCAACTGGGTCCACGAGACGCTGGCGGCGATGGGCTGCGACGAACTGGCCGCCACCATGAACCCGCGGTTTCTGAGCGCCCTCCTCGACCGGACAGGACGATCCACCGACACGATCGACCTCCTGACCGTCGCGTCCTCCCTCCCCGGCCGCCCCGCCCTGGACCTGCGGGAGATCACCGATCCGGTCCATCCCAGAGTGGTTCGCGCGCACCGGCGACGCGACGGCGTACGTGCGTGGGCCACCGACGGCGGAATCCTTGTCCTCGGCCGTGGTGTCGCCGGCCGCTGGGAGGCCGCGATCGAAGTGGACGAGGACGCGCGACACCGCGGCCTCGGCAGGGAACTGGCCACTGCTGCCCGCCACCTCGTACCCCCGGGCGAGTCGGTCTGGTCGCAGCAGGCGGCCGGCAATGCCCGCAGCGTCCGCGCCTTCCAGGCAGCCGGATATCGCCCCGTGGGCGCGGAGGCACTGCTCCTGCCGGCATAGGGCGTGGGTGACGGCCTGGCGCAGGCTGCGGGACTGGACCGGCCGGCGCCTGGCCACGCCCGCACGTCGCCCTGCTGACCGGACTTCGCCACGCCGGCCTGCTGGACTCGCCGGTCGCCCACTCGAATTGGCCCGCGGCCTGCTATGCATGCGCCGGCTCCCGCGGACGGCCATACGCTGTGTCAGTAGGGAGGCGAGCCTCAGACCCATTCGCGTCGTGCGCTTCCAGCGTGAGGACCACACGATGGTCGTCGAATCTCGTGTCGGTACTCCTGGGTGTCTGACGTTGGGTGAAGTGCGGCGGCCGCTCCGAACGGGGCGTCAGGGCCGGTTGGCCGGCACGGTGTCCTTGGCCACCAGTACATCGCCGGCCCAGCAGAGCCGGTAGAGGTCGACCTGGTCCAGCAGGTCGCGGCCGGAGCGGTAGAACTCGCAGTGGGTGCCGGGTGGCCGGGGCGCGGAGCGGGCGTGGTCGGGCGGGTAGGGGAAGGCGCGGGCCGGCAGCACACCCGCGAATTCGGCGCGGGGGCGGCCGGGCTCCAGCTCGTCGAACCGGGACGGCGGCAACACGCTCGTCGTCAGTTGCCAGGCGAGGTAGACGGCGGCGGGTACGAAGAACGCGGCTGCGGCCACAGGTGCCGCGAAGGCGACGACCGAGCGTCCCCGAGCTGCGCGCCGGGCATCCGCGAGCCGTTTCGCGGACTCCATGCCGGTTCCGGTTCGAGTTCCTGTGCCCAAGTTGTTGGCGTGAACGGCCGAGGGGATCTCGCTGGTCCGCTCCGAAGCGTCGCCGGCCGGCATTCCGGGCCCCGTAGCCAGGGTCACAGGCACGGCCGGAGCCTGGTGAGGCAGGACGGCGGTCACGCGGAACCCGCCGTCGTGCGCGCCGGTCCGCAACGAACCGCCCAGGACCGTGACCCGCTCCCGGAGGCCCGTCAGCCCGTGCCCTCCTGTGCCGGCCTGCGTGCCCTCCGCCTGGTGCGTCGGATCGTCGGCCGGCGGGGCGGCGCTCTCGACGCTGACCCTGGTGCGGTCGGCCTCGTGCGTGATCCCCACCCGTATTGATGCGCCCCGCGCGTGCTTCACGGCGTTGGTGAGGGTTTCCTGCACCACCCGGTACATCCCGCGCTCGACCAGGGGCGACAGCGCCGGCACGGGCCCGCGCCGTTCCCACCGCACCGGCACCCCTGAGGCGACCGCGCGGCTGATGAGGTCCTCTACGGTGTCACCGACGGGCAGGCCGGTGCTCGCGCTCGTTCCCGTCCCCGGCGGGTCGCGCAGGACGGCGACCGTCTCCCGCAGCTGCTCGACGGCGTCCGCGATCGTCCCGCGCAGTTCGGCGAGGTCGGCGCGGTCGCGGTCGGTGAGGTCGGGCGAGAGCTCCAGGGCCCCGGCCCGCAGGGCGACCAGGCTCAGGACGTGGCCGAGGGAGTCGTGCATGTCGGCTGCGATGTCCGCGCGCTCGGTCAGCCGCGCCCGCTCCGCGACCAGGTGTTGCCGTTCCTCCAGACTCCGGGCCAACCGCCATCCTTCCCGTACGAGTTCCCGTCGGCCGTGCCAGTGCCGTCCGGCCAGCCACGGCGGCAGGAGGGCGGCGGGCAGTACGGTCAGCGTGTAGAACCACCACACGGCCTGAGTCCGCAACACAGCGCACATCGCGATGTCGAGCAGGAGGCACCCGGCGAGCACCAGAAGCGGGCCCCGTGCCGTGGCGACCCGAGCGCCCATCAGACAACTCAGGGCGGCCAGCGACAGGACTTGCGCGTTGGCGGGGGTCGCGGCGTCGGCCAGTCCCAGCGCGCACAGCCCGTTGACGAGGAACACCGCGACCGCGGGCCGACGGCGGGAGAGCGGCACGGCCACCGCCAGGAGCGCCAACGGGAGCAGGAGGTCCAGGGCCGGCGAGGCCGCGCTCGCGTCCCGGAACCCGTAGCCGGTTGCGGCGGCAAGCGCGCACCACAGGGTCACGTCGCCCAGAACGGGTCCAGCCGGGAGTATGCGCGATGGCAGCATGGTGCGTCGACCGTCCTTCCGATGGATGTCCTCACCCGCCCGGTCGATTCTGTGCGACGGGCCCGGACGCACGACGAACGGGGTGCGCCCCGGAAGGCGTCCGGGACGGTCCCGGCACAGGGTCGGGCGTCCGGGCACACGCGCACGCGTCACGCGTCACGGCGGCGCAACACGTACAGACCGACCAGCTGAGCGCCGGTTGCCCACGCCGCCACGATCAGGGCCGCCGTCGCGGGCGCGTGCGGGGCGTCTGTTCCGACGCGCATGAAGTGGTCGCCCGCTCCATGCGGCAGAACGTCGTTGACCGCCGCGAGAGTCGGGCCGCCAAGCCCGAGAAGCACGCTCGGCAGCCCCCACAGCAGGGTCGCCAGGATCGACAGCGCGCCCGCGGGATGACGCGTGGCGAATGCCACCCCGACAGTCAGCACGGCCACGAGCGCCTGGTACAGGCCGACGGCCAGGACCTGTCCGACGGCTGTGCCCGCCTCGAAGGAGGCACGCCCGCCGAACGGCCCCCAGGCGACCGCCATACCCACGACCGCGCACGCGGTGCCGGCGACGAACGCGACCGCGCCCGCCACCAGAGCCTTGGCCGCCTGGACGAGATGGCGCCGGGGCACCCACAGCAGTGACGCCCGCACGCTCCCTGTCGAGTATTCGGAGGTCACCGTGACCATGGCCAGCACGACCACGGCGAACTGGACGATTACGGCGGAAGAGGCCGCCGCGTTCCCCACAGGCTGGACCGGATACTCGTTGATACGGGCGATCGAGGCGTAGTAGAAGGTGAACACCCCGGTCATCGCGAGACCCGCGACGAGGCAGAGGTAAGGGGTCCGGACCGACCACAGCTTGGTCCACTCCGAGGCGACCGCCCCGGCGAAGCCGCCGGCCGTGCCGCGGCCCAGGCCGTCGTGCCCTGCCCCGGGCAGGTCCGCCCGGTCACCGTCACCGCGCGCCGTCGTCGTGGTCACCGTCGTTCCCCCTTGCCGGCCGCGCGGGCTGTCCCCGTGTCGGTGCCGCGCACCGCGCTCGTGTCAGTGCCGCCGGTCGCGTACTCGACGCTGCGCGCGGTCAGGTCCATGTACGCCTGCTCCAGCGAGACCCGGACGTCGCCCAGCCCGTGCAGGCGGACGCCGCAGTGGTGGGCGAGGTCGCCGATGTCGGCGGCGCTGCGGCCCTCGACGGTGAGTTCGCCGGACTCGGACGTCTCGACGCTCACCCCGTCGGCCGCCATCAAACGGCGGGCCAGCGCCGCTCGTTCCTCCGGGTCGGGCACCGAGACGCGTGCCGACACCGGGGAGGCGGCGGCGAGGAAATCCGTCATGGATGTGTCCTTCAGCAGACGTCCTCGTCCGATGACCACGAGGTGGTCGGCCGTCAGCTGCATCTCGCTCATCAGGTGGCTGGAGAGGAAGACGGTGCGTCCCTCCGCAGCCCGGTCGCGCACCAGCCGGCGGATCCACCGCACCCCGTCCGGGTCGAGGCCGTTGACCGGCTCGTCCAGGACGAGCACGGGCGGATCGCCGAGCAGGGCACCCGCCACTCCCAGCCGCCCGCTCATGCCGAGCGAGTAGGTGCCGGCCGGGCGCCGGGCAGCCTTGGCCAGGCCCACCAGCTCAAGGACCTCGTCCACGCGCCGTACCGGAATGCCATTGGCCCGGGCTTGGGCGACCAGGTGCGCGCGGCCCGAACGGGCCGGATGGATGGCCCGGGCGTCCAGCATCGCCCCGACCGCGCACAGTGGCCGGCGCAGGGCCGCGTAGGGCCGGCCGGCGATCAGGGCCCGCCCGCGCGTGGGGTGGTCCAGGCCCAGGATCATGCGCATCGTGGTGGACTTCCCGGCCCCGTTGGGACCGAGGAACCCGGTCACGAGGCCGGCCCGGACGTCGAGTGTGAGATCGTCCACGGCGTGGGTGGCGCCGTAGCGTTTGGTGAGTCCTCGGAGGGTGATCACGGAGTTCCTTCGCTGTCGGTGGCCGAGCGCGGGAGTCGACGGCGGGCACGCACCGACCGACCCGCGGTGGGCCTCGCCCCAGGCAGCGGTCGCGCCGCGTTCCCGTACGGAAGCGACGCTAGAAGGACCCGCCGTCCGGGCCCATCGGTCGAAGGTCAGCAGCCTCTTGCCTTCCGTCAGGGGTGTGGCCCGCCCTGGGGCGGGTCCGTGGAGCTCGCCGTTCGCACGGCGGTGCGCCGGCCGTAGGCTCAAGCGCGTGGACGAGATGACAACCGACAGCCGACCGGTCCGGGTCCTGGTGGCCGACGACGAGGCGATGGTCCGGGCCGGGGTGCGGGCCATCCTGGCCCGCGACCCGCACGTCGACGTGGTCGCCGAGGCAGGCGACGGGGACGAGGCCATCGCCCTCGCCCGCCGGCACCGGCCGGACGTCGTCCTGTTGGACATCCAGATGCCCGGCATGGACGGGCTGACGGCGGTGACGCGGCTCCACCGCGAGCTGCCGGGTGTCGGTGTGATCATGCTGACGACGTTCGGTCAGGACGAGTACGTCACCCGTGCCCTGGAGGAGGGCGCCGACGGCTTCCTGCTGAAGGCTGACGACCCGCGAGAACTCCTCAACGGCGTAAGAGCAGTGGGAGCCGGCGGAGCGTACCTGTCCCCACGGGTCGCGGGCCGCGTCATCGCAGGGCTGCGCGCACACCGCGCGGCCCATCCCCACCGGCCACTGGACCGGCTCACCCAACGGGAGCGCGACGTGCTGGCCGGACTCGGGGCCGGGCTGTCGAACGCGGAGATCGCGAACCGCCTGCACCTGGTCGAGGGGACGGTGAAGGCACATGTCAGCGCTGTGCTCGGGAAGTTGGGTGCGCGAAACCGCGTGGAGGCGGCCATCTCCGCGTACCAGGCCGGCCTGGTCCCGGCGCGCTCCCGCTGACCATAGGGTCAGCGCGCTCCCTCTTGCTCAGAAAGAGCCCTGCGGTCCGTACACACCGGCCAGCTCAACCGCCAGACGTGCGAGTCGCTCCCTTGCCTCCGGCGGGTCCAGCACCTCGATGCGTGCCCCCAGCCCGGCCAGCTGTGTCGCGATGACCTCCGGCGTCGGCCCGTCGACCCGTATCTCCGTCCACCCGTCGGGGAACGTCGGACCGAGGTGCAGGCGCCCGTCGAACAGTCGCTCCAGGATCGCCATGGCACCCGGCTCGGCCCGGGCCCGAACCGTTGCCGCGTACAGCCGCTCCTCAAAGCGCGCGGCGAACGAACGCCAGGCCGTCGGAAGGTCGAAGCCGGGCGGCCGTACGACGGGCTCGCCGGTTGCCTCGGCCGAGGCGACCCGGCTGAGCCGGAAGGTTCGCAAGCCCCGCTCCGTCCCGGCGACGAGGTAGTCGTGACCGGCCTTCGCGACGAGCCCGAGCGGATGGACGGTTCGCACGCCGACCGGCTTGCCGGGCCCGGCGTACCCGAGACGCACCTGGATCCCGTCCACCACGGCCCGCCGGAGCGCGTCGAGGTGCGGCCCGGTGGCCGTGGCGTCGGCGCGCGACCAGGCCGTGCCGTCGGCAAGGCCGGCCCGCGACGCGGCCTCGGCGCCCGAACGCAGGGGGGCGGGCAGCGCACGTACCAACTTGCGCAGTGCCGTGCGCAGTTCGGGCGTGGTGGCCGCAGGGCCCGCGAGCAGGAACAGTGCCCGGATCTCCTCGGCGGTCAGCCCGGTGAGGTCCGTACGGGCGCCGCCGACCAGCGACCAGCCGCCGCCGCGGCCCCGCTGCGAGTAGACGGGGATCCCCGCGGTGGACAGGGCCTCCAGGTCGCGGCGTGCGGTCCGTGGCGACACTTCGAGTTCGGCGGCGACCTCGGCCACGGTCACACGGGTGCGCGTTTGGAGGAACAGCAAAGTTGCCACCAGGCGATCGGCTCTCATGCCGGCCATTCTCTTCCGGAAAGTGGCCAGGAGATGACCTGTTCGGCTTCCAGGATGAGGTCATGACGCACACGGAGAACACCCCACGGTCCACTGTCGCCCCTGACGCCACCGACGACCCTCGCCAGGGCCTGCTGAAGGCGATCGCGCTGGCCGGACGTACCGTCATCGCAGTCCGGCCCGAGCAGTTCGACGGGCCCACGCCCTGCACCGAATTCACCGTCCGGATGCTGGCCGGGCACCTCGTCGCCGTCCTCCGCCGGATCGCCCTCGCCGGGCGCGGCGGCGACGTGATGAGTCTCCCCGCGGTCGCCGACGACCTCGCGGACACCGAATGGCAAGAGACGTGGGACGCCGCGGTGCGTGAGGTCGAGGCGGCGTGGGCGGATCCCGAGATCCTGGGCCGGACACTGACGCTGCCGTTCGGTCGCGTTCCGGGTGCTGCCGCCGCAGCCGTCTGGACCTCGGAATTCACCGTGCACACCTGGGACATGGCCACCGCGACCGGCCAACTCCCGGAGTGGGACCCCGAGCTCGTGGCGATCTCGTACGACGCCATGAGGCGCGGGCTGCCCACCGGGCCGCGTGATGGTACGCCGTTCGGGGCCGCGGTGGACGTCGACGCGGACGCGCCGGCCATCGACCGCCTCGTGGCGTGGTGCGGACGCAAGCCGTAATCAGCATCCGTAAGAGGGAGGGCGGCCCCGTGGCTGGGGTCGCCCTCCCCGCACGTCCGGGCCGGACTGCGCCACCGCCCGGCGGCCGACGGCGACGCTGCGCTCCTTCTCTCGGACCACGAAGGCCCCGCCGCTGTTGAGCGGCGGGGCAAGTGGAGCTACTGACGACCCTGTCGGTGGTGCACCCCAATAGGTCGTGTCCGGACACGGAGCTCCGAGACGGGCCCCGCATCCGAGGAACCGCCTCGGGTCTCGGTGCCGTTCTCCCAGCATGAACTCCGTACGGGAAACCCCCGACGTCCTGCGTTACACCGCCTTCTCCGACGATCCCGAGGGAGGCAATCCCGCCGGAATCGTTCTCGATGCCACGGGCCTCAGCGGCGAGGAGATGCTGGCGATCGCCGCCGAAGTCGGCTACAGCGAGAGCGCGTTCCTGACGGCGCCGCCCGAGGGGGCGGACTCCGGCGCGTCGGAGTCCGGGCGCGCGTACACGATCCGCTACTTCAGCCCCAAGGCGGAGGTGCCCTTCTGCGGTCACGCCACCGTCGCGACGGCCGTGGCCCTCGGCGAGCGCGTCGGCCCCGGCGACCTGGTGTTCACCACGCAGGCCGGGACCGTGCCGGTCACCGTGACGCGCGAGGGCGGGGTGCTGCGGGCCACGCTCACGAGCGTCGAGCCGCACATCGAGGAGATCGCGGCCGATGACCTGGCAGAGGCACTCGCCGCGCTCGACTGGCCGGCCGACGACCTCGATCCCGCCCTGCCTCCCCGCATCGCCTTCGCGGGCGCCCGCCATCTGGTCATCGCCGCCGCGAGCCGAGAGCGCCTGGCCCGCCTGGCGTACGACTTCGCCCGGCTGGAGGCCCTGATGCACCGGCTCGACCTGACGACGCTGCAGCTGGTCTGGCGCGCCTCTGCGGACGTCTTCCACGTCCGCGCCCCGTTCCCGGTGGGCGGTGTGGTCGAGGACCCGGCGACCGGGGCGGCGGCCGCCGCCTTCGGCGCGTACGCCCGTGAGCTCGGACTCGTGCCCGAGGCGACGGTTCTCACCCTCCACCAGGGGGAGGACATGGGACGCCCCGGCGTCCTGACGGTGGAACTGCGGGCGGGCGACCGGCGGATCAGGGTCGGCGGCGCAGGGACCCGCATCCCGGCCTGATCCCATCGCTACCGGTCCACGGCTCGTTCCACGCGCAGCAGCCGCCAGGGACGAGGCGCTCCGCATGTGAACGGTCCAGAGGCACGAAGGGCCGCCGGACGAAGCCGAGAGGGAGGGATCCGTGGGGAGTGGGGAGTGGGACGGGTGACAGCGCCCTCGCCCCCAGTGCAAGGGGCGCAGTGGCGGTCTGGCCTGCGATGATGAGGGCGTGCCAGAGCCAGGGACCACGGCCGTCGTCATTGCCTTGCCCGATGCCGCCCCGCTCCTCGATGCGGCGTGGCGTATCGACCCTGCGCTCGTGCGTCGTGGGGTGCCGGCGCACGTCTCGCTCCTCTATCCGTTCGTGCCGGAGTCGGCGCTGACAGATCAGGACGAGCAGGGCGTGCGTTCCCTGGCCGCGAGTTTTCCGGCCGCTGATCTGCGCTTGGAGGAGGTCGTGACGGCGTCCGGCTTCGTCGCCGTCACCGTTCCGGGACTCCAACCGATCGTCGATGCGTTCCGCGGCCAGTGGCCCGGGTTGCGCCCGTACAGGGGCCGCTTCGGGGCGCGGCCCGCCGCCCATGTCACGGTCGCTATGGGTGCGGACGACCCGGCAGCTGCAGCCCGTGTCCGCGCTGCGATCGACAGCCTGCTGCCGCTGGACACCCGTGCGGCGGCGGTCCAGCTGGTGGGGCTGACGGAGGAAGGCTGGCAGCCGCGCTTCACCGTGCCGCTCGGCGTCCCGGTCGGGCCGTAGATACCGCCCAACCCGGCCGACGCCGGGGCAGGCGCCGCGTCCGCTGCCCCGGCAAGATCCGCTGAGGGTGATCCCCGATCAGCGGCGGCCGGTGGCCAGGACGACGAGGAACTGGCCGCCGCCCGCCTGGATGTCGGCGGTCACCGGCAGTCCGGGTAGCAGGCGGGAGAACCGGTCCACCAACCAGTCCGCCGCCTCTTGGGCGTCCTTCCTGGTCGGACAACGGCCCACCGTCTCGCGGCCTCCCTTGCGCTCCAGCCTGTCGGCGACGGCCATCAGCGGCGCGGGTTCGACTACGTACAGGCGCTCCGGCCAGGCGATGACGACCTTGACCGCACCCTTGCGGCTGTTGCACCCGCGGTGTGCGAGGCGCTCGGCGACTTTGGCCTTCCGGTCGGCGGTCCGGCTGTCGACACTGGGCCCCCGCTGGTCGTTCACCGACTCGTCGGGGTCGACCGGCTCGTCACACACCCAGCACCGCCAGCCGTCGCGCTCGGCCACATCATCAAGAAGACTCATCCAAGCAAACTAGCCTGCCCGGCCGCCACCCGCGCACCAGGGCCCCGGCAATGGAAGCCAGATCTGGTTCTGTGCGGTGTCGTGCAGGGGCAGGTTGCGCAGGCCGGTGGCCCGCGTCGCCCGGATGCGGTCCTCGGCCCGGAAGCGCTGGCCGTACTGCAGCTCCAGTGCCACCATCGGCATGTCGGTGGAGTTGGTGGCGAAGCAGGTCATCCGTAGCCGGTCGGCGTCGGTGATCCGCAACTGGGCACCGGGGTGGGGCCGTTCCTTCCGCACGATCAGCCGCGTTCCCTCCGGCCGCACTTGAGGCAGTCGTCGGCGATCTCGGCGCCCCAGGCCTCGTCCCGGATCTCGCCACCGGGCTCGACCGCTGCCGTCCAGGCCGGGGCCGGGACCTGGAGTACGGCCTGGTGAATCTGCTCGGTGATGGTCATGCCGACCGAGTACGACAGCCACCGACCCCGCTTCGCGAGCCAGGCGACGCACGTGCGTTCCGCCTCCAGAGTCGGTACGAATCAGCGTCCGGCGTCCGCGACGGTATCTCTTCGGCAGTTGAGCCAGGGCGAGTGGGGCCGTGGTGATGTGATCCGCGGTGTTGCTGCCCGCGTTGCCCGGCCTGAGCAGCCCGGCCACCGGATCACCGCTGCCGCCGCTTCCGTGATCGACGAACCCATCAGCGGATGGTTTCCGAAGGTCTTCTTCCAGGTCGCGGTGGCGTCCTGCTCATCGGAGTGGGCCAGCACGAGTACTCCGTCCAGGTCCACGGTCACCTGCCCGGCGGCGTCCGGGGCCGGGTTCTTGGCCATGTTCCAGACGCGCTCGCGGGCTTCGGCCCGCGCGGGCGTCAAGACCGAGGATCAGGACGGGTCTTTCTGTGTGCCCGCGTAGGCGAAGGGAGGCGGGCTTATGCGGGCGCCGCCCGAAGGGTGTGGGGCCATCACGGCCAGCGAGAGGAGTCCGTGACAGCCTCCCTTCTTGGGCAATGCGGCCTGGTGTGTGTCGGCGGGATGGATGTCTGTGTTGTGGTGGAACTTCGTGGGCCGCACGGACGAGGAGATCCGCGAGGCGCGCGAGGCCTGGACGACGGGCGACCGCTTCGGCGAGGTGAAGGGCTACGACGGCGACCCGCTACCCGCCCCGGAGGTCCCGACGACCCACCTGAAGGCCCGAGGTCGAATGCGCTGACCTGGGGTTCTATCTGGAACGCCGCGCTGGCGTCGGGATCAACACGGGTGCTGACATGGGATTTCAGTCAGCACGAAACCAGCACGGGAGTCAGCACCGTGGCGTCAAATCCGGCCCGATCAGCGCAACGCGGACAGGCATTCGTTCGGCCGGTTCCCGGGGCTCGGCGAGGCCACGGAGCAGGGCCATGGCGGCCGGGCGCATGCGACGGCGCGGAACTATGGTGTCCCACCACATACGCCCCTGACCTGCGGCTTCCTACGGTATGGCGACACGAAAACGTCCCCGTACCTGCCTGGAAGTGGTGCACATGGCCGCCGCAACACCCTCCCCGACGCCACCCGGTTCCCTCAAGCGGATCGTCGCCGCCAGTCTCATCGGCACCACCATCGAG
Source organism: Streptomyces sp. SJL17-4 (assembly GCF_036826855.1). Classification (NCBI taxonomy): domain Bacteria; kingdom Bacillati; phylum Actinomycetota; class Actinomycetes; order Kitasatosporales; family Streptomycetaceae; genus Streptomyces; species Streptomyces sp. SJL17-4. The sequence goes on along the minus strand of NZ_CP104578.1, from coordinate 7,534,952 downwards.
TGGTACGACTTCTTCCTGTACGGGTCCGCCGCCGCGCTCGTGTTCAACAAGCTGTTCTTTCCCGAGTCCGATCCGCTCGTCGGGACCCTGCTGTCCTTCCTGACGTATGCGGTCGGGTTCGCCGCCCGGCCCCTCGGGGCGCTGGTGTTCGGGCACTACGGCGACCGGCTCGGGCGGAAGAAGCTGCTGGTGCTCAGCCTGCTGCTGATGGGTGGGGCCACCTTCGCCATCGGGTTGCTGCCCACCCACGCGACCGTCGGCTCCGTCGCCCCGGTGCTGCTGACCGTGCTGCGGCTGGTGCAGGGATTCGCGCTCGGTGGTGAGTGGGGCGGGGCCGTCCTGCTGGTGTCCGAGCACGGGGACGCCAAGCGGCGCGGGTTCTGGGCCTCGTGGCCGCAGACCGGCGCGCCGGCCGGTCAGCTGCTCGCGACCGGTGTGCTGTCCGCGCTGACCGCGCTGCTCTCCGACGCCGCCTTCGCCTCGTGGGGCTGGCGCATCCCCTTCCTGCTCTCCGGTGTGCTCGTGATCGTCGGCCTCTGGATCCGGCTCTCCGTCGACGAGTCGCCCGTCTTCAAGGCGGCCCTTGCCGCCGCCGAGGAGCGCAAGGCCGTCGCCGGTCAGGTGGAGAAGATGCCGCTGGTCGCGGTCCTCCGGCACCACTGGCGGGACGTGCTGATCGCGATGGGTGCCCGGATGGCGGAGAACATCTCCTACTACGTGATCACCGCGTTCATCCTGGTCTACGCGACCACCGAGGTCGGGCTCTCCAAGCAGACCGCGCTGAACGCCGTTCTCATCGGCTCCGCCGTCCACTTCGCGGTGATCCCGCTCTGGGGCGCGCTCTCCGACCGCCTCGGCCGCCGTCCCGTGTACCTGATCGGCGCGATCGGTGTCGGCGCGTGGATGTTCCCGTTCTTCACGCTCATCGACCGGGGCACCTTCGGCTCCCTGCTGCTCGCCGTGACCGTCGGCCTGGTCCTGCACGGGGCGATGTACGCGCCGCAGGCCGCCTTCTTCTCCGAGATGTTCGCGACCCGGATGCGGTACTCCGGTGCCTCCATCGGCGCCCAGTTCTCCTCCGTGGCCGCCGGCGCGCCCGCCCCGCTCATCGCGACCGCCCTCCTCGCCGACTACGGCGACTCGACTCCGATCGCCCTGTACGTGATCGCCGCCGCGCTGCTCACCGTGGTCGCCATCGCCTGCGCCAAGGAGACCCGCGACCGTGACCTCGGGGAGATCGAGGAGCGGACCGCCGCCGATGCCAAGGTCGGCGCCGACGCCTGAGTCCCGTTCCAGGAGCCGATCCAGGCCGCCCGTGAACGGCCCGGTGCCCCGCTCGTGACGAGCGGGGCACCGGGCCGTTCTCACGTGCTCACGTAGTCGCGACCGCGTCCGCGAGCGCGTGCAGGCGCAGCGCCAGCTGGATCTCCAGTGCGCGGGCCGGGGACTGCCAGTCCGGGCCGAGGAGGCGGCCCACCCGTTCCAGGCGCTGGGCCACCGTGTTGACGTGGACGTGGAGTTCGTCCTTGGTCCGGGCCGGGCTCATGCCGCTCGCGAAGTAGGCGTCCATGGTGCGGATCAGATCCGTGCCCCGGCGCCGGTCGTACGCGACGACCTGGCCCACCGTCCGGTCGACGAAGCCGTCGATGTCCCGGCTGTCGGCGAGCAGCAGGCCGAGGAAGCCGAGGTCCTCGGCCGCGGCGCCCTGGCCCGAGCGGTGCAGGAGCCGAAGCGCGTCGAGGCAGCGGCGGGCCTCCTCGTACGCGACGCCCACCTGGTCCGGATGGTCCAGGGGCGCCCGTACGGGAGCGGAGGCGCCGACGGTGACCGGCTCGCGCAGGGTGCCGCCGAGGCTGCGCGCGGTCTGCCGTGCGAGGTCGGCGGCGCTCTCGCCGGGGCCGAGAGGAAGCAGCAGGACCGTTCCGCCGTCGCGGGCCGAGGCGAGTCCTTGGCGGGTGGCGGCCAGGTGGGTGGCCGCCGACCAGAGGCGCTGGCGGTCGGCGCTCTCGCGGCCGCCGGCATCCGGATCGGCCGTGCCGCCGGCCCGGTCGATCCGCGCGGCGAGCACCACGTGCGGGGCTTCGCTGTCGGTACGGAGCCGGGCGGCGCGCTCCCGGAGCAGCCGCCGGTCGCGGTCGGGGGCGTCGAGCAGGTCGTCGAGGAGTTCGCCGCGTACGCGCTGCTCCGCCTCACCCGCCGAGCGTCGGGCGAGCAGGAGGAGGGAGGTGACGAGCGCCGCGCGCTCCAGGGTGCGCTGGTCGACCGGGTCGAGGTCCGGCTGACCGTGCAGCACGAGGGCGCCCAGGGTCTCGCCGCCGGCGGAGACGGCGGCGACCCAGTCATCGCCCTCGCGGACGGCGTGGCCCCCGGCCCGGCGGGCGGTTCCGGCGCCCTCCTCGGTGAACTCGACGGTGCCGCCGAGGACCTCGGAGACGGCGTGGGCCACGTCATGGACGCCGCCGCCGTGCAGGACGAGCTCGGAGAGCCGGTCGTGGACCTCCGAGGCGCGCTCGATGACGCCGCTGTGCTCACGGATGATGTCGTTGGCGCGCTCCAGCTCGGCGAGGGCCGAGCGGGTCTCCGCGAGGAGGTTGGCCGTGTCGATGGCGACGGCCGCGTGCGCGGCGAAGGAGCCGAGCAGCGCGACCTGTTCGCGTTCGAAGACCCTGGCCCGTCGATCGGCGGCGAAGAGGACGCCGATGACCTGGCTGCCGAGGCTGAGCGGGACGCCCAGGATGGCGACGAGGCCCTCGTCCCGTACGGCCGTGTCGATGGTCCGGGTGTGCTGGAAGCGCGCGTCGTCGAAGTAGTCGTCGGTGACGTACGGGCGGGCCGTCTGGGCGACGAGGCCGCCGAGCCCTTCTCCCATGCCCAGTCTGAGCTGCTGGAAGCGGGCGGAGACCGAGCCCTCGGTGACCCGCATGTACGTGTCTCCGGCGGCCGGGTCGTTGAGGCTCAGATAGGCGCACTCGGTGCCGAGGAGCGAGCGGGCGCGCTGGACGATGGCGCGCAGCACGGCGTCGAGGTCGCGCAGTCCCGCGAGGTCGTGGGCGGTGGCGAAGAGCGCGGACAGCTCCGCCTCGCGGCGCCGCCGTCCCTCGAGCTCGGCCCGGACCCGCAGGGCGAGCTGCTTGGCCTCTTCGAGTTCGGCCAGCGCCTCGGGGCCCGCGCCGCTCGCACGGGCGAGCAGCACGGGCCGGTCGTAGGCCTCCGTCGCGGCTCCCCTGGCGAGGAGTTCGAGATAGGAGACGGATTCGTGGGACATGGACACAGGGATACCTGCCGAACGTGTGGTCGCACCACCCCTGTGGACAACCTTCCCGGGAGCGACAGGGGTGTCTGTCAGTGGGCGGTCCAGCCGCCGTCGAGCGTGAGGGACGTGCCGGTGATGAACGAGGCCTGGGGAGCGCAGAGGTAGAGCACGGCCTCGGCGACCTCGTCCGGCTCGATGAGCCGCTTGAGCGCCGAGTCCTTCAGCAGGACCTCGGAGAGGACCCGCTGCGGGGGGATCCCGTGGGCGGCGGCCTGGTCGGCGATCTGCCGTTCGACGAGCGGGGTGCGCACATAGCCGGGGTTGACGCAGTTGGAGGTGACCCCGTGCGGGGCGCCTTCGAGGGCGGCGGTCTTGGAGAGGCCCTCCAGACCGTGTTTGGCGGCCACATACGCGGACTTGAACGCGGAGGCCCGCAGCCCGTGGACGGAGGAGATGTTGACGATCCGGCCCCAGCCCTGGGCGTACATGTGCGGCAGGGCGCCCCGGATCAGACGGAAGGGCGCTTCCAGCATGACCGTGAGCACGGTGTGGAAGACGTCCGGCGGGAACTCCTGGATGGGGCGGACGAGCTGGAGTCCGGCGTTGTTGACGAGGATGTCGGCGCCGTCGGCGGCCGCCTCGGCGGCGTCCAGGTCGGTGAGGTCGAGGAGCTGGGGTTCGAGGCTCCCGGGGAGCTCGGCGGCCTCCTCGGCGAGGGCCTCCAGGCCCTCGGCCACCCGGTCGACGGCTCTCACCCGGGCCCCCGAGGCGGCGAGCCGCAGCGCGCAGGCACGCCCGATGCCGCCGGCCGCGCCGGTGACGAGCGCGGTGCGGCCGGTGAGGTCGAGGACGACGGCACGGGGCCGGGGTGCGGCGGCGGGCGAATCGGGGTCCGCTACGGCACCGAGGGGGGCGGTGATGGGGGCGCTCATGCTCCGCACCCTATGAAGCGTCCACTCCCCCACCGATGTGTGTCGGGCCCACAGTTCAGCTGGTTGCTGTGGTGCGGAACCATGTGGGTTCGTCGGCCAGCGCCTTCTCGATCCGAAGCAGCGAGAAGCGCTTCATCTCCGGCAGGTCGTTCACGTCGAACCAGCCGACCTCGGTGGACTCGTCGTCGTTGACCCGCGCCTCCCCGCCGATCGCACGGCAGCGGAAGGAGACGTCCAGGAACTGGCACTGGTCGCCGTTGGGGTAGACGACGGGCTTACGAAGGGTCTCGACGAGCACGATCCGCTCGACCTCGCAGTGCACGGCCGTCTCCTCGAAGACCTCGCGCACCGCGCAGTCGGCGGGCTGCTCCCCCGGCTCGATGATGCCCCCGATGACGGCCCAGCGTCCGTTGTCCGCGCGTCGGCCGAGCAGCACCCTGCCCCGGTCGTCGAAGACGACGGCGCTCACTCCGGGCAGGAAGAGGAGCTGGTGGCCGGCGGTCTCGCGCAGGGTTCGGATGAAGTCAGGGGTAACCATGCGTCGACCCTAGATCATCCGCGGATCGGGCCACTCGGGTGCCGGTCGCGCTTCACTCCGCCCCGGTGCGCCTGGCCCGTACCGAGCGGAACGCCGACCAGCCCAGACCGGCGGCCGCGAGCGCCACGAGGAGGGCCTCCGGCAGGGTGCCCATCCGGGTCGCCGGGGTCAGGGAGGAACGCAGGGGCACCTTCTCGACCAGGACGTCCGGGGTGAACATCTTCGTCTCCGCGACGATCTCGCCGTCGGGGCGGATGACCGCGCTGACCCCGCTGGTGACGGGCACGACCACCGACCGGCTGTGCTCGACGGCCCGCACCCGCGACATCGCGAGCTGCTGGTAGGTCATCTCGCTGCGGCCGAAGGTGGCGTTGTTGCTGGGGACGCTGATCAGCTGGGCGCCATGGGTGACGGTGTCGCGCACGGCCCAGTCGAAGGCCGCCTCGTAACAGGTGGCGAGGCCGACCTTCGTACCGGCCAGGTCGAAGACCCCGACCTTCGTACCGGCGCCGAAGTCGCGGCTCACCCGGTCGACGTTGCTGTTGAAGACACGGACGAGGGACCGCATCGGGATGTACTCGCCGAAGGGCTGGACGTGCCGCTTGTCGTAGGTGGCGACGGGACCGCGGTCGGGTTCCCACTCGATGAGGGTGTTGCGGAGCTTGCCGGTCTCGGGGGCGACGACCGCGCCGATCACGGTCGGCACGCCGATGGCGCGGACGGCGCCGTCGATGACCTCGGCCGCGTCGGCGTTCGCGTACGGGTCGATGTCCGAGGAGTTCTCGGGCCACAGCACGAAGTCGGGCTGCGGCGCGCGGCCGGCCTTGACGTCCTCGGCGAGCTCGCGGGTGCGGGCGACGTGGTTGTCGAGGACGGCCCGGCGCTGGGCGTTGAAGTCGAGGCCGAGGCGGGGCACGTTGCCCTGGACGGCGGCGACGGTCGCGGTGCCGTCCTCGGCCGAGTCGTCGACGAGCGGCAGCGCCGCGAGCGCCCCGGTGACCGGGAGGAACACGGCGAGCGCGGCGGCCACGAGCGGGCCGCGCGGGAGGGTACGCGGGCGGGCGCCGGCGGCCACGTCGCCCTTCGTGCCGGTGCGGACGTCGACGCCCGCTTCGCCCTTCGTGCCGGTACGGGCGTCGGGCCCACTGCCCGACCCGGGGGTACGGGACGCGGGCTCGCTGCCCGACCCGGGGGTACGGGACGCGGGCTCGCTGCCCGACCCGGGGGTACGGGACGCGGGCTCGCTGCCCGACCCGGGGGTACGGGACGCGGGCTCGCTGCCCGACCCGGGGGTACGGGACGCGGGCTCGCTGCCCGACCCGGGGGTACGGGACGCGGGCTCGCTGCCCGTACCGGCGTCGGTGTCGGCGGCCTCGTCGCGGACCGTGCCGGGCGCCGTCCCCGCGGCCCGGCGGGCCTGGATCTGGCGGTACGTCTCGTACAGGCCGAAGCCGCAGAGGGCGACGGCGAAGCCGAGCACCGGCGTGCCGCCCACGGCGGCCAGCGGGAGGAAGATCCCGTCCGCCTGACCGAAGGCGATCTTTCCCCAGGGGAAGCCGCCGAAGGGCACGCGCGCGCGTGCCGCCTCCGCGAGGATCCACACACCGGCGGCGAAGAACGGCCACCACGGGAGCCGGGAGACCGCGGCGATGCCGACGCCGGCGAGGGCCACGAACAGCGCTTCGAGGGCGGCCAGGGCGAGCCAGGGCCCCGGGCCGACCTCCTCGCCGGTCCAGACGAGGAGCGGCAGCAGGAAGCCGAGCCCGGCGAGGTATCCGAGGCCGAACCCGGCGCGGAGCCGACGGCCCCGCAGGCTCCAGCCGAGCAGGGCGAAGGCCGACAGAGCGAGCCACCACAGGGGGCGCGGCGGGAAGCTCAGATAGAGCAGGAGGCCGGACAGCAGAGCCGCCCCGGGCCGTACGAACCGCCGCAGCCGGGAAGCCGGCGTGGGGACGATGTCGGCTGCGGACGCGTCGACGGGGGTGATGGTGGCGCTCACCCTGCGGAGTCTACGGGTCGTTCCTGTCGACGACGGAGGGCGGGAGGGCCCGGGTGTGGGGCCCGATGAGCAGCCGCCAGGCGCGCGGTCACGCCCGGTTTCGCCGCTGCCCGAGGGTCACACGGGCCGCCCGGTCGGCGCGGGCGGCGTGGGCGGGGCCGTGTCGCGGAGGCGGTCGCGGATGACGCGTACCGCGGACTCGGCGTCGTCGACGGTGACGGTGAACGTCCGTCCGTCGCCGAGGCGCAGGATCAGTCCCTCGCCCCGCCGGACGACGACGGCCGTGCCCTTCTCGGGGCGCCAGCGGTAGCCCCAGCCGCCCCAGTGGCGCGGGGTGACGCTCGGTTCGAAGTCGGCGCCGACGACATGGGAGAGGAGGATGCGGCGTCGCGGTACGCCGATGTGGCCGCAACGCACCTCCATGGCCCTGTCGTCGACCTTCACGGCCACATGGACGAAGGCGAGGGTGCCGAAGAGGACGAGCAGTCCGGCCGCGACGCAGCCGATCACGGCCATCAGGAGGGGCGCGATGCCCGAGGTCCAGGCGGACTGGACGGCGAGGGCGATGCCGAGGGCCAGGCAGGCGGCACCGCCGACCGCCGCCACCCACTGGAAGCGGTTGGTGGCGCGGCCGGTCCAGACGGCGGGCGTCCGCTCGTCGGCGTACTGATTCGAGGCATGGTCCCTCATATCGGGAAGAGTACCCAGGATCGCCCGAAACAGCGCGACGGAAGGAGGTCGTCCGCACACGCTCCGTGAGCGGCCCGGCGGAGGGCGACGGCCGGGGTTCGCCCACCCGGCGAGCGGGTGATCTCTCCCACTCAGTGGGCGGGGGCGGCCGCCGCGAGGAGTCGGCCTTCGGCGTAGCCGAGGGCGGTGGCGGGGAGCTGGCCGGGGCGTCCGCTGAGCAGGACGGCGAGGCTTCCGGTGAGGTCCGCGTCGGGGGCGGGTTCGGCGCCGACGCGGCGCAGCGCCTGCGCGGCGACGGCGTCGGCGGAGCCGTGGAAGACGAGCGGGGGCAGTCCGGCGCGGCCACGGGCTTCGAGGGCGGCGAGGATGCGCTCCTCGACCAGTTCGTAGTGGGTGCAGCCGAGGACGACGGTGTGGACGTCGCGGGGGGTGAGCGCGGCGGCTGCGGCGACCGCGCGGTCCACGGCGTCGGGGTCGGCGTGCTCCACGGCGTCGGCGAGTCCGGGGCAGGGCACCTCGGTGACCTCGGCGCCGTCGGCGAAGTCGCGGATGAGTCCGCGCTGGTAGGCGCTGCCGGTGGTGGCCGGGGTGGCCCAGATGGCGATCTTGCCGCCACCGGCGGCGGGCTTGATCGCGGGCACGGTGCCGATGACGGCGATGTCCGGTTCGAGGGCGGCGCGGATGGCGGGCAGGGCGTGCACGGTGGCGGTGTTGCAGGCCACGATCAGCGCCTGCGGGCGGTGCTCGGCCGCGGCGAGGGCGACGGCGAGGGCGCGCTCCGTGAGGTCCTCGGGGGTACGCGGTCCCCAGGGCATCCCGTCGGGGTCGTTCGAGAGGAGAAGGTCGGCGTCCGGCCGGAGCCGCCGCACCGCGGCCGCTGCCGGGAGGAGGCCGATTCCGGAGTCCATGAGCGCGATCTTCACCCGGTCACCCTAGCCGATGAGCGTTCTGGGGCCCGCAATCTGGGGCAGACTGAGGCGAATGAGCACCCTTGCCTGGTTCGCGCTCGTCTCCCTGGCCGTCTGGGTCTGGCTGTTGCTCGGCCAGGGCTTCTTCTGGCGCACGGACCAGCGGCTGCCGTCGGCCTCTGGGGATCCGGAGCGACGCACGCGCGTGGAGCCGGATCGGTGGCCTCGGGTGGCCGTCGTCGTGCCGGCGCGGGACGAGGCCGAGGTGCTGCCGCTGAGCCTGCCGTCGCTGCTCGCGCAGGACTATCCGGGCGTCGCCGAGGTGATCCTGGTGGACGACGGGAGTACGGACGGCACGGGGCGGCTCGCCGTGGAGCTCGCCGCTCGCTGCGGTGGGCTGCCGTTGACCGTGGTGTCACCGGGTGAGCCGGAGCCGGGCTGGACCGGGAAGCTGTGGGCGCTGCGGCACGGCATGGGACTGGCACGCACGCGTGGACCCGGATTTCTGCTCCTGACGGACGCGGACATCGCCCATGAGCCGGACAGCCTGCGTCTCCTGGTGTCGGCGGCGGAGGCCAACGGTCTTGACCTGGTGTCACAGATGGCGCGGCTCCGGGTGGAGAGCCTCTGGGAGCGCCTGGTCGTGCCGGCGTTCGTCTACTTCTTCGCGCAGCTGTATCCCTTCCGCTGGATCAACCGGCCGCGTCCGCTGGCGACGGCCGCCGCGGGTGGCTGTGTACTGCTGAGGACGGAGACGGCGGTGGCCGCGGACGTGCCGGAGGTGATCCGGCAGGCGGTGATCGACGATGTGTCCCTGGCACGGGCCGTACGGCGGGCGGGTGGCCGGATCTGGCTGGGGCTCGCGGAGCGGGTCGACAGCGTGCGCCCCTATCCGGGGCTCGGCGATCTGTGGCGGATGGTCGCCCGCAGCGCGTACGCGCAGCTGCGGCACAGTCCCCTGCTGCTCCTGGGGACGGTGGCCGGACTCGTGCTCGTCTACCTGGTGCCGCCGGCGGCCCTGTTGGCGGGTGCGGTGCGCGGGGACGGGGTGGCGGCCTGGGCGGGTGGTGCGGCGTGGGCGGTGATGGCGGGGACGTACGTGCCGATGCTCCGTTACTACGGGCAGCCGCTGTGGCTCGCTCCGCTGCTGCCCTTCACCGCGTTCCTCTATCTCCTGATGACGGTGGACTCGGCGGTCCGGCACCACCGGGGTGTCGGTGCGGCGTGGAAGGGCCGGACGTACGCACGGGCACGTGACCATGACGTCGCCTCGGGCGAGCGCGGCGCGCCCGCGCCACCCTCTTAACGGAAAGAGTTTTCCCGACACGGGGAGTAGTGCCGTCAATTCGGCGTGTACACATCGCCCCGGAGATCCGTGGATTGACGCTTAAGCATGCCCATGATCACTCCCCGCACGCCTTCCCGGCACCTTTTCTTTATGTGTTCTTCATGCCCGGGGGCGGCCGACCGCTCCAGGGCCCCCGACCCGCCGGTAACCCCCTCCGAACTCGGCTTTTACATGATCTTGGCGCGTTCCGTCGCCCGTTTTTGGCACGTTCGCTCGGATTGGGGATCCACTTCTTCACGAAGCCCGTCAAACAACCCTCTAATCAGGCTCCCCAACCAGCACATCGTGGGCTTAACTTATGTGCCATGACCTCCCCCCGCTCCACCTATGGAGGCGGTTACCACACCGCGCCGTCCTTCCCGGACACCCCGATCTACGACTCCCTGGTCGCGGAGCGGGGCACGCCTCAGATCGCCCCGATCCGAGTGCCCGCCGCCTACGACACCGGCAGCAGCTTCCCGGCCACCGGCAGCAGCTTCCCCTCCAGCGGTTCCTACCTGCCGGCGCTCCCCGCGGCACTGCCCGCCCTCCCGGCGGCGCCCAGCCCGCAGCCCTCGTACGGCAACGGCTACGGATACCCGCAGCCCGCGCCGCAGATGGCCCCCGTACCCCTGCAGCACGCACCCGCCCCGTACATCCCGCAGCAGCAGGTGGCCCCGCGCGGCGGCTACCAGGGCGGCCAGTACGCGCAGCCGCCCCGTCCCGCCCCCGCGGGGTACGAGGCGATGCGTCCGGCGGCACCCCGGCCCGCCCCCGCCCCGATGCAGTACGACGACCCGTACAACCGTCCCTACCAGGGCGGAGGCTACTGACCGGCTTTCACCCTCCGGACGACGTCGGGTCCGGAGCGGCTGGCAGGATGACCGCATGCCGACTCCTTTGCTCCGCTCCGTCCACGTCCATCCGGTGAAGGCCATGCGTGCGCTGGCCCCCGCGGAGGCCGAGGTCCAGCCCTGGGGGCTGGCCGGGGACCGGCGCTGGGCCGTCGTCGACGCGGCGGACAAGGTCGTGACCCAACGCCGTCACCCCCGGATGGCGTTGGCCACGGCGGAGCCGCTGCCGGGCGGCGGCGTCACGCTGTCCGCGTCCGGCCACCCGCCGCTGACCGTCGAGGTGCCGCCCCCCTCGTCCACGGTCACCGTGGACATCTTCGACAAGCCCGTGGAGGCGGTGCCGGCCGGCCCCGAGGCGGCCGGCTGGCTCTCGGCTTATCTGGAGGGCGAGTTCCGGCTCGTCCACATGGACGCGCCCGAGCACCGGCGTCCGGTCGACCCCGACTACGCGCTGCCCGGGGAGACGGTGAGCTTCGCGGACGGCTATCCGCTGCTCGTCACCACCACCTCCTCGCTGGACGCCCTCAATTCCCTGATCGCGCAGGGGGACCACGCCCATGAAGGCCCGCTTCCGATGAACCGGTTCCGGCCGAACCTCGTGATCGAGGGCACCTCGCCCTGGGCGGAGGACGGCTGGACGCGCCTCGCCGTCGGAGAGGTCACCTTCCGGGTCGCCCGGCCGTGCGGGCGCTGTGTCGTCACCACGACGAACCAGTTCACCGCCGAGCGCGGCAAGGAGCCGCTGTGGACCCTCGCCCGGCACCGCAGGAGCGACGGCCGGGTCATCTTCGGCCAGAACCTCGTCCCCGAGCACACCGGCACCGTCCGGGTCGGCGACGAGGTGAAGATCCTGGACTGAGCCCCGCCCGCGCCAAGGGACCCCGTCACACGTCACCGGCCCGACAGGCGGGGAACCCGCCCCCGGGGCACACTCGTTGAAGGAGCTGTGGACAACGAGGGGGTTCCGACGTGCGCGCTGCCATCGGACTCTGGCGCTGGCGGCACAATTCCCTGCGCCGGACCACGGATCTCGTCGAGGCCTGGGTCGCCTTCGTGTCGGTCGCGCTGCTCTGTCTCGTGGTGCCCCTGACCGGCCTGGCGGCCGGCACCTCCGCCCACGGCTCGCTCCAGCGCGCGGTCCGCACCCAGCAGGAGCAGCGCCTGCCGACCACGGCCCGGGTCGTCGGGCCCGCCGACCGGCCCGCGGGCGGCCCCCGGACCGCCGAGGCGGCCGGCGAGGAACGGCTGCGCCGCTCCGTCGTGGCCGAGTGGACGGCACCCGACGGCTCGGCCCGTACGGGAACGGTGACGACGGCCCGGCGGACCTCCGCCCCGGGTGCCACCTTCCCCCTCTGGACCGACCGTCACGGAGACCCCGTGGCCCCGCCGATGCGCGCGGACACCGCCCGCGCCCATGCGATCGTCGCCGGTCTGACCGTCGCTCTGCTCGCGGGTCTCATGGTGGAGATCGTCCGACGCCTCGCCGTACGCCGCCTGCTGCTGACGCGGTACGCACGCCTCGACCGCGCGTGGGCGGCGACCGGCCCGGACTGGGGCCGCACCGGAACCGGCAGCTGAATCCGCGGGTCGAACCGGGGGCGGGATCCGGCGTCCGGCAGGGCCGGTGCGCGACCGAGCCCGACCGACCTCGACCATCGGCGACCGTCCCCTGACCGGGCGTGACATGAGCCCGGCGCCCACCCCGCCGCGGGTACGCGTGCGGGTCCACGACCCGTCAACCCCGTGCCCCCGCGCGCGCTACGGTGGGGCATCGGATCAGCGGCGAGGCATGAGGCGGGGGCAGGACACACCCATGGCACAGGGCACGGTCCAGGTGACGCACACCGGCACATCGAGGTGGCGGCGCCGCACGGGTGAGTACCCCTCGCTCGCCGCCGCACTCGAGGCGGCCGGGGACGGGGACGTGCTCACCGTCGCTCCCGGCACCTACCGGGAGAACCTCGTAGTGCGGCGGGCCGTCACCCTGCGCGGCCCCGAGGGCGCGATCGGCTCGGTGCGGATCGCGCCGCCGGACGGGGTGCCGCTGACGCTGCGCGCCTCCGTCACCGTGCAGGACCTCCACATCGAAGGGCAGGACGTCGCCGCGCCGGCGCTCCTCATCGAGGACGGCACCCCCGAGCTCCTCGATCTGCGCATCATGACCCGCTCCGCGGCCGGGATAGAGGTGCGGGGCGCGGCCCGGCCGACGGTCCGCCGCTGCACCGTCGACAATCCCGCCGGGGTCGGCATCGCCGTGGTCGACGGCGCGGGCGGGGTGTTCGAGGAGTGCGAGGTGGTCTCCGCCGGGCAGGCGGGCGTCTCGGTGCGGGGCGGGGCGCATCCGCGGCTCGAGCGCTGCCGGGTGCACCACGCCTCCGGCGCCGGGATCGCCGTGACCGGTGAGGGCAGCGGACTCGAAGGCGTCGGCTGCGAGGTGTACGAGATCAAGGGCGCGGGGCTCCAGATCGCGGCCCGTGCCACCGCCCATCTCACCGACTCCTCGGTGCACCGCACCTCGGGCGACGGCATCACGCTCGACACCGACGCGGTGCTGACGCTCTCCGACTGCGACATCCACGACGTCCCGGAGAACGCCGTCGACCTCCGCTCGCGCTCGGTCCTCACGCTGACCCGGTCGACCGTCCGCCGCTTCGGCCGCAACGGCCTCTCGGTATGGGACCCGGGGACCCGGGTGGACGCCAACCAGTGCGAGATCCACGACAGTACGGGCGACTACCCGGCGGTGTGGGTGAGCGACGGGGCGACCGCCGTGCTCGACGCCTGCCGGGTGCACGACGTACCGGACGCGCTGTTCGTCCTCGACCGGGGTTCGCGGGTTGACGTGGTGGACAGCGATCTGTCGCAGGTGCGGAACACGGCGGTGTCGGTGAGCGACGGGGCGACGGCCCAGCTCGACGACTGCCGGATCCGGGAGGCGTCGACGGGCGCCTGGTTCCGGGACCACGGCAGCGGCGGCACCCTCGGCGGCTGCACGATCGACTCCGTACAGACCGGGGTCATCGTCACCAAGGGCGCCGACCCCACGATCGACCGGTGCACGGTCACCTCGCCCGCCGAGGCCGGCTTCTACGTGTCGGCGGAGGGCCGCGGCTCCTTCACCGGCTGCCGGGTCACGGGCAGCGGCGGGTACGGGTTCCACGTCACCGACGGCTGCCGGACCACCCTGCGCAAGTGCCGTACGGAGCGGTGCGCGCGCGGTGGTTACGAGTTCCCGGAGGAGGGCGCGAGCGCCGAGGACTGCACCAGTGACGAGAGCGCGGTCCGGTCCTCCGTGCCCGACGGCGGGACGGTGCTGACGGCCACTCAGTCCGGGGGGCTGCTCGGGACGGTGCCTTCGCCGCGTGTCCCGGCCGCCGTACCGGTCCCGGACGTTCCGGCGGTGGACACCCGCTCCTCGCAGGACGTGCTCGGCGAGCTGGACGCCCTGGTGGGTCTGGAGAGCGTCAAGCTGGAGGTCCGGACCCTCACCAACATGATCGAGGTGGGGCGCAGACGGCAGGAGGCGGGGCTCAAGGCGGCCTCGGTCCGCCGCCATCTGGTGTTCACGGGCAACCCGGGCACGGGAAAGACGACGGTGGCCCGGCTGTACGGCGAGATCCTCGCCTCGCTCGGGGTCCTGGAGCGCGGGCATCTGGTGGAGGTCTCCCGGGTGGACCTGGTCGGCGAGCACATCGGCTCGACGGCGATCCGTACCCAGGAGGCCTTCGACCGGGCGCGCGGCGGGGTGCTGTTCGTCGACGAGGCGTACGCCCTGTCGCCGGAGGACTCGGGCCGGGACTTCGGCCGTGAGGCGATCGACACGCTGGTGAAGCTGATGGAGGACCACCGGGACGCGGTGGTGGTGATCGTCGCGGGCTATACGGCGGAGATGGAGCGCTTCCTCACCGTCAACCCCGGTGTGGCGAGCCGTTTCTCCCGGACCATCACCTTCGGCGACTACGACCCGGACGAGCTGCTGCGGATCGTGGGTCAGCAGGCGGACGAGCACGAGTACCGGCTCGCCCCGGGCACCGACGCGGCGCTGCTCGGGTACTTCACGAAGCTGCCCAAGGGCCCGGCCTTCGGCAACGGGCGTACGGCGCGACAGACGTTCGAGTCGATGGTGGAGCGGCACGCGGGCCGGGTCGCCGAGCTCCCCGAGGCGAGCACGGACGACCTGACGCTGCTCTATCCGGAGGATCTGCCCGAACTCCCCTGATCCGCCGTCGAGTTCGGCTCACGCTGGTGGGGTACGGCGGGTGGGAGCCGGTCCAGGAGGGCGCCGCGCCGGTGGGCGAACGCCGGGTCGGCCTGGTAGTCGGAGTGCCCCAGGATCGGTTCGGGCAGCGGATGGGCGCGGGTGCGGCCGTAGGCGACCGGGTCGAGCAGGACCGCCGCGTCGACGGCTGGCCTGCCGTCCTCGGCGGGAACCCGGACGGGTCCGCCGATGGGGTCGGTGGCGCGGTACAGATTGGTCCAGCAATGGACCGTACGGTTCAGCGCGCGCAGCGCCTCCGGGCCGAAGTAGGCCGGGAACCAGCGCCCGTAGAGCCGCTCCAGCGGTGAGCCGTACGTGAGGAGCGCGACCCGGCCCCGGGTGGCGGACGGCAACTGCCAGACCGCGGCCGCGGCGAGCACGCTGCCCTGCGAGTGGCCCGAGATGACGAGCCGGCCACCGGTGCTCCGGGTCCAGGAGCTCATCCGCCACGTCAGGTCGGGGACCGCCCGCTCGGCGTAGCAGGGCGGGGCGAACGGGTGGGCGGCGCGCGGCCAGAAGGTGCCGACGTCCCAGAGGATGCCGATGGTGCGTCGGGCGGATGCGTCCCGGTAGGCGCGCCGTCCCCAGGTGACGAAGAGCAGGAAGCCGAAGCCGATCATCCAGGAGCCGATGGACTGGGTGGCGGTGGCCAGGGAGGCGATCGCCGGGTGGGCTCCGTCGAAGGCCCGGCCCGGGACGTTTCCGCTGGCCCAGGCTCCGGCGACGGAGCCCGCCCCGAGGAGCAGGGTGGCTCCGGAGACGACGCCGACGAGGACGGGCGCGGAGTCGGTGAGCGACGCCCGGGCCCGGCCGGCCGCGATCTGGCCGGTGCGGACGGGGTCGCGTTCGTCGGCGGCGTCGTAGTCGGCCTCGACCCGGGCGCGCAGGCGGCGTCCGGCGAGCACGGTCCGTACGGCGAGGAGAACGGCGGGCACGAGCAGCAGCAGGAGCAGCACGGGGATGACGGACGCCTGCCAGCTGAGCAGCACGGGCGGGACGATCCGGGGGCCGGCGTCGCCCATGCCGGGGGTGGCGGGTCCGTCGAGCCAGTCGGCGACCCGCTGGGCGACACCACCGGACATCACTCCGGCGAGGGCGCAGGCGAGCATGGCGACGGCGGGTCCGCCGAGTCCGCACAGGACGGTACGGGCGTCCCTGCCGGGGCGCTGGAGGAGCACGGCGACGGCGCCGAGGGCGACGACGAGGCCGCCCTGGGCGAGGGTGAGTCCGCCGAAGGCGACACTGCCGGGCAGGGCTCCGCCGGAGGTCCAGCCGGGGCGGGACCAGCCCGCGTACAGGGCGGTGAGCGCAAGCAGCGCGAGCGAGACGCCGGGCAGCCAGGAGACCAGGGCGCGTTCGACCCGCAGGTCGAGGCGGCGCTCACTGCGGCCTCGACGGCACACCACCCAGAGGACGAGCACCGCGAGGGCGGCGACGGCGGCCTGGAGGGCCCGGCCGAGGACGGCGCCGCCGCCCGGGGTGGTGACGTCGTGCCGGGCGGTGGCCGTGGCGAGGGCGGCGGCGACGGTGAGGAATCCGGCGGCGGCGTGCGCGGCCCTGAGGCGTGCGACGAGCCGGCGCCCGTACCAGAACCCGGGGCGGCCGAGGGCGGGCCGCAGTCCGACGGGCCCGGGACCGTCGTCCCCCCGGTCGGCGCTCTCCGTGTCGGCGGACCCCTGTGTGTCGGTGGATCCCTCCGTCGCGGGGGCCGCCGCCGTGGGGGCCGCCGCCGTGGGGGCCGCCGCCGTGGGGGCCGCCGCTGTGGTGGCCGCCGCTGTGGTGGCCCGTGGTTCCGCCACGGGGTCGTCGTACCCGGTGGGCGGGCGCTGGGCCTCGTAGGCGCTCCACGTCCGGTTCGACAGGTACCAGAGGAGGCACACGAGCAGGGTCGGCACCAGGGCGGCGAGGGCGAGGCGGCGGCCGGGCGCCGACCACCAGCCGCCCCTCGCCTCGGAGAGGAAGCCGAGCCAGGAGTACGCGTCGGTGCACGCGGTGCTCGCGGCGCACTGCCACGCCGTCAGGTCGAGCGCGACCTCGCAGGCCGCGGCGGTGAGCAACACGGTGAGGGTGAGGGCGACCAGCCGGACGAGGACACCGTACAACCGGACGAGTCCCGGCCGACCCTGGGCGGGCGGGCGCATCCAGTGCGCGAGATTGGCGACCATGAAGGGCAGGAGCAGCAGCCACAGGGCGCGGGCGCCGTCGCCCGAGGTCAGATTGGACCAGACGTACGCCTCCGGGACCGGACGGGCCGCGTACCGCTCCGGGTGCTCCTCGGCGTCGAGGTCCTCGGCGCGCCGGTGCATCGCGGCGGTCCGGTCGCCCGTGATCCGTACCGTCCTCGGGTCGTCGAGCATGTCCTGGGGGGTGGCTCCGCCGACTCCGTGGACAAGGAGTTCGAGCGCCGCGCCCCCGCTCTCCGGAGCGGGTGTGGCAGGGGACACTGAGGGGACTTCCTCTCAGGGTGGGAAGATGCGACGTCGGCACCAGGATCGCGGACAGTGGTGCGCCCGCGCACCGTTCCTCACCGAATCCGACACCCATCCCCTTGTCTCCTGCGGAAGGACCGGCCCCGGCGGTGACTGACAACCAGAACCTCCTCGCGGAGCAGCGGCGTGCCCTGATCCTCGACGAGGTCCGGCGGCGCGGCGGTGTACGGGTCAACGAGCTGACCCGGCGCCTCAGCGTCTCGGACATGACGATCCGTCGCGACCTGGACGCGCTGGCCCGGCAGGGCATGCTCGCGAAGGTGCACGGCGGGGCCGTTCCGGTGGTCGAGGCGAGTACCCACGAGCCGGGCTTCGAGGCCAAGTCGGTGCTCGAACCGAGCGCCAAGGACGAGATCGCCCGGACGGCGGCGGCGATGGTCGCGCCGGGCAGCGCGATCGCCCTGTCCGGCGGAACGACGACGTACGCCCTGGCCCGGCATCTGCTCGACGTGCCGGACCTGACCGTGGTGACGAACTCGGTCCGGGTCGCGGACGTGTTCCACGAGGCCCAACTGGCGGGCACGGGTGGGGAGTCGCGGCGCGGGGCGGCCACGGTGGTCCTCACGGGCGGGGTGCGCACGCCGTCCGACGCCCTGGTGGGGCCGGTGGCGGACCGGGCGGTCCGCTCGCTCCACTTCGACCTGCTGTTCCTCGGGGTGCACGGCATCTCGGTGGAGGCGGGTCTGTCCACGCCGAACCTGGCGGAGGCCGAGACGAACGGATGCCTGATGCGGTCGGCGCGCCGGGTCGTGGTGGTCGCCGACCACACCAAGTGGGGGACGGTGGGCCTGAGTTCGTTCGCCGGGCTGGACGAGGTGGACACCTGGGTGACGGACCGGGGCCTGCCCGAGGACGTACGGGCCGAGGTGGCGGAGCACCTGCCGGGGCTCGTGGTGGCGGGCGAGGAGCAGGCGTGAGCCTCCTTCCCGGGGACCGGGCGTGACCCTCTTCCGGGTCGAGCGGACCGTGTCGCCGGCTCCGGACGAGGTGTGGCGGCGGCTCACGGACTGGCCGGCGCACGGCCGCCAGGTGCCGCTGACCCGCACGCGCGTGCTGACACCGGGGCCGAACCGGGCCGGGACCCGGTTCACGGCCCGTACGGGTATCGGCCGGCTGTCCTTCGACGACCCGATGGAAGTCGTCCGCTGGGAACCGCCGGGGTCGGGGGCAGGCCGGGCGGGTGTCTGCCGTCTGGAGAAGTCCGGGCGGGTGGTACGGGGCTGGGCGCTCGTCGAGGTGACAGAGATGCCGGGCGGCGGGAGCCGGGTGGTGTGGACGGAGGAACTGTCCGTACGGGGCGTACCGCGGGCCTTCGACCCGGTGCTCGGGTGGGCGGGCCGGGCCCTGTTCGGCCGGGCGGTGGACGGCCTCCTGCGGGACCGATGACCTCGCGCCCCGCCGGGCCCGCCCCCCGTTGTGGGCAATCGTTCCTCCCCCAAGGACTTCGTCCAGGGGGACCCCCAGGGCGGTGGGGGGTCATGCAGGGGCGGTGGGGGCTCGGGCCCTGTGCTGTTGACAGCGCGTCAGCTATGGTGCTGCATCCGCTCGCGCCCCACCCCGGGAGGGTTCATGGCACGCCGACTGAGGCCGGTGGAGCTCGACTTCACCGCGTCTGCACCCGTCCGTCTGGTCTTCACGGCGACGCTCGCCGCACCGCCCCCGACCGTCTACCGGTCCCTCGCCGTGGAGGTGGGGAGCCTGCCCGCCTGGTTCACCGCGGTCGCCTCGGCCGTCCCGTCGAGCGACGGGACGGGGCGGACGGTACGCCTCCGGGGCGGGATCGTCTTCGAGGAGACGATCCTCGCCTCCGAGCCCGACGCCCGGTACGCCTACCGGGTCGACTCGACCAACGCCCCCGGCATGGCGGCGCTCGCGGAGGAGTGGGCCCTCTCCCCCTCCGGGAAGGGCACCCGGCTGCGGTGGACGATGGCCGCCGACGGCGCCGCGCCGTTCCGGCTGGCCATGCGCCTCGCCGGACCGGGCGTGGGGCTGTCCTTCCGGGACGCCGCACGCCGCCTCGACCGGCGGCTCACTCCGGCCAGGCCCCCGTCGCCAGGAACCGTTCGATAGCGGCGCTGTACGGGCCGATGTCCAGGCCCTGGGAGGCCAGCCAGTCGTCGGAGTAGTACTTGTCCAGGTAGCGCTCGCCCCCGTCGCAGATCAGGGTGACGACACTGCCGGTGCGCTCGTGGGCGACCATCTCGGCGATGATCTTGAAGGCGCTCCACAGGCCGGTGCCGGTGGAGCCGCCCGCCTTCCGGCCGATCGCCGTCTCCAGGGCGCGGACGGCGGCGACGCTCGCCGCGTCGGGCACCTTCATCATGCGGTCGACGGCCCCGGGCACGAAGCTCGGCTCCATCCGGGGACGGCCGATGCCCTCGATCCGCGAGCCGCAGTCGGCGGTGGCGTGCGGGTCGTGGTGCGTCCAGCCGTCGAAGAAACAGGAGTTCTCGGGGTCGGCGACACAGATCCGGGTGTCGTGCTGCATGTAGTGGACGTAGCGGGCGATGGTCGCCGAGGTGCCGCCGGTGCCCGCGGTGGCCACGATCCAGGCGGGCTCCGGGTAGCGCTCCAACTTCAGCTGCTGGTACATCGATTCGGCGATGTTGTTGTTGCCGCGCCAGTCGGTGGCCCGCTCCGCGTAGGTGAACTGGTCCATGTAGTGACCGCCGGTGCGCTCGGCGAGCGCGGCGGACTCCTCGTACATCGTGCGCGAGTCGTCGACGAAGTGGCACTGCCCGCCGTGGAACTCGATCAGCCGGCACTTCTCGGGGCTGGTCGTGCGGGGCATCACGGCGATGAAGGGGACGCCGATGAGCTTCGCGAAGTACGCCTCGGAGACGGCCGTCGAGCCGCTGGAGGCCTCGATGACGGGCTTGCCGGGCCGGATCCAGCCGTTGCACAGGCCGTACAGGAAGAGGGAGCGGGCAAGGCGGTGCTTGAGGCTGCCGGTGGGGTGGGTGGACTCGTCCTTGAGGTAGAGGTCGATGCCCCACTTCTCGGGGAGCGGGAAGCGCAGCAGGTGGGTGTCGGCCGAGCGGTTGGCATCGGCCTGGACCTTGCGGACGGCCTCCTTGAGCCAGGACCGGTACGCCGGATCGGTGCGGTCGACGTCGACGGTCACCGCCGCGGTGGTGACACCGCTCTCCACACTGTTCTCGGTGGTGCTCATCCGCGCCTCTCCTCAATCACTTCCCAGTACTCCCCCGCTGCCGACAATACCCCTCCCACCTGGGCAAACGTTTCCTTTGAGTCTCCATAGGGATGACTTGCGGACGCCGTACGGAAGGGCCTCTGGTGCGGGCCGCCGGGGCCCGGCACACTGGAGGCGGCAACCGGGTGAAAGGGGCGGATCGGCATGTCGGAACCCGAGTTCAGCGCCAGGGGCGTACGGATCGCCCGCTGGCCGCGTTCACTGACACGCGCCGGCGAGGTGCGGATCGAGGACGGGCGGCTCGCCCTCCTCACGAGTTACGGCAGCGAGATCGACAGCGCGCCCGTGACGGCGGTCCGGGCGGGGCGCCCGTGGTTCGCGAAGCCCGACGAGGCGGTGGCCACCGTGAACGGCACGCGCTATCGGCTGACCCTGGACAAGGGCGGCGCCACCGAGGGCCACGGCCCCGGCGCGGCGGAGGAGTCGGGCCGGTTCCTGGCGGCGCTGAAGCGGGCGGCGGGACGACGCTGAGGCGGGGGCGGCCGGCCGACGCCGATGAGGGCGGCAGGGCGGCGCCGAGGCGACGCCGGGGCTGCCACGGGTCGCCGTGAGTTGCGGGACGCTCACCACTGGTTCACGCTGGAACCACCTCACCGAGGGTTGACCAGTGGTGACAGTGTGCTCAGTTCACCACTCTGCTGTACAGCATGTGAGATCCGAATCTTCGTCTTCTTCCGGACTACTTCGGGGAGTCGCAGCCGTGATCAGCGAGCCGAGCAGGTATTACGCGGTGGAGCTTCAGGCCCTGCCGTCGCGGATCGGACAGGTCCGCAGGATTGTTTCCGCGCATCTCCGTCATTGGCAGCTCGACGCCTTGG
The DNA here is from genome assembly GCF_036826855.1 of Streptomyces sp. SJL17-4. Taxonomy (NCBI): domain Bacteria; kingdom Bacillati; phylum Actinomycetota; class Actinomycetes; order Kitasatosporales; family Streptomycetaceae; genus Streptomyces; species Streptomyces sp. SJL17-4. The sequence continues at coordinate 7,513,672 of NZ_CP104578.1, read as the reverse complement.
TCGACCATGCCGTGCTCGGTGTCACCGAGCTTCTGACGAACGTCCACCGGCACGCCCAGCCGGACAAGCGGTGCACCGTGGAGATCGAGCTGCTGCTCGACCGCCTCACGGTCTCCGTCCGGGACCACGACCCCCGCATACCGCAGGCGGTCGCCTGCCCGGACCCGCTCGACCCGCTCGACGCGTACGACAGAGGCGACGGGTACGACGGGCTGGCGACGTCCGGCCGGGGCCTCACCATCGTCGGTGCGGTCAGCGAGAGTTGGGGTGTCCGCCCGTGCGGGGCCGACGGCAAGGTGGTGTGGTTCACGCTCGCCGCGCCGCGCCCGTGCGTCCCGGTCGCGACCCGCGCCTACGCCGTGTACGGCTCGACGACCGAGGGCCCGCTCGTGGGGTACGCGCCGTTCCCCGGCGTTCCGCTCAGCGCCCCGGCCGACCCGGCCCTCACCCCGGCCCTCGAACCCGTCCTCGCACCGGCCCCCGCCGGGGCCGCGGCCCGCCGGGTGCCGGCGGGCCGCGCGGGTTGACGGCGGGCTGACGGAGCGGCCCGGAGGGGCCACCCCCGCCGCTCATTCCGTGGCGATCGCCCGGAGGATCTCCAGGCGGGCCGCCCTGCGCGCCGGGCGCAGGGCCGCCACGGCCCCGGCGACCAGTCCCACCAGCGCCACCGTCGCGAGCTGCACCGCCGGTACGGCGAAGGCGAACGCGCTGTCGCCCGAGCCCTCCGAGGCGCGGACCAGCACCCAGCCGAGGAAGCCGCCGAGGACGAGTCCGCCGAGCGTGCCGAACGCCGCCACCAGGACCGACTCCCAGCGGACCATGGCCCGCAGCTGGGCCCGGGTCTGGCCGACAGCCCGCAACAGGCCCAGCTCACGCGTCCGTTCGTGGACGGACAGGGTCAGCGTGTTCGTGATGCCGAGCAGCGCGATCAGGACGGCGAGGGCGAGGAGCGCGTACACGAGGGTGAGCATCATGTCGATGCCACCCGCCGAGGACGCCGCGTACTCCTCCCGGGTCTGCACCTCGGGCTGCCCGTAGCGGTCCGCGACCTCGCTCACGGCCGCCCTGCCCTGTTCGGTGCCGACCCCGTCCGCGAACGAGACGGCGACCAGGGTGTCGGAGTCCTGGGTGCGGTGCGGGGCCCAGGCCTCGCGGGTGACGAGGTAGTCGCCGGCAAGGTCGGAGCGCTCGTAGACCGCCCGGACGGTGAAGGTGTGCCGGGTCCCGTCCGTGAACGTGAGCTCGGTCGTCCGCCCGGGGGCGAGGCCCGAGGAGGCCGCCTCGTCGGCGGCGACGGCGAGCCCGTCCGTACCGAGGCCGGTGAGGGAGCCCCGTACCTCGCCCAGGTCGAGGGCCCGGGAGAGCGCGGCCGGATCGGTGACGGTCAGGGCGCGGCCACGGCCGTCCACCTCGGCCACCCCGCGGCCCAGGCCCACGGCGGTGTCGACCTCGGGCAGTGCGCCGACGGCCGGTGCGAGGTGCGGGCTGAGCCCCGCGCCGCCGGCGCCGAACGTGGCGCCGCTGATGGCCACGTCGCCGGCGAAGGAGCGGTCGACCGTGCGGTCCATGGTCGCCTTGAGGGAGGCGCCGAAGACCGTGAAGAGGGCGACCACCGCGACGCCGATCATCAGGGCGGTCGCGGTCGCGGCCGTACGTCCCGGGCTGCGCAGCGCGTTGCGGCGCGCGAGGCCGCGGTTGGCGCCGCGCAGGGGGCGGCCGAGGACCCGTACGGCGACCGAGGCGGCGACCGGACCGAGGACCACGAAGGCGGCGACGGCGAGCGCCGCGCCGGTCGCGGCGAGCCACAGCGAAGGGGTGCCGAGCACACCCGCGAGGACCGTGCCGACCGCGACGGCGAGCAGGGCCGTACCGGTCACCACGCGCGCGCGTGACGTGCCCGAGGCGTCCACCTGCGTCTCGCGGAGCGCCGCGAGCGGGGCTGTGCGCCCGGCCCGTACGGCGGGCAGGAGCGCCGAGCCCGCGCAGACCGCGAGCCCGACGGCGAGTGGCAGCACGAGGGAGGTGCCGGCCACGACCAGGTCACCCTCGGGGAAGGGGAAGCCGATGGCCGGGAAGAGGGCCTGGAGTCCGGCCGCCACACCGATCCCGGCGAGCAGTCCGGCGAGGGAGGCGAGCAGACCGACGGCCAGCGCCTCGGCGAGGGTGGCGGTGACGACCTGGCGCCGGGCGGCGCCGATGGCGCGGAGCAGGGCGTTCTCGCGGGTCCGCTGGGCGACGAGCACGGCGAACGTGTTGTGGATGCTGAAGACGGAGACGAGCACCGCGACCCCGCTGAACACCAGCAGGAAGGTCGTGAAGAGGCTGAGGAAGCGGCCGGAGATCGCCTCGGTGTTCTCCTCGGCGGCGCGCTGCCCGGTGATCGCCTCGACGTCGTCGGGGAGGGCGGGGGCGAGCGCGGCGACCAGTTCCTCCTGGGAGACGCCGGGCCCGGCCCGTACGGCGATGCTCGTCGCCTCGCCGGGGCGTGCCGTCAGATACCGCTCGGCGTCGGCGCGGGTCAGACCGGCCCAGGTGACCTGGCCCATGCCGTCCGCGCCGCCGAAGGTGGCGAGACCGACGACGGTGACGCGCACCGGGTCGGGGGTGCGCAGCACCGTGGTGTCGCCCAGGGCGAGACCGGCGGCCTTCGCGGCACCGCGGTTGACGACGGCCTCGCCGGGGGCGCTCGGGGCACGGCCTTCCGCGAGCTTGTACGGGTTGAGGGCCGGGTCGTCGATCCAGTTCCCGGCGAGGGTGGGCGGGCCGTTGCCGCCGACGGGGGTGCCGTCGGCGGCAAGGAGCTGGCCGGCGCCCTCGATGCGGGGCGCCGCGGCGGCGGCCCCGGGCACGCGCGCGAGGCGCTCGGCGAGGTCCGCGTCGACGGGGCCGCGGGTGCCCTGGGCGTCGCCCTGGGCCGTCACCGCGACGGCGCTGCGGACGACGGCGTCGGTGCCCCGGCTCGCGCCGGTGAACATCGAGTCGAAACTCGCGCGCAGGGTGTCGCCCATGACGAGGGTGCCGGTGAGGAAGGCGACGCCGAGGAGGACGGCGACGAAGGTGCCGAGGAATCGGCGGCGGTGGGCGCCGAGGGAGGAACGGGCGAGGCGGAGGGAGGCGGGGCCGGAGGGGGTTCTCATGAGGACACGCCCTTGGTGGTGAGCGCGGTCGGGTGCCCGTCGGTGGGGTGGCTGTCGGTCGGGTCGCCGTCGGTCGGGTCACCGTCCGACGGGTCGTCGGCGGTCGTGCGGGTACCGGTACCGGTCGTCGTCTCGAACGCCTTCATGCGGTCGAGGACGCGGTCGGCCGTGGGTGCCGTCATCCGGTCGACGAGCCGGCCGTCCGCGAGGAAGATCACCTCGTCGGCGTGGGCGGCGGCGACCGGGTCGTGGGTGACCATGACGACCGTACGGCCGGTCTCCCGCACCGTACGGCCGAGCAGGCGCAGGACCTCCTCGCCGGAGCGCGAGTCGAGGTTGCCGGTCGGTTCGTCGGCGAAGACGACGTCCGGGTCCCCGGCGAACGCGCGGGCGACGGCCACGCGCTGCTGCTGTCCGCCGGAGAGCTCGCTCGGCCGGTGGTGGAGGCGGTCGCGGAGACCGACCGTGTCGACGATCCGGTCGAAGCGCTCCCGGTCCACGGTGTGGCCCGCGAGGTCCAGCGGAAGGGTGATGTTCTCGGCGACGGTGAGGGTCGGCAGCAGGTTGAAGGCCTGGAAGACGAAGCCGATCCGGTCGCGTCGCAGCAGCGTCAGACGACGGTCGTCGAGCGTGGCGAGGTCGGTGTCGCCGAGGAGGGCGGCGCCGGAGGTGAGGGTGTCGAGCCCGGCGGCGCAGTGCATCAGGGTGGACTTGCCGGAGCCCGAGGGGCCCATGACGGCGGTGAAACGGCCGACGGGGAAGTCGACGCTCACCCCGTCGAGGGCCCTGACCTCCGTGTCGCCGCGCCCGTAGACCTTGACGGCGTCGACGACACGGACGGCGGCGGGGGTGACACCGGGGGCCGGCCGGAGGCGCTTCTCGGTGGCGGTCATGCCCGGCGGCCCTTGGAGTCGGTACGGCGGCCGAACTGCTCTTCGAGGACGGTCAGCCGACGCCAGTACTCGTCCTCGTCGATCTCGCCGGCGGCGAAGCGGTGGCCGAGCAGGGCGATGGGCGAGTTGTCGTCCGGCCCGTCGGTCCGGCCGGGGCCGCCGTCGCGCCACGGGCCGCGTCCGCGGCGCCATCCGGCGCGGCGGGCGACCGTGACGATGCCGACGATCGCCGCCGCCCAGACGAGGGGGAAGAGAAGGACCCACGGGCCGGGGCCCGCGTGGGCGAGTGTGTTCATGAGGGTTCAGCTCCTCGGTGCGCCGTGATCGGTGCGCTGTGATCGGTGCGCTGTGATCGGTGCGCTGTGGTGGTCTTTTCCGATGGATCGAGACTCTCTCCGGGCGGGGGTCGGGCGCGTCGTACGGGCAGCGGCATCGCGCGTACGACGACGGGAGTACGCGGCGGCTCCGGTCCTCCTTCCGTTCTGTACCTACTGGTATGTACAGTGCGGTCATGAGCACCTCCGAGCGACTGATCGAGGCGACCCGCGAGCTCCTGTGGGAGAGGGGGTACGTGGGAACCAGCCCCAAGGCCGTGCAGCAGGCGGCGGGGGCGGGGCAGGGCAGCATGTACCACCACTTCGCGGGCAAGCCCGATCTGGCGCTCGCCGCGATCCGGCGGACCGCCGAGGAGCTGGAGGCCGCCGCCGAGGCCGTCCTGGGCGGCGAGGGCACGGCGTACTCCCGTGTCGAGGCCTATCTGCTGCGCGAGCGGGACGTCCTGCGGGGCTGTCCGGTGGGGCGGCTGACGATGGATCCCGAGGTCGTGGCCGATCCCGTGCTGCGCGCGCCGGTCGACGAGGTGCTCGGGCGGCTTCGGGCCCGGATCGCCGCCGTCGTCCAGGAGGGCCTGGACAGCGGCGAGTTGAGCGCCTCCCTCGACGCCGAGGACATCGCGGCGACGGTCCTGGCGACCGTGCAGGGCGGATACGTGCTGGCACGTGCGACAGGGGCGCGGGAGCCCTTCGACAGTGCCGTACGAGGGCTGTTGGGCCTGCTCGCCCCTCGCACTGCCGCCGACTGAACAGATACAGATCTTTCCCGAGGGGCGAACGGAGCCTTCTGTGCACGTCATGCAGTACGAGATCACCTTGCCCGCCGACTACGACATGGGGATCATTCGCGAGCGGGTGGCGACGAGGGGCCATCTGCTCGACGACTTCCCCGGGCTCGGCCTGAAGGCGTACCTGGTGCGGGAGCGCGGGGACGCGTCGCCGGTCAACCAGTACGCGCCGTTCTACCTGTGGGACACCCCCGAGGGCATGAACTCCTTCCTCTGGGGCCCGGGTTTCCAGGGCATCGTGAACGACTTCGGCCGGCCCGTGGTGCAGCACTGGACGGGCCTGTCGTACGAGGAAGGGCCCGCGTCCGGCTCGGTGCCGGGCACCGCGACGCGTCGCAGGACCCCGCTCGGAGAAGGGATCCCGCCCGGCGAGGCCGTGGCGGACGCCGTGGCCCGGCACACGCGCGCGGCACGGCGGGAGGGGGTGGTGGCCTCCGCCCTGGCGGTCGATCCGCGCCACTGGGAGCTGCTCACGTTCACCGTGTGGGCCGACACGGAACCGCCCGCCGGCGCGGAAGGGCCCGCCGACGAGGGCGAGCGCTTCCGGGTACTGCATCTGTCCGCGCCGGGGCGGGGGCGGTTGGGGGCGGGGCGGCAATGGTGAGCCTGGGCCCGGCGGCCCCGGCTCGGTCGGCCTGGGCATGGTGGTACCGGCTCGGTCGGCCTGGGCCCGTGGCCCCGGCTCGGTCTGACTGGGCCCGGGGCCCGGCTCCGATGGGTCAGGCCACGGCGACGAGCGTCAGGTAGGCCATGCCGAGGACGCGCCGGTAGCCGTTCAGCCATGTCGAGCGCTGCCGGTCGACGCGCTCCCGGGTCTCCGCGGCGAGCGGGTGGCCGGGGTGGGCGGCGAGCCAGAGCTCGGTGTCGTACCGGTATCCCGACTCGAACTCCTCCCACTCCTCCCCGGTCGCCGTCTCGATCCACGCGGGCCGGAACCCCGCCTCGATCGCGAGGTCGACGAGGGTGCCGAGGGAGGTGTGGTCCCCCTCGTTCGCGCCGGGCCACATCCCGGCCAGTTCCTCGTCCGTGGGAGTGCGCTCCCAGAAGCACTCCCCGAGCACCACATGGCCCCCGGCCCTGACGAGACGGCGGAGTTCACTCAGCGCGGCGGAGAGGTCGTGCGGCTGCTCGGGGTCACAGAGGGCCTGGCTCGACCCGTGGCAGAGGACCACGTCGACGGGCCCCCGGTCGGTACCGAACGCCGACTCCTCGACGAAGACGGCACGGTCGGCGAGACCACGGGCCTCGGCCAGGGCCCGGCCACGGGCCAGGTCCTCGCCGTCGATGTCGATCCCCACGCCCTTGGCCGCCGGCGCGGCCTCCACGACGCGGAGCAGCAACTCGCCCCAGCCGCATCCGATGTCGAGCACATCGGCGGGCTCGATGGCGGCGAGCCGCTCGACCATACGGGTGGCACGGGCCTCGGAGAGCGGGCTGTGGAAGGTGAGGCTGCCGAGACGCGGAGGAAGACCGGATTCAGAACTGATCATGAAGGGGACCGTACGCCGTTCGACAGCCTCGACCGGGGGTCATCCGCGAACGGGGGGTGACCGAACGAGCGACCGGTGTGGTGGTGCCGATGCCGCGGTCCACGCGGTCGGCCAAGCCGCGCCGGTACTCGTCTCCCCACAGGAACTCCCGGCCGTCGTCGCCTCGGGCGGCGCGCTCCCGCTCGTCCTCCGTGGGGAGCCGCACCTCGATGCCGCCGAGCCGCTCCCCCACCCAGCGGCAGGGGGCAGTCGCCGCCTGCCAGGTGACCCCGGTGACCGGGTGGTGCGCCGGACCCTGGGGAACCGCCCGGCCGGTGACCGCCGCGAAGGGGGTCCACCGGCCGATCGTGACCGGGGTCCGGGCGATCCGGTGGGACAGGGCCTAGCGTGGGACACGTGTACACCACGCGCGTTTCCCGCCATGTCGACGCCCCGCCCTCGGCGGTCTACCGGGCCCTGCTCGACCCGGAGGCCGTCGCCCGCTGGCGAGTGCCGTACGGAATGACCTGCGAGGTCCACGAGTTCGACGCCCGCGAGGGGGGAAACTTCCGGGTCTCGCTCACCTACGACACGGCCGACGGCACCGGCAAGTCGGGGGCCCGCACGGACACGTACCACGGGCGCTTCGTCGAGCTGCTCCCGGACGAACGCGTCGTCGAGATCACCGAGTTCGAGACATCGGACCCGCGGCTTCAGGGCCCCATGACCCTCACCACGACCCTGATCGCGCTGGAGGGCGGCACGGACGTCGTCGTCGTTCACGAAGGAGTGCCCGACGGCGTGCCCGCCGCCGACAACGAGGCCGGTACGCGGATGGCCCTGGAGCGCTTGGCCGCGCTGGCCGAGGGGCGGCCCGACCCGCAGGCGTGACGCCGCCCGGAGCGGGGCGCGCGGTCAGACCGGCTCTCGGCCCAGCGCCGCGAGCGGGTCGTCCAGGACCGGCTGCCACGCCAGCTCGGCCGCGCCGACGAGGCTGTTGTGGTCCAGGGTGCAGGGGAGGATCGGCACTCCGCCGCTGCGGCCCCAGAGGCTGCGGTCGGCGACGACCGCGCGGAGGCGCTCCGGGTCCGCGTCGAGCAGCTCACGGTGGAGGCCGCCGAGGATGATCCGGTCCGGGTTGAGGATGTTCACCAGGCCCGCGAGGCCGAGGCCCAGACGGTCGATCAGCTCCCCCACCGCGACCCGTACGCCCAGGTCGTCGGGGCTCGTGCGCAGCAGGTCGCGGGCCTGCTGGAGCAGGGACAGCTCGGGGCCGGGGGCGCGGCCGGCGGCCGTGAGGAAGGCCAGCGGGTCGGTCTCCACGTCCAGGCAGCCGCGGCTGCCGCAGTGACAGGCGCGGCCCTCCGGGTTCACCGTGAGGTGGCCGACCTCCAGGGCGAGGCCGGCGCTGCCGGTGTGCAGGCGACCGTCGAGGACGAGCGCGCCGCCGACCCCTCGGTGGCCGGTGGCCACGCAGAGCAGGTCGCGGGCGCCGCGGCCCGCGCCGTGGCGGTGCTCGGCCAGGGCGGCGAGGTTCACGTCGTTGCCGGTGAAGGCGGGGCCTTCGATGCCGGCGGCCCGTACCCGCTCGGCGAAGATCTCCCGGACCTGTGCCCCGGCGGGCCAGGCGAGGTGCAGCGGGTTCAGCGCGGTGCCCTCGGGCTCGGCCACGGCCGAGGGGGCGGCGAGCCCCGCGCCGACGCAGCGGCGACCGCTCTCCCTGAGCAGGTCGACTCCGGCCTCGACGACCTCGCCGAGGACCTGGGCCGGGTCGGCGGAGACGGTCACGCAGCCGGGAACGGTGGCCACGATGGTGCCGCCGAGGCCGACGAGCGCGGCGCGGAAACCGTCGGCGTGGACCTGGGCGGCGAGGGCGACGGGTCCCTTCTCGTCGACGGCGAGGCGGTGGGAGGGGCGGCCCTGGGACCCTGCGGCGGCGCCGGGGTTCGAGTCCACGCGGATGAGGCCGAGAGCCTCCAGCTCGGCGGCGACCGCGCCGGCGGTGGCCCTGGTGACGCCCAGTTCGGCGGTGAGGACGGCCCTGGTCGGCGCCCTGCCGGTGTGCACCAGTTCCAGCGCGGGGCCGAGCGCGCTGCGCCCCCTGTCCAGCCGTGTCCGGGTCGTCGTCGCCTTGCCGTTCATGGGGTGGAGTCTCCCATGATCGGGGGATGGGATGTCCCCTTGGGCTCCCCCTTGGGCTCCCCCTGGGCTTCCCCCTGGGCTTCTCCCTTTGCGGGCCGGCCTCGGGCGAGGGCTGCGTCCTCGCCCGAGGCCGGGGGGGTGGCGTCAGGTCAGTGGGCGCCGAGGAACGCGCCCTCCGGGCCCTTCTCCCAGCCCTTCTCCGAACACGAGCCGGTGAAGATCGTTCCGTACACGGACGGGACGCCGGCCGCCGCGCAGTGCGAGCTGAAGCCCGCGCCCCCGGCGGAGAAGTACCCCGCCCCGAATCCGTCGTTGGCGAGCGCGCCACCGGCGCCGCCCAGCAGAATGCCCACGGCCAGGACAGACGCGGCGAGAGAACGCATAGCTACTCCTCGAGATCTCGGAAATGACGCGCCAGAAGGTGCTCGTCTGCCGGTCAAACGCCTCGGGTACAGGCGAGACACGGCGTCTCACTCCAATGCCGGGCAGTCGGATCCCGGGGTCGCACAGGCGCAGAAACGATGCTCTCCAGCCGCCCATTGGGGATCACTCGCACCGCGGTGACCTGGCCTTTGTCGCCCGGACAGCGGGCACGGCGGTGGGCATCACGTATCGGGGCGGAAGCCATGGGGGTATCAGGGCCGGTCCGGAGAAGGCTTCGGATTCGCCCGTCGCTCGCTTGATTGCGGCCGGGGGATCCCCCTATCCTGAGTTTGTGCCGCTACTAAACAAAGTACGGACGGCCGTTCCGGGGGGCTCCGGCGGAGACACCGCCACCCACCCCCTGTCCCGCCTCCGCGTCGCCCTGACCCTCTTCTTCGCTCTCGACGGTTTCCTGTTCGCCGGCTGGGTCGTCCGGATCCCCGCCGTCAAGCAGCAGACCGGCGCCTCGGCCGGTGACCTCGGCCTCGCCCTTCTCGGGGTGTCCGCCGGCGCCGTCATCACCATGACGCTGACCGGGCGGCTCTGCCGTCGTCACGGCTCCCACGTCGTCACCGTCGCCACCGCCGTACTCCTGTCGCTGTCGGTCGCGCTGCCGGCGCTCACCCGGTCCCCGCTCGCCCTCGGTCTCGTCCTCCTCGTGTTCGGCGCGGCGTACGGCGGGATCAACGTCGCCATGAACAGCGCCGCCGTGGATCTCGTGACCGCGCTCCGGCGCCCGGTGATGCCCAGCTTCCACGCCGCGTTCAGCCTCGGCGGCATGATCGGGGCCGGCCTCGGTGGACTGCTCGCCGGGGGCCTGTCCCCGACCGCCCATCTGCTGGGGCTGACCGGCGTCGGTCTGGTGCTCACCGCCGTCGCCGGGCCCGTACTCCTGCGCCACCCCTCCCCCGCCCCACCGCCCGAATCCCTGCCGCCCGCGGCCGGTGCGGAGGGCGGGCGGTCCGGCGGGTCACGGCGCATCGTGCTCGTCTTCGGTGTGATCGCGCTGTGCACGGCGTACGGCGAGGGGGCACTCGCCGACTGGGGCGCCCTCCACCTGGAGCAGGACCTCGGCGCGCACCCGGGGGTGGCCGCCGCCGGGTACTCCGTCTTCGCGCTGACCATGACCGCCGGGCGTCTCTCCGGCACCGCCCTGCTCGAACGCCTCGGCCAGACACGGACCTTGGTCCTGGGCGGCGCCACCGCCGCGGCCGGAATGCTGCTCGGCGCGCTCGCGCCGAGCATCTGGGCCACCCTGCTCGGCTTCGCGATCACCGGACTCGGGCTCGCCAACATCTTCCCCGTCGCCGTGGCCCGCGCCGGTGCCGTCGCCGGTCCCGGCGGGGTGGCGACCGCGTCCACGCTCGGCTACGGGGGCATGCTGCTCGGCCCGCCGTCCATCGGGTTCCTCGCCGACTGGTTCTCCCTGCCGGTGGCGCTCACGACCGTCGCCGTCCTCGCCGCCGGCGCGGCCGTCATGGGCTACTGGGCGCGGAACGCCGGAGCCTCTCGGGTGAGTTGACTCCCCGGCGCACCCATGGCTGCGAGAATGCGCCCATGGACGCGTCGAACGGGGGAACGTTGAAGGTCGAGGAGTACATCGACACGCTGGCGGCCGCCGGCCGGGCCCTGGCGGTGGCGGCGGCCGAGGCGGGGCCGGACGCGGAGGTGCCGACCTGTCCCGGATGGCGGGTGCGGGACCTTCTCCGGCACACCTCGATGGTGCACCGCTGGGCCACGGATCTCGTGGCCCACGCGCACACCACGTACCAGCCGGACGGCGGCGAGACCTCGCTCGACGGTGACGAGCTGCTCGCCCATTTCCGCGAGGGGCACGCGGGTCTCGTCGCAGCACTGCGGGCGGCGCCGGAGTCCCTGGAGTGCTGGACCTTCCTGCCCGCGCCCTCGCCGCTCGCCTTCTGGGCACGGCGGCAGGCGCACGAGACCACCGTCCATCGCGCGGACGCCGAGTCGGCGCTCGCGGCGGGGCCGGGTCCGGTGGAGCCGACGGTCGCCGTCGACGGCATCGACGAGCTGCTGTTCCGGTTCCACGGCCGGGACCGCAGCCGGGTGCGGACGGCCGAGCCTCGGACGCTGCGGGTGCGCGCGACCGACACGGGCGACGTGTGGACCGTACGGCTCTCGGCGACGGAACCACCCCGCACCGAGCGGGGCACCGCCAACCGCACCGAGCGGGGTGCCGCCACGGGTCCGGCGGACGCCGAACTCGTCGGGGCCGCCGACCGGCTCTACCTCGTCCTGTGGAACCGGCTGCCCGTCGACGCCGTGACGCTCACCGGTGACGAGGAGCTCGCGCGGGTGTGGCGCGAGACCTCCGGGATCACCTGGTCCTGAACCCGGGACCACCTGGTCCGGACTGGGACTCTCCGGGCAGCCCGCTGGGTCTCAGCCGAGCCAGCCGGGGCGGACGAGACCCGACTCGTAGGCGAGGACGACGAGTTGGGCGCGGTCCCGGGCGCCCAGCTTCACCATGGCGCGGCTCACGTGCGTCTTGGCGGTGAGGGGGCTGACGACCAGTCTGCGGGCGATCTCCTCGTTCGACAGGCCGATGCCCACCAGGGCCATCACCTCCCGTTCCCGCTCGGTCAGGGCGCCGAGGGCCGCCGTCGCCCCCGGGGCCTTCGAGCGGGCCGCGAACTCCTCGATCAGGCGGCGGGTCACGCCCGGGGAGAGCAGTGCGTCCCCGTGGACGACGGCCCGCACGGCCCGCAGCAGTTCTTCCGGCTCGGTGTCCTTGACCAGGAAGCCGGAGGCGCCGGCACGGATCGCCTCGAAGACGTACTCGTCGAGTTCGAAGGTGGTCAGCATGACGACCCGGATCTCGCCGAGGTCCGGGTCGTCCGTGATGCGGCGGGTGGCCTCGAGACCGTCGAGGCCCGGCATCCGGATGTCCATGAGGACGACGTCGGGGCGCAGGGCACGCACCCCCTTCACGGCCTCGTCGCCGTCGGCGGCCTCCCCCGCGACCTCGATGTCCGGCTGGGCGTCGAGCAGCGCGCGGAACCCCGCCCGGACCAGCGACTGGTCGTCGGCGAGCAGCACTCGGATCACGGGATCTCCTGCGGTGGCGGGGGCTCTTCGTGGGGGAACGGGAGTACGGCGTGGACGCGGAAGCCGCCGTCCGGGCGTGCGCCCGCCTCGATGGTGCCACCGAGGGCCGCGGCGCGCTCCCGCATGCCGGCGAGTCCGTTGCCGCTGCCTCCCGCCTCGGTGCCGGTGGCGGGGCCGTCGTCGTCGACCGTCAGGTCCAGGTGCCCGGAGGCGTACCCGATCCGCACCCGGGCCGTACGCGAACCGGAGTGGCGCACCACGTTGGTGAGTGCCTCCTGCACGATCCGGAAGGCGGCGAGGTCGGCGCCGGGCGGCAGGTCGGTACGCCGGCCAGTCCGCGCGACGGTGACGGTGAGGCCCGCGGCGCCGGCCTGCTCGACGAGTTCGCGGAGGCGGCCGAGTCCGGGGGCGGGCGCGCGGGGCGCGTCGCCGCGGGTACGGAGGGTGTCGAGGACCTGCCGCACCTCGCCGAGCGCCTCCTTGCTGGCCGCCTTGATGGTGGTCAGAGCGGTGCGGGCCTGCTCCGGGTCGGAGTCCAGGAGGGCGAGGCCGACCCCGGCCTGCACGTTGATCACGGAGATCGAGTGGGCGAGCACGTCGTGGAGTTCCCGGGCGATACGGAGCCGTTCCTCGTCGGCGCGGCGCTGCTCGGCGGCGGCCCGGTCGGCCCGCAGTTGCGCCCGCTGCTCGCGCCGTACCCGGACCGTCTCGGAGGCGGCCAGCACGGCGACGGCGAACGCGGCCGCGGGAAGCTCCTGCCCCCACGGGGCGGGCCCGTCGCCCGCCGGGGGCAGCCAGCGGTAGAGCCAGTGCGAGAGCAGCAGATGACCTGCCCACAGCAGGCCGAGGGCCCAGGCGGCGGCGGTCCGGTGCCCGTGGACGACGGCCGCGAAACAGGCGACGGCGACCATGACGAACACCGGGCCGTACGGGTAGCCGGCCAGGAGATAGCCGAAGGTGACGGCCGCGACGCCGAACACCACCGGTACCGGCCACCGGTGACGGAACAGCAGGGGCGCCGCGCCGAGGAGCAGCAGGGCGCGCCCGAGCGCGTCGAGCGCCTCCCGGTCGGGCTGGTTCCGCGCGGCGAACCCGGTCCCCGCCATGACGACCACGGCGATCAGGAGCGTGGAACGCCAGGGCAGGCCGCTGCCGCCGTCCCCGCGCTGCCACCGGCCCCACTCGCGGCCGGCCGCCCGGTCCGGGTGCTCATGCGCGTGGAGCTCATGCCGCCGGAGCCCATGCGCGCGACGCTCGTGCGGCCGGTGCTGATGCGGCCGGTGCTCATGCGGCCGGCGCTCCCCCGGCTCGCGTGTCGGCCTCGCGCCGTCGTGCCCGTGCTCGCGCCCGCGCCTCCGTTCCTGATCCATGCCCGCCACGCTAACCGTGAGGGGCCCGTGGAGACGTCAGCCCGACGGGGTGGCCCCCCGTACTCCCGGCGGAGTAGGCGGCGGCCCGTCCGTACGAGGCGCGGGCGCCGAGGCCCGTGGCGCGATCTCAGCCGCGCGGCAGCAGGCCCACGTCCTGGCCGAGGCGGCGGGCGGCCGCCGTGAAGAACGTGTCGCGGTCCTCGACGATGTTGTGGAAGTGGCCGAACACCTCGAAGGAGATCAGTCCGAAGAGCTGCGACCAGGCGGCCACGAGCGTGACCGCGAGGGCCGGAGGGAGGTCCGGGGCGATGTCGGCGGCCAGCCGGGCGGCCTCGGGACGGAGCCCTTCCGGGAGCGGGCGGGGGGCGACGCCCTCGCCGGCGTGCGCGCTGCGCGCCGTCTCGATCAGGACGAGACCGACGCGGGAGGCGGGGACGATCGTGTCCTGGGGCGCGCTGTAGCCGGGGACCGGGGAGCCGTAGATCAGGGCGTACTCGTGCGGGTGGGCGACGGCCCAGGCGCGGGCGGCCCGGCAGACGGCGGTCCACCGCTCCAGGGGCCGCTCCCCCGCGGTCTCGGCGGCGGCCTTCTCCGCGGCGGCGCCGATCGCGTCGTACGCGTCGACGATCAGGGCGGTGAGCAGCTCGTCGCGGCTCGGGAAGTAGCGGTAGAGCGCGGAGGAGACCATGCCCAGCTCACGGGCGACGGCCCGCAGGGACAACTTGGCGGCGCCTTCGGCGGCCAACTGCGTGCGGGCCTCGTCCTTGATGGCGGCGGTGATCTCGATACGGGCGCGGGCGCGGGCTCCTCGAACGGTCGTCATGGAGAGCAGTGTAACCAGTTTCAGAGCACCGATACGAAATGAGAGCAGTGCTCTTGATTGTGAGCGGTGATTCCTGCACACTCGAATCAAGCGAGAGCAGTGCTCACACTTTGATCCCCCGCAGGAGGAACCCATGTCCGCACGGCCCACCGACTCCAGCCCCGCCGGCTCCAGCCCCGCCGCCCACGTCATGCAGCCCGGCTGGTTCACCGTGAACGTCCTCAACCGCACCGTCGCCTGGGCGACCCGTCGCGGCTACAGCGTCTGGGGCTCCCGCGTCCTCGCCGTCCGCGGCCGCAAGAGCGGCGAATGGCGCCGTACTCCCGTCAACCTCCTCACGGTGGACGGCGACCGCTACCTCGTGGCCCCCCGCGGCCACGTCCAGTGGACCCACAACATGCGGGTCGCCGGTGGCGGGCAGCTGATCCTCGGCAAGCACGTGCAGGACTTCACCGTCGTCGAGGTGTCCGACAACGACAAGCCCGCGCTGCTGCGCGCCTACCTCAAGCGCGGGAAGGCCGAGGTCGGTGTCTTCTTCGGCGGCGTCGGCCCCGACTCCTCCGACGAGGAGCTGCGTGCCATCGCGCCGAAGCACCCCGTCTTCCGCGTCACGCCGACGGGCCCCACCACTCCCGCCGCGTGAAACCGGCCGGAGCGGCGGAGCCCGTCCGCCTCTCTCACTTCATGTGCGCCAACAGGCGTCAGACCACTTCCGGGGCCTCGGGTGTCTCCGGCTTCGCGGAGGCCTCGACCTTCACGTCGGCCTGCACATCCGCCTGCCCGTCCGCCTTCACGTTCGCCTGCGTCGCATCGGGCTTCCCGCCCGCGTTCTCATCGGCCTCGGGTGCCGACCGCTCGCCCTTGCCGACGCCCCGGCCCGCCGGGCCGACACCCGACGAGGTGTCCATGCGCTTGTCGAGGATCTCGAGGGCCCGGCGGGCCATGCCGTTCGAGCGGACCATGCCGCCGAGCGTCGCCGAACCCCGGGTGATGTCGGCGAACGCGTTCCAGGCGGGTCGCAGCCCCGTGAGCGTCGCATGCAGCAGCCCTGGCCGCCGCTCGAAGACGGCGAGCATCCGCCGGCCGACGGCCATCTCGACACCGAGCCCGGCCTTGATGGCGAAGGCGTAATTCAGGGCCTGACGCCGGGCGTCGACCGCGTCGTTCGCCTCGGCGACCCGCACCGCCCACTCGCCGGCCAGCCGGCCCGAACGGAGCGCGTACGAGATGCCCTCACGCGTCCACGGCTCCAGGAGCCCGGCCGCGTCACCGCAGACGAGGACCCGGCCGCGGGAGAGCGGCGAGTCGTCGGTGCGGCAGCGTGTCAGATGACCGGAGGAGATCGTGGGCTCGAAGCCGGACAGGCCGAGCCGGGCGACGAAGTCCTCCATGTACCGCTTGGTGGCGGCGCCCTCGCCGCGCGCCGAGATGACGCCGACCGTCAGGGTGTCGCCCTTGGGGAAGACCCACCCGTAACTGCCGGGCATCGGGCCCCAGTCGATGAGGACGCGGCCCTTCCAGTCCTCGGCCACGGACGGCGGTACGGGAATCTCCGCCTCCAGGCCCAGGTCGACCTGGCCGAGCTTCACCCCGACATGCGCGCCTATCCGGCTGGCACTGCCGTCGGCGCCGACGACCGCGCGTGCGAGCACCGTCTCGCCGTCGGCGAGGACCACGGCGACGGTCCGCCGGTCCGGCACCGCCGGGCCGTGCTGCTCCACGCGGGTCACCGTGACCCCGGTCCGCAGCTCGGCGCCCGCCTTCTGGGCGTGCTCGACGAGCTGGGCGTCGAACTCCGGACGGTTGATGAGCCCGAAGAGCATCTTCCGCGAGCGGCGGGTACGGGCGAAGCGGCCGTCCAGGGAGAAGGTGACGGCGTGCACCCGGTCCTGGAGGGGCAGTTCGAAGCCAGGCGGCAGACAGTCGCGGGAGGGGCCGATGATGCCGCCGCCGCAGGTCTTGTACCGGGGCAGCTCGGACTTCTCCAGGAGCAGCACCCGTCGCCCGGCCACCGCCGCCGCGTAGGCCGCGGACGCGCCGCCGGGGCCCGCGCCGACGACCACGACGTCCCAGACCTCGGTGTTCTCGTCGTCCGCACCGTCCAGGGCGGTCCCAACGTCCACGGCGTCCACGGCGTCCACGGCGTCCAGCGACGCCTCCTCGGCCGGCGCTCCGTCATGCGGTGCATGCGACGTCTCAGCGTCCGTGACCTCGTCCGACACCGCGTCCGTGATGCCCTCAGGAGCCGCGCCTTCGGGCGCGGTGTTCTCCGGACCGGCGTTCTCCGCTTGCTCGCTGCTCACGATGTCCTTCTGCTCCTGATCCGACCGGTGGTCTGCTCCTGACGCATCCTACGGCGCGGTAGCCAGAGGCCCGCGCCGTAGGATCGACGGTGCGTTCGCCGTACCACGACATACGCCGAACGCCGTCCTTACGTCGTAAACGTCGCACCCATCAGGAGCGTGCCCATGACCTCGAATCCGATCGCCGAGACCGTCCGGTCCCTGATGCCCCGTGCCAAGGCCGAGCTCACGGAGCTGGTGGCCTTCGAGTCGGTGGCGGACGAGGCCGTGGCGCCCCGCAGCGAGTGCGAGGGCGCCGCGAACTGGGTCGCGGACTCGCTGCGCGCCGAGGGCTTCCAGGACGTGGCCCTGCTCGACACCCCGGACGGCTCGCAGGCCGTGTACGGCATCCTGCCCGGCCCGGTCGGCGCGCCGACCGTCCTTCTGTACGCGCACTACGACGTGCAGCCGAAGCTGGACGAGGCCGCCTGGCTCACCCCGCCGTTCGAGCTGACGGAGCGGAACGGTCGCTGGTACGGGCGTGGCACGGCCGACTGCAAGGGCGGCTTCATCCTGCACCTGCTCGCGCTGCGCGCCCTGAAGGCGAACGGCGGCATTCCCGTGACGGTCAAGGTGATCGTCGAGGGTTCGGAGGAGCAGGGGACCGGCGGTCTCGAGCGGTACGCGGAGCAGCACCCCGAGCTGCTCGTCTCCGACGCGATCGTGATCGGCGACGCGGGCAACTTCCGGGTGGGTCTGCCGACCGTGACCGCGACCCTGCGCGGCATGACGATGATCCGGGTGGGGATCGACACCCTGGAGGGCAATCTGCACTCCGGTCAGTTCGGCGGCGCGGCGCCGGACGCGCTGGCCGCGCTCATTCGCGTACTGGACTCGCTGCGCGGCCCGGACGGTTCGACCGTCATCGACGGGCTGCCGGGCGAGCAGGTGTGGGAGGGGCTGCAGTACCCGGAGGATGACTTCCGCCAGGACGCCAAGGTCCTCTCCGGGGTGTCGCTGCCGGGCGCCGGTACGGTCGCCGACCGGATCTGGGCGCGTCCCGCCGTCACCGTCGTCGGCATCGACTGCCACCCGGTGGCCGGGGCGACCCCGTCGATCCCGTCCTCGGCCCGTGCCCAGATCAGCCTGCGGGTGCCGCCGGGCCTGGACTCGGCCGAGGTGACGAAGCTGCTCTTCGCGCACATCGAGGCGCACACGCCGTGGAACGCCCGGGTCTCGCTCGAACAGGTCGGTCAGGGCCAGCCGTTCCAGGCGGACACGTCGAGCCCGGCGTACGCCTCGATGGCCGAGGCGATGCGGATCGCGTACCCCGGCCAGGAGATGCAGACGGCGGGGATGGGCGGCTCGATCCCGCTGTGCAACACGCTTGCCTCGCTGTACCCGGAGTCGGAGATCCTGCTGATCGGTCTGAGCGAGCCGGAGGCGCAGATCCACGCGCCCAACGAGTCCGTCTCGCCGGACGAGCTGGAGCGACTGTCGGTCGCCGAGGCGCACTTCCTGCTCAACTACGCCCGCTCGAAGCAGAACTGACGGATGGACACATTCAGCGTTCGGCGAAGCTCGCCGAGAGCGTAGAAGCATACGGCGGACCTGCGCAGATGCGTAGGTTCGCCGTATGGCACCCATCGAACTCACCAGGATCACCCCGCGACTGCACCTCCTCGACTACTCCATCGGCCAGGCCTACCTCTGGCAGGACGAGGAGGAGCTGACCTTGATCGACGCCGGCTGGGCCGGCCTGGCGGACGAGACGGCGGAGGCCATACGGTCCGCCGGCCTGGACCCGGACCGGCTGCGCCGCATCGTGCTGACCCACTGCCACCGGGACCACGTGGGCGCGGCGCAGGAGCTGGCGGACCGGCACGGGGCCGAGATCCTCGCGCACGGGCTCGACGCGCCGGTGATCCGGGGCGAGGCGCCGGTGCCGGAGCCGCACCTCCTGGACTGGGAACTCCCGCTGTTCGAGCACGGGGTGACCTCGCCGGAGGCGCCGCCGACCCGGGTCGACCGGGAGGTCGAGGACGGCGAGGTGCTCGACTTCGGCGACGGCGCGGTGGTGGTGCACGCCCCCGGCCACACGCCCGGCTCGATCGCCGTCCATCTCCCGCGTCACGGCGTGCTGTTCACCGGGGACACGGTGGCGTCGGTGCCGGACGTGATGTTCGGTGTGTTCCATGTCGACCGCGCTCTCGCCCTGGACTCGATGCGGCTGCTCGCGAAACTGGGCCCGTCGGTGCTGTGCTGCGGTCACGGCGCGCCGGTGACCTCGGACACGGCGGCCCGGCTGAGGGCGGCGGCAGCGACGGCAACGGCCTGACGAAGGCCGTCGGCGCCGGCCTCCGTCCCCGGCCGTCAGCCCACCGGGTTCCTGGCCCCGGCCGTCAGCCGTCCCGTCAGCCCACCGGGTCCCCGGCCTCCAGGTTGAGCACCGTGCCGCGTTCGCGGGCGCGCAGGGCCCAGCGGAGGCGGCGGTAGCGGACGGGGGGCAGGAGGTCGGCGGCCTCCTCCTCGGTGACGAAGCGCCAGTCGCGGAGCTCGGCGCCGGGGAGGTGGAGGCGGGCCGTGTCCGCGGGGCCCAGCGTGCCGCCGTCGAAGAGGAGGCGGAGTCCGCCGTAGCCAGGGGGCTCGGGGCGTTCCCAGTCGACGAGCAGGAGGCGGGGCACGGCGTCGAGTTCGAGGCCTATCTCCTCGGCCACCTCGCGCAGTCCGGCGCGGGCCGGGGGTTCGCCCGCCTCGACGACGCCGCCGGGGAACTCCCAGCCCGGCTTGTAGGTCGGGTCGACCAGGAGGAAACGGTCCTGCTCGTCGAAGAGCAGGACTCCGGCGGCGACGGTCTCACCGGTCGGTTCGGGGGTCTGGACGATGCCACAGGGGGCAGCGCGGCCCACCCGGACCGCGTCGGCCACGGACCGGGCGACCTCGGCCACGGTGAGCGCCGAGGTGTCGACCACGTACGCGTCGTCGGCGAGCCAGTCGAGCGCGGCCCGGTACGGCGCGAGATGGCCGTGGCACCACTCCCGGACGCGGGCGTCGATGTCGGGGTCGTCGTACTCGGACCTGTTGTCGATCCGCTGCCGCAGGATCGTTTCCTCCGGGGCGAGCAGCACATGGCGGACGTCGATGCGACGGGCGGCGAGCCCGCCGAAGATCTCGTCCCGGTACTCCTGGCGCAGCAGGGTCATGGGGACGACCAGGACGCCGCCGAGCTCGGCGAGCAGGGCGGCCGCGGTGTCGACCACCAGGCGCCGCCAGATCGGCAGGTCCTGGTAGTCCTCGACCTCGGCGAGCCGTTTGGCCGGAAGGAGGGTGCGCAGGCCCCCGCCGGTGACCTCGGGGTCGTACAGCGTGCTGTTCGGGATCAGATCGACCAGCTCGCGCGCGGTGCTGGACTTCCCCGCGCCGAACGCACCGTTGACCCAGACGATCACGATTCCCCCTCTTCGACAGCCCCCTGTGGATTGCCCCCAACACCCTGCCACGGAAACCACGAACACATGTCCTGGCATATGCGTCCGCTTGGGCATGTGCGTGACACTTCCGCGCGGGGGTCGTTGAGAACGGCAAGCACGAGGGGGTGCGGAGAATGAGTCGTAGGGTTCTTGAACGTTTTCCGGCCGGCGGTCCGCGGGGCAGCTGGCCGGCGGAGGAGTTCGCCGGGGCGCGACGTGACGAGGGGGTGCCGGCGCGGGTCGTCATGGACCTGGCGTCCGACACCTTCCTGGTGATCGTCGAACAACGGACGGCGGAGCGGGTACGCGAGGAGTGAGCCGGGGGTCCGGCCCGCCGGGCGGCCGCGTCAGGACACCGCCGCCGCCGCGGCGCCGAGGAGGCCCGCGTCGGTGCCCGTGAGGGCCGGGACCACGGTCAGGTTCCGGACGAAGTCGAGCGTGGCGTACGTGGCGAGGCCGCGGCGCAGCGGGGCGAAGAGGACCTCCCCGGCGCCCGCCACCCCGCCGCCGACGACCGCGATGTCGATCTCGACCAGGGTCGCCGTCGCGGCGATGCCCGCCGCGAGGGCCTGGGCCGCCCGCTCGAACGAGGCGACGGCGACCGGGTCCCCCGCGCGCGCCGCGGCGGCCACGGCTGCCGCGGAGGCGTCGCCGCCGGGCCCGGGGCGCCAGCCGTTCTCCAGGGCGCGGCGGGCGATGTGCGGGCCGCTGGCGATGCGTTCGACGCAGCCACGTCCGCCGCAGGCGCAGGGCTCGCCGTCCATGTCCACCACCATGTGGCCGATGTGACCGGCGTTGCCGGTGGGGCCGGGGTGGAGCCTGCCACCGAGGACGAGGCCGCCGCCGACGCCCGTGGAGACCACGAGGCAGAGGGCGTTGTCGTGGCCACGGGCGGCGCCGAGCCAGTGCTCGGCCGCCGTCATGGCGACGCCGTCGCCGACCAGGGTGACGGGCCGTCCGCCCGCCGCCTTGTGGACCCGTTCGACGAGCGGGAAGTCGCGCCAGCCCGGCACGTTGACCGGGCTGACCGTCCCCCGGTACGCGTCGACCGGGCCCGCGCTGCCGATGCCGACGGCCCCGGCGGCCTCCCACAGGGGCGAGCCCGCGAGGTCGGCGAGCACGTCCCCGACCGCGCCCATCACCGTCTCGCCGTCCTCACGCGCGGGCGTGGGCCGCTGAGAGCGGACACGAATGCGCCCCTCGGAGTCGACCAGGGCACCGGCGATCTTGGTGCCCCCGATGTCGAGAGCGACGACGAGTCCGTCGAGGGGGCCCGTGGCGGGATCGGTCTGCATGGGCGCGGGGACTCCAGTCGGCGACGTGGGGCGGAACGGTGTCTATGGTGTCCCGTTCCGTACAGTCTCCCCTCCCATGACAACGTTGTCCAGGCCCTATGATTCGGCCAAGGAGTCGATCAGACACCGCCGTACGACCGGCCGCACCGCTCTTGGCCGGTCGACCCGCCCTTCGACGGAGGAACCGCGCACCGTGGCCGACATCGCCCGCCGCACCGAGCACCGCTACGGCAACCGGCCCACGATGAAGGACGTCGCCGCGCGCGCGGGCGTCGGCCTGAAGACGGTGTCCCGGGTCGTGAACGGCGAGCCCGGGGTCACCCCGGACACCGAGCGACGGGTCCAGGAGGCCATCGAGGTCCTCGGCTTCCGCCGCAACGACAGCGCGCGGGTGCTGCGCAAGGGCAGGACGGCGACCGTCGGCCTCGTACTGGAGGATCTCGCCGACCCGTTCTACGGGCCGCTCAGCCGGGCGGTCGAGGAGGTCGCGCGGGCGCACGGGGCCCTGCTCATCAACGGTTCGAGCGCCGAGGACCCGGCCCGGGAGCAGGAGTTGGCGCTCGCCCTCTGCGCGCGCCGGGTCGACGGTCTGATCGTCATCCCCGCCGGTGACGACCACCGGTATCTGGAGCCGGAGATCAGGGCGGGCGTCGCCACCGTCTTCGTCGACCGCCCCGCCGGGCTGATCGACGTCGACGCCGTGCTGTCCGACAGCTTCGGCGGGGCGCGTGACGGTGTGGCCCATCTGATCGCCCACGGACACCGGCGGATCGGCTTCATCGGTGACCGGCCCCGTATCCACACCGCGTCCGAGCGGCTGCGCGGCTACCGCGCGGCGATGGAGGACGCGGGCCTGGCGGTCGACGACGCCTGGGTCTCGCTGGGCTCCACGGAGCCTGAGCGGGTGAGGACGGCCGTACGGGAGATGCTGGACGCGCCGGAGCCCGTGACGGCGCTGTTCGCCGGGAACAACCGGGTGATGGTCACGGTGGTCCGTGCCCTCGCGGGGCGCCCTCGGCCGGTGGCCCTGGTCGGATTCGACGACATGGAGCTGGCCGACCTGCTCGGCATCACGGTCATCGCCCAGGACGCGGCCGCGCTCGGCCGGACGGCGGCGGAGCGTCTCTTCCGGCGTCTGGACGGGGTCGACGACGCGCCGGAGCAGGTGGTGCTCGGCACGACGCTCCTGGCGCGCGGCTCGGGCGAGATCCCGCCGCCGGCCGTCTGAGCGACGGCCCGAGCGCCACCCTCCGACCAGCCGCCCTCCGACCAGCCGCCGCCCGGACAACGGCCGTCCGGGCAACGGCCGTCCGGGCAACGGCCGTCCGGGCAGCGACTGTCCAAGCGGCGGTCGTCCGGGCAGCGCACTCGGGGGGCCACCGACGCGGCGGCCCCGGCGGTGGTGACGCTACTCGGCGGAGGCCGTGAGGTCGCCGCGGCGCGGGGCCGCGAAGCGGTCGAGGGCGGCCCGGTTCATGCCGGTGAGCGCGTCGACCTCGGCGGTGTCGAGGGCGCCGCAGTCGATGCCGCGCAGCAGGTACGAGCTCAGCGCCTTGGCCGTCGCCGGCTCGTCCATGACGTCGCCGCCGGCGTGGTTGGCGTACGCGGAGAGGCGCTTGGCGGCGGCCTCGAAGCCCTCGCGGTAGAAGGAGAAGACGGCGGCGTACCGGGTGGGGATGTGACCCGGGTGCATGTCCCAGCCCTGGTAGTACGCGCGGGCGAGGGCGCGGCGGGTGAGGCCGTAGTGGAGGCGCCAGGCCTCGTGGACGTGCTCGGTGGAGCCGACCGGGAGGACGTTGGTGGAGCCGTCGGAGACCCGTACGCCCGTGCCCGCCGCGGCGACCTGCATGATCGCCTTGGCGTGGTCGGCGGCCGGGTGGTCGCTGGCCTGGTAGGCGGCGGAGACGCCGAGGCAGGCGCTGTAGTCGAAGGTGCCGTAGTGCAGTCCGGTGGCACGGCCCTCGGCAGCGCCGATCATGCGGGCGACGGCGGCGGTGCCGTCGGTGGCGAGGATGGACTGGCTGGTCTCGATCTGGATCTCGAAGCCGAGGCGGCCGGCGTCGAGGCCGTGGGCCTTCTCGAAGGCCTCCAGGAGGCGGACGAAGGCGGAGACCTGCTCGGGGTAGGTGACCTTGGGGAGGGTGAGGACGAGCCCGTCGGGGAGGCCGCCGTTCTCCAGGAGGCCGGTGAGGAAGACGTCCGTGGTGCGGATGCCCCGGTCGCGGACCGCGGACTCCATGCACTTCATCCGGATGCCCATGTACGGGGCGGCCGTGCCGTTCCGGTAGGCGTCCGAGATCAGCCGGGCGGCGCGGGCGGCGTCCTGATCCTCGTCCTCGCCGGCGTACCCGTCCTCGAAGTCGACCCGGAGGTCCTCGATGGGCTCGCGCTCCAGCTTGGCGACCACGCGGCCGTAGACGTCCTCGGCGAGGTCGTCGGAGAGGCCGAGGACGGACGCGAAGGAAGCCGCGTCGGGGGCGTGCTCGTCGAGGGCGGCGAGGGCCTGGTCACCCCAGGAGCGGATCGTTCCGGCCTCGAAGACGTTGCCGGGGACGTAGACGGTGTGGACGGGCTGGCGGGTGCCGGGGTCTCCCGGGTAGCGGCGGTCCAGCTCGGCGTCCACCGCTGCGAGGGAGGCGCTGATGCCCTCGCTGACCGCGCCCGCGAGGCTCGTCGACACCTTCTCCTGCTGACCCATCCCACATCCTCCTATTTTCCGCTTCACGGAATCAACAATCCGTATGGCGAAGTTAGTAGTCCGTCGGGACCTGAGTCAATGGTTGTCCGAAACGACAGGGGGCCGCGCGGTGATCATCACCGCGCGGCCCCCGGACCGTACAGAAGCGCAGGTCACGCCTGCGCCGCGAGATCAGCCCTTGCGGGACTTGACCTCTTCGGTCAGCTGCGGGACGACATCGAAGAGGTCGCCCACGACGCCGTAGTCGACCAGGTCGAAGATCGGCGCCTCGGCGTCCTTGTTGATCGCGACGATCGTCTTCGAGGTCTGCATGCCCGCGCGGTGCTGGATCGCGCCGGAGATGCCGGAGGCGATGTACAGCTGCGGCGAGACCGACTTGCCGGTCTGGCCGACCTGGTTGGAGTGCGGGTACCAGCCGGCGTCGACGGCGGCACGCGAGGCGCCGACGGCGGCACCGAGCGAGTCGGCGAGCGCCTCGATGATCCCGAAGTTCTCGGCACCGTTGACGCCACGGCCACCGGAGACCACGATCGCGGCCTCGGTCAGCTCCGGGCGGCCGGTCGACTCGCGCGGGGTACGGGCGGTCACCTTGGTGCCGGTGGCCAGCGCGCCGAAGGAGACCGCGAGGGCCTCGACGGCGCCGGCGGCCGGGGCGGCCTCGACGGGAGCCGAGTTCGGCTTGACCGTGATGACCGGGGTGCCCTTGGAGACACGGGACTTGGTGGTGAAGGAGGCGGCGAACGCGGACTGCGTCGCGACCGGGCCCTCGTCACCGGCCTCCAGGTCCACGGCGTCCGTGATGATGCCGGAGCCGATGCGGACCGCGAGGCGGGCCGCGATCTCCTTGCCCTCGGCGGAGGACGGGACGAGCACGGCGGCCGGGGACACGGACTCGTACGCGGCCTGGAGCGCGTCGACCTTGGGGACGACGAGGTACTCGGTGAACTCGGGGGCGTCGGCCGTGAGGACCTTCACCGCACCGTGCTCGGCCAGGACGGCCGCGGTGTCGGCGGCGCCGTTGCCCAGCGCGACGGCGACCGGCTCGCCGATGCGGCGGGCGAGGGTCAGCAGCTCCAGGGTGGGCTTGCGGACGGCTCCGTCGACGTGGTCGACGTAGACGAGAATCTCAGCCATGGGACTTCAATCTCCTGCGAACGAAAGGGGCGGTCTGAGGGGCTCGCGCGAGTCCCGGACGATCTCCGGGCTCGCGAGACTGCCTCTTAGATGAACTTCTGGCTCGCGAGGAACTCGGCGAGCTGCTTGCCGCCCTCGCCCTCGTCCTTGACGATCGTGCCGGCGGTGCGCGCCGGACGCTCGGCGGCGGAGTCGACCGCGGTCCAGGCACCGGCGAGGCCGACCTCGTCCGCGTCGATGTCCAGGTCGTCCAGCTCCAGGGACTCCACCGGCTTCTTCTTGGCGGCCATGATGCCCTTGAAGGAGGGGTAGCGCGCCTCGCCCGACTGGTCGGTCACGGAGACGACCGCCGGCAGGGAGGCCTCCAGCTGCTCGGAGGCGGTGTCGCCGTCACGGCGGCCGGTCACGATGCCGTTGGGGCCACCCTCGATCTTCACCTCGGAGAGCAGCGTGACCTGCGGGACGCCCAGGCGCTCGGCGAGGATCGCCGGGAGGACACCCATGGTGCCGTCGGTGGAGGCCATACCGGCGATGACGACGTCGTAGCCGGTCTTCTCGATCGCCTTGGCGAGCACCAGCGAGGTGCCCATGACGTCGGTGCCGTGGAGGTCGTCGTCCTCGACGTGGACGGCCTTGTCGGCGCCCATGGAGAGCGCCTTGCGCAGCGCGTCCTTGGCGTCCTCGGGGCCGACCGTCAGCACGGTGACCTCGGCGTCGTCCGCCTCTTCGGCGATCTGCAGTGCCTGCTCGACGGCGTACTCGTCGAGCTCCGACAGCAGGCCGTCGACGTCGTCGCGGTCGACCGTCAGGTCGTCCGCGAACTTACGGTCTCCGGTCGCGTCGGGCACGTACTTCACACAGACAACGATCCTCAAGCTCACGCCGGCTCTCCTACTGCATCGTCATAACTGGGCTGCCTTGTTGCTCGCAGCATAGGCGCCTGAAGGGCGGGTTTCCGGTCGGGGCGCCGGACGCCCCGACCGAAATATTACTCGCCAGTACACCCAGTCCGTTACCAGTAAGCAAGCGCTCAGCGATGTGATCTGCCCAACGCGCGCAGAGCGCCGCGCACGGGAACTCTCAGTCGCGCAGCGCGTTGAAGCGGCCGTGGTGGTACAGGAGCGGCCGACCCGCCCCGTCCGGGTCCCCGGCGACCGCCTGCGCGATCACGATCCGGTGGTCACCGGCGGGCACCCGGGCGACCACGCGGCAGACCAGCCAGGCGAGTACGCCGTCGAGCACCGGCACGCCCTCGGGTCCCGCGCTCCAGCGGGTCCCCTCGCCGAAGCGGTCGGCGCCGCTGCGGGCGAAGGTGGCGGCGAGCTCCTGCTGGTGCTCGCCGAGTATGTGGACGCCGATGTGCTCGGCCTCGGCCAGCACGGGCCAGCTGGAGGAGCTCGTGCCCACCCCGAAGGAGATCAGCGGAGGGTCGGCGGCGACGGAGTTGAGCGAGGTCGCGGTGAAGCCGACGGGGCGCTCCCCGTGCGCGGTGACGACCGCGACGCCGGCCGCATGCCGGCGGAAGACGGAACGGAGCAGATCCGGGGAGGCCTGTCGGGGTGCGCCGATGGCGGGAACGGTGCCGGGTCGGAGGTCGGGCGTGACCGTCATGGAGTTGTCCTTCTGCGAGGGCGGCATGAGAGAGGTCCGGGGGTGGTCAGACACCCGGACAGCGCGCGCTCGCGTTGCGGGCCAGGTCCACATGGGTCCGGCCGTAGAGAAGGAGTTCTTGGGGCACCCCGCCAGAGTGGCGATCGTTGCCGCGTGCAGTCAAGTGCGTACCGGGATGTGGGAGAAGTGTCACCGCGTCAGACCGCCCGCCCCAGGGCGGCGATGACGTCGGCCTTGCGCGGCTGTCCCGCGGCCCGGCGGACGACGCGGCCGGTGCGGTCGAGGACGAGGACGGTGGGGGTCCTGGCGATGCCGAGCGCGCGTACGAGATCGAGCCGTTCCTCGGCGTCGACCTCCACGTGCCCGACGCCCGGGACCATCGCGGCGACTTCGGCGAGGGTGCGCCGGGTGGCCCGGCAGGGCTGACAGAACGCGGTGGAGAACTGGACCAGGGTGGCCCGCTCCCCCAGGGGGACGCCGAGCACCTCGGGTCCCAGCGTGTCGGTTCCCTCGGGTCCCGGCGTGTCGGTTCCCTCGGGTCCCGGCGTGTCGGTTCCTTCGGTTCCGGGTATCTCGGTCACCCCTGTTCCCTTCTCTGTCGTCCGTCTCACCTGGTGCAGCGTCGCACGAGAGGGTTCGATTCCCGCCACGACCACCACGAGTGACGAGAATCTCCCTGTACGAAGCCGCCTGGACTGGTCACGGCGGCCCACATGGGGCACGATCTGCCCAAAGCCGAAAACCTACGGCTGCGTAACTTCGCCGGGAGAACCCTCCCCAGGCACAGAAGAAGGGGTTCCTCTCAGATGGCAGAACTCGTGTATCGGCCGGTCGTCGGCGCCGCTCTGACCATGTTCAAGGCGCTCGACCTGAAGATCGACACGCAGGGTTCGGAGCACATCCCGCGCACGGGTGGCGCGGTGCTCGTCTCCAATCACATCAGCTATCTGGACTTCATCTTCACGGGCCTGGCCGCGCTCCCGCAGAAGCGCCTCGTGCGCTTCATGGCGAAGGACTCGGTCTTCCGGCACAAGATCTCGGGGCCGCTGATGCGCGGCATGAAGCACATCCCGGTGGACCGTTCGGCGGGCGAGCACGCCTACAAGCACGCGCTGGAGTCGCTGCGGGCGGGCGAGATCATCGGCGTCTTCCCCGAGGCGACCATCTCCCAGTCGTTCACGCTCAAGGGCTTCAAGACGGGTGCGGCGCGGCTCGCCCAGGAGGCCGGGGTGCCGCTGATCCCGATGGCGCTCTGGGGTACGCAGCGGGTCTGGACCAAGGGCCGGCCGCGCAACTTCAGGCGCAGCCACATCCCGGTGACGATCCGCGTCGGCGAGCCCGTGGAGGCTCCCTCCGACCAGTACGCGGGCGCCATCACGCGACGGCTGCGCGAGCGCGTCCAGGAGCTCCTGGAGGCCGCGCAGCGCGCCTACCCGGTGCGCCCCAAGGACGCGAACGACACGTGGTGGGTGCCCGCGCACCTCGGGGGCACGGCTCCGACGCCGGCCGAGGTCAAGGACGCCGGCTGACGGCAGGGCGAGACCGAACGGCGCCCCGCTGAATCGTCACTCCGGATCGCGGACCGTGATCCGGGCCCCAGGGCTGAGCTTCTCCAGCGACTCCGCCAGCTCGGCGCCCGCCGCGAGGAGCTCGTCCCGGGTCATCGGGGCGAGCGATTCGAGCAGGAAGAGCGCGTCGACGGTGTCGTCGTCGATGCGGGTACGGGGGCCCTGGCGCCAGTTCCAGCGGCGGCAGGTCACGCCCTCCTCGTCGCACCAGACGATCTCCCCGGGCTCGGGGTGCTCCACCGTCTCCGCACCGCCCGCCATGGTGACGAAGGGCTCGTCGCCGGTGGCGCGGACCAGGCGCATGGCGCCCCGGATCCTGCCCAGGTCCTCGCCGCCGACGGGGATGAGGTGGGCGACGCTGACCGCGTTGTAGGCGTCGACGAGCCGGTTGATGCGGGGCAGCCCGCCGTCCGCGAGCGCCCGCTTGGCGAGCGCCTCCGCGGAGTTGCGGGTGCGGGAGGGCTTGGCGCCGAACGCGGTGTACGCGGCGCGCCAGGCGGCGATGTGCGGGTCCTGGTCCGGGGTCCGGCCGTCGAGCCGCTCGGCGAGCCGGCGCGCGGCATCGTCGAGGAGGCCCGAGCCGACCTCGTCGCTGGGTCCGTTGACCAGGCCGTGGGCCTCGATCACCAGAGCGGTGAAGCCGGGTACGAGGGTGCGCACCTCGTCGGAGACGGTGAGCGTGAGGGTCATGGTCCGCCGTTCGCTGATGTCCGGGGTCAGAGCTCGGTGGGGAGCGTCCGCCAGAGGTACGGCCGGTCGGGGGCGGCGCGCAGCGCGTCCAGAACAGCCGGATGCGGTTCAGTGTAGAGCACCGGATAATCCACTTCATTGCACTCTGGCCGTACGGCCCAGGCCAGCCGCTCCTCCCGCAGGGAGAACTGGGCGTCGATTCCGGGCTTGTTCCCGCGCACGTCCTGGCGGGCCCAGGACCGCTCCCCGGGCAGCAGCACGGCGACGAGACCGTGGATCACCGGGTTCGAGCCGTCGTCGTCGGCGAGCCGCTGGTAGCAGAGAGCGGCCGGGATGTCGCGGGCCCGCAGGAGCGCGGCGTACGCGATCGACTTGGCGTAGCAGATGCCGGTGCGCTGCTCCAGGACGTCGGAGGCGCGCCAGGTGACGCGGGGGTCGTCGGCGTCGGCGGAGTGCGGAATGGTGTCGCGTACGTACCGGTAGGCCGCTTCGGCGTATGCGTATGCATCGGGGTGCTCATCGGCGAGATGACGGACGGCGGCCCGGACCACCGGGTGTTCGTGGTCGACCGCCTCGCTCGCGGCCAGATAAGCGGCGACGTCAGGGCTCTGCTGGATGAGTTCTATGGGTTCCATGCGCGTGGAGCGTACGGAAGCGGCCGAACGGGAGTCAATGACTTTCCGTCCGGCCGCATATTCATGCACTCAGGGCTGGCGCGCCAGCTCTTCCTTCAGGGCCTGGAGGAAGGCGTCCACGTCGTCCTCCGTGGTGTCGAAGGCGCACATCCAGCGCACGTCGCCGGCCGACTCGTCCCAGAAGTAGAAGCGGAACCGCTCCTGGAGCCGCCGGGTGACCTCGTGCGGCAGACGGGCGAAGACCGCGTTGGCCTGCACCGGATAGAGGATCTCCACCCCGTCGAGCTCGCGCACGCCGACCGCGAGGCGCTGGGCCATCGCGTTGGCGTGGCGGGCGTTGCGCAGCCACAGGTCCTTCGCGAGGAGGGCCTCCAGCTGCACCGACACGAAGCGCATCTTCGAGGCGAGCTGCATGGACAGCTTGCGCAGGTGCTTCATGTGGCTGACCGCGTCGGGGTTGAGGACGACGATCGCCTCGCCGAAGAGCATGCCGTTCTTCGTGCCGCCGTACGAGATGACGTCGACGCCCACGGCGTTGGTGAACGCGCGCATCGGTACGTCGAGCGAGGCGGCGGCGTTGGCTATCCGGGCCCCGTCGAGGTGCACCTTCATGCCCTTGGCGTGGGAGTGCTCGACGATCGCGCGGATCTCGTCCACCGTGTAGACGGTGCCCAGCTCGGTGTTCTGGGTGATCGAGACGACCTGCGGCATCGCCCGGTGCTCGTCCTCCCAGCCCCAGGCCTGCCGGTCGATCAGCTCGGGGGTGAGCTTGCCGTCCGGGGTCGGCACGGTGAGCAGCTTGAGGCCGCCCATCCGCTCCGGCGCCCCGCCCTCGTCCACGTTGATGTGCGCGGACTCGGCGCAGATGACGGCGCCCCAGCGGTCGGTGAGCGCCTGGAGGGCGGTCACGTTCGCCCCGGTGCCGTTGAAGACCGGGAAGGCCTCGGCGGTGGGGCCGAAGTGGCCGTGCATGATCCGCTGGAGGTGCTCGGTGTACTGGTCCTCGCCGTAGGCGACCTGGTGGCCGTCGTTGGCGAGGGCGAGGGCCGCGAGGACCTCGGGGTGGGCGCCGGCGTAGTTGTCGCTGGCGAAGCCCCGGACCGACGGGTCGTGGTGACGACGTGCGTCGGTCCTGGGGCCGAGGGCCGCGGTCACGGCTTGGGGGTCAGCCACAGACGCTGTCCATTCACTTCCTGGGCGGGCCTGCTCCACAGACCGGCGATCTCGTCGGCCAGGACGGTGACGTCGGTGAAGCCCGCGAACTTCGCGTTGGGTCGCTCGGCGCGCATGGCGTCGTGCACCAATGCCTTGATCACCAGGATCGCAGCCGCCGCCTGCGGGCCGTCGTCGCCCCCCAGCTTGCGGAACGAGTCGGCCATGGCGAGGGTCCAGGCCTCGGCGGCCGCCTTGCCCGCGTTGTACGCGGCGTTGTTGGCGAGCGGCTTGTGCGCGCCGACCTGGCTGATCAGGGCGTAGCGGCCGCGGCCGCCGGACCGCAGCAGCCCGTCGTGGAACGCGAGCGAGGTGTTCTGGACCGTGCGGATGAGGAGCTTCTCCAGGAAGTCCCAGTCCGCGAGGTCCGTCTCCGTGAAGGAGGAGCTGCCGCGCCAGCCGCCGACGAGGTGGACCAGGCCGTCGATCCGGCCGAACTCCTTCTCGGTCTTGGCGGCCCAGTCGCGCGTGGCGTCCAGGTCGAGCAGGTCGACGGTGTCACCGACGACCTTGGCGCCGCCGTGGGCGTAGCGGGCGGCGTCGACGGCCTCCGCGAGGCGCGCCGGGTCGGCGTCGGAGCCGACGACGGTCGCGCCCGCCTCGGCGAGGCGCATCAGCGCCGCACGGCCGGCCGGGCCGGCCGCACCGGCGACCGCGATGACGGCGCCGTCGAGCGGCCCGCCGTTTCCGTTGGCGGTCATGGGCGACGCCTCCTCCGTGTCGTCGGTACGAGCGCTCACGCGGCAGCCTGCTCGGTCCGCTCGGCCCGCGAGACCCCGTCGGCGGTGATCCCCTTGGTGTCGGCGATCACGCCCTTCAGCTTCTTGGCGAGGGCCTCAAAGAACATGCTGAGCGGAAACTCGTCCGGAAGCACGTCGTCGACGAGCTTGCGGGGCGGGAGGGAGAGGTCGAGGGCGTCGGGACCCTTGGCCCACTTCGAGCCCGGGTGCGGGGCGAGGTAGGTGGAGACGAGCTCGTACGCCTTGAACCAGTGGACCAGCTTGGGGCGGTCGATGCCGTCGCGGTAGAGCTTCTCGATGTCGGCGCAGAGCTGGTTGGTGACCTCGGGGGCCCGCTGCCAGTCGATCTTGAGGGTGTTGTCCGTCCAGCGCACCACGTCGTTCTTGTGGAGGTACGCGAAGAGGAGCTGGCCGCCGAGACCGTCGTAGTTGCGGTTGCGGTCGCCGGAGAGCGGGAAGCGGAACATCCGGTCGAAGAGGACCGCGTACTGCACGTCACGGCCGTGGGTGTTGCCCTCGGCCTCCAGCTTCACGGCCTCCTTGAAGGCGGTGAGGTCGCAGCGGAGCTCCTCGAGGCCGTACATCCAGAAGGGCTGACGCTGCTTGATCATGAAGGGGTCGAAGGGCAGGTCGCCGTGGCTGTGGGTGCGGTCGTGGACCATGTCCCAGAGCACGAAGGCCTTCTCGCAGCGCTCCTGGTCGTCGATCATCGCGGCGATGTCGGCGGGCAGCTCGATGCCGAGGGTGTCGACGGCGGCCTCGGTGACCTTGCGGAAGCGGGCGGCCTCGCGGTCGCAGAAGATCCCGCCCCAGGTGAAGCGCTCGGGGGCCTCGCGGACGGCGATGGTCTCCGGGAAGAGGACGGCCGAGTTGGTGTCGTACCCGGCGGTGAAGTCCTCGAAGGTGATCCCGCAGAACAGCGGGTTGTCGTAGCGGGTGCGCTCGAGCTCGGCGAGCCACTCCGGCCACACCATGCGCAGCACGACGGCTTCGAGGTTGCGGTCGAGGTTGCCGTTCTGCGTGTACATCGGGAACAGCACCAGGTGCTGGAGCCCGTCCACGCGGTCGGCGGCCGGCTGGAAGGCGAGCAGCGAGTCCAGGAAGTCCGGGACGGTGAAGCCGCTCTCGACCCACTTGCGCAGGTCGGAGACGAGGGCGCGGTGGTAGGCGCCGTCGTGCGGGACGAGCGGGGAGAGCTGCTCGACCGCGGCGGTGACCCGGTCGACGGTCAGCTCGGCCACGGCCTTGGCCGGCGCGTCCTCGCGCTCGAAGTCGATGGAGCCGTCCGCGCTCTGCCAGGCGCGGATCTCCTCCACGGCATTCTTGAGCTCGGGCCAGGCGGGGTGGTCGATCACCCGGGCGGCGGTGGATATCCCCCCACCAGTCACGTCCTGCACAAGAATTTCCGTCATGCCTCTTCCTTCACAGGAGAACCTCGCGTCAAGACACCGTAACCATGGACGGTTCTCGGCCACAAGAGGGGGCAGGAGAAATTATCCTGTGCGACCCCCCTGATCACAGAAGTTTTTCCTGTCAGTCAGGGGGGAGGCCACCCTTCCGCCGTGTTCGTCAGCTCAGCGGCTTCACCAGGAGCTCGAACTCCAGGTCGTCGCGCTGAGGCAGCCCGAAGCGCTCGTCGCCGTACGGGAAGGGGGTCATCCGCCCGGTACGCCGGTAGCCGCGGCGCTCGTACCAGGCGATGAGCTCCTCCCGTACGGAGATCACCGTCATGTGCATCTCGCGGACGTCCCACAGCTCGCGCACCCGGCGCTCGGCCTCCGCGATGATCTGCTTGCCCAGACCCGCGCCCTGGAGTTCGGGGCGGACCGCGAACATCCCGAAGTAGGCGGCCTCGGCCTCGTCTCGGTGCTCCAGCTGGCAGCAGGCGACGATCTCGCCGTCGCGCTCGACGACCAGGAGCCGGCTGCCGGGCGTGGTGATGACGGCGGCCACGCCGTCGGGGTCGGTGCGCTGCCCCTGGAGGATGTCCGCCTCGGTGGTCCAGCCGCCCCGGCTGGCGTCGCCCCGGTAGGCCGACTCGACGAGCGGGACGAGGGCCGGGACGTCGTCCAGGACCGCCTCGCGGTAGCTGATCCGGCCGGTCTCGTGCGACGTGGCGGTGTCCATGTGAACGGGGCTCCCCTCGGGCGCTGACGATCGCCGTACGCGATCGTCCCGAGCCTAACGCCCGCACCTTTCACTCCCCTCGTACGCCTGTACGCGCCCGTGCGCCCGCGTGCGCCCGACCGGACGCGGGCATTCTCCGGGGAAGGGCGGCGTCGAGGGGGAGGTGTGCCGTGCACGGTCCGGCCCTGTCCGGGTGGTTGGCGGTCGTGCTCTGCGCGGTGACGGGCGTGTACTGCCTCCTGCGGATGCGCGCGTGCGCCGGGGAGGAGCGACGGGCCGCGGGCGGCGAGGCGGTGATGGGCTTCGGGATGGCGTCGATGGCGCTGCCCGCGGCGGTGCTCACGCCGCCGGAGTGGGGCTGGGCGGTGTACGCGGCGGTGTTCGGCGGCGCGGCGCTGCACGGCCTCACGGGGGTCCGGCGCGGCGGACACCACCTGCACCACGTCGTCGGCTCGCTCGCCATGGTCTACATGGCGGTCGCGATGGCGGCACCCGGCGCGGGGGCGCACGCGGGGCACACGGCGGGCACGCCGGGCGGCATACCCGTACTCACGGGCGGACTGCTCCTCTATTACATGGTGTACGTGCTGCACGCGGGCGCGAGACTCGTGCCGGTCGCGCTACCGGCGACGGGCGGCACGGGCCGGGGCCGACTGTCCACGACGACGGGGACGGCGACGGGCGCCACGGGACCGGTCCGGGGGCCGCGGCCGGTCTGGGCGACGCGGCCGGAGCTGGCGCTCGCCTGCCGGCTGTCGATGGCTCTCGCGATGCTGGCCATGCTGGTGACGTTGTGAGTTCCGCCCGGCGCCCGACCGGGCTGTGAGGGGCGGCCCGGCCCAACCAAACCGTGGCGTACGTCACTTGCCGTCCGGGGGCATACCCCCGACCAGTACCGCGCTCATAGGCTGGCGTCATGTGGGTCTCCCTCGCGCTGTTCGTGCTCGGCGTCCTGACCGCCCTCGCGGCCCCCCGGCTGCTGTCGCGGGCGGACTGGGTCGAGCGAGAACCCGTGGTGGCCCTCTGGGTGTGGCAGTGCGTGGTCGGCGCCGTGCTGTTGAGCTTCGCGCTCTCCATGACGTTCAGCGCGTCGACCGCCTGGCAGGCCGTCCGGGGGCAGATCTTCGCGCCCGCGCCACGCGCGGTGATCGACGCGTACGAGCTCGGCACGACCGGGCCCTGGTCCGCGGTCCTCGCGGTGGCCCTGGCGGCCGGCGGGGTGTGGTCCGGGGCGATGCTGGGTCGGGAGTTCAGCCAGGCCCGGTCGCGGCGCAGACAGCGCCGCTGCGACCTGCTCGTCCGCGCCCCCCTGCTCCCCGGGGAACAGCCGGGCGGCGAGCGCCTCGTGGTCCTGGAGGGCGAGCGGGCGAGCGCCTGGTGGCTGGCGGGTGGCACACCCCAGCTGGTCATCACCACGGCGGCGCTGCGGCGGTTGAAGGGACGTCAGCTGGACGCGGTCCTGGCGCACGAGCAGGGGCACGCGCGCGCCCGGCACGACTGGCTGCTGCACTCCTCGGCGGCGCTGGCCGCCGGATTCCCGGGGATCCCTGTCTTCGCGGCCTTCCGCGAGGAGATGCACCGGCTGGTGGAGCTGGCCGCCGACGACGTGGCCTCGCGCCGGTTCGGACGGCTGACGATCGCGCTCGCGCTGGTCGAACTGAACGAGGACCGGGGCGTGTTCGGGCCCGGCCAGGCGCCGTACGGCGATCTGCCGCGCCGGGTGAACCGGCTGCTGACCGCGGCCCCCCGGCTCACCGCCGGCCGCCGCCTTCGACTCACCGCGGCCGCTTCCCTGGTGCCGGTGGTCCCGGTGCTCGTGGCCTTCGTCCCGGCGCTCAGCGCGCTGGGACAGGGGTGACGGCCGGCCCACCGGTCCGAGCGGGCGCGACGGCGCGCGCGAGGAGGGGGAGAGATCGGCCGGAGCCGATCGTCGGGCAGGATCGAGGCATGCGTTCCTCCGCTGTGATCTCCGGAGTTCTGGCCGTCCTCCTGCTCGCCCTCGTGGCCGTGGGATGGGACCCCCTGCTCTCCTTCGACCGGTCCGTGACCGAGGCGCTCCACCGTGACGCGGTGTCCGACCCCGGGCTCACCCAGGCGAACCGTGTCCTCAGCGACTGGGTGTGGGACCCGTGGACGATGCGCGCGCTGACCGCCGCGACGGTGGTGCTGCTGTGGTGGGGACGAGAGCGTCGCCTCGCCCTGTGGGTGGCCGCGACGAGTCTGCTGGCCGTGGCGCTCCAGCAGGGCATCAAGACGCTGGTGGGGCGGGAGCGGCCGGAGTGGAGCGATCCGGTCGACTCGGCGCGGTTCGCCGCCTTCCCGTCCGGGCACGCCATGACGGCCATGGTCACCTGCGGGCTGCTGCTCTGGGTCCTCGCGCTGCGCTGGCGCGAGGAGTGGCGCGGCTGGGGCGCCCTGGCGGTCGCGGCGGCGGTCTCGGTGCTCGGGGTGGGGTGGACGCGGGTCTATCTGGGCGTGCACTGGCCCTCGGACGTCCTCGGGGGCTGGCTGCTCGGCTGGTGCTGTGTGGCCGCTGCGGTCCTGGCGTACCGCTGGAGCGAGCCGCGCGCCCCCGGGGCCGGCCTCGGAGACGGCGACAGCGCGGGGAGCAGAATGGGAGGAACAGGATGAGGCCGCCTGTTCTGGACGATCCCCCGTGTCGCCCAGAACAGACGGCATCCCCCGCGGTATGCCACACGGGCATGCCGACGGGATGCGCCGAGTATATTGGCTGGCAGCCAGTCAACGCAGGAGTCCAGCATGTCCCCGCGTAGCCCATCGGTCAATGAAGAGCTCCGGCGCAGGTCCCGGGAGCGCATTCTGCAGGCCACGGTGGAGCTGGTCGACACCCATGGCTACGAGGCGACGACGCTCGCGGACATCGCGGAGCGGGCTGGTTCGGCGCGGGGGCTGATCTCGTACTACTTCCCCGGCAAGCGGCAGCTTCTGCAGGCCGCGGTGCACCGGCTGATGCATCTCACGCTGGAAGAGGCGCTGGAGCGCGAGCCGCGCACGGAGGACGGGCGCGAGCGCATGGCGCGCGCGATCGACGCGATCCTGGGACTCGCCGCCGAGCGTCCCACCCTGATGCGGACCCATATGGCGGGCATTCTGCAGGCCGAGGGGTTCGTGCAGTGCGAGGAGCAGCAGCGCCTCGCGTTCCTGCTGCGGGACACGGTGACGCGGTACGGCTCCGAGGACGTGGACACCGACTATCCGCTGCTGCGCGCCCTGTTGATGGGCGCGGTGGTGGCGGTGCTGCTGCCGGGGGCGCAGATGCCGCTGACGCGGCTGCGGTCGGAGCTGTTCCACCGCTACGGCCTGGACTGGGAGGCGGGCGCGCCGCCGGGCGGGGGTCCGCCCGACGGCGCGCCGGTGGTCAGGCCGTCAGCCGGCTGTCATGATCCGACGGCCGGCGCTCACGACTCCGGTCAGTCGTCGAAGTCG
The DNA here is from genome assembly GCF_036826855.1 of Streptomyces sp. SJL17-4. NCBI lineage: Bacteria > Bacillati > Actinomycetota > Actinomycetes > Kitasatosporales > Streptomycetaceae > Streptomyces > Streptomyces sp. SJL17-4. The sequence goes on along the minus strand of NZ_CP104578.1, from coordinate 7,476,314 downwards.
AAGTAGTCCGGCTGGGTCTGGACGTTGAGCTCGTCCATCCGGATCCGCTTCGCGGGGTCGGTACGGCGGTCGGAGAGCTTCAGGACGTCGAAGCCCTTGGCGATGTCGTTCGAGTAGATGTAGCCGTTGTAGTAGTACGCGGACCACGAGCCACCGGTGGAGATGGTGGTGGCGGACAGCGGGCCGCGCTCGAAGTAGGCGATCTCCTTGGGGCTGCGGGAGTCGGTGAAGTCCCAGACGGAGACGCCGCCCTGGTACCAGGCCTGGACCATGAGGTCCTTGCCCTTGACCGGGATCAGCGAGCCGTTGTGGGCGACGCAGTTCTCGGTGGCGGCCTGGTGGCGCGGGATCTTGAAGTAGCTGCGGAAGACGAGCTTGCTCTTCTTGCCCTTGCCGACGATGTCGTAGATGCCGTTGGCGCCGCGGTTCGGGCCGACCTCGGCGTTGCAGGTGGCCGCGCCGCCGCCACCGAGCTCATCGGTGAAGACGACCTTGTTCGCCTTCAGGTTGAAGGTGGCGGAGTGCCAGAACGCGAAGTTGACGTTGTCCTGGACCTGGTCGATCACCCGCGGGTGCTCGGGGTCCTCGATGTCGAAGAGGATGCCGTCACCCATGCAGGCGCCGGCCGCGAGGTCCTTCTCCGGCAGCACGGTGATGTCGTGGCAGCCCGTGGTCTTGGAGACGCCCGGGTTGGTCGGGCCGCCCGGGTTGCCGCCGCCGTCCGGGCCCTCGCCCGGGAAGAGGACCGGGAAGCCGATGAGCGCGGCCTTCTCGGGTGCCTTGCGGGGCACCTTGATGACCGAGATGCCGTCGTGCGGGGGCTGGCAGTCCGGGAACGCGGCGTTGGGCGAGTACGAGGAGACGTAGACGTACACGTCCCGCTTCTTGGGAACCAGCGTGTGGGTGTGCGAACCGCACGCGGTCTCGACGGCGGCGACGTACTTCGGGTTCCGGACGTCGCTGATGTCGAAGATCTTCATGCCCTCCCAGGATTCCTTGACCGAGGCGGGCTGCGAGGTGCTGGCGCAGGAGTCGTCGCTCCGGGAGGAGTCCGTCGAGAGGAACAGCAGGTCCCCGGAGACGGAGATGTCGTTCTGGGAGCCCGGGCAGAGGACCTGGGCGACGGTCTTCGGGGACTTCGGGTCGCTGATGTCGAAGATCCGGAAGCCGTCGTAGTTGCCGGCGAAGGCGTACTTGCCCTGGAAGGCGAGGTCCGAGTTGGTGCCCTTGAGGGCGTCCTTGGGGATGTTGGCGAGGTGCTCGATGTTCGAGCTGTGGACGATCTCGTCCACGCCGGGTATCTCACCGCTCTGTATCGCGGAACGCGCCTCGGCCGCCTGCTCCGAGGAGACCTTGCCCTGAGCCGGAGCGTCGCCCGGGTCGGGCGTCGCGGTGGCGGGGCCCGCCATGAGCAGTGTGGCCATCAGTCCGGCCGCGGCGGATGCCACGCCCAGGCGTCTGAGCCTGGCACGCGGTTCGCGCGTGACTGACGTGGAACGCGGGGTACGCAACGAAGTCACTCCGTCCTCCCTGGTATCCGTTCAGCGTTGAACGGGTGTTGGACTCCGGCAGTATCTTCCTTGCCGTGCACATCTCAACAGATGGCAACACAGACGTAATGAAGGTTTTTGATCGGTAGCCCCGAGAAAAGTGCTAGGAACGGTCACTGTCCCCGCAAGAACATCTGGAGGTCGCGTTGTTGATCCGCCGCCAGCGTGCCGTCGTCGCCGTGGCCCTGTCCGCCGTCGCCGTACTCGCCCTGACCGCCTGTGAGTCGGGGCCCGACAAGGGAACGCCGGAGGCGAAGGGCTCGACCGGGACGGTGGTCGCGCCGGGCAAGCCCGGGGAACCGGCCAGGCGGATATCCCCCGAGGAGGCCGCCGAGCTGCTTCCGGACGAGAGCCCGAACGGCGCGGACTTCACCTACGCGCAGATGATGATCGTGCACCACCGGCAGGCCCTGACCATGACGGCGCTGGTCCCACAGCGGGCGGGTTCCCCCCAGGTCAAGAAGGTGGCCGAGCGGATCGCGGCGGCACAGCAGCCGGAGATCGGCGCGATGGAAGGTTGGCTGAAAAACAACGGTGGCCCGCGCGAACAGGCGGGCCACGACCATCACTCGATGCCGGGCATGGCGACCGCGGGACAGCTGGAGAACCTCAGGAACGCGAAGGGGAAGGCCTTCGACGAGCTCTTCCTGAAGCTGATGATCACGCACCACGAGGGGGCGGTGACGATGGCGGCCGAGGTGCTGAGCGAGGGCAACAACGTCCTCGTGGAGGAGATGGCGAACGACGTGATCGCCCAGCAGACGGCCGAGATCGGGAGGATGCGGAGGCTGTAGGGGGCACAGCGGGACGCCTGCCCCCGAGGGCCCCGCCGCGGCCCCCTCGCCGACGCCCCTCACCGGCGCCTAGGCCGTCGCGTCCTCGCGGTCGGCCTGGGCGCCGGCCGCCGACAGGACCGTGGCGAGCAGGCCCGGGAAGAGGGCTTCGAGGTCGTCCTCGCGCAGGGCGTTGAGCTTGGCCGTACCGCGGTACGTCTGCCGGATGACTCCACCCTCGCGCAGCACCCGGAAGTGGTGCGTCGTCGTGGACTTGGTGACCGGGAGGTCGAAGTACGAGCAGCTCAGTTCGGCGCGCTCGCGCGCCATGTCCCGCACGATCCGGAGCCGCACCGGGTCCGCGAGCGCGTGCAGCACCGCCTCCAGTCGGATCTGGTCGCGCGCGGGGTGTTCGAGTGCGCGAGGGCTGGCGGTGGTCGTCATGGCGGCGGCTCCACTTCATCCGGGACAGGAGCCATTGTACGAGAACCCTCGTAGTTTGACAGATGCCGTACTACGATGGTTACCGTACTAGCGTCCTTCGAGGCATCCCGAAACGGAGTCCGTCATGAGCGTCGCCCTGTTCGAGCCCTACACCCTGCGGTCGCTGACCGTCCCCAACCGGGTATGGATGGCCCCCATGTGCCAGTACTCGGCGGAGATGACCGGCCCGAACGCGGGTGTCGCCACGGACTGGCACTTCGCCCACTACGCCTCCCGGGCCACCGGCGGCACCGGGCTGATCCTGGTCGAGGCGACCGCCGTCGCCGCCGAGGGCCGGATCAGCCCGGCCGACCTCGGCCTCTGGAACGACACCCAGACCGAGGCCCTCCGCCGGATCGCCACCTTCCTCAAGGACCACGGCACCGTGCCCGGCATCCAGATCGGGCACGCCGGACGCAAGGCCTCGACCAAGCGCCCCTGGGAGGGCCGCGGGCCCGTCCCCGAGGGCGGTCCCGGCTGGCAGCCCGTCGCGCCGAGCCCCGTCGAGTTCGCCGAGGGCTACCCGGTGCCGACCGAGCTGACCGTCGACAGGATCCGGGAGATCACCGGGCAGTTCGCGGACGCGGCCCGCCGCGCGCTGGACGCCGGCTTCCAGGTCATCGAGGTGCACGGCGCCCACGGCTATCTGATCGGCGAGTTCCTCTCCCCGCACAGCAACCACCGCACCGACGCGTACGGCGGTTCCTTCGAGAACCGGACCCGGCTCGCCCTGGAGGTCGTCGACGCCGTGCGGTCCGTGTGGCCCGAGGAGCTGCCCGTCTTCTTCCGCATCTCGGCCACCGACTGGCTGGAGGAGCAGGGCTGGACGGTCGACGAGACCGTACGGTTCGCCGCGCTCCTCCGCGAGCACGGCGTCGACCTCCTCGACGTCTCCAGCGGCGGCAACGGCGGACCGGCCGAGATCCCGGTGGGCCCCGGCTACCAGGTGCCCTTCGCCGCCCGCGTCAAGGCCGAGACCGGGCTGCCGGTGGCCGCCGTCGGCCTGATCACCGAGAGCGACCAGGCCGAGAAGATCGTCGCCAACGGCGAGGCGGACGCGGTCCTCCTCGGCCGCGAGCTGCTGCGCGACGCCTCCTGGGCCCGCCGCGCCGCCCGCGACCTGGGCGCCTCGACGCACGCGGCGCCGCCGCAGTACGCCTGGGCGATCTGAGCAACCCGAAGGGTGACCGCCGGCCCCTGGACCGCCTTCGTACGGCAGGGGCGCGGGAGCCCCCGGGAGTGTCCGGCAGCCGTTGTCAGTGGCCGGGTGCAGACTGGCCCGTATCCGCGACAACGGCGTCCTGGAGGTGGCATCCATGCCCGACGTACTCCTCACCGTAGGCACCCGCAAGGGGCTCTTCATCGGCCGCAGGCACGACGGCCGATGGGAGTTCGACGATCCGGCCTTCCCCGCGCAGGCGGTCTACTCGGTCGCCATCGACACCCGATGGCCGACGCCGCGGCTGCTCGTGGGCGGGGACAGCGCCCACTGGGGGCCGTCCGTCTTCCACTCCGACGACCTCGGCAGGACCTGGACCGAACCGGCGCGGCCCGCCGTGAAGTTCCCCGAGGACACCGGCGCCTCCCTGGAGCGCGTCTGGCAGCTCCACCCGGCACCGGAGCACTCCCCCGGCGTCGTGTACGCGGGGACGGAGCCGGCCGCGCTGTTCCGGTCGGCGGACGGCGGCGAGTCCTTCGAGCTCGTCCGCCCGCTGTGGGAGCACCCGACCCGCTCCCAGTGGGTGCCGGGCGGCGGCGGGGAAGCCGTCCACACCGTGCTGACCGACCGGCGCGACCCGTCGGCCGTCACCGTCGCCGTTTCCACCGCCGGGGTGTTCCGCTCACGGGACGGCGGAGCCGCCTGGGAGCCCTCCAACAAGGGCGTGTCGGCGGTGTTCCTGCCGGACCCCCACCCGGTCTTCGGGCAGTGCGTCCACAAGATCGCCCAGGACGCGGGCGATCTCGACCGGCTCTACCTGCAGAACCACTGGGGCGTCTTCCGCAGCGACGACGCGGGCGCCAGCTGGACGGACATCGGCGCCGGACTGCCGTCCGACTTCGGCTTCGCAGTCGCCGCGCACCCGCACCGCCCGGACACCGCCTATGTCTTCCCCATCACCGCGGACTCCGACCGGGTCCCGGCCGGCCGCCGGTGCCGGGTCTACCGCACGACCGACGCCGGAGCCACCTGGGAACCGCTGAGCCGCGGCCTGCCCGAGGGCGACCACTACGGCACGGTGCTCCGGGACGCGCTGTGCACGGACGACGCGGACCCGGCGGGCGTGTACTTCGGCAACCGCAACGGCGAGGTGTACGCGAGCGCCGACGACGGCGACAGCTGGCAACTCCTCGCCGAACACCTGCCGGACGTGCTCTGCGTGCGGGCGGCCGCGATCTGAGCCGGGGCGATCCGGCGCTTCCGTGGCCTCCTCCGCGCGAAGGAGGCCGACGGTCCGGTCAGGGCAGGCGCCAGTCCACCGGCTGGGCGCCCTGCTCCAGGAGGAGTTGGTTGGCACGGCTGAAGGGACGGGAGCCGAAGAAGCCGCGGTCCGCCGACATCGGGGACGGGTGCGCGGACTCGACCGCGGGCAGATTGCCGAGGAGCGGGCGGGCGTTGCGCGCATCGCGGCCCCACAGGATCGACACCAGGGGCTTGCCCCGGGCGGCCAGCGCGCGGATCGCCTGCTCGGTCACCTCCTCCCAGCCCTTGCCGCGGTGGGCGGCGGGCTTGCGCGGGGCCGTGGTCAGCGCCCTGTTGAGGAGGAGGACGCCCTGACGGGTCCAGGGGGTCAGATCGCCGTTCGACGGCCGGGGCATCCCGAGGTCGGTGTGCAGCTCCCGGAAGATGTTCTCCAGGCTGCCCGGCAGCTGACGGACCTCGGGCGCGACCGCGAAGCTCAGCCCGATCGCCATTCCCGGTGTCGGATAGGGGTCCTGACCCACGATCAGCACCCGCACGTCGTCGAAGGGCTGCTGGAACGCCCGCAGTACGTGCTGTCCGGCCGGCAGATAGGTGCGGCCCGCGGCGATCTCCGCCCGCAGGAAGTCACCCATCTCCGCCACGCGGCCTGCCACGGGGCTCAGAGCCTCCGCCCAGCCGGGCTCCACCAGTTCCTTCAAAGGTCGCGCTGTCACGGTCCGTCACTCTACCGGCCTACAGTGACACCCCGGTTCGAGCGCCTTCACCGGCCACCCCCTAGACTCCGCCCACTCCCCCGCCCCACTCGTCGCGAGGACGGTGCACCGTGACCCCAGTCGGCTCCGTGACTTCCGTGAACGATCCGGGCGCCTCTCTGGTCGTCGGTGTCGACTCCGGGGGGTCGGGGCTCCGGATCGCGCTGGCCGAGGCGGCGAGCGGCGCCGTGCTCGACACCCGCTCCTCGCACGAACCGGTGCGCACCGGCCCCGGCGGCATCTCCGCACGGCACTTCCTGGACCAGGTCCTGCCGGCCGTGCGCGCCCTGGCGGAGCCTCACGGCGCCCGGCCGGTCGTCGCCGTGGCCGTGGGCGCGGCCGGGATGGCGACCCTCGGGGACGAACTGCGAGCCGAGCTGCCGGGCGCCTTCGCCGACGCGTGGGGCGTACGGCGGCTCGCGCTGGCGGCCGACGCCGTCACCGCGTACGCCGGTGCGCTCGGGCAGCGGCCGGGAGCCGTCGTCGCGGGCGGTACGGGCATGATCGCGCTCGGCACGGACCTGACGTCCTGGCGGCGGGCCGACGGCTGGGGGCACCTCCTCGGCGACTGCGGCAGCGGCGCCTGGATCGGCCGGGCCGGCCTGGAGGCGGCCATGCGCGCGTACGACGGGCGGAGCGGCGGTTCGACGGCGCTGCTGGCCCGGGCGGAGAAGCTGTTCGGTCCGGCGGCGGGCCTGCCGGGCGCGCTCTACCCCCGTACCGACCGGCCCGCGGTGCTCGCCTCCTTCGCCCCCGAGGTGGGACGGTGCGCCGCCGAGGACCCGGTGGCTGCGGACATCCTGACGCGGGCGGCCCGGCACATCGCCGAGGCCGCCGAGGCGGCGTGCCCGGCCGGGCCGGGGGCGCTGGTGGCGCTGACGGGCGGACTGTTCAAGATGGGCGACCCCCTGCTCGTACCGCTGCGCGCGGAGTTGGAGGAGCACCTCCCGCAGGCCCGGACCGTAGCCCCCGCCGGGGATCCCCTGGCCGGGGCCGTGGCGCTCTCGGCGGCGCTCGCCACCGGCACGCTGCGACTGCCGGAGGACCCCGCACTGCTGCGCCTGTCCGGCGAGGGCGCCGCCGAACGCTGACATCCGCCCAGGTGGGAGCCGGTGCGTCGTCCCCTGACGACGGCGGAGACCGCATTCCGGACGGGCCACGGGGGGACATAGAGGGGCAGAAGGCGCATGATCGTACCTCAGCCGACGCCGCCCCGGGCGAAACCAGTAGCATGCGGCGCCATGAGCTCCCCCACTGGGCCTGCTTCCGGCCTGCCTGTACGAATGCCTCGACCCCGTCAGTCCGGGCGGCACCGTCGCCCCGAACCCGCGGCGGCGCCCGAGGGCGCTCCCGCACTGGTTCTCGCTGTGCCCGGCGCGCCGTCCGCCGCCATACGCTCGCTGGCCGAAGAGGTCGTGAGCATCGCCCGCTCCGAGCTGCCCGGCCTCGACGCCCTGATCGGCTTCGTCGAGGGCGACGACAGCGAGTACCCCTCGCTCGCGACCGTGCTGACGGTCGCCGCCACGCTGCGCACCGAGCGGTACGAGCTGGCCCTGGCCGCCGGCCGCGAGGTCAGCGCTCCCACGGGCCCGGCCTCGGTCGTCGTACCGCTGCTCGCGGGTCCGGACAGCGCGCAGACGCGTCACATCCGGCAGGCCGTGATGGACGCCGGCAACACCGCCGAGCTCACCGACGTCCTCGGCCCGCACCCGCTGCTCGCCGAGGCGCTGCACGTGCGTCTCTCCGAGGCGGGTCTGGCCCGCGCCGACCGTGCCCGGCTCTTCACGGTCGCGACGGCCGCCGACGGCATCATCCTCGCCACGGTCGGCGGCGAGGAGGCCGTGCAGGCCGCGGGAATCACCGGCATGCTGCTGGCCGCGCGCCTCGCCGTGCCGGTGATCGCCGCCGCGCTCGACCAGGAGGGTTCGATCGCCTCCGTCGCCGAGCAGCTGCGCGGTTCCGGTTCGGAGCAGCTCGCGCTGGCGCCGTACCTGATCGGCCCGGAGCTGGCCGACGGCCTGCTCGACGAGGCCTCGAAGGAGGCCGGCTGCGCCTCCGCCGAGCCGCTGGGGGCCTACCCGGCGATCGGCAAGCTCGTGCTCTCGCAGTACACGGCCGCCCTCGGCATCCCGCCGCAGCAGCCGCAGGGCGCGCCCTCGCTCTGAGGCCCGCCACCCCGCCCGTACGTCGAAGGGCCCGCACCGGAAGTCCGGTGCGGGCCCTTCGGCGTGTCGACGTACGGCCAAGGCGCCCCCGAGGGGGCCCGGCCTCAGCCGAAGACGACGCAGGAGGCGGCAGGGGCCTCGATGGAGCCCACGCGCGCGGGGATGCCGGTCTCGGGGTCGAGGCCGAACCAGGTGACGTCGCCGGAGCGCTCGTTGGCGGCGTACAGGTACCGCCCGGACGGGCCGAGGGTCAGGTCGCGGGGCCAGGTGCCGCCGCAGGGCACGGTGGCGACCAGGGCGGCCTTGGCCCCGTCGGGGTCGAGGGCGAGCACGGCGAGGGTGTCGTCCCCGCGCACGGCGACCCAGAGGAAGCGCCCGTCAGGGGCGACGACGACTTCGGAGGGGTAGCTGGGGCCGGGAGTGCCCTCGGGGACGACGGGGGTCTCGCCGAGCGGTTCGAGGACTCCGGCGGCGGCGTCCCAGCGGCAGACGGTGAGGGTGGGCTCCAGCTCGTTCAGGACGTACGCGTGCGTGCCGGCCGGGTGGAAGGCGAGATGGCGCGGTCCGGTGCCGGGGCGCAGCGCGGTCTCGCCGTGGAGGGTGAGGGCGCCGGTGGCGGGGTCCAGGGCGCAGATCCGTACGGAGTCGGTGCCGAGGTCCACGCTGACGATCCAGCGGCCGCTGGGGTCGGGAAGCACCTGGTGGGCGTGCGGGCCGGCCTGGCGGGAGGCGACGGGGCCGCTGCCCTCGTGCCGCAGGACGGTCGCGGCGGGGCGGGCGGTGCCGTCCTCGGCCAGGGGCAGGGCGGTGACGCTGCCGGAGGTGTAGTTGGCGGTGACGAGGTGCCCGGCGGCGAGGGCCAGGTGGGTGGGTGACGCGCCACGGACGGGGACGGGCGCGCCGAGGAGCCGGGGTACGGGCCCGCTGACGTCGAAGGCGGCGACGGCCCCCGCCTCGGTCTCGGACACGGCGTGGAGCACGGGGCCCGCGAGGGCGAGGAAGGAGGGGTCGGCGAGGGCGTCGCTGCCGCCGGTGACGGTCAGCGCGCCCGTCTGCGCGTCCACCTCGGCGGCGAGGACGCCGCGCCCGCCCGCCGAGGTGAAGGAGCCGATGTACGCCCGTACCGCGCTCCGGTCCCGAACCGTCCCTGTGTCGCCCACGGCGCCTCCCCTGTCCCCGCGGCGGATCGCGGTCGACCGGCCTGCGTCCGGCCGACGGTAGCAGGCGGTCTAGACCAAAGGGGGGTGGACCGCCCATCCACGCGGAGGGCTCCGTCAGGAGCGGACCATCCAAGCTCCGGGAGGAGTCCGCAGCGGAGCGTCCAGCTCCGTGAGGACGCGAGCGAGTCCCCTCGCGTGAAGGAGCGCCGGCGCGCCGATGTGCGTGTCTCCCTCGGTCCTGGGGTGGGCGTCCGGCTCCACCGCAGCCCCTCCACCAGCCCCTCCACCCGAGGTCAGTGCGTCCACGGATGCCTCGACCCGCCAACAGGCCGCGGCCAGACGAGCGTCATGGCCGGCATCCGGGTCGGCGGCCACATCCACAAGCCCGCGCACCTCTCGGGCCGCTTCGTCGAGCAGCACCAGGACTCGGCGTGCTCGCTCCTTCCGCGCCTTGAACGGATTCAACGGATGCACGAGCGGAGCGAGAGCGAGTCGCACACGCCCGAGCAGCGCCTCCAGTTCTGCGGCGTGGGGCGTGGGGTCGGCCGCCGCGTCGCCGGCGAGACGCCGGACGGACGCCGACGTGGCCGCCTGCACGCACAGGAGCGCGCGCTGGATCCACGTGTCGTTGGTCGTGTGGGTCCGCACGGGGAGGATCAGGGTGACGGCAAGAGCCGCGCACACAGCTCCGACGGCGGTCTCCGTCACGCGCAGGAGGAGCAGCGCCCCGTCCAGCACCCCCAGCAGCCCGTAGAGGAGGCTGGCCATCACGGTGACGGCGAGGATCATCCAGCTGTACGAGACGGCGGCGGTGTAGAAGATCCCGAAGACGCACGCGGCGACCAGCAGGGCGGTGACGAGGGGCGCGCCGCCCAGCGGGATGGCGATGAGGAACCCGCCGGCGATGCCGGTGACGGTGCCGAGGACGCGGCGGAAGCCCCGTACGAGCGTCTCGCCGCGCGAGGCGGTGTTGACGAAGATCCACCAGACGGTGCCGACGGCCCAGTACCAGCGCTCCTCGGACAGGAACTGTCCGAGGACGAGGGCCGCTCCCGAGGCCACGCAGACCTGGATCGCCTGGCGCGTGGTCGACCGGGCGAGTCCCGTGCCGGGCAACGCCGCGGGCACGGCCGGCGGCGGAACCCGGCGCTCGATCGGCCACAGCACGAAGCGCACGGTCGCGGCAGCACCCAGGGCGAGGCCGGTGGCGGCGTACAGCTCGGGGAGCTGGGCGGGGAGGGCGTGCAGGAACTGGGTGACGAAGAACTGCATGAAGGCGAAGATCCCGAGCGCGTGGCCGCGCGGGCCCCAGCGGCGGGCGTACACGCCGGCGAAGGCGACGAGCAGCCAGGTCGCGTCGCGGAGCTGTGGCGCGTCGTGCAGCAGGGTCGCGACGGCGAGTACGGGGAAGCCGACCGCGGGCAGCAGTGCGGTGGTGACGGCCTGCCGGCGCACCGTGGGGTCGCCGACCGTGAAGAGCGCGAGCAGCGCGGCGAGGCCGGCGGTGATCGAGGCGACGAGGGACAGGCCGCACAGCTCGGCCAGGGCGACCGCGAGCGCGACGCCGAGGACGGCACGCAGCGAGACCCTGAGCCGGACCCGCCCCGGATCCGGAGCCATGAAGTACTTCCGCACGGCGGCCAAGCCCGCCCCCCTTGATCTGATCCTCACCGCGCGCGAGGCTCCCCTGGGGTGGTGGGGGCTCGGACACGACGAAAGCACCGCGGGCCGGTCCGGCCTCGTCGCCGGACGGCGCTGCGCGGCGCCGAAGGTGTGTGATGGCTACAAGGATAGACCGAAGGGGGTACGTCGGCTCAACCGATGGACGATGTGGTGGGCCATTGGCCCACCCACCTGACCGACCCTCCGGCCAGGGTCGGCCAATGGCTCACACCCGGCCCGCCGGGGTCGCGGCACTCCGCTCGTATGCGGGTGGTGTGGAAACGGGTTCTGCCGCATGATCACGCCATGACGAGTCCTGCCACCTTCCGGGACGAGACCAACTGGTCCGGGGGCTACTACGAGCTGGCGATGGAGGTCGGGTCGACTGATGATGCCCGGCTTCAAGCCGTCCTGAGCGCCCTGTGGGCCGCCGCAGACGTGCACGGGTGCTTCGGGCGGGCAGACCGCGAACCTGAGGACCAGGATCCTGTGCCTTGCACGGTTGCCTCACTGACCGAGTTCGGCCACCTCCGCGGTCAGGTCCGCCTGCCGACGGGCCAACTGGTCGTGTGTGGTTCTGTGGCGATCCGCGGGGGTGACGAAAGCAGCGACTGGCTGGACTTTTACGTTCCCACCGGTGCACTGGAGCAGGCGGGCCTCGCCTACCAGGACGGAAGGCCGTTCTTCGGATCCGATGTGATGGACGAATGGCTGGCCGCCATCGGGACCAAGACCTTCGAGAGCGCCTCCTTCAGCCTGGGGATCATCGGCTTCGAGGTTTCCGGCTGCACCGACGCCTCGACGCCGGCGGGGGACCTGCCGCGGACGCGGGACATGGGGTACCTGCTTCCGCAAGGCGGCGTCCTGCGCCATGGCGCCGCGAACACCTGAGACGTCCTCTCATGTGCCTTCGCCCCCACCGTGGCAGGCGGACGACTCGCGCAGCTGTCAGTGCCGTCGAGGGGGGTCTCCGACGGCACGCGCCACGAACACCCGGGCACGGCCCCCGGCAGGTCCTCTGTGGCTCTGTGCCCGGGTGGGCCACACTGGCGGCGTGCGAATCGTGATGATGACGGCCGGGTCGCGGGGCGACGTCGCGCCGTACACGGGTCTGGGCGCCGGTCTCGTACGGGCTGGGCATGAGGTGACGTTGGCGGCGCACGCGGTGTTCGAGCCGTTGGTGGCCGGTTCGGGGGTGCGCTTCCATCCGCTGCCGGTGGATCCCCGTGCCGAGCTGCACTCCGAGCGGGGCCGACGGCTGCATGACGCGAAGACCGGTGCGGGAAAGCTCGTACGGCTGGTGTCCATGGCCCGGGAGGCGGCCGACGAGCTGACGGCGGCCCTGGTGGACGTGTCGAGGGAGGCCGACGTCCTGCTGGTGGGCGGGGCGCTGGGGCCGCTCGGGTACGCCATCGCCGACGGCCTGTCACTGCCCGCCCTGGGACTGCATCTCCAACCGCTGCATCCCACCGGGGAGTTCCCCGCACCGATGCTGGGGACGCGGCCGCTGGGCACGGTGGGGAACCGGCTGAGCGGACGGGCCGTCACCACCTCGGTGGAGCTGGTGTTCGCCGGCTCCGTCCGGTCGCTGCGGCGGCACGGGCTGACGACGGTGGGCCGATCCCGGGGCCGCCGGGCGCGGCCGGTGCTCCACGGCTACAGCGAGCTCATCGTCCCGCGCCCCCGGGACTGGCCCGCCGAACTGGAGGTGGCCGGGTACTGGTGGCCGCACGAGACCGGTCAACTCCCGCGGGAGCTGGAGGACTTCCTCGCCGCCGGGCCCCGCCCGGTCTTCGTCGGCCTGGGCAGCGCCACCGTCCCCGACCCCGAGCGGGTGAGCCGCGAGATCGTCGCCGCACTGCGCGCCGTGGGCGTGCGGGGCGTCATCCAGCGGGGCTGGGCCGGGCTGGACGCCGAGAGCGAGGACATCCTGACGGTCGACGAGGTGCCGCACTCGCTGCTGTTTCCTCGGACGGCCGCCGTCGTGCACCACGCGGGAGCGGGTACGACCGGTGCCGTCCTGCGGGCCGGGGTGCCCACCGTCCCGGTGCCGGTCCAGTTCGACGCCGCCTTCTGGGCGTCCCGGCTGACCGCGCTGGGTACCGCCCCCGGGGTGGTGCCACTGCGCCGCTTCACCTCCGCCGCCCTGGCCGCCGCCCTGCGCCGGGCGGTGTCGGACGACTCCCACCGTGCGCGTGCCCGCGCGCTGGCCGACCGGCTGGCCGCAGAGGACGGCATCGCGCCGGTACTCGCCGCGCTCGACCGGCTGACACTCTGACCGAGCGGAAACCACGGGACGGCTGTCGGTAGGTGGTGCGAGACTCGGCCCCATGAAGCCCAACGATCCCAAAGAAGACCTGCATCGCTACCTCAAAGCGGCCCGCGAAGCCATCCTCTGGAAGCTGGACGGATTGTCCGAGTACGACGTCCGCCGCCCCCTGACGCGGACCGGCACCAACCTCCTCGGCCTCGTCAAGCACCTCGCCAGCGTCGAACTCGCGTACTTCGGGCCGACCTTCGGCCGTCCGCACGACGAGGCCCTCCCCTGGCACGAGGAGGGCTCCGAGCCCAACGCGGACATGTGGGCGCCGGCCCACGAGTCGCGCACGGACATCATCGGCCTCTACCACCGCGCCTGGGCGCACGCGGACGCGACGATCGAGGCGCTGCCGCTCGATGCGATGGGCCGCGTCGCGTGGTGGCGCGACAACAGCGACGTGACACTTCAGCGGATCATGCTGCACATGACCGCCGAGACGAACCGTCACGCCGGCCACGCCGACATCGTGCGCGAGCTGATCGACGGCAAGGCCGGCATGCGGGAGGCCAGCAGCAACATGGACGGTGGCGACGAGGCCTGGTACCAGGAGTACTGGAACAGGCTGGAGGCGTCCGCCAAGGAGGCCGAGACCAAGCCGAGCTGAGCGGTTCGTCACCTCTCCCGGTACTTCTCGTCCGCCACGAGCACCGATGTGAGGTGGACTGGCAGGCCGTCCTCGTCCCGCGGTACCTCCTGGGAGGTGTCCCGGGTGAAGGCCAGGGTGAAATCGGGGAGGTTGGGGGCTCGCGGGTCGTCGTTGTCGACGTGCCAGCCCTTGTGGGCGGCATGGGCAAGGATCTCGTCGGCGGGGGTGCGGAAGACGTCGAGGCCGTCCAGCAGGGCCTGGACGTCGGGGTCCTCGTCCTCGTCCGGCCCCCAGACGGTGACGGCGGTGACCTTGTGGTCGCGTTCGAGGGCCACCTGGATCCCGATGCCGTCGTACTCGATGGACACCAGGTCGAAATCGCGTACGGTCGCGATCATTCTGACGCGGCTCTCGCCTTCTCGGTCAAGGGGCCTGTCACTTGACCGAACGCCGTCCTGCCCGTTCCAGGTCCTGAACGGCACGGGCGGCGCGCTCGGCGGCGCGGCGGGCTTCCCGCAGGGCCTGCTCCGCTGTCGTCACCGCCCTGCCGGCCGTCGTGGAGGCTGTCCTCGCCTCCTGTCCGGCCTGCCGGCCGTCGTGCAGTTCGCGCTCAAGGCGCCGGACCCGCTCGGCCGCCTCTTCGGCCTTCTCCACCGCGGCCTGCCGCGCGTCGCGGGCCTCGGCGAGCTCCCGCTCGCGTCGGCCGACTTCGCCGTCGGCTTCCTCCACCGCCTGACGGGCCCGTTCGAGCTCGTGCAGTCGGGTGCGTTCGAGTTCGCGCCGTCGCCGCGCGTCCTCGCCACGGGCCGGCTTCTTCTTCGGCGACGCCGGCTGTTCGGTCGTCACGGCTGACCCGGCTGCTTCCGCTGCTTCAGTGGCGGCTTCGGCGGCCGGGGGCCGGCGGGCGGGCACCGCTTCCGGCGCGACCGCGGGGAATCCGACCGCGGCTTCGGGCGCCTTGACGAGCCGGCCCCTCGACCACAGCTCCGCGACGTCCTGGTCGGCGAGAACCCCGTGCAGGGTCTGCTCGATCTCGCGCAACACCGTGTCGCTCACGGACAGACCGGCTTCTCCCGCCAGCGCGGCGGCCGTACGGGCGAGTGCGGTGATGAGCTGCTGCCGCTGACTGCTCGCCGCCCGCAGCTGCTCGGCGTCGAGCGTCCGGTGGGCCTCCCTCAGGGTCTCCCCCAGGGTCAGGAACTGCTGAGTCTCCCGCTGTCGCTCCCGGGCCAGCCGGTTCGCGGCCCATGCGGCGAGCGACGGTCGCCGCAGCGCGGCGATGGCCTTCTCCGCCTTCGTGTCCTTCGCCCTGCGCGCCCGGGCGACGTACGCGTCCCGCGCGTGCACGAACTCGGCCGGCCTCAGCCTGTACAGCTCCTCGGCGACTTCCTCGACATCCACGCCGCCCACTCTGCGCCGACCGCGCTCGGGGGCCGGGATCCCGCTCGGCGCCTCCGCCGGATGCCCGGTCCGATCACCCGCTCGGGCTCGCGCTACGGCTCACTCCTCCGCCAGCGCGCGCGTGGCCGGGCCCTGGAGGACGCTGCCGTCGGCTGCGAAGCGGGAGCCGTGACAGGGGCACTCCCAGGTCTCCTCGGCCTCGTTGAAGCCCAGTTCGCAGCCCATGTGGGTGCAGCGTCGCGCCGTCCGGAAACCCGCCACGTAGTGGCGCGCCACCGTGGACTGTTGCCGTACGACCCCGGGTACCTCACGTACCGGCAGATGGCGGCGCGGGTCGACGAGTTCCGTCCAGGCCGGGCGCGGGGCGCCCGTCACGTGCGCTGCCAGCAGGCGGCCCGCGGCGACACCGTTGCTGAAGCCCCATCCGCCGAAGCCGGTGGCGAGGTAGACGTGCTGGGTGTCCGGGTGTTCGTGGCCCACGCAGGGCATCCCGTCCGGCGTGTGGACGTCCTGGGCCGCCCATCGGTGGATCTCCGGCACCTCGGCGAAGCCCGGCAGGTGCTCGCGCGCCCAGCCCTCCAGGCTGTCGTAGCGCTCGCGCACGCCCCCGCTCCCCGGCTCGAACGCCTCACCCGCCACGGTCAGCAACCGCCGTCCCTCTCCCAGCGGAGCCGCACGCACCGACCGGGCGCCGTCGTCGACTGCCAGGTACATGCCGTACGGGGCATGGCGTGCGTCCACGGACGCGGCGACGACGAGCTCGCGGCGCACCGACAGGCGCACCAGGAGGCTGCTGTGGCAGCGGAGCGGGAAGTGGGTGGCGAGGACGACGTCCCGGGCGTGGACCGTGGCTCCCCCCTCCACCGCGAGACGGCATTCGGCGCCGTCGTGGAGTTCGGTGACGCGCGTGCCCTCGTACAGGCGACCGCCCCGCGCGACGAAGTCGTCCGCCAGGCCGAGCAGGAACCGGCGCGGGTGGAACTGCACCTGGTCCTCCACCCGCACGGCGGCCACGACCGGGGACGGAAGCCCCGTGTCCGTCACCGCCGTCGCCCGCAGGCCCGCCTCCTCGGCGGCATCCGCCTCCTCGCGGATCTCCGCCGCTCTCCCCTCGTCGACGGTGTACGTGAACGCCGGCCGACGTTCGATCTCCGCGTCGACACCCAGTTCCGCGCAGTCCCGCACCACCTGACGCAGGGCGTCCTCCTGGGCGTCGGCGTACAGGGCGGCGGCCTCCGCACCCCGGCGGCGGCGCAGCCGTGCGTAGCAGAGGCCGTGCAGGGAGGTCAGTTCGCCGGCGGCGTGTCCGGTCGCTCCCGTCGCGATCCGGTCGGCCTCCAGGAGGACCACGTCGGCCCCCGCGCGGGCCAGCTCCCGTGCGGTGCACACTCCGGCGACGCCGGCTCCGACGACGACCACGTCGGCGGAGAGATCACTGTCCAGGGGCGGGTGCCCGGCGCCGGGCGGCGGCGCCGAGGCCATCCAGTACGAGTTCCCGGATCCGCGTCGCATGATCGCTCCTCTCCGCGGGTGCCCGGCGGGCGGCACGCGGCACTCCTCCTCGGGCGCCTACCCGGAGCCTCCGGCCACAGTCGCCCTTCGGCCATCGGCCGACGCCCGGAGGGACCCTGGGGGAGCGGATTCCACACCGGAGTGAAACGATTCCGAACCCGGGGCCCCGTACCCAGGGACCTCGAACCCAGGGCCTCCGAGCCCAGGGTCCCCGTAGCGCACCGAAGGAACAGAGGAGGCCCGCGGAGTATGGCCGTGGACGAGCTCGACACCCGGATCCTGCGGCTGCTCATCGAGCAGCCGCGGACGAGCGTGCGCGAGTACGCGCGGATCCTGGGGGTGGCGCGGGGCACCGTACAGGCCAGGATCGACCGCCTGGAGCGCGACGGGGTGATCACCGCGACCGGTCCCGTCCTCTCTCCCGCCGCCCTGGGCCACCCGGTGCTCGCCTTCGTCCATGTCGAGGTGACCCAGGGGCACCTCGACGAGGTCGGTGACGCGCTCGCGGCCGTGCCCGAGATCGTGGAGGCCTTCTCCATCACCGGTGGCGGCGATCTGCTCACCCGGGTGGTCGCCCGCGACGCCGGGCACCTGGAGGACGTCATCCAGCGGCTCATCCAGCTGCCCGGGGTGGTCCGTACCCGTACCGAGATCGCCCTGCGGGAGCGGGTGGCTCACCGGCTGCTGCCGCTGGTCGAGGCGGTCGGACGACGGTCGAACTCCGCCTGATTCACGATTTTTGTCGCCTATGCAAGGCATAACATGCATTTCCCCTTGCATATGAGAGCCTCAGGCGCATAACTTCCGCCCATGCAGTCCTACACCATCGGGCAGGCAGCACGCCTGCTGGGCGTGAGTCCCGACACCGCACGCCGCTGGGCCGACAGCGGCAGGTTCGTCACCCATCGCGACGAGAACGGCCGGCGCCTCATCGACGGCCGCGACCTCGCCGCCTTCTCCGTCGAGGTCGCGCAGAGCGACCAGGGGGACGACGACGTGGCGTACACGTCGGCGCGCAACGCGTTCCCCGGCATCGTCACGGCCGTCAAGCTCGGCGACATCGCCGCCCAGGTGGAGATCCAGGCGGGACCGCACCGGCTCGTCTCGCTCCTCACCCGCGAGGCCGTGGAGGAGCTGGGCCTCGAGGTCGGCATGCAGGCCACCGCCCGCGTGAAGTCGACGAGCGTGCACATCGACCGGGTCTGATCCCGCCCCGTCCGTCGCCCCACCCGTCGGCCGACCGCCCGGCGGGCCCGTGAGGGACAGCGGGCACGGTCGGGCACGCGGATTCAGCGGGTCATACGGGCGAGCAGCATCGCCACATCGTCCTGCGCGGGCCCCGCGAGCAGCTTCTCCAGAACCTCGTCGCACAGCTCGTCCAGGGGGCGGTCGAGGTGCCGCAGCGCCCTGGCGAGCTGCCGCATCCCCTCGTCCAGGTCGCGGTCGCGGGCTTCGATGAGGCCGTCCGTGTAGAGGACGAGCAGGGCGCCCGCGGGCAGGGTGACCTCCTCGGTGCCGAAGTCGTGGGCGCCCGTGCCCAGCGGGGTTCCCGGCGGCCCGTCGAGGAAGGTGATCGTCCCGTCCGGGGTGGCCACGGCCGGCGGTGGATGGCCGGCGCGCGCGATGACCCAGCCGCGGGTGGCCGGGTCGTGGACGGCGTACACGCAGGTCGCCATCGTGTCCTCGCCGATGTCGGCGACGACGGCGTCGAGGGAGCTCAGCATCTCGGCCGGCGGGATGTCATGGCGGGCCAGGGTCCGTACCGCCGTGCGCAGTTGGCCCATCACCGCGGCCGCGTGGATGCCGTGCCCCATGACGTCGCCGATGACGAGGCCCGTCCTGCCGCCGGGCACGGTGATGACGTCGAACCAGTCGCCGCCGACGTCATGGGCGCTCGCGGGCAGGTAGCGGCCGGTGAGTTCGAGCCCGGTGACAGCGGGCAGCGCGCTGTTGGTGAGGCTGCGCTGAAGGGTGAGGGCGGCCTCCCGCTGGGTGGTGTAGAGGCGCGCGTTGTCGATGTTGAGGGCGGCCCGCGCCACGACCTCGTCGATGAGGACGCAGTCCTGCTCGTCGAAGGGCTCCCGGGTACGCAGCCGGGTCACCGTGACCGATCCGAGCACCTGGCCGCGGGCCACCATGGGGACGAGCCGTGCCGAGCCGATGCGGGTGGCGAAGTAGGTGCGGAGCGCCTCGGTGCGCGGGTCGGTGAAGAGTTCCGGGATGTCGGACGTGAAGAGGTTCGTGGGACGGCCGCGGGCGACGACCTCCTCGTACACGGAGTCCAGCGGAATCTGGAAGGTCTGTCCCGGGACGAGCAGGGACGTGGGGGCCGTGGGGTCCGGGAAGCGGGCCGCGAGTCGACGGAGCACCCCGCGCGTGGAGGCGACCGGGTCGTCCGGTTCGAGGACGGACTCCAGCATCTGCACGTCCGCCGAGTCGGCCAGCTGGGGCACGAGGAAACGTACCGCCTCCTCGGCCGTCTGCTGCAGGTCCAGGGTCGTGCCGATCCGCGCCCCGGCCTCGGCGAGCAGGGCGAAACGGTGGCGGGCCCGTTCGACCTCCGTGTGTGCCTCCTGGCTCTCGGTGATGTCCACGAGGGACGCGATGAGCCCCAGGGACCGCCGGTCGGTGCGGTCGATGAGCGGGGCGTACGAGCAGGACCAGATGTGGTCGCGGTCGGGGTCGGCGGGGGTACGGCCGACCCGGCGGGCGTCGACGACGGCGTTGCCGCTCTCCAACACCTGGCGCATCAGGGATTCGAGCGAGGCGGCGTTGACACCGGGCACCACCTCGGTGAGGCGGCGGCCCACGTGCTCGGCGGCCGACACCCCGTTCATCCGGGCCAGGGCGTCGTTGATCCTGAGGAACCGCAGGTCGGGGCCGAGCAGGGCGAGACCGATCGGTGACTGGGTGAAGAGGCTCTCCATCGCCGCGAGGTTCTCCCGCATGCGCAGGACCTCGGAGGTCTCCACCGCGATGAGCATCGCGCCCGGCCGGCCTTCCGGGTCGGCGGCCGGCACGATCCACATCTCCATGGCGACCGTGTGCCCGTCGCGGTGCCGGACGGGGAGGGTGCCGACCATGGTCTCGCCGGCCTGGACGCGACGGGTGAGCCGTTCGGCGAGTTCACGGTTGGCGTCGGGGACGAGGAGGGGGGTGGCGAGCCGCCCGATCACGTGCTCCTGGCGGTGGCCGAGCAGATCCTGCGCGGCGAGCGACCACTCGACGATGCGGCCCTCGGCGTCCTCACGCCACAGAGCGATCGGGAGCAGCTCGCGGAGCACACCCGCGTCCCCGACGGCCGCCCGGGGCGGCTGCGGAACCCTGCTCGACGACTCGTGAGTCTCCAACGCATCGACCTACGCATCGGCCCGGCCCCGGGGGGCGCATTCCCTATCGAATCACCCTAGCCGAGTACCTGGGGGCGGGCGCTGCGCAATGCGGCCGATCGATGCGGAAGGGACCGGGGCATTTCCCGGCGCTCCAGGGCCGTCAGGGATGCATCCGGGCACCCTTGAGTACCTTGTCGACCGCGTTGCGCGGCCCGTACACGGCGAGGCCCGCCAGGTCCAGCCCGCCGGTCCCCACGGCCCGTACGGCCGCGCGGTTGTCGCGGTCGTTGCCGGTGGAGAACAGTTCGGTCGTGAACACCGCCCGCGGGAGCGCGCGGGAGAGTGCGCGGGCGTGCGCCGTCGTCAGCGTCTCCTTCGGCCCCTCGAAGACGAGCACGGGCTGTCGGAACATCGGCAGGTACGGGGTGCCGTCGGCGTCCGCGTACGGCTCGCCGATCACCTCGGGCAGCTCCGAGCCGAGGCCGCTGACCAGGAACGCGGTGACGTTCAGGCGCTGCCAGGTCTCCAGGTCCTCGCGGAGGAGTACAGCGATCTTGGTGTCGAAGCGGACGGGCGGCACGGTGTCGCCGGTCGTCATGGCCGCCGTCATGGTGGCCGTGGTCGTCATGGTCGTCATCGTCGTCGTCATGGTCCGAGACTGCCGATCGGGCCTCCATGCCGTCTTGTACATTCCTTGCATGGTGGCCGGTCAGCAGGTTTCGGCATGGCGCCCGCGCGTGCCGGGAGTCGTGGAGGTCTTCCACGCCCACTTCACCGCGCACGCCTACCCGATGCACGTCCACGACGTGTGGACCCTGCTCATCGTCGACGACGGGGCCGTCCGCTACGACCTCGACCGGCGTGAGCACGGCACCCCGGGCGACACGGTGTCCCTGCTCCCGCCGCAGGTGCCGCACAACGGCTCGCCCGCGACCCCGCACGGCTTCCGCAAGCGGGTCCTCTATCTGGACCTGACCCAGTTGGACGAGAGCTTCATCGGCGCGGCGGTGGACGGGCCCGATCTCGTCGATCCGCTGCTGCGCCGTCGCGTCGGTCAGCTGCACACGGCACTCGCGGACCGGGGCGGCGAACTGGAGGCACAGAGCCGGCTCGCGCTCATCCGTGAACGGCTCCGCACCCGTCTGCGGCCCCAGGCGGTCACCCGCGCGCGACCCGCCGATCCCGGAGTGGCCCACCGCCTCCGCGAACTCCTCGACGCCCGGCTGCTCGAAGGGGTGACCCTGGACGAGGCCGCGCGGCTCCTGCACGCCCATCCCGCCCATCTGGTACGGGCGTTCAGCGGCGCGTTCGGCATCGCCCCGCACCAATACCTGACGGCCCGGCGGCTCGACCGGGCCCGGCGGCTGCTCCTGGACGGGCAGGCGCCCGGGGAGGTGGCGGCCGCGACCGGCTTCTACGACCAGTCCCATCTGAACCGCTCCTTCAAGCGGCTCGTGGGCACGACCCCGGGGCGCTTCGCCCGGAGGCGCGAGGAACCGGCGCCCGTGTCGTGAACTGGCCACGCTCCGTGGCGTGAGCGAGCCGCGAAGGCGCTCGGCGGGACGTCGAGTCGGGAGCGGAATGGGTGCCACCTGGGGAAAACTCCGCTTCCGAGCGTAATGATCCGGCCAAAGCCGGTGACTCTCCGTGCAACAGAAGGCCGAATTCCGCCGCGGTCACGCAAACGGACCAGATGATGCACAGGTAGTCATCTCCCCTGGTCGCCATGATCCCCGCGCCCTGCCGCACGCCCTGTTGAAGGTGATCTTCCGCCCGCACGCTGAATGCCAGGACATTGAGCGGAGGGCGGGTGACACGGGTGGAGACAGGCAGCGGCACGGACGGGGCCCGGGACGGGGACGTGGACGTGTGTGTGGTGGGGGCGGGACCGGTCGGGCTCACGCTCGCGATCGGTCTGCGCCGGCTCGCGCTGCGGGTCCGGATCGTCGACAAGGCACCCGCGACCAAGCACGAGGCCCGCGCCCTGGTGCTCTGGGCACGGGCCCGGGAGGCACTGGACGCCCTGGGGGTCGGTGAGACGCTCGCGCGGCACGGCGTCGAGCTGGGCATGGTGACGATCCACGCCCGCGGCCGTGAGCTCGGCGAGCTCGTCACCGGCTGGGCCCGCTCGGCCCACGCCCGGCCGCTCAACATCGAGCAGCACGACATCGAGCGGCTCCTCAGCGAGGAACTGGCCGGGCTCGGCACCCGCGTCGAGTGGAACACCGAGGTGACGGACGTCAAGGTCCACGACGACCGGGCGGAGTTCACCCTGCGGCACGAGGACGGCACCGTCGAGTCGGCCGCCGCCCCCTGGATCGTCGGCTGCGAGGGCACCGCCAGCGTGGTCAGGGACCGCCTGGGCATCCCGTTCGAGGGCCGGCGCCGCACCGGGCTCCAGGTCGTCCAGGGCAACGCCCACCCCACCTGGGCGCTCGGCGAGGAGCCGGGCAGGGGGCACATCTTCCTGGCCCCGCACCGTTCCCTGCTCGTGTTCCCGCTGCCCGGCGGGGGCTACCGCTTCTTCTGCTTCCGGGACGACCCCGATCCCTCGCTGTCCGCCGCCCCCACCCTCGGCGAACTGCGGGACCTGGTCGCGGAGACTGCCGGGATGCCGGACCTGCGTCTCCGGCCCCCCGAGGTCCCCTGGCTGAACCGGGCCCGCTTCAGCGACCGGGTCGCCGCCACGCTCCGCTGCGGGCGCGGGCTGCTCGCCGGGGACGCGGCGCACGCCTGGGCGCCGGTCGGCGGGCACGGCATGAACGTCGGCATCCTCGGCGCCCACAACCTCGCGTGGAAGCTCGCCGCCGTCCACCACGGGCAGGCGGGCGAGGACCTCCTCGACACGTACAGCGACGAGCAACGACTCCTTGCGGTGCGGTACATCCGCGAGATGCGGTTCAACTTCATGGAGCTGCCGCTGCCACCGCTGGGCTTCCGGGCGTTCACGGCGACGGTGCCGGCCGCCCTGGCCCGGCGCGGCTTCCAGCGCCGGCTCGACCTGCGGCTGAGCGACCTGGGCCGGAACCACACGGACAGTGCGCTGTCCTCGCACCGCCCCGCCCGGCACCGCCGTTCGGGCCCGCGCGCGGGCGAGCGCATGCCGGACATCACGGTCACCACCTGCCCGACGGACCCCACCAGTCCTGCCGCGACCCGGCTGCACACGCTGCTCCGGTACGAGCGGTGGACCCTGGTCCTGCACGCCGCCCGCGCCCACCCGGACGTGCTCGACGAACTCCGCGACGCGTGCGCGCGGTTCCCCGCCCCGCTCCGGATACTGCCCGTGACCCCGTGGGACGGAGCCGAGGCCGGCCGCCTCGGGCACCCCGACGACCTGCGTCTGGTGCGGCCCGACGGATACGTGGGCCTGGTCGCCCCGCTCGCCCGTACCGCCCTGCTCCGCGACTACCTGGCCGCTGTCGCCGCCGACGGCCCCGGGGCCGTACGGGAGTCCCGGCCGACCCGTCCACGCCGTGCGCACTGAACCGATCGGGAGTCGGACCGTCATGCAGACCACCACCGTCACGCAGTCCCGTCATGTGCCACGCGCACGGCGGCGGACCCGCGCCAACAGCACGGTCAGTGTCGTGGGCGCCGGGATGGCCGGCCTGGTCGCCGCCTACGAGCTGGAGCGCCTCGGGTTCCGGGTCGAGGTCATCGAGGGCAGCCACCGGCTCGGCGGGCGCGTCCACACGCACCGCTTCGGCGCGGCCGAGGGCTCCCCCTTCGTGGAGCTCGGTGCCATGCGCATCCCCACCGCCCACCACCGGACCATGCACTACGTCGAGCACCTGGGTCTCGCCGATCAGGTGCGGCCGTTCACCACCCTGCTGTCCGAGGAGAACGCCTTTCTGGCGACGAGTACCGGTCACGTACGGCTCCGGGACGCGCCGCGGGCCCTGATCGCGGATGTCCGCGCCTCGCTGCCGGGCGCCCCGTACCGCGAGGAGACCGTCGTGTTCGGCGCGTGGCTGGCGGCGGTCGTCGACGCCGTCGCACCTCCGGCGCTGCGCGCCGGGCTCCGCGCCGACCTGGCACGCAACCTCCTGGATCTGGTGGAGGACGTCGACCTGTCGCCGCATCTCCTCGGCCACGCGAAGGACCGGATCGACGTGCACGGTCTGTTCGCGGCGCACCCCGGCATCCGGGCGGGCTGCGGCGACCGGCTGAACAGCTTCCTGGACGACATCCTCACCGAGACCAGTCCCGAACTGGTCCGGCTCGCCTGCGGGATGGACCAGCTCGCGCAGCGGCTCGCCGCCCGGATCCGGGGACCCATCTGGCTGGGCCAGCCCGTGTCCGGCTTCGAGGTGGCTCCCGACCATGTCCTCGTACGCCTCGGGGGCGGGCCGGCGGCGGTCCGGCGCTGCGACTACGTGCTGTGCACGGTGCCGTTCTCCGTGCTGCGGGGTCTGACGCTCACCGGGTTCGACGAGGACAAGCTCGCGGTCGTGCGGGAGGTGGACTACTGCCCGGCGACGAAGGTCGCCGTCCACTGCCGTGAGCCGTTCTGGGAGCGGGAGGGCATCCGGGGTGGCGCCTCGTTCAGCGGGGGCCGGATCCGGCAGACGTACTACCCGCCGTCCGAGGCCGACGGGACCACGGATCCCGCGCAGGGTGCGGCGCTGCTCGCCAGCTACACGATCGGCGAGGACGCCGAGCATCTCGGCACCATGCCGCCCGCGCTGCGGCACCGGACGGTGGTCGAGGAACTGGGGCGGATGCACCCCCAGTTGCTGCGCCGGGGCATGGTGCGGGGTGTCGCGAGTCTCGCCTGGGGCGGACATCCGTGGACGGCCGGCGGGTGCACGATCCGCTGGGGGCAGGACGCGGCCGCCTGCGAGGAACAGCGCCGGCGGGCGGTGCGCCCCCAGCACCGGATGTTCTTCGCCGGGGAGCACTGCGCGAGCGAGCCGGCGTGGATCGAGGGTGCGGTGGAGTCGGCCCTCGAGGCCGTGACGCTGATCGCCCGGCACGCGCCGGGCCGGGGCGTCGTGGAGCCGGCCGGACTGGAGGCGGCATGAGCGTGTTCGACCTGCCCCGGCTGTACTTCGGCGGGACGGCGCTGACCCGGCTGCCGACGGGTCCGCGCTGCGGCTTGGTGGACCTGGCCCGCAACACCGCCCTGAGGGGCACGGACTCCGGGGACACGGGTGCCGGACAGCGGCCCGCGGTCGGCCCGTTCGGCGTCGAGGAGCGCGCCGAGGCGTACCACGCGCACCTGGCCGGACGCGGGGCACGCGGGGGCCACTTCTCCGGGAACGGCCACTTCCTCATGGATGCCCGGGTGACCGGGGTGCAGCGGACGGACGGCGGCGTCGTGGACACGGCGGACCCGGTGGTCGGGCGGGCCGTCGACCTGTGGGGGCACTACAACCCCTACCTGGGCACGACGGTGAACCGGGCCAGGGTCTTCGACGTCGACCCGGCGTCCGCGTGGACGGCGACGCTGATGGGCGGCCAGTTCGCCTTCGGGCGGGACGGGCGCTCGCACGACGCGGGCTATCTGTGCGTCGGCGAGGTGACCGGTTTCATGCCGCCGCGGTGGCACGGCTTCGCGCCGGTGCGCCGCACCCTCCATCAGTTCGCGATCGCGGCGGGGGAAGGGCTCGACTGGCCGAACGGGTCGGCGGACTCCCCCGCCGTGCGCGCCCTCAAGGCCGCCGCCGAGGCACGGGACGGCGGCGGCATCCTCGTCCAGTTCGCCCTCGAACAGCCCGTCGCGGAAGGAGACGTGGGGCCGGAGGACGCTCCGGGGCAGTGGCGGCTGCGGGGCACGGTCGCGCCCTGGCATCCGGACGAGCCGCGCACCCACCCGGCGGGCCGGCTTCTCGTCCCGCACGGGAGCCATGCGGATGAGGCACCGGAGCCGTGCACCGTACGGGTCTCCCCGTCGGGAGTCTCCTTCAACTGGCCTTTCGAGAAGCAGACCGCCGACTCCTCCTCCCCCGGCCAGGCCCCGCGTCGCGGGGACGCCCTTGAGCTGAGGACGGCTCGGTCCGACCTGCCGGTCGCTCTCCTGCCCGGGGGTGCGCCCGAGGGCGGTGCGGTGGTGACCGTACCGGCGGCCTCGCCGGAGGCCGTGCGGCACGCGGAGGCGGAGGGGCTCGTCCTGGTACGGCCGGGCGGAAGCGGCCGAAGCACGCGCGCGGTGCTGCTGCGGGAGCGCGAGGAGGTCGTCCTGACCGACGAGGCATGTCTGATCCTGGAGCACCCGGACCCCGAGCGGGGCGACGAGCACGCCGTCGAGGTCCCGGTGCGGACGTTTCTGCGGGGCCGCGCGGCGCCCCTCGACACGGTCGTCGTCCGCCAGTACCCCAACCCCCGTGCCCTGCCGCTGGACCCGGTGGCCTCGGGGCCGTACGCCCGCTGCGGGGATGTGGAGATCGTACGGCTCCGCCCGGGCAGGTCGTCCGGCGAGAAGCCCACGACGGACACCCCGGTTCCGGCGGAGGGTGCGAGTTGCCGCCTCGCCACGGACGGGCGGGGGCGTGGCTGGTTCACGGTCTCCGGCGCGCGCCCCGGCACGGCACGGCTGCTCCTCGCGGCGGACCCCGGGGAACGACCACCGACCGATCCGGCGGCGCCAGGATCGGCCGAGGCCTGCTACGACCACGACAACGCCCTGGACTTCTGGCCGTGGGCCGGCACGGCGGCGGTCCGGGTACTGCCCGACGACTGGCCGCTGGACGCCGTGCTCCAGCAGGACGTGACCTTCGAGCTGCTGCACCGCGAGGTCTTCGCGTACTACGAGCAGCTGTTCCCGTTCATGCGCGACGAGGTGTTCAGCCTCGCGGACCGCTGCAAGGTCGAGACGTACGCGAAGCTCATCTGGCAGATGTGCGATCCGGCGAACAAGGACAGGACGTACTACATGCCGCCGACCCGCGATCTGTCCCTGCCGAAGGCGCGGCTGCTGCTCAAGTACCTGCGGGCGCGGAGCACGGCGGCGGCGGTGCCGCCGGCGGCGGCCGTCCCTTCGCCGATCCGCGCCCATCCGCAGATCACCACGCGGGCGCAGCTGCGGTCGGCGCTGTGGCAGGCGGTGGCGGTGGAGCTCGCCAGTTCGCTCCAGTACCTGTACGCGGGCTACTCGGTCCCCACCCACGGCACCGGGTTCGAGTACGTGCGCAGTGGGGTGTGGACACCGCGTCAGCTCCGGCTCGCCTGCGGCGACGGCGGGGAGACCCTGGCCAAGGGCGTGCGGGACAGTCTCTTCGACGTGGCCCGGGAGGAGATGATGCACTTCCTGGTCGTCAACAACATCCTGATGGCGATGGGTGAGCCCTTCCACGTCCCGGAGATCGACTTCGGTACGCCGGGCCGGTTGCCGCTGCCGCTCGACTTCGCCCTGGAGCCGCTGCACCTGGGAAGTCTCCAGCGGTTCATCGCCATCGAGCGGCCCGAGCGGCTCGTGGGCGGCACGGGAGCGATGGACGGGCCCAGCCCGTTCGGTTCGCCGAGCGAGTTGTACGCGGGCATCCGGGAGGGTCTGACGCGCGTCCCCGACCTCTTCATGGTCGACCGGGGGCGGGGCGGGGGCGAGCACCACCTCTTCATCGGCGGGGCGGTCAACGCCGTTCATCCGGACTACCAGTTGGAGGTGGACGATCTTTCGAGCGCGCTGTTCGCCGTGGACTTCGTCACCGAGCAGGGCGAGGGCGGTGTCCTGGACACCGGGAAGGAGGGCTCGGAGTCCCATCACGACACCTTCGTGCGGCTCGCGGAGCTGCTGATGACCGAGCGCGCCGACGGTCCGCACGGGGAGGGGACGCCGTGGCAGCTCGCGTACCCCTCGCTGCGCAATCCGACGCTCGACCCCGGGCACCCCGGGCGGGCGGTGGTGAGCGATCCGCACGCACGGCAGGTGATGCGTCTGTTCAACCGCTGCTACTTCAT
Organism: Streptomyces sp. SJL17-4; assembly: GCF_036826855.1. NCBI lineage: Bacteria > Bacillati > Actinomycetota > Actinomycetes > Kitasatosporales > Streptomycetaceae > Streptomyces > Streptomyces sp. SJL17-4. The sequence goes on along the minus strand of NZ_CP104578.1, from coordinate 7,448,294 downwards.
GATGCTCCAGCTGATCGTCCAGCACTTCGGGGAGAGCCCGGACGCGAGTCTGCGCCGCTCGAAGCTGATGAACGCAGCCATCGACGTGATGACGGGGATGATGCGTCCGCTCGCCGAGCAACTGATGCCGCTGGAGTCGGGGTGGCGGGGGCGGACGGCCGGCCCCTCCTTCGAGCTGGAGGAACCGCCGGCGTACATCGCGCGCCCCGATGTGGCGCGGCGGGGGTTCGCGATGCGGTTCCGGCACCTCGCCGCGATGGCCCGGGAGTGCGAGGGCGTGCCGGACCGGGTGCCGGAACTGATGGCCTGGTACGCGGAGCGCTTCGAGCACGAGGGGAGCAACTGAGTCGTGGAGACTGATGTGTTGATCGTCGGCGGAGGGCCCGTCGGGCTCGCGCTCGCGCTCGATCTGGCCCACCGGGGCGTGGACTTCGTGCTCACGGAGGCGGGGAACGGGCAGGTCACCCACCCCAAGGTGTCGACCGTCGGCCCCCGGGCGATGGAGGCGTTCCGCCGCTGGGGGGTCGCGGACGCGATCCGGAGTGCGGGCTGGCCGGCCGGCCACACGCTGGACATCGCCTGGGTGACCGCCGTCGGAGGCCATGAGCTGCACCGGCTGAGCCTCGGCACGGCCGGGGAGCGGCCCACTCCCCCGTTCACGCCGGAACCCGAGGCGATCTGCCCGCAGCACTGGCTCGCGCCGCTGCTCACCGCCCGGCTCGGAGTCCACCCCGAGGGGCCGGTGCGGCTCGGCACCCGGCTGCTGGGGTTCACCCGGCTCCCGGACCGGGTGAGCGCCGGGCTCGTGGACGGGGCGGGGGTACGGACGACGGTGCACGCCCGGTTCCTGGTGGGCTGCGACGGGGCCTCGTCCCTGGTGCGGAAGGCGTGCGGGATCGACGCGCCCGAGCGGCACCGGACCCGCGTCCTGCGCAACATCCTCTTCCGGGCCCCCGGCCTCGGCGACCTCCTCGGCGCGAGCACGGCCCTGGTGTACTTCGTGACCGAACCGGGCGGTCTGCGCTACCCGTTGAGGTCGATCGACGGACGGGACCTGTACCGGCTGACGTGTCCGGCCGGTCCCGCCGACGCGGTGAAGTCCGTCCGGCGGGCCGTGGCCCCGGACGTACCGGTCGAGGTGGTGTCGGACTCCACCTGGCACCTGACCCACCGGGTGGCGTCGCGGTACCGCGCCGGACGCGTCCTGCTCGCGGGGGACGCGGCGCACACGCTGTCGCCCTCGGGCGGGTTCGGGCTCGCGACGGGCGTCGGTGACGCGGCGGACCTGGGCTGGAAGCTGGCCGCGGAGCTCGCGGGGTGGGCCGGGCCCGATCTGCTCGACTCGTACGAGAGCGAGCGGCGGCCGGTGGCGCTGCACAGCCTGGAGGAGAGTCACCGCAATCTGCGGCGGACCCTCGACCGGCGCCTCTCCGCGGCGCTGTGCGACGCGACGGCCGAGGGGGAGCGGGCGCGGGCCGCGCTCGGCCGGGAGATCGCGGAGTCCGATCCGGTGCGTGAATTCGACGCGCCCGATACCCACTTCGCGTACCGGTACGCGTCGCCGGTGATCGCCGACGAGAAGGGTGCGGCGGAGGAGAGAGGTGCGGCGGACGAGAAGGTGGGGGCGGGGGTGGAGGAAACGGTTCCTGGCACCTCGCCGTCGGGCGCCGACCCCTGGTGGAACCGTACGGCCGTGCCCGGCGCCCGAGCTCCGCACGTGTGGCTGGGGCCCGGCCGTTCGACGCTGGACCTGTTCGGTCCTGAGTTCGTCCTCCTCTCGCTCGGCCGGGGTGCCCCGGAGGGCCTGGTCCGCGCCTTCGCGGACCGCCGGGTCCCCCTGAAGGTGGTCCGCTGTGACGACGGGGAGGTGGCGAGGCGGTACGGGCGGCCGCTCGTCCTCGTACGTCCCGACGGTCATGTGGCCTGGCGAGGGGCCGCCGCACCGGCCGCCCCGGGCCGGCTGGCCGATCTGGTGCGGGGTGCGGGGACGACCGGGACCGGGGCGGGCGGATGAACAGGCACCGGGCGTCGACGGGCGGCCTGGAGCCGTTCGACCCGGCGCGGCTCGATCTGGCCGACCCCTACCCCGTCTATCGGCAGTACCGCGAGTCGGACCCGGTGCACGCCGTACGCCCGTCACGCGCCGACAGCCGGACGGGGCCGACGACCTGGTACCTCTTCGGCCACGCGGAGGTGACTCGGATCCTCACCGACCGGGGTTTCGGCCGGGCGTGCCCGTCGACGGGCAGCGCCGTGCCGATCCCCGAGGAGTACGTGATGCTCCGCCGGATCGTGGAGAACTGGCTGGTCTTCCTGGACCCGCCCCGGCACGCACGGCTCCGCGCCCACGTGGCTCCGCCGCTCGCCGCCCCCGCCGTAAGGGCCCTGCGGCCGCGCGTACGGGCGATAGCGGAGGATCTCGTACGGCCGCTGGCGCGGCGGCCCGAGGTGGAGCTGGTCGAGGGCTTCGCCGCGCCGTTCCCGCTGCTCGTCGTGGCGGGACTGCTCGGGGTGGAGGCCGGGCGGTGGCCGTGGTTCCGGGCGGAGGCGCTGGCGCTCCAGCAGGCGGGCGGGACCAGGGGCGACCGTTCACCGGCCGCGCTCGCGCGGGCCGACCGGGCGGCGGCGGAGCTGGACACGTACTTCCGCGCGGAGCTGGCGGCGCGGCGTGCGGAGGACCGGGGCGACCTGCTCTCCGCGCTCGCGGCGGCCGCGGTCGAGGATCCGTCCCTGGGGACGACGGCTCTGACGTCGACCTGCGTGCATCTGCTCACGGCCGGGCACGAGACGACGACCGGGCTGATAGGAAAGGCGGTGCTCGCGCTGCTCGCGCGGCCGGAAGTCTCGGCGGAACTGCGCGCGGACCCGGGCCTGTTGCCGAACGCGGTGGACGAGTTCCTGCGCCACGACCCACCCGTCCAGATGATCACGCGATGGGCGCACCGGGACACCGCGCTCGCCGGCCGGTCGGTCCGCCGGGGCGACCGCGTCCAGCTGGTCCTGGGCTCGGCCCTCCGGGATCCGGCGCGCTTCCCGGACCCGGAGACGCTGGACATTCACCGGGACAGCGGCCGGCACTGCGCGTTCGGCCTCGGCATCCACTACTGCGTGGGCGCGGCGCTCGCGCGCGCGGAGGCGGAGATCGGACTCGGGATGCTGCTCGACCGGCTGCCGGCGCTGCGGCCCGGCGCGCGTCCACGGGTCGAGGTGGAGTACGCGCCGGACTGGGTGTTCCACGGCCCGTCACGCCTGGCGCTGTCGGGCTGACGGGACGGATTCGTGTCGCCGGGAACGTCTCCGCCCCACTCCTCGTTATACCCCCCACGGGTATAACGAGGAGGCGTGATGACCACGAGAAGACTGACCGCGCTCACCCCCGAGCAGGCACCGGGCCGGGCGGGCGAACTGCTGACCGACATCGTCCAACGACATGGTTCCGTCGGCGAGATGGTGTCGACGATGGCGCACTCACCTGCCCTGCTCGACGGCTATCTGAACCTCTCCCGGGCGATGAAGCGGGTGAAGATCCCACGCGCCCTGAGCGAGAAGCTGTCCCTCGCCGTCCAGGAGTGGATCGGCTGCGGCACGTGCGCCGAGGCGCACCGCGCGGCGGGTCGCGCGGCGGGCCTGAGTGAGACGGACATCGAACTGGCCCGCCAGGGCACGTCCACCGACCCCCGCGAGGCCGCCCTGATCGGCCTGGCGCTACGGGTCCTGGCCGAACCGGGGTCCCTGTCGGACGAGGACGTCGCCGAGGTACGGACGCACGGCTGGAGCGACCGGGTGATCGCGGAGGTGGTCGGCGTGGTCACGCTCAACCTGCTGACGGGTGCCTTCAATCTGCTGGCGGGCATCCAGCCGGACCGCGGGGCCCCGGAGCCGGCCGGCCTCTCGCACTGATCACGTAGGTCCCCGGCCCGGGCGTCTGGGCGACCCCGGGGGTCCGGACGTCGGCCTCGGGGATCAGGACGTCGGCCCCCGGGGCCCAGGAAGTCGGCCTCGGGGCCCAGGAAGTCATCCCCGTGGCCCAGGGAGTCGTCCCCGTGGCTCAGGAAGGTGTCGCCGCGCGATCGGAGTCGCTGCGGAGGACGCAGAATTCATTGCCTTCGGGGTCGGCGAGGACCGCCCAGCCCGTGCCGTCGGGCTTTCGGTGGTCACCGGCCAGGGTGGCTCCGAGGGCCAGGAGGCGCTCGACCTCCTCCTCGCGCGAGGTCGTCGGGCGCAGGCACAGATGGAGGCGGTTCTTGAGGGTCTTCGGCTCCGGTACCTGGTTGAAGTACAGCACCGGGCCGTCCTTCAGCATCACCTGGGTCTCCGGGTCACCCGGTCCGCTCTCCGGGTCCAGCGGACACCCGGTCACCTCACTCCAGAACCGAGCCAGCCCATAGGCATCCGAACAGTCGACCGCAACGTTCTGCACCACCGAATACATGCTGCTCAGCCTGCCTGACGTCCGGTCCGCACGCCACCGAGATCGCGGCCGGGGAGGCGGGGCCGGACCTGTTCTGACCGTTCGCCCGGCAGCGGCCCTCGGCTACGATGGACGATCATTCGGTCATGAGACCCGAAGTGCAGACTTTCGTTGCCGACGGACCGCTTCCCGACTGGGACGCGAGCGAGGAAGAGATCGACCGGCGCGCCCGCCTGCTGACAGCGATCTCGCGCCCTGTCACGCCCGAAGAGGCCGCCGCCCTGGCCACCTGCTTCGGCCCGGACGACTGCTACGGCGTCGCCTGGACGCTCGTGCACCTGATCGAGACGGCTCCCGGCCCAGTGCCACAGCTGAAGGATCCCGGTCCGGAAGCGGGCGACTGGGCCGATGTTCTCCGGGCGCGCTGGGGAGGCGAACAACCCACGGCTTGACGGCTTGGGGCTTGAGGAAGCCGAGCGCCGCGAGTTCCGCGTTTGACGGCAGCGCGGCACGGGGCTGGACTGGATGCACGGACGCGGCGACTCCGTTCTAGGGAGAGCAGCGATGACAACCATGGACACGTTCAACCTTCTGCAACCGTACGAGATCGCCGAGGAGACCTTCGTCATCCCGTGGGCCCTTGAGGCCCCGCCGGTCGGCCACTTCCCGATGAATTCGATGGTGATCCGGGGAGCCGAACCGATCCTCGTCGACACCGGAGCCCCCGCGGTGCGCTCCCAGTGGTTGGAGGCAGCCTGGTCCGTCGTGGATCCCCTCGACGTACGGTGGATCTTCCTCACCCACGACGACCGCGACCACGCCGGCAATCTCCTGGCGGTCCTCGCGGATTGCCCGAACGCGACCCTGCTGACGACATGGTTCTCCATCGGCCGCATGGCCGAGGAGTGGGAGACCCCCATCAACCGGTGCCGCTTCATGACCGACGGCGACACGATCGACGCGGGCGACCGCACCCTGGTCGCCAAGCGACCGCCCCTGTTCGACAACCCCACGACCCGCGCCCTCTTCGACCCGAAGACCAGTGTCCTGTGGGCCGTCGACACCTTCGCCACGAACGTGCCGACCCCCATGCCCGAAACGGCGGCGCTGTCGCCGGACGAGTTCCGCGACGGCCAGCTCTTCGGCGGACGGCTGGTCTCCCCCTGGGTCGCCCTGCTGGACGCCCAGAAGTTCGGGAGGGTCGTCAGCGACTTCCAGCACCTGAACGCCGAGGTCATCGCCGGCTGCCACTGCCCGATCCTCCGCGGCCCCCAGATCTCCGAGGCCTACGACCTCCTCCGGCAGCTCCCCGACATCCCACCGTGGACGGATTTCACCCAGGCCGACCTCGACCAGTGGATGGCGGCCGCCGAGAGCTCGGTTCCGCCGGAGCAGCCGCGGCCGTCGGGGACGTGAGCGAGGGGGCCTTCTCCCGGGGTACCGCGGCCCGGAGGTCGGCCAGCAGTTCCGCCTGGCCCGCGAGGACGCCGGAGAGGATCGTGCGGGCGATCCGCAGCAGTTCGGCCACCTGAGGACTCGTCAGCGCGTAGTACACGGCCGTGCCTTCGCGCCGGGCGACGACCATGTTCGCCCGGCGCAGTACCGCCAACTGCTGGGAGAGGTACGCCGGTTCGACCCCAGTGTCGCGGAGCATCTCGGCGACACCGTGCTCGCGGTCGCTCAGCAGCTCCAGAACGCGGATGCGGACAGGGTGTCCCAGTGTCTTGAAGAAGTCGGCCTTCAATTGGTAGAGCGGCGTACTCATCACACCCACCCCGCGCGTCGCATCGACCCGGCACTGTGCAGCATGTCCCCCATCCTCGCGCCTGCGAGGGCGGAAACGCACCTGGGACGGGTCCGGGGCGGATCATGGCCGGAACCTGCCAGGACGGTCCGGCACTTGGGCGGTACGCGGACCGTACTCGGGCGGTACGTGAGCGGTGAGTGAGCGGGTACGTGAGCGGTACCGGCGCCACCGAGCGATCAGGTGGTCGGCCAGGCGTCGCTGCGCCACGCCCGCTGTTCCGCGCCCGCGTCGCGGTGCGCGGCGAGCGCCGCGGCGAGGTCGCGGTGGATCGGGACCTGAGGCCCTTCACCCACCGGGACGAGGGAGCCGTCGGCGGGGATCGCGGCCAGTTCGAGGGCGCGGCCCGCGGCCCGCAGCCGGAGGGCCGCCTCCGCGACGGCGAGCTGCCCGCCGACCGACCAGCCCCGCAGCCGGGTCAGGTCGAGGACGACCGGTCCCGTGCCGCGCGCGACCGCCCATCCCACGGCCCCGGTGAACCGCCCCACGGCGTCGGCTCCGAGGAACCCGGCCAGGGACAGTACGCCCAGGTCCTGCTGGACGGTGTAACGCCATTCGATGGTCATGTGCGTCGTCATCCTTCTCGTACGGCGATCACTGCGGAAGCACGGGTTGCGGAAGCACGGGCTGCGGAAGCACGGGAGGGAGGCAGGACTGCGGGCCGGCGGTGATCTCGGTGAGGATCCGCCGCGCGGCCTGCATCAACTGGGTCACGTCCCCGCCCGCGAGCGTGTACACGACGGTGGATCCCTCGCGGGTGGCGGTCACGATCCCGAAGCGGCGCAACACGGCGAGCTGCTGCGAGAGGGCCGCCGGCTCGATCTCGATCCGCGCGAGCAGCTCCCGTACGGGCAACGGGCCGCTCTGGAGCAGCTCCAGGACCCGGATCCGTACGGGATGGCCCAGCATGCGGAAGAACTCGGCCTTGGCCTGGTACAGCGGGACCGGCACGGTCTGTCCTCCGGGGGCGCGGGGCGCGGGACGGGTCGCCGCGCCCGGCGGCTACCCACGGGCACGGCCGGACCAGGATGTATCGAATTGCAGAAATTTGCAATTTCCGTATGTCACCTTCTGAGACGGCTCGCCGCGCGTCAGGGGGACGGGTCCCGGACAGAAGGAAGCACCATGAAGATCGGCATCCTCGACGGCGCGGCTCAGCCGGCGGCAGGGGCCGTGAACGTGACCTCCGAGGCTCGTACGGTGACCTCCGCGTCGCTCCCCAAGGCGTAGGCGGCGACCCGGGAGACCGTCGCGGCCGGGACGACCCCGCTGATTCCCGGCGCCGCCGGAACGTCCTGGGTGGCGTGGGCATCGTGCGGTACGACGACTCGGTAGCCGCGTGCCAGGGCCGTACGAGCCGTCGCCTGCACGCACATCTCGGACATCACGCCGCAGACGGCGACCGCCCGCACGCCCGCGTCGCTGAGCACGCGGCCCAGCGGGGTCTCCGCGAAGCCGTCGTCGTGCGGCTTGCGGATGACGAGCTCCCGGGGCCCGGGCTCGACGGGGTGGTGGAGCTCCCAGCCCGGCGTGTGGGGTTCGTCCTCCGCGCCGGGCGGGCCGTCGTTCTGGAGGTGCACGACGAAGGCACCGTCCCGCCGGGCCCGCGCGAGGAGATCCGTCGTACGGTCGACGAGCCGCGCGGCCGCCGGCACGGCCCCGTCACCGGTGACGAAGGCCGACTGCACGTCCACGACGATCAGCGCGTCCACGGGCAGGGGGGTCGGGGTGGTCCCGATGGGCTCGGGGTTCGGGGTGGTCGGGATGGTCCCGACGGGCTGGGCGGTCTCGGCGTGCCGGCTCATCCGGCCATGATCGCGCCCACGCGACCTTGCTGCCAGGGGATTTCGGATCCTCCCACCGGCGGCTCCGACCGGCGGCCCCCACCGTCGGCTCGCGCCGCTCCCGCGTGCCCAGGAATCCGTGTATCGCGGGTGTTCCGTGTATCGCGGGTGTATCGAAAATCGCATACGCCCCGGCAACCGCCCTCCCTCTTCAATGGGGGCATGACACACAGCGCACCCCTGCCCACACCGCACCGCCGCACGCGAAGGATCGTCTCCATCGGCCTGGCGGTCCTCGGTCTGGCGAGCGCGCTGTTCGTCATACGGGGGCCGCTGATGATGTCCGCTCCACGGTGCATGGCCGGACGGTGGCACGGCTGCTTCGACACCTTCAACGGTGTGGTGCTCATGACTCTGGTCGCTGTGCCGTTGTCGTTGCTCGTGGTGTGGGCCCTGGCGCGCCGGCGGCGGGCCGCCGGTGTCACGTCGGCATGGCGGAAGTCGCTGGCCGAGGTGGGCATGGTCCACGGGACGGTGCCGTTCCTGTGGTTGACCCTGATGCCGGGCGCCGCGCCCGGCGTCGCCCCCGCCCGGGTGAGCCTGGTGCCGCTGCGGGACCTGGTCACGATGGGGACGCTCGGGATCATCGGCAACCTGCTGGTCTTCGCCTCGCTGGGCTTCTTCGCCCCGATGCGGTTCGCGGCGGCGGCGTCCGTGCTCCGGATCCTGGCGCTCGGCGCGGGCTGCTCGGTCCTCGTCGAGACCGCCCAGTACGTCTTCCAGCTCGACCGGGTGTCCTCCGTGGACGACGTCCTGGTCAACGCCACCGGCGCCGCGCTGGCCGCACTGGCCTCGCGCCGCTGGTGGCGCACCACGGCGGGAAAGCCGTCGGACCGGCCCCGCCCCGCGATGGCACCGGCGGCCTGAGGCGTGTCGCCGGTGCGCCCCCGCCCTCGCCCCCGCCCTCGCACACGTCGGCGACGCGTTCCCCTGCTTAGGCTTCACCCATGCGCGTACTGATCGTGGAGGACGAGCCCTACCTGGCCGAAGCCGTCCGTGACGGTCTGCGGCTCGAGGCGATCGCCGCCGACATCGCCGGCGACGGCGACTCCGCCCTGGAACTGCTCAGCGTCCACTCCTACGACCTCGCGGTCCTCGACCGCGACATCCCCGGCCCCTCCGGCGACGAGGTCGCCCGGCGCATCATCGCCTCCGGGAGCGGCATCCCGATCCTCATGCTCACCGCCGCCGACCGGATCGACGACAAGGCCTCCGGGTTCGAGCTCGGCGCCGACGACTACCTCACCAAACCGTTCGAGCTGCGGGAGCTCGTCCTGCGGCTGAGGGCGCTCGACCGCAGACGCGCGTACGCCCGGCCCCCGGTCCGTGAGCTCGCGGGCCTGCGGGTCGACCCCTTCCGGCGGGAGGTCTTCCGCGACGGTCGTTACGTCGCGCTCACCCGCAAACAGTTCGCCGTCCTCGAAGTCCTCGTCGCCGCCGAGGGCGGGGTCGTCAGCGCCGAGGAGCTGCTCGAACGGGCCTGGGACGAGAACGTCGACCCCCTCACCAACGCCGTACGCATCACCGTCTCCGCGCTGCGCAAGCGGCTCGGCGAACCATGGATCATCGCCACCGTGCCGGGTGTCGGCTACCGCATCGAGACCGCACCCGACACCACCCGCCCCGGCAGTACGCATGGATAGGCGCCCGGGGCTCAGCGCCCGGCTGAAACTCACCCTCAGCTACGCCGGATTCCTCGCCGTCGCCGGGGCTCTCCTGCTGGCCGTGGTGTGGGGGTACCTGCTGCGCTACGTACCCGACAACCCGCAGGGCCTCCTCGGGGTCTCGCCCAACCGCTACCTCCTCGTCCGCACCTTCCTCCCCGCGGCGGCGTGGGCAATGGCCTTCCTCCTCGTGTTCGGCCTCGTCGGGGGGTGGCTCCTCGCCGGCCGGATGCTCGCACCGCTGACCCAGATCAGGGACGCGGCACGGAGGGCCGGGGAGGGGTCGCTGTCCCACCGGATCCGGATGAAGGGCCGCCAGGACGAGTTCCGCGAACTCTCCGACGCGTTCGACTCGATGCTCCAGAGACTCGAGTCGCACGTCGCCGAGCAGCGGAGGTTCGCCGCGAACGCCTCCCACGAACTGCGCACCCCACTGGCGATCTCGCGAGCGCTCCTCGACGTCGCCCGCGAGGACCCCACCCGGGACCGGGACGAACTCGTCGAACGCCTGCAGGCCGTCAACACGCGGGCGATCGACCTCACCGAGGCCCTCCTGCTGCTCAGCCGCGGCGACACCGGCACCTTCACCCGCGAGAGCGTCGACCTCTCCCTCCTCGCCGAGGAGGCCGCCGAAACGCTGCTCCCCCTCGCCGAACAGCGCCGGATCACGCTCGACGTCACCGGCGGCGCTGCCAGGACCAGCGGCTCCGCGGAGCTCCTGCTGCGGATGGTGACGAACCTCGTCCAGAACGCCGTCGTCCACAACGTCCCCACCGGTGGCACCGTGACGGTCCGCACAGGGGCGGAGGGCGCCATGAGCGTACTGCGGGTCGAGAACACGGGCCGTCGGCTCCCGCCGGACCTGGTACCGACCCTCACCGAACCCTTCCGACGGGGAACGGAACGCGTCCGCACCGACGACGAACACCCCGGCGTCGGCCTCGGCCTTGCCATCGTGCAGAGCGTCGTCCGCGCGCACGACGGTTCCCTCCACCTCACCCCCCGCCCGGCCGGCGGCCTGCTCGTCATGGTCCGGCTTCCCGGCGCGCCCTAAGGCCTGTCTTTTCGGATCACATGCCGTCGGTACCGGTCGCGTCCGTGTACACCGGACTGCGGGCAGAGCTGCGCTCCGTGCTTTGACCGTAAGGCCGCGTCCGGGCGCTGTTTCTCACCACAACCTCCTGACCAGGAGGCTCACGTATGTGTAGGTAGTCGATCCGGCGCAGACGAAATCATTTGACGGCGTCGGGAGGATGCCTGGCATGGGTACAGACATAAGCGGCTTCATCGAGTATCAGGTGCCGCAGGACGATCAGGAGCCGACCTGGTACAGCGCGCACGGCCTCAGCTCCCTCAACGTCTGCCAGGACCACCTCCGGTGTGGTCCGAGGCCGACTGATCGGCCGGGGCACCCCGTAAGCGGGCCACGACCTCGGGGAACGCGGGTGCGTCGCCGGCCTGGCCGGGCGTGAGGACGAACGCCAGTGGCCGACAGCGGCTGTCCGCGGCAAGGTGGATCTTGGTGGTCAGGCCGCCGGGCGGTGAAGACCTTCTCCCAGGTGCCGTCGGCGGCCCACTTCCGCAGGCGGTTGTGGGCGCCCTGCCACGACCCGAAGCGCTCGGGCAGGCCCTTCCAAGGCGTCCCGGTGCGGTACTTGAACGCGATGCCGTCGATCACCTGCCGGTGATCACGCCACCGCCCACCCCGCTTCGGTGTCCGGTCCGGCAGCAACGGCTCGATCCTCGCCCACTGAGTATCAGTCAACGAGACGCATCAAGCAACGATCAGATGATCCGAAGGAAACGGCCTGGACCTCGTCCGCCGGACGGGGGCCGATCACAGGCAGGAGAGCAGCCGTGATCGCCGCCTACGAGACGGGTCTTGTCACGCCCAGCTCGACCGGGCAAGGGGCCGCCGGATCCCGCTGAAGGGCCGTCATCACCGGCAGTGCGTCCGCCGGGCCCTCCTCCCAGGCGACCGGAAGTGCCCCCGTCGGATCGGCGTCCGGGCACAGGACGTCGCCGAGTGCGGTCAGGCGGATGAGGCGGAGGATCCACGGCTGGTCGCAGACGAGCCTCCAGCGCGCCCCCCGCTGACGGGTGCGTCCGGCGCAGTGGGCGAGGAGGCCGAGCCCCGTGGCATCGCAGAAGGTGAGGCGCCGGATGTCCACGGTCAGGGCGTCGGACTCCCGCACGAGGGCGTCCAGCTCGGGCCGCAGGTGCCGGACGAGGACGAGGTCGAGTTCACCCCGGAGGGCGGCGACGGTGACGCCGCCGGTCGAGCGGACGATCATGTAGGGGTCATGACGGGGAATCAGCTGCATCGGGCGCTCCACAGGGTGGCTCCATGTGTCGCTTCGAGCGTGGCCGTCCCCCTTCCGGGAGGGACGTTTCGCCTCGGCCGCTGTCACCTGAATCGGTGAATGTTCTCGCCATTTTCCCTCGCACGGACGACCGATGTGCGTACGTACGCCCACTCCCGTCGCTCTCCTGTCCCCCCTCACACGTCCAGCTCCACGTCCGTCAGGGGATAGGCGGCGCACGCGTGCGCGTACCCCGAGTCCGGATCGGAGAGCCGGAGCCGGGCCTCCTCCGCGTGGTGGACCTCGCCCTGGAGGACGCGGACCCGGCACAGGCCGCACTCGCCGGAGCGGCAGGCGGCTCGGGGCGGATGCCGGCGTCCTCAAGGGCGTACGGGTAGAAGGCCTGGGCCCGCACACGTACACGGTGGAAGGTGCCCTGGGGGCCGGTGGTCGAGAGGGTGTCACCGGTGGCGAGGGTGTCGAGCAGGTGGTTGCTGATCCGCCCGCCGGGCACACGGCGCACGGTCAGGTCGTAGCGGCTCAGGTCGGCCGGGCCGGAGGAGAGCGCGTACGGCCGGTTCGTCCCCGTCCGCGAACACTCCCACGTACTGCCCGGCGAGGAAGGGCGGCAGGTCGGCGCCGCCGGGGCGGCGGAGCCCGAAGGTGCGGGTGCTCGGCGTCTCGTCGACGACGCGGTCGACCCCGGGCCGAATCTATCGACCCGAAAACGTTCGTATCGAGAATGAACGTACTACTGTCGATAGAATCGACGCGAAGGACGCCCGCTCGAAGGAAGGGGAGGACCGATGGACACTCGGCCGGTGGTACACAGGGGCGTGCCCGAGGGCAGTGAGGCCAGGGTCGCCGCGCTGTACTGGGAGGCGTTCGGGCGCAAGCTCGGCGCCGCGCTCAACCCGCCCGACAAGGCCCGCGCCTTCATCGCGGCCCACCTCCACGTCGACCGGGGCGTCGCCGCGCTCGTCGACGGCGAGGTGGCGGGCGTCGCCGGGTACCAGCTCGACGGGCGCGGGCTCACCGGCGGCGGGCCGTGGGACGTGCTGGCGGCGTACGGGGCGGTGCGCGGGCTGCCCCGCCTTGCCCTGCTCGCGCTCCTGGAGCGCCGGCCCGGCGACCGTGAACTGGTGATGGACGGCATCGCGGTCGCCCCCGAGCACCGGGGCACGGGCATCGGCGGCCTCCTCCTGCGCGAGGTCGCGGCCGTGGCCGCCGAAGCCGGCTGCCGCCGCATCCGGCTGGACGTCATCGACGTCAACCCACGCGCCCGTGCACTGTACGAACGGCACGGCTTCGTCGCCGTGCACACCGAGAAGACCCCCTACCTCCGCGGCCTGATGGGCTTCGGGGCCGCCACGACGATGCACCGGCCGGTCACGGCGGCCGACTTCCCGCACGCCCAGGAGGCCCGATGAAACGCGACACCACCACGACGGGGGCGGGGAACGCGGCGGCCGCCGATGAACCCGAACGCGCCGGACTCACCGAACCCACGGAACCCACCGATGACTCCGCGTGGACCCCTCTCCCCACCCGTACGCTCGTCCACGCCCTCGTCCGTACCGACGGCACCGTCGACGCCGGGGAGCTCTACACCGTCGCCGGGCTCCTCTCCATGACCGACCAGCAGGTCCGGCTCTGCGTCAAGCGCCTCGTCGCGGAGGGCCGTTTCACCCACGAGGGACGGGGCCGCAAGGCCGTCCTCCGCGCGGTCGCCGACCCCACCGGCGCGATCGCCCCCGACGCCGCCCATGCCGACTACGCCTACCGCCAGGACCAGGGGCTCGCCCCCTGGGACGGCAGGTGGCACCTCTTCGCCTTCGCCGTCCCGGAGTCGTCGCGGGCCGCCCGCGACGCGCTCCGCGACACGCTGCTCCACCTCGGCGCCGCGCCGCTCCAAGGGGGCCTGTACGCCGCCGCCAACCCGATCGGACCGCTCGTCGAGGCCCAGGCCCACCACCTCGGCGTCCCCGGCCAGGTCACCTACCTCACCAGCACCGACCTGCGGGTCGGGGACGTCACCGAACCACGGGCGCTGGCCGCCGCGCTCTGGCCGCTCGACGAGATCGCCGCCCGGCACGACCGGCTTGCCGCCTTCGCCCGAGGCTGCCTGGACCGGCTGGGGAACCCGGAAGGCGCGGAGCGCACCGAGAGCCTCACGGCCGTCGAGCGGCTGACGCTCGCCGTCCGGCTCGCCGCCGCCTTCACGCACGCCATGGGGCCGGACCCCCTGCTGCCGCCCGAACTGCTCCCCGCGCCCTGGCCGGGGGCCCGGGCCCGCGAGCGCTTCGCCACCGCGTGGACCGCCCTGACGCACCACCCGGGGCGGGAGTCCGACCAGCCACTCCCCCGCCTCTTCGCCCTGTACGAGGACCTCACGGCATTCGCGTGAACCGTGCCTCTCCGGCGGGTTGGCGGGAGCCGCGCCGGGCGGTGAGCGGGCGGTCCGGCTCACGCCCTCGGACGGTGACCCGGTCCGCCGGACTCGTCACGGCCGCCAGCGGGATACGGCGGAACTCCACCGTCTCGTACGCACTCCTGGTCCCGGTCTCGTGGAGGAGGCCGATCGTCGCCTCGTCCAGCTGGACGAGGTCGGAGTACGCCGCCTTGTTCCGGGACACGGTCAGCCGCTTCGTGAAGGTGCGACCGCCGTCCTCGCTGCTCCACAGGGCGGGCTCGGCTCGGGCGGTCGGGGCCGACGGGGCCGAGAACAGCAGGGCGCCGCCCGGCCCGCCGGCGTACAGCACACTGCCCTGCACCACGGGGACGCGGTCCAGGTCGGGTTGGGGCGCGAAGGGGCGCACGAGGTGTTCCCCGCCACGGCTCGCCACGGCGTCGGCGCGGTTGCCCGGGCTGGTGCCGAACTGGTCGCGCGCGCTGAAGTACAGCCTGCCGTCGGGCAGTTCGGCCACGGTCGACTCGTTGGCGTTGACGAAGCCGTCGTATGTGTCGTCCACGAGACCGAGGTGCCAGGACCGGCCGCCGTCGTCGCTGTAGACGGCGTGCGCCCCGTAATACCTGGGCTCGCGGCCGGTGTCGCCCGAGCCTTCGGGGGGTGCGGTCGAGTGGTTGGCGGGCACGACGAGACGACCGGCGTACGGAGCGCGGGTCAGCGCGACGGCATGGCCGGGACCCGTGGCGTACCAGCGCCAGTCGGAACGCTTGACGGTCGCGGTGATCTCGCGCGGCGTCGAGAACGTCCACCCGTCGTCGGTGCTGCGCTGGACGAACACCCGTCGGCTCCGCGCGGCCGGCACCTCACCGCCCAGGATCTGCGTCTCGGTGGCCTCACCGCCGTTGTACGAGCTCAGCAGGACCACGTCGCCGGAGCGCGGGTCGACGACGGGTGCGGGGTTGCCGCGGGTGTCGCCGTGTCCTGCGGCGGCGACGCGCGTCGGCCCCCAGGTGCATCCGCCGTCCTCCGACCGCCGCACCACGAGGTCGATGTCGCCGCTGTCCCCGGCGCCGCCGACCCGCCCCTCGGCGAAGGCGAGCAGGGTGCCGGCCGGGGTCCGTACGACGGCCGGGATGCGGTAGGACGCGTACCCGCCGACGCCCGAGGTGTACGGGACGGAAACCTCGCACCGGGCCCCGCCGACGCCACCGGCCGCCCGGACCACGGGGTCCGCCGCCCGCTCCCGCGCGACGGCCGACCCGCTGGGGGCCCACCCGGCGGAGCTCAGCGCTCCGACGGCCACGACCAGACTCGCCACAGCCCCTACGGTCACTCGTCTCACGGGGTTCCTCCGGTGCCGCTCACGCCCCGCGCCGCCGCCCACCCGGACGGGAGCGCGGGGCGAACTACGGGCGCCGACTGTAGCCCCGCCGACGCACAATCCCTTGGACCGCACCGCCGAGCCCGTGATCCACTCCCCTCATGAGCTTGTCGGTGGATGTCTTCCTGGTCGGCGCGAACGGTGAGAGGCAGGTGCAGGACGTTCCGGAGGGATGCAACGACGCCGCGGGCTTCGAGAGCTGGCGCACGCGCGTGTGGGGCTCGCCCGTGGTGCGGTCGCTGGGGGCTCGGTTCTTCCCGGTCCTGGCCGAGGGCGACCTGTTCGTCGAACCGGAGAATGTCCCCGCGTTCCAGAGCGAGTGCCGGCTGCTGCGCGAGAACCTGGAGACGATCGTCGCGGGAACGGAACCCGTACGGACCGTGGAGGAACACCGGCACACGATCACCGTGCGGCTGGCCATCGTCGAGGACGCCGCCGTGCGGGCACGGGCCGTGGGAGGCGGAGTCGTCATCTGGTGACAGCCCACAGCCCCTGCGACGGCGCCGCCCGAGCCCCTGCGCGCTCTCGCACGGGGAGCTCGGGCGGCGCCGTCCGGGTCGGGCTAGCCCGCGAAGCGGGACATCCAGGATTCGACCTCGGCCGAGGAGCGCGGGAGGCCCGCCGACAGGTTCTCGTGACCGTCGTCGGTGACGAGCAGATCGTCCTCGATCCGGACGCCGATGCCCCGCCACTCCTCCGGCACGGTCAGGTCGTCGGGCTGGAAGTACAGGCCGGGCTCGACGGTGAGCACCATGCCCGGTTCGAGGACGCCGCCGACGTACTCCCCCGTGCGGGCCTGCGCGCAGTCGTGGACGTCCAGGCCGAGCATGTGCCCGGTGCCGGCCATGGTGAAGCGGCGCTGGAGACCGAGGGCGTACGCACGGTCGACCGGGCCCTCGATGAAGCCCCACTCGACCAGCCGTGCCGTCAGGTGACGCTGGGACGCCTCGTGGAAGTCGCGGTACGGGGCACCCGGCTTGACCGCGGCCATGCCCGCCTCCTGCGCCTCGTACACCGCGTCGTACACCTGGCGCTGGACCGGGGTGAAGGTGCCGCTGATCGGGAGCGTGCGGGTGACGTCGGCGGTGTACAGGGAGCGGGTCTCCACGCCGGCGTCGAGCAGCAGCAGGTCGCCGGGCCGGACCGGACCGTCGTTGTCCGTCCAGTGCATGATCGTGGCGTGCTCACCGGCGGCGCAGATGGAGCCGTAGCCCACGGAGTTGCCCTCAAGGCGCGCCCGGCGGAAGAACGTTCCCTCGATCCACCGCTCGGAGGAGGCGACGGCCCGCGACAGCTCGCCGACGCAGTCGGTGAAGCCGCGGACGGTGGAGTCGACCGCCTTGCGCATCTCGCCGATCTCCCACGCGTCCTTGACGAGCCGGAGTTCGGAGAGCGCCTCCTCCAGTTCGTCGTCGCGGTCCTCGTCCGTGGCGACCGCGGCCTCCAGGGCCGGGTCGATGCCCCGGACGATCCGGGTGGGGACGCCGGTGGCGGCGGCCAGGTCGTCGGCGGCCTTGCGGACGTCGCGGCAGGGCAGCCCGAGGACGACCTCGGCCTCCGCGAGGGAGCGGCGCCGGCCCATCCACAGCTCGGCCGTGTAGCCGATCCAGAACTCGTCGTTGTCGCGGCTGTCGCGCGGCAGCTGGTAGCAGTAGGCGTCGTGGCCGCCGTCCGCGCGGGGTTCGAGCACCAGCGCGCCGTCACGTGCCTGGTCGCCCGTCATGTGCACGTATCCCGTGTACGGGCGGAAGGGGTACATGTCGTCGTTGGAGCGGGTCTTGAGGTTGCCGGAGGGGATCACGAGGCGCTCGCCGGGGAAGCGCGCGGAGAGCGCGGCGCGGCGGCGGGCCGCGTACGGGGCCTGCTCGTCGGGCTGGAGCCCGTGCCGCTCGGTGTCCGCCCACCCCGACCTCATCAGGGCGGACAGCTCCTCGGAGACGCCTTCGTAGAGGCCGTTCTTGCGACCCTTCGCCACGTCCTGCACCTTCTTCCGGATGAGTTCATCGACCGCCGTGGGCCGGCGACTTCCGGAAGGTACTCCGCGACGCGTGCGCCGGTTGCCGAAGACCGCCAGTGGCACGGATCGGCCAGCCTCGCGACGGCTAGCGGGGCGTCCAGTCGGCGGCCGGCCAGGCGTACTCGGAGAAACCGTCCGGCAGCTTGCCGCAGGGGGCGTACGCGCTGAGGGCGAACGTGCCCGTCGGCTCGTACCAGTCGACGTCCACCTTGTCGCCGGTCCCCGGGTGTTCGAAGCGGAAGCCCAGGTCGGAGATGTTCTCGCTGACCAGCTTCCAGCCGTCCCGCTCCAGGCGGAGGCGGGTGCGCGCCTGCGCGGCGCGGGCCGTCGCGACCGGCACGTCCGTGACGCGCCACGAGAGCTCGAAGCTGCGCACGTCGAGGCGGCCGCTGTCGATGTGCGCGAACCCCCTGAGGCCGCGGTACGAGCAGAGGCGCGTCTCCACCCGTGACCCCACGCCGTCGGCTCCGGCGGGCAGAACGGCCTCGTCGTACACCCGCTGACCCTCCGCCTTGAGGCGCGCGGCGACCGCGTCGGGGTCGGTCGCGGGGTACGGCGTTCCGTTCCAGACGTAGGAACCGGCGGCGACCAGGCCGACGGCGATCAGGCCGTAGAGAAAGCGCCGCACCAGGCGGCCCTGACGGCTTCGGGCGACAGCACTCATGATCGGGAGCGTAGGACGGCTCCCGGGTGGCGCGCGTGGGCGCTGCTACTCACCCGTGGCTGAGTAGCAGCGCCGCGGCTCGACGGCTCAGTCCCGGCGCGCTCCCCGGACGATGCGGCCGACGACGGCCGAGGCCTGCTCCGGGTGCCGCTCCAGCCATGTGCCGACGTGCACGCGGACGGCGTCCTCTACGCAGGACCGCACCTCGGCGCCGCCCAGGAGCGTGCGGGTGGCTCCGCTGAACTCCACCCGGTCCAGCTTCACCGACACGACCGCCGTGAGACCCTCCCCGACCCGGTCGGCATCGAGATCCGGGTCCGCCGCCGTCAGAAGACGCCGCTCCCTCGCGTACGCGGTGACCGCGGCCGCAAGGCCGGTGCGGAAGCCCTCCACGTGCTCGCCGCCTTCATGGGTGCGACGGCTGTTGGCGAAGCTTCGGACCACCGCCTCCCCCGAGTCGCACCACCGGAGGGCCACCTCCGCCGACCCCGCCATCCGCGGGTCCTCCACCTCGAAGGCGAGGATGTCCGGGTGGACGGGCTGCCCCTCGGCGGCGGTCTCCAGGAAGGCGACGAAGTCCCGTACCCCGCCCTCGAACCGCTCCGTCACGGCCCCGCCCGGAGGGCGTTCGTCCGTCAGGGACACGCGCAGGCCCCGGTTCAGGAGGGCGAGCGCACTGACGACCTCCACCAGCGCGTCGTACGAGTAATCCGTCGTCTCGAACATGTCGGCGTCCGGCCAGAAGGCGAGGGTGGTCCCACTCCCCGTCGCGGGCCCGGCGGGCGTGGGCGGGGTGAGTGCGACACCGCGCGCGTACTCCTGGATCTCGCGCGCTCCGTCGCGCCGCACCTCGGCGGTCAGGCGGCTCGACAGCGCGTTGACGGTGCTCAGCCCGACAGAGAAGAGGTCGAGCCTCGCCACACGATGTGCGCCCGGATCCCGCCCGGCGTACACACGCGTCAGCTGGGCTTCGAGTCCGGGAGCGGCGGCGTCCCCGACGCTCTCGAAGGGGACGCCGGGCCCGTCGTCGGCGACCCGGACACCGCCGTCGGCGGTGAGCGTGACGTCGACGGAGCCCGCACCACGCGCCAGCACTTCGTGCACGGCCGAGCTCACGGCTTCGAGCACCATGTTGTGCAGACCTCGTTGCGAGGTCGATCCGACATACATCCCCGGCCTCTTCCGGATGGCCTCCAGCCCCTCGATCACCTGGATCCGACTGGCGTCGTACGTGTGTGCGGCGTCGCTCATGAAGTCCCCTCCGACGGTGTCTTCCAGACCTCTGTCAGCCTAGGCGGATTCCCGCAAAACACCAGGTCAGAGGGGTTTTGGCGAACGCCTGGGAGGGTGGGTGGGCGCCTCTCGCGAGGCTGTCGGCCCAGGGGGCGGCGACCCCTGTCTGCGGGCGTCCGAGGTGCCCCTCGAGCCCGTCACGGCACATGAACGGCGGGGACCGACGGCCCCGAATCGAAGACGTCGATAATCGACGCATGGCGAACGAGAAACTCAGCGAGGCCCTTCGGCTTCTGGGGGTCGGGCACGAGGCCGCCCTGGTGTACCGCACGCTCCTGGAGTGCGGGCCCGCGCCGCTGAGTTCGATCGGCGCCGCGGCCGGGCTCGGCGACGAGGCGCTGGCGGAGGCGTACCGCGAGCTGGTCGACAGCGGGCTGGCGAGCACCGCGGAGGAGGGCTCCGACGTCGTGGCGCCGGTGCCTCCCGCCGCAGGTCTGGAGATCCTCGGGCGGCGCCGGGCGGCCGAGCTCGACGCGTCCCGGATCACCGTCGGGGGCGCGTTCGAGTCGTTCCGGCGGCAGCGGCTCGCCGGGTATCACGATCCGCTGGTGGAGGTGGTGACCGGTGACGCCATCGGGCTCCGGATGCGTCAGGCGTGGACGAGCGCACGGGAGCAGATCCGGCAGTTCGACTCGCCGCCGTACTTCCCCCTCGTCGGCGCCACGGACGACGCGCTGGCCACGCTCGTGCGTGGGGTGACCCAGCGGGTCGTGTACTCGCGGGAGTCCCTTGAGCACCCCGGGCAGTTGGAGAACTCGATCGAGCCGTGCATCGAGGCCGGCGAGCAGGCGCGGGTCCTTCCGTCGGTGCCGGTCAAGCTCGTGATCATCGATGACGCGTACGCCCTGGTCGCCCTGTCGATCAAGGAGACGGACGTGTACAACACGATGCTGGTCGTGCAGCCGTGCGGCCTGCTCTCCGCGCTCGTGGCGCTGTTCGAGCAGGCCTGGCAGAACGCGCTGCCGTTCCACGGCCGCTCGGCCCGGCCGGCGGGGCTGCTGCCCGCCGACCGGCGTCTGCTCCGGCTGCTCGCGGCGGGGGCGAGCGACGAGGTGATCGCCCGGGAGATCGGCGTCAGCCGTCGTACGCTCTTCCGCCGGGTGCAGGTCCTGATGGCCCGGCTCGGGGCTACGAGCCGGTTCCAGATGGCGCTGCAGGCGCAGCGGTCGGGGTGGCTGTGAGCGGTCCGGGGATGGCCGGCACCTCCGCTCCCGCTCCCCCGCCTGCTCCCGGTTCCGCTTCCGCTCCCGCTCCCGTGAGCTGCTGCCACAGGTACGTGTGCACGAGCGCGCTGTTGTGGGCGGCCTGTTCGTTGTCGCCCGCGCCCGCGTGCCCACCGCCGGTGTTCTCGTGGAAGAGGACCCGGTGGCCGAGTTCCCGCAGCCGGGCGGCCGTCTTCCGGGCGTGCCCGGGGTGGACGCGGTCGTCGCGGGTCGAGGTCATCAGGAGGACCGGCGGGTAGTCCCGGTCCGCCGCGAGCCGGTGGTACGGGGAGAGTTCGAGCAGATGGGGGCGGTCGGCCTCGTCGTCGGGGTCGCCGTACTCGGCGATCCAGGACGCGCCCGCGAGGAGCTTGTGGAAGCGGGTCATGTCGAGCAGCGGCACCTGGGCGACGATCGCGCCGAAGAGCTCGGGGTGGCGGGTGAGCATGGCGCCCATGAGGAGCCCGCCGTTGCTGCCGCCCTTGGCGCCGAGCATGGCGGGCGTGGTGATGCCCCGCGCGACGAGGTCCTCGGCGACGGCCGCGAAGTCCTCGAAGGCCCGGGGGCGTTCGGCGCCGAGCGCGGCCTGGTGCCAGTCGGGGCCGTACTCGCCGCCGCCGCGGATGTTCGCGATGACGTAGGTGCCGCCGCGTTCCAGCCAGGCCCGGCCCGTCACCCCGCCGTAGAACGGGGTGAGGGAGACCTCGAAGCCTCCGTAGCCGTAGAGGAGGGTGGGCCCGGGGCCGGGCGCGGTGGCGCGGTCCGGGCCGACGACGAAGTACGGGACGCGCGTGCCGTCCCGGGAGGTCGCGAAGTGCTGGTCGACGGTGAGGCCGGCGGGGTCGAAGTGGTGCGGGGCCTGCTTGAGGGCCTCCGAGCCGGCGCCGATCCGCCCGTGGTGGAGGGTGGAGGGCTGGAGGAACCCCGAAACGTCGAGGAAGTACTCGTCGGACACGTCGGGGTCGGTGTCGACGATGCTGACGGCGGACAGGGCCGGGACGCCGACGAGCGGCTCGCGCGTCCAGCCGCCGCCGTCGGAGGCGGGGGTGAGTACCTCGATGTGGGTGCTGACGTCCCTCATCGTCTCCAGGAGGAGGTGGTTGCGGGTCCAGGTGTGCCCGGCGAGCGCGGTCCGCGCGTCGGGGGTGAACAGCACCTCATGGGTGCGATCGCCCGCCAGGAAGGCGTCGAAGTCGAAGGCGAGCAGCGAG
Source organism: Streptomyces sp. SJL17-4 (assembly GCF_036826855.1). Lineage (NCBI taxonomy): Bacteria > Bacillati > Actinomycetota > Actinomycetes > Kitasatosporales > Streptomycetaceae > Streptomyces > Streptomyces sp. SJL17-4. Next base: position 7,426,090 of record NZ_CP104578.1, on the reverse strand, counting down.
CCCGTCGGCTGCCCGAGCCAGGTGGACTTGAGGGTGACGATCAGGTACTGCCGATGGGCGTAGGCGCTCGCGTCGTCGGGCACCTCGATCCGTGCGCGGGTGCCGTCGGGGCGCAGGAGGTACGTCTCGCTGCGGAAGAAGTCCAGGGAGCGGCCGACGAACTCCCGCTCGAACCCGGGTGTCGGGTCCCGGTAGCCCCAGGCGGCCACGTCCGCCCGGTCGGCCTCGTAGACGAGTGGCGCGTCCTCGACGGGTGTGCCGCGCCGCCATCTGCGGACGGTACGCGGGTAGCCGGAGTCGGTGAGCGAGTCCGGTCCGAGATCAGTGCCGACGAGGACGGTGTCGTCGCCGGCCCATCCGATCCGCGTCTTGGCCTCGGGCAGCCGGAATCCGTCGTCGACGAACTCCCGTGTGCCGAGGTCGAATTCGCGCACGACGACGGCGTCCCCACCGTCCCGCGAGAGCCGTACCAGGGCCCGGTCGTACTCCGGCCGCCGTACACGTGCCCCGTCCCAGACCCACTTCTCGTCCTCTGCGGCGGCCAGCGCGTCGATGTCGAGGAGCACCTCCCACTCGGGGGTGTCCTCGCGGTACTGCTCCAGGGTCGTCCGGCGCCACACCCCGCGCAGGTGCTTCGCGTCCCGCCAGAAGTTGTAGAGGTGCTCACCGCGCCGCACGGTGTACGGAATCCGGTCGGAGGCGTCGAGCACCTCGCGCAGCCGCGCCTTCAGCGCCCCGAACTCGTCGCCCCCGGTCACCGCTCCCGCGGTCTCCGCGTTCCGCTCGGCCACCCAGGCGAGGGCGGCCTCGCCGGAGATGTCTTCCAGCCACAGGTAGGGGTCGTCCCACACGTAGGGGTCGTCGTCGATCTGCTTCCGCATGGTGCTACTTCCCGTCCTCGCGCCGGAGCCGTGCCGAAAGGTGGTGCTGGAGCCGCTGCCCCACCGCCGCCAGGTCGTGGACGAAGTCCAGGGTGTCCGCGTCCGTCAGGGTGTAGCGGCGGCGGGTTGCCTCGACGTGCTTGGCGGTGGGGGCGAGGGCGACGGTGTGGGTGGTGAAGTCGATCGTGCCGTCCTCCGCGCGGCCGACCAGGATCTCCGCGATGCCGGTGGGCTGGGTGATCAGCGCCTCGATCGTGCCCTCGGGCTTGAGGCGCCACCAGCCGCTCTCGCGTGCCGCGGGTCGCAGCGGGGTGCCGTCCGCGTCGATCAGCCAGGCGCGCGCCTCGTAGTGGAGGAAGGGGCGGCCGTCGTGGCTGAAGGTGACCTCCTGCGCGTACGTGAAGTCCTCGGCGAGCGTCGGGTACTCGCCCCGGCCGGTGCCGGTCCAGGTGCCGAGCAGTCCGGTCACCGGGGCGAGCAGCTCGTGCGGGGCCGGTGCCGCGTCCGGCCGGAGGGCGTCGGGGTACGGATGCTTCCGGTCGCGGTCGGTCATGGTGCGTGCTCCTGGGTCGAGGCCTGTGCCGGAGGGCAGCTTAGGTCGTCCGCCCTCCGGCGGGGCCTCGTGGCACTCCTGGCACCCGCTATCCGCGTCGGCTTCGTACCAGCAGGTAGAGGAAGTACGGCGTGCCGATGACCGCCGTCATCATGCCCGCGCCGAGCTGGGCCGGGGCGATGACCGTACGGCCCACCAGGTCGGCGGCGCAGACGAGGACGGCGCCGAGGAGGACGGCGACCGGCACCACGCGCGCGTGCTGACGGCCGACCAGGGCGCGGGCCGCGTGGGGTGCGACGAGGCCCACGAATCCGATGGTGCCGGCGGCGGCGACGGCAGCGGCGGCGAGCAGGACGGCGAGGACGAGGAAACCGAGGCGGCCGCGGCCCAGGTTCAGGCCGAGGAGTCGCGGGGTGTCCTCGTCGAGCGAGACCAGGTCGAGTTCGGTGCGCCGGGCGGCCGCGACGACCACGCCCACGGCGAGGACCGCCGCGAGGGGGACGATGTCGGGCAGGGTCCGCCCGTACGTGGAGCCCGAGAGCCAGGTCAGCGCCTTGATCGCGTTGAACGGGTCGGTGATGATGATGAGGAGGCTGATCAGGGCCGCCGCCCCGGTCGCGACACCGAAGCCGACGAGGACGAGCCGGTTCTGCTGGTACCCGCCCCGCGCGGCGAGGCCGAAGACGAGGACGGAGCTGACGGCGGCGCCCGCGAAGGCACCGCCCGCCACGCCCCACGATCCCACCATCGGCACCGTGGTGACCAGGAGGACCGCGCCGAGCGCGGCTCCGCCGGAGACGCCCAGGATGCTCGGTTCGGCGAGCGGGTTGCGGGTCACGGCCTGGACGAGGGTGCCGGCCAGGGCGAGGGCGGCGCCGGCGAACAGCGCGGCGAGGACGCGGGGCACGCGCGTGTCGAGGACGAACGCGGTGGTCCGGCCCGCCCGCCCCTGCAGCCAGTTCACCACGTCGCCGAGCAACAGCCGGGCGTCGCCGAGGAGCACGGCCGCGATGACCACGCCGACGAGGACGACCACCAGGACGGCGGTGGTGGTGAGGAAGACGGCCCGGCTCCTGATGTGCAGCCGGTCGGGCGCGGCGGCCGCGGCCGTGTCGCGGGTCCGGCAGGCCATGACGACGAGGAAGACGGCGCCGACGAGGCTGGTGACGATGCCCGTCGGCACGCCGACCGCCACGTCCGAGGGCACGAGGGCGCGCAGGAGCACGTCGGAGCCGAGCACCAGGGCCGCGCCGGTGAGGCCCGCGACGGGCAGGTTGCCCCGCGTGCGCGTGAGGGCACGGAACCGTCGGGCGAGCGGCCGGACGAGCGCGGGCGCGCACAGGCCGACGAAGCCGATGGGTCCGGCGAGGGTGACCGCCGCCGTGGAGAGCAGGGCGGCGAGTACGACGGCGGTGAGCCGGGTGGCGCGGACGGGCACGCCGAGACCGCGGGCGGCGTCGTCGCCGAGGGCCAGGGCGTCGATCCGGCGGGCGAGGAGGAGCAGTCCGACGAGTCCGACGACGGCGATCGGCAGCATCTGGAGGACGCCGTCGAAGCCGTTCTGGGCGATGCTGCCCTGGTTCCAGTGGTAGAGGCCGTCGGTCTGCTGGGGGAACAGCAGGAGCAGGCCTTCGGTGAGGGCGGTGAGGCCGAGGGTGAGGGCGCTGCCCGCGAGGACGAGCCGGACGGTGCCGGCGCCGAGGCCGGACAGGCCGAGGACGACGGCCGCCGCGGCGAGCCCGCCGGCGAACGCGATGCCGGAGGAGGCGAGCAGGGGCAGCGAGACACCCGTGACCGTGGCCAGACCGAGGGCGAAGTAGGAGCCCGCGTTGACCGCGAGGGTGTCGGGCGAGGCGAGGACGTTCCGGCTGACGGCCTGGAGGGCGGCGCCCGCCATGCCGAGGACGGCGCCGACGAGCAGCCCGGCGGCCACCCGGGGCAGCCGGGAGGCGATGAGGACGGACGCGTCGGCCTGGTCGGCCCGGCCGGTGAGCGCCTTCCACACCTCAGGGGCGCCGACCGCGGCCGTGCCCTGGGTGATGTCCACGACCGCGAGTGCGACGACGAGAAGGACGAGGGCGGCCGTCACCCGGGCCGCGCCCGTCCGGGACGTGGCCGTCGGCGGACGGGTGGCGGGGGTGGTTGCGGTGACGGCCATGGTGTTACTTCGTCAGGGCGGCGACGAGGGAGTCGACGTACGCGCTCATCGACCCGGGACCGCCGAACATCCAGACGCCGTCGGGCAGACGGTGGACGTTGCCCTTCTTGACGAACGGCAGCGAGGTCCACACCTTGTCCTTGGCGAGGACGCCCGCGAACGGGTTGCTGGAGGCGTCGCCGTCGTTGCCGATGTAGGCGAACTGCACGTCACCGATCTTGGTGAGGCCCTCGACGTCGGTGGCGCCGAGGCCGTAGGCCGGGTCGCCCTTCACCGTCCAGGCGTTCTTCAGGCCGAGCTCCTCGTTGACGGCGCCGATGAGCGAGCCGCTGGTGTAGGGGCGGATCGAGACCTGGTTGGAGACGACGTACCCGTCGGCGAAGGCGTACTTCGCACCGGCGAGCTTCGCGTCGGCCAGGGCCTTCTTGCCCTCGTCGAGCTTCGCCTCGAACTGCTTCTTGAGCTCGGTGGCCTTGTCCGTGGTACCGGTGGCCTTGGCGATCAGGTCGAGGTTCTCGGTCATCCGGCCGATCGGGTCGGCGGCGTCGGCGGCCTTCACCTCGAGGACCGGGGCGATCTTGCGCAGCTGCTTGACGGCGGCCGGCGGCAGGTCGGAGGTCGCGAGGATGAGGTCGGGCTTGAGCGCCGCGACGGTCTCCATGCTCGGCTCGCCGCGCGTGCCGATGTCCTTGGGCTCGTTCTTCAGCGGGACGGCGGTGTCCCAGGTCTTGTAGCCCTTGACGTCGGAGACGCCCACCGGGTCGACGCCGAGCTCGATCAGGTGCTCGACGACGTTCCACTCGGTCCCGACGACCTTCTTGGCGGGGCCGTCGAGCTCCACCTTGGTGCCCGTGGCATCGGTGAGGGTGATGCGCTCGGTGGTCTTCTTCGCGTCGTCGGCGGCGGGCTCGGTGGTGCCGCAGGCGGTGAGGGTGAGGGCCGCGGTGGTGGCGACCGCCGTGGTGAGGAGGAGGCGTCTCATGAGGTGGTGCTGAGCCTTTCGCTTCGCGAGTGGTGCCGGCCTATCGCACGGGTGCGCAGCCGGCCGGTGAGGGGGTCGGTGTCGACCTCGATGCGGATGCCGTACGTGTCGGTCAGCCGCTCCGGAGTCAGGACGTCCGAGGGGCTGCCCTCGGCGACGACCCGGCCCGCGTCGAGCAGGAAGATCCGGTCGGCGACGGCCGCCGCCTGGTCGAGGTCGTGGAGGACGGCACCGACGGCGATGCCGTGGTCGTCCGCCAGGTCACGCATGAGGTCGAGGAGTTCGACCTGGTAGCGCAGGTCGAGGTAGGTGGTGGGCTCGTCGAGCAGCAGCACGCCCGTCTGCTGGGCGAGGCAGCCGGCCAGCCAGACGCGCTGGAGCTGGCCGCCGGAGAGGTTCTCGGCGCCGCGTCCGGCGAGTTCGGTGACGCCCGTCATGGCGAGCGCGCGGTCCACCGCGGCACTGCCGTCCGGGTCGGCCTTGCCCCAGCGTCCCCGGTAGGGGTAGCGGCCGAATTCGACCACGTCCCGGACGGTCAGCCCGCTGGGGGTGGGGCGTCCCTGGGTGAGCAGGGCGACCTGACGCGAGAACTCACGGGGGCTCAGCGCGAGGCCGTCGGTGGTCCCGTCGAGCAGGAGCGTGGCGGTGCGCGGCTGCTGGAGCCGTGCGAGGGTGCGGAGCAGCGTCGACTTGCCGCTGCCGTTGGGCCCGACGAGGACGGTCACTTCGCCGGGGCGCAGCGTCATGGCGGCGTCGTGGACGACATCGACGCCTTCGTACGCCACGGTGACACCTGTGGCCGAGAGTTCATGACCGCGGGGACGGGGAGTCGCGTCGGCCTGTTCAGCTGCTTGCACGCCGCAGAGGTTAGCCTAACCTTAGTGATCGACGAAAGGGGATCCCGAGTCGCGGGCACAAGATGTATTCAGGCCAAGCTGATGCGCCCGCCTCATTCCACCCCGAGCCCGGCGTGATCCAAAAGACAGGCCCCGGCCCCGCAAGCGCGTCCACGCTCCGAGACACCGTTGACCCGGGGCGCGAGCGTCGCTACCTTCGCGCCATGTTGCGTACAGCCCTGCTCACCACGCGCGGTCACATCGACCTGCTGCGGGTGGCCTCCGCCGCGTGTCGCCGCGGCTGCTGACGCCCTTTCACGTCTCCGACGCGCCGCCGTCCCTCCGACGCCGCGCGCCGCACCCGTACCCCCACTGACGCTCTGACCGCCGTGTGCCCGCGCTCGCGCCGCGCCGCCCGCGGTCGCTGACGCGCACCCACACGCCCTCTCCTCGCCTCCCTCCCCCGGAGTCCCGCCTTGACGGTCGGCCATGCCCCACCTCATTCCCCGCCCGACATATCGCCTTTGCCGGATGTCGAGCCCCTCACCCCCGCTCGCAGCCCCGGTCGCGGCCCCGCCGTTCCCCGCTGGTTGCGCCGCACCGTGGGGCCCGTACTCCTGCTCGCCCTGTGGCAGACCCTCAGCTCGACGGGGGTCCTCCCGGCCGAAGCGCTCGCCTCGCCGGGGACCATCGCCCGCGCCGGCGGTGGGCTGATCGGCGACGGAACCCTCCCCGCCGCGATGGGCGTCTCCCTGCGCCGCGTCGCCGCCGGACTGTTGATCGGCGGGATCGTCGGCATCGCGCTGGCGCTGCTCTCCGGGCTCTCCCGGCTCGGCGAGGACCTCGTCGACGCCCCCGTCCAGATGCTGCGGACCGTGCCCTGGGTCGGCCTGATCCCGCTCCTCATCATCTGGCTGGGCATCGGGGAGGCGCCCAAGGTGGCGCTCATCGCGCTCGGCGTCGCCTTCCACCTCTATCTGAACGTGTACGCCGGAATCCGCGGCGTCGACGCCCAACTCGTCGAAGCGGGCCAGTCCTTGGGGCTCGGTCGCTGGGGTCTGGTCCGGCACGTCGTGCTGCCGGGCGCGTTGCCCGGGGCCATGACCGGCCTTCGGTACTCGCTCGCCACGGCCTGGCTGGCGCTGGTCTTCGGCGAGTCCATCAACGCCGACGCCGGCATCGGCTTCCTCATGAACCAGGCGCGGGAGTTCTTCCGCACGGACGTGATCGTCGTCTGCCTGGTCGTCTACGCCTTCCTCGGCCTCCTCGCCGACGCCGTCGTCCGTACTCTCGAAAGGCTGCTGCTGCAATGGCGACCGACCTTCACCGGGCAGTGACCGTCCAGGGCCTCACCCGTTCCTTCGACGGGCGACCGGTCGTCGACGGGCTCGATCTCACCCTGCGCGCCGGACAGTTCACCGCACTCCTCGGCCACAGCGGCTGCGGCAAGTCCACGCTCCTGCGGGTCCTCGCCGGGCTCGACCGGGAGATCTCCGGCACCGTCCTCGTCCCGCGCCGTCGTGCCGTCGCCTTCCAGGCGCCGCGACTCATGCCGTGGAAGCGCGTCTGGCGCAATGTGCTCCTCGGACTGCCGGGGAAGCCGGGCCGCGCGGTGGCGGAGAAGGCCCTGGCGGAGGTCGGGCTCGGGCACCGTGCGGGAGCCTGGCCGAAGACACTCTCCGGCGGCGAGGCCCAACGGGCCTCCCTCGCCCGCGCCTTGGTACGGGACCCGGATCTGCTCCTTCTCGACGAACCGTTCGGCGCGCTCGACGCGCTGACCCGGATCAAGGCCCAGCGGCTCGTGGCCGAGCTGTGGCGGCGGCGCGGCTGCACCGTCCTGCTGGTCACCCACGACGTGGACGAGGCACTGCAACTCGCGGACCGCGCCCTGGTGATGCGGGACGGCGTCATCGCGTACGACACCGCCGTGGATCTGGACCGGCCCCGCTCCCCCGGCGATCCCGCGCTGGCCGCGCTCCGCACCCGCCTCCTCGCCGAACTCGGAGTCAGCGAAGCCGAGTTCGCCGAACAGGCGGCCTGACCCGTGCCCCTTCCCCCTCTCAAGGAGAGCCACCCGTGAAGTCCTTCCGCCTGTCCACCGCGGCCCTGCTGGTGCCGCTCGCGCTCCTCGCCTCCGCCTGCACCGGCGCCTCCGCGGCCGGCTCCTCATCGAACTCCGACGGAAAGGGCTCGCTCGTCCTGAACGTCGGCGACCAGAAGGGCGGCGCCGAGGCCCTGCTGCGGGCCGCCGGTGAGCTGGACGACCTCCCCTACCGGATCACGTGGTCGACGTTCACCTCGGGACCACCCCTCCTCGAAGCGGTGAACGCCAAGGCCGTCGACATCGGCTCCGTCGGCAACACCCCGCCCGTCTTCGCCGCGGGCGCCGACTCGAAGATCACCGTGATCTCCGCGACGCACGGCGACTCCGCGGGCGAGGCGATCCTCGTCGCGAAGGACTCGTCCCTGCGCTCCGTGGCGGACCTGAAGGGACGGCAGGTCGCCGTCGCCCAGGGAAGCTCCGCCCACTTCCAGCTGATCTCCTCGCTCGGAAAGGCCCGTCTGAAGCTGAGCGACGTCCGGGTGACGCTGCTGCAGCCGGCCGACGCCCTGGCCGCGTTCACCAGCGGGAAGGTGGACGCCTGGGCGGCCTGGGACCCGTACACCTCGCAGGTCCTGCTGAGCGGCAAGGGCCGGGTCCTCGCCGACGGGCGCGGGCTCGTCAACGGCCTCGGCTTCCAGGTCGCCGCCCCGTCGGCGCTCGCCGACCCCGCGAAGGCCAAGGCCATCGGTGACTTCGTCGAGCGGCTCCGGCGCGCGCAGGACTGGGTGTTCGACCACCCCGAGGCCTGGGCGAAGGTCTGGGCGAAGGAGACCGGGCTGCCGTACGACGTGGCGCTCGCCGCCGTGAGGCGCAGCAACGGCACCCGTATCCCGGTCGCCCTCGACGACGCGGCCATCGCCTCCGAGCAGAAGATCGCCGACACCTTCGCGGCCCTCGGGCTCATCCCCCGCACGTTCCGCTTCGCCGACTACGTCGACACCCGCTTCAACAAGGACCTGCCGCCGTCCACCACCCCGGCGCGCAGCTACGGAAGGGCCTCCTCGTGACCGTCCATCTGCACTGGTTCCTGCCCACCGGCGGCGACGGCCGGACCCTCGTCGACCGGCACGCCTACACGGACGGCGGAATCACCCGCGACCGCACCGTGTCCGGGGTGCGGGCGCCCGACATCGACTATCTGATCCAGATCGCCAAGGCGGCCGAGCAGTTGGGCTTCGAAGCGGTACTGACCCCGACGGGGACGTGGTGCGAGGACGCCTGGCTCACCACGGTCGCGCTCGCCCAGCACACCGAGCGGCTCAAATTCCTGGTGGCGTTCCGGCCGGGGGTGATCTCTCCGGTGCTCGCGGCCCAGATGGCGTCCACCTACCAGCGGATCACCCGCGGCCGGCTCCTCCTCAACGTGGTGACCGGCGGAGACTCCACCGAGCAGCGCCGCTTCGGCGACCATCTGGACCACGACCGGCGGTACGCGCGCACGGCCGAGTTCCTGTCGGTCGTGCGGGGCGCGTGGAGCGGGCGGCCGTTCGACTACGAGGGCGAGCACTTCCGGATCGAGGGCGGGCTCACCGCGCTGCCGCCGGACCCGCTGCCCGAGATCTTCTTCGGCGGCTCGTCCGCCGCGGCCGGTCCGGTGGCGGCCGGGCACGCCGACGTCTATCTGACCTGGGGCGAGCCGCCGTGGCAGGTCAAGGAGAAGATCGACTGGATCCGAGGCCTCGCGGCGGAGCGCGGCCGTACGGTCCGCTTCGGAATCCGGCTGCACACGATCTCCCGTGACTCGGCGCGCGAGGCGTGGGCGACGGCCGACCGGCTGCTCGCCGATCTCGACGCCGAGACGATCGCCGCCGCGCAGCAGGTGCTGGGCCGCAGCGAGTCGGTGGGTCAGCAGCGGATGCTGGCGCTGCACGAGGGCGGCTCTCTCGGCCGCGACCGGCTGGAGATCTCGCCGAACCTGTGGGCGGGGGTCGGTCTCGTCCGGGGCGGGGCCGGCACCGCGCTCGTCGGCAGCCACGCCGAGGTCGCGGACCGGATCGAGGAGTACCACGACCTGGGCGTGGAGCACTTCGTCCTGTCCGGCTATCCGCATCTGGAGGAGGCGTACTGGTTCGGCGAGGGCGTGCGGCCGGAGCTGGCGGCGCGCGGGCTGCTGCCGACGGTCGTGCCGTCCCCGCTGCTCGGCGTCCCGGCCGCGAACGGCCGGCCGGCCTCGGCTCCGGGGGGCGCTCCGCTGCTGGTGGCCGGCGGGCGGTAGGGCGCGGTCGGCTTGTCGGCTCCTGTCGTGGGGGCGCGGGAAGATCCGCGCCCCCACCTCGGTTGGTAGAACCGTGAACGAATACGGGGTCGAAGAGTCCGGGGCGAACGCCGAGCTGCTCACGCCGGTGGACGTCGTCGTCATAGGCGCCGGTCAGGCGGGCCTCTCGGCCGCCTTCCACCTGCGCCGCACCGGCCTGGAGCCGGACCGGGACTTCGTGGTCCTCGACCACGCCCCGCGACCGGGCGGCGCCTGGCAGTTCCGCTGGCCCTCGCTCACCTACGGCAAGGTCCATGGGATGCACGCACTGCCCGGCATGGAGCTGACCGGCGCCGACCCCGCGCGCCCGTCGTCCGAGGTGATCGGCGCCTACTTCGACACGTACGAGCAGACCTTCGACCTGCGGATCCACCGGCCCGTCGACGTCACCGCCGTCCGGGAGGGCGACGGCGGGCGGCTTCTCGTCGAGACCTCCGAGGGTACGTACGCGACCCGTGCCCTGATCAACGCCACCGGCACCTGGGACCGCCCCTTCTGGCCGCGCTACCCGGGCCAGGAGACCTTCCGGGGGCGCCAGTTGCACACCGCCGGCTACCCGGGCCCCGAGGAGTTCGCCGGGAAGCGGGTCCTCGTCGTCGGCGGCGGGGCCTCCGGCACCCAGCACCTCATGGAGATCGCGGACGTCGCCGCCGAGACCTTCTGGGTGACCCGGAACGAGCCGGTCTGGCGCGAGGGGCCGTTCGGGGAGATGGAGGGGCGGGCCGCCGTCGCCATGGTCGAGGAGCGGGTACGGCAGGGGCTGCCCCCCAAGAGTGTCGTCTCGGTCACCGGGCTCCCCCTCAACGACGCGATCCGCGCGGCACGCGCGCGCGGGATCCTCGACCGCCTCCCGATGTTCGACCGGATCACCCCGACCGGGGTGGCCTGGGACGACGGCCGAACCGGTGACGTGGCGGTGGACGTGATCCTCTGGGCGACCGGCTTCCGGGCGGCGATCGACCATCTGACCCCGCTGCGGCTGCGCGAGCCGGGCGGCGGGATCCGGGTCGAGGGCACGCGCGCGGTCCGGGACGAGCGCGTCCACCTCGTGGGGTACGGGCCCTCGGCGTCGACGATCGGCGCCAACCGGGCCGGGCGGGCGGCGGTCTCGGACGTACGGCGCCTGCTGCGGCGCGAGACGGCGGCCTCGGCGACAGCGACCGAGACCGAGACCGCGACGACGGCGACGGCGACGGCGACCGCGACCGTGACGGGGAGCATCTCGATGTCCGCCTCGATGTCCGCCCCGGCGGCCGCCTCCGTGGCCGCCTCCCTGTGATCCGGTTCAGCCCTTCTCCGCACCCCTGTTGGTGTTGAACTCGGCCACGTTCATCTGGTGCGCCGCGTAGTCGGCGGTGAAGCGGGTGTCTCCGGGGGCCACCGTGACGAAGTAGAGCCAGTCACCGTCCGCCGGACGGATGACCGCGTCCATGGCCTGGTCCCCCGGGTTGCCGATGGGCGTCGGCGGCAGACCCTTGCGCTCATAGGTGTTGTACGGACTCTTGAGCCGTGTGTCCTCGAACGTGGTGTCCACGGTGCTGCGGTCGAGCGCGTAGTTGAGGGTCGAGTCCATCTGCAGGGCCATGCCCCGGGCGAGCCGGTTGTGGACGACCCGGGCGACCTTGGCCATGTCCTCCGGGTTGTCGGCCTCGGCCTGGACGATGCTGGCCGCGATCACCGTCTCGTAGACGCTCATGCCGTGCGCCCGCGCGCCCACGGCGATCCGGGTGGCCCCGAAGCGTTTCCCGGCCGTGTCGACCATGAAGCGGAGCAGTCCCTCGGGGGTGGAGGCGTTGAGCACGGGGTACGTCGCCGGGAAGAGGTAGCCCTCGGGGTTCCCTCCGGCGGCCGCGGGCAGCGGGAGGGCGGTGGCGGACGCGGTCGCGGCCTTCCGGGCCGTGCCTTCGGGCAGGCCGAGCGCCCGGTCGACGGCCGTGTAGACCTGGCCGGCCCGCCAGCCCTCGGGGACGAGGAGCGGCCGGGGCTGTTCGACGGCCGGTTCGTCCCGCGTCAGGAGCAGCGGCAGGGTGACGGCGACGGCCACGGCGACGAGGGCTCCGAGGAGGAGCGCGAGGCGTCCGCGCCGGGTGAGCCGGGGACGGCGGCGGAACGGGCGGAGACTCGGGGGAAGGGAAGGGCGGCGGCGTGCGGGTGCGTACGGTGACGGCGGCCGGTACGTCATGGCCGCACGCTAACCCGCCGCGTACGGGAATCCCGGGAACCCGCGTACGCGGCGGCGCCGCCGGTCCCCTGGGACGGGGAACCGACGGCGCCGGGGCACTGCGATCGTCAGACGAGCCAGCCCAGGAAGTGGACGACGCCGGCGAGCAGGTTGGTGATGACGTTCATGGTGGTGCTTCTCCTCGTAACAGGTACATCAGTGGGACTGATGCTTCAGTGGGACTGCGCGGTCACGGTCTGCAGCCCGTCGATCGCACACCGCAATCATCCGACGCCGTACGGGAGTTGAGCAACGAATTCCGGAACGATCACACGTTCTGGGGAACAACCGCTCCCACGTTCGCCTGTTCGGTCGCGGGTCCCTTCGCGGCCGCCGGTGCCCCGGCACTGACGGCCGCGGCGCTCCGCGCGTCCCGCCGGACCAGGGCCGCGTACTTCCCGTCCCGGGCGAGCAGCTCGTCGTGCGTGCCGCGCTCCGCGATCCGGCCCGCGTCCAGGACGACGATCTGGTCGGCGTCGCGGACGGTGGAGAGCCGGTGGGCGATGGTGATCGTGGTCCGGCCGGCCGACAGGGCGTCGATGGCCTGCTGCACGGCGTGCTCCGTACGGGTGTCGAGGGCGCTGGTGGCCTCGTCGAGGATCAGTACGGGCGGGTCGCGCAGGATGGTCCGGGCGATGGCGAGGCGCTGCTTCTCGCCGCCCGAGAAGCGGTAGCCGCGCTCGCCGACCAGGGTGTCGTACCCCTCGGGCAGCGAGGCGATGTGGTCGTGGATCTGGGCGGCGCGGGCGGCGGCCTCTATCTCCTCGTCGGTGGCGTCCGGCTTGGCGAAGCGGAGGTTGTCGGCGACGGAGGCGTGGAAGAGGTACGTCTCCTGGGAGACGACGCCGACCGCGCGGGCGAGGGTGTCGAAGTCCAGATCGCGCACGTCCACCCCGTCGAGGGTGACGCGGCCGCCGGTGACGTCGTAAAGCCGGGGCACCAGGTAGCTGAGGGTGGACTTGCCGGAGCCGGTGGGACCGACGACGGCCAGGCTGCCCCCGGCGGGGACGGCCAGGTCGACGGCGTCGAGCGTCGGGCGGCCGGCGCCCTCGGGGTCGTAGTGGAAGACGACCTTCTCGAAGGCGACCTCGCCGCGGACCTCGGCGAGCCGGACGGGCTCGGCGGGCTCGGTGATGTCCACGGGCAGGTCGAGGTACTCGAAGATGCGCTGGAAGAGCGCGAGGGACGTCTGCATCTGCACCCCGGTGGAGAGCAGGCTGACGGCGGGCCGGAAGAGGCCCTGCTGGAGCGAGACGAAGGCGACGAGGGTGCCGAGCGAGATGGCGGCCCCGCCGGAGCCCAGGGCGACGCCGGCGGCCCAGTAGATCAGGGCGGGCATGGCGGCCATGACGATGCCGATGGTGGACATCCGCCACCGTCCGGCCATGGAGGAGCGCACTTCGAGGTCGACGAGGCGCTCGGACTCCTCGGCGAAGGACTTGGTGAGGGAGTCGGCGCGGCCCATGGTGCGGCCGAGCAGGATGCCGCTGACCGAGAGGGACTCGGTGACGGTCGCGGCCATGGCGGCCATCTGCTTCTGGCGCTGGGTGGTGATCCGCTTGCGCTCGTTGCCGACGCGGCGGCTGATCCAGACGAAGACCGGCAGCAGGAGCAGCGAGACGAGGGTGAGCCGCCAGTCGAGGGCGAGCATGGCGGCGACGGTCGCGACGACGGCGGTGAGGTTGGAGACGAGGGAGGTGGCCGTGGAGGTCACGGTCGCCTGCATGCCGCCGATGTCGTTGGCGATGCGGGACTGGACCTCGCCGGTACGCGTGCGCGTGAAGAAGGCGAGCGGCATCCGCTGGAGCTGCTCGTAGACCCCGGTGCGCAGGTCGTGCATGACGCGCTGGCCGACGGTGGTGGAGATCAGGGTCTGGAGCACACCGAAGACGCTGGTCAGCACGGCGGTGGCGATCATGCCGAGGGCGAGCAGGCTGAGCAGCCCGGTACGGCCCTGGGGGATCGCGGTGTCGAGGATCTCCTTGAGCAGGAAGGGCGAGGCGACCGTGACGAGCGAGGCGGCGCCTACCAGCAGGCCGACGAGCACCAGGCGGGCACGGTAGGGGCGGAAGAGCCGCAGGATGCGCCGCAGCTGCGCGGGCTCCTTCGGCTGCGCGGAGTCGCGGGGCGGGGGCGTCCAGTCGGACTGGTCGTGGGGGCGCATGGGCTCCTTCGAGGGTTCGGTGATGTGTCGATGAGAGCTTAGCTCATTGTTACCTACGCTCACAATGAACAAGGTCCTGATATTGTTCCCGCATGAGCACCTCCGCCGTCCCGACCGGACCCGGCCGTTCGGGGGAACCCGACGCCGACGGCCTCCTCGCCGAGCAGCTGCTGCGCCTCACCCGGCGTCTGCACCGCATCCAGAAGCGCCACCTGGAGCCGCTCGGCATCACACCCGCCCAGTCCAGGCTGCTCCGCACGGTCGCGTACTTCGGGGAGCCGCCCCGGATGGCCGACCTCGCGACCCGGCTCGAGGTCGTCCCGCGCGCGGTGACCAGTCTCGTCGACGGTCTGGAGGCCGTCGACCGGGTGCGCCGGGTGCCCGATCCGAGCAACCGCCGGGTGGTGCGCATCGAGCTCACCGACGCGGGCCGCGCCACGCTGCGGGAGCTGCGCAGCGCGCGCCGGTCGGCCGCAGAGGACATCCTTGCTCCATTGACCGCCGCACAGCGCGAGGTGCTCGGAGGTCTGCTGTCCGCCCTGGTCGACCCCGGCCCGGAGGGCGGCTGCTGACCCTCGGCCGCCCCGACGCGCGAAGGGGAGCCGTGACATGCCGCTGTTCGAGCCGAACCCGCAGGCCCTACGCCCCGGTACGAAGCGGACTCCGGCCCCGGACCGCGTACCGGAGCTCCAGGCCCGGGGGACGCCGAGGCGGCTGCGCGAGGAGCTGGCCGAGTTCCTCGGCCCCGAGAAGGTCCTCTCGAAGATCTCCGACCTCGTGCGGTACGCCTCCGACGCCAGCCCCTACCGCTTCGTCCCGCAGGTCGTCGTGGTCGCCGAGGACATCGACGACATCTCCACGATCCTGTCGTACGCCCACGGCAAGGGCCGCGAGGTGGTCTTCCGCGCCGCCGGGACCAGCCTCAACGGGCAGGCGCAGGGCGAGGACATCCTGGTCGACGTGCGCCGCCACTGGGCGGGCGTCGAGGTCCTGGACGGCGGCGCACGGGCGCGGATCCGCCCCGGCACCACCGTCGTCCGGGCCAACGCGGCACTCGCCCCGTACGGGCGGGTCCTGGGTCCCGATCCGGCCAGCGCCATCGCCTGCACGATCGGCGGAGTCGTCGCCAACAACGCCTCCGGCATGACGGCCGGGACGACGAGGAACTCGTACCGGACGGTGGCCTCGCTCACCTTCGTGCTGCCGAGCGGGACCGTGGTCGACACGGCCGACCCGGCCGCCGACGAGGAGCTGGCGCGCGCCGAGCCGAGGCTGTGCGCGGAGCTGATGGCGCTCAAGGCCGAGATCGAGGCGGACGGCGAGCTGACCGACCGGATCCGCGCCAAGTACGCCATCAAGAACACCAACGGCTACCGGCTGGACGCCTTCCTCGACGGCGACACGCCGGTGAGCATCCTGCGCGGTCTCATGGTGGGCTCGGAGGGCACGTTCGGCTTCATCTCGGAGGTCGTCTTCGACACGCTGCCGCTGGACCGCGAGGTGTCCTCGGCCCTGCTCTTCTTCCCCTCGCTGCCGGCCGCGGCCGAGGCCGTACCCCTCTTCAACGCGGCGGGGGCGCTGGCCGTCGAGCTCATGGACGGCAACACGCTGCGGGCCTCGGTCAGCGTGGCGGGCGTCCCGGCGGACTGGGCGGAGCTGCCCAAGGAGACCGCGGCGCTCCTGGTCGAGTTCCGGGCGCCGGACGCGGCGGCGCGCGAGGGGTACGAGCGGGCGGCGGCGGAGGTCCTCGCCGGGCTCGACCTGGTGGCCCCGGTGGCCTCCGTGGAGAACGCGTTCACCACGGACCCGAAGCGGATCGCCGGCTACTGGAAGGCCCGCAAGGCCTTCGTGACGGCGGTCGGCGGCTCCCGCCCCTCCGGGACGACCCTGATCACCGAGGACTTCGCGGTGCCCCCGGCCCGGCTCGCGGAGGCCTGCGAGGCGCTGCTCGACCTGCAGTCCCGGCACGGTTTCGACGCCGCCGTGGCCGGTCACGCCGCGCACGGCAACCTCCACTTCCTGCTCGCCTTCGACGCGGGCGATCCGACCGACGTCGAGCGGTACGCGGCCTTCATGGACGAGTTCTGCAAGCTGACCGTGGAGCGCTTCGACGGCTCCCTGAAGGCGGAGCACGCCACCGGCCGCAACATCGCGCCGTTCCTGGAGCTGGAGTGGGGGACGCGGGCGACCGACCTGATGTGGCGGGTCAAGGAGGCCATCGATCCCGACGGGGTGCTCGCCCCGCGGATCGTCCTGGACCGCGATCCGCAGGCGCACCTGCGGGGCCTGAAGACGATCCCCACCGTGGAGCGGATCGCCGATCCGTGCATCGAGTGCGGCTTCTGCGAACCGACCTGTCCCAGCCACGATCTGACGACCACTCCGCGCCAGCGGATCGTGCTGCGCCGGGAGATGATGCGGCAGAGCGACGGCTCCCCGGTCGAGACCCGACTCCTGGAGTCGTACGGCTACGACGCCGTCGACACCTGCGCCGGCGACTCCACCTGCAAGCTGGCCTGTCCGGTCGGGATCGACACGGGCGCGCTGATGAAGGAGTTCCGGCACGAGCGGCACACCTCGCGCGAGGAGCGGATCGCCGCCCTGGCCGCCAAGAACTTCCGGGCGGCGGAGGCCTCGGCGCGGCTCGCGGTCGCCGCGGCCGACCGGATCGGCGACCGGGTCCTGGAGTCGGTGACGGGCCTGGCCCGCCGGGCGGTCAGCACCGACCTCGTACCGGAGTGGCTGCCGGAGATCCCCGGCGCGGCGGCGCGGCGGCTGCCCCGCACCCACCGCCCCGCCGCGGTCGCCGTCTACTACCCGGCCTGTGTGAACCGGATCTTCGGCAATCCGGACGGCGAGCGCGGCCCCTCGCTGCCGGAGGCCGTGGTCGCGGTGTCGGCGCGCGCGGGGAAGCCGGTGTGGATCCCCGACGACGTGGCCGGAACCTGCTGCGCGACGATCTGGCACTCCAAGGGGTACGAGCGGGGCAACGCGGTGATGGCGAACCGGATCGTGGAGGCGGCCTGGGGATGGACCGCGGGCGGGACGCTGCCGCTGGTCGTGGACGCCTCCTCGTGCACGCTGGGCATCGCGCACGAGGTCGTGCCGTATCTGACGGAGGACAACCGGGCGCTGCACGCCGAGATGACGGTGGTCGACTCGCTGGTGTGGGCGGCGGACGAGCTGCTCCCCCGGCTCGATGTCCGCCGCCGGGTCGGCTCGGCCGTGGTCCATCCGACCTGCTCGATGCGGCACCTCGGCGACGAGGAGAAGCTGACGGAACTCGCGCGGGCCTGCGCCGAGGAGGTCGTCGTCCCCACCGACGCGGGCTGCTGCGCGTTCGCGGGCGACCGGGGCATGCTGCACCCGGAGCTGACGGCCTCGGCGACAGCCCGGGAGGCGGCCGAGGTGACGGCGCGGCCCTTCGACGCGCATCTCTCGGCCAATCGGATGTGCGAGATCGGGATGGGCCGGGCGACGGGCCGCAGCTACGGATCGGTGCTCCTCGCCCTGGAGCACGCGACCCGGCCCTGACCCGTTCGCGTCCTTGACGGCCCCTCATCCCCTGTGGTGAGGGGCCATTCGTACGTTCGGGTGAGGGTGGGTGTCCGGTGCGGCTCGCTCCGTGATCCGGAACAGTAAAGTCCAACCACCCGTCGCAAGAGTCCTATCGGCGCCCTTGCGCACCATCGGTCACCGGGGCCAGGGTCCTGAGCGGGATTCATGAAACAGCCGTGCCCACAGCTCCGGGAGGTTCCATGAACGAGCAGTCACCGCACGAGCCGAGCCGCCGCAAGGTCCTCAGGACCACCGCCGCCGCGGCCGGGACGGGGCTCGGTATCGGCGCCCTCGGCGTCCCGTCCGCGCAGGCGGCGGCCCCGGCGGTCGCTCCGGCCGCCGCCCCCGCCGCCGAGTCACCCGCCGCGGCCGTGCCGAAGCGCCGCGGGGCCACCATGGCCGGGGTCCCCTTCGGGGGCCGGTCCACGGTCCGGGTCGGCATCGTCGGCTACGGCAACCGGGGCGCCAGCATGATCGGCCACTTCCTCTCGCTCCCCTGGGTCCGGGTGAACGCCGTCTGCGACCCCGTGCGCGACAAGGCCGAGCGGGCCGCCGCGGCGGTCGTCGCCGCCGGACAGCCCGCCCCCGCCGTCTACGCGAACGGCGAGAACGACTACGAGAAGCTCTGCGCCCGCACCGACCTCGACCTGGTGTACGTGGCCACCCCCTGGGAGACCCACTTCCCGATCGCCCGCGCGGCGATGCTGGGCGGCAAGCACGTCGGTGTGGAGTGTCCGGTCGCGATGCGGCTCGACGAGCTGTGGGAGCTCGTCGACCTGTCGGAGCAGACCCGCCGCCACTGCATGCAGCTGGAGAACTGCTGCTACGGCCGGAACGAGATGCGCGTGCTGCGGATGGCGCACGCCGGCAAGTTCGGCCGGCTCCTGCACGGAGCGGGGGCGTACAACCACGACCTGCGCGGTCTGATGTTCTCCCCGACGTACTACGAGGGCCCCTGGCGGCGACGCTGGCACACACAGCTGAAGGGCGACCTCTACCCCAACCACGGCTTCGGTCCCGTCGCCAACTACATGGACGTCAACCGCGGCGACCGGGCGGTGAGCATCAGCAGCTTCGGCACCCCGGCGCTCGGCCTCGCCGAGTACCGCGAGGAGCACATGCCGTCCGGCGACCCCAGCTGGAAGGAGACGTACATCGGGGCCGACCGGACGATCAGCGTGGTGCAGACGGCCAAGGGCCGGGTCATCCGGCTGGAGCACGACGTCTCCACCCCACACCCGTACAGCAGGATCAACAGCCTGGGCGGCACCCGGGGCGTCTTTGAGGACTATCCGGCCCGGGTCTACCTGGAGCCGGACCACAAGGACGACCAGTGGGCCGACTTCTCGGCGTACGCGGGAGAGTTCGACCACTGGCTGTGGAAGGAGCACGCCAACCCGCCGGGCGGACACGGCGGCATGGACTACATCATGGTCTACCGCCTGATGCAGTGCATGAAGCTCGGGCTGCCGCCGGACTTCGACGTGTACGACGCCGCCACCTGGACGGCGCCGGTGCCGCTGAGCCACGCCTCGATCAAGGCGAAGGGCGCGCCGCAGGAGATCCCCGACTTCACGCGCGGCGAGTGGCGTAAGGCCCGCTCGGGCGTGGACTCGGTGAAACCCGCCTGAGGGCGGGTCTCCCGGCGTACGGTGCCCGGCCTCCGCGTAGGGGGGCCGGGCACCGCCGTGTTCAGCAGCGCCGCAGGTCCTGGGTGACCGTGCCCTGAACGGTCGTCAGGCTCCGGTCGTAGCAGCCCTCGGAGCCGTACAGCCGATAGCGCTCGTTCGTGGTGCCGACCGCGTGCCGCTGGTCGCGCGGGACGCCGGTGGTGTACGTGGCGTCCCCGGTGTACGTGTCGTCGAGCCGCGACCAGGACAGGCGCCGTCCGTCGCGCACGACGCTGGTGTCGGCGCGGTCCCCGAGGGTGAGCACGGTCCGCAGCCGGTCGCCCGCGCCGATCGTGGTCTCGCCGTCCATGGTGTACGTCCGGTCGGCGCGGGTGACGGTCCGGCCGCTGGTCACGGTCTCGCGGTCGGTCCAGCGCGCGGTGAACGCGTCCGGGTTCTCCCCCTCGCCCCAGCGGTGCACGGAGGTGTGGGCGACGGTCCGGTCGACGGTGGTGGTGACCCGGCCGTGCGAGGTGTTCAGGTGTCCGGCGACGGTGAGCCGGTGGCCGGCGTCGGTGTCGACCCGGTGGAGGGACTCCCCGGTGCCCGGGGTGTGGACGGAGGAGTTGCGCGGGGTGGTCTCCTCGTGGCGGTCGAGGCCACCGGTGACGACCCGGCTGCCCTCGTCCTGCCAGAGGAGGACGTTCGTGGGGGTGGACCAGCCCGACTGGCCGGCCGGGACCCCGGCGACGGTGACCTCCACGCGGTGGGCGCGGCCGTCGTTGAGGACGGCGGCGAACGGGGTCAGGTCGTAGAGGATCGGCTGGACGTCGAAGGCACGCGGGCCGGGGGTGACGTACCAGAGGAAGGGGTTCGACCAGCCGCCGGTCCAGACCGTGGGGAACGGGGCGGCGATGCCGGCGAGGCGTCCGTCGACGGAGACGCGGACCTCCCGGTGGGGGCCGTCGGTGGCCCGGCACGAGTAGGGGGCGGCGTCGGGGACGGAGAGGTACCAGTACTCCTCGCAGCCGCCGCCGGAGCCGGTGGCGTACACCTCGGCGAGGACGCGTTCGGTGTTGCGCGGGGTGGTGAGGGTGGGGCCGGTGAGGGGGATCACCCGGTCGGGCGTACCGGTGGCGGGTTTCACGCGGCCCTGGGCGGTGTGGAAGGTGAGGGTGACGCGGACGTCGAGGACGCCGGTGTAGGTCTCGTTCACGACATTGCCGATGAGCATCTCGACGGCGCCGGGGCGGCTGAGGGTGTCGCGGTAGCGGGTGACGTCCTTCTCGACCGACCAGGTGATGCCGTCGGGCGAGGGCTGGGGCGTGGAGGTGCGGAGGATCTCCACGCCGCCGACGGAGAGGTACCCGAGGCGGTCGTACTGGCGGCCCTTGACACTGCCTTCGAGGCGCAGGACGACCTTGTTCCACCTGGTGCCGCATTCCTTCGGCGGGGTGTAACTCCCCTGGTAGGGGGTGAAGTCGCGGAACTGGGCGGCGGCGAGGGTCACCTCGCAGCTGCGGGTGCCGGGAGTCCCGACGGGCGGGACGGCGGTGACCGGGTCGTGCCAGTCGCTCGTGAACTCGGCCGGGGGCGTCGGGCCGTTCGGACCGTCGGCGGCGGCCGGGTGGGCGGTGAGGAGCGCGCCCGCGGCGAGCACCAGGCCGCTGAGCATGCTCATGATCTTGAGTGATCTCATGGGGCTGGAGTGAAGCGCGCTCGGCGCCGTGCGGTCCAGAGGACGATGAGCGGACATGGCGCGATCTGTTCCCTCCCTGCGGAAAATCGATTGCCGCCCCGGGGGGAAAACGCGAACCTTGCACGGCTTCCTCCGCCGTCGCACACCCTCGGCGCGCGTTCCCCCAGACGAGACCCGGAGACCCTGGGACGCCATGCAGATTCGAGATCTTCCCTACGCCGACCCAGGGGTCCCCGATGTCCGCTCGGGCACCCGGTTCCTCGTCTGGCTCGGCCGCAACCAGCTCGGCGGGCAGCTGAAGGCCCTCGCCTGGGGGCTGCTCCTCCAGCTGGGCATCGCCGGACTGCCGCTCGGCGTCGGCGTCGCCGTGCAGGCGGTCGTCGACCGCGACGGCGGGCGACTCGCCCTCGGCGGAGGCATCCTCGTGGTCTGCGGGCTCGCGATCGCGGTCGGCGACACGATGCTGCACCGCACCGCCGTCACCAACTGGATCACCGCCGCCGCCCGGGTCCAGCAGCTCCTCTCCCGCAAGACCGCCGAGCTGGGCTCCATCCTCACCCGGAGGGTCGCCGCGGGAGAGGTCGTATCCGTTTCGACGGGCGACGTGGAGAAGATCGGATGGTTCGTCGAGGCGATGTCCCGGTTCGCCGCCGCCGCCGTCTCCCTGGTGATCGTCTGCGTGGCCCTCGTCGTCTACCAGCCCGCCCTGGGCATCGTCGTCGCCCTCGGCGTCCCCGTCCTCGCCCTCGCCGTGCTGCCGCTGCTCCCCCGCGCCACCCGCCGGGCGGACATCCAGCGCGAGAAGGCGGGCAAGGCCACCGAGCTCGCCTCCGACACCGTCGCCGGGCTCCGCGTGCTGCGCGGCATCGGCGGCGAGGAGCTGTTCCTCGGCCGCTACCGCGCCGCCTCCCAGGAGGTCCGCAGGGCAGCCGTGCACAGCGCGCGCATGTGGGCGCTGATCGCCGCGATCCAGGTCGTCCTGCCCGGCATCCTGCTCATCGTCGTCGTGGCGTACGGGGCGCGGCTCGCGCTCGACGGCCGCATCACGGTCGGCGAACTCGTCACCGTCTACGGCGCCGTGGCCCTCACCCATCATCCGATGCGGAACTTCGAGGAGATCGCCATGGCCTACTCCTTCTCGCGGCCGTCCGCGAAGCGGGCCGCCCGGGTCCTCTCGCTGACCCGCACGACGACCACCACCGGCGAGACGGGCGAGGAGCGCAAGGCGACCGGTGACCTGTACGACCCGCTGACCGGGCTGCTCGCCCCGGCCGGCCGGTTCACCGCCGTCGTCTGCGGTGACCCGGACGTGGCCGGGCGGCTCGCGGACCGGCTCGGCGGCCACCCGGCCGAACCCGACGCGGACCACACCTCGGTCCTGCTCGGCGGGATCCCGCTGGACGAACTGCCGCTGGAGAGCGCCCGTACGGCCGTCCTCGTCCAGGACAAGGACCCGGTCCTGCTCTCGGGCACCCTCCGGGACCTCCTCGACGTGCCCTCGTCGGGGGCGGTCCGGGCCGAGGACGCGCTGGCCGCCGCCCAGTGCGGCGACGTCCTCGACGCACTCGCCCAGGCGTCCGTCGGCACCGACGGGGACCCGATGCGGACCCGGATCACCGAGCGGGGCCGGTCGCTCTCCGGCGGCCAGCGCCAACGGCTGGCGCTCGCCCGTTCGCTGGCCACCGACCCGGAGGTGCTCGTCCTGGACGAGCCGACCTCGGCGGTCGACTCGCACACCGAGTCCCGGGTGGCCGAGGGGATCGCCCGGCTGCGCGAGGGCGGGACGACCGTGGTCCTCGCCTCCTCGCCGCTGCTCCTGGACCGCGCCGACCGGGTGGTCCTGGTCCACGAGGGGCAGGCGGTCGCCGTCGGCACCCACCGCGAACTCCTCGCCGCGGAACCCCGCTACCGGGCGGTCGTCACCCGCGAGACCGACGAGGAACTCGCCGCGTCGGCGCCTCGCGTCGGCGAACTCGAAGCACTGGAAGGGGAATCGGCATGATCGGCCTGGCGCCACCGGAGTACGACCCGGCGGCCCCCACGACGGCGACGACGCTGCCCGTCGCGGCCGGCGCGTCCGTGAAGATCTACGTACGGGGGCTCCTGCGTCGCCATCGCCGGGCGTTCGCGCTGCTCATCGGGGTGAACGCGGTCGCCGTGATCGCCTCGATGGCCGGCCCGTACCTGCTCGGTTCGGTGGTGGACGAACTGTCCGCCGGGGCCCGTGACCTCCATCTGGAGCGGACGGTCGCGCTGTTCGCGGTCGCCCTGCTCGTCCAGACGGTCTTCGTGCGGCTCGTCCGGCTGCGGGGGGCGATGCTCGGCGAGGAGATGCTCGCCGATCTGCGGGAGGACTTCCTGGTCCGCTCGGTCGGCCTGCCGCCGGGCGTCCTCGAACGGGCCGGGACCGGTGATCTGCTCTCCCGCATCACCACGGACGTCGACCGGCTCGCCAACGCGATGCGCGAGGCCGTGCCCCAGCTGGCCATCGGCGTCGTCTGGGTGGGTCTGCTGCTCGGCGGCCTCGCGGTCACCGCGCCCCCGCTCGCGCTCGCGGCCCTCCTCGCGACCCCGGTCCTCGTCGTGGGCACCCGCTGGTACTTCAAGCGGGCGCCCTCCGCGTACCGCTCGGAGTCCGCGGGGTACGCGGCGGTGGCCGCCGCCCTCGCGGAGACGGTCGACGCGGGCCGCACAGTGGAGGCCCACCGGCTGGGCGCGCGGCGCGTCGCCCTCTCCGACCGGCGCGTCTCGGAATGGGTGGCGTGGGAGAGGTACACGCTGTTCCTGCGCTCGGTGCTGTTCCCGGTCGTCACGATCACGCACACGACGGTGCTGTGCGGCGTACTCCTCCTCGGCGGGGTCTTCGTCTTCCAGGGCTGGATCGACGTCGGGCAGCTGACGACGGGCGCGCTGCTCGCCCAGATGCTGGTGGACCCGATCGGCATCGTGCTGCGCTGGTACGACGAACTCCAGGTCGCGCAGGTGTCCCTGGCCCGGCTCGTCGGCGTCCGCGACATCGAGCCGGACGCGGGCGACACGGAGGTACGGCCGGAGGGCCGGGCGGTCCGGGCGGACGACGTCCGGTTCGGCTACCGCGAGGGCGTCGACGTCCTGCACGAGGTGTCCCTGAAGGTGGCGCCCGGCACCCGGCTCGCCCTGGTCGGCCCGTCCGGCGCCGGCAAGTCCACCCTCGGCCGCCTCCTCGCGGGCATCTACGCCCCGAGGACCGGCTCGGTCACGCTCGGTTCGGCCGAGCTGGCGCGGATGCCCGCCGAGCGGGTCCGTGAGCACGTGGCCCTGGTCAACCAGGAGCACCACGTCTTCGTGGGCTCGCTCCGGGACAATCTGCTCCTGGCCAGGACGGGGGCCACGGACACCGAGCTGTGGGCGGCGCTCACGGCGGTGGACGCGGAGGTCTGGGCACGGGGGCTCGACGAGGGTCTGGACACGGAGGTCGGCTCGGGCGGCCGTTCGCTGACCCCGGCACAGGCCCAGCAGATCGCCCTGGCCCGGCTCGTCCTCGCGGACCCGCACACGCTGGTCCTGGACGAGGCGACCTCGCTGCTCGACCCGCGCGCGGCCCGCCATCTGGAACGGTCCCTCGGCCGGGTCCTGGACGGGCGGACGGTGGTGGCCATCGCGCACCGGCTGCACACCGCGCACGACGCCGATCTGATCGCGGTGGTCGAGTCGGGCCGGATCAGCGAGCTCGGCAGCCACGCGGAACTCGTCGCGGCGGACGGGGCGTACGCGGCGCTGTGGAGGTCGTGGCACGGGTGATACCCGAGGGAAGCGGGCCAGGCCGGGGAGTCGTGCGACGCCCCGGCCCGGCCCGCTTCCACCGGCTCCTGATCAGTAGCCGATGGTGAAACGGCGCTGGACGAAGCGCGGCAGCTCCGCCTCGTCGACGAGGGCCACGGCCGCGTCCTCCGCCGAGACGCGGCTGCGCCCCTCGGCGTCGCGGACCGGCTGGTCCTCGCCGATGCGGAAGCGGCCGGTGCGCTCGCCGGGGGCGATGTCCTCGGCGGGGCTGAAGTAGGTCCAGCGGCGGTTGGAGGTGCGCAGCACGTTCAGGGCGTCGCGGTGGCCGCGTACCGCCGCCGCATAGGCGCGGGGCAGACCCACCTCGTCGAGGGTCGTGTGGAGCCGTTCCTCCGCGTCGGCGAGCACGACGCCGGGCTCGATCTCCAGGCTGCCCGCGCCGCCGATCACGATGAGCCGGGTCCTCGGGTGGCTTTCGAGGGCCTTGAGCAGGGCGCGGGCGGCGGTGGCGTAGACCCCGGCGTCGGCGATCGAGCGCCGGACGGTCTCCGCCATGTCCTGGGCGGCGTTTCCGGGCTGGAAGGCGCTGATGAGGACGTCGAGTCCGGGCAGGACGGCGGCGATGCCGGCCGGGTCGAGGACGTCGAGGCTCGCCCAGGTGATGTTCTCGCGGGTCTCCCGCGCCGCCGCCCCCGTGGCGTCGCGGCTGAAGGCCCTGATGTGGTGCCCGCGCTCCAGGGCCTCCGCGACGACGCGGCTGCCGATGGTTCCGGTGGCTCCGACGACTCCGACGTGCATGGCTCTCCCCTGTGCTCGCATCTTCGACACGCCACGACGTGACGCCGTGTCGAAACTATACGCCGTGAAGTACACGGCGTGCAGTTTCCAAACGGCCACCAAGACAGGGATAGGCTGCCACCATGACCGGGACATCAGGAACGACGACGGGGACGGCTCCGGCCGGGCGAGGCCGCCGTGAGCGGCTGAGGGCCGAGACCACCGCCGAGATCAAGGACACGGCTCTCCGTCTGATGGCCTCGGGCGGTCCCGACGCCATCACCCTGCGGGCCATCGCCCGCGAGATGGGAATGACGGCCAACGCGATCTACGGCTACTTCGCCACCCGCGACGACCTGGTCACCACGCTCATCGACGACGTGTACTCCGCGCTCGCCGACGCCGTGGACGCGGCCTGGGCGCACGCCCCCGCCGAGGGCCCCGCCGCCCAAATCCTCGCCTGGGCCCGCGCCTTCCGCACATGGGCACTGGCCAACCCCGAGGGCTTCCGGCTCGTGTACGGCGACCCCGTGCCGGGCTACCGGGCGCCGGAGGAAGGGCCCGCGCCGGACGCGGCCCGCCGGGTCTGCACCGGCCTCGCCGGACTCGCCGCGGCGGCCTGGCCGTACGCCGAACCGCTCTACCGGGACAGCGCGTTCACCTGGGACGACTTCGACGCCGGGCTGCTCGACAAGGTGCGCCCGGCCTTCCCCGGCCTGCCGCCGGCCGGTGTCGCCCTCGCGCTACGGCTCTGGGGGCATCTGCACGGACTCGTCGCTCTGGAGGTGTACGGGCATCTGGGCCGCCAGACCACGAGCCCGGACAAGCTGTTCCAGGAGGAGCTGAACCGGCTCGTGACGACACTCGGTGTACCGAAGACCAGCGGCTGACTAGAAGAAACCGAGCGCCGAGGCCCCGCCCACCCCGCCGAGCACCATGAACGCGGGCATCAGGACCTTCAGCTCGACCCAGCTGCCGGCCCGGAAGCGCAGGCCCTTCGGCGGGCCGATCGGGTACCAGCGCTTCCGGCCGACCGGGATGGGCCACAGGATCGGGCAGCCGGAGACGGTGAGCGCGTCGCCGATGTCGTGGACGAGGGCGCCGAGCACGATCGGGAGCCCGAGCCACAGGTACTCCTGGCCGGGGCCGGTGAAGAACCAGTCCGCGCCGTTGCCCGGCTTGTCGAGGACGCCCGCCAGGATCCACGCGCTGGTCGCGCCGAGCAGCCAGACCAGGACGTCGCTGGACATCCGGGCGGCCCGCCACAGCAGGCCTTCCACGGCGAGCACCAGGTGCACGAAGAGGATCGCGAGCACCGCCCACCGGCCGCCGGTGACCGCCGCGACGGAGGCACCGCCGCCGATCAGGACCGCCCAGAGCCAGGTGTGGGTGAGGGTCCGGTGACCGCCCGACCTACGGGGGTCGGCCGAGGAGCGGGTCGCCTTGTAGACGGCGTACGACAGCTTGTCAACGATCTCGCACAGGCCCTTGGAGACCGGTCCGAAGGCCCGCGAGATGGTCGCCGACTTGTGGTCCAGGTCGGGGGCGAGGGCCGCGCCCGCGCAGATGAGCGCGCCGACGACGAGAACCGGCCACGGCATCGGGCGGTCGAAGGCCGCCGCGGCCGCTCCGACACCCAGCCAGGCCGCCGCTCCGGACAGCGAGTGCGCCGGTCCCATCATGGTTGGCCCGCCCCGTTTCTCCCCTGCCGGCGCTCAGTTGACGACCGGTCGACGGACGAGCCTATCGTCCGTGATCTTCGAACCGGTGGCCGGTTCCCTCATCCGAGCGGAATCCAGGCAAGATGGGGGCGTGACCCTTATCGATCAGCTGCCGCCGACCGCCGACCCCGACGCCCTCTTCGAGGCCTTCTCCTCCTGGGCCGAGGACCGGGGCATCACGCTCTACCCGGCCCAGGAAGAGGCGCTGATCGAGGTCGTCTCCGGGGCCAACGTGATCCTTTCCACGCCCACCGGATCGGGAAAGTCGCTGGTCGCGGCGGCTGCCCACTTCACCGCGCTCGCGAACGACCAGGTGACCTTCTACACCGCGCCGATCAAGGCCCTGGTGTCGGAGAAGTTCTTCGACCTGTGCAAGATCTTCGGCACCGAGAACGTCGGCATGCTGACCGGCGACGCCTCCGTGAACGCGGACGCGCCGGTGATCTGCTGTACGGCCGAGGTGCTGGCGTCGATCGCGCTGCGGGACGGCAAGTACGCGGACATCGGCCAGGTCGTCATGGACGAGTTCCACTTCTACGCCGAGCAGGACCGCGGCTGGGCGTGGCAGATCCCGATCCTGGAACTCCCCCAGGCACAGTTCGTCCTCATGTCGGCGACGCTCGGTGACGTCTCGATGTTCGAGAAGGACCTGACCCGGCGCACGGGCAAGCCGACCTCGGTGGTCCGCTCGGCGACCCGGCCGGTGCCGCTCTCGTACGAGTACCGGCTGACCCCGATCACGGACACCCTGACGGAACTCCTGGAGACCAAGCAGGCGCCCGTCTACATCGTGCACTTCACGCAGGCGCAGGCCGTCGAGCGCGCGCAGTCGCTGATGAGCATCAACATGTGCACGCGCGAGGAGAAGGACAAGATCGCCGAGCTGATCGGCAACTTCCGCTTCACCACCAAGTTCGGCCAGAACCTCTCGCGTTACGTCCGCCACGGCATCGGCGTGCACCACGCGGGGATGCTGCCGAAGTACCGGCGGCTCGTCGAGAAGCTGGCGCAGGCCGGCCTCCTCAAGGTGATCTGCGGGACGGACACCCTCGGAGTCGGCGTGAACGTGCCGATCCGCACGGTGCTCTTCACCGCCCTCACCAAGTACGACGGCAACCGGGTGCGGACCCTGCGCGCGCGTGAGTTCCACCAGATCGCCGGCCGCGCCGGCCGGGCCGGCTTCGACACCGCCGGCCTGGTCGTCGCCCAGGCCCCCGAGCACGTCATCGAGAACGAGAAGGCGCTCGCCAAGGCCGGCGACGACCCGAAGAAGCGCCGCAAGGTGGTCCGCAAGAAGGCGCCCGAGGGCTTCGTCGCCTGGAGCGACACCACCTTCGACCGGCTCATCGACGCCGAACCCGAGCCGCTGACCTCGCGCTTCAAGGTCACCAACATCATGCTGCTCTCGGTGATCGCCCGCCCGGGCAACGCCTTCGACGCGATGCGCAAGCTCCTGGAGGACAACCACGAGCCGCGCAAGGCTCAGCTGCGCCACATCCGCCGGGCCATCGCGATCTACCGCTCCCTGCTCGACGGCGGTGTCGTCGAGCAGCTGGACACGCCGGACGCCGAGGGCCGCACGATCCGCCTGACGGTCGATCTCCAGCAGGACTTCGCGCTGAACCAGCCGCTGTCGACGTTCGCGCTCGCCGCCTTCGACCTGCTCGACCCGGAGTCACCCTCGTACGCCCTGGACATGGTCTCCGTCGTCGAGTCCACGCTCGACGACCCGCGCCAGATCCTCGCCGCCATGCAGAACAAGGCGCGCGGCGAGGCGGTCGGGGAGATGAAGCGCGACGGCGTCGAGTACGAGGAGCGGATGGAGCGGCTCCAGGACATCTCGTACCCGAAGCCGCTGGAGGAGCTGCTCTGGCACGCGTACAACGTCTACCGGAAGTCCCACCCGTGGGTCGGCGACCACCCGGTGTCGCCGAAGTCGGTCATCCGTGACATGTACGAGCGGGCGCTGACCTTCACCGAGTTCACCTCCTGGTACGAGCTGGCGCGGACCGAGGGCATCGTCCTGCGGTACCTCGCCAGCGCGTACAAGGCGCTCGACCACACCATCCCGGACGACCTCAAGACCGAGGACCTGGAGGACCTGATCGCCTGGCTGGGCGAGATGGTGCGCCAGGTGGACTCCTCGCTGCTCGACGAGTGGGAGCAGCTCGCCAACCCGGAGATCCAGACCGCCGAGGAGGCCCAGGAGAAGGCCGACCAGGTCAAGCCGGTCACGGCCAACGCCCGCGCCTTCCGGGTCCTGGTGCGCAACGCGATGTTCCGCCGGGTGGAGCTCGCGGCCCTCGACAACGTCGACGCGCTCGGCGAGATGGACGCCGAGGCCGGCTGGGACGCGGACGCCTGGGGCGAGGCGATGGACGCGTACTGGGACGAGTACGACGACCTCGGTACGGGCCCGGACGCGCGCGGCCCGAAGCTGCTCGCCATCGAGGAGGACGCGGCCCACGGACTGTGGCGCGTCCGGCAGACCTTCGCCGATCCGAACAACGACCATGACTGGGGCATCAGCGCGGAGGTGGATCTCGCGGCCTCCGACGAGGAGGGCCGCGCGGTCGTCCGCGTGACGTCCGTCGGACAGCTGTAGAGGAGAGACCTGACGTGACCAATCCCGCCGAGAGGCTCGTCGATCTGCTCGACCTGGAGCAGATCGAGGTCAACATCTTCCGTGGGCGGAGCCCGCAGGAGTCGCTGCAGCGGGTCTTCGGCGGGCAGGTCGCCGGACAGGCCCTCGTCGCGGCCGGCCGCACCACCGAGGGCGACCGGCCGGTGCACTCGCTGCACGCCTACTTCCTGCGGCCGGGGCGGCCCGGGGTGCCGATCGTCTACCAGGTGGAGCGGGTGCGGGACGGCCGGTCCTTCACGACCCGACGGGTCACGGCGATCCAGGAGGGCCGGACGATCTTCAACCTCACGGCCTCCTTCCACAAGCCGGAGGAGGGCGCCTTCGAGCACCAGCTGCCGCCGCGGCACCTGACGGACCCGGAGAGCCTGCCGAACCTGGCGGACGAGATCCGCGAGCATCTCGGCGCGCTGCCGGAGGCGCTGGAGAGGATGGCTCGCCGGCAGCCCTTCGACATCCGGTACGTGGACCGGCTGCGCTGGACCCAGGACGAGGTCAAGGGCGCGGATCCGCGCAGCGCGGTGTGGATGCGGGCCGTGGGGCCGCTCGGCGACGACCCGCTGATCCACACCTGCGCCCTGACCTACGCCTCGGACATGACGCTCCTCGACGCCGTACGCATCCCCATCGAGCCGCTCTGGGGCCCGCGGGGCTTCGACATGGCGTCCCTGGACCACGCGATGTGGTTCCACCGGCCGTTCCGCGCGGACGAGTGGTTCCTGTACGACCAGGAGTCCCCGATCGCCACGGGCGGGCGGGGACTCGCGCGGGGCCGGATCTACGACCGCGAGGGGCAGCTCCTGGTGTCGGTGGTCCAGGAGGGCCTGTTCAGGAAGCTCTGAGCCGGGCGCCGAGCGCCGGGCGGGACCGGCCGGGCCACGACCGTCCCGGCCCAGCCCGGCCCCGCCCCGCCCCGCCCCGGTCACTCGTACTCGGTGCCGCCCTTCCGCGTCAGGTAGGCCGGGCTGACCGCCTTGGCGATGGCCCGGCCGCCGACGACCGGGCTGTACCGCTCGGTCGCGGGCCGGATCACGACGCCCTCCCGCAGGTGCGTCTCCCGTCCCGAGACGGTCTCCCGACCGCTCGCGTGGGCGAGGACCGTGTCCAGGTCGTACGGGCCGGAGTACAGCCGCGGTACGAGCGGGACCTCGCCGGACTCCAGGACCTCGGCCGGGTCCAGCCACTCCACCCGGCCGTCGATCTCGGCCGACACGTCGAACAGCGCGTAGCCGACGGTCTCGGAGCGGGCGTCGGCGCCGTAGGCCAGGTCCTGCACCCCGGAGCCGTAGACCTCGCCGAAGAAGCCGACCCGGCGGGCGCCGAGACGTTTCGCCAGGCGCTCGGCGACGGCGGGCAGGCCGTGGCCGTGGACGGCGCGCCAGTACAGATTGCGCGGGTCCTCCTGGAGGGCCAGGCCCTTCGATCCGAAGCCCTTCGACGAGACCTGGACGCGTCCCTCCTCGGCGAGGTAGGTCAGCAGGCAGGCCGAACCGTGGAGCTTCTCCGTCAGGACGACGGGCTCCCCGGGCTCGAAGATCTCCGGGTAGCGCTGGAGGTTCTCGATGTCGACCCACGGCAGCAGGTCCGGCGCGACCTCCACGTCACCGCTCATGGTCGGCGGTATCGGCGGCACCCACTTGGTGATCCCCAGCGTCTCCGCGAAGTCGGTCCGCTCGGCCGCCGCAAGGGCCAGGTCGGCGCCGGCGAGCGCGCCCGGCCGGCAGACGATGCCCTGCGACAGCTCCCCGCGCAGCCGCACGGCCTTCACCCGGTCCGACTTCCCACCGGCGAGTCGCCCGGTGAGCCCCAGCTCCTCGACGAGCGCGGCGGGCAGCACGGCCTGCTCCGGGATGTACACGGCGGCGTCCCCCGTCCGGTACGCGCCTTTGGCTACGACGGCCCGATAGAGGCCGACCTGCGCCAGCTCCAGGGCGTCGGCGTTCGGGTGGGGATGGACGGTCAGGACTTCGGCGGTGACGCGCAGGGTCGACATCTCAGGACTCCGGGTGCTCGGGTTTCTCGGCTTGGACTCTCATCGCCGGCCAACCCTGCCGGGCGGGAATCGGCTGGGCCATCGATTTGCGGCCTGGTAGCGTCGTGATCTTCGCCGGGCGGTGTCCCGTCGGAGTCACGTCAGGCCCCCCTCATGACCTCTGCAGTCCCCTCCCCCGCCCTCGCCCTCGCCTCCGCGCTCCGTCGCGTCGAGACGGTATTCGGTGGCATGACAGCACCCGCCGAGGGGTGTCTGCGCTGCTACACGGAGGACGAACTGGCGCTGCTCGCGGTGCCACGGGCCCCACAGTCCGGCGGCTTTCGTGGAGTCATGGATCGAGCTGCTGCTCCGGGACGACGGTACGAGCCTCCTCGGCTGGGAGGACGAATCACTCCTGCCCGAACTCCAGGCCTGGCCGGCCGAGCACGCCGTGGACCGCCTCGCAGGGCATCCCGATCCACTGCTCGCGCGGAAGACTGCGCTGCTCGCGCTCGAGCACGGGGAGCGGTGGGTGGCGCACTCCGAGATGATCGCCTCAGCCGGAGGCTGACGGGTCCATGCCCGGGAGGGTGTCCTGGTCCACCTCGTGGCGGCGGGTGCGGATGTCGGGGGCCGGCGGATGGAGTTTGGCGTCACACGTCGGGCCCAGGCCGGTGCGGCGGGACTCCGCCCCGGTCAGCGGGCGGCCGCAGAGTCGGCACAGGACCCGGCGGGGCCCCTCCGGTGCGGAATCGATCGAGATTGCCAGTGGTTCGTCTCCCATGTTGAGATCAAACCCCATTGTTGAGATCAGATCCCATCCCGACGAGGAGCCGTCCATGAGCCTGTACGACATCCCGCTGAAGAGCCTGACCGGCGAGCCCGTCTCCCTCGCCGACTACCGGGACCGCGCGGTCCTGGTCGTGAACGTCGCCTCCAAGTGCGGCCTGACCCCGCAGTACGAGGGCCTGGAGAAGCTGCAGAAGGAGTACGGCGACCGCGGCTTCACCGTGCTCGGTGTGCCCTGCAACCAGTTCGCGGGGCAGGAGCCCGGCAGCGCCGAGGAGATCCGGACCTTCTGCTCGACGACGTACGGCGTCTCCTTCCCGCTCCTGGAGAAGATCGACGTCAACGGCGAGGCCCGCCACCCGCTCTACACGGAGCTGGTGAAGGTCGCCGACGCCGAGGGCGAGGCCGGTGACGTCCAGTGGAACTTCGAGAAGTTCCTGATCGGCCGCGACGGCCGCGTCACGCGCTTCCGTCCGCGCACCGAGCCGGACGCCCTCGAGATCGTCTCCGCGATCGAGGCGCAGCTTGTCTGACGTCCTGAGCGGCGCGGGGGTCGTCGAGCGGCTGCGGGCCGCGGGCTGTGTCTTCGCCGAGGAAGAGGCGGAGATGCTGCTCGCGGCCGCGGCCGGGCCCGCGGAACTCGACCTGCTGGTCGAGCGGCGGGCCTCGGGCCTGCCCTTGGAGCACGTCGTGGGCTGGGCCGAGTTCGCCGGGCTGCGCATCGAGGTGGACGGCGGGGTGTTCGTACCCCGGCGGCGTACGGAGTTCCTGATCGAGCACGCGGTGGAACTGGCCCGGCCGGGCGCCGTCTGCGTCGACCTGTGCTGCGGCTCCGGCGCGGCGGGCGCGGTCCTGCTCGACCGGGTCGAGGGTGCGGAGGTGCACGCCTCGGACATCGAGCCGGCGGCGGTGCGCTGCGCCCGGCGGAACGTCGAACCGCGCGGCGGCCGGGTCTACGAGGGCGACCTCTTCGCCCCGCTGCCCCCCGAGCTGCGGGGCCGGATCGAGGTCCTGGTCGCCAACGTGCCGTACGTCCCGACCGGGGACATCGGGCTGCTGCCCCCGGAAGCCCGCGACCACGAGCCGCTCGTCACGCTCGACGGCGGCCCTGACGGCCTCGACGTGCTGCGTCGGGTCGCCGCCGAGGCGCCGGAATGGCTGGCACCGGGCGGCCGGCTGCTGGTCGAGACGAGCGAGCGGCAGGCCGAGCGGGCGGTGGACGCGGTCTCCGCGTGCGGTCTGGAGGCACGGGTCCTGAGCTGCGAGGAGCGGTACGCGACCGTGCTCGTCGCCACCCGGGCGGGGTGACGGGGCTCCACCCACCGCCGGACCCCCGACGTCGGCGGATCACCGGCACAGGGGCTCAGCGGCCGAACGTGTCGATGTTCTCCACGAGCCAGCGGCCGTCGCGGCGCACGACGTCCACGGCGAACATCGCGCCCGCGTAGACACCCTGGTCCTTGGCCGTCGCCTTGCCCTTGCCCTTGGCCTTGCCCTGCGCCGGCTGACCGGCCGTGCTCACGCTGCTCTGGTCGGCGTAGACCAGGACGCGGGCACGGTCGCCGTCGATCCGCTCGACCGCGCTGTCGGTGACCGTCGTGGTGATCACCGTCTTCTGCTGGGCCGCCTTGGCGAGCACCGCTCCGAGCAGCGTCCGGTGCTGATCGACGGCCTTGCCCGTGAGGAGCGTCTTCCCGGCCCGTTCGAAGGGGGCGGTGTCGGCGTGGTCGTACGAGAAGAGCGCGGCGACGGCGGCGCCCGTCTGCCCCTTGATCTCACTGGTGCGGGCGAGGTCCGTGAGGGCGGTGTTGCCGCGCGCGGGGTCGTCGCGGAGCTCGCCCGCCCTGCTGGAGGCCCAGCCGGCGAAGCCACCGAGCAGGAGCGTCAGGACGCACAGGACAGCGAGGGGGACGCGACCGGCCTTCTCGCGGCCCGCCTTCTCGCGGCCCGCCTTCTCGCGGCCCGCCTTCTCGCGGCCGGCCCGCTCGCCGCCGGTCTTTTCGCGGACCCTCGTCTCCCCCTTCGGCTCCGCGGCCGTTTCCCGTCCGGACTTCTCCGCCGTGAGCACGCCCGCGGGCGTGCGGGACCTGCCGCCGGGTGCCGGCTGGTCGGCGAGGGCGGCCTGGCGGCGGCGCTGGCGGTTGAGGTGGTGGCGGGGCGTCGGCATCGTGCGTGTCCTTTCGGGTGCGGGCGGCGGTCGCGGAACGGCCCGGTCAGCCGGCCGCCGTGCCGCCCACGGGGGCCTGGCCCAGCGCACTGAGCTTCCAGTGGCCGTCGGTGCGGGTGAGTTCGCCGAGCATGCGGCTGTCCTTGTCCGTGCTCTTGCTGTCGGGCGTCGTGACGGTGATGCGCAGGGCGACGAGCAACCGGGCCCGCCCCGCCCGGTCGTCCAG
Organism: Streptomyces sp. SJL17-4; assembly: GCF_036826855.1. NCBI lineage: Bacteria > Bacillati > Actinomycetota > Actinomycetes > Kitasatosporales > Streptomycetaceae > Streptomyces > Streptomyces sp. SJL17-4. Next base: position 7,391,015 of record NZ_CP104578.1, on the reverse strand, counting down.
TTCCGTGACGGCGCCGGACAGCACCCGGGCGGTGGTCACCGTCCTCGCGGACCTCACCTGACCGGTGAACTCCTCGCGGCCCTCCACCAGTTGCTTGTGCAGCTCACCGGTCGTGGAGGACTCCCAGAGGTCGAGCCCCTGTTCCACCCGCTTGTGGTCCAGCGTGTTGAGGTTCTGCACGGCCTGCTCCCCGGCCGCGAGCGCCTCGTCGCGTTGCACGGCGTACGCGGCGGAGTCGTCGTGGGCGGCGGCGTACCAGTCCCGGCCGGCCCAGGCCGCGGAGACGCCCGCGCCGAGGGCGAGCACGAGGGCCACGGCCAGGGCCGGGCGGATGCCCGCCGGGGTGCGGACCGGGCGTGTCATGGGGTGCTCCCGTCTCCCGCTCATGCTCAGCGGGCCTTGATGTCGACGATCAGCCACCGGTCTCCCTGGAACTTCGCGGTGACGGTGAGCTGGGCCGCGGCGGACGTGGCGGTCGCCTCGTCCTGACGCGACTTGTCCTGACGCGACTTGTCCTGACCCGACTTGTCCTGACCCGACTTGTCCTGACGCGCCTTGTCCTGGCTCGCGTTGTCCCGGCGCGAGGTCTGGTCGAGGAAGACGAGAAGGCGCGCGCTGTCCCCGTCGAGCTCGATCACGCCGGTGCGGACGGTCTGCGTACTGAGGGTGATCCGCTGCTCGACGAGCTTCGCGCGGACCTGGGCGAACAGCTCGGTGTACTGACGGGCGGCGCGTCCGGCGAGGACGGTTCCGGCGGAGCGCTCGACGCCGTCGTCGCTCGCGGGCGTGTAGGAGAAGATCCGGGCGAGACCCTCGCCGACGTCGCCGCCGACGCGGGTGGTGGCCGCGGGGTCGGTGAGCGCGTGGTTGCGCGCGGAGGGGGTGGTCCGGAGCTGGTGGGCTCCGTAGAAGAAACCGCTCCCGGCGAGGAGGAGGACGACGACGGCCGCGGCCAGGGCGGCCCGCTGCCAGGTGACGGGGAAGGGGCGGGCGGAGTCGTCCGCGGGGACCTCCGCGTCCCCGTCCGTGACCGCCGTCTCGCCCTCGTCCGAGGCCTCCGTCGTCGTGCTGCGCAAGAGTCGCGTCATTCGTCCTCGCTCTCCTCGGCTCCGGCCACGGGGACCGCGCTCAGGGCCGCGACCCTCCAGGTGTCCTCGCCGGTGCGCGTCAGGACGGCCTCCAGACGCTTGCGGTCGGTGGTCGCGGCGCCGCCTCCGCGCGGGGTGACGTCGACGCGGACGGTCGCGATGAGCTTCGCCGTACCGGCTCTCGCGTCGAGCGCGGTGAGGGCGGCCTCGGTGACCGTGGCGCGCGCCGAGGCACCCACCGCGGGTGCGGTGCGTCCCAGTTCGGTGCGGAGCGGTCCGGTGGACGCGTCGCGCCAGGCCCGGATGCCCGCTTCGGCGTGCTCGCGGGTCGAGGCGTCGAGGGTGTTGAGGACGGTGAGGCGGTCCCGGCCCTCGGCGAGTGCCGTGTCCCGCTCTCGGCTGAAGGCGAGGCCCTCGTCGGTGCGGGCCTGCGCGTAGGTCCAGGCGCCGGTTCCACAGAAGCCCAGGGCGACGAGGAGGGCGCCGGCGCCGAGGATCCGGCCCCGCCTCATCGGGTGCTCCCGGTGTTCAGGCCGAGGAGCCCGGCCATGTCCGTCGGCCCGCCGTTCTGGCCGGGGAGCGCGAGCGCGCCGGGCAGTGCCTGCCGCGTGTCCGGCGTGGTGCGCGCGCTGCCCGAGGGCAGGGAGCCGGGCCGGGCCGGTACGGGGACGGGGCCGCCCTTCGGCGCGTGCGCCGAGCCGCGTACGTTGACCCCGGCCGCGGCGGAGCCCGTACAGGCGGCGCCGGTGTTGAGCGCGGGGGCGGTGCCCAGGTCGAGGCCGTTGCGGTAGCGCGTGGCACCGTATCCCGTGGTGCAGGGCAGTGGCTTGAAGAAGGTGACGGCCATGCCGAAGTTCATGCGGCCTCCTTCGACGGCGGTGGCTCCGGCCGAGACGGCCGCCGGGTATTTCACGAACAGTTCCTCCATGCCGCGCTGCCGGGTGACGGCGATCTCCGAGGTGGTCAGGAGGTTGGCGAGGACGACGCTCAGACTCGGGTCGAGATCGCGCAGGAGACCGCTGACCTGGCCGGTCGCGTCGGGGGCGACCGCCAGGAGGCGGCGCAGGTCCCTGTCGGAGCCCTTGAGGGTGGTGGCCAGGGTGCGCGCGCCGGTGGCGAAGTCCCGGATGGCGCGGCTCTCCTCGGCCTGGGTGCGCAGGACGACCTCGCCGTCGTTGATGAGCCGGGTGGTGGCCGGCAGCGACGTGTCGGCAGCCTGGACGAACCGGCTGCCGCTGTCGAGGAGGACCTGGAGGTCGTCGCCGTGTCCCTGGAAGGCCTTGCCCAGTTCGTCGACGACGGTGCGCAGGGATTCCAGGGGTACGGAGCCGGTGAGGTCGTTCATGCTCGCGAGCACGTCGGTGACCGGCGCCGGTACCTGGGTGTCGGACTGTTCGATGCGGGCGCCGTCGGCGAGGAAGGGGCCGTCGTCGCTCTCGGGGCGCAGGTCGATGTACTGCTCGCCGACGGCGGAGAGTCCGGCGACCACGGCCCGCGCGTCGGCGGGGATCCTCGGGGCGGACTTCTTGATGCGCAGTTCGGCCACGACGCCGTCGGCGGTGAGACCGATGTCGCCGACCCGTCCCACGGAGACGCCCCGGTAGGTGACGTCGGAGTGGGTGAACAGGCCTCCCGTACGGGCGAGATGGACCCGGACGGTGTAGTGGTCGGCGACGCCGGCGTAGCGGCCGAGGTCGGCGTAGCGGACGCCGACGAAGCCGAGGACGAGGACGGCGATGACGAGGAAGGCGAGGTTCTTCAGCCGTACGGTACGGGTGATCACCGGCTCTCGCCTCCGTCCTTCGGCGGGGTGGCCGGGGGCAGCGGCAGGGGCGGGTTCGGGCTCGGGATCCCGCCGCTCGATCCGGTTCCCCGGCGGGCGGCCGGGCCCGGGTCGGTCGGGGTGGGCGTGGGAGTGGGCGTGGGCTCGGTCCTGGGGATCAGTGGCGGGATCACCTGGGTTCCCGGGGCGGCGGCGAGGTGCAGATAGGTGTTGAGGTAGTCGCCCTTGACGCCGCGCAGCACCTCGTCGGTGAAGGGGTACGTGAGCAGTACCTGGAGCGATTCGGGCAGGTCGGCACCGGCGTCCGCGAGTGCCGTGAGGGTGGGCGCGAGGGCCTTGAGGTCGGCGACCATGTCCTTCTTGCTCGCGTCGATGGTGGAGACGGCGACCCCGGACAGGGTGTCCAGGGCGCGCAGCATGGTCAGCAGGGAACCCCGCTGGTTCTCCAGCGTCTTCAGGCCGGGCGAGAGCCCGGTGAGGACGGTGTCGACGTCCTTCTTGCGGCCGGCAAGGGTGGCGGAGAGCCGGTTGAGGCCGTCGAGGGCGCGGGTGATGTCGCCGCGGTGGGCGTCCAGGGTGGTCACGAGGGTGTTGACCCGTCTGAGCATGGAGCGGACTTCGGGTTCGCGTCCGCCGAGCGCGGCGTTGAGTTCGCGGGTGATGGTCTTGAGCTGGTTGACGCCGCCGCCGTTGAGGAGCAGGGACAGTGCGCCGAACACCTCCTCGACCTCGGTGTTGCGGCTGGTGCGGGCGAGCGGGATGACGCTGCCGTCGGTGAGCCGTCCGCCGGCGTCCTTCGGCGGGGCGACGAGCTGGATGTACTTCTCGCCCAGAAGGCTCGACTGTTCCAGGCGGGCGCCGGCGTCGGCGGGCAGCCGGACGTCGCCGTTGATCTTCAGGGTGACGCGGGCGGACCAGGTGTCGGTCCCGAGTTCGATGGCGGTGACGCGGCCGACGGCGACGTCGTTGACCTTGACCGCGGACTGCGGCACGAGGCTGAGGACGTCGTCGAGTTCGGCGGTGACCGTGTAGGGGTGGGGGCCGAGGTCGGCGCCGCCGGGCAGGGGCAGGTCCTCGATGCCGTCGAAGCGGAAGGGGTTGCCGGGGAGCCCGCCGAGGACGACGGCGAGGCCGAGGCCGACCGCGATCACGCCGACGGCGCCTGCTCCGGCGGCCCGCCGGGAGGGCAGGGCGGGGCGTCTCACCGCTCCCCCTCTCCGGTGGCCGGGGAGGCGGTGCCCGTGGGTGTGGGGCCGCCGGCCCCGGCGGAGCCGCCGGTCGACGCACCGCCGCCGGTCACCGGCAGCGGGAGCAGCGGTCCGCCCATGCTGATCTCGTTGAGGTTGGCGCGGCCGTCGAGGGTGCGGGTGTCCTTGTTGTACGCGTTGACGACGTTGCCGGCGGCGAGCGGGGCGACGTCGAGGGCTTCGGCGAGGGAGGCGCGCTGGTCGACGAGGGCCTGGGTGAGGGGGACGAGCCGGTCGACGTTCTTCTTCAGTTCGCCGCGGTTGTCCTTGATGAACGCCTTGACCTGGACGAGGGCCTTGCCGAGTTCCTTGAGGGCGGCGGCGAGGTCGTCCTTGTTCTCCGCGAAGTAGCCGACGACCTCGTCGAGTCGTTCCTGCGCGGTGCGGACGTCGCCGTCCTTGTCCTTGAGCATGGTGGTGAAGGTCTGGAGCCGGCCGAGGGTGGTGAAGAGGTCCTCGCTGCTGCCGTCGAGGGTCTTGGCGGCCTTGCCGAACTCCTTGATGGAGGTGCCGATGGACGTGCCGTTGCCCTTGAGGTTCTTCGCGCCGGTGTCGAGGAGTTCGGAGAGGGCGCCGGTGGAGTTGGCGCCGTTCGGTCCGAGTGCCCGGCTCAGCTCGGTGATCGAGTCGTAGAGCTGGTCGATCTCGACGGGGGTGCGGTTGCGGGCGGCGGGCAGTTCGGCGCCGTCGGCGAGGGTGGGGCCGGTGCTGTACGCGGGGGTGAGCTGTACGTACCGGTCGGCGACGATGCTCGGGGCGACGACGAGGGCCCGGGCGTCGGCGGGGACGCGTACGCCCTCGTCGAGGAGGAGCCGGACGCGTACCCGGGTGCCCTGTGGCTCCACGGACTCGACCTCTCCGACCCGTACGCCGAGGACGCGCAGGTCGGAGCCCGCGTAGATGCCGACCGTCCGGTCGAACCAGGCGGTGACCCTGGTGCCTTCGTCGTCGAGGACGCGGACGGCCACGAGTCCGCAGGCGGCGAGCAGCACGAGGGCGAGCCCGGCGACGAGGGGTTTTCTGGGTTTGGTCATCATTCACCGCTCCCCTTGGCCGTCGCCTTCTGTTGCGGCGGCAGGCATCCGGTCGTGGGCTGCGAGGCTTCGGGCAGATAGGTACGGGGCACGACGCCGCACAGGTAGCTGTCGAACCAGCGGCCGCTGCCGAGGGTGTTGCCGACGAGCCGGTAGTACGGGCCGATCAGGGCGAGTGTCTTGTCGAGTTGGCCGCTGTTCTTCTCCAGGACCGCGGTGACCCGGCTGAGGGCCTTGAGGGTGGGGCCGAGCTGGCGGTCGTTGTCGCTGACGACGCCGCTGAGTTCGGTGCCGAGCGCCCTGCTGCCCTTGAGGAGGGCGCGGATGGCGTCGCGGCGCTTCTGGAGTTCGCCGAGCAGGGAACCGCCGTCCTCGATGAGGGTCTCGAAGCTGGACTTCTTGTTCGCCAGGGTCGTGGTGAACTTCCTGCTGTTCTCCAGGAGCCGGGCGAGTTCGGTGTCGCGCTTGGAGACGGACTTCGACAGTTCGGAGAGGCCGGTGGCGGCGTTGCGGACGTGCGGAGGTGAGTTCTTGAAGGTGTCGGAGATCGTCTCGAAGCTCTCCGCGAGCCGGGCGGTGTCGATGGCGTCGACGGTGCCGCTGAGGTCCTCGAAGGCCTGGGTGACGTCGTACGGGGAGGTGGTGCGCGACTGCGGGATGCGGGTTCCCGGGGCCTGCCGGCCGGAGCCCAGCGGGTCGAGCGCCAGGTACTTCTCGCCGAGCAGGGTCTTGATGGCGATGGCGGCGGTGGACCGGTCGCCGACCCAGGCGTCGCCGACCTCGAACGTCACCTTGACCTTGGCTCCGTCGAGGGCGACCTCGGTGACCTTGCCGACCTTGACTCCGGCGATGCGTACCTCGTCGCCGGCGTCGAGTCCGGCGGCCTCGGAGAAGTCGGCGCTGTAGGTGGTGTCGTCACCGACGAGGGGCAGCCGTTCCACGTTGAACGCCAGGGCGGCGACCAGGGCGAGGAACAGCAGTCCGGCGACGGCGACGGCGACGGGGTTGCGCTCCTTGACCGGCTTGAGCCGGGGGCGGGGGCTCATCCGCGGCACCTCGGTTCGGTCACGGCGATCCCGGTCGGCGGCTTCGAGCCGTCGGAGGTTCCCACGCCGGTCACGCGCGCCTCGCAGAGGTAGAGGTTGAACCACGATCCGTACGAGGACAGCCGGGCCAGGGCGGTCATCTTGGCGGGGGTGCGGGCGAGGAAGGCCTCGATGGCGGGGGTGTGTGCGCCGAGGGTGCCGGAGAGCCGGCCGAGTTCGCGGATGTCCTTCTTGAGGGGGGCCCGCGCCTCCTGGAAGAGCCCGGCGGTCGTGGTGGTGAGGGCGCCGATGGCCTGGACCGCCTCGCCGAGGGGTTTGCGGTCGGTGTTGAAGCCGGTGACGAGTTTCTGGAGGGTGACGACGAGGTCGTCGAAGGCGGCCTCGCGGTTGTTGAGGGTGGTGAGGACGGTGTTGAGGTGGGTGACGACCTGGCCGATGACCTTGTCCTTGGCCGCGACCGTCCTGGTCAGGGAGCCGATGTGGCGCAGCAGGCTGTCGACGGTTCCGCTCTCGCCCTGGAGGACCTGCACGAGCGATCCGGCGAGGTCGTTGACGTCGGCGGGCGAGAGGCCCTCGAAGAGCGGCCTGAATCCGTTGAACAGCAGGGTCAGGTCGAGGGCGGGCGTGGTGCGGTCGAGCGGGATGGTGTCCCCGTCCCGCAGGGTGCCGGTCAGGTCGCCGCTGCCGCGGCCGAGGGAGACGTAGCGCTGCCCGACCATGTTGAGGTACTTCACGGCGGCGGTCGCCGAGCGGGGCACGGAGCGGTCCTCGCGGACCGAGAAGGTGACCTGGGCCGTGCGCCGTTCGACGACGCGTACGTCGGTGACCTCGCCGACCTTCACTCCGGCGATGCGCACGGAGTCGCCCTTGACGAGCCCGGTGACGTCGGTGAACAGCGCCTTGTAGGAGCGGGTGGCGGAGCCGACCCCGGTGTTGGCGATGCTGAGGCCGAGGACGGTGGTGGCCAGTGCGGTGACCAGGACGAACACGAGGGACTTCAGGAGCGTTCCGGTCAGTCCGCGCCTGCGGGTGTGGGTGGGCCGCGTCGTCATCGGAGGGTCACCTCCGCGCCGCGGAACGCCGGGCCGACCAGCGTGCTGCTCCAGTCCGGGAGGTCGCCGGGCCGCTTCTTCGCCCCGGGGGCGAGGAGTTCGTTGACGAGGTCGTTCTCCTGCGGGGAGTTGGCGGGTCCGAGGTTCTGGTCGGCCGCGGCGGACGCCCGTGCGGCGGGTGCGACCGGGATGCCGAGGTAGGGCACGGGGTAGCAGCGCGGGCCGCCGCCGGAGCCGTACGACGGTGTGTCACGGCCGGGGACGTACGCGCCGCGCGAGGGCACGGTGGTGACGTCGACGTGCAGTCCCGGCTGGTCGGTGCCCTTGCCGAGGGCCTTGTCCATGGCGGGGACGAACTGGGCGAGGGTGCGCAGGGTGCAGGGGAAGGACGGCGCGTACTCGGCGAGCAGTTGCAGGGTGGGACGGCTGGTGGCGCTGAGCCGGATGATGTTGTTCTTGTTCTGGCGCAGGAAGGCGGTCAGGTCCTGGGCCGTCCTGGTGGTGGAGCCGAGGGTGCCGGCGAGGTCGGCCTCCTTCTCGGCGAGGGTGCCGCTGGTGGTGGTGAAGTCGGTGAGCGCCGTGACGATGTCCGGGGCGGCGTCGGCGTAGAGGTGGCTGACCTTCACGAGTTCTTTCAGGTCGCGGGTGAGGGCGGGCAGGTGGGGGTTGAACTCGCGGAGGTGGGCGTCGAGCCGGGTGAGGGTGTCACCGAGCTTGTCGCCGCGGCCCTCCAGGGCCTGGGAGACGGCCGACAGGGTCGCCGACAGCTTCTGCGGCTGGACGGCGGTGAGCAGGGGCAGGACGTTGTCGAGGACCTGCTGGAGTTCGACGGCGTTGCTGGAGCGGTCCTCCGGGATGACGGCGCCGGGGCCCAGCGGCTCGGCCGTGGAGCCGCCGGGCGGTACGAGGGCGACGAACCGTTCGCCGAAGAGGGTCGTGGGCAGCATCTGGGCGCGGACGTCGGAGGGCACGTGGCGGAGGGTTCCGGGCCGCATGGCGAGGGTGAGGCGGGCTCCGCCGTCGGTGGCGTCGATGGCGCGGACCTCGCCGATGACGACGCCGCGGAGTTTCACCTCGGCGCCGAGGTGCATCTCGTTGCCGACGCTGCCGGTCTCGACGACGATCGGGTCGGAGTCGGTGAACTTCTTGTCGTAGACGGCGACCGCGAGCCAGGCGAGCAGGGCGGGCACCAGGAGGAAGACCACGCCGGCGAACCGGCGGCGCAGGGTCTCGGCACGTGAGTCGCTCATCTCACCCCGCCACCTTCACGGTCGTGGTCGCGCCCCAGAGGGCCAGCGACAGGAAGAAGTCGGTGACGCTGATCAGCACGATGGCGTTGCGTACGGAGCGGCCGACCGCGATGCCGACGCCGGCGGGGCCGCCGGAGGCGCGGAAGCCGTAGTAGCAGTGGGCGACGATCACCATCACGCTGAAGATCAGCACTTTCAGCACCGACAGCAGGACGTCCGTCGGTGACAGGAAGAGGTTGAAGTAGTGGTCGTACGTGCCCTGGGACTGGCCGTTGAACAGGACCGTCACATAGCGGGAGGCCAGGTAGGAGGAGAGCAGGCCGATCGCGTACAGCGGGACGATGGCGACGACTCCGGCGATGATGCGGGTGGTGACCAGGTACGGCATGGAGCGGATGCCCATGCCTTCGAGGGCGTCGACCTCCTCGTTGATGCGCATGGCGCCGAGCTGTGCGGTGAATCCGGCGCCGACGGTCGCGGAGAGGGCGAGCCCGGCGACGAGCGGGGCGATCTCGCGGGTGTTGAAGTAGGCGGAGACGAAGCCGGTGAACGCCGCGGTGCCGATCTGTTCCAGGGCGGCGTAGCCCTGGAGGCCGACGACGGTCCCGGTGAAGAGCGTCATCGCGATCATGACGCCGATGGTGCCGCCGATGACGCCGAGACCGCCGGAGCCGAAGGCGACCTCGGCGAGCAGGCGTTGCACTTCCCTGAGGTAGCGGCGCAGGGTCCGGGGGACCCAGAGCAGAGCCTTGACGTAGAAGAGGAGCTGGTCACCGGAGCGGTCGAGCCAGACGAACGGGGAGGCCATCGGTCTCAGCCTCCCTTCGGCGGGACGATCTGCAGGTAGATGCCCGTCAGCACCATGTTCACGAAGAACAGCAGCATGAAGGTGATGACGACGGACTGGTTGACGGCGTCGCCGACCCCCTTGGGGCCGCCGCGGGGGTTGAGTCCCCGGTGGGCGGCGACGATGCCGGCGATGAACCCGAAGATCAGGGCCTTGAGTTCGCTGATGTAGAGGTCGGGCAGCTGGGCGAGGGCGGAGAAGCTGGAGAGGTAGGCGCCGGGGGTGCCGCCCTGGAGGATGATGTTGAAGAAGTAGCCGCCGAGCGTGCCGACGACGGAGACCATCCCGTTGAGCAGTACGGCGACCGCCATGGTGGCGAGGACGCGCGGGACGACCAGCCGCTGCACGGGCGAGACGCCCATAACCTCCATCGCGTCGAGTTCCTCCCGGATCTTGCGGGAGCCGAGGTCGGCGCAGATGGCGGAGCCGCCGGCGCCGGCGATCAGGAGGGCGACGATCAGGGGGCTCGCCTGCTGGATGACGGCGAGGACGCTGGCGCCGCCGGTGAACGACTGGGCGCCCAGCTGCTGGGTGAGCGAACCTACCTGGAGGGCGATCACGGCGCCGAACGGAATGGAGACGAGCGCGGCCGGCAGGATGGTGACGCTCGCGACGAACCAGAACTGCTCGACGAACTCCCGGAACTGGAAGGGGCGTCGGAAGACGGCCCTGGTCACTTCGGCGGCGAGGGCGAAGAGCCGGCCGGTCTGCCGCAGCGCGCCGGTGATCACGAGCCGCTCCCGGTGATCCGCTCCCGTTGGGGCAGGGTGTACGCCGCGTCGTCCCTGGCGTAGGTGTCGCGGATGGCCGCCTGGGCCGCAGGCGGCAGCCGGTCGAGCATGCCGAGGACGCGCTCCCGGCGGCGGCCGACCGCCGCGCGCGGCGGGAGGCCGGGCGAGGGTTCCAGCTGCGGGACGATGACCCGGGGCGCGGTCGGGAGGGTGGCGGGGTTGTCCAGCTCGGCGGCGAGCAGGGCCGCGTCCTTCTCCTCGGACATGCCGATGGGGCCTTCGCGGCGGCCGGCGAGGAACTGGGTGACGACCGGTTCGTCGCTGGTGAGGAGGACCTCGCGCGGGCCGAAGGTGACGAGGTTGCGCCGGAAGAACATCCCCATGTTGTCGGGGACCGTGGCGGCGATGTCCAGGTTGTGGGTGACGATCAGCATCGTGGCGTCGATGCGCGCGTTGAGGTCGATGAGCAGCTGCGACAGATAGGCGGTGCGGACGGGGTCGAGCCCGGAGTCCGGTTCGTCGCAGAGGACGATCTGCGGGTCGAGCACCAGGGCTCTCGCCAGGCCGGCGCGTTTGCGCATGCCGCCGCTGATCTCGCCCGGCAGCTTCCCCTCCGCGCCCAGCAGTCCGACGAGTTCGATCCGCTCCAGCACGATGCGGCGGATCTCGGACTCCCGCTTGCGGGTGTGTTCGCGCAGCGGGAAGGCGATGTTGTCGAAGAGGGTCATGGAGCCGAAGAGGGCGCCGTCCTGGAACATGAGGCCGAAGAGTTTCCGGGTCTCGTAGATGTCCCGTTCCGGGCTGCTCACCATGTCGACGCCATTGATGAGAACACGGCCCTGCTGGGGTTTGAGCAGTCCGATGAGCGATTTGAGGAAGACCGTCTTCCCGGTACCGGAAGGGCCGAGCATCACGCTCACCTCTCCGGCCGGCAAGGTCAGGGTCACGTCCTGCCAGATATTCTGCTTGCCGAAGGACATGGTCAGACCCTCAACGACTACTTCGATTCCCATCCCACCTCCAGCAAGCGTGCGTCGGGGGTGCGCCGCGGGCGCACGTTAAGTCGGTGCGGATCACTTGGACAAGAGGCGTGGCGCAAAATCCTTGATCCGCTCCTGTATTTGTCACCACGGAGACAAAGTCCGGGTTCGACTTTGTCTGCGCGGAGACACACGGATGGGCCGACCTGCGACTCTGGTCGTCGCCCCGGGAACGTTACGGCCGAGTAACCTCCCCCGGCAATACCGGATCCGGAGTTTTCGGCGACAGATGGCCGACGGCCGGGCATTTATCAGGCGGAAGACAATCCCATTTCGCTGCTTGTCACCGGCGAGAGCAATGCTGAATCCAGCCACCCCTGATCGATCATAATTGTCGACATTGCGCACCACGGAACCAAGGCGATTCCGGCCACCGCTCACCCGCTTGACAGGCAATTAGCCTTCTTCAAAGAATCATGGACTGCGGCATTGTTCAGCTAAGTTTCTCGCAAGTAACGTCAGGTTTCGCGGCCGAGAAATACCGGGCCGCCGGCCGCTCCCCCCACCGCGGCCGCACCCTCAGCTGGTCAATCCTCAAGGAGAGTCCGGGACCCATGAAGAAGCAGATCAGAAACTTCGCCGTCGTCGCCGGGGCGGCCACCGCCGCGTTCGCCCTGGCCGCCGGCCCCGCCTCGGCCGTGCCCTCGACGGTCTGGACCGTCACCCCGTCGCCGGTCAACATCGCCGCGACGAACAGCGGGAACATCGTGCTGAGCGTCAACGGCATCGCCATGACGTGTACGAAGTCGAACGGCTCGGGCACGGGCCAGAGCGCCACCGGCAACCCGGCGACCATCGGCTCCATCACGGCCATCGCCTTCGGCGCCACCGGGGCCCCCTGCACCAGCGTGCTGGGCAACGTGAGCACCGTCGCGACCACGCCCTGGACCCTCGTGGCACAGGACTACACCGCCGCGACCGGCGTCACCAAGGGCTACATCGGCAACGTCGACGCCAAGGTGACCGTCGGCGCCTGCGTCTTCCGCGTCACGGGCAAGGCCTCCGGCACGTACACCAACTCGACGGGCAAGCTCGCGGTCAACAGCACCTCGGGCGAGCTCACGGTCGTCTCGTCGACCAACTGCGGTGCGGCCGTCCCGGTCGGTGCCAAGCCCCTCTTCAAGGGTGACTACCTCTTCAAGCAGGCCGGCACCACGACCATCCCGACGATCGTCGGTTCCAACCCGTAAGGACGCAGAACCCCGCGTCCGCCCGGCCGGCGACCCCGGCCGGGCGGGCGCGGGCCTGTCCGCGCCCGTACACGAACGACCCCGAGCGGAGCACCAGATGAGAGGCCCACGGCCCACCCCCCGACCCTCCCGCGTCCGCGCGCGGGGTGCGACGATCGCCGCGTTCGTGGCGCTCGCTCCCCTGCTGCCGGCGGCGGCCGTCGCCGTCGGGACGCTGAAGGTCGACGCCGCACTGCCCTACGTCTGCACCCTGCCCTCGGGACAGCAGCCCGCGACGGTACGGATCACGGCGGCCTTCCCCGAACGGGCGGCCGTGGGCGAGGAGATCCGGCCCACCGACGTCACCACGACGGTGGAACTCCCGGCCGGGGCCGTGGCCGACCTCACCGCGCTCAAGGCCGCCACCGTACGGGCGGAGACCCGGCTCACGGTCGGTGTGACGCAGAACGACCAGCGTGCGGAAGCGACGTGGAGAGGCTCGGCACAGCCCGCCGGCGTACCCGCCGACGGCCCCCTCGTGCTCACCACGACCGGCGACGTGCCGACCCTGACGACGGACGCCGCCGGCGACCTGCGGCTCACCGCCGGGGGGCTCGCCGTCGATCTCGCTCCGAGCACGGCCGACGGCGTGCCCACCACCCCCGCGTCCCTCTCCGTCGTCTGTGTCCCCGGTCAGGACGCGGAGGGCCGTACGTTGCTCGCCACGGTCCCGGTCGGCGCGGGCAACGGCACCGGTGGACCGAGCATCCCTCCCGTGACGCCGACCGCCCCTCCCTCCTCCTCCGCGTCCTCGTCCGCTCCGCCTCCCTCGTCGGGCTTCCCCCTGCCGTCGTCGCCGACGGACCGGACGTTCCCCGCCCGGCCGGGAACAGCGAGCGGCGCGGGCCAGGATGCGAAGGGTCCTCAGGTCGGACAGCCCGCGGACGGGGGTCCCGCTGCCACCGACGAGGACGCGCCCGGCACCCCGGCGGCCCGGCCGGCGGCGCCGCCCTGCGTGACCGAGAAGCCGACCCCCACGTCGCTGTCGGCGTACATCACCGGCTACTCCAACGTGCGGAAACTGAACGGCGCCACGCTCATCCCGGTGTCCTGCATGCTGATCGAGCAGGGCCAGATGGAGATACCCACCACGCCACCCCCGGAGGGCGAGTTCCACTTCACCAACCTGTCACCGGGCCAGCTCTCCTACCAGGGGCGCAAGCAGACCCCGCCCTTCACCTCCACGTTCCTGACCTTCGACTTCCAGCCGGTCACGGCGACCATGGTGCTGGAGCAGACGGGTCCCATCACGATCGACACCCTGGTCCGCATCATCTTCGCCACCGGCGACAACTACCTGGAGAACACGGTCCGGGCCCCGCTCGTCCTGCGCGTCCTCGACGTCGAGGTCAACGGCGTCACGCTGGACGTGGGTCCCTCGTGCCGGACGGCGACCTCGCTCTTCTCGTCCGATCCGCAGCCTGCCAAGTACCCCGGGAAGCACCTGGTGATGGTGGGCAAGGGGAAGATCCCCCTCGGCCTGCCCGCGGAGGGTTACGTCCTCACCAGCGGCGGACCCCTCACCGGTGAGGTGACCATCCCCGCATTCACCGGCTGCGGCGCCGGCGGCGAGAACCTCGACCGGCTCCTCACCGCCTCCATCTCCGGCCCCGGCAACTACCTCAAGCAGATCCAGGGCCAGACCTGCTCCGCGGGCCTGGAGACACCCCCTCCGGACCAGTGCACCGAGGACCTGCAACCCCTCCTGGTCCCGAAGCCCGAGCGCTGAATCCACGCACCCGCACCCCCTCACCCTCGCGTACCCCGTACCCCCGGCTCCCCCGCGCGCTCCCGCTCCCCGCTCCCCCGTCAACGAAAGGCACCGTCATGCCCCTCGTCTCCTCCCGCACGCGCCTCGCCACGCTCTCCGCCCTGACGGCGCTCGGCGCCTTCGCCTCCATGGGGTCGGCGACGGCCAGTGCCCCGCAGCTGAACGGCAGTTGGGGGCCGTCCACCCGCTGCCCCGTCGACGCGGGAGCGATGCTCGCCTCGGACGGTCTCGACACCTCGCCGCAGTGCGTCGTGTCCTACTCCGCCAGCGGCACCATCAAGCTGGGCAACACCACCGTGACGACCGGGAGCACCAACCTCCAGATCGGCGTCATCCAGAACCCCGACGGCACCAGCACCGTCGCCGCCCCGGCCGGCGGCGCGCTCATCGCCGCGCCGGCCACCGTCCCCGGCGGCCTCCTCGGCCTGATGTGTCCCAGTGACATCCCGTTCATCAGCGACATCTGCCGGCAGTTGACCGACGCCAAGCTCAACAAGATCACCGCCACCATGGAGTCGGTCGGCACCCCCTCGGACTTCGACCAGATCGCGGGCGTCCTCACCGACAAGCCGATCGTGTCCATCCCGGTCCGCATCCGCCTGGAGAACCCGTTCCTGGGCAGCAACTGCTACATCGGGACGAAGGCCAACCCGATCATCCTGCGCCCGAGCAACCTCACGTCGCCCGACTTCGGCGTCGAGCGCTTCAACGGCGACGGATCCCCGAACGAGGAGGGCGACATGAGCCGCCTCAACATCCTCGGCTCCACCCAGAGCGACAAGACCTTCGCCGTCCCCGGCGCCAGCGGCTGCGGCCTCGGCTGGTTCGGCCTGATCGACGCCGCCGTCAACCTCAAGACCGGGCTGCCCTCCGCCGCCGGCAAGAACAGCCTCACCCTCAACAACACCCAGACCCACCTGACGGGCCTCTTCGCCCCGGGTCTCGCCGCCCCCGACGCGGGCAAGGTCCTCTCCCGGAACTGGCACTCTGCGGTCCGGTAACAGCCACCCAGGGTCGATTCCCGGCCTACTCGGTAAGCGCGTACCCCTCCGGCACGCCAACTCTTGCTCAACGTGTGTACAGCACACAGCAGTTGACTTAGCTTCAGCATTCCACGTAGGTACGCACCTGACGACCACGGCGGCGCCCACCACGCCAGGCTGGGCTCCGCACCGTCGCTCCCCCACCGGTCGCGTAGGAGAGCAAGGGATCGGTTCATGCCCGCAATCGCCCAGTCGCCGGACATCGGTGAACCGCTCGAACCGCTCCCCAGGGAGTTCGCCGCCCTGATGAGGCCGGAGATCCCCGGCCTCATCAAGGAGATCGGCATGGAGGTCCAGCGGACCTACCCCGTGTACGCCCATCTCTTCAACGGGCCGCACTCGGACGCGATCCGCCAGGGCGTGGAGCAGGCGCTCGCCGCCTTCGTGGAGCGGGTCGCCGACCCCGGGACGAACTCGGCCCTCCGGGACGAACTGCTCCGCAAGTTCGGCCGGGTGGAGGCCTACGAGGGCCGCGACCTCGACACCTTGCTGGGCGCCTACCGCCTCGGGGCGCGCGTCGCGCTGCGCCGGGCCAAGATCATCGGACGTACGTACAACCTCTCCCCGACCCTGATCCTCGCCTTCGCGGACGCCCTCTTCGCCTACGTCGACGAGCTGGAGGCCCTGTCCCGCGAGGGCTACGTCATGGTCCAGACCCGCGCGGTGTCCGATGTGGCCGCGCTGCGAAGACAGTTACTCCACCTGGTCGTGGCCGGCCCGCCACTGCCCCGGGCCACGATCGCCGAGCTGTGCCGGGACGCCTCCTGGCAGCTGCCCGCCGAGTGCACCCTGGTCGCGCTCCGCCCGCCGCTCGCCGAACTCGTCCAGGCCGGGCTCGACCGGGACGTCCTCGCCGACCTCGGCCTTCCCCAGCCGTATCTGCTCATCCCCGGCCCGCTCACCGCCGACCGCCTCGCGATGCTCGGCTCCGCCCTGGCCGGCACGTCCGCCGTCGTCGGTCTGACCGTGCCGCCGGCACAGGCCGCCCACTCCATCCGCTGGGCCCGGCGCGTCCTCCAGCTGATCGACGACGGCGTCGTCGCCGACGCGCCCCTCGTGCACTGCGAGGACCATCTGACAACGTTGTGGCTGCTCTCCGACCCGGCCCTGGTGGCCCAGCTCGCCCAGCGCGAACTCGCGCCGCTCGACGAGCTGTCCGGCACCCGGCGCGACCGGCTGATCGAGACCCTGCGCGTCCACATCTCCACCCGCGCCCCCGCCGAGCAGGTCGGCGAGATGCTCGGCGTGCACGCCCAGACGGTCCGCTACCGGCTGCGGAACCTGGACAGCCACTTCGGCGACCGGCTCCTCGATCCCGACCACCGGTTCGCCCTCGAAGCGGCCCTGCGCGCGCTCCACCTCGGCGGGAAGCGGACGGACTGACCCGTACGCGCGTGCGGGTACGGGCGGCCCCCTATACGGTGCGGGGCGTGAGGCGGCAGCGGGCCGGGCCCGCCGCCTGGAGGGTGATCGCGGGCGCGACGGGCACCACCTTGTCGACGGCCTCGAAGTCGTACCGCTGGAGGATCATCGCCAGGGCGATCACCGACTCCAGCATCGAGAAGTGCTGGCCTATGCACGCGCGCGGGCCGCCGCCGAAGGGGAACCAGGCGTAGCGGGGGCGGGCGGCCTCCGCCTCGGGCGTGAAGCGGTCGGGGTCGAAGCGCTCCGCGTCCTCCCAGTAGTCCGGGTGGCGGTGGGTGACCCAGGGGGCGACGATGACGTCCGCACCGGCCGGGATGGCGACACCGCCGATCCGGGTGGCGGCGACGGCGCGGCGCCCGATGACGGGGGCGGCCGGGAAGAGCCGCATGGCCTCCTTGAGGACCCGGGTGACGTACGGCAGCGCGTCGAGGTCCGCGGCGCCGGGGGTACGGCCGGCGAGGACCCGGTCGACCTCCTCGTGGGCCCGCTTCCGCTCCTCCGGATGGAGGGCGAGGAGGTGGAGGGCGAAGCCGAGGGAGGTGGCGGTGGTCTCGTGGCCGGCGAGCAGGAAGACGAGGACCTGCTCGCGCAGCTCGGTCGCGTCGAAGCTGCCGTCCTCGGCGCTCTCGGCCTCGACGAGGAGGGTCAGCAGGTCCTGGCCGTCTCCGGGGGCCCGGCCGGAGCTCCGGCGGTCGGCGATGATGCGGTCGCAGACCTCGTACAGCGCCCGGTGGACGGTGGCGGCGCGGCGGTTGCCGGGGGTGGGCCAGTCGCGGGGGACGTTGAGCGGGGAGTAGCCGCGGCGCAGCACGTAGGCGCCGACGTCGGGGAAGCTGTTCTCGACGATCTCGACGGCCGCGTCGACGTCCGTGCCGAAGAGGATGCGGGCGACGGCGCGCAGGGCGAGGCGGGCCATGTCCTGGAGGACGTCGACGGAGGCGGCGTCGGCCTTCCGCCACTCCTCGGTGAGGGTGGTGACCTCGGCGGCGATGGCGGCGGCGTAGCCGTCGACCCGGCGGCGGGTGAAGAGCGGCTGGACGAGCCGGCGCTGGCGGAGGTAGTCCTCGTCCTGGCTGGTGAGCAGTCCGTTGCCGAAGGACTCGCGGACCTCCTGGTAGAAGGCGTTGTCCTTGCGGAAGTTGGCCGATTCCCCGGCGAGGACCTGCTGCGCGCCCTCGGCGGAGAAGACGCCGTAGACGGTGGCGCGGATTCCGGGCGGCCCGGCGGATATCCGTACGACGTCGCCGTGGTCGCGGCGGGCGCGGAGGAAGGTGCCCAGGGAGTCGTTCTTGAGGTCGAACATGGAGCCGAGCAGGGGAAGTCCCGCGAGTTCGGGCGCTTCGGTACCGGTGGTGATGGCCATGAACGGTTCCCCTCGATCGTCACCTGACGGCTGATTGTCCCGCAGCGGGTGACTACCGGGTAGGTTTGCTCGAACAGTGGACCGAATCTGGCCTGTTGGCTCGAACGGGGCGGCCGTCAGTGGTGTCTGAGAGGCTCGCCGTATGGAGCGACCCGAGATGACCCTGCAACTGACCATCGACTGCGCGGACCCGCAGCGCCTGGTGCCGTTCTGGCTGGAGGCCCTGCGCTACGTCCCCGATCCGCCGCCCGAGGGCCACGCCACCTGGCGGGCGTACTGGGAGGCGGTCGGCGTCCCCGAGGACGAGCTGGGCGAGGGCGCCGGAGAGCTCCCGGAGTCCATCGTGGACCCGAAGGGGATGGGGCCCCGGGTCTGGTTCCAGCACGTCCCCGAGCCGAAGACGGTCAAGAACCGCGTCCACCTGGACCTGAAGGTCGGCGGCGGCCGAGGGGTGCCGCTCGCGGTGCGCCGCGAGCGGGTGGACGGCGAGGTGACGCGACTCACGGCCCTCGGCGCGACGATCCTGTACACCATGGACGAGCCGAACGGCATGGACTACTACGCGGTGGTCCTCCAGGACCCCGAGGGCAACGAGTTCTGTCTCGTCTGAGGAACAGGAGAGCGAGGTGACCGAGGTGACCGAGGTGACGGTGGCCGAGGTGATGGACGAGCTGGCCGCGCTGGAGGACCCGAAGGCGCGCGCGGTGAACGAGAGACACGGTGACGACCACGGTGTGAACCTCGGCAAGCTGCGCGCGCTCGCGAAGCGACTGAAGACGCAGCAGGACCTCGCGGAGCGGCTCTGGGAGACCGGCGACACCGCGGCGCGACTGCTGGCGCTCCTGATCTGCCGCCCGAAGGCCTTCGGGCGGGACGAGCTGGACTCCATGCTGCGCGGGGCGCGCACGCCCAAGGTGCAGGACTGGCTCGTGAACTACGTGGTGAAGAAGAGCCCCCACGCCGAGGAGCTGCGCCTGGCGTGGACCGCCGACCCGGATCCGGTGGTGGCGAGCGCCGGCTGGGCACTGACCACCGAGCGGGTCGCGAAGAGACCTGACGGACTCGACCTCGACGGACTGCTCGACGTCGTCGACGCGGAGATGAAGGACGCCCCGGACCGTCTGCAGTGGGCGATGAACCACTGTCTGGCCCAGATCGGGATCGAGCACCCCGAGCAGCGCGCCCGGGCGCTGGACATCGGGGAGCGCCTGGAGGTGCTCAAGGACTACCCGACGCCGCCGGGCTGCACGTCCCCGTTCGCACCCGTGTGGATCACCGAGATGGTGCGCCGCAAGGAAGGGGCGTAGCGCGGTCCGGGCCGGCCGGCTCCGCGGCGGGTCGGAAGGGTGGGACCCACCGCGGAGCCGGTTCGGACGCGTGCCGGCTACTTGGCGATGGCCCGGCTGATCACCATGCGCTGGATCTCGCTCGTGCCCTCGAAGATGGTGTAGATGGCCGCGTCGCGGTGCATGCGCTCCACCGGGTACTCGCGGGTGTAGCCGTTGCCGCCGAGGATCTGGATGGCCTGGGCCGTGACCTTCTTGGCGACCTCGCTCGCGTACAGCTTGGACATGGAGCCCTCGGCCGCCGTGAAGGGCTTGCCGGCCGTCGCCATCCAGGAGGCGCGCCAGACGAGGAGGCGGGCCGCGTCGATCTGGGTGGCCATGTCGGCGAGCTGGAAGGCGACGCCCTGGTTCTCGATGATCGGCCGGCCGAACTGGACGCGGGTCTTCGCGTAGTCGAGGGCGACCTCGTACGCGGCGCGGGCCGTGCCGACGGCCATGGCCCCGACCGCCGGGCGGGAGGCCTCGAAGGTGGCCATGGCGGCGTTCTTCACCTGCTCGCCGCCGGCCCTGGACTTCTCGCGGGCGCGGGCCAGGCGCTCGTCCAGCTTGTCCTTGCCGCCGAGGAGGCAGTGGCCGGGGATCCTGACGTCCTCCAGGACGACCTCGGCGGTGTGGGAGGCGCGGATGCCGTGCTTCTGGAACTTCTGGCCCTGGGAGAGACCGGGGGTGTTCGGCGGCACGATGAAGGAGGCGTGGCCCTTCGAGCCGAGTTCGGGGTCGACGACCGCGACGACGACGTGGACGTTGGCGATGCCGCCGTTGGTCGCCCAGGTCTTGGTGCCGTTGAGCACCCATTCGTCGGTGGCCTCCTCGTACACCGCGCGGGTACGCATCGAGGCGACGTCCGAGCCCGCGTCGGGCTCGGACGAGCAGAACGCGGCGACCTTGATGTCGTTCGCGTCGCCGTACATCTGCGGGACCCAGGTGCCGATCTGCTCCTCGGTGCCGTTGGCGAGGACGCCGACGGCGGCGAGGCCCGTGCCGACGATGGAGAGCGCGATGCCGGCGTCTCCCCAGAAGAGCTCCTCCATCGCCATGGGGATGCCGAGACCGGTCGGGTCGAAGAACTGCTGGGCATAGAAATCGAGCGAGTAGATGCCGATCTTGGCCGCTTCCTGGATGATCGGCCAGGGAGTCTCCTCACGCTCGTCCCATTCGGCGGCCGCGGGGCGCATCACATCGGCGGCGAAGCCGTGGAGCCAGTCGCGGACCTGCTTCTGGTCATCGTTGAGTTCGAGCGTGAACTCGCCCATATTCCCTCCCAGCTGTACGTTACTTGCGGTAACACCAGTCTGTTACCGGCTGGTATGGGCTGTCAACCTGCGGTGGAGCGATTCGGCCCGACCGGCAGCGGACACCGACCGGGTGTTACGTTGCGACAGCCTCACGAATCGCACGGGCGGGGAGACACGCTTATGGACATCGCACACCGGACCACCGACCAGCAGACGCCCGCCGAACAGCGGCGACGCGAACTGCTGGAGGCGGCGGACCGGGTGGTGCTCCGGGACGGCCCCAAGGCGTCCATGAACGCGATCGCGGCGGAGGCCGGCATCACCAAGCCGATCCTCTACCGCCACTTCGGCGACAAGGGCGGCCTCTACCGCGCCCTCGCCATCCGGCACACGGACGCCCTCCTCGCCTCCCTGCGGGCCGCGCTCGACGCGCCGTCCGACCGCCGCCGCCGCGTCGAATCCACCCTCGACACCTACCTCGCCTCGATCGAGGCGCTGCCCCAGGTCTACCGCTTCCTCATGCACCCGGCGGAGGAGTCGCACCAGACCGAGCAGGGCTTCGACGTCGGCCGTCACTCCGCCCCGCTGCTCCGGCGCATGGGCGAGGAGCTCGGCCAGGTCATCGCCGAGCGCGTCGACCTCGGCCCCGGCGCCGAGGCCCAGGCCCGGATCTGGGGGCACGGCATCGTCGGCATGATGCACGCGGCCGGCGACTGGTGGCTCGGCGAGCGGCCCTGCTCCCGCGACGACCTCGTCCGCAGCCTGGCCGACCTCCTGTGGGGCCGGCTCGCACAGGCACCGGACCTCCCCGGCGGCCCGGGGTTCTAGCCTCTGCGCCGGGGCCGTCGGGCCCGGACCGCCGAGCCCCGCCCCGGGAAGGCCGAGACGGTCCCGGCACCCCCGGCACCCCGGACCTTCCCGGGCCCCGGCGGCCCGTCAGCCCTCCAGCACCCCCGCCCCGCTCCCCCACGGCTGCTTGCGGATCGCGCGGATCAGACGTGACTTGCGCCACCCCGTGACGTGGTCCGCGTAGACCCCGCCCTCCAGGTGGTCGGCCTCGTGCTGGAGGCAACGGGCGAAGAAGCCCGTGCCCTCCACCCGTACCGGCGTCCCGTCCAGCCGTACGCCCTCGACCACCGCACGGTCGTAACGCGGCGTCGGAGCCTCGAGACCCGGCAGGGAGAGGCAGCCCTCGGCGTCCCGGAAGACATCGCCGTCGGCCTCCACCAGGCGCGGGTTCACGACATGTCCCAGGTGGCGGGTCTCCTCGTCGTCGGGGCAGTCGTACACGAAGACCCGCAGGCCCACGCCCACCTGGTTCGCCGCCAGGCCGACGCCGTTCGCCGCGTACATCGTGGCGAACATGTCCTCGACGAGCCGGGCCAGTTCGGGCCCGAAGTCGGTGACCGGGGCGCAGGGGGTGTGCAGCACGGGGTCGCCGAGCAGAGTCATCGCTCGGACCTGGCCGGAACTGCCGGGGATGGGGCGGTTTCGCATGGCGGTAAGGGTACGGTCCGCCGTGACCTGGCTGTTTCGCGCGGCCGCTCGGCGGTGCCGCTGTTCGGGCTGCTGGCCGGATCTCGATAGGCTGAGCCCGGACCGACGCAAGGAGGAACAAGAACGATGTCAGGACACCCCGGTAATCCAGAGCCGCTGTCGCCGCGCGCCAAGCTGGCCGTGACGGCGGGCAAGGCCGCGGCCGCGGTGTCGCGTGCGGCGGGGCGCGGCAGTGGATCCGTGATCGGCGGCAAGGTGGCGCTGCGGCTCGACCCGGACCTCCTGGGCCGGCTCGCGCAGCATCTGGACGTCGTCCTGGTGTCGGCGACCAACGGCAAGACGACGACGACCCGGCTGATCGCGGAGGCCCTGCGCGCCGCCGGCCCCGTCGTCTCGAACGCCCTCGGTGCCAACATGCCCGCCGGCATCACCTCGGCGCTCGCCGGCGGCTCGGACTCCAAGTACGGCGTCATCGAGGTCGACGAGAAGTACCTGGCCGGCGTCGCCCGCGACACCACGCCCAAGGTGATCGCGCTGCTCAACCTCTCCCGCGACCAGCTCGACCGCGCCGCCGAGACCCGGATGCTCGCCGAGAAGTGGCGCGAGGGTCTCAACGGCACGAAGGCCGTCGTCGTCGCGAACGCCGACGACCCGCTCATCGTGTGGGCCGCCTCCTCCTCGCCGAACGTGGTGTGGGTCGCCGCCGGCCAGGAGTGGAAGGACGACGCCTGGTCGTGCCCCGCCTGTGGCGGTGTGATGCAGCGTCCGGGCGACGACTGGTTCTGCGGCGAGTGCGGCTTCCGCCGTCCCGCGCCGAGCTGGGCGCTCAGCGGCGACCACGTGCTCGACCCGCACGGTTCGGCCTGGCCGATCCGGCTCCAGCTGCCCGGCCGCGCCAACAAGGCGAACGCCGCGACCTCGGCCGCCGTCGCCGCCGTCTTCGGAGTGCCGCCGCAGGTGGCCCTGGAGCGCATGTACCAGGTGCAGGCCGTCGCCGGACGCTACGACGTCGTCTCCTTCCAGGGCCGCGACCTGCGACTGCTGCTCGCCAAGAACCCGGCAGGCTGGCTCGAAACGTTTTCCCTCATCGACCAGCCGCCGACGCCGGTGATCCTCTCCGTCAACGCGCGCGGCGCCGACGGCACCGACACCTCCTGGCTGTGGGACGTGGACTACGGCCGGCTCGCCGGCCACCCGATCATGGTGATCGGCGACCGGAAGCTGGACCTCGCGGTCCGCCTGGAGGTCGCGGGCGTGGACTTCCGCGTCTGCGAGACGCTCGACGAGGCCGTCGCGATGGCCCCGCCCGGGCAGATCGAGCTGATCGCCAACTACACCGCCTTCCAGGACGTCCGCCGCCGCGTCGGCAACTGACCCGTAGAGGACTTGCAGCATGAGTGACAGCAGCCTGCGCCTGGTCTGGGTCTACCCGGACCTGCTCAGCACCTACGGCGACCAGGGCAACGTCCTCGTCGTCCAGCGCCGCGCGGAGCAGCGCGGCCTCCACGTCGAGCGCGTCGACGTCCGCAGCGATCAGCCGATCCCGACCTCGGGCGACATCTATCTGATCGGCGGCGGCGAGGACCGCCCGCAGCGGCTCGCGGCCGAGCGGCTGCGGCGCGACGGCGGCCTGAGCCGCGCCGCCTCCAACGGCGCGATCATCTTCTCGGTCTGCGCCGGCTACCAGATCCTGGGCCACGAGTTCATCAACGACCTGGGCGAGCGGGAGGCCGGTCTCGGTCTCATCGACGTGATCTCGACCCGCGGCGAGGGCGAGCGGTGCGTCGGCGACGTCCTCGCGGACATCGACCCGCGGCTCGGCCTGCCCCAGCTGACGGGCTTCGAGAACCACCAGGGCATCACCCATCTCGGCCCGACGGCCCGGCCGTTCGCCCGCACCGTGCTCGGCAAGGGCAACGGGACCGGCGACGGCACCGAGGGCGCGTACAACGACACCGTCTTCGGTACGTACATGCACGGCCCCGTCATGGCCCGCAACCCGCAGATCGCGGACCTGCTCCTGAAGCTGGCCCTCGACGTGAACGCGCTGCCGCCGACGGACGACCGCTGGTACGAGGCGCTGCGCGCCGAGCGCGTCGCGGCGGCCACGCAGCCCGCGTAGCGGTCACGCGGCCCGTCCGGGACGGGCCCCGGGGGCAACACACGCGCCGTTGTTGGTCCCTCGTACGAACGTACGTTGTCCACTGTGCGGACATCCGGTTCGGCCCCGCCACCCTGCGGCGATAGGGTGGCGGGGATCCAGCCGGACGACGTGGTCCGGGAGTCGGCCCACGTTGCAAAGGTTTTTGGGCTATGCGCATTGGCGTGCTCACCTCCGGCGGAGACTGCCCCGGTCTGAACGCTGTCATCCGTTCCGTCGTGCACCGCGCCGTCGTCGACCACGGCGACGAGGTCATCGGCTTCCACGACGGGTGGAAGGGCCTCCTGGAGTGCGACTACCGCAAGCTCGATCTCGAGGCGGTGGGCGGCATCCTGGCCCGCGGCGGCACCATCCTCGGCTCCTCGCGGGTCCAGCCCGCGCACCTGGTCGACGGCGTCGAGCGCGCCCGCGGCCATGTGGCCGACCTGGGGCTCGACGCGATCATCCCGATCGGCGGCGAGGGCACCCTCAAGGCCGCCAACCTGCTCTCCGAGGCGGGTCTCCCGATCGTCGGCGTCCCGAAGACGATCGACAACGACATCGCCTCCACCGACGTCACCTTCGGCTTCGACACGGCCGTGACCGTCGCCACCGAGGCCCTCGACCGGCTGAAGACCACCGCCGAGTCGCACCAGCGCGTCCTGGTCGTCGAGGTCATGGGCCGTCACACCGGCTGGATAGCGCTGCACTCCGGCATGGCCGCCGGCGCGCACGCCGTGGTCGTCCCCGAGCGCCCCTTCGACATCGACGAGCTGACCGCCCGGGTCGGCGAGCGCTTCGAGGCCGGCAAGCGGTTCGCGATCGTGGTCGTCGCCGAGGGCGCGAAGCCGCGTGAGGGCTCGATGGACTTCAAGACCGCGGGCACCGACATCTACGGCCACGAGCGGTTCACCGGGATCGCCAACCAGCTCTCCGTGGAGCTGGAGCGGCGCCTCGGCAAGGAGGCCCGTCCGGTGATCCTGGGTCACGTCCAGCGCGGCGGCACCCCCACCGCGTACGACCGCGTCCTCGCGACCCGCTTCGGCTGGCACGCGGTCGAGGCCGCGCACCGCGGCGAGTTCGGCATGCTGACCGCCCTGCGCGGCACGGACATCACGATGGTCCCGCTGGCCCAGGCCGTCGAGAGCCTCAAGACGGTCCCCGCCGACCGCTACGCCGAGGCCGAGTGCGTGATCTGACGCACGTCGGTACGCACGCGTGCGCGTGACACCGCCCCCGGTCGCAGTCGCGGCCGGGGGCGGTTCTAGTCTGGTGCGGACAACAAGCGCGAATCGGGCTCCAGGAGTACACACGATGGATCACAGCGGGCACGGCATGACCACGGATCTGCCGCCGTTCACGCTGGGACGGGGCCTGGAGTTCTCTCCCGACCTGTTCTTCCTGATCGGCTGCCTCGCGGCGCTCGGTCTGTACGGCTGGGGCGTGGCGCGGCTGCGGCGGCGCGGGGACGCGTGGCCGGTGAGCCGGACGGTGTTCTTCACGGTCGGCGTGCTGACCATCGCGCTCGTCATGTGCACCAAGCTCAACGACTACGGCATGGTCATGTTCAGCGTGCACATGGTGCAGCACATGGTGATCTCCATGCTGTCGCCGATCCTGCTGCTGCTCGGCGCACCGGTGACGCTGGCCCTGCGCGCGCTGCCGGTGGCGGGCCGGGGCTCGACCGGGCCGCGCGAGCTGCTGCTCAAGCTGCTGCACAGCCGGTACATGAAGGTGATCACGCACCCCGGCTTCACGATCCCGATGTTCATCGCGAGCCTGTACGCGCTCTACTTCACGCCGCTCTTCGACTTCCTGATGGGCTCGAAGCCGGGCCACATCGGGATGATGGTCCACTTCCTGATGGTGGGCGTGGTCTTCTTCTGGCCGATCATGGGCGTCGACCCTGGCCCGCACCGGCCGGGTTATGTGATGCGGATGCTGGAGCTCTTCGCGGGCATGCCGTTCCACGCCTTCTTCGGCATCGCGCTGATGATGGCCTCGGAGCCGATGGTCAAGGCGTACGCGAACCCGCCGGCCTCGCTGGGGATCGACGCGCTCACCGACCAGAACGCGGCGGGCGGCATCGCCTGGGCGTTCAGCGAGATCCCGTCGGTGCTCGTGCTGATCGCGCTGGTCTACCAGTGGTACCACTCCGAGCAGCGGCAGGCGGTCCGCCAGGACAGGGCCGCCGACCGGGACGGCGACAAGGAGCTGGAGGCGTACAACGCGTACCTCGCCTCGCTCCAGACCCGGCGGTGACGCTCGGCGTGCGGTGAACGGCCCCTTTCCGGGCCCGGCGCGGGACCTCGTACGGGGTCCGGCGCCGGGCCCGGTTCCGTTTCCGGCGCACGCCGGAGCGTCCGGGGAGTAGCGCGCGCCCCTCTCGGGGGGTCACGATGGCCTGGACGGCTTCCACGACCTCGGTCGGGAGGAGGGCGGACTGATGTCCGGTGGCACGAAGACGATGGCGGTGCTCACCTGCGCCGCGGTGGTGCTCACGACGGCCTACACGGTGGCGCTCGGCAGCAGTGGCTGGCTCTGGTTCGGCTCGGTGGTGCTCGTCGTGGCGACGATCGGCCTGGCCGCGTCGGACAGCGCGAGCCCGGCGGGACCGCGCGGCCGCCCGCCGTCGGGCCCTGGGCCGGCGAGCCCCTGAGTCGGCCCGATCGCCCGCGGCGCACTCCCGCCGCGCGCTGCGGCCTCGCGCGCTCAGCCGCGTGGTGCGAGGACCACCCAGACCTGTCCCGGTGCGAAGGCCAGCGGCTCGCCGCCCGGGGTCGTGAACGTGGTGCCCGACGTCGCCGACGTACGGGACCAGCGGGCCTCGTGCGCGCGCCCGTCGCGCAGGACGAGCGCGGTGCCGTTCCCGACGGTCTCGGTGTACGGGGAGACCGCGCCGGTGACGTCGCGGAAGCCGGAGGAGCGGACGGCGACGCGCTGGACGACCACGGTCGACGGGGCCAGGGGTCCCGTGTCGGTGGCGCGTGCCGCGCGGCCGTCCATCGCCACCCGCCAGGTCCGGTCGGAGGCGGACCAGGTGAAGGTGTAGCGGGCCGCCGGGTAGCGGACGGTCTCGGAGTCGACCGGGGTGCCTCCCGCCGGGGCGGGGCCGAAACGGAAGCCGATGTCCCGGGCGTTCTGGGGCTCCGGGACGGTGGCGAGGGCCCGTTCGGGGCGCAGGTAGAGGTTGTACGGGGCGGCCCGGTCCGGGGAGCGCCGGAAGGCGCCGGGGCTGGTGGTCTCGGTGACGGGGTGGAGCGGCGCGGCGCTCAGCAGCGGGTTCAGGGCGGACTGTGCCCCGGAGTAGGCGAGGACCGGCCGGCCGAAGGTGCCGAGCAGCTCTATGTCGGACTCGCGGGCGCTGCGGACGGGTCCGACCAGCTCGGGGAGGCGGGAGGAGTACACGGCGAGGAGCCGGGTCGCACCGCCCTCGACCTGTTCGACGTAGACGAGATCGGCGGTACCGAGCCCGGTGTGGGGGCGGGCCGCGGCCACGTTGTCGATCTTGACGGCGAGGACGGGGCCGGACCGTGCCGGGAGCCCGGTGAACGGGGACAGGCCGGTCGGGGCGGGGGGCGTCGGGGTGGGCGCGGGTGTCGTGGTGGCGGGCGCGGGCGTCGGCGTGGGGGCCGGCTCCGGCGGGCCCGAGTCGGAGCAGCCGTACAGCCCGGCCGCCGTCACCGCGCACAGCAGCGCGGTGAGGACGCGGCCGGGGCGCCTGGCTCCGCGCTCGCCGGTCATGGTGACGCTCCCCCACCAGTGGACCACGGGCCCGCGCACGGATACAACGGGCTTGACGGACGACGAACGGGGGTCGCGGGTGTTCTACCACCTGATGAAGTACGTACTGCTGGGACCGCTCCTGAAGCTGCTCTTCCGGCCCCGGATCGAGGGGCTCGAACACATCCCGGAGGAGGGTGCGGCGATCGTCGCGGGTAATCACCTCTCCTTCTCCGACCACTTCCTGATGCCGGTCGTGCTCGACCGGCGGATCACCTTCCTCGCCAAGCAGGAGTACTTCACGGGGCCGGGGATCAAGGGCCGGCTCACGGCCGCCTTCTTCCGGGCGGCCGGGCAGATCCCGGTCGACCGTTCGGGCAAGGAGGCCGGGAAGGCGGCGATCCGGGAGGGCCTCGGGGTGCTCGACCGGGGAGAGCTGCTCGGCATCTACCCGGAGGGGACGCGCTCGCACGACGGGCGGCTCTACAAGGGGAAGGTGGGCGTGGCGGTGATGGCGCTGACGGCCGGGGTGCCGGTGGTGCCCTGCGCGATGGTGGGGACCTTCGAGATCCAGCCGCCGGGGAAGGTCGTGCCGAGGATCCGCCGGGTCACCATCCGGTTCGGGGCGCCGCTGGACTTCTCCCGCTTCGCCGGGTCGGCGGGCGAGAGGGCGGTGGTCCGCGCGGTGACGGACGAGATCATGTACGAGATCCTCCGGCTGTCCGGGCAGGAGTACGTGGACGACTACGCGGCGGTGGTGAAGGCGGCGGAGGCCGACGGCTGAACCCGTGGCTGAACCCGTGGCGGGAAGTTCCCCCGCCGGGAACGCTCTGAGCGGATCCGCGCTCGGCGCAACCCGCTGGGCCGCCGCACCGGACGGTCGTAGCGTCACTCTCATGACCAAGGGAACCGCGTTCGTGCTGGGTGGATCGGGACAGGTGGGGCGGGCGGCCGTGCGGGCGCTCGCCGCGGACGGCTGGGAGGTGACGGCCGCCTCGCGGGGCGGCGGCAGGGACGAGAGGTGGCCGGCCGAGGTCCGGTCGGTGGCGCTGGACCGGACCGAGGAGGGCGCGCTCGCGGCGGGACTGGGCGACGGCTGCGATGTGCTGGTGGACATCGTGGCGTACGACGCCGGGCACGGCCGGCAGCTGACGGGGCTCGCGGACCGGATCGGTTCGGCGGTGGTGGTGTCCAGCGGCGCCGTGTACGAGGACGAGCGGGGGCGCAGCTTCGACACGCAGGACCGGCCGGACGGCTTCCCCGACTATCCGCTGCCGATCCCGGAGGACTGGCGGACGGTGGCGCCCGGCGACGGCACGTACGGCACGCGGAAGGTGGCGCTGGAGCGGGAGTTGCTCGCGGCGGGCGACGCCCTGCCGACGACGGTGCTGCGGGCCGGGGCGATCCACGGGCCGTACTCCCCGGGTCCGCGGGAGCTGTGGTTCGTGAAGCGGGCGCTCGACGGTCGGCCGGTGCGCCCGCTGGCGTACGGCGGGGCCTCGCGGTTCCACCCGGTGCACGTGGACAACCTCGCGGAGCTCGTCCGGCTGGCGGCGGCGAAGCCGGGCAGCCGGGTGCTCAACGGCGGGGACCCGGAGGCGCCGACGGTGGCGGAGATCGGGGCGGCGATCGACGCGGTCATGGGTGTCAGCAGTGAGGCGGTGCTGATCGAGGGCGCACCGCCGCAGGACGTCGTGGGGTCGACCCCGTGGACGGCTCCGCGGCCCGTGGTCTACGACATGGCGGCGGCGGAGCGGGAGTTGGGGTACCGGCCGGTGGTGTCGTACGCCGATTCGCTGCCGGAGACGGTCGCGTGGCTGACCGAGCGGGTGGCGGGCCGGGACTGGCGGGAGGCCTTCCCGGGTCTCGCGAAGTACGGGGTGGACTTCTTCGACTACGCGGCGGAGGACGCCTGGCTGGCGTCGCGGGGGTGACACGAGCGAGGGGAGGACGGGTGAGGGGAGGGACGGCTGTCCCTCCCCTCACCGGGCCGTCAGCGGGTCACGGCTTCGGGGTGGCGTGCGGGGCGCAGGTCTGGTCCCTGGCGTCCAGCTTGCCGGTCAGCAGGTAGGCCTCGACCTTGGTGTTGAGGCACGGGTTGACCAGGCCGGTGATGCCGTGCGAGCCGGCGTCCTTCTCGGTGATCAGGCGCGAGCCCTTGAACCGCTTGTGCAGCTCGACGGCGCCGGCGTACGGGGTGGCGGCGTCGCGCTCGGACTGGGCGATGAGCACCGGCGGCAGGCCCTTGCCGGTCTTCACCTCGGTCGGGCGCTGGCGCGGCGCGGACCAGGTGGCGCACGGCAGGTTCATCCATGCGTTGGCCCAGGTCATGAAGGGGTACTGCTGGTGGAGCCGGCTGTTGTCCCGGTCCCACTTCTTCCAGCTGGTGGGCCAGGGGGCGTCGGCGCACTCGACCGCGGTGTAGACGGCGTTGCCGTTCTCCGAGGCGGCGTTGCCCGCGGTGTCGGTGGGGTCGGAAGCCGCGTTGTCGATGAGCGGCTGCGGGTCACCCGCGGCGTAGGCGCTCCAGGCCTCGGCCACCGGTGCCCACATGGAGTCGTAGTAGGGGGCGTTCTGGAAGAAGCCGATGAGCTCGGCCGGGCCGACCTTGCCGCCGAGGGGCGCCTTCTTGGCGGCGGCGCGCAGCGTCACCCACTGCTGCTGGACCTCCGCCAGGGTGTCGCCGAGGTGATAGGTCGCATCGTTCTGGGCGACCCAGGTCATCCAGTCCTTGAGCCGGCCCTCGAAGGCGATGTCCTGGTCGAGGTTGACCTCGTACCAGATCTTGCGCGTCGACGGGTTCACGACGCTGTCGAGGACCATGCGGCGGACGTGGGTGGGGAAGAGGGTGCCGTAGACCGCACCGAGGTAGGTGCCGTAGGAGACGCCGACGAAGTTGAGCTTCTTCTCGCCGAGGGCGGCGCGGATGACGTCGAGGTCACGCGCGGTGTTGGGCGTGTTCATGAAGGGCAGCATGTCGCCGCTCTTCTCGGCACAGCCCTGGGCGTACTCGGCGGCGAGCTTGCGCTGCGCGCGCTTGTCTGCCTCGCTGTCGGGGACCGGGTCGAGCTTGGGGCCCTTGACGAACTCGCTCGGGTCGACGCAGGAGATGGGGGCCGACTTGCCGACGCCGCGCGGGTCGAAGCCCACGAAGTCGTAGGCCTTGGCGGCGCCCGCCCAGATGGCGTTCTTGGTGGTGACCCGGCGCGGGAAGCGCAGGCCGGAGCCGCCGGGGCCGCCCGGGTTGTAGAGGAGCGCGCCCTGGCGCTCGGCGGGGGTGCCGGTGGCGTTGATCCGGTCGACCGCGATCTTGATCTTCTTGCCGTCGGGCTTCGCGTAGTCGACGGGGACTGTGACCCAGCCGCACTGGATCGGCTTCTCCAGGCCCCAGTCGGCCGGACAGTCCTGCCAGTCGATGCCCGTCTGGGCGGCCCGCGCCGCGGCGACGGCGACGCCGATCGACTCGGCGTCGCGCAGGTGACGGTTGCTGTCGGCGTTCGCCGCCGGGGCCGCGAGCGCGCCCGCGACGAGCGTGCCCGCTATCAGGGTGCCGGCCGAGCCGAGCACTGCCGTACGTCTCAACGTGAACTCCCCCAGGATGAGCGCCACCCCCCGTGGCGGCGCTGTGTGTTGGCTGTCCGGGGGATCCTTTCGTCCCGGAGGCTCCCGATGAAAGGGCGAACACGTGTTTCTTTGCCGAACCAATAACCGGTGAACGGTGTACCGCTGAGCGGTGACCTCCGGCAGGTCACACGGATTCGGCCAGATTCGGTCAGAACGGGGCTAGTTCGGACAGAGCCGTGTCGAGCAGGCGCCGCACCGCGAGAGCGTCCGGGGCGACGGCGGTGGCGAGGGCCGCGGGTCCCGCGAGGGGGGTGACAGCGGCGTGCTCGCCGATCAGCCGTGGCCGTACCGGCTTCTCCGCGAACGCCGGGTCGACGACGAGGAGTTGCCCGGTGGCCCGGTGACCACCGAGGACCGCGCCACCGTCCCAGCCGCCGGGGGCGCCGGGGCCGAAGGCCAGCTCCTGGTCGAGGAGGGGACGCCCGGCGCGGCGGACGGTGAGGCGGGTGACGAGGGTGCCGGGCGGTTCGCCGTGCCGGCCGAGGATCTGTTCCTCGCGGAGGACCAGCCGGGCCGTGGCGGCGAGTTCGACGACGGTCCGCATCCGCAGGTCGGAGCCGTGCACGGAGACCACCTGCTCGGGCAGCCAGCGGAGCACCGCGCCCTCGCCGACGCCGATCCGGACGTCGTACGCGGCGGGCTCGGCGCCCCGGCCCGGCAGGGCGAGGGTGGCGGCGGCCGAGTCGACCAGGAGCCGGGCCCCGTCCCGTACCTCGGTCTCGACGGCGAGCCGGTCACCGCCGAGGGGCGCGCTCATCGCCCCGACGACGGTGACCCGGGTGTACGGACCGGAGGCCCTGGTCCGGCGCAGGGCGAGGGGCCCGTCGCTCACCAGCAGCGGCAGGCCGCCGTCGGCGTCGGCGGCGATCCGGGCGGTGGCGCGCAGGCTCACGCGGTCCATGCCCCGAGCCGGGCCCGGACCCAGTCGGCGACCGGGGCGACGCCGTCCTCGGCGCGCAACGACGTGAAGGCGACGGGCAGCTCGCCTCGCTGCTCCTCGGCGTCGCGTGCCATCCGCTCCAGGTCGGAGCCCACGTACGGGGCGAGGTCGGTCTTGTTGACGACGAGGAGGTCGGCGGTGGTGACGCCGGGGCCGCCCTTGCGCGGGATGTCGTCGCCGCCGGCCACGTCGATCACGAAGATCTGGGCGTCGACGAGTCCCTTGGAGAAGGTGGCGGTGAGGTTGTCGCCGCCGGACTCGATGAGGATGAGGTCGAGCGGACCAACGGTGTCTTCGAGCTCCTCGACGGCTTCGAGGTTGGCGGAGATGTCGTCGCGGATGGCGGTGTGCGGGCAGGCGCCGGTCTCCACGGCCTGGATCCGCTCGGGTGGCAGGACGGCGTTGCGGAGCAGGAACTCGGCGTCCTCCCGGGTGTAGATGTCATTGGTGACGACCGCGAGGGAGAGGGTGTCGCGCAGGGCCCGGCAGAGGGCGGCGACGGTGGCGGTCTTGCCCGAGCCGACCGGTCCGCCGAGCCCGATGCGCAGGGCCCGGCGGGTGCCGTCGGGGCGGTGGGCGTCGGCGGACACGGCGCCGTGGTGGGCGTGACCGTGGTCGAGGTGCATGGGACGGCTCCAGTGGTTCTCGGGGTGCGGGGCTTCTCGGGACGCGAGGGTCCTCAGGAGGCGAAGAGGCGGACGGGCCAGGACGCGTGCTGTTCGGCGGTGATGTCGAGGAGGGGCGCCGACGCCGCGGGCAGGGCGTCGATGCCCTGCCGGGCGGCGCGCGCCGCTTCCTCGGCGACCAGGTCCATGGCGGGGGCGAGTCGGGCGAGGACGGCGGTGGCCTGGAAGGGGTCCAGGCTCAGCAGTCGGACCGTGGCGGTGGCGGGACCGCTGACGGTCTCGTACGCGACGCAGTGTGCGGCGTCCGCGGGTCCGAGCCCCGCGGCGCGGGCGGCGACACCGAGGACGACGGGCTGGTGGGCGCCGCGCGGGAACGCGGCGGCGAGCGCGTCGAGTTCGGCGCAGGGCCAGGTGGCGCGGGCCGCGCGCATCATCTGCCGGCCGAGTCTGCGGGCGGCGGCGCGCAGGGCGGGCGAGGGGGTGCGGGCGTCGGCGGCCGCGTCGAGTTCCTCCGGGTCGAGTCCGTGCGCGGCCCCGGCGGCGAGCGCGGCGGAGGTGAGTCCGGTGGTGTGCAGCCTCCCCCGGCAGAAGGCTTCGAGTCCGGCGGCGTCCTTGATCCGTCCTGCCTTGACGGCGGCCTCGGCGCCGCCGGAGTGGGCGTGCCCGCCGGCGGGGAACCGCCCGTCGGCGAGCACGAGGAGCGCGGCGCGCTGGGCCGTCGGAAGAGGCTGTGTCATCAGAAGAGGAAGTAACGCTGGGCCATGGGCAGTTCGGCGGCGGGGGCGGGTTCGACCGCTTCGCCGTCGATCGTGACCGTGAAGGTGTCCGCGTCGACCTGGACCCGGGGCATCGCGTCGTTCTCCCGCATGTCCGCCTTGGACACCCGGCGGGTGCTGCCGATCGCGGTGAACTCCTTGTGCACACCGAGGCGTTGCGCGATGTCGTCCTCGATCGCCGCCTGGGCGACGAAGTTGACCGAACCGGCCGCCGCCGCTTTTCCGAGCGCGCCGAACATCGGTCGGGGCAGGACGGGCTGCGGGGTGGGGATGGAGGCGTTGGCGTCGCCCATCTGCGCGTAGGCGATCTGGCCGCCCTTGAGGACGGTGAGCGGCTTCACCCCGAAGAAGGCGGGTTCCCACAGCACCAGGTCGGCGAGCTTGCCGGGTTCGACGGAGCCGATGAGGTGGTCCATGCCCTGGGCGACGGCCGGGTTGATCGTGTACTTGGCGACGTAGCGGCGGGCGCGGTGGTTGTCGGCGCGGCCGTCCCCGGGCAGGGCGCCGCGTCGCTTCTTCATGACGTGGGCGGTCTGCCAGGTGCGCATGATCACCTCACCGATGCGGCCCATGGCCTGGGAGTCGGAGGAGATGATCGAGATGGCGCCGAGGTCGTGGAGGATGTCCTCGGCGGCGATGGTGGAGGGCCGGATCCGGGACTCGGCGAAGGCGAGGTCCTCGGGGACCGCCGGGTTGAGGTGGTGGCAGACCATCAGCATGTCGAGGTGTTCCTCGATGGTGTTGACGGTGTGCGGCCGGGTCGGGTTGGTGGAGCTGGGCAGGATGTACGGCTCCGAGACCACCGTGATGATGTCGGGCGCGTGCCCGCCGCCGGCGCCCTCCGTGTGGTACGCGTGGACGGTTCGCCCGGCGATGGCGGCGAGGGTGTCGCCGACGAAGCCCGCCTCGTTCAGGGTGTCGGTGTGGATGGCGAGCTGGGCGCCCGTCTCCTCGCACACGCCCAGGCAGGCGTCGATGACGGCGGGGGTGGCGCCCCAGTCCTCGTGGATCTTGAATCCGAGTGCTCCGCCGCGCAGTTGGGAGTGCATGGCCTCCCGGGACATGGTGTTGCCCTTGCCGAGCAGACCGATGTTGACGGGGAAGGTGTCCAGGGCCTCGAACATCCGGGCCGTGTGCCAGGGGCCGGGGGTGACGGTGGTCGCCTTGGTGCCCTCGGCCGGTCCCGTACCTCCGCCGACGAGGGTGGTGACGCCGGTGGCGAGGGCCTGCTCGACGACGGTCGGCGAGATGAAGTGGACGTGGGCGTCGACGGCGCCGGCGGTGACGATCCGGCCGTTGCCGACGATGATCTCGGTCTCGGGGCCGATCACGAGGCCGGGGTGGACACCGTCCATGGTGTCGGGGTTGCCGGCCTTGCCGAGGGCGGTGATCCGGCCGTCCCGGATGCCGATGTCGGCCTTGACGACGCCCCAGTGGTCGATGATCACGGCGCCGGTGATCACCGTGTCGGGGGCGCCCTCGGCGCGGGTGGTACGGGCCTGGCCCATGGACTCGCGGATGACCTTGCCACCGCCGAAGACGGCCTCGTCGCCGGCGCGGCCCGGGCCGCCGCTGCGGTCCTCCTCGATCTCGACGAGGAGGTCGGTGTCGGCGAGCCGGATACGGTCGCCGGTGGTGGGGCCGAACAGATCGGCGTAGACGGCGCGGTGCAGGTCAGGCACGGTCGGCCCCCTCGTCATCGGTGCGCTCGTGGGGCTCGTCCGCGCGGACGGCCCCGGTGTCGGTCGGGTCGAGCGGGCCCGCCGTCCCGCCGCGCAGGCCGGGCACGATCCGGCGGCCGGCGAGCGGAACGAGTTCGACCTCGACGGGGATGCCCGGCTCGAAGCGGACGGCGGTGCCGGCGGCGATGTGCAGCCGCTGCCCGTGCGCGGCGGCGCGGTCGAAGTCCAGGCCCGGGTTGACCTCGGCGAAGTGGTAGTGGGAGCCGACCTGGACGGGCCGGTCGGCGGCGTTGAGCACGGTCAGACGCGTGACGGGGCGCCCCTCGTTGAGGGCGACGGGGCCGTCCGCGTACAGGATCTCTCCGGGGATCATCGGCGCGGCCCGTTCAGACGATGGGGTCGTGGACGGTGACGAGCTTGGTGCCGTCGGGGAAGGTGGCCTCGACCTGGACGTCGTGGATCATCTCGGGGATGCCCTCCATGACCTCGTCGCGGGTGAGCACCTTGCGTCCCGAGGCCATGAGTTCGGCGACGGTACGACCGTCCCGGGCGCCTTCGAGGATGTGGGAGGTGAGGAGGGCGACGGCCTCGGGGTGGTTGAGGCGCACACCCCGGGCCAGGCGCTTGGCGGCCACGTCCGCGGCCACATGGATGAGCAGGCGTTCCTGTTCGTGCGGGCTCAGTTGCACTCTTCCACCTCACAGTCGTCGACCGGGACACCCGGACAGCTGCGGACCCTACCGACGGTCAACACCTTGTTGAACTGCGGAGATGCGGCTCGCGGCCAGACATTGCACGTTAGGGCGGAAGTTTTTCCGGCTCGTTAACTGCGGCTTTGCGTTTTCATGATCGTCGGACCGGATCGACCGACATGGACATCAGACCGCGGAGCCCGTCCTCCAGGACGTCGACGGTGACGTCGCCGAAGAGGGCCTGCTGGGCGATGAAGCCCTGGACGACGGCGATCAGCGTGCGGGCCACGTGGTCGGCGGGGACGTCGGCGGA
The DNA here is from genome assembly GCF_036826855.1 of Streptomyces sp. SJL17-4. Classification (NCBI taxonomy): domain Bacteria; kingdom Bacillati; phylum Actinomycetota; class Actinomycetes; order Kitasatosporales; family Streptomycetaceae; genus Streptomyces; species Streptomyces sp. SJL17-4. The sequence continues at coordinate 7,354,472 of NZ_CP104578.1, read as the reverse complement.
GAGGATGCCGTTCTCCCGGTAGACGGTGACCAGGTCCGCCCAGACGACGCGCATGCCGTTGTAGCCCTCCGAGAGGGTCGTCGCCAGCCGCTCGTTACGCAGGGTCTCCGTCCACACCTGGATGATCAGGCGCGCGAAGGCCTGCCGGTCGGCGCCCTCGATCCGCTCCTCCAGGAAGAGCCGGAGCACCGCGCCGATCAGCACGTCGGGGGTGGGCGGCGGCGTGGTCCTCGACGCCTCCTCGAAGGCACCCCGGATCCCGGCGAAGGCCTCGGTCGCGATGGCCGCGATGATCTCGTCCTTGCCGCGGAAGTACCGGTAGACCGCGCCGGCCGACAGGCCGACCTCACTGAGCACGTCCTGCATCGAGGTGGCGTGGAAGCCGTTGCGGGCGAAGCAGCGCGCGGCGCCGTCGAGGATCTGGCGCCGCCGGGCGTCGAGGTGTTCCTGGGAGACACGAGCCATGGGACGAACCTAAAACGAATATTCATTCTTGACAACTTCCGTAGCCCGCAGGACAGTGAGGACATCTAAAAACGAACGATCCTTCTCTTTGAATCGAGGACACCATGTCCGCCAACGCCACCGCCGTCGGCGCGGGGCGCAGGGCCATCGCGGTGATGGTGCTGATCCCCGTCGTCGTCGCCCTGACCCTCTGGGCCTTCGCATGGCCCGCGGCCCGGACCGCCCCCCGCGACCTGCCGATCGGCGTCGCGGGCCCCGCCACGGCGGTCACCGCCCTGGAGCAGGACCTCGCCCGGCACGAGGGGGCCTTCGAGGTTCACCGCTACGAGGACGGGGCCGCGGCCCGCGCCGCGATAGAGGACCGCCATGTATACGGAGCGGTGGTCGTGAGCCCCGGCGGCACGGAACTCCTGACCGCCTCGGCGGCGAGCCCCGTGGTGGCCGGACTGCTCCGGGAGGCCCTCACCGCACAGGCCCCGGAGGGCACGAAGATCCCGGTCACGGATGTCGTCGCCGCCCCGGCGGGCGACCCGCGCGGGGCCGTACTCGCCTCCAGCCTGCTTCCGCTCGCCCTGGCCGGAGCGGCGGCCGGGGCCGTCACGACCCTTCTCGGCCTGCGCGGCGGACGCGCGGCCGGCGCGCTCGTCGGCGCCGCGGCGCTCGCGGGCGCCGTCGGCGCGGCCCTCGCCCACAGCTGGCTCGGTGCGCTCGGCGGGAACTGGTGGGCCGAGGCCGGGGTCCTGGGCCTCACCGTCCTGGCGATCGGGTCGACGTTCGCGGGGCTCGCGGCGCTCGTCGGAAAGCCGGGCCTGGGACTCGGGGCGCTGCTGATGATCCTCCTCGGCAACCCGTTCTCGGGAGTGTCGAGCGCACCGGAACTCCTGCCGAGCGCCGTGGGCACCCTCGGCCAGTGGCTGCCGCCGGGCGCCGCCGGCTCGGCCCTCCGGTCCGTCTCCTCCTTCGACGGCGCGGCGGCGGGCGGACCGCTGCTCATCCTCGCCCTCTGGGCGGCGGCGGGTCTCACGGCGACCCTGATCGGGGCCCGGAGGCGCACCGGCCCCACGGTTCCGGAGCCCGCGGCGGCGGCCCCGGTTCCGGCGCGCGCGGGCTGATCCCGGGCGACGGAGCCCGTACGCACGCAAAGACGGCCGCGTGCCCCCGCTGTAGCGGACAGGGGCACGCGGCTCTTCCGTATGCGTTCGTGGGGGCGATGGGGGCGGCGGGCGGGTCCGCCGGACCGGCCCCTAGGAGACGCCGGGCTCGCGGTGGTGGGCGGCGATGCCGAAGCGGCGCTGTTCGCCGGTAGCGGAGTCCAGGGAGCGGAGGCCGGAGACGGAGCTGATCACCTGCTCGTCGGCGGGCTTCTCGGCGGCCTCGAGTTCCTCCAGGTCAGCGGCGGAGACCAGGGCGACGAGCGGCTTCCCGTGGCGGGTGACGACGACGCGCTCACCGCCGTACACGACGCGGTTGATCAGGTCGGCGAGCTCGGCTCGCGCTTGCGTCACCGGGATCTCGTAGGTCATGCTCCCCATCTTACGGGCTGTACATCCTGTACATTTTTTACAGATGGAGGTACCTGCCATGGATGCTCGTCACGTCCTGCCCGAGTTCACGGAGCGCACCAGCTACGGAACCCGGACCCTCGACCCGTACTCGAAGCTCCTCGCGTCCCGGATCGTCTTCCTCGGGACGCCGATCGACGAGACGTCGGCCAACGACGTCATCGCCCAACTCCTGTATCTGGACCACGCGGGCCCCGAACAGGACATCTCGCTCTACATCAACTCCCCCGGCGGCTCGATCAGCGCCATGACCGCGATCTACGACACGCTGCGCTCGCTCCACTGCGACGTGGAGACCACCTGCCTGGGTCAGGCCGTCTCCACCGCCGCCGTGCTGCTCGCCGCCGGAACACCGGGCAAGCGCATGACGCTGCCGGGCGCCCGGATCACGCTCCGTCAGCCCGCCATGGACGAGCCGCTCCAGGGCCAGCCGAGCGACCTCGACATCCACGCCCGCGAACTGCTCCGCCTCCGCGCGCTGATGGCGGGGATGCTCGCCGCGCACACGGGACAGGACCGGGAGCGGGTCGACGCCGACCTCGACCGCCTCACGGTCCTGGACGCGCCGACGGCGGTCGCGTACGGCCTGGTGGACCACGTGATCACGAACCGGCGCGCGGGCGCCGGCGGCACGGCGGGGTGAGCCGGCCGTGGTTCCCGAGCTGCCGCCGCTGCCCGCCCTGACCCGCGCCGAGAGTGAACTCGTCGACGCCTACCTCGAAGTCGTCGACCTGCTCGGGAAGATCAATCCATCCAGGGGAACGCATACCTATGGCGCACTGCGCGCGGCGCAGGCCCTGGTGGGACGGACGGAGGCCCTCCTCCAAGCCCTGACGCTCATGCATATGCGGGGCGAGACCGAGGTGCACGCGGACACATTGGCGCGCGCCCTCAGGGTGTTGGACGGGGAGCGCCGGGCCGACCGCGTCACTGTCCCGCGCACTCGGGCGAGTTGACATTTCCGCGTGTCGTGTCGACCTCCGGACGGCCGACGCGCACCGCAGAATCGCTCCCCCGTTCGGCGTAGCCGACGCGTCGACATATGTGCCGGGGAAGTTGCGCAACAGGTGTACGCATTTGGCGGAATGGGGCGTTCCGCCGCTGGTGCGAGGCTCGTTGGCCAAACCTCCGAAGATCACAAAGGCTGTCTGTCCACCCGTATGGATCAGTCGTGAGGAGCCTCACATATCGCCGTTTCAGCTCGGATTTCGACCTGTGTGTGGGTCAAGATCCCTGTCGACGACAAGCCCCCGCCACCGCGGCGGGGCGGTCCGGGCGGACGCCGAGTCCTGCCGCTGTCCCGGACGTCTGGTCGACAGGATTGGATCGGCAGGAGTGGAGGACCCGATTTTTACGGGACGTACGCGCTGTTCCGGCAGCGAGGCCGTCCCTTGGGGTGAAGCCGCGTCAGCGGCCGGGCATCTTCGCCAGCCCGAACCCGACAGGTCATCCTTCGCAGGCGGCTGACGAAGGGTTGCGCATGACTGCGCAGATGCACGTCCCGTCCCTGCTGTCCCGGGCCGGAGCCGTCTCGGCTCTCACCCTCGCCGCCGTCGGCGGCACGCTGTTCGCACCCGGTGCGGCAACGGAGGCCCAGGCAGCCACCACGCACGCGAACAAGGCACTGAGCGTCGCCGCGTCCAAGAAGGGAGCTCCGTACCGGTACGGGAGCATCGGGCCCTCGAGGTTCGACTGCTCCGGTCTGACGCTCTACGCGTACAAGAAGGCGGGCAAGTCGCTGCCCCGCACCGCGCAGCAGCAGTACAACAAGACCCGGCACATCTCCGCCTCCACCAGGCAGAAGGGGGACCTGGTCTTCTTCCACTCCGGCGGGAGGGTGTACCACGTGGGCATCTACGCCGGCAGCGGCAAGATCTGGCACTCACCCAAGACGGGTTCGTGGGTGAAGCTCGACAAGATCTGGTCGTCGAAGGTCTACTACGGCCGCGTCCGCTGATCAGGCGGCGGTAGCGGTCGGTTCATGAGGGGTGCGGTGGCGCCGCCGTACCCCTGACCGACACGACACCCTCTAACAGCCGACTACCGGGGCCACGGTCCACGGAAGAGTGATCCAGACCGTCTTGCCGCCGTCCTCGGTCGGCGTGACCGACAGACGCCCACCCGCCTCCGCGGCCAGGACGCGGATGATGACCATGCCGCGGCCGTTGTCCTGCTGGACCGCCGCCGGGAGGCGGCGCGGTCGGCGCGGATGGCTGTCGGTGACGCCGACGTGGAGCCGCTCCTCGCGCTCCAGGCGGACGTCGACCGTGAAGGTGGGCGACTGGCCGAGGGTGTGCAGGACGGCGTTGGTGGCCAGTTCGGAGACGATCAGCCGGATCGAGTCCGCGACCTCCGCGCCCTCGTCCAGGCCCCAGCCCGTGAGGACGTCCGCGACGTACCGCCGGGCCGTGGGGACCGAGGCGGGATCGCTCGGCAGCGTGACGGATGCTTCCTGGTGATCTGCCATGGCGACGCTGTCCCTTTCCCACCGGGACGACCGCCCCGGATTGCGCTTCGCGTCAGAGTGCCACCGATCGTGCCGCGCCGTGCGGCGTTCCACTGAGATATGTCCCCATCTGTCGCCCGAAGCGGTGAACTCTGCTGCCCGGGAACGCTCTTGGGCCCTATCCGGCGTCGGGCGCGGTACGCAGGATCGTCCGTACCGCGCGCTCGATCTGCGCGTCCGTCAGATCGGCGCGAGCCGTGAGCCGCAGCCGCGAGATGCCGTCGGGAACGGACGGCGGCCGGAAGCAGCCGACCGCGAGGCCCTGTTCACGGCAGTCCGCCGCCCAGGCGAGCGCCGCCTCCGGCGAGGGCGCGCGCACCGAGACGACGGCCGCGTCGGGCCGGGCGGCCGTGAGGCCGGCCTCGGTGAGCAGCCGGTACAGCGTGGTCGCGACGGTGCGGGCCCGCTCGGCGAGGCCCGGTTCGGCCCTGATCAGACGCAGGCTCGCGAGCGCGCCGCCCGCGGCCGCCGGGGCGAGACCGGTGTCGAAGATGAAGGTGCGGGCCGCGTTCACCAGGTGCTCGATCACCCGGGCCGGGCCGAGGACGGCACCGCCCTGACTGCCGAGGGACTTGGAGAGGGTCAAGGTGGCGACGACATCCTCGTCGCCCGCCAGTCCGGCCTCGTGGAGGGCGCCCCGGCCGCCTTCGCCGAGGACGCCGAAGCCATGGGCGTCGTCCACCACGAGTCCGGCGCCGTGCGCGCGGCAGGCCTCGGCGAGCTCCGGCAGCGGGGCCTTGTCGCCGTCGACGGAGAAGACGGAGTCGCTGACGACCAGGGCCCGCCGCCCGGGATGCGCGCCGAGGGTCTTGCGTACGGCCTCGGGTTCGGTGTGCGGCACGACGGCCGTCTCGGCGCGGGCCAGGCGGCAGCCGTCCACGATCGAGGCGTGGTTGGAGGCGTCGGAGACGATCAGGGAGTCCCGGCCGCCGAGCGCGGTGAGCGCGGCCAGGTTGGCGGTGTAGCCGGAGGAGAAGACGAGGGCCGCCTCGAATCCGCAGAACTCGGCGAGCTCGCGCTCCAGCCGGGTGTGCAGCCGGGTGGTGCCGGTGACGAGCCGCGAGCCGGTGGAGCCCGCGCCCCAGCGCCTCGCCGCGTCGGCCGCCGCCTCGGTGACCTCCAGGCGGCGGGTCAGGCCCAGGTAGTCGTTGCTCGCCAGGTCGAGCAGGTCCGACTCGGCGGCCCGCGGCCGCAGCGTACGGACGAGACCGGCGTCCGCCCGGCGGCGCGCCTCGGCGTCGGTCCAGTCGAACGCGGTACGGCGGGGGCCCGCGGCCCGCGCGTCGTCGGCCTGTGGCATTCGGCGATCCTTTTGTAGGCAGCGCACAGACCCTAACCGGAGGATGCCGAGGTCGGGATGTGGTCATCCACACACCTCTATCGGGGGCGTTTGTTCGGATCCTCCTTGGCCCGGGGGTGGGCGGTAGGCGAGGATCAGCGCTTATGGACCTGCTGAACACGCTGGTGGAGAAGGGGCTGCGGCGCGAGCTGCCGACCCGTGAAGAAGCGCTCGCCGTCCTGGCGACCTCCGACGACGAACTGCTCGATGTGGTGGCGGCGGCCGGCAAGGTGCGCCGTCAGTGGTTCGGGCGGCGGGTGAAGCTCAACTACCTGGTGAACCTGAAGTCGGGCCTGTGCCCCGAGGACTGCTCGTACTGCTCGCAGCGGCTCGGCTCCAAGGCCGAGATCCTGAAGTACACCTGGCTGAAGCCGGAGGAGGCCTCCCAGGCCGCCGCCGCGGGTGTCGCGGGCGGGGCCAAGCGGGTCTGTCTGGTGGCGAGCGGCCGCGGTCCGACGGACCGGGACGTCGAGCGGGTCGGCAGGACCATCGAGGCCATCAAGGAGCAGAACGAGGGCGTCGAGGTGTGCGCCTGCCTGGGTCTGCTCTCCGACGGCCAGGCGGAGCGGCTGCGGGAGTCCGGCGCCGACGCCTACAACCACAACCTGAACACGTCCGAGGCGACGTACGGCGGGATCACCAAGACCCACACCTACGCGGACCGGGTGGACACGGTCCAGAAGGCGCACGCCGCCGGTCTGTCCGCCTGCTCGGGTCTGATCGCGGGCATGGGCGAGACCGACGAGGACCTCGTCGACGTCGTCTACGCGCTGCGCGAGCTCGACTCCGACTCGGTGCCGGTCAACTTCCTCATCCCCTTCGAGGGGACGCCGCTCGCCAAGGAGTGGAACCTGACCCCGCAGCGCTGCCTGCGGATCCTGGCGATGGTGCGGTTCGTCTGCCCCGACGTCGAGGTGCGGATCGCGGGCGGCCGTGAGGTGCATCTGCGCTCGATGCAGCCGCTCGCGCTGAACATCGCGAACTCGATCTTCCTCGGCGACTACCTGACGAGCGAGGGCCAGGCCGGCCAGGCCGACCTGGACATGATCGCGGACGCGGGCTTCGAGGTGGAGGGCGCGGGCACGACGACGCTGCCGAAGCACCGCGCGGACGCGCTCGCCGCGGCGGGCGGCGGCTGCGGTTCCCAGTCCTCGGCGGGCTGCGGCTCGCACGACGCGGCGGAGGGCGCGGGCTGCGGCTCGCACGCCGAGGCCGGTGGCGGCTGCGGTCCCTGCGGGGGCCACGCGGCCCCGGAGCCCACCGAGGCCGCCGAGCCCGCGGAGCCCACGGAGGCCGCCGCGAACCAGGCCCGGACCGACCTGGTCGCCGTGCGCCGCCGGGGCGCCGGCACGGACCTCGCGCCGAACGCGTAACGGCCGTGCGCAACGACGAACTGCTCGCCCTCGACCGGGCGCACGTCTGGCATCCGTACGGCCCCATGCCGGGCCGTACGGATCCGCTGGTCGTCGAGTCCGCGTCCGGCGTACGCCTCCGGCTCGCCGAACCCGCCGAGGGCCAGGCCGAGTTGATCGACGGCATGTCCTCCTGGTGGTCCGCGGTCCACGGCTACAACCACCCCGTGCTCAACGAGGCGGTGAGCGGCCAGCTGGGCCGGATGAGCCACGTCATGTTCGGCGGTCTCACCCACGAACCGGCCGTCCGGCTCGCCGCCCGGCTCGTCGAGATCACCCCCGAGCCGCTGCGGCACGTCTTCCTCAGCGACTCGGGGTCCGTCTCCGTCGAGGTCGCGGTCAAGATGTGCCTGCAGTACTGGCGTTCGCTCAGCCGCCCCGAGAAGCAGCGCCTGTTCACCTGGCGGGGCGGCTACCACGGGGACACCTGGCAGCCGATGTCCGTGTGCGACCCCGACGGCGGGATGCACGAACTGTGGACGGGGGTACTCCAGCCGCAGGTGTTCGTGGACGCCCCGCCGGCCGCGTACGAGGAGTCGTACGCCGAACTCCTGCGGACCGAGATCGGGAAGCACGCGCACGAGCTGGCAGCCGTCATCGTGGAGCCCGTGGTGCAGGGCGCGGGCGGGATGCGCTTCCACGACCCGGAGTACCTGCGGGTGCTGCGCGAGGCCTGCGACGCGCACGACGTGCTGCTCGTGTTCGACGAGATCGCCACCGGATTCGGACGTACGGGGACGCTGTTCGCCGCCGATCAGGTGGGCGTCTCCCCCGATGTGATGTGCCTGGGCAAGGCCCTGACGGGCGGCTATCTGTCGATGGCGGCGACGCTCTGCACGAGCCGGGTCGCCGACGGAATCTCGCGGGGCGAGGTCCCGGTCCTGGCGCACGGGCCGACCTTCATGGGCAACCCGCTGGCCTCCGCGGTGGCCCTCGCCTCCATCGACCTGCTGCTCTCGCAGGACTGGCGGGTCGAGGTCAAGCGCATCGAGACGGGACTGCGGGAGGGTCTCGCCCCCGCCGCCGAGCTCCCGGGCGTTCGCGACGTGCGGGTGCTCGGCGCCATCGGCGTCGTCCAGCTCGACCACCCGGTCGACATGGCGGCGGCGACGCGCGCCGCGGTCCGGGCGGGCGTGTGGGTACGCCCGTTCCGCGACCTGATCTACACGATGCCGCCGTACGTGACGGGTGACGAGGACCTGGCCCGGATCTGCGCCGCGGTATGCGCGGCGGCGGCCGCGGGCTGACCCGAAGAACGGGAAGAACGGGAAGAACAGTGGGAATCATCGTCGTCAGCGGTACCGGGACCGAGATCGGCAAGACCGTCGTGACCGCGGCGGTGGCCGCCGTCGCCACGGCCGCCGGCCGGTCCGTCGCCGTGCTCAAGCCCGCCCAGACCGGCGTCGGGCCGGACGAGCGCGGGGACGCCGACGAGGTCGTCCGGCTCTCCGGCGCCGTCAGCTCCGCCGAGCTGGGCCGGTTCCCGGAGCCGCTTGCCCCGGGGACGGCCGCCCGGCGGGCCGGGATGGCACCCGTCGGTCCCGCCGAGGTCGCCGAGGCCGCTCGGAAGCTCGCCGCCGAGCACGACCTGGTCCTGGTGGAGGGCGCGGGCGGGCTGCTCGTCCGCTTCGACGAGGAGGGCGGCACCCTCGCGGACGCGGCGGCGCTGCTCGGCGCGCCGGTCCTCGTGGTGGTCCCGGCCGGTCTGGGGACGCTCAACTCCACGAGCCTGACGGCGGAGGCGCTGCGGGCGCGCGGGATCGCGCAGCTGGGCGTGGTGATCGGCGGCTGGCCGGACGCGCCGGACCTGGCGATGCGCTGCAACCTGGCGGACCTGCCGCGGGAGGCGGGCGCGCCGCTCCTCGGGGCCGTACCGGAGGGGTCGGGTTCGCTCGACCCGGCGGAGTTCCGGGCGGCGGCGGGCGGCTGGCTGGCTCCCGCGCTCGGCGGCACGTGGGACGCGGAGGCGTTCCGGGAGCGGTTCACGGAGCCGTACGCGGGAGCTTCGTGAGGCACGGGGTGAGGCACGACGCGGGGGTCTCGCAGCGAGGCACGCGAAGGGTCTCGTAGCGAGGGACGCGCGTGCCCTCACTCCGTAGGCTGGAGGCATGCGCGCTCACGTTCAGGAGATCGTCTTCGACTGTGCCGATCCGGCCGCTCTGGTCCGGTTCTGGGCAGGGCTCCTCGGCGGTACTCCGGTCGACCGGAGTACCGACTGGTCGTACGTGGACCCGCCGGATTTCGTCCGGCTCGCCTTCCAGCAGGTGCCGGAGGGCAAGGCCGTGAAGAACCGCGTCCATCTCGACCTGGAGGTCGAGGACCCGGTCCTGGCCGCCGACGCGGCACTGCCCGCGGGCGCGTCCCGGGTCGGCGGCCTCGTGACGGACGAGCAGGGTGCGTTCCAGGTCATGCGGGACCCGGAGGGCAACGAGTTCTGCTTCGTGACGGGCTGAGGAGGATCCGATGACACCGCCGAACGCTCCGTCCCCCGCCTCACCCCGCGTCCACCACCCGCTGTTCGCCCGTTTCTACGCCCGCTTCAGCGTGTCCGCCGACACCAAGGGCGGACTCGCCGAACTGCGGACGGAACTGCTCGCCGGGCTGTCCGGCCGGGTGATCGAGATCGGGGCGGGCAACGGGCTGAACTTCTCGCACTACCCGGCCGGCGTCACCGAGGTGGTGGCCCTCGAACCGGAGGCCCGGCTCCGGCGGCTGGCCCAGGAGGCGGCACCGCGGGCCCCGGTCCCGGTGACGGTGCTGCCCGACACGGCCGAGGCGCTGCCGATGGAGGACGGCTCCTTCGACGTGGGTGTCGCCTCGCTCGTCCTTTGTACGGTACGGAACCTCCCGCAGTCCCTCGCCGAGCTGCACCGGGTGCTGCGCCCCGGCGCCGAGCTGCGGTTCTTCGAGCACGGTGTGGCCGACACACCCGGCCTCGCGCGCGTACAGCGGGGTCTCGACCGGACGGTCTGGCCGCTGCTCTTCGGCGGCTGCCACACCTCCCGCGCCCCGCTCGCGGCGATCGAGGCGGCCGGCTTCACCCTGGGCCCGTACCGCTCGTTCGACGTGCCGGAGAAGGGGCCGCGGCTGCCCTCCTCGCCCTGTGTCCTGGGCGCGGCCCGGCGGTAGGGGCGCCGTCCCACGGAACGGAAATCCTGGCGACGGCGCGGCCGCGCGTGATCGGATCCGGTACATGATCGATATGCAGATACGTGCCGCCACGCCCGACGACGCCGAGGCCGTGCTGGCCTTCTGGAAGGAGTCCGCCGAGGGGACCTCCATCTCGGACGACGTGCACGGGGTGACCCGGCTCGTCGAACGCGACCCCGAGGCGCTCCTCCTGGCGGTCGCCGGCGACCGGATCGTCGGCTCGGTGATCGCCGGCTGGGACGGCTGGCGCGCCTCCCTCTACCGCCTCGCGGTCCTGCCCCCGTACCGTCGCCGGGGGATCTCCACCGCGCTGCTGCGCGCGGCCGAGGAACGGTTCGTCGCGCTCGGCGGTCGGCGGGTGGACGCCATGGTCCTGGAGGCGAACGAGACGGGACAGCGGCTGTGGACGGCGGCCGGGTACGGGCGCGAGGACCACTGGCGCCGCTGGGTGAAGCCGCTCACGCACTGATCCGCGGGCGTCTCGCCGGGAGCCGTCACCCGGCCGTTTTGCCGGTCCTTTACCATGGTCTCTCATCCAGACGACCCGACGACCGAAAGGTGTGAGCGTCCGCCCATGGGCGAGCCTCCCAGTAGCACTGCTTCCGACAGCACATGCTTCGACGAACGACATCGAGCGATCCCTCTCCCCCTGACTGATCATGGGACGGAGGTGAACCGATGACCGAAGTGCTTCTGCTCCTCCTGGCGCTCCTCCTCTCCGTCCTGTGCGGAGCGTTCGTCGCGGCCGAGTTCTCGCTGACGACGGTCGAGCGGCGCGAGCTCGAGGACGCCGCGGAGCGCGGCGAGCGCGGCGCGGCGGGAGCGCTCAAGGCCGTCAGGTCGCTGACCTTCCAGCTCTCCGGCGCCCAGCTCGGCATCACCGTCACCAACCTGGTCGTCGGCATGCTGTCCGAGCCGTCGATCTCCAAGCTGATCCGGGGTCCTCTCGAGGACCTCGGCCTCTCCGCCGCGGTCGCCTCGTCCGTGGCGCTGGTCCTGGGCACCGCCCTGTCGACCGTCGTCCTGATGGTGGTCGGCGAGCTGGTCCCCAAGAACTGGGCGATCTCCTCGCCCCTCGCGGTCGCGAAGGTGGTCGCCACCCCGCAGCGGATCTTCACCGCCGCCTTCAAGCCGCTGATCAGCCACCTCAACAACACCGCGAACCGGATCCTGCGCCGTCTCGGCATGGAGCCGACCGAGGAACTCGCGTCGGCGCGCTCCCCGCAGGAGCTGGTGGCGCTCGCCCGGCACTCCGCGAAGGAGGGCGCCCTGGAGGCGGACACGGCCGAGCTGTTCGTCCGTACCCTCAACCTGGCGGAGCTCACCGCGGAGAACGTGATGACGCCCCGCGTGCAGGTCACCGCGCTCGACGTGCAGGCCACCGCCGAGGACGTCGCCAACGCGACCCGGGCCACCGGCCTCTCCCGCTTCCCCGTCTACCGGGGCAGCCTCGACGCGGTCGTCGGCATCGCGCACATCAAGGACGTCCTGGCCATACCGGCCGAGGAGCGGCGCCACCGCCGGATCGGCGAGCTGCTGCGCGAGCCGCTGCTCGTCCCCGAGACCCTGACCGTGGACCGGCTCCTCGACCGGCTGTCCGGGAAGCAGACGATGGCCGTGGTCATCGACGAGTACGGCGGTACCGCCGGGGTCGCCACCCTGGAGGACATCGTCGAGGAGGTCGTCGGCGAGGTGCGCGACGAGCACGACCCGCACGAGACGCCGGACCTGGCGCGGGCGGGCGAGGACGCGGAGGGGCGTACGCTCTGGTCCGCCGACGGCGCCGCCCGTACCGACCAGGTCGAGGTGATCGGCCTCCGGGTGCCGGACGGCCCGTACGAGACGCTCGCGGGCTTCGTCGCCCATGAGCTGGGCCGTATCCCGGCCGTCGGCGACAGCGTGGAGCTGGACGGCTGGCGGCTCGACGTGGTGGACGCCTCGGGCCGCCGCGCCGCGCGCGTGCTGCTGCACGCCCCCGCGTCGTACGAGCAGCACGGAGAGCACGGAGAGCACCGGGACGAGACCGGGGAGGCCGGCCGATGACCGTCATCCAGTTGTTGATCGGTCTGCTGACCCTGGTCGTCAACGCCTTCTTCGTCGGCGCCGAGTTCGCCCTGATCTCGGTGCGCCGCAGCCAGATCGAGCCGCTGGCCGAGGACGGGAACCGGCGGGCGCGCAGCGTCATCTGGGGTCTCGAACACGTCTCCGCGCTGCTCGCCGCGGCGCAGCTCGGCATCACGCTCTGCACCCTGGTGCTCGGCATCGTCGCCGAGCCCGCCATCGCGCACCTGCTCGAACCGGTCTTCGACGCGGTGGGCGTGCCGCACGGCCTGGTCCACCCGATCTCGTTCGTGATCGCGCTGAGCGTGGCCACGTATCTGCACATGCTGCTGGGCGAGATGGTGCCGAAGAACATCGCGCTGGCCGAGCCGACGCGTACGGCGCTGCTGCTCGGCCCGCCGCTCGTGACGTTCGCGCGGGCGCTGCGGCCCGTGATCTTCGCGATCAACGCCTTCGCCAACGCGCTGCTCAAGCTGTTGCGGGTGGAGACCAAGGACGAGGTCTCGGCGACGTTCTCGGACGACGAGCTGGCCCGGATGGTCACCGACGCCGGTGACGCGGGGCTTCTCGACGACCGGGCCGCGGAGCGGCTGCACGACGCCCTGGAGCTGGGCCGCCGTCCCGTACGGGATGTCGTGATGCCGGCGGAGAAGGTCGTGTACGCGCAGCTGGGCACCACCGCTGAGGAGCTGGAGGCGCTGTCGGCGCGGACGGGCTACTCGCGCTTCCCGGTGGTCGACGAGAAGCGCAGGATCCTGGGCTATCTGCACGTCAAGGACGCCCTGGACGTCTCGCCGCGCGACGAGCCGTTCCCGGTGTCCGCGCTGCGGCCGGTCGCCCGGGTCCGGGCGGCCACACCGCTGGACGACGTGCTGACGGCGATGCGCCGCAGCCGGACGCATCTGGCGGCGGTGCTCGACGAGGACGACGAGCCGGCCGGCCTCGTGACGATGGAGGACGTGCTGCGGGAGCTGGTGGGCCGCCCGGCGGCGCCGTAGCACCGCGTGAACGGCATCGCGCCGTGGCACCACGTGAACAGCGCGAGAGCCGTAGCGCCGGCTGAAGGCACCGAGAGGCCCCGGGATGTCCCGGGGCCTCTCGACTCGGGCGGACGGCACGCCGCGCATACCGCGCGGTATGATCTCTCCGCCATGGAGATCAATGCCACGTACAACAGTTTCGTCGCCCTGGGCGACAGCTTCACCGAGGGGATGTCGGACCGGAAGCCCGACGGTTCCTACCGGGGCTGGGCCGATGTCCTCGCGGACCGGCTGGCCGCCCGCACCCCCGACTTCCGGTACGCCAACCTCGCCGTACGCGGCAAGCTCATCGGCCAGATCGTCGAGGAACAGGTCGAGACGGCCGCCGCGATGAAGGCGGACGTCGTGACGCTCGTCGGCGGGCTCAACGACACCCTGCGGCCCAAGGTCGACATGGGGCGGGTGCGCGGACTGCTCACCGAAGCCGTCGAACGGCTCGCCCCCTCCTGCGGGCAGCTGGTCCTGATGCGCAGCCCCGGCCGGAACGGGCCGGTCCTGGAGCGCTTCCGCCCCCGGATGGAGGAGCTGTTCGCACACGTCGACGAACTCGCCGCCCGGCACGGGGCGCTGGTCGTCGACCTGTACAGCGCCCCCTCGCTCGCCGACCCCCGGCTGTGGGACGTGGACCGGCTCCACCTCACCGCCGACGGGCACCGGCGGGTCGCCGAGGCCGTGTGGCAGACGCTGGGCCTGGCACCCGAGGAGGACTGGCGGACACCGCCGCCCCCGACCCCGCTGCCGCGCTGGGCGAGCCGCCGGGTGGCGGACGCCCGGTTCGCCAGGGAGCACCTGGGACCGTGGATCGGGCGGCGCCTCACCGGCCGCTCCTCGGGCGACGGCCGCGCGCCCAAGCGCCCGGAGCTGCTGCCGTACGAGCCGCCGACGAAGCCGTAGCCCTTCGGGGCACCTTTCGGGAGCGGCGGCCGTGAGCTGCGTCTCGTAGCAAACTCCAGGTCGGACGGTGGCGCTGGCCTGCAGAAATCGCCAGTAAACTCTGTCCACGTGACTGCTGTGACTGCGAAGCCCCGCATCCCCAACGTTCTGGCCGGCCGCTACGCCTCCGCGGAGCTCGCCGTCCTCTGGTCCCCCGAGCAGAAGGTGAAGCTGGAGCGTCAGCTCTGGCTCGCCGTGCTGCGTGCGCAGAAGGACCTCGGGATCGAGGTTCCGGACGCCGCCCTCGCCGACTACGAGCGCGTGCTCGACCAGGTCGACCTCGGCTCCATCGCCGAGCGCGAGAAGGTCACCCGGCACGACGTGAAGGCCCGGATCGAGGAGTTCAACGCCCTCGCCGGCCACGAGCACGTCCACAAGGGCATGACCTCGCGCGACCTCACCGAGAACGTCGAGCAGCTGCAGATCCGGCTCTCCCTGGAGCTGATGCGGGACCGTACGGTCGCCGTCCTCGGCCGCCTCGGCAAGCTCTCCGCCGAGTACGCGGAGCTGGTCATGGCGGGCCGCTCGCACAACGTCGCCGCCCAGGCGACCACCCTCGGCAAGCGGTTCGCGACGGCGGCGGACGAGCTGCTCGTGGCCTACGCCCGCCTGGAGGAGCTGCTCGGCCGCTACCCGCTGCGCGGCATCAAGGGCCCGGTCGGCACCGCACAGGACATGCTGGACCTGCTCGGCGGCGACGCCGGCAAGCTGGCCGACCTGGAGCAGCGGATCGCCGGGCACCTCGGCTTCGCCCACGCCTTCACCTCGGTCGGCCAGGTCTACCCGCGCTCGCTCGACTACGACGTGGTCACCTCGCTGGTGCAGCTGGCCGCCGCGCCGTCGTCGATCGCCAAGACGATCCGCCTGATGGCCGGCCACGAGCTGGTCACCGAGGGCTTCAAGCCCGGCCAGGTCGGCTCCTCGGCGATGCCGCACAAGATGAACACCCGCTCCTGCGAGCGTGTCAACGGCCTGATGGTCATCCTGCGCGGTTACGCCTCGATGACCGGCGAGCTGGCGGGCGACCAGTGGAACGAGGGCGACGTCTCCTGCTCGGTGGTCCGCCGGGTCGCGCTGCCCGACGCGTTCTTCGCGCTCGACGGTCTCCTGGAGACCTTCCTCACCGTGCTCGACGAGTTCGGTGCCTTCCCGGCCGTCGTCGCCCGCGAGCTCGACCGCTACCTGCCCTTCCTGGCGACCACCAAGGTCCTCATGGGCGCCGTGCGCGCCGGGGTCGGCCGTGAGGTCGCCCACGAGGCCATCAAGGAGAACGCCGTCGCCTCCGCCCTCGCCATGCGCGAGCAGGGCACCGTGCAGAACGAGCTCCTCGACAAGCTGGCCGACGACGAGCGCATCCCGCTGGACCGGGCGCAGCTCGACGAGCTGATGGCGGACAAGCTGTCCTTCACCGGCGCCGCCGCCGACCAGGTGGCGTCCGTGGTCTCCCGTATCGAGGAGATCCTCAAGCAGCACCCGGAGGCCGCCGCCTACGCCCCCGGGGCGATCCTCTGACCGGGAGCCCCCGGTTCACCCAGGCAGAGCTGGAGGCCGCTCGTGACCGCGTCGTTCCCGACGTGGTGGCGGGCGGCCTCTCGGTGTTGTTCTGCGGGATCAACCCGGGTCTCATGACGGCCGCGACGGGTCATCATTTCGCCCGTCCCGGCAACCGCTTCTGGCCGGTGCTCCACCTGTCCGGGTTCACGCCGAGGCAGCTGCGGCCGGACGAGCAGGAGGAGCTCCTGACGTACGGCCTCGGGATCACCAACGTCGTGGCGCGGGCGACCGCGCGGGCCGACGAGCTGACCCGGGAGGAGTACCGGGAGGGCGGGCGGGTCCTGACCGCGAAGGTGGAGCGGCTCGCGCCCCGCTGGCTCGCGGTCGTCGGTGTCACCGCGTACCGCACGGCGTTCGGCGAGCCGAAGGCCGCCATCGGGCCGCAGGAACGCATGATCGGATCCACCCGGATCTGGGCGCTGCCCAACCCGAGCGGCCTCAACGCGCACTGGACGGCGGCGACGATGGCCGCGGAGTACGCCCGCCTCCGGGAGGCCGCCGAGGGGCCCGGCGCGTGAGGATGACCGCCCGTGGAGCCCGCCCGTGGAGCGGGTCGGGGCCCGGCGTTCCGGACGGCCGTCACGTCGGCGGGTCGACCGTGGTGAGCACGGCGAGCAGCTGGAACGGCAGCTCCTTGTCCCACTGGGAGACGCCGAGTCCGATCCACAGCCCGTCGGCCCGCCACAGGCGCAGGTCCGGGGTGTGACAGCTGAGGGTGGACCAGGGCTCGGGTATCGACTCGCCCTCCATGCTCCGCTCCAGGACGGGCCCGAGGTCGAGCTCCCGGGGCTCACCCCAGCGCGCGGTGAGCAGGGCGCCGAGCCCGTCCCGTTCCGCTTCGTACTGGTCCTCGACGATCGGCCGGCGCGTGCCGTCGTCCTCCCAGAAGTCCTCGCTGGTCGCGAGCTCCGCCAGGTGGTGGTCCGGGCCGCCGTCGAATCCCCGGGCCCTGAGTAAGTCGATCGCCGCCAGATGGTCTGCCGTGGTCATGACTCCAGTAAAGCCTCCACCACTGACAGTTGGCGTCGCGTCAGAATCCGAGGGGCCGGTGAGCCAGGGGTGAATCCAAAGCGTCATGGGGGCGGCACTCGCCGCGACCGGGCCCATTGAGTACCATCCGCCGAAGAGGTGCACGAGCTGGGAGGACACACTGTGGGGCGGCTGACCGGCGGGGATCCGTCTCTGCTGCGGCGGATCAACTCCGCGGTGGTACTCCATGCGCTGCGCGGCGCCGGCGCGCCGACGCTCACCGACCTGACCCGGATCACGGGCCTCTCGCGGCCCACGGTCGAGGGGGTCGTCGAGGGGCTCATGGAGGGCGGTCTCGTCGTCGAGGCGGCGCCCGAGGAGGGCGAGGCCCGGCGGCAGGGCCGTCCCGCGCGGAGGTTCCGCTTCCGCGCCGAGGCCGGTCATCTGCTCGGCATCGAGATCGGCCCGCACCGGGTGGCCGCGCTGCTCTCCGGTCTGGACGGGCGGATCATCGGCGCCGGGTCGCGCGAGGTGTCGGAGACGGCCCCCGAGGACGAGCGCCTGGACCGGGTGCGTACGGTCGTGGCCGATGTGCTGCGCAGGGCCGGGGTCGCCCGGTCCAATCTGCGGGCCGTCGGCGTCGGCACCCCCGGCATCGTGGAGGCCGACGGCACCGTCCGCCTCGGGACGGCCCTGCCGGGCTGGACGGGTCTCGCGCTCGGCGAGCGGCTGCGGCGCTCCTTCAAGTGCCCCGTCATCGTGGAGAACGACGCGAACGCGGCGGCCGTCGCCGAGCACTGGAAGGGTGCCGCGACCGACTCCGACGACATCGTCTTCGTCCTCGCCGGGCTGAGTCCGGGCGCCGGTTCGCTGATCGGCGGCCGGCTGCACCGCGGTTTCGGCGGGGCGGCCGGGGAGATCGGTGCCCTGCACCTGCTCGGCCGGGGCGTCACCCCCGAGCATCTGCTGTCGACGACGGACGAGCCGCTGCACCCGCTGGACGAGCAGGCCGTCGCCGAGGTCTTCGCGCTGGCCCGCAAGGGCGACGCGCGCGCGGAGGCGGCGGTGGAGCGGTTCATCCAGCGCCTCGTGCACGACGTGGCGGCGCTGGTCCTCGCGATCGACCCCGAGCTGGTGGTCGTCGGCGGCTGGGCGGCCGGCCTGGACGGCGTACTCCAGCCGCTGCGGGAGGAGCTGGCCCGGTTCTGTCTGCGACCGCCGCGGGTGGTGCTGTCGCTGCTCGGCGAGGCCGCGGTGGGGACGGGGGCGCTGCGGCTCGCCCTCGATCATGTCGAGGAGCAGCTCTTCGCGGTCGACGGCACGGTGACGGCCCGCCGCTAGAGGATCCTCGCGACGGGCCGGCGGCCGGTGTGCGGTGTTCGGTGTTCGGTGTTCGTGGGAGGGGCGCTACGAGGCCATGACCAGGTCGACCGAGTCGCCGAAGGTGAGGCGGCAGGTGTCGGCGCGGTAGGTGGCCACGGAGACCGCGGCGGTACGCCCTCCGGACAGGTAGCGGGTCGTCACGACGAGCACGGGCGCGCCCGGCAGCCGGTCGAGCTCCTTGGCGTCGTCGGCGCGGGCGGATCCGAGCTCCACGGAGCGGTCCTGGCCGTCGAGGGCGAGGTGCTGGAGTTCGCGGAGCACCGCGCGGGCGCGGGCTGTTCCGGCGGGGGCGTCGATGGCGCTGAGGCCCGGGACGGAGCCGGCCGGCACGTAGAGCAGCTCGGCGGCGACGGGCTGGCCCTGGCTGGCGCGGATGCGGCGGACGATGTGCACCCGCTCGTCGACGCCGCTGTCCAGGACGCGGGCGACGGCGGCCGGGGCCACGTCGGTGGCGCAGTCCAGGGACTGCCAGGCCTCGTCACCGACGCCCGGCCAGGTGTGCTGGGTGGTGGAGACGTCGACGCCGACGCGCGGCGGAGCGACGGTGGTGCCGACGCCGCGACGGCGCTGCAGCCGGCCTTCGAGCTCCAGCTGCTCCAGGGCCTGGCGGAGCGTGGCACGGGCGACGCCGAAGCGTGCCGCGAGTTCGCGCTCGTTGGGGAGGATCTCCCCGACCGTGAAGTCCGAGTCGAGTGCTTCACCGATGACTGTCTTGAGGTGCTGGTACTTCGGTTCCGGCACCGATGCCAGCTGCGTGGTCCCCACCCTGATCCTCCGCAATTCGCCGTGTCCCGCGGCGTTTTTCCGCGCCCTTGTTTATTAAAGGTTCCTGCACTAACTCTGCGACCATAAGGCGAGCCCACCCCTTGGTCAAGACCAATCCTCCGTCGAACGTCCCCGAATGTGACCCTCTGACCTAGATCGTTCACAGGACGTTCGCGCCCCCGTGTGCCCCGCGCAGCACAACACCCCGCCTCCCTGGTGGGAGACGGGGTGGAGAGCCGGGCGGGTCAGAGATCGGCGAGGCCCTGCAGCTTGTCGGGGTTGCGGATGATGTAGACGCACTGGACGCGCCCGTCGAGCACCTCGATCTGGAAGACGGCTTCCGGCTTTCCGTCGACGAGGGCCAGCAGGGCGGGGCCGCCGTTGAGTTCGAGGAGACGGATCTCGAAGATCTCGCCCGCGCCCCGACTCGTGGCGTGGAGGAAGCGGCCGACCTTGTCGGCGCCCTCGATGATCCGCAGCGGGGCCTTGGACTTGCCACCGCTGTCGCCGACGAGCCGTACGTCGGGGGCGAGCAGGGCGAGGAGATCACCGAGGTCGCCGCCCGCCGCCGCGGCGAGGAAGCGTTCGGTGAGGTCCCGGCGCTCGGTCGGGTCGACGTCGTAGCGCGGCTTGCCCTCGTCGACGTGATGCCGGGCGCGCCCCGCGAGCTGGCGAACGGCCGCCTCGGAGCGGTCCAGGGCGGTGGCGATCTCGGCGTACGGGAAGCCGAAGGCCTCGCGCAGCACGAAGACGGCCCGCTCCAGCGGGGAGAGGGATTCGAGGACGACGAGGACGGCGAGCGAGACGGAGTCGGCGAGCAGGGCACGCTCGGCCGTGTCGGGCGCGATCGGTCCGAAGTCGGTGACGACGGGCTCGGGCAGCCACGGGCCGACGTAGGACTCGCGGCGTGCCTGGGCCTGCCGCAGCCGGTCGATGGCGAGCCGCGTCGTGATCCGTACGAGGAAGGCCCGGGGTTCACGAACCTCGGCCCGGTCCTCGGCGGCCCAGCGCAGCCAGGCCTCCTGGACGACGTCCTCGGCGTCGGCGGCACGGCCGAGCATCCGGTAGGCGACGCCGAGGAGCATCGGGCGGTACTCCTCGAAGTGCTCGGTCAGGGTGTCGGTCGGAATATCGGTGGGCACCCGTCCATCCCAGCCCACCGCGGTCGCGCTGTCCAGTATCGGACGGGGGCTTGAACTCCGGGCTACCGATCGGTAATTCTCACTGACGGGACGTCTAAGAAGCTTCAGGACAGGGAGTCCGCATGCCCGAACGGATCGCGTTCACGACCGAGACCCCGGCGGGCCCCCGCACGGCCTCCCTCACGTACGAACGCCGGGGGGCGGGGGAACCGCTGCTGCTCCTGCACGGCATCGGGCACCACTGGCAGGCCTGGGAGCCCGTGCTGGACGTCCTGGCCACGGAGCGGGACGTCATCGCCGTGGACCTGCCCGGCTTCGGCGCCTCCGACGAGCTTCCCGAAGGCTGCCCGTACGACCTGTCCACCGTCGGCGGTGTGCTCGGCGCCTTCTGCGAGGCCGTCGGCGTCGAGCGCCCGCACGTGGCGGGGAACTCGCTCGGCGGACTGCTCGCCCTGGAGCTGGGCAGGGAGAAGCGGGTGCGCTCGGTCACCGCCCTCTCCCCCGCCGGCTTCTGGTCGGAGGGCGAGCGGCGGTACGCCTTCGTGACGCTGCGGGCGATGCGGGGCGCGGCGAGGTCGCTGCCCGTGCCGGTGATCGACCGCCTCTCCCGGACGTCCGCCGGGCGCACCGTGCTCACCAGCACGATCTACGCACGCCCTGGGCGCCGTTCACCCGCGGCCGCCTACGCCGAAACGCTCGCGCTGCGCGGCGCCACCGGATTCCGGCAGACCCTGGCCGCCGGCGGGAGCGTGCGCTTCCGTGACGACGTCACCGACGTACCGGTCACCGTGGCCTGGGGTGCCCGCGACCGGCTGCTCCTTCCCCGGCAGGGCATCCGCGCCAAGCACACCATCCCCGGCGCGCGGCTCGTCCGGCTGCCCGGCTGCGGTCATGTGCCCATGAACGACGACCCGGCTCTCGTCGCGCGCGTCATCCTGGACGGCAGCAGCGTCTGAGGTCCGCCCGGCCCGTCGGGTGAAGAGGCCGGTGCCGACGGCGGCGCCGGCCCCCACCAGCAGGCTGCCGACCGCCTGCGGGAGGCCGAAGGCGGCCCCCGCGACCAGGGCGGCGCTCAGGGCGGCGGCGACCGGGATCGCGCCGGTGAAGAGGGTGGCCCGCTCCATGCCGACGCGCTGGACACCCATGTAGAACAGGACGAACCCGACGACGGTGGCGAGCGCCGCCTGCCAGACCAGGGCGCCCGCCTCCACCGCCGTCGGCATCCGGACGAGACCGGCCCCGTCCACGATCAGACCCACGAGCGCCGCCTCGGCCGCGCCGACCCCGCACACGACCGCCGTGAGCAGCTTCGGCCCGAGCAGCCGGAGGACGGGGACGGCTAGCACCGTGAACCCGACCTCGCCCGCGAGCGCGGCCACCGACCAGCCGATTCCGGCCAGGTCCGTACGCCCCCAGCCCTGCACGGTGAAGGCGCCGGCGGCGACGAGCAGCGCCCCGTACAGCACGGCGGGGGCGGGCCTGCGCCCCTCGGTCAGCGGCACGAGGACGGCGACGACGACCGGGGCGCAGCCGACCAGGACGCCGGGCACGGCAGGCTCGGCGGTCCGCTCGGCGGCGAGGACCGCCAGGTTGAAGCCGACCATGCCGACCCCCGCGAGGGTGGCGAGCCGCAGCCAGTGACGGGTGGTCAGGACCCGCAGCGGGGCGAGTCCGGCACGGCCGAGCAGGGGAAGCAGGAGCAGACAGGCGGCGCCGTAGCGCAGGGCCTGGCCGCCCGCGTACGGGTAGTCGCCGAGGAGGCTGTTCGCTGTGAAGGAGGCACCGACGAGGGCGTAGGCGAGGGTCACGAGGAGGACCCCGCGCAGGGCGTTCGCGTTCATGTCTCCGACGCTAGGCAGCCGCGCGGCCCCGGTTGAGGTCCACTTCCGTCACGCCATCGGGGACCACTTCGGGTGGTGGGTTGTTACCTTCTCCCGGCGGTACGCGTCAGGGGGGTGACGGCCGGATACGACCGGCCGCCGCCACGACGAGTGAATCGGGATCAGGATGCTGACCAACCTCATGTACGTGACGATCTACGTCACGGATCAGGACCGCGCGCTGGAGTTCTACACCGACGGACTGGGCCTGGAGAAGCGGCTCGACTTCCCGGGGCCCGACGGGCGATTCCTCACCGTCGGCGTTCCCGGCAGCCCCGTGCAGATCATCCTGTGGTCGCACGCGGCGGCCGCCGGGCAGCCGGGCGCCGGGGGCGCGCCCGGTCCGCTGATCCTCGAATCCGACGATCTGCGCAAGGACTTCGAGGCCATGCGCGGGCGTGGTGTCGTCTTCGAGGAGTCCGAGCCGGTCGACTATCCGTTCGGGGTCCGCGTCGAGGCGGTCGACCCCGACGGCAACCGCGTCTCGCTCCGTCAGCAGCGTCAGCCGTGACCGCCGGCCCGCCCGGCCTCGTGGCCGAGGCCTTCGAGGCCCAGCGCGATCGACTGCGCGCCGTCGCGTACCGGGTGCTGGGCTCGCACGCCGACGCGGAGGACGTGGTCCAGGAAGCCTGGATGCGCCTCGCCCGCCAGGACCAGGCGGCCATCGACAACCTGGCGGGGTGGTTGACGACGGTGGTCGGCCGGATCAGCCTGGACCTCCTGCGATCCCGCCGGGCCCGGCCCGAGACCGCCTGCGGGGAGGATCTCGCGACCCTCGTGGTGGTGCCCGACGACGGCCCCGCGCCCGACGAGCAGGTGGCGCTGGCCGACTCGGTCGGCCTCGCCCTGCTGGTCGTGCTCGACTCGCTCACCCCGAGCGAGCGCCTGGCGTTCGTCCTGCACGACATGTTCGCGGTCCCGTTCCACGAGATCGGCCGGATCCTGGGCAAGTCCGCCGCGGCCACCAAGATGACCGCCAGCCGCGCCCGCTGCAAGGTCCACGCCACGGACCGACCGGCGGGCCCCGGCCGCGAACACCGAGAGGTCGTCCGGGCATTCGGGGCCGCCGCCGTCGGCGGCGACTTCGAAGCGCTCCTGCGTGTCCTCGACCCGAACGTGAAGCTGACCGTCGACACCGCCGACGGCACGGTCGTCACCCTCGGCGCCACCAAGGTCGCCGCCGGCGCCCGCATGTTCTCCGGCGAGGCCGCCCTCAGCCGACCCGTGCTCGTCGACGGCCTGCCCGGCCACATGTCCTGGCGCCCCGACGGAACCCCGCTGTCCGTCATCGCCTTCACCGTCGGCGAAGGCCGGATCACCGGCATCCGCATCGTCGTCGACCCGGCCAGGCTCGCCTCGGTCCGTCTGCCCGCCCCGGCCTGAGAGGGTGTGGTCTCCCCCCTCCCCCCTCGCAGCTCATGGTGCCTCCGATGCGACGACGGCGGCGCGGGCGCGGAAGGTGCGGCGGTAGGCGTCCGGGGGGACTCCGACGGTGCGGTTGAAGTGGCGGCGCAGGGTCGTGGCGGTGCCCATGCCGGTGGCGGTCGCGATGCCCTCGACGGTTTCGTCGGTGGACTCCAGCAACTCCTGGGCGTGGCGGATCCGCTGGGTCAGCAGCCACTGCAGCGGGGTCGTACCGGTCACCGACCGGAAGTGGCGGCCCAGGTTGCGCGAGCTCATCCGCGCGCGACGGGCCAGGTCGTCCACGGTCAGCGGCTGGTCGAGCCGCTCCATCGCCCAGGGGAGCAGATCGCCGAGCGGATGGTCGTCGCGCGCGGGCACGGGGGTGGTGACGAACTGGGCCTGGCCGCCCGCGCGATGCGGGGGTACGACCAGGCTGCGGGCGACCGTGTTGGCGACCGCCGTGCCGTGGTCGAGGCGGACCAGATGCAGACAGAGGTCCATCGCGGCGGCCTTGCCCGCGGAGGTGAGGACCCGGCCGTCGTCCACGTAGAGCACGTCCGGGTCGACCTCCACCCGGGGGTGGCGGGCGGCGAGTTCCTCGGTGTGCGCCCAGTGGGTGGTCGCGCGCCTGCCGTCGAGCAGGCCGGCCGCGGCCAGGACGAACGCGCCCGTGCACAGGGAGGCCACGCGCGCTCCCGCCTCATGGGCCGCGCGCACCGCGTCGACCAGGTCGGCGGGCGGGGCGTCGTCGGTCTCGGCGAGGGCGGGAACGATCACCGTGCCGGCGCGCGCCAGCCGGTCGAAGCCGCCGTCGGGCTCCAGTCGGAACCGGCCGATCCGGACGGCGGCGGGTCCGCAGAGGGCGACGTCGTACCAGGGGCCGGTCACTGCGGACGGGGGCGGGCCGAAGACCTCGTAGGCCACGGACAGTTCGAACTGGCGCATTCCTTCGGTCACGGCCAGCGCGACGGTGATCGGGTCTTTGCTGCGGTCCGTTCTCAGGTCCGTGTCCACGTCCGTAATTGTACGCATGATGTCGTTCCGGACACTCGTGCGGGACGGTCGCCGAGGACAGGATTGCCCCCAGGAGAACGGTTCGAGCCGTACGGGACGTACGGGTACGTCCCGTACGGCTACGTCGTACGGGAACGCCGTACGAGAACAGGGAGAAGTCATGGAAACGGGGCTCACGGTCGCGGTGTTCGGCGCCTACGGACACACCGGGCGGTTCGTGGTGACGGAGTTGCTGACCCGCGGGTTCGTCCCGGTGGCCGTCGGCCGCGACGCCGAGAAGCTGCGGGCTCTCGCGGAGTCCCGTCCGGGGCTCGACGTCCGCCCGGCGTCGGTCGACGACCCGGCGTCGCTCGACCGCGCACTGGAAGGCGCGGCGGCCGTGATCAACTGCGCCGGACCCTTCGCCGTGACCGGCGCGCCGGTGATCGAGGCCGCCCTGCGGGCCGGAATCCCGTACGTGGACGTGGCGGCCGAGATCGAGGCCAACGTCGACACGTTCGCACGGTTCACGGACCGGGCCCGCGCGGCGGGAGCGGTGATCGTTCCCGCGATGGCCTTCTACGGCGGCCTCGGCGACCTGCTCGCCACCGCCGCCATGGGCGACTGGACGTCGGCCGACGAGGCCCACATCGCGTACGGGCTGAGCAGCTGGCACCCCACGGCCGGCACCCTCGCCGCCGGCAAGGTCTCCCGGGAACGGCGGAACGGCCGCCACGTCCGCTTCAGCCAGGGGCGACTGGAGTACCACGACGACGAGTTCACGGTCCTGGAGTGGCCCTTCCCGGCCCCGATGGGCCCCCGGCCCGTCATCGGGGAGTTCACGATGGCCGACGTCGTCACCGTCCCGAGCCACCTGAAGGTGCCCGAGGTGCGCACGTACATGGCGGTCGACGCGGCCCAGGACCTGTCGGCGCCCGACGCGTCGGCACCGGCCGCGGTCGACGAGCGGGGGCGGTCCGACCAGACCTTCCTCGTGGACGTCGTCGTGCGCTCCGGCGACGCGGAACGCCGGGCCGTGGCCGCCGGCCAGGACATCTATGCCGTCAGCGCGCCGCTCGCCGTCGAGGCCGTCCGGCGGATCCTCACCGGCCGGACCAGGACGACCGGCGTCGCCTCGGCCGGCGAGATCTTCGACGCACCGGACTTCCTCCGCGCGCTCGCCCCGCACATCTCGTTCGAACTGCACCAGTAGCGCGCGCGGCATGATGAGTCCCGGCCGGGACCGCCCGGCCCGTGGGACGGGGAGAAGGGCCACACGGAGATGAGCAGCCACGGACAGGCGGCCTGGGAGTTGCTCCTGCCGGCCGCCGCCGCCCCGGCGCGGCGGCGCGGCCGGGCCCTCCAGGAAGCGTTGCGCGAGGCGGTGCGCTCCGGTCGGCTCGCGGCCGGGACCCGACTGCCGTCGACCCGCGCGCTCGCGGCCGACCTGGGCGTCTCACGGGGCCTGGTCACGGAGGCGTACGAACAGCTCACCGCCGAGGGCTATCTGCGCAGCGACCGGGGCGCGGGCACATGGGTGGGCGACGCGGCGAGGGGCCGAACGGGCGGCACGCCCGCACGTGGAGGTGGGACCGTCGCCCAGGGCACGGATCCGGTTACGCGCGCGCGTGGGGCCGTCGCCCGGGGCGCGGGCCCGGCCACGCGCGCGCGTGGTTCGGGTGCGCCCGCCGTCCGCGTGGACTTCCGCCCGGGAACACCCGATCTGTCGCTCTTCCCGAGAGCCGCCTGGTCGGCCGCCCAGCGGGCCGTCCTCTCGCGGCTCCCCCACCCCGCCCTCGGGTATCCGGACCCACGCGGGGTGCCCGAACTGCGGGAGGCGCTGGCCGGGATGCTGACCCGGCGCCGGGGTGTGGTGGCCGATCCGGAGCGACTCGTGGTGTGTTCGGGGGTGGCGCAGGCGTCGACCCTGCTCGGTTTCGTGCTGCGCGCGCGGGGGCTCGACGCGGTCGGCATCGAGGATCCGGGCAGCCCGGAGCACGGGCGGCTGTTCGCCTCGACCGGCCTTGACACGGTGTGGCTGCCGCTCGACGAGGAGGGGCTGCGGACGGAGCCGCTCGCCGCCTCCGGGGTGCGGGCGGTGGTGGTGACGCCCTCGCACCAGTTCCCCTCCGGGATCATCTGGTCGGCGGAGCGCCGTGCCGCGCTGCTCGACTGGGCGCGGGCGGTGGACGGTTACGTCCTGGAGGACGACTACGACGGCGACTTCCGGTACGACCGGGCTCCCGTCGGCGCGCTCCAGGGACTCGACCCGGAGCGGGTCGTCTACGCGGGCTCGGTCAGCAAGTCGCTCGCGCCCGGTCTGCGCCTCGGCTGGATGCTCGTCCCCGAGGCGCTGCTCGCCGAGGTCGTCGAGCGCAAACGGACGATGGACCTCGGCAACCCCGTACTCGACCAGGCGGTGCTCGCGGAGTTCGTGACGCGGGGCGCGTACGACCGGCAGCTGCGCCGCTGCCAACGTGCCTACCGGGAGCGGCGGGACGCGCTCCTGTCGGCGCTCGCGGAGCACCTGCCGGGAACCGGCGTGAGCGGCATCGCCGCCGGACTCCACGTCATCGCGCGCGTACCGGGGCGTTACGGGCCACCGGAACGGTTCCTGGCACGGTCGGCGGAGGCGGGTGTGGCACTGCGGCCGCTGGAGGAGTACGGCACGGCGCGGCCCGGGGACGGCGACGTACGGCTCGTGATCGGGTACGCGCACCTGTCGCCGTCCGTCGTGACGGCGGGGATACGCCGGGTGGCGGAGGCGGTCGCCCGAGGGTGAGGTGATGCGTTCACACGCACGGCGCCGGAGGTCCATGGCGGCCCTCACGTGAGTGTTCACATGGGGTTCGTGTGGGCGCCGCCCCCGGCCGTTAGGCATGGGGCGACGCACCGCCCCCCGCCCGGACGCCCCTCGGAGGCTCTTCCATGTCCCAGTCCGTACCCGGTAGTTCCCCCTCCCCCGCCCGGCGCAGCGTGCTGCGCGGTTCGCTCGCCGCGTCGGCGGCGCTCACCCTCGGCGGTGCGGGTCTCGCCGCCCCGGCGTTCGCGCTGTCGGGCCGGCCCCGCGCCGAGTGGGGTGTCCAGACGGGCGACGTCACGACGTCCTCGGGACTTGTGTGGGTGCGCTCGGACCGGCCGGCGCGGATGCTCGTGGAGACTTCGGCGAGCGAGTCGTTCCGCCGGGTACGCCGCCACCACGGGCCGCTGATCGGCGCGGGCACGGACTTCACCGGCACCACCCCGCTGCGCGGGCTGCCCGCCGGCGAGCAGATCCACTACCGGGTCACGCTCGCCGACCCGGACGACCCGCGCCGGACGGGCGAGCGGATCGTCGGCACCTTCCGTACCGCCCCCGACCGGCGCCGCGACGGCGTCCGCTTCCTCTGGTCGGGAGACATCGCCGGGCAGGGCTGGGGCATCAACCCGGACATCGGCGGCTTCCGCGCGTACGAGGAGATGCGCCGCCTCGACCCGGACTTCTTCCTGTGCAGCGGCGACTCGATCTACGCCGACGGGCCGCTGCAGCCCAGCGTGACGCTCCCCGACGGGCGGATCTGGCGGAACGTCACGACGCCCGAGAAGTCGAAGGTCGCGGAGACCCTCGACGAGTACCGGGGCAACTTCCGCTACAACCTCCTCGACCACAACGTGCGGGCGTTCAACGCGCAGGTGCCCACGGTGATGCAGTGGGACGACCACGAGGTGCGCAACAACTGGTACCCGGGCCAGATCCTGGACGACGCGCGCTACACGGAGAAGGACGTGGACGTCCTCGCTTCGCGTGCCCTGCGCGCGTTCGGCGAGTACACGCCAGTGTCCACCCTGCACGCGCGCGGGGGCGGTCGCGAGCGCCGGATGCACCGGGTCGTGCGGTACGGGCCGCTGCTCGACGTGTTCGTGCTCGACATGCGCTCGTTCCGGAACGCCAACTCCCCCGGACGCCAGGCCGACGACACCACCGGCATCCTCGGCGCCGAGCAGCTCGCCTGGCTCAAGCGGGAGCTGGCCGCGTCCACCGCGGTGTGGAAGGTGCTCGCGGCGGACATGCCGCTCGGCCTGGTCGTCCCGGACGGCACGAACATCGAGGCGATCGCGCAGGGCGACCCGGGCGCGCCGCTGGGCCGTGAGCTGCAGATCGCGGAGCTGCTGCGGTTCATCAAGCACCGGCGGATCACCGGCACCCTGTGGCTGACGGCGGACGTGCACTACACCTCGGCGCAGCACTACGCGCCGGAGCGGGCGGCCTTCCAGGACTTCGCGCCGTTCTGGGAGTTCGTGTCCGGGCCGCTGGCGGCCGGCGGCTTCCCGGCGAACAAGCTCGACGCGACCTTCGGTCCTGAGCGGGTGTTCGTCCGGGCGCCCGAGCGGGCCAATCTGTCGCCGATGGAGAGCCCGCAGTACTTCGGGGAGATCGACATCGACGGCCACAGCGGGGAACTGACGGTCCGTCTGCGGGCGGAGGGCGGTGCGGTGCTGTTCAGCAAGGCGCTCCGGCCGGGGCGCGTCGGGCAGTAACGCCTGGTCGGAGGTGGTGCGGGGGCCGGGCCCTTCGCCGGTCGCGGCGGGCGGGGGCCGGGTCCCCGGCCGGTCGTGACGGCCGGACGGGCCCCGGCTCCCCGGTGATTGTCAGTGCCAGGTCCTAACGTCTTTTCCATGACGCGATCCGTACAGGCACTCGCCTATGTCCGCCCTTCCGCGCTGGAGTCCACGGGCTCCGGCCAGCTGCTCGGTCTGGAGACGGCGGGGGGTCTCACGCCCCGTGGGGCCGAGGCCCATCCCCGTTTCTTCGCCGGCTTCCTGGCCTCGCCGCAGGTCGCCGCCCGCGGTCTGCTCGCGGTCGCCGACGTGGCATCGGCCCGCTACTACCAGCGGATACGGCCGGGATCGCTCGACCCGGTGGTGACGGGGAACGGGGACCGGCTGCGGTTCGAGTCGTTCTCCGGCTGCGGCGGGGTGTACGCGCGCCTGGACGTGCTCGACGAGGGGCTCGGCGGTACGGAGACGGGGCACGGCACGACCAACGTCGACGTCAACAACCCGCTGCGTGAGGCGCTGTCGCGGATGACGGGGGACGATCCGCTGCATCTCCGGGTGGGTCCGGAGGAGATGGCGGTGACCACGCTCGCGGGGGCGGTCGTGGAGAAGAAGGTCCCGCTGCCGGACCGCTGGCTGCGGGGCTTCGCCGAGGCGCAGGTCGCCTCCGCCCGGTTCGATCTGCGGGCCGAGCTGAGCGGGGCGGAGGCCGTCCGTTTCCTCCGGTCCCTGCCACGCAACCAGGCCCGTGGACGCGGTCCGATGTGGATCACCCAGTCCGGCCGGAGCCTGCGGCCGACGACCCGGCCGGGCCCGGGCGCGGTGTGCCTGCCCGGGCCCGACCGGCTCGTCGCCCTGGAGCGGGTGCTGCGGCACGCGACGGGGCTCCGGGTGTACGGGCCGGTGCCCGACGGCACGCCGGCCACGGCGAGCGCCTGGGAGGTGATCCTGCCCGGCATGCGGCTCACGTTGACGCTGTCGCCCGATCCCGCGCGGGGCTTCTCCGGCGAGGGCGGGGTCCTGGAGGCCCTCGCGACGGAGGAGGCCGCGCAGGACGCCGAGCTGGTCGCGGTCCTGCTCGCCTGGGAGCCGCGGATCGACCCGGCCGACCTCGCGGCACAGGCCGGGCTCACGATCGACCGGGTGCGGGCGGCGCTGACCCGGCTCGGCACGGCCGGGCGCGTGGGGTACGACGTGGCGGACGCGGCCTACTTCCACCGGGAGCTGCCGTACGACGCGGACCGCGCCGAGCGGCACAACCCCCGCCTGGTGAGCGCCCGACGGCTGGTCGCGGAGGGCGCGGTGACCGTCGACGGCCCGCTGGCGACGGTGGCCTCGGGCGAACGGCGCTATCGGGTACGGGAGTCGGACGGGGTGCTGAGCTGCACCTGCCAGTGGTGGACCGACTACCGGGGCCGGCGGGGGCCGTGCAAGCACGCGCTGGCGGTCCGGATGGTCCGGCGGGGCGCGACGCCCGAGCACGTCGGTGCCCCGGAAGCCGGCACGGCGGTGGCCGGAGCGGCGCGATGACGGGGACCGGTGGGACGACAGGGAGCGGTGGGGCGACGGGGACCGGTGGGGGGACCGACGTGACGAACAGCCTGGTGAACAGGGTGATGGACAGCATGATGACCAAGGTGAGGAGCGCCGTGGTGCGCGGGGCGGGGAACGACGTGGACGGTGCGGCGGGGAGCACGAGCGGCGACGCGGGAGACGCGAGCGGTACGGAGGGCGGCACCCCGGTCGAGCAGCTGCTCGCGGCGGTGCGCGCGGGGCGCGCCCACAAGGTGCCGGCGCTCCTGGAGCCGCTGGACGCCGCCGCCCGGAAGACCGTGCTCGGACAGCTGAAGTCCCTGCGCTCCGAGGTCCGTGCCTGGGACTGGAAGCGGTGGAACGAGGCGACGGCCGTCCGGCGCGCGCTGTACGTGGCGGGCGCCGGCTGTCAGACCGGCGCCGCCGCGACGGCGGCCTGGCTCGGCGGGCGCGACCTGCTGAGCCGGCGCTCCGAGGACGGCGCCCTGGTCCTCTCGGTGCTCGCCGACCGGGACCCGGCGTGGACGGCGGACGTGGCGCAGCGGCTCGCGGCACGGCAGTCCGTGGCGGAGAACAGCTACGGTCTGATCCGCGGACTCGTGGAGCACTCCGGATGCGCGGTGCCCGCGACCGACGGCTATGTCCTCGCGTGGACGT
Source organism: Streptomyces sp. SJL17-4 (assembly GCF_036826855.1). NCBI lineage: Bacteria > Bacillati > Actinomycetota > Actinomycetes > Kitasatosporales > Streptomycetaceae > Streptomyces > Streptomyces sp. SJL17-4. Next base: position 7,323,188 of record NZ_CP104578.1, on the reverse strand, counting down.
GGGAGGTCCACGACCCGCGCCTTCTGGAGCGGCTCCGGGAGGACTCGCACACGCGGGTGCTCGTGCCGCACGCGCTCGCCATGGCCGAGACGCCCGCCCCGCTGACCTGGTCGGTCGGTCCCGAGGCGCCGACGCACTGGCCGACGGTGCTCGCGACGCTCGTCACGGAGGGCGTGCTCGACCGGGCCCAGGTCGTGGACCTGTGCGTCTCCCGGCTGCTGCGCGGTGGGCGGGCCCGGGATCTGCGGTTCCCGCTGGAAATGTTGCGGCTCGTCGAGCCGAGCGCGGCCGAGCGCCGGGAGCGGGTCCCTGACTGGATCGGGATGACGGCCGACGCCCCGTCCCCGGTGGCGGGGTACGCGCAGGAGGTCCTCGCGGGCCTCGCCGACGAGGGCGCGCTGTCGGCCGGGGCCCTGGCCGAGATGACGGGCGGGGTGCTGTTCCGTACCGAGAAGAAGCTGGTGCGGGCCCAGTTGACGCTGGTCGGCAAGGTGCTGGCGCGGGAGCCCGGTGCGGCGGAGGAGCTGCTGCCGGCCGTGGCGGAGGCCTTCGGGCACGAGGACACCACGATCCAGGAGCGGGCCCTGAAGCTGGTGGGCCGTCATGCGGCGGCGGTGGAGGCCTCCGTACGACGTGAGCTCGCCGAGCAGGCCGGGCTGCTGAGTCCGGTGCACCGGGCGGCAGCCGTCGCCCTGTTCGGGGAGGACCTGGAGGTGGAGTCCGGGGTCCCGTACGAGGAGATCCTTCCGCCGGTCCCGGAGCGGGAGCCGGTGGCTCCCCCGGCGACGACGGTCGAGGCTCTGGTGGAGGAGCTGCTGACGAGGGGCCAGTACCAGGATCCGGCGGCGTTCGAGCGGACGCTCGACGGTCTGGTGCGGCTCGCGCGACGGGACCGGGCGGGGCTGGAAGCGGCGGTGCGCGAGACGTTCCCGACGGAGCACTGGGGGCACCAGCACTACTTCACCCACTCCACCCACGGGGCGGAGGTGGTACTGGCGGGGCTGCTCGCGCTGCTGCCGGGATGGCGGGTCGACTCCGGACGGGCGAAGGGGAACGGCCGGAACGCCTGTCACCACGAGGCCCTGTCGGGGATGCTGGACGCGCGCCTGTGGGAGGCCGCCGACCTGATCGGCACGGACGCGCTGCCGTTCCTGCTCGCCGTACCGACCCTGCACACCGGTGAGATCGACCCGGTAGTGCTGGTGGAGCGGGTGCGCGCCTACGGGGACGCCGGCGTCGAGCCGGCCCCGGCCGACTTCGCCCAGGCGCTGTTGAGGGTCGGGCGCAGGGACCCGTCGGCCGGGCGGGCGGCCGAGGAGGCCGAGGCGCTCGGCACGCGGGCGGGACGACGGCTCGCCGCGTGGCTGCGGGCGGGGGAACCCCTGGGGACGAGGGTGCGGTTCCTCGCCAGGGGGAAGGACCGGGCCTCACAGAAGTGGTGGCTGACGGACCGGATCGTCGTCGAGATCGACGAGCGAGCGGTGGTGCGCGAGGAGTTCCCGGCCGCATTCCGCTGGCTGGGCGGTGAGCTGCAGGCGACTCCCCGACGCTGCTACCACTGGCTGGACACGCGGGGGCACTGGGCCACGGCGTTGCCGGTGGACCGTGAGTTCGTGGCGGCGTGTGTCCTGTCCTCCCTCGCGTCGGGTGCCGACGGGGACCAGCGCGGCCTGACCGAACCGCTCACCGCGCTCGCCGAGGCGGGCGGCCCGGCCGGCCGGGCCGTCCATCTGGCCCTGGCGTTCGGTCTGGGCTGTCAGGACGCGGACGACCGGCTGCGGGCGGTGGACGCGCTGCTCGTCCTGGCGTCGCGGGGTGATCTGGACGCCCGGCGGCTCGGCACGGAGCTGGTGTGGTTGGTCGTGGAGGGCTCGGTGAAGCCGAACCGGCTGGCGGACGCGCTCCGGACGACGGCCGCCACGGGCGCGTACGGCACGGTCTGGGCGGTCCTTGAGCCGATGCTGCCGGAGCTGCTCGGCGCGGAGAAGCCGATGCGCGGTCTGGGCGAGGTGCTCGCGGTCGCGGCGGACTGTGTGGAGCGGTGCGGGGCCGGCGGTGAGGTGGCCGGGCTCGACGCGATGGCCTCGGCGCGGAGTGCCTCGCAGTTCGTCGTCCAGGCGAAGCGGCTGTCGGCCGCACTCCGTCGGGGGGCCGATCAGCCTCTGACAGAAATGGTCTGAATCGTTCTTTAAGCCGCTAGATGGGCGCTTAACCCGTCAGTCACAAAGCGTTCGTGATCACGCAACACCACTGGGCCACAGTGAGGTCATGACCGATGTGACGTCTTCGAAGAGCGCCCGCCGTCCGCACCACTGGCGGCACGACCTGATCGAGCTCGCCGCACTGTTCACCGCGGTGGTGGTGGCCGACACGATCGCCAAGACCATCTCCAAGGGGCCCGACGGCCCCTACCTCCTGGTGTTCTCGGCGATCGCGCTGGTCGCCACCGCCGCCTTCCACACCTGGTGGTCGCGCAGGCGCAGCCATGCGAGCCATGCCCCGCCCGCCGGACACACCGGCGGGCACTCCACCGCGGCCGTCCCCGCGAGGACCGAGGAGGAGCGGGAGGAGACGGGGGCCGCGGCGCCCGTCGAGACCTCGCTCTGGCGGATGCGGACCACCGTGGCGGACACCCCGGGCAGCCTCGCCGCCCTGTGCACGGTCCTCGCCCGCCTGGGCGTGGACATCCTCACCCTCCAGACGCATCCGCTCGCCGACGGCACGGTCGACGAGTTCCTGCTGCGGGCCCCCGCGGATCTCTCCGCCCACGCCCTCGCCCGTGAGACGGCGGCGGCCGGCGGCCGCGACACCTGGACCGAGCGGGCCGACGCCCACGATCTGGTGGACACCCCCACCCGGGTCCTCGGCCTGGCCACCCGTACGGCGCTCGACGCGGCCGAACTGCCGCTCGCGCTGCGCCAGCTCCTGGGCCGCTGCACCCTGCACTCCGTACCCGCCCTCTCCCTCACCGGCCGCCCCACCGGCGAACACGCCCCGGTCGAGGGCGTCCTGGAGGAGACCGTGATGCGGCTGCGCGACCCCAACGGCGGCACGCTCATCGTGGAGCGGCCCTACCTCCCGTTCACCCCGACCGAGTTCGCCAGGGCCCGCGCCCTCGTGGAGCTCGACGCCCGGCTCGGCCCCCGCGTGCCGCGCAGCCAGGACGTCCTGACCCTCCCCGAGGGCAACGAGATCACCGTCCGCCGCGCCGACCAGCGGGACCTGTCCGCCGCGCGCGCCATGCACGACCGCTGCTCGGCCCGCACGCTGAGCCTGCGCTACCACGGCCCCGTCGGCGACGCCGACCGCTACCTCGACCATCTGCTCAGCCCCCGCTTCGGGCGCACCCTCGCCGTCCAGACGGCCTCCGGCCGGCTCGTCGCCCTCGGGCACCTGCTCTGGGACGGCGACGAGACCGAGGTGGCGCTGATGGTGGAGGACGACTGGCAGCGGCGCGGCATCGGCTCCGAGCTCCTCGGCAGGCTGGTGGCGATGGCCGAGGAGGCCGGTTGCGCGAGTGTGTACGCCGTGACGCAGTCGTCCAACACCGGGATGGTGGCCGCGATGCGGGCGCTCAACCTGCCCCTCGACTACCAGATCGAGGAGGGCACCCTGGTGATCACAGCCCGGCTGGCCTCGGCACCGCGACCGGCTGCCCGGCCGCAGCACCGGGAGACGCGCCCGGAGCAGCCGCACGAAGGGGTGCGGCGGGCGGAGCGCTGAGCGCCCAGGTCAGATCCCGCCAGAGGTCCTCGACGTCCTCGAGACCGACCGACATCCGCAGCAGGCGGTCGCTGACGCCCGCCGAGCGCCGGTCGCCCTCGGCCACGATGCGGTGGCTGATGGAGGCCGGGTGCTGGATGAGGGTGTCGACGCTGCCGAGGCTGACGGCGGGAGTGATGAGCCGGACGCCGGCGATGACGTCGTGCGGGTCGCCGTACACCTCGAAGGCGATCATGGCGCCGCCGATCCGCGGGTAGTGGACCTGTGCGATCCGGGGGTCGGTGGCGAGTCGCCGTACGAGCTCCGCCGCCGTCCCGGACGCGGCCCGCACCCGTACCGGCAGGGTGGAGAGACCGCGCAGCAGCAGATAGCCCGCGAGCGGGTGCAGCACTCCGCCGGTGGCGAAGCGGACCTGGCGGAGGGTACGGGCGAACTCCTCGTCGCAGGCGACGACGCCGCCCATGACGTCGCCGTGCCCGCCGAGGTACTTGGTCGCGCTGTGCAGCACGATGCGGGCGCCCTGCTCGACCGGGCGCTGGAGCACGGGCGTGGCGAAGGTGTTGTCGACCAGCAGCGGCACGGAGCCGCAGGAGTGGGCCAGGGCGCGGATGTCCGCCTCGGCGAGGGTCGGGTTGGCGGGCGACTCCACCATGACCAGGCCGGTGTCGGGCCGTATCGCCTCGGCCACGCCCGCCGGGTCGGTCCAGGTCACCTCGGTGCCGAGCAGCCCGGCGTCGAGCAGGTGGTCGCTGCAGCCGTACAGCGGACGGACCGCGACGACATGGCGCAGGCCCTGGCTCGCCCGGGCGAGGAGGACCGCGGTGAGGGCCGCCATGCCGCTGGCGAACGCGACGGCGGCCTCGGCGCCCTCCAGACGGGCGAGGGCCTCCTCGAAGCGGGCGACCGTGGGGTTGTCCAGCCGGGCGTAGACCGGCGGGCCGTCGAGCCGGGCTCCGGTGGTGGCGAACTCGTCGATCCGGGCGGCCTCGGCCCGGGCGTCGTACGAGGGGTAGGTGGTGGACAGGTCGATCGGCGGGGCGTGCAGACCGAGCGAGGCGAGGTCTTCGCGGCCGGCGTGCACGGCTTCGGTGGCAAGGGCTCTCGGGGTGGCCGAGGGGCCGTAGTCCATGGCGTCCATGGCGGCACTGTGAACGGAAACCGGGAAGGAGCGGGAATGAGCCGTGCTACGTTCGCCAGATGGCCGATTCTGTCGTACTGGACGCGGTCGATCTGCACATTCTTCGCCTCCTGCAGAACGACGCCCGGACCACCTACCGTGAACTCGCCGCCGAGGTCGGAGTGGCACCGTCCACCTGCCTGGACCGGGTGGCGCGACTTCGCCGCACGGGTGTGATCCTCGGACACCAGCTACGACTGGATCCGGCCAAACTCGGCCGAGGGCTTGAAGCGCTCCTTCTCGTGCAGGTCCGGCCGCACCGGCGGGAACTGATCGGTCCGTTCGTGGAGCGGATCCGGGCGCTTCCGGAGTCCCGGGCGCTGTTCCATCTGACGGGACCCGACGACTACCTGGTGCACGTGGCCGTAGCGGACCCCGCCGACCTGCAGCGACTCGTCCTCGACGAGTTCACGTCACGCCGGGAGGTGGCCCGCGTGGAGACCCGGCTGATCTTCCAGGAGTGGGAGTGCGGCCCGCTTCTGCCGCCCTCTTCGAGCCCCTCCTTGTCGGCCGACTGAGCCCCGACGAGGGTGACGCGGGCCCGCCGGAGGCGCCAGGATGGCCCCCATGCCAGAGACTTCCAGCAGCCCGCTGCCCCGCCAGGTCGCCGACGAACACGTCGACGCACTCATCGCCCTCGACCCGATCACCGGTACGTACCTGGGAGTCAAGGAGAGCGCCGGACTGCTGCCCGACTTCTCGCCGGCCGGCCAGCGGGCCGTGGCCGATCTCGCCCGCCGGACGCTCGCCCGGCTCGACGTGGCGGAGCAGGTCCCGGGTGCGGACAGCGAGGCCGAGCAGCGGTGTGCCCGTCTGCTGCGGGAGCGCCTGACGGCGGAACTCGCCATGTTCGAGGCCGAGGAGGGCCTCTGTACGGTCAGCAACATGCGTTCGCCGGCGCACAGCGTCCGCATCGTCTTCACGGTGACGCCCACGGAGACCGAGGAGGACTGGGCCGCGGTCGCCGCCCGGCTGCGCGCCGTCCCGGCCGCGCTGGAGGGCTACCGTTCCTCGCTCGCGCTCGGGCTCGAGCGCAAGCTCTTCGGCGGGCCGCGCCCCACCGCCACCTTCGTCGACCAGCTCACCGAGTGGGCGGGCGCGGAGAGCGGAAAGCCGGGCTGGTTCGAGGAGTTCGCCGCCGCGGCCCCCGACACCCTGCCCGAGGATCTGCGCGCCGGGCTCACGAAGGCGGGCCGGGGCGCCACCGAGGCGGTCCTGGCGCTGCGGGACTGGATGCGGGACGTGTACGCCCCGGCCGTCGCCGACGCCCCGAACACGGTGGGCCGCGAGCGCTACCAGCGCTGGACCCGCTACTTCAACGGCACCGACCTGGACCTCGACCAGGCGTACGCGTACGGCTGGACCGAGTACCACCGGCTGCTCGGCGAGATGCGGACCGAGGCCGAGCGGATCCTGCCGGGCGCCGGCCCCTGGGAGGCGCTCGCCCACCTCGACGAGCACGGCACCCATGTCGAGGGGGTCGACGAGGTCCGGGTCTGGCTCCAGCAGCTGATGGACGAGGCGATCGAGGCGCTCGACGGCACCCACTTCGAGCTCGCCGAGCGGGTACGGCGGGTGGAGTCCCGCATCGCCCCGGCGGGCGGCGCCGCCGCGCCGTACTACACCGGCCCGTCCGAGGACTTCTCCCGGCCCGGCCGTACGTGGCTCCCGGTGGACGGTACGACGCGCTTCCCGGTGTACGACCTGGTGTCGACCTGGTACCACGAGGGCGTACCCGGCCATCACCTCCAGCTCGCCCAGTGGGTGCACGTCGCCGACCGCCTCTCCCGCTACCAGGCGACCATCGGCAAGGTCAGCGCCAACTGCGAGGGCTGGGCGCTCTACGCGGAGCGCCTGATGGACGAACTCGGCTTCCTGCCCGACGCGGAGCGGCGCCTCGGCTACCTCGACGGACAGATGATGCGCGCGTGCCGGGTGATCGTGGACATCGGCATGCACCTGGGTCTGGAGATCCCGGCGGAATCGCCGTTCCACCCGGGCGAGCGGTGGACGCCCGAGCTCGCCCAGGAGTTCTTCCAGCGGCACAGCAGCCGCCCGCCGTCCTTCGTGGAGAGCGAGCTGACCCGCTATCTGTCGATGCCGGGCCAAGCCATCGGCTACAAGCTGGGCGAGCGCGCCTGGCTGCTCGGCCGCGCCAACGCGCGCGCGGCGCACGGTGACGCGTTCGACGCGAAGACCTGGCACATGGCGGCCCTCTCGCAGGGCCCGCTGGGCCTCGACGACCTGGTCGACGAGCTCTCGCGGCTGTGACGACCGAGCGCTGAGATCCCGGGCCGAACGCTGAGATTCCCCGGCCGAACGCTTGATCGGCCGGGGAATCCCCTGCTATCTCTCGTACATGACCTCCGAGTACACCCCCGATGCCACCGACTGGCGCATCCTCGAAGCCCTCCAGTCCGAGGGCCGCGCCAGCTTCGCCGAGCTCGCCCGTACGGTGTCGATGTCGCCGTCCGCGGTGACCGAGCGGGTGCGGCGCCTGGAGGAGGCCGGGGTGATCTGCGGGTACACGGCGATCGTCGACCAGGACCGGCTCGGGCTGCCGATCCTGGCGTTCGTCCGGCTGCGCTACCCCCACGGCAACTACAAGCCGTTCCACGATCTGCTCGGCGCCACGCCGGAGGTTCTGGAGGCGCACCACGTCACCGGCGACGACTGCTTCGTCCTCAAGGTCGCCGCGCGGTCCATGCGGCACCTGGAGGAGATCTCCGGGAAGATCGCCACGCTCGGCTCGGTGACCACCAGCGTGGTCTACTCCTCGCCGCTGCCGAGGCGTTCGCTCAGCCGCTGAGCGCGTCCCCGCCGGTGCGGAGCCGCACGGCCGAGCCGTGCCGCGCCTTGACGACCTCCAGTTGGGCAGGGATCCGGCGGCGCAGGTCGCCGACGTGGCTGACGATCCCGACGCTGCGGTCACGCTCGCGCAGCGAGTCGAGCACGTCGAGGACCTCGTCGAGCGTCTGCTCGTCGAGGCTGCCGAAGCCCTCGTCGATGAAGAGGGTGTCGAGCCGAACGCCGCCCGCCTCGTCCGTGACGACATCGGCGAGGCCGAGGGCGAGCGCGAGGGAGGCGAAGAAGGTCTCGCCGCCGGAGAGCGTGGCGGTGTCGCGCTCGTTGCCGGTCCAGGCGTCGACGACGTGCAGGCCGAGGCCGGCCCGCTTGCCGCCGGCCCGCGCGTCGGAGTGGACGAGGGTGTAGCGGCCGGAGGACATCCGCTGGAGCCGGGCGGTCGCGGCCGCCGCGACCTGTTCGAGCCGGGCGGCCAGGACGTACGACTCCAGGCGCATCCGCCGCTCGTTCTCGGCCGAGGTGCCGGCGGTGAGGGCGGCGAGGCGGGCCACCCGGTCGTACTCCTCGCGGAGCGGGCCGAGGCGACGGACCTCGGTGAGGGCCTGCCGGGAGAGTCCCGCGAGGCCGGTGGCCCGTTCCCGGGCGGCGGCCAGGACCGCATCGGCCTCGCGGAGCGCGCGTTCGGCCGCGGTGAGGGTGGCGCCCGCGGCCGCGGGGTCGGCCGGCGGAAGCGCGGCGGCGGCCGCGGTGCCGGGCTCGGCGAGCCGGTCCGCGACGGCGGCGGCCTCGGCCTGCCAGGCGTCCACGCGCTGCTGGTGGTCGCGGCGCTCGCCCTCCCGGAGGAGCGCCGCGGCGGCCTCGGCCGGGGTGGCGAAGCCCGCACGGTAGGCCGCGTCGGCCAGCCGGTCGTCGGCCTCCTTGAGGCGCTGGGCGGCGAGCTCGGCGGCCCGTACGGTGCCGGTGGCGTCGACCAGGAGGGCGATCCGCCGCTCCAGGCGGGTGGCGTGTTCGGCCACGGTGGCGAACGCGCCGCGTCCCCGGGTGAGTTCCTCGTCGAGCGCGACCTGTTCGCGGTCCAGGGCCTCGCGCCGCGAGGTCCGCGCGGCGACCCGCCGCTCGGCCTCCCGCTGGGCGGCGACCCGCTCCTCGTACTCGCGCTCGGCCCGCGCGAGCCGCTCCCGGGCGCTGTGGGTCTGTCCGGCGAGCGCGTGCGCCTCGGCGAGGAGTCCGGTCAACTCATCGACCTCATGGGCGAGTTCACCGACGGTGGGTTCGGGCGAGCCGGCCGGGGCACCCGCCTGCACCTCCGCGCGGGCCGTGGACCAGGACTCGTGGGTGACGGCGAGCGCACGCTCGGCAGCCGTACGGGCCTCCTCGGCGCCGGTGTAGACGGCGTAGGCGGTGTCCTCGGTGGCGCGGTCGACGTGGTCGGCGGTGGTGCGGGCGGGGGCCGGGTGGGCGGTGGAGCCGCAGACCTGGCAGGGGTCGCCCGGTGCGAGGGCGACCGCGAGTTCCGCGGCGATGCCCTCCAGACGGCGGGACTTGACGTCGAGCCAGCTCTCGTGGGCGGTGTTCCGGCGCTCCCGGGCGTCCGCGAGGCGCGCCTCGGCGGCGCGGGTGTCCTCGGCGAGGGCGTCACGGCGGCGGGCCGCGTCGCGGCGGCGGCGGGCGGGTTCGAGGCGGCCGGCGAGGTGCTCGGCGCGGGCGGCGGCGTCGCGGGCGGCCTCGAGGTGCTGGCTGAGCGCGGCGCGGCGCGGTTCCCAGCCGGCGAGCCAGTCGGCGGTGTCTCGGAGGACGTCGTCGTCGGCGCGTGCCTCGCGGGCGAGCGCGGCACGTTCGTCGGCGATCGTGGCGGCGCGGCGCTCGGCGCGGCGGGCGGCCTCCAGACCGCCGAGCTCCTCACGCAGCCGGTGTTCGAGGGCGGAGAGGTGCTCGGCCCCGGCGTCGGCGAGGTCGGCGGGCAGCTGGGCGCGGGAGCGGGCACGGGCGGCGTGCGCGGTGGTGTGCTCGCGCTCGGCGTCCTGGCGCAGTCCGAGCGCGGGGGCCACCCGGTCCGCCTTCAGGCTGCGGTCGAGGGCGGCCTGGAGGCGGTCCCGCTCGGGGGCGTGGGCGGTGAGCCGCTCGTGACGGAGGAGCGCGTCCGCGTGTCGGGCCTGGCGGGCGGCCAGGTCGTTCTCGGCGTCGAGCGCGGCGCGCGCCGCACCCTGCCGGGTCTCGGCCGCGTCGAGCCGTACGCGCGCGATGTCGAGCGCCTCGCGGGCCTCCGTACGGGCGACGGCGGCCCAGGTGAGGACGGCGTCGGCGACCCCGGGGTCGCCGGGCCGCCCGTCGACGGCGGTACGGGCGACGGCGAGGCCCCCGGCGGCCTGGCCCATCCGGTGGGCGAGGGCGAGGAGCCGCTCGTCGCCCTCCTCGACCTGCTGCTGTGCGGCGCGCCGCAGTTCGGCGAGCCGCTCCTCCACGGCCGCGAAGCGGCGGGTGTCGAAGAGCCGGCCGAGGAGCTTGCCTCGGGCCTCTGCGTCGGCGCGCAGGAAGCGGGCGAAGTCGCCCTGCGGAAGGAGGACGACCTGGCAGAACTGCTCGCGGCTCATGCCGACGAGCTGGGTGATCTCCTCCCCTATCTCCTGGTGGGAGCGGCTGACGCCGTTCCACGCGCGCGTGGCGGGGTCGTACTCGCGCAGCCAGGTCTGGGCCTTCTCGGTGGTGAAGCCGCCGCCGCGCTTCTTGGGGCGCTGCTGGGCCGGGCGCCGGGTGATCTCCAGGCGCCGCTCCCCCACGGTCAGTTCGAGCACGACCTCGGTGGAGGTGCCGACGGGTGCGTGGTCGCTGCGGAGCGAGGCGCCGGGGGTCTGCCGGACCCCGGGCACGCTCCCGTAGAGGGCGAAGCAGACCGCGTCGAGGACGGAGGTCTTGCCGGCGCCGGTCGGCCCGTGGAGGAGGAAGAGCCCGGCGGTGGAGAGGGCGTCGAAGTCGACGGTCTGCGTGCCGCCGAAGGGTCCGAACGCGGTGATCTCCAGACGGTGCAGCCTCACCGGCCCACCTCGCGCTCGGCCGTGTCGACCCGTACGTCGTCGAAGGCGCCGTAAAGGACGGTCCGCTCGGCGCCGTCGAGGGCCGAGCCGCCGCGCACATGGGCCACGAAGTCCTCCGCGATCTGCTGGTCGGTGCGGTCCCGGAGCCGTCGGGCGTAGGAGGCGCCGGGGTCGTCGCCCGTCCGCTCGGGGTCGAAGACCAGGTTCAGGGTGTGCGGGAAGCGTGCGGTGAGCCGGGCCATCGGCTCGGCGGGGCGCACCGGGTCGGTGAGGGTGGCCTCGACCCAGGACTGCTCGTGGCGCGCGTGCGCGGGGTCGGCGAGGAGGTCGTCGAGCCGCCCCCGGATCCGGGCGAGGGGACGCGGGACGGGGCAGTCGAGCCGCTCGGCGCCGGTGATCGCCCCGTCGGGGCCGGTCGGGCCCAGGTCGACGAGCCACATGGTCTTGCGGTGGTCGGCCTCGGAGAAGGAGTACGCGAGGGGGGAGCCGGAGTACCGGACGCGCGGGGTGACGGTCTGGCTGCCGTGGAGGTGGCCGAGGGCGACGTAGTCGACGCCGTCGAAGATCCCGGTGGGGACGGCCGCGACGCCGCCGACGGTGATGTCCCGCTCGCTGTCGCTGGGCGCGCCGCCCGCGACGAAGGCGTGGGCGAGGACCACGGAACGGGTGCCGGCGGGCCGGTCGGCGAGGTCGGCGCGGACCCGGCCCATGGCGGCGGCGAGCACGGCCTCGTGCCCGGCCTTCTCGGCGCCGAGCCGTTCCCGGACGAGGTGCGGTTCGAGGTAGGGCAGGCCGTAGAGCGCGACGTCGCCGTGGGCGTCGGTGAGGACGACGGGGGTGCCGATGCCGGCCGGGTCGGTACGCAGATGGATACCGGCGCGCTCCATGAGTCCGGCGCCGACGCCGAGGCGACGGGCCGAGTCGTGGTTGCCGGAGATCATCACCGTGGGCACCCCGGCCTCGGCGAGGCGGTGCAGCGCGGTGTCGAACAGCTCGACGGCGGGCAGCGGGGGCACGGCCCGGTCGTAGACGTCACCGGCGACGAGGACCGCGTCGACCTCGTACGCGTGGACGGTCGCCACGAGGTGATCGAGGAAGGCGGCCTGGGCGTCGAGAAGACCGACGCGGTGGAAGGACCGGCCGAGATGCCAGTCCGAGGTGTGCAGGAGCCTCACGATGCCGTCCCCACCCGCATGTGCGCCGCTCCTCGCCGCTGGTTCCCGTCCGGTGTGCGCCCACCACGCTATCCCGCCGGGGGGTGTGGTCGGGGCCGTACCGACCGCGCTCCCGAACTCCGTCCGGGCCTCCGCCTCAGGGGGCGAACGGGTCACGCGTCCCCGTACGCCTCGCCGCCCAGTTCGAAGGAGGCCGTTCCCGCCGTGGCGTCCGCGAGCCAGGCGCGGAAGGCGGGGACGTCCGAGTCCGGGAGGCCGATCTCGATCGTGACGGCGTCGGTGTAGCGCACGTCACGGACGGCGCGCCCGGTCGCCCGGAGGTCGTTCTCCAGCTTGCCCGCGCGCTGGTGGTCGACGGTGACGGTGGCGAGCCGGAAGCGCTGCCGGGTCACTGTGCCGAGCGTGTCGAGGGCCTCGCCGACCACCCCGCCGTACGCGCGGATGAGCCCGCCCGCGCCGAGCTTCACGCCGCCGTAGTAGCGGGTGACGACGGCGACGACGTATCGCATCTCACGGCGCAGGAGCATCTGCAGCATGGGGACACCGGCCGTGCCGCCGGGCTCGCCGTCGTCGCTCGCCTTCTGGACGGAGGCGTCGGCGCCGAGGACGTACGCGAAGCAGTTGTGGCTGGCGGTCGGGTGCTCCTTGCGGATGCGCGCGACGAACTCCTGCGCCTCCCGCTCGTCGGCGACGGGCGCGAGCGCGCAGAGGAAGCGCGAGCGGTTGATCTCGGACTCGTGCACGCCCTCGCGGGCCAAGGTGCGGTACTGCTCCTGCATCCGGCCAGCCTACGTTCCGTGGCGGGCACCCCACTCCGGCGGGCGCGGCGGCCCCCTCCGGCAGGCACGGCGGCCCCGCTACCTCGCTTCCGGCTCGCGCTCCCCGGCGGCCGGTTCGGGCGGGGTCGCGAGGCCCGCGTACGGCAGGGCGCGCAGGGCGAGGGCCCAGCCGAGCCGGGCCTCGCCCGACTCGCTGGACCGGCCGGTGAGCTCGGAGATGCGGCCGATGCGGTTGAGGACGGTGTTGCGGTGACAGTAGAGCTGGTCGGCGGCCCGCGAGGCCGAGCAGCCGTGGTCGAGCCAGGCGCGCAGGGTGGTGAGGAGCGCGGCCCGCTCGCCGCCGGTGGCGAGCACCGGACCGAGGTGGACGGTGACGATCCGCTCGGCGATGTCGGTTCGCCCGCTGAGGAGCACCTGGGCGAGCCGGTCGTCGAAGACGCCGACCTCGCCACTGCCGGCGGGGAGGGTACGGAGGGTCTGCTCGGCGAGTCGAAGTGCCCGCCCCGCCTGGGAGAGGCGGTCGAACTCCGGCGAGACCCCGGCGGTCGCCCCGGTCCGCTCGCGCAGGGCCGCGAGGAGCGCGCGGGTGGCCGGGTCGGCGCCGCCGCACGGGGCGGCGGCCGTGGCGCGCCCGGCGGGTCCGTCGCGGCGGGGCAGCCGGACGATGCCCGCGTACCGGCCGGAGCGGGGGCGCCAGTACGACCACATTCCCTGGGCCGCCAGGACCGGCGAGGGGTGCGGCGGGGCGGCCGGGTCCTGCGCGGCGACCACGACGACGTACCGGTCGACCGGGGGGACGCCGAGCGCGGCCGCGGCGGCCGAGGCGACGGCCGGGTCGTCGGCGCGCCCGTCGAGCAGCGCCTCGAAGAGGGCGACGCGCCGGGTGTCCTGGCGGCTCTGGAGCTCCAGCTGGGCGATCCGGTACGCATCGGCCATCACGACCGAGTAGCGGTCGATGGTCTCCCAGACGCCGCTCGCCATGTCGAGCTCGAGGTCCCGGCTGTCGGACTCGCGCCCGGCGCGGATCCGGAGGTACTCGGCCATGACCTGCCAGAGGACCCGGCCGCCGCGCCGGTAGGCCTGCAGCACGGTGTCGAGCGGCACGCCCTGTTCGGCGCGGCGGCGGCCGGTCTCGCGGGCCGCCCACTCGAAGTCGCCGCCGGTCGCGGCGAGCCCGCCGAAGTCCTCCAGGGCACGCAGCAGGTTGTCGCGGCAGATCTCCCAGAGGTCCTCGCGGGTGACGGGCGCGCCGGAGGCGTACGTACCGGAGTGGGCGCGGATGTCGTCGACGGCGCGGTCGGTGAGCCGGTCGATGTCGGCGAGCATCGCCGTGGCGAGCGCGCGGCGCAGCGCGCCGGAGCCGCCGGAGCCGCTCAGGGGCGTGTGGAACCCGCCGGCGCGGGGGGCGGAGCCGGAACCGGCGGGGGTCAGCGGCGGCCGAGGACCGCTGGAACCCGAGCCGGCCGCCGGCTGGCGCGGACCACCGGAACCCGAGCCGGACAGCGGCGGGGGCGGACCGGCGGAACCCGGCGCGGGCGCGCCGGGGCCGCCCGTGCGCCCGCGCCCCGGGGAGGTGCGGCTTCCGCCGGAGTGCGCCCCCGGGGGCTCTCCGGGTCCGGCCGAGCTGTGCGTCATGGCTCGCACCGTAGCGCCGGGATTTGGCGAATGCCACGGGTCGAGCGGGACGGCGGGGCCGCTGCCCAGCTCGGCGGGCCACATGGTGAGCATCTGCACATGGCGTCCGGGCGGGGCCACGGCGGATTCTGTGCCGTGTCACCGATCGTCAACAGAGCTGTTGACTCCGCGTCCCTGGAGCGTGTCATGTCACTGAGCGTCGCCGGCGTCCTCGGCGAGTCCGCCCGCCACTTCCCCGACCGGATCGCGGTCGTCGAGGGCGCGACCCGGCTCACCTACGGCGAACTGTGGACGGAGGCGCTGCGCTGCGCCGCCGGGCTGCGCGAGGCCGGGGTGAAGCCGGGCGACCGGCTCGCCGTCCTGCTGCCGAACACGATCGAGTTCCTACGGGTGTACTACGGCGCTCTCGCCGCCGGCGCGACGGTCGTCCCGGTGCACGCGCTGCTCGTCGCCGACGAGGTGCGGTACGTCCTGGAGCACAGCGGCGCGGTCGGCATCGTCAGCGGCGGGCCGCTGTGGGCGGTCGCCGACGAGGCGGCGCGCGCGGCCGGGGTGCGCGCCTTCCAGGGGGCGCCCTCGACGGCGCGGCCGCTGGCCGCCGCCGAGCCGGCGGCGCCCTCGGACACCGCGGTGATCCTCTACACGAGCGGGACGACGGGCCGCCCGAAGGGGGCCCTGCTCACCCATCTCAACATCGTCATGAACGCCTCGGTGACCTCGCAGGACCTGCTCGGGCTCGGCGCGGGCGACGTGGTCCTCGGCTGTCTGCCGCTCTTCCACAGCTACGGCCAGACCTGCGCGATGAACGGGACCCTCCGGCAGGGCGCGACGCTCGTGCTGATGCCCCGGTTCAGCGGTCCGGCCGCCCTGCGGGTGCTGGCCGACGAGGGCGTGACGGTCTTCATGGGCGTACCGACGATGTATCACGCCCTGGTGGAGGCGGCGGCGGGTTCCGACGTACGGCCGGAGGCCCTGCGCGCCGCCGTGTCGGGCGGCGCGGCGCTGCCGGTCGCCGTGCTCGAACGCTTCGAGGAGACGTTCCGTACGCAGGTCCTGGAGGGGTACGGCCTGACGGAGACCTCGCCGGTGGCGACGTTCAACCAGCCGCACATCGGCCGTCGGCCGGGCACGGTCGGGCACCCCGTGTGGGGTGTCGAGGTGGGCATCGCGGACGCGGCTGTGGACACGGAGATCCTGCTGCTCGCGGACGGCGAGATCGGGGAGGTGGTGGTGCGCGGGCACAACGTCTTCGCCGGCTACCTCGACAACCCGGAGGCGACGGCCGCGGCGATCGTGGACGGTTGGTTCCGCACCGGTGACCTGGGCGTACGGGACGAGGACGGCTTCCTGCGGATCGTGGACCGGAAGAAGGACCTGGTCATCCGCGGCGGCTTCAACATCTACCCGCGCGAGGTCGAGGAGGTGCTCGTACGCCACCCCGCGGTCTCGGAGGTCGCGGTGATCGGCGTCCCCGACGACGTGAAGGGCGAGGAGGTCTGCGCGGTGGTGGTACGCCGCGAGGGCACGGCCCCGCTCTCCGAGGACGAGCTGGTCGACTGGTCGCGGGAGCGGCTCGGCCGTCACAAGTACCCGCGGATCGTGCGTTTCGTCGAGGAGCTGCCGCTGGGTCCGACGGGCAAGGTCCTGAAGCGCGCGCTGGTGGCGCAGGCCGGGCCGCGGGCCTGATACTCCGACGTTCCGAGGAAGGGTGGCAGCGATGGTGGGGCGCGGACCCGAGGTCCTGACCCGGTACGGAGCCGTGCGCGGTTCCGCGAAGGGCGGGGTGGCCGCCTTCCTGGGCGTGCCGTACGCGCAGGCCCCGGTGGGCCCGCTGCGGTTCCGGCCGCCGGAGCCGGTCGAACCCTGGGACGGGGTGCGGGAGGCCACGGCCTTCGGGCCGACGGCGCCCAAGCGCCCGTACACCCCACCGCTCGACGCCCTGCTCCCCGACCCCGACATCGCGGGCGACGACTGCCTCAACCTGAATGTGTGGGCACCCTGGGACTACGCGGACGGCGCGGACCGCACAGACGGCACGGACGGCACGGACGGGGGTCCCGGTGAGGGCGGGCGCCCGGTGATGGTCTGGATCCACGGCGGTTCGCTCGTCCACGGCTCCTCGGCCGTCCCCGTCTACGACGGCACCGCCTTCGCCCGGGACGGAGTCGTCCTCGTCTCGGTCAACTACCGGTTGGGGATCGAGGGGTTCGGAGTCTTCCCCGACGCCCCCGCCAACCTCGGCCTGCGCGATCAGATCGCCGCGCTGACCTGGGTGCGGGACTCCGTCGCGGCCTTCGGCGGGGACCCGGAGCGGGTGACGGTCTTCGGCGAGTCGGCGGGCGCGATCTCGATCGCCGCGCTGCTCGCCTCGCCGCTCGCGAAGGGGCTGTTCCGCCGGGCCGTCGTGCAGAGCGGGGCCCCGATCGCCCAGCCGCTCGACCGGGCGCGCCGGACCACGGAGGCGGTGGCGGCCCGGCTGAAGATACCGGCCACGGCGGAGGCCTTCGCGCGCGTGGACCGGGACCGGCTGCTCGCGGCGCAGACGGAGGTGACCGGCAAGGGGTCGCCGCTGACCGGCGGGCACTCCTTCCAGATCGTCGTGGACGGCGAGGTGGTGCCGCGCGATCCGGCGGAGGCGCTCGCGGACGGGGCCTCGGCCGAGGTGGATCTGCTGATGGGCACGACCGCCGAGGAGTACCGGCTGTGGTTCGTGCCGAGCGGGGTCACGGACCGGATGGGCCCCGTGGTCCAGCGACTCCTGCTGTGGAGGACGAAGGTGCCGTCCCGGACGGCCCGGGTGTACCGCGCGGGCCGTCCGGGGGAGAAGCCGGGCGAGATCCTGGGCGCGCTCGCCACCGACAAGCTGCTGAGGATCCCGCTGAACACCCTCGCGGACGCCCGTCTCCGCCGCGGCGGTGGTGCGGGGACGGACGCGCGCCTGGGGTCGGACGCGCGCGTGGAGACAGACGCGCGCGTGGAGTCGGACGCGGGGACGTATCTGTACGAGTTCGGCTGGCCCTCCCCCGTCCTCGACCTCCGCGCCTGTCACGCGCTCGAACTCGGCTTCGTCTTCGACACGCTCGGCCTGCCGGAGACGCGCGCGCTGACGGGCCCGGACGCTCCCCAGGCGCTGGCCACGGCCATGCACGCGGCCTGGGTGTCCTTCGCCGCGACGGGCGACCCGGGCTGGCGCCGGTGGGATCCGGCCCGCCCGGTGATGACCTTCGGCCCGGGCCTCCCGTGCCTGGTCGAGGCCCCTCGTGAGGCGGAACGGCGCGCCTGGGACCGCTGAGGCCGGTGGCGGGAATCACGGTAGGTGGTGGCCGGTTGACGTGGGTGACGGGCCACACCGAAGAGAGGCAGCGAGCGCGATGAGCGTCGAGAGCACCACCGCCGAACCGACCGGCTACTCCGCGGAGGAGACGGTACGGCGGATCCTCACGTCCACCGGCGACACCTGGGCGGTGGTCGGCCTCTCCACGAACACACGGCGGGCCGCGTACGGCGTGGCGGCCGTCCTCCAGCGCTTCGGGAAGCGGATCGTCCCGGTCCACCCCAAGGCGGAGACCGTCCACGGCGAGCAGGGGTACGCGTCCCTCGCCGACATCCCGTTCCCGGTCGACGTCGTCGATGTGTTCGTCAACAGCGAGCAGGCGGGCGGAATCGCGGACGAGGCGGTCGCGATCGGCGCGAAGGCGGTCTGGTTCCAGCTGGACGTCATCGACGAGTCCGCCTTCGCCCGCACGCGCGCGGCGGGCGTGGACATGGTCATGGACCGCTGCCCGGCGATCGAGATCCCGCGCCTGGGCTGAGGCCCTCGGGGCCCTCGGGGCCCTCGGGGCCCTCGGGGCCCTCGGGCCCCTTCGGGGGCTCAGGCTACGGGGACACCGAGCCCCTCCAGGACGACGGCGCCCGGGAGTTGGGCGAAGGCCTTCCCCGGCAGGATGAGCTTGCCGCGCCTGCGGCCGCTGCCGACCAGGACCCACTCGGTGTCCACCACGGCGGCGTCCACGAGGAGGGGCCAGTCGGCCGGGAGGCCGATGGGGGTGATGCCGCCGTACTCCATGCCGGTCTCGCCGGTCGCGGTGTCCATCGGCGCGAACGAGGCCTTGCGGGCGCCGAGGTGCTTGCGTACGACCCCGTTGACGTCGACCCGCGTCGCGGACTTCACGACGCACGCGGCCAGGGTCGTCGTCTCGCCGCGCCTGCCCGCGACGACGACGCAGTTCGCGGACTCGTCGAGCAGCGCGGGCCCGTAGTGCTCGACGAAGACCGCGGTGTCGGCGATGGCCGGGTCGGTGTCCACGTACAGCAGCTGATCGGCCGGGACGGGCCCGGTCCAGGCCCGGACGGCGGCGGCGACGGGGCCGGTCAGCAGGTCCAGGCGGTCGGGGGCGGGCCGGGCGTCGTCGAAGGTTCCGATGGGTGCGCGCATACGCCTCACGCTAACAACGACCGCCCGGGGCCCGGCCGCTCGTCTCAGCGTACGGGCGGGATGGAGACGGCCATCGTCATCTCGGCGGGCTCGTCGCCGTCGTTGCGGTACTCGTGCCCCGTGTTGGCCTCGAAGACGGCGGAGGTGCCGGCCGGCAGGCGGTGTTCCTCGCCGTCGACGACCAGGGTGAGGACCCCCGCGGTGACGTTGAGGAGTTCGACCGTCCCGTCGGGGTGCGGGTCGGAGGCGCTGCCGTCGCCCGGCATGAGGGTCCAGGACCACAGCTCCAGGGGGCCGCGGGCCTCGGTGCCGACGAGCAGGGTGGTGTGGCTGCCGGTGGAGGTGGACCACATGCGGACGGCCTGGTCCGGCGGGACGAGCCGGACCTGGGGGCCCTGCTCGTAGTCGAGCAGCGTCGTGATGGAGACGCCGAGCGCGTCGGCGAGCTTCACGGTGGTGCCGACGCTGGGGTTCGTCCGGGCCTGTTCGATCTGGATGATCATGCCGCGGCTGACGCCCGCCCGCGCGGCGAGGGCGTCCAGGGTGAGTCCCCGCTCCTTGCGCCAGCGCTTCAGGTTCCGGGCGAGCGACTGCGTGAGCTGATCGAGGTCCGACACATTCCGTCCAATATTTTGGATGACAGAGTTCAATGCACTGAACTACGGTGGGGTGCACCCGATTGTTCACTGCACTGTACTGCCGTCCGTGACTGCGAGGACTCATGACCGCCCTGTTCGCCCTGGCCACCAGCCTTCTGTGGGGCCTCGCCGACTTCGGCGGCGGGCTCCTGACGCGCCGGATCCCCGCCCTCACGGTCGTCGTGGTCTCCCAGCTCCTCGCGGTCGTCGTCCTCGGCACCGTCGTCCTCGCGACCGGCGCGTGGAGCGAGGCGGGACCGCAGCTCTGGTACGCGGTCGGGGCGGGCGTCGTCGGCCCGGCCGCCATGCTCGCCTTCTACAAGGCGCTCGCGCTCGGCCCGATGGGCGTGGTCTCGCCGCTCGGTTCGCTCGGTGTCGTCGTCCCCGTCTCGGTCGGCCTGCTCGTCGGCGACCGGCCGGGGCTCGTCCAGTTCGCCGGGATCGGCGTGGCGATCCTCGGCGTGGTCCTCGCCGGCGGTCCGGAGCTGCGCGGGGCGCCCGTCCAGCGCCAGGCGGTCCTGCTCACCCTCGTCGCGGCCTTCGGCTTCGGCTCGGTGATGGCGCTGATCGCCGAGGCCTCCACGACGGTCACCGGCCTCTTCCTGGCGCTTTTCGTCCAGCGGGTCACGAACGTCCTGGTGGGCGGTGGAGCCCTGTACGCCTCCGTGAAGCGCGGGGGCCGGGCCCTGCCCGAGGGCGGCCCCCAGGTGATCCGCGCGGCCCTGCCTGCCCTCGCGTTCGTCGGCCTCGCGGACGTCGCCGCCAACGGTACGTACGCCATCGCCGCCCAGCAGGGCCCGGTCACCGTCGCCGCCGTGCTCGCCAGCCTCTACCCGGTGGTCACGGCCCTCGCGGCCTACGGCGTCCTCAAGGAACGCCTCCGCGCGATCCAGGCGGCGGGCGCGGGCCTCGCCCTGGTCGGCACGGTCCTGCTGGCGACGGGCTAGCAGCCGACGGGCCGGCAATCGACGGCCAGCGACCGACGGGCCGGCAGCCGTTCGCGACGAGCCGGCCCTAGCGCGCCTGCTCGACCTCCCACGCCGCGAGCGCCGCGAGCTGTTCCGAGGTCACGTGGTCCGGGATCGGAACGGGGGCCGGGGTCCGCAGCGGGGGCTGCCAGCCCTGCTCCTTGTCCCAGCTGCGGACGACCTTGGCCGGGGCGCCCGCGACCACCGAGTGGTCGGGCACCTCGCCGCGCACCACCGCGCCCGCGGCGACGACCACGTTCCGGCCGAGGCGGGCGCCGGGCAGAATCACGGAGCCCGTGCCGAGCCAGCAGCCGGGACCGATCGTGACGGGCTCGGAGCGGGGCCACTGGCGGCCGACCGGCTCCTCCGGGTCGTCGTAACTGTGGTTGGTCGAGGTGATGTAGACGTACGGACCGCAGTAGGTGTCCGAGCCGATGGTCACCTTCGCGTCGGCGATCACATGGCTGCCCCGGCCGAGGACGACGCCGTCGCCGAGCGTCAGCACCGTCTCGGTCCCCAGGTCGAGGCCCGGCAGCATCCCGGCCGTCAGCGTGACCTGCTCGGCGACGATGCAGCACTCGCCGATCTCGATCCACCGCTCGCCGAAGACCGTGCCCTGCGGGAAGGCGAGCCGGGTACCCGCGCCGAGCCGGCGGAAGCGGAGCTTCCCGGGGTGCTCGGCGGTGACGGATCCGGCCTCCTGCACCCAGCGCCAGCCGCCCTGCACGGCACGGTTGAGCATCCGGCGCCGCCAGGCGGCGAGGGATGAGAACGTGTTTCTGTTCCTGGGCACCCGGACACGGTAGTCGGCACCGTCGTGCCTGATCAGTGCGGTGCGCTGTGATGTCCGTCATGGGCACGGCATAGGCTGCGGCCGGGGGCAGCCCCGGGCGTGACATGACGGCTGACGATCAGGAGCGAACCATGACAGAGGCGTTGATCAAGGGTGTGGGCGGCAAGGAGCCGCAGATCGACCCGACCGCCTTCACCGCCCCGACCTCCGTGGTGCTCGGCGAGGTGACGCTCGGCGCCCGTGCCAGCGTCTGGTACCACGCGGTCCTGCGCGCGGACTGCGGCCCCATCGCGATCGGCGAGGACTCCAATATCCAGGACAACTGCACGGTCCACGTCGACCCCGGCTTCCCCGTCTCGATCGGTGACCGCGTGACCGTCGGCCACAACGCGACCGTGCACGGCTGTGTCATCGAGGACGACGTGCTCGTGGGCATGGGCGCGACCGTCCTCAACGGCGCGCGGGTCGGCGCCGGTTCGCTGATCGCCGCGCAGGCGCTCGTCCCGCAGGGGATGGAGATCCCGCCGGGCTCGCTCGTCGCGGGCGTCCCCGCGAAGGTCCGCCGCCCGCTGACCGAGGAGGAGCAGGCGGGCATCCGGCTGAACGCGGAGATGTACCTGCACCTCGCGAAGGGCCACGCCGAGGCCTTCGGGGGCTGAGCCCGGACGTACCAGGGGCTGAGTCCGGACGTACGCGGAGGAGGGCGGCACCCGTCATGGGTGCCGCCCTCCTCCACGTACGCGTACGGGCGGACCTCAGTCCGCGACCGCGACCGGCTCCGGCTCCCGCTCGGGGGTCTCGGACCGCTCCGCCGCCGCCTTCTTGGCGCGGTTCTTGATGATCAGCATCGAGGCGACGCCGATCAGCACTGCGAGGACGAGTCCCAGCCACGAGAAGCGCTTGAGCCAGGCCTCCGCGACGATGCCGACCGAGTAGATGACGGCCGTCGTGCCGCCGGCCCACAGGATGCCGCCGAAGACGTTGGCGATCAGGAACTTCCAGTACGGCATGTGCAGGACGCCCGCGAGCGGCCCGGCGAAGATGCGGAGCAGGGCGACGAAGCGGCCGAAGAACACCGCCCACATGCCCCACTTCTGGAAGGAGCGCTCGGCGAGCCCGATGTTGGCCTCGCTGAAGTGCTTGGGGAACTTCTTCCCCAGCCAAGCGAGCAGCGGCCGTCCGCCCCTGCGGCCGATCGCGTAACCGATCGAGTCACCGATGATCGCGCCGGCGGTGGCGCAGGCGCCGAGCACCCACGGATTGATGTCGCCGTGCTGCGAGGCGAGCAGCGCCGAACTCACGAGCACGATCTCGCCGGGCAGCGGGATGCCGAGGCTCTCCAGCCCGATCACCACCCCGACGAGGACGTAGACCGCGACCGCGGGGATCGTCTCCAGCCACTCCTGGACGTGCAACGCGGCTTCCTCCCGTTTCGACTGCCCTGCCGCGCCCGTCCCCTGGTCGGGGGCCCGTGGCGCCGGCGTGCACTGCGGCGGGCACGCCGGGGCAGCCTACCCGGTCGGGGTGGACGGCCCTCGCCGTCCGGCGACCGGAACGCGGTCGCCCCCGCACCCGGGAGGGGGTACGGGGGCGGTGCGCGACGTTCCCGGTCAGGCGGCGTTCGGGCGCAGGGTCCAGACGACGGTCATCTCGCCGGTCACGGCGCCGTCCTCGCGGGTGATGTCGATCCGCACCGGGAACTCCGGCCGCTCTCCGGCGTCGAGCTCGGCGACGACCTCGGCGGCCGGGCGGCCCAGGGTGGCGGTGGCCGTGACGACGCCCATCGCGAGCTTCTTGTAGCCGATCTCGGCCTTGACGGCGAGCGGGACGGCGCGGCTCAGCTGGTCGCCGAACGCGGCGAGCACGATGGCGCCGCTGGCGGACTCGGCGAGCGTGAACATCGCTCCGGCGTGCGGGCCGCCGACGTGGTTGTGGTAGGCGGGCTGGTCCGGCAGGCGCACGACGGCGCGCTCGGCGGTGGTCTCCAGGAACTCCAGGTTCAGGGTTCCGGCCATGGGCACTGTGGCGGCGAGCATCTCGCCGACGGTCATCTGGTCTGCGCTCATGGCCGTGATGTTACCCACGAGTAGCACGCTTGGCCATCCCCACGTGCCCACGGCCGAAGGGGGCGGGCGTGGTCGAGGTGCCTCCGCACCTCTATGGTTACTGGCCATGTGGCCAGGACAGCAGCCGCCCGGGGGCGAGCAGAACCCGCAGGACCAGAATCAGAACCCCTACCAGCAGTCGGGGTACCAGCAGCCGAACCCGTATCAGCAGCAGCCGCCTGCCCAGCCCGGGTACCCGCAGCAGCCGCCGACACAGCCCGGCTATCCGCAGCAGCCGCCGACGCAGCCCGGCTACGGGCAGCAGCCGCCCGCACCGCCCGGGTACCCGCAGCAGGGGTACGGCCAGCAGCCGGGGTACGGCCAGCCGAACCCGTATCAGCAGCCGACCGTTCAGCAGCAGTACGCGGTGCCGGGACCGGCGCAGCCCGGCGGGCCCGACGGCGGGAAGAAGAAGACGACCCTCGTGGCGATCGTCGCGGCGACCGCCGTGGTCGTCGCGGCCGGTGTCACCGGCTTCCTCGTTCTCGACAAGGACGACGACAAGAAGCCGCTCGCCGACCCGAAGCCGAGCACGACGCCCTCCGCGCCGGTGGACCCGTCCGCCGATCCGTCGACGATCCCTTCGACGGACCCGAGCGACACCCCGTCCGGGATCGCCAACCCGCGGGACGGCGCTGCCCAGCAGCCGACGATCCCCGGCTGGAAGGTCGTCTACAACCCGAAGTACGGCACCCTCTTCGACGTACCGCCGGAGTGGGAGGTGCTGAAGCCGGGCATGATCACCTTCTTCGAGGACGAGAAGAAGAACGACGGCAGCCCGCTCGTCACCATGTCGTCGCCCACGCGCCTCAAGAGCGAGTGGTGCACGTACGACACCGACAAGAACGGCTCCATGGAGACCTGGGGCCTGAGCACCGCCGGCACCAAGGGCGGCCAGGGCGCCAAGAACACCTCGGACGCCTCGCGCAGCGAAGCCGGCACCTGGGTGTGGGGCGGCTACGCCCAGCACATGCCGCAGAGCACCATCAAGATCACGAAGCCGGTGCCGTACAAGACGAAGTCCGGCCTCACCGGCCACATGGCGATGGCGACGGCGCCGGGCGTCAAGAAGCGCAACAAGTGCGAGTCGGACGGCAAGTCGATCGCCTTCACCTTCAAGAACGCCAAGGGCGACTTCTCGACCTGGGTGCTCTACGGGGCCGACGGCGTCAAGGACGAGCTGCCGGACGCCACCATCAAGCAGATCCTGTCGACGGTCCGGCTCGCGCCGGCGTCCTGACCGGAACCGATACGACGGGTCGACCCCGGCGCGTGGACCGTCCACGCGCCGGGGTCGACCCGTCCGTACCGCTCTCCGGCCCCCCAGGGCGTCCCGTCCGGATATCGGGTTGGCATACGAGCGGCCCGGCAGGGATAGTCCCGGGGTGAACAGTCCCGCCGCCGCTCCCCACCGCGCTCCCCTCGGCTCCCGCCGCCCCGAGTGGGCCGGGCGCAACTACGTCCTCCTCACCGCCGCCACCATCGTGACCAACCTCGGCACGCACGGCGCGCTGATCGCCACGACCTGGGCGGTGTTCGAGACCGGTGGCGACGCCGGCGACGTGGGACTCGTGGCGATGGCACGGTTCCTGCCGCTGGTCCTCTTCCTCCTGATCGGCGGCGCGGTCGCCGACCGGGTGCCCCGGCACCGGGTGATGGTCGCCGCGAACGTCCTCAACTGCGCCTCGCAGGCCGTCTTCGCCGCCCTCGTGCTCGCGGGTACGGCCCAGATCTGGCAGATGATGGTGCTCACCGCGCTCTGCGGCACCGGGCAGGCCTTCTTCAACCCGGCGGCCGAGGGCATGCTGATGTCCAGCGTCACCGGGGAGCAGGCGAGCCGCGCCTTCGCCGTCTACCGGATGGCCATGCACGGCGCGTCGATCGGCGGTGCGGCGCTCGGCGGCGCGCTCGTCGCGTTCGTCGGACCCGGCTGGGTCCTCCTGATCGACGCCATCGCCTTCGCGGTCGCGGGCGGGCTCCGCGCCTTCCTGGACGTCAGCGGCGTCCCCGAGCGCGCACCCGGCGGCGGGCTCTTCTCCGATCTGCGGGAGGGCTGGCAGGAGTTCATCGGCCGGCCCTGGCTGTGGTCGATCGTCGCCCAGTTCTCCGTCGTGGTGGGGCTGATCGGGGCCGTCGAGTCGGTGTACGGGCCGCTGGTCGCCAAGGCCGAGCTGGGCGGCGCGCGCCCCTGGGGCATCGCGCTCGCCGCGTACGGTGTGGGCACGCTCGCGGGCGCCTTCCTGATGGCCCGCTGGAAGCCGCGCCGTCTGCTGTTCGTCGGCACGCTCTGCGTGTTCCCGATCGCGCTGCCGTCGGCGGCACTCGCCGTGCCGCTCGACGCGGCGGGGCTCACGGCGGCGATGTTCGTCAGCGGTGTGGCCATCGAGGTGTTCGGCGTCTCGTGGATGACGACGATGCACCAGGAGATCCCGGAGGAGAAGCTGTCCCGGGTGTCGGCCTACGACTGGTTCGGTTCGACGGCCCTGCTGCCGCTGACGACGGCACTCGCGGGCCCGGCGGAGACCGCGTTCGGCCGGAGCACGGCGCTGTGGGGCGCGGCGGGGCTGATGGTGCTGGTCACCGCGCTCGTCCTGCTGGTGCCGGACGTACGGAATCTGACCCGGCGTCCGCACACGAAGGAGATCCCGGGCCCGAGCCCCTCCACGGCCCCGGCCCCCGTCCCGGCCTCCGTCCCGGCCGCCGCCTCGGCCTCCGTCCCGGCCCCCGCCTCGGCCTCCGTCCCGGCCCCCGCCTCAGCCTCAGCCGATGCCGAAGGCACCCTCCGGCGGAACGGGTGACGGTACGGCCCCGGCGTCGAGGACCGGTTCCGCGGCGCCGGTGAACCGCTTCAGGGTGTCCCCGTGCTCCACGCGCGCGGGGAACGCGTCCGCCGCCGCCCGGCGGGCGAGGCGGGCGGTGTCGATCTCACGGCCGGAGGCCACCAGGACGGCGTTCCCGAAACGGCGGCCGCGCAGGACGGCCGGTTCGGCGACCAGCGCGAGCTCGGGGAAGACGGTCGCGAAGGTGGCGAGCTGGGAGCGGAGGAAGGCGAAGGGCGCCCCGTCGGCCAGGTTGGCGGCGTAGACGCCGTCGGGACGCAGGACGCGCCGGATCTCGCGCGCGTACTCCACGGACGTGAGGTGGGCGGGCACGCGGGAGCCGCCGAAGACGTCGCCGACGACGAGATCCGCCGAGGCGGCGGGCGCGGCCTCGAGCCAGCGCCGGGCGTCCGCGCCGTGCACGGAGATCCCGGAGCCCTCGGGCAGCGGTAGGTGTTCGGCGACGAGCGCGAGCAGCCCCCGGTCGGCCTCGACCACGTCCTGGCGTGAGCCGGGACGGGTGACGGCCACGTAGCGGGGCAGGGAGAGCGCCCCGCCGCCGAGGTGCAGGACGTCGAGCGGTTCGCCGTCGTCGGCGGCGCCGTCGACGACATGGGCGAGCCGGCGCGCGTACTCGAACTCCAGGTACGCCGGGTCGTCGAGGTCGACGTACGACTGGGGTGCGCCGTCGACCGTCAGGAGCCAGGCCCGCTCCCGGTCCACATCGGGCATGAGGCGCGCGGTGCCCTGGTCGACCTCACGGATGACGGGAATCTGCTCGTTCACGCTCTCATTGTGCCGGTGGTGACCGCCTGGGCCGTCAGAGGTGCTTGAGGGCCTCGCGTACGGAGAGGGGCGAGAGCCGGGTGGTGTTCGCGGCGACGAAGGAGCGGACCTCGGCCGGGGCCGTCTTGGCGTACTCGCGCAGGCTCCAGCCGATGGCCTTGCGGAGGAAGAAGTCGGTGTCGGCGGCGCGGCGCAGACAGTGGGCGAACAGCCGGTCCGCGTCGGTGGCTTCCCTGAAGCGGAGCTGGTGGAGGATCGCCGTCCGGGCCACCCACGGGTCCTCGTCCTCGATCCACTCGTCCATCCGGTCCCCGAGGGCGGTATCGGCCGCGACCAGACCGCCGACGACATGGGCGGCGAGGTGGTCGACCGTGTCCCACCAGGAGACGGTGGTGACGAGCCGGCGGGCGACGGGCAGGAAGCCGGACGAGCAGCGCTTCACGTGGCGGCGCAGATAGTCGACGGCGAAGTAGTGGTACTCGCGCTCGGGCAGGGCGAAACAGCGCAGGGCGACGGCGGCGCAGTCGTGCTCGTCGGGGTGGGGAGTGCCGTCGAGGACGGTACGGGACAGGGCGCGGCGCTCGGGGGTGCGGAGCCCGAGGAAGGGCGCGACACCCTTCATGTACGCGACCATCTCCTGCGCCCGGAAGGGGTTCCCGGCGGCGGGGTAGACCGTGGTGAGCCGCTCGAGAACGGTGTCGGCGAGAGCACTGTCGGGGATGCCCGTCGGGCCGCTGCCCGCCGGCGCGGTCTCGTTCATGGGGCCCTCCCTGTCATGGGTGCTGCGGGGTCCGTTGCCCTGCGCGGCGTGTCGGGCCGGCCCGACACGCCGCCGACCCCGGCCGGGCCCAGCGGCTGCCCACCCGGGTGGACATGACGCGCATTACGGCGATCATACGGACGCGTCCGTTACTCTCCCCGAATGCTCGCTCCCGTGCCCCGGCCGCCGGGCTCTCTCGCCGTCCGCTGCTCCCGGGCCCTGCTCGCGCCCCGCGCACGGCTCTCGGCGCTCGCGCTGCTGCTGCTCACCGCGGCGGCCCTCGTCGTGCTGTACGAGCCGCAGCGGCTGCTCTCCTCGGGCTGGCCGCAGCAGACGGACGGCGCGGGCGCGGTGATGCTCTTCGGTCTTGCGTACGGTGTGTGCACGGCGGCGTTCGTCCCGCGTCCGGTGCTCAATCTGGCGGCGGGCGCGCTGTTCGGCTCGGCCTTCGGTCTGACGGCGGCGATCGCGGGGACGGTGCTCGGCGCCGGGATCTCCTTCACCCTCGGTCGTTTCCTGGGGCAGGAAGCGCTGCGGCCGATGCTGCGGGGCCGTTGGCTGACGGCGGCGGACGGGCAGCTCAGTCGGCACGGATTCCGTTCGATGCTGGCGATCCGGCTGTTTCCTGGGGTGCCGTTCGCGGCGGCCAACTACTGTGCCGCCGTCTCCCGGATGGGGTACGTGCCGTTCCTGGTGGCGACGGGGCTCGGCTCGGTGCCCAACACGGCGGCGTACGTCGTGGCGGGTGCGCAGGCGGACGAGCCCGGCTCCCCGGCGTTCCTGGTCTCTGCGGGCTTCATCGCGCTGTCCGCCTCGGCGGCCGCCGTGGTCGCCTGGCGCAAGCGGCACCATCTGCGGGCCCCGGCTCCGGCCGTGGCACCGGAGCCGGAGCAGACGCCCGAGACGGTGGGCATCCCCCGCTAGGGGTTTCCGAGCGGACGGGGTCGGAGTGGCCGGGGTGAGAGCGGCCGGGGACAGACCGGCCGGGGTCAGAGCGGCCGGGGTCAGAGCGGCCGGGGTCAGAGCGCCTCGACGATCATCGCGTTGGCCAGGCCGCCCGCCTCGCACATGGCCTGGAGTCCGTAGCGGCCACCCCGGGCCCGCAGTGCGTGGACGAGGGTGGTGGTGAGGCGGGTGCCGCTGGCGCCGAGGGGGTGTCCGAGGGCGATCGCGCCGCCGTGGACGTTGACCTTGGCCGGATCGGCGCCGGTCTCCTGCTGCCAGGCGAGGACGACACTGGCGAACGCCTCGTTGATCTCGAAGAGGTCGATGTCGGCGAGGGAGAGGCCCGAGCGCCGCAGCACCTTCTCGGTGGCGGGGATGACGCCGGTGAGCATCAGCAGCGGGTCGGAGCCGGTGACGGCGAAGCTGTGCAGCCGGGCGAGGGGCCGCAGGCCGAGGCGCTCGGCGGTGTCGGCGGCCATGACGAGGACGGCCGAGGCGCCGTCGTTGATCGGGCTGCTGTTGCCCGCGGTGACGGACCAGTCGATCTGCGGGAAGCGCTCGGCGTAGCCGGGGTCCTCGAAGGAGGGCCGGAGCCCGGCGAGGATCTCGGGGGTGGTCGACGGGCGCACCGACTCGTCGCGGCGGACGTCCTCGTACGGGGCGACCTCGGCGTCGAAGAGTCCGGCGGCCCACGCGCGTGCCGCCCGGGTGTGCGAGGCGGTGGCGAACGCGTCCATGGCCTCGCGGTCGATCGACCACTTCGCCGCGATGAGTTCGGCGCTGATGCCCTGCGGGACGAGGCCCTCGGGGTAGCGCTCGGCGACGCCGGGGCCGAAGGGGTCGGCGCCGGGCGGCACGTTGGACCACATGGGGACCCGGCTCATGGACTCGACGCCGCAGGCGACGGCGATGTCGTATGCCCCGGAGAGCACGCCCTGGGCGGCGAAGTGCACGGCCTGCTGGGAGGAGCCGCACTGCCGGTCGACGGTGGTGGCGGGCACGGACTCGGGGAATCCGGCACCCAGCCAGGCGTAGCGGGTGGTGTTCATGGCCTGCTCCCCGACCTGGTCGACGGTGCCGCCGATCACGTCGTCGACGAGGGCGGGGTCGATGCCGCTGCGCTCGATCAGGGCACGCAGGGTGTGGGAGAGCAGGGCGACGGGGTGGACGTGGGACAGGGCTCCGCCCGTCTTGCCCTTTCCTATCGGCGTCCGGACGGCTTCGACGATGACGGCGTCACGCATGACAGACTCCTGAGTTGGATAAATGGACCAACACTCATCGGTAACATAGCCCAGCAAGTTGGCTTTTCAAACCCACATGAAAGACTTAGTTGGTTTTCCAAACTGACCGAGCTCGCGCTGCCCTACCCTTGACCCCATGAAGGCCGCCCCCCGCCCCTGCTCGATCGCCGACACCCTGGCGCTCGTCGGCGAGAAGTACTCACTGCTCGTGCTCCGTGAGGTCTCCCTCGGTGTGCGCCGCTTCGACCGGATCGCCCGCAACACCGGCGCGCCCCGCGACATCCTCACCACGCGCCTCAAGCGGCTCGTCGAGGCCGGAATCCTGGAGAAGGTGCAGTACAGCGAACGCCCCCAGCGCTTCGAGTACCGGGCCACGACGGCCGGCGAGGAGCTCCAGCCGGTGCTGGTGACGCTGATGGCCTGGGGCGACCGCCACCTCAACGCCGACGACCGCCCGGTGGTACTCGAGCACCGGTGCGGCGAGGTCCTCAGCCCCCGGGTCGTCTGCGCCCACTGCGGGGACGAGGCCGACCGCGACAGCCTCACCGCCCACGTCCGGGCGCCCGGCTGGACGACGGCGGGCCCGACGGTCCCTCAGGAGGCCTGAGGGCGGGCCCGTCATCTGAGGACGGTACGCTGCGCACGACCTTCTGATCGCACACGTACATAACGGGACGGCCCTAGCCCCATGAGTTGGTTCGAATCGTTCATCCTCGGACTCGTCCAGGGGCTGACGGAGTTCCTTCCCATCTCCTCCAGCGCGCACCTCCGTCTCACGGCGGCGTTCGCGGGCTGGGAAGACCCGGGTGCGGCCTTCACCGCCATCACCCAGATCGGCACGGAGACCGCGGTACTGATCTACTTCCGCAAGGACATCGCCCGAATCGTCTCGGCCTGGTTCCGCTCCCTCACCGACAAGTCGATGCGCTCCGACCACGACGCCCAGATGGGCTGGCTGGTGATCGTCGGCTCGATCCCGATCGGTGTCCTCGGCATCACGCTCAAGGACCAGATCGAGGGCCCCTTCCGCGACCTGCGGCTGATCGCCACCACTCTGATCGTCATGGGCGTCGTCCTCGGCATCGCGGACCGGCTCGCCGCCCGCGACGAGATCGGCGGCCGCCACCGGGCGATCCGCGAGCGGAAGACGCTCAAGGAACTCGGCGTGAAGGACGGCCTGATCTTCGGCGTCTGCCAGGCGATGGCCCTGATCCCGGGCGTCTCGCGCTCGGGCGCGACGATCTCCGGCGGCCTGCTCATGGGCTACACCCGCGAGGCGGCCGCCCGCTACTCCTTCCTCCTCGCGATCCCGGCGGTGCTCGCCTCGGGCGCGTACGAACTGAAGGACGCGGGCGAGGGACACGTCTCCTGGGGCCCGACGATCTTCGCCACGATCATCGCCTTCGTGGTCGGGTACGCGGTGATCGCCTGGTTCATGAAGTTCATCACCACGAAGTCCTTCATGCCGTTCGTGATCTACCGGATCCTGCTCGGCATCCTGCTGTTCATCCTGGTCGGCACGGACACCCTGAGCCCGCACGCGGGCGAATCCGCCGACTGACCAGATGCACACATGTAGCGCTACCTAGCGCTTTCTAGCGTCGATCTGCATCAGCGCGTCATGATCGTCTCCCACTCTTCTCCCACTAATCTCCCACCCGGGAGACGGGAGACGCCCCACAATGGGGTGTGCATCCGCAAAGCGGAGATGACCTGTAAGGGCCCGCACAGCCTCCGCTGTGTGGGCCCTTCTCATGGCGGCCGGAGTGACCCAGGCCCCGTCACGGCGCGCGTTCGGGTCGGTCGTCCCCCTTGTGGCAGGCACGCCACAAGGTCTTCGAGCCGACCGCGCAGGCGATCGACGGACTGGAGCGGGCACTGGCCGGTCTCGGCCTGCTCGAGGAAGCTCTCTCTGGATCTGCGCCGACCCCAGGACTACTTCCAGCGCGTGTGGTCCACGGCCTTCCGGGCCTCAGACCTCGCCGCACTCGAATCGCCCGGCCAGGAGCCCTTGCCGGCTCTGCCCACGGAGGCATCGGCATGACCGCACCCGTTCCGCCCGCGCGCACCGCCCAGGCCCTGAAGGTCAGGCGAGACCGGAGCCGGCAGAAGATCGAGCACATCGGCGAGGCCCTGGAACGCGTGCTCAAGGCGCGCACGGCGATCACCGTGGCCGCATAGGAACGCAGCTGACTGCCGCCATCCGTGTGGTCTTCCCCCCAGCGGCTCCCACGCTGCCTCCCAGCTCGCGCTCAGCGTGCTGAGCTGAGCCGGTGCGCCATGCGCCGGGGCGTCAAGAAAGGGAGCGGATCGTGCTCAAAGGCTTCAAGAACTTCCTCATGCGCGGTGACATCATCACCATCGCCGTCGGACTGGTCATCGCGCTGGCCTTCTCGACGCTGATCAAAGCGTTCACCGACTATGTGATCAACCCGGTCGTCGCCCGGCTTCAGGGCGGCAAGTCCGTCGGGCTCGGGTGGCAGCTCGGCGAGGAGGGGAACGAAGCGACCTACCTCGACCTGGGCCAGTTCATCTCGGCCCTGATCTACTTCATCATCTTCATGGCGGTCATCTACTTCTGTGTCGTGGTGCCGTACAAGCACTACCAGGCCCGCCACGGCGTCACCGCCTTCGGGGAACCCGGTCCGGTCAAGACCTGTCCGGCCTGCCTCTCCGAGGATCTGCCCGCGGCGGCGAGCAAGTGCCGCTACTGCGCCACCGAGCAGCCCCCGACCGTCGGCGCCGGAGCTCAACGGGTGTAGAGAGGCGGGCCGGCCGGCCCACGCTTCCGCGGAGACCGTAGACAGGTACCGCTTCCCGCGGGTCGTGCGGGCTGATCTCCTCATTCCGGTCGTCGCCCTGCCGACCAACTCGTGGCGCCGGGCCACCGCGGCCACAGAACGCATCCCCGACCACCGCACCCAGGCGCCGACCACATCGGCCAAGGCCAGCTCGTCGCTCTCGGTTGAGCCCTGGACCTGTCACCGCTCACGCACCAGCCGCGGTGAGGATCGAACTCGAAAGTGCCGCCGTCTTCGAGCGCGCCACCCTCTCACGCGTCACGGCTGACGCCGATTGCACCCGTGCCCTGCGCCGCAGCGTCCAGACGATCCTGCGCGCACTCGCCGCGACAGTCGATGGGGGCGGGGTCCCGGTGGTTCTCGCCGAAAGAGCAACGCTAAGCGGTTGTGTCCCAGTTCAGGTAGCTCGGCGTCTGGTAGGCCCCGGGGCGTGGGCCTGATCACTCGCCGAGCGTGGTGACACGGTTCTCGTACTTACGGCGGGCCTTGCGCTGTACGGGACCTTCATGGAAAGGCCACCACATGCGGTCGAACAAGCTCGTGAAGGCACTCGCCACTGCCACGGCCCTGGCCGGTGTCACCGCCGGAAGCCTGGCAACCTCCGGTACCGCCTTCGCGGCAACGCCGGAGAGGTCCCAGAACGTGGTCTCCGGACCCGCCTCGGCCACCGAAGTGGTCAACCTCGGGCTGAGTACCTCGCAGGCGAAGAGGGTCCAGCTCTGGCTCGCCTACTCCTGGGGCTACACGGGAGCCCTCGACGGCCTGCTCGGCACCGGCAGCTGGCAGGCCATGCAGCGAATGCTGCGCCACTACGGCTACACCGGAGCCATCGACGGCATCGTGGGAACCGGGACGATCAAGGCCCTTCAGCAGTTCCTGAAGAACAACGGGTTCTACTCCGGAGCCATCGACGGCATCGCCGGGTCCGGGACCCAGGCCGCGTTCGCGGCGTTCGCCAACACGCTGCCCATGGACTAGCGGCGCAGGGGCCCACAGACGCCGAGGACCCCCGGGGCTGGTCCGCCGAAGTGCGGCCAGACCGGCCCCGCCTCGCTCTTTGCCAGGACGAGTACGGCCGCAGAGCGCGCACCGACCGCCTTCGCCCACCGCCCCCACAGCCGAACGGTCCTCCCGCGCCCGGTGCACAGCAGGAGATCGGCGGGGCCAGGGGCCTGGCCGCGCGCGTGCCACCACCAGCGCCGACCGCGTAGTCCCGGACCTATCAAGAAACGCTGCCCTTGCATTCGGCGCGGGGCTGGGCCCGCGCCCTGCGCTCAGCGGGTGGGCCAGGGGGATTGGCGGGCGAGGGGCGTCCATTCCTCGTCGTCCTGGCCGGGGATGAGGCGCCCGTCCGTCTGCCACTGCTGGGCGAGTTCGGCGTAGATCGGCTCCGGGGCCCGGCGGGGAACCGCTTCGCTGGCGTTTCGCTGCACGTTGACGGCGGGGGTGAGCCGCATCGTCGTGGTAGCCATGTCGGTTCAACGCCCCCGGGGCCGTCCGGGTTACCCACAACTGCCGTGTGGTCTGGGGTCCGTTATTCACAGTCGCTCCACCAGGCGCGATGAATGTTGTCAGCCCTCCGCCCGTAGCTGTCCAGGGTGATGTCGAACTCGACCCGCTCGCCAGGGTGCAGCGGCCACGCGCGACAGGCGTGAACAGCTGACTGTTCGATCGGGATGTCAGGTTCATCGCCTTCCTGGCGGATCAGCCCCGAACCGCGGTCAGGGTCGAACCACTGCACGACACCCTTGGGCACCACGACCACCCCCGTGAACGGCCACCCACGACTTGTCTCGCATCCCGAGACATGCACTGTCCGACCTGTCCCAACAGCGCGCAACGGCGCACGAGGGCGCGTGAAGGGAGGTGAAGCGTGAACGGAATCAGCATCCGCCGACGGATCTCGGTCGGCGGTGTCCTCGCCGTCATGGGGGTGATCGGCATCCGGTCCCGCGTCGAACGCGCCGGGGAAGTGGCCGGTCCATCGTCGGCCGCTTCCGTCGGGTCATTTCTCTTGTGACGAGATGACGTAGGGGACATCCGGGTGGATGTCCCCTTGTGTCGCAACTGTCCTCACTTCCCGAGCCGTCGTCCTTGGCAGTTGCACGACGACTGAGGAGGCACTCATGACTGGGTTCCAGGCGTTCGCCACGACTCCGACCGCGCTGTTGGATCTCGACCCGTACCGCTTCCCTGCCGTGTCCATCGACGACCGGCACGAGGAGACGTCGACGGCCCGCGGCACCATGGAGTTCGGCGACCACCCGCTGCCGGCGCCTGCGCCCTCGAGCCGCCTGCCCCTTCGTCTGGAGCCGGCCGACCGCCGCCGGCTGGAGCTGCACGCCGCTCTCACCGCGTCAGGTATCGCGCCCCTGCCGGGCGACCTCGACGCCATCGAGGCCCTGTGCACGCTCGACGACACCACTCATATCGCACTCAGGCGCTGGCTCAGCAGGGTTTGACAACCTCTGACACATCACAAGAGTCGGTCGGTTGAATCCGCCACGCTTCGCCTCCCTGCCCAGGCCGCTCTTGGCACGGGATAGTCGACCACTTCGTCGGCTGATCCCGGGAACGAGGTAGCAGATGAATCCCTCTTTGTGGTCGGCTCGGTGGCTGGCTTCTGCATGTGATGACCCCATCGCCTGTCTGCGTGAGTGGAGACTCAGCGAACGAGGTGTGGCACTGTTGCCGGCGGGCCGACTCTGGGACGCCCTGGCAGTCCCGGAGCCGCTGGGGCACAGCCTGCTGAACGCCTACTCCCGCTGCGGGCACCCCGCGACCGGCCCAGTGATTCGCGACAGCAGACGTCAGGAACTCGTACTCCTGATGACTCCAGGCAGCCCCGCAACGAGGCTGGAGCGGGCCGCTCGGTACCTGACGACCGGGACCTGGCTGGCGGTTCCCGACCCTGGCCGGAAAGTGGCCGGGCTTTCCTGGCTCGTCCCGCCCGACGGAAGCGGAACGCTCTTCTCACCAAGGGATGTATATCCCGCACTCGCGCCACGACCGTCAGCCAAATGAAGGAAGGAGCGAAGAAAGGGCGCGGCCGCGCATTTTCGAGACTCCCGAGGTTCCCCCACCTGCGGACTTACGGGTCTCGGCTGAGGGCTGCTCGTCTCGGATGCTTCTCCGCGCTCCTCCATACCCTGGTCTGGGGAGCCCGCCACGACGTCTACCGATTGAGAGGCCGGCTGCCTGACGCTTCAGAACCAGATGGCAAACGTTGCCGGATGCGGCACTAGAGCACTTCCGATACACGCCCTTGGAGAGCATCTGATCAACGTTCACGCCGTTGTGGGCGGGATATCCGTTTTCTCAGCCAGCCGAAGGTCCGCTCGATCACCCACCGCTTGGGCAGCGGCTGGAAGCCCTTCTCTTTCGGTCGGCGTTCTCTGGCACCGACCGCAGGGGGTGCGCTCCAGCTGGGGACCATGGCCTGCCGGGCGGGCGAGTCGGGCGGCTGACGAAGCCGCCGCACCTGGCCCACACCCAGCACCTCCGGTCAGGGCCGCTCGACCCGGAAGTCGCCGGCGGCCGGGTGGGGTTCCGCCAGGATGTCGCCCGAGGAGCCGAGTCTGGCCCGGAGGTGGAGGGTCGCCCCGAGCACCACGTCCTGGAGGAGCTCGCGCCGGATGCCGAGACTCAGCCGCGAGCCCATGAGGTTGGGTGAGATCAGGTCGGCCATGCCCGGTACGGGGAGTGAGGCGAGTACCTGACAGGTGGCGAGGTCCCACTCGTCCAGCCGTGGGTGGGTGGTCCGGGCGACGAGCCGGAGGGTGAGTGCGGTGAGGTTCTCGACGGCCTGGACCACGTGTTCACACCCCCACGGGAGCCGCGGCCCGGCGGCCGTCGAGGTACGCGACGAGCGCCGACGAGATGGACAGGCCGGTGTGCGCCTCGTAGTAGCTGTACGCCGGCATGGGGTTGACCTCGAAGCACACCCACGCGCCGTCGGGTGTGCGGCGCAGGTCGATGCCCGCGAGCGGCAGGTCGAGCGTGGCCGCGAGCTCCGCGCAGCGCCGCGCCGTGTCCGGGGGCAGGTCGTACGGGGCGAGCCGGGCGGACTCCCCGCTCTGTTCGGCGTAGCGGTAGTCGATCGCGTCGCTGTCGACGGCCGCGGCGTAGGTGTCCTCGCCGACGACGTGGACGCGTACGTCCTGGCCCGGCACGTAGGCCTGGAACTGCGTCGGGAGTCCGCGGACGAGGGCGAGGCGGTTCTCGTCGGCGGTGGTGAACTCCCTGACGATGGAGCGGATTCCGCTGACCGACTTGTAGACGATCCGGCCGTGCCGGGCGCGGAAGGCGAGAATCTCGTCGGGGTCGTCGCTGACCAGGGTCTCCGGTACGGCGAAGCCCGAGCGTCCGATGAGCTGGGCCTGGTACGGCTTGGAGGAGTTGGACTCCATGGCGCGCGGCCGGCTCACCACGACGGCCGGGGTCGTGTCGAGCCAGCCGACGAACCACTCCTGGAAGGCGGCCGCCCGCGCCCGGGCCGCCGGGTCCCCGTCGGCGGGCGGCTCCAGCGGCCGGGCGTACACGGCCGACACGTCGCCGAGCGGGACCCGCATCCCCTCGACGGTCAACCGGCCGTCCAGCGCGTCCGTTCCGACGACGAGGTCGTACCGGGCGGTGCGGGCCTGGTCGATCACCAGGTGCCGTAGACCGGCGTCCTGTGCGGCGCTGATCGCGCGGGTGAGGGGCGGGTCGTCCGTACGGCCGAAGAACAGGATCACTCGGGCCTCCTCGTGGACTGTTCGGCGACGGCCACCATGAGGGAGGCGGTGGCCTCGACGTGCAGTGGGTCGTGCAGGCTCGGGCACAGGTATACGTCCGTCACGACGGCGCCGGTCGCGCGGGGCGCGAACCGGAGCTCGAAGTGCCGTGTGCCGAGCGCGTCCGCGAGGCGTTCGCAGCTCTCGCCGTATTCGCCGGCTCGGGGGCCGATCACGCGGTCCCCGGCGACGAGCAGACTGTCGTGGTACGCCGTCGGCGCCTGGGGCAGCACGTCGACCGGGACCGGGGATCCGGGGCCGCCCGGCCACGCGAGGCGCGGCAGGTGCCGTTCCCCGGGTGCGGGCCGGCCCACCAGGCCGCCGCGCGTCGCCCCGCCCCGCCGGGCCACCGGCAGGCCGCACCGTTCGGCGTGGACGAGGGCCGTCGTGCGGGAGACGGTCCCGTGGGCGGTTCCGTACGCGTTGATCAGACCGATCACCCGGGGCGCGAGGGACAGCAACCAGCTGGCGACCAGGGCCTGCCGCTCGCTGTGCGTGTACAGGGCATCCTTGGCCCGAGGGCCGTTCTCTGCTCCCGTGGCGAGCGGCAGGCCCGGCAGGCGGTGCAGCACCGCGCCGATGGTCCGGTCGTCGAGGACCTGCCCGGTGGGCAGGGTGATCCGGGTGGACGCCTCTCCCCCGCCGTTCACCCGGTGGCTCCACCGGGCGCGGGCCAGGTCGGCGGGTGTGAGGGTCACGACGCCTCCGTGGCCGCCCCGGGGCGACAGCGCGCGGGCCACCGCCGCCGCGCCGCCGTCGCCGGGTGCGGCCAGGAGCAGGAGGGTTCCGCTCACTGCTGGGGGAGACTGTCGTACGACCGCTTGGCCTGCGCGTCGCCGCTCTCGACGGCTTCCCGCAGTGCGTCGGCGTCCGGTCCGTACTGCGGTCCGCCGATCAGGTCGGGCCGCAGTTCTGTACCGATGAACGGCTCGGCGTAGTCGCCCGCGCCGCCTGCCCCGCCCACGGTCTGCTCCAGCGTGGCGAGCCGGGTCTGCAGGTCCGCGATGGCGGCGGCGGTGGGGTCGCCCTCCCTGCCCGTCGGCCGCGTCGTCACGTCCGGAGGGTTGTCCCAGTCGTCCTTGATCTCCTTGTGCGGCGTCTTGTTCTCCCTCCGGTCCTTCAGGTCCTTGTGCTCCTTGAAGGGCTCCTTGGTCTTCACCTCCCCCTCCTTGCGGTCCTTGAAGTCCTTCACGTCCTTGGACGGTTCCTTCGACTCCTTGAACGGTTCCTTGCGGTCCTTGAAGTCCTTCACCTCCTTGGACGGGGTCTTTCCGCAGGAGACCGCCACCGAGGCCGTCATGGTGGCCGCCGACGGCGAGATCCGGGTGACGGAGACACAGGAACTGGCGCCCGCGTGGGACTTCGAGTCGGGTGCGCTGTTGGAGGTGAACGTGGTGTTGCCGCTGCTTCCGGGGTACGGATCGCCCTCGTCGCCACGGTTCTGGTGCAGTTCGAGGTTGCGCTGGTTGTCGGCCTGCACGAGGCCGACCTTGTAGTGGTTCTCGTCCCGGTTGTTCGGCTGACTCTCGTCGATGTGCCAGATCAGCAGCCCGTCTCCGGGCAGCGAGGCGTCGTACCCGGTCCGCTGGCGGTTCTCCAGGAGGAAGTACTCGCTGCCGCCCGCACCGTTCTTCCAGAGCCGGTGCACGGTGTGGCTGGATTTGACGTCCGGGAAGGACTCGTTGCCGCTGGTGGTGACGACCTTGGTCGTGGCCCAGCCCTGATTGACCTTGCACCAGGCGGACGGGTGCGTGGGGATGTCTCCGTCTCCGCCCCAGGAGCCGGCTCCCATCAGGCACCACGATCCGACGCCCTCGGAGCTGTCGTCCGTGTCGTAGAGGTCGGGGAAGCCGAAGAGCAGATGTCCGAGTTCGTGCGCGCAGACGCCGATCCTCGCGTCCTCGGAGATGGTCAGATAGCCGTAGACCCTGGTGCCGTCGGTCGAGTGCACGGCGGGCAGCGTCGCCTTGTGCGACCAGATGTGGGCGGGATTTCCGGTCTCGTCGGCGGCGGCCCCGGCGTGCACCACGATGAAGGCGTCGACGTAGCCGTTGCCGTCGTTGTCGAACGGCGCGAAGTTCACGCTCGGGTCCGCGGCCTCCACGGCGGACCTCGCCATCGCCGGTGACCGGAACGGCCCGCTGGGCCTGCCGATCCCGTAGTTGCCGGCCGCGTACCAGTCCATGGTCTCGGGCATGCGGTACGGGCCGTGGACCTCGCCGACAAGGTCCACCAGGCCGTTCGTGACCTCGCGGTAGTACTCGCGCACGCTGCCGTGCTGCATCACGCCGAGCGAGAAGAACAGCCTGTCGAGGTCGGCCACCGTCTTCGTCATCGGTTTGTCCGAGAAGTCGACCAGGATGACGACCGCCCTGATGGTGCCGCGCAGCGGCGCCCGGTCGGCCGCCGCCGCGCTGATGGTGTCGCGGGGGGTCCCGGGCGGAAACTCCTCCGGCGGGAAAATCGTTCCGTCGTCGAAGCCCAGGGGTGTGGGGGTGCTGGTGAAGCCGAGCAGGTTCGTGAGTTCGCTCGGACCACCGCGTACTCGGTCGAGTTCGTCCAGCATGCGCCGGCGTAGGTCCGGGCTGGGTGCGACGGCGCAGAACGAGGAAGAGACGGCGGCACGGTCGGCCATTTCGACTCCATGGAGTGATGATGTGTCGCTTACCGTAACCACGGTAGGCGCCGCCGGTTGAGGGTGCGCGTTGGACGAACCAGCCATCGGCATATGCGCTCCCCTGGGCGGCGCGCGCGGCACACGGGAACGCGCCCATGTGCGCCCTCGCGCCCCACGCGCCGAGCTGTACGCGGCCACTCGGCCACGCCGCCACGCGGCCACGCGGCCACGCGGCCACGCGGCCACAGCCTCATCGCGGCAGAGAGTCGTACGGGGCAGCCTGTTCGCAAAGCCCCCTCGTGGGCGAGGCTGACCACGAACTCTCCCGGCGCACACCCCTTGGCCCCTGACCCGACCTGCCCGACACTGATCCGATGACGCAGCGCGTGGACCTCGCGACCGTGATGGACCGACTCGCCGTCGACGACCTGATCACCGGGTACGCGGCGGCCGTGGACGACGCCGACTGGACCGCCTACCGAGCGCTGTTCGCCCCGGACGGCCGGGCCGACTACCGGGGCTCGGGCGGCGTCGAGGGGCCCGCGAGCGAGGTGGCCGACTGGCTCGCCGAGACGTTGACGCTCTTTCCCGTACGGCAGCACCTCATCGTGAACCGCCGCGTCCACTTCCGCGGGCCGGCCGGATACCCGGAGACCGGGGACACCGCGGACATCCGCGCCGACTACGTCAACCCGATGCGCTTCACCTCCGGCGAGGACTTCGTCTGCGGGGGCCGCTACGCGTTCGGGGCGGTACGGACCGTCGACGGCTGGCGGCTGACCTCGGTCGTGGTCGACGAACGGTGGCGTCGGCACAACTGACCGCCATGCCGGCGGCCACGCCGACGGCCACGAGCGGTTCCCCGAGCCGCGCCGAACCCGGTCACGCCCGACACTGAAGGCAAGGGCGGAGGCATGCCATGCGAAATCCGTTCGTACGACGGGACCGGAGCCAGGACCGGGGCCGAGGCCGAGGCAAGGACCGAGGCCAGGACCGGGCCCAAGGTCAGGGCCAGGACCCGGATCAGACACCGGGCCCTGGCCCCGCGCCTGCACCCGCCCGGGGCCCCGCCCGTCGGCGTACCCTCGGCCGTTCCCTGCTCGCCGTCGGCTGCGGCGCGCTGCCCGCGCTCGCCTTCCCCGCCCCCGGACTCTGGTGGTGGGCGTACCTGGCGCTCGTCCCCTGGCTTCTCCTGATCCGTACGGCTCCGGGAGGGCGTCGGGCCGCCCTGGACGGCTGGCTGGGCGGGATCGGCTTCGTGCTCGCCGTCCATCACTGGCTGCTGCCCAGCCTGCATGTCTTCCTCCTCCCGCTCTCTGCGCTGCTCGGCCTGCTGTGGCTGCCGTGGGCCTGGCTCGTGCGGTCCCTGCTCGGTGGTGCGCCGTCGGCGCTGCGGGCCACCGTCGCCCTGCTCGCGGTGCCCTCCGGCTGGCTGCTGATCGAGCTGGTGCGCTCCTGGGAGGGCCTGGGAGGACCCTGGGGGCTGCTCGGGACGAGCCAGTGGGAGGTGCCGGCGGCGCTGCGGCTCGCCTCGGTCGGCGGGGTCTGGCTGGTGACCCTGCTCGTGGTGGCGGCGAACACGGCCGTGGCCCTGCTGGTGGCCGCGCCGGGGCTGCGCGCCGTCGGGGTCGCGGGGATCACCGGCTGCGCGCTCGTGGCGGGTACCGCCGCCTGGGGGGTGGGGGCGCCGCGCGTGAGCGGGACGGTGCGGGTGGCCCTCGTACAGCCGGGGGTGCTCGACGGTGCGGACGGGGTGGAGCGGCGCTTCGACCGCGCCGAGGAGTTGACCCGTTCCCTCGCGGGGCAGCGCGTGGATCTGGTGGTCTGGGGTGAGAGCGGTGTCGGCGCCGACCCGGCGGGCCGTGCCGATCTGGCCGCCCGGCTCACCGACCTGTCACGGGCGGTCGACGCACCGCTCCTGGTCAATGTGGACGCGCGCCGGACCGACCGACCGGGCATCTTCAAGAGCGCCGTCCTGGTCGGCCCGGCAGGTCTCACCGCGGAGCGCTACGACAAGATGCGGCTCGTGCCGTTCGGCGAGTACATCCCCGCGCGCGGCGTCCTGGGCTGGGTGACGTCGTTCGGCAAGGCCGCCGCCGAGGACCGCCGGCGGGGCACCGCACCCGTCGTGATGACGCTGCCGGCCACGGGCGAGGGCAGCGGGGACAATACCGGCGGCAGCGCCCGGGGACCGCTGATCGGCCCGCTCATCTGCTTCGAGTCCGCCTTCCCCGACATGAGCCGGCACCTCGTGCGTGACGGGGCCGGGCTGCTCGTCGTCCAGTCGTCGACCAGCACCTTCCAGGAGAGCTGGGCGCCGGCCCAGCACGCGTCCCTGGCGGCGCTGCGGGCCGCGGAGACGGGCCGGCCCGTCGCACACGCGACGCTCACCGGGGTCAGCGCGGCGTACGGCCCCGACGGGCGCGGGATCGGGGCCGTGCTCGGTACGGACGTGAGCGCCGTCGCCGTCCGCGAACTGCCGCTCTCGGACACGACGACGGGCTACGTCCGCTGGGGCGACTGGCCCTTGTACGGGGCGCTCGCCGTGGTGGCCCTGGTGTGCGCCGCCGAGGGCGCGGGCGCGTTCAGGAGGCCTGGGTCAGCGCCTCGCGTACGACGCGCTCGCACAGCTCGTGGGTCAGCAGGGCGTCCCGGGCACTGAGCACCCGCCCGTCGCGTACGGCGTCGAGGAAGGCCAGTACGGCCTGCTCGATACCGCGTTGGCGGGGCACCGGCACCCAGTCGCCGCGCCGCCGCAGGGTCGGCTGGCCCTTGTGGTCGACGACCTCGGAGAGGTTGATGACCTGGCGCTTGGTGTCCTGCCCGGAGACCTCGAGGATCTCCTCGGTGGAGCCGTTCATCCGGTTCATCATGCCGATGGCGGTGAAGCCGTCGCCGGAGAGCTGGAGCACGACGTGGTGCATGAGCCCCCCGCGGATACGGGCCCGCACGTCGACGTGCTCGATCTCGCCGGGCAGGAGGAACCGCAGGGTGTCGACGACGTGGATGAAGTCGTCGAGGACGAAGGTGCGAGGGTCTTCGGGCAGACCGACGCGGTTCTTCTGGAGGAGGA
Organism: Streptomyces sp. SJL17-4; assembly: GCF_036826855.1. NCBI lineage: Bacteria > Bacillati > Actinomycetota > Actinomycetes > Kitasatosporales > Streptomycetaceae > Streptomyces > Streptomyces sp. SJL17-4. Next base: position 7,280,103 of record NZ_CP104578.1, on the reverse strand, counting down.
TCAGCTCGCGCGGATGCTCGGCGCACTGGGCGTACGAGGGGGCGAGGCGCCGGTTGAAGCCGACGGCGAGGCTGACCGAGCGCTTCTCGGCCAGTTCCACGATCTGCTCGGATTGGGCGTACTCGTAGGCGAGGGGCTTGTCGACGTACGTGGGGACGCCCGCGTCGAGGAGCCGGCCGGCGATCTCGGCGTGCGCGTCGGTCGGCGCGTGGACGAACGCGGCGTCGAGTCCGGCGGAGAGCAGCGAGTCGAGGTCGCCGTGGCGCTGTGCGGCGGGCAGGTGGAGGGTGTCGGCGACCCGGTCGAGCGTCGCGCGGGTGCGGGTCTGGAGGTGGAGTTCGACCCCGGGAAGGGTGGCGAGGACCGGAAGGTAGGCCTTCTGCGCGATGTCGCCGAGTCCGATGCAGCCAACCTTCACGGGTTCTCCCTTGTCGTGTCCACAGGCCCTGTACGGGGGGCCGTTCGCGCTGGTCAGCTTACGCGGACCGGGCCGGGGCCGACGGCGGCCGCCAGTCGGCGATGCCGTCGAAACCGCGCAGGACGAGCCCCGGACCGAACCGGGAGACCGCGCTGACGAGCGTGGAGCGCAGGGCGACGGCGGGGCGGGCCGAGAGCAGGGTGACGGCTCCGGTGCGGGCGGCCTTGCGGACGATGGCGGTGGTACGGGGAAGCCGGTCTGCGGTGTACGCGGCGAGGTCGCGGCCCGGGACGAAGGCGGGCTCGGGGCCGGTGCGGTGGCCGTCGGCCGCGGGGCCGATGTGGTGGGCGAGGACGACGGCGTCCTCGATCGCCTGGTTTCCGCCCTGCCCGAGGCTCGGCATCATCGCGTGCGCGGCGTCGCCGAGGAGGGCGACCCGGCCCCGGTGGAAGGCCGGCAGCGGGTCGGGCAGGTGGTGGACGTCGTGGCGGAGGACCTGCGCGGGGTCCACGGCGGCGAGGATCTCGGGGACGGGGTGGTGCCAGTCGCCGAAGAGGCGCAGGAGTTCGGCCTTCTCGTCGTCGGGCGCCCGGCCGTCGGCGGGGGCGGCGGCCATCGCGTACGCGTAGATCCTGCCGTCCTTGAGGGGCTGCGTCCCCCACAGGCGTCCGGCGCCCCAGGTCTCGTGCGGGGCGAACGGCCGCTCGGGGGCCGGGACGACGAGCCGCCAGGTGGTGCAGCCGGCGTACCGCGTCCCGGGGTGCCCGGGGAAGAGGGTGTGCCGCGTCGCGGAACGGATGCCGTCGGCGGCGACGACGAGGGCGGCCTCGATCTCGCCGTCGGGGGTGGTGAGACGGGCGGGGCGGTGGTCGTCGCCGGGGTCGACGAGCGTGGCGGCCGCTCCGGTGCGGACGGCTCCGTCGGGGAGGGCCGAGGTGAGGATGTCGACGAGGGTCGCCCGGTGGAGGAGGACGAGTGGCCCGCCGAAGCGCGCGGCGGCGGCCTTGGCGTTCGTACGGGCGAGCCAGCGGCCGTCGGGGGCGCGCATGCCGCCGTCGCCCTGCCAGGCGGCGAGGTCGCGGACGCGGTCGCCGAGGCCGATGACGTCCAGGGCGCGCTGGGCGTTGGGGGCGAGGCCGATGCCGGCACCGACGGGGGCGAGGTCGGGGGCCCGCTCCAGGACGGTGACCTGCCAGCCGTTGCGGTGGAGGGCGACGGCGGCGGTGAGTCCGCCGATGCCGGCTCCGACGACGACGGCGCGGTGCTGTTCCATGGCTTCTCCTCGGATCAGCGAACTACAGGTGTAGTTCGTCCGGTGTGGCGACCGTACTACAGATGTAGTGAGTCGGGAAGTGACGGCTGTAGGTTGTCCTCATGACCTCAGCGACGCCCTCCGCTGCCCCTCCCGGCTCCCCTGGCTCCCCTGGCTCCCCTGGCTCCCCTGGTTCCCTCGGCTCCCTCGACTCCCCCGCCTCCCGTGCGGACCGGATCGGCGACGCCGCCCTCGACCTCCTCGTGGAACGCGGCATGCGGGGCCTGACCCATCGGGCGGTGGACGAGCGGGCGGGGCTGCCGCAGGGGTCCACGTCGAACCACGCCCGCACCCGCCAGGCGCTCCTGGAGACGGCCGTACGACGTCAGGTACAGCTGGAGTCGCGGGTCCTGACCCCGGACGAACTGCCGGGCGCAGCCGGGCCGGGGGCACCGGAAGGGACGTCAGAAGGGACCCCCGACGGCGCGGTCATCGACACCGACGCCCTCGTGGACGCCCTCTCCCTCGCCCTCCACCGCTATCTCACCGACCACCGCGCCCTGCTCGTCTCCCGCTACGAGTTGGCCCTGGAGGCCACCCGGCGCCCCGAGCTCCGCGCCTTCTTCGACACCGCCGGTTCCGTCTTCCGCGGCCCCCTGGTCGCGATGACGGCGGCGGCCGGCTCACCCGAGCCCGAGCGACACGCGCTCTCCCTCATCGCCTGGTGCGAGGGGCTGATGTTCTCCTGCGCCGTCGGCTCCTTCCACGCGGCCGTGCCGAGCCGCGCGGAACTGCGCACCGGCTTCGACGAGTTGCTGCGGGGCATGCTCGACGGCGGCACCGGCCCGGGGTGCGGGGAAAGCAGTGGCACGGCCGGTGATCATGGGGGACGATGCCGCGCATGACCACCGAACGTACAGAAACCGCCCTCCGCGTGGACCCGTCCACCACCTCCGGCGAGCGCGAGGCGCTGGAGCAGTGGCTCGACTTCCATCGCGCGACCCTCGCGAGGAAGTGCGAGGGGCTCGACGACGCCCAGCTGCGCACCCCGTCCGCCCCTCCCTCGGAGCTCAGCCTGCTGGGCCTCGTCCGCCACATGGCGGAGGTCGAGAACGGCTGGTTCCGCAACGTCCTGGCCGGCGAGAAGGCGGGCTGGATCTACTCGACCGAGGAGGACCACGACCGGGACTTCCACGTCACCGACGAGGACACCTTCGAGGAGGCGCACGCGACCTGGCAGGCGACGATCGCCCACGCCCGCACCGTGGCCGCCGCGCGCGATCTCGACGACCTGGGCGAGGGCGGGCACCACTCGGGGAAGTCGTACAACCTGCGCTGGATCTATCTGCACATGATCGAGGAGTACGCCCGCCACAACGGCCACGCGGACCTCGTCCGGGAGCGGATCGACGGCGCGACCGGAGACTGAGCGCCCACGCGCCGCGGACCGTTCGGTATCCGGCCACGTGACCGCGTGACCGCCTACCCGCCTACCCGTCGGCTCACCGGCTCGCCGACGCGCCGACCGAGTCAAGGCCGGTCCCGCGTCGGCTCACCCGTGCGGGGCATTCCCCACCGGTAGGGGCGCGAAGATCACCGCCGGGACAGCAGAGTGGCGCGGGTGCATGGAACCCGAACCACAGCGAAGATCCTGGTCGGGGTGGCCGTGGCCGCCCTCGCGGGCTGCGTCTCGGTGGACACCCCGCCGACGGTGCCCGCCCCCGCGCCCGCCGCGGAGACCGTACGACCCGGCCAGGACGTGGCCCCGCAGATCGTCGAGGGACCGGCTCTCGAAGCCCTCGAAGCGGCGCTCCCCGCTCCCCCGCCGTCCGCCACACCCCGCGCGACACCCTCGCCCGAGGCGCGTCGACGGGAGGCGGCCCCGCCCCGCCCGGAGGCGCCGCGCCCCGAGTCCGTACCGCGGCAGCGTGAGCGTCCGCGCCCCGAGACCCGGCCGCCGCTGCCCGAACTGCCGCCGGAGCTGACCGAACTGCCGAAGAACTCGCCGGTCTCCCGCGCGGACGTCTGCGCCCTGGGCGAGCGGTACGGCGGCTGGGGGCCGGACAGCGACCCGTCGCGCATCTGCCACGGCACGTACGGCCGCTGAGGCCCCGGGGCGAGCGGGCCGCGCAGGCGCCCGGCCCTCACACTCCCCGAAGCCGCAGCTCCAGCCGTTCGATCGCGGCCCGCACCCCGTTCCCGTAGCCGTCGTCGTCGAGGTGGTCCGAGGCGGCGCGGGCCCGGTCCAGATGGACCCGCGCGGCGTCGGGCCGCTGGAGCTTGACGTAGTCGGCGGCCAGGTTGAGGTGGAGCGAGGGGTACAGCGCCCGGAGGGCGACCGCGGAGCCGTGCTCGGCGAGCCGCTCCTCGGCGAGGCCCTCGGCCGCGCTCAGAGCGCGCAGGTCCCAGGCCAGCTCGGTGTCGGGGTCGTCCTGGGCGTCCGCCATGTAGTGCGCGAGGGTGCACCGGTGCAGGGGGTCCCCGTCCGGGCCGATCTGCTGCCAGAGCAGCCCGAAGCGGTTGCGTGCCTCCTCGCGGTCGCCGCCGTGGAGCAGCATCATCGCCTGCCCGATCCTGGTCATGACCCCGTCGTCCGACACCTGCTGCTGCTCGGTCACCGCGACCTCCACCCGCTCACCCACTGGGAGAGCCGACGCTAGCCGCACCGGGGCCGGATCGGGCCGAGGCTCAGCCGAGGTCCGGGATGCGCCAGTCGATCGGCTCGTGTCCCTGGGCCGCTACGGCCGCGTCGATCTGGGTGAAGGGCTTCGATCCGAAGAACTTCTTCGCCGAGAGCGGCGAGGGGTGGGCGCCCTTGACCACCACGTGCCGCTCCTCGTCGATGAGGGGCAGCTTCTTCTGGGCGTAGTTGCCCCAGAGGACGAAGACGGCGGGGTCGGGGCGCGAGGCGACGGCGGTGATCACCGCGTCGGTGAACTTCTCCCAGCCCTTGCCCTTGTGCGAGTTCGCCTCGCCGGAGCGGACGGTCAGCACGGCGTTGAGCAGGAGGACGCCCTGCTCGGCCCAGGGCATCAGATAGCCGTTGTCCGGGACGGGGTGGCCCAGCTCGGCCTGCATCTCCTTGTAGATGTTCCGCAGGGAGGGCGGGGTCTTCACCCCGGGCCGGACCGAGAAGCAGAGGCCGTGCCCCTGCCCCTCGCCGTGGTAGGGGTCCTGACCCAGGATCAGGACCTTCACCTTGTCGTACGGGGTGGCGTCGAGGGCGGCGAACACCTCGTCCTTCGGCGGGAAGACCGGTCCCTTGGCGCGCTCCTCCTCGACGAACTCGGTGAGCTGGGCGAAGTACGGCTTCCGCAGTTCCTCGCCGAGAACACCCTGCCAGGACTCGGGCAGCATGCTGGTGTCGGTCACGGTCAACAACCTCCGGTGGACGTTCCTGTTACTCCGTCCACGAACCTACCGGGGGCCACTGACAGTGGCCCCCACAGGCTCCCGGCACCCGGCCCGCCCCGGTCCTACCAGCTGGCCCGGCGGCTCAGCTCCCAGAGCTGCATGACGGTCTGCGGGTCGAGTGCGCCCTCGCCGCCGCCGATGTCGTCACGGGCCGCGATGTACAGCTTGCCCTGCCACAGGGGCAGCAGCCGGACGTCCTGGACCATGATCTCCTGGGCCTCCACGAACTCGTCCGTGACGGTCCCGCGGTCGCTCTCGCGGCGGGACTTCGGAAGCAGTTCGCCGGTGATCCTGAGGCTCTCGTACGGCGTACCGAGGACGTTCTCCTTGCCGACGAACGGCGCCACGAAGTTGTCCGGGTCCGGGAAGTCGGGGAACCAGCCGCGGCCGAAGACCGGGTACTCGCCCTTCTGGTAGCCCGCCTGGAAGTCCTTCCAGGGCTTGCCCTCGACGGTGACCTTGAAGAGGCCGGTGGCCTCCAGCTGGCGCTCGAGCTCCTTGAACTCGGCGGCCGTCGAGGAGCCGTAGCGGTCCGTCGTGTACCAGAAGTTCAGCTCGACGGGCTCGGTGATGCCGGCCTCGCGGAGGATCTTCTTGGCCTTCTTCGCGTCCGGGTCGCCGTAGCGGTCGAAGAACTTGGTGGTGTGGGCGGCGATTCCCTTGGGCACCATGGAGTACAGGGGCTCGGCGGTGCCCTGGTAGACCTTGTTGACCAGTGCGTCGCGGTCGACGACCTGGGCGATGGCCTTGCGGACCGCGGGCTTGGCGATCGTGGGGTCCTGGGTGTTGAAGACCAGGTAGCGGATGTCGGCGCCGGTCGACTCGATGATCTGCAGGCCCTGGTTCTCGGGCTTGTCGTCCTGGAGTTCGATGACCTCCTCGGCGGTGAGGCCGCGGTAGGTGGCGTCGATCTCCTTCTTCTTGAGCGCGGCGACCATCGCCTCGGACTCGTCGAAGTAGCGGATGGTCACGCCGCCGTTCTTGCGGTCGGCGAAGCCCTTGTACGTGGGGTTCTTGGTCAGCTCCGCCGACTCGCGCTCGGTGTACGAGTCGAGGACGTACGGCCCCGAGCCGGTGAGCTTGCCGTCCGTGCGCAGCTGGTCGGCCGGGTACTCGGCCGGGTCCACGAGGGACATCGCCGGCGTGGCGAGGACCATCGGGAAGGTGGCGTCCGGCTTGTTGAGCCGGAAGACGACGGTCCGGTCGCCGACGGTCTCGATCTTGTCGAGCGAGCCGAGCATGCCGTTCGGGCCGCCCTTGTGATTGATCGTGCGGATGCGCTCGATCGAGTACTGCACGGCCTTGGCGTCCAGCTTGTGCCCGTTGGAGAACGTGAGGCCCTCCACGAGCTTGCACTCGAAGACCCGGCTGGAGTCGTCCGAGAACCTGCAGTCCGCGGCGTCGGAATCCGGGGTCGTGCTGCCGGTCGGGAAACTCACCAGGGTCTGGAAGACATTCCGGAAGAGCTCCCAGGAATTGTCCCAGGCAGCAGCCGGGTCAAGCGTGGTGGGAGAGCTCGTCGTACCGACGACGATTCTCTGTTCCCCGGCCGAATCACTGTCAGAGAAGACACTGCATCCGGTTACCAGGGATATGGACACAAGGGCTGCAGCCGCCTGCAGACTGGTCCGGTTGAACACGTGCACGCTCCTCGTTCAGCCACGGGTCGGCCGACGATACCGCAGCACCCCGCCAGGTCAATCTTCGAGCCTGACGGGGCACTTGAGGCATTCGACATACAACCGGGGTCAATCCGGACATGAAATCCGGGAAATGTCCGGTTATCGGTCACCCGACTCCGGCGTTCAGGAAAATCCCGCCGTCGACGACGAGGGTCTGACCAGTGATCCACTCCGACTGGGGCGAGGTGAGGAAGGCGGCCGCGCCGCCGATGTCCTCGGGCTCGCCGAGCCGGCCGAGCGGGTAGGCGGCGGCGGCCTCCGCCTCCCGTCCCTCGTACAGCGCCTGCGCGAATTTCGTCTTCACGACCGCCGGGGCAATCGCGTTGACCCGCACGAGCGGGGCGAATTCATGGGCCAGCTGAATGGTCAGATTGATCATCGCGGCCTTGCTGATTCCGTACGCGCCGATGAAAGGCGAGGCGGAGACGCCGGCGACCGAGGCGATGTTCACGATCGCCCCGCCGTGCTCCTTCTGCCAGGCGTGCCAGGTCCGCTGGGCGAAGCCGAGCGCGGAGACCACATTGGTCTCGAAGACCTTGCGGGCCACCCCGAGGTCCAGATCGGCGATGGGGCCGAAGACCGGGTTCGTACCGGCGTTGTTGATCAGGAAGTCCACCCGGCCGAAGCCGTCCATCGCCGCCTCCACGGCCGCGGCCTGGTGGGCCTCGTCGTGGGCCTTGCCGGGGACGCCGATGGCCCGGTCGGCACCGAGGCGCTCGACGGCCTCCTTGAGGGCCTCCTCGCCCCGTCCGGTGATGACGACCCGGTCGCCGCGGGCGACGAGCGCCTCGGCGATGCCGTAGCCGATGCCCCGGCTCGCGCCGGTGACGAGAGCGACCTTGCCGGACAATTCCGGCCGTTCCTGTGCGGTCATGTCTGCCGTGCTCCTCTCGATGCCGGTCGTCAGTTGAGCGGGCCGCCGGCCACGTACATGACCTGGCCCGAGACGAAGCCGGCGTCGTCGCCGGCGAAGAACGCGATCGCGTTGGCGACGTCCTCGGGGCGGCCGACCCGCTGCACCGGGATCATGGACGCGGCGGCGGCCTGGAAGTCCTCGAAGCCCATGCCGACGCGCTCGGCGGTCTGCGCGGTCATCTCGGTGACGATGAAGCCCGGGGCGACGGCGTTGGCGGTGATGCCGAACTTGCCGAGCTCCTTGGCGAGGGTCTTGGTGAGGCCCTGGAGGCCGGCCTTCACGGCCGAGTAGTTGGCCTGGCCGCGGTTGCCCAGGGCCGAGGAGGAGGAGAGCGAGACGATCCGGCCGAAGCCCGCGTCCACCATGTGCTTCTGGCAGGCCTTCGCCATCAGGAAGGCGCCCTTGAGGTGCACGTTCATCACGAGGTCCCAGTCGGACTCGGACATCTTGAACAGCAGGTTGTCGCGGAGCACACCCGCGTTGTTGACGAGGATCGTCGGCGCGCCGAGCTCGGCGGCGACGCGCGCGACGGCGGCCTCCACCTGGGCGCTGTCGGAGACGTCGCAGCCGACCGCGAGGGCGGTGCCGCCCGCGGCGGTGATCTTCTCGACGGTGTCCTTGCAGGCCGCCTCGTCGAGGTCGAGTACGGCGACGGCGCGGCCCTCGGCCGCGAGGCGGAGCGCCGTGGCGGCCCCGATACCCCGTGCGGCACCCGTGACGACGGCTACGCGCTGCTCGGTGGTGGACATGCTTGGTTCTCCTCGCCCTTGGATCGTCCCTGGTCGCGGTCGAACCGGTCACCCGCTCCTGCGTCCCGCACATGAGCGACCGCTTAGTATCGTCCGCAGAACGAGACGCTAGAAGCCCTGGCACCCGGTGTCAACGGCCCACCGGGTGCACCCGGTCACTCCCCGTCGCCGCACGCGGAACGGCAGCCCGCCCGGCCGCGCGACACGGGGACGCTCAGCCGGGCGGGCGGGAGCGCTCAGCCGGGCGGGCGGGCGCGCTCAGCCGGGCGGGCGGGGGCGATGCGCCCGGCGGGGGCGGGCGCGGTCAGCCGGGCGGGCGGGGCGGGGCGCTCAGCGCACGAGGAGGTCGAGCAGCCGCTCCACCTCGGCCTCCGGGTCGGCGGTGAGGCCCGTGTGGACCGGCCCCGGCTGCACGACCGTGGAGCGCGGCGCGATCAGCCAGCGGAAGCGCCGTCCGGCGTCGTCTCCCGCGGCCTGACCGGCGGCCTCGCCCCCCAGGCAGACCCCCTCGACCGCGCGCAGGGCGGCCCGTACCCCGGTCACGTCGGCCGCAGGGTCCAGGACCGACAGCTTCGCCTCGTCCAGGTGCGTACGGGCGGCCACGTAGGACCGGGCGCGGCAGTAGACGACCACGCCCGCGTTGAAGCACTCGCCGCGCTCGACCCGCGGCACCACGCGCAGCAGCGCGTACTCGAAGACATCACGGTCGGTCACGGGGTGCTGTCCTTCTCGGTGGAGTACGTCCGGGGAGCGAGGCGCTCGGCGAGCCAGCCCGGTGGCTGCTGCGGCCGGCTCTCGGTCCGCGGTCCGAGCGTGATCCGCTCGTGGACGGTGGCGGCGCGCGGCAGCAGCGCCCCCACGTAGGCGGCGCGCACCTCGTCCGTGCTGTCGAAGCCGGGCTCGTCGACGAGCCACTCGTCGGGCACCTCGGCGGCGATCTCGTCGAGCAGTTCACGGGTGACGAGCGGAGCCAGTTCGGCGGCCGCGGCGGTGATGTCCGGCGCGTAGCGGGCGAGCACGTGGTCGGAGGCGTCGTACGGCTTGGCGGCGGAGGCCTGGGCGCCGGGCCAGTTGTGGTGCCAGATCATGGTGGCGCCGTGGTCGATGAGCCACAGGTCGCCGTGCCAGACGAGCATGTTCGGGTTCCGCCAGGACCGGTCGACGTTGTTGATCACCGCGTCGAACCAGACGACCTTGCCCGCCTCGGCCGGGTCCACCTCGTACGCCAGCGGGTCGAAGCCCAGCGAGCCGGGCAGGAAGTCCATGCCCAGGTTGAGGCCGCCGCTCGCCTTGAGCAGCTCCTGCACCTCCTGGTCGGGCTCGGAGAGTCCGATGACAGGGTCGAGCTGGATGGTGACGAGCTCGGGCACCCGCAGCCCCAGCCTGCGGGCGAGCTGCCCGCAGATGACCTCGGCGACCAGGGTCTTGCGTCCCTGGCCGGCGCCGGTGAACTTCATGACGTACGTGCCGAGGTCGTCGGCCTCGACGATCCCGGGAAGCGAGCCGCCCTCACGCAAAGGCGTGACATAGCGGGTCGCTACGACCTCTTCCAACACTTTCCCAGGCCACCCATCTCTTCAGCCTTACAATCCACGGACGACTTCTCCGGGGCAAAGAGGCAGGAATCACCGGTCAACGGCGCTGGGGAGAATCTGGGGAGTTTCGGCCGGCGAGCCGGTCTCCCCGCTCCCCAAGCAGACCGTCGATGGTGCCGCGCCCCTTGCTGCCAGCTTCCGGCATGAAGTGAGCATAGTAACCGAGGGTGATCGCGGGTGAGGAGTGCCCGCACGAGGTTCCCTGGGGCTTCGGCTGCCGGCCACTGCCGCTCCCCTCCCCCACAGCGGAACGTCGCCGGCCGTCACGCGCATTCGCTGCCCCGGAGCGACGAACGAATCGATGTGTCCCTGTCAAAAACCTTGTACAGCCATGTGACATGTGCCATTTTACAGCGCAGCCCGTCGCGGACGGGACCCCTACTCCCATCCCCAGGAGTGAATCTTGCGCGCCATGGCCGTCGCCACCGCCCTGCTCATAGCCGCCGTCGCGGCCTCTCCCGCCCAGGCATCCCAGGCCCCCCAAGCCGACCCGAAGCCGGACCACGTCTTCGCGGACCCGGGCCAGCGCCCGGCCCACGGCAACGCCAAAGGCACTCTCGGCGCGACCGCCGGCGGCGGCAAGCTGGAGTCGCGCATCCTGCCGATCGTCCACAACTGCAGCCCGTCGCTGCGGATCCGCGCCCAGGAGATGACCGCCGACCAGCTGACGGCGACCTGCGCGAGCCTGGCCAACCAGGACGCCTACTTCCACAACGTGGTCAAGGACTCCGGGCCGGTCGCAAACGACTACAACACCACCCTGGAGGTCGATGTCTTCAACTCGAGCGCCGACTACAAGGCCTACGCGGGGAGGATCTACGGCATCGACACCAACAACGGCGGCATGTACCTGGAGGGAGACCCCTCCCGTACGGGCAACCAGCCGCGGTTCATCTGCTATGAGCGCACCGACGTCAGCCCCGGCTGGCAGATCTGGAACCTCAACCACGAGTACACCCACTACCTCGACGGCCGCTTCGACCTGTACGGCGACTTCAACGCCAGCCAGACCACCCCCACCGTGTGGTGGGGCGAGGGCATAGCGGAGTACATCTCCTACTCCTACCGCGGCGTCACCTACTCCAAGGCGCTGGCCGAGGCCGGCAAGCACACGTACTCCCTGCGCACGCTGTTCGACACCACCTACGCCAACAGCGACGTCAACCGCACCTACAACTGGGGCTACCTCGCCGCCCGCTACATGGTCGAAAGACACCCGGCCGACGTCGCCACCGTGCTCGGCCACTACCGCACCGGAAACTGGACCGCCGCGCGTTCCTTCCTCACCTCGCTGGACTACGAGAGCGACTGGAACGCCTGGCTGACGGCCGTGGCGGCGGGCTCCTGACCCGTACGCCTGCTACGGCCGGACTTCCCCGCACAGGCACCGAAGGACTCCGGAATCGATGAAGATCCCGACCGATCAAGAAGATCGGTCGGGATCTCGTCACCGTTCCTGATCTTCGTGCCGGGTCTGGGACAACGTCCGCATCCACCTGACCGCACCGCTGCGTGAGTTCATCGCCGCGAACGCCGACTGACTCACGGTGTTCCAGCTACCCACTTACGCACCCGGCCTGAACCCGCCGGAAGGAGTGTGGTCTCTGGTCAAGCGAGACCTCGGCAACCTCGCCGCAGCCGACCTCAGACACCTCACCCGAGCCGTCAAGCGCAGGCTCAAGACGCTGCAGTACCGGCCGCAAGTGATCGACTGCTGCCTCCACGGCACTGGCCTTGTCCTCGACGGTTGACCGGCCGGGACCGTCGCGCGGCAGCCCGCGACCGTCGCCACAATGGTCATGGGGCGGGCCACCAGAGGCGTTCATTCCGCCGTGGAGGACACGTCGTCGAGCGTCGGCAGATACAGGTCCCACACCACGTCGATCCCAAGCAGGCCGACCTCCCTCAACAGGTCAGCGGGCAGAACGCACCCGCCCTGACCGTTCTCGCTGCCGAAGCCGAGGATCAACTCCACCTCACAAACGGCGGCCAGCCGACCCAGTGCCTCGTGGCGCCCCTCCAGCAGCCTGATCAGCGCCGCAGCGTGCTCTTCAGGCCAGCGGTCACCGCCCAGGGCGCTTCTGCGGATCCACACGCTGGACTCCCGCCGGAAGCTCTCCGGATTGCATGGGATGGCCAGACTGCCCTGCTCGAACTTGTCGTGTGGGTCGATCCCCAACGCCTCTGAGATCTCGTCCGCGCTGATCGTACGACTCGTGATCCGCAACGACCCAGCCGACCACTTCGTGTCCGGCATCGGTGGCGGCGTCGTCAGTTCATCTGGCACGCGATCACCATGACAGGCCACCCGGCACAGGACCAGCGAGTTCTCCAACGGGGCTCCGAGGGGACCTCGGATCCGACGTTTGCCCGATCAGAGCCCCTGCCCGCCCCATCCACCGACATCACAAGTCAAGTTCAGTAGCCTAACCGGGGATTCTCCGCATGATAGGTATTCCACCGCCACGTCCTGCCCGTCGGCGAAAGGCAGTCTCGCGACCTCTCCCTACTGCGGGGCGAGCCCATCCCACAGGCTCTCGCATCATCGTCGGCGCCTCGGCCGAGGTGTCCGGGCTTGAGGCGCGTTGCGAGAACTCGCGCCCGGCTGATGTTCAGCCGCTGTTGGCGATGAGCTGCTGGAGGTCGGCGAGGGTGGGCTGGGGCACTACCGCACTACCGCCGTGTGGCGGACGGCGGAGATGCGGTGACCCGGCGGTCGGCCGCACTTACCTGCTCGGGGCAGCAAGGCGGCAGGAGCGGTCCCGGGCCTCGGGTGCAATCCGCCAAGGGTGTGTCGATCTCGCTCGTCCGTGACGTCGCGCTCTCAGCGCCGAATTTCGAGCCGTACCCTCTCGTTCGGCGTCGCGATGTCCCAGAAGCGAGCGATGCCCCGCGCGTTGCGGTACACGCCCGTACCGCCGGTGACGGCCATGTCCAGGGAACCCGCGCCCCCTCTGGTCCACAACGACTGGATCGTCAGAGACCCGTGTGCGACTTCCATTGTGAGCAGGCACTGCGACGTGAGTTCGTCGCCCTTCACATGGACGACCTGGCAGGTTCCGCCCCCGCGTCCGACACTCTGCCCGTCCTTCATGGCAGTGCCGGAGTAGACGTCCATGTCGCCCAGGCTCGGCCCCGCGGGGCCGAGATCGACAGCTGTGTACTGGTCGTTCCGGACCTTGAGTTCGAGGACCTCGACTCCCCCTTTTTCCGGGAGGCCGGCCTTTGCGCTGCCAACCGCCGAGACTCCCACCGCGACTGCGGCGATCGATGCGGCGGCGTACCTCATGAGCGTCGCTCGCCTGCGCGGACGCCGTCGTTCCCCGCGGCGCGCGGCTACGGCAGTGGACGCCGAACCGGTGGTGACCATGGTGGATGCTCCTCACTGTGATGTCATCGTGTGAAGGTCTTCGTCGTCGCCCGCCGGGCTGGGCCCGGCTCGGACGATCCGGCTGAGGGTCAGGCGGGCTGGTCCTTGTCGGACGGGAGCCAGACCGTCATGGTCGCCGGGTCGATCGGGATCGAGACGTGCTCGTGGGTGATCGACCACGTTCCAGTCGTCCGCTGGAGGCCGACGCTCTCCCGTACCCAGATCGACGCCTGAAGCCCGCCCTCACGCTCTCCCGAGTCCAGGTGGAGCATGTGCGCGAACGCGGTGTCCCCGCTGGTCACGAGGGTGAGGTCGTGCGTCTCCAGGCTGATGGGGCCGACGTACCCGTCGAACCAGCGCAGGAAGTTCCGGCGGATCTCGCCGGTTCCCGTGAACCGCAGAGGGGGGACGACGTCGTAGTAGACGGCGTCGGCGGCGTAGAACGACATGAGCCGGTCGATGTCCTTCGTCTGCTGGGCGTCGGCGCGGTTCGCCAGGAACGCCCGGATCTCGGACTCGTGGGTAGTCATTGCGTACTCCTTCGGTCGTGGTGTGTGCCGGGAACGGAAGCAGGCGGCCCGCGCCAGGGCGTACTCATCGCCGCCGGCCCTGTCATGGATGACCGTGACGTTCATGGGCTCCATGCCAGTGCACCGCCATTCGCTTCCGTTCCGAGCCGCTGTCAGTAGGACGAGACGGCCCGGCGGAATGTGAGGCGGGGCGCCGGTCTCACATTTCCGAGCCCTGTCCCGTCATGAAGGTGAGGGAAGATCCGACCGAGGGAGCCGCGGGATCATGACGACCAGTTCGAGCGCGCCGCGGGACCGCGGACTCGACCCGATGCAGAGCGCGTTCACCGGTGAGCGCCGCAGGCTGACCGACCTCGCCTACCGGATGCTGGGCTCTGTGGCCGAGGCCGAGGACGTCGTCCAGGAGACGTACGCCCGCTGGTACGCGATGTCCCAGCGGCAGCAGGAGGCGGTGGCGTCCCCCGGCGGCTGGCTGACCAAGGTCGCCGGCCGTATCTGTCTCGACGTGCTCCGCTCCGCACGGGTCCGACGAGAGCGTTACGTAGGGGCATGGGTTCCCGACCCGCTGCCCGCGCGCACCGAGTGGTCCACCGGCGCGATGGACGACAGCACGGCTGATCCGGCCGATCGCATCACGCTCGACGAGTCGGTCAGTATGGCCTTCCTCGTCGTTCTGGAAACGATGACACCGGCGGAGCGTGTGGCGTTCGTCCTCCACGACGTCTTCCGTTACCCCTTCTCCGAGGTGGCCGACATCGTCGGCCGCACCCCGGCGGCCTGCCGCCAGTTGGCGTCCTCGGCCCGCCGCCGTGTCGAGGCCACGCGGGCACCCTTGTCGCCGACGGCCCAGCGGGCCCGTGTCGTCAGGGATTTCAAGCTGGCGTGGGAGGCCAAGGACATCAACGCCCTCATCGGCCTGCTCGACACCGATGCCACCGCCGTCGGGGACAGTGGCGGACTCGTCTCCGCCCGGCTCCACCCGATCGAGGGCGCCGAGCACATCGCCCGCTTCTTCGCCGACCGGACCCTTCCGGGCCGGCTCGCGATCCGCGAGTGCACGGTCAACGGTCAGCCCGGTCTGGCGGCCCACCTGGACGGCGCCGCCCTGTCCGTGTACGCGTTCGATATTGCGGACGGCAGGATCCGTCGGATCTGGGCCGTGCTCAACCCCGCAAAGCTGCGGCCCTGGAAGACGGACTGACGTCCCCCTCGCTGATGGGCCGCTCGTGCCGCCCGACCACTCCACGAGCGGAGATCCGCTTTCGCAACAGGCCCCTGCGATGACGCCCTGTACGTATCTGCCGTACGGGGGAACACAGGGGAAACACACACCGGGCACCAGCCTCTGATGTCCCCGAATCACCGCGCAGTCCGCTACGGACTCCCCCGCCTCCTGACCCATGTACGCTCACTGCGCGCGGACACGTTCCGCAGCGCCGCACCTGCGAGCTCGGGCGTCCACACGCTGACGGTGACGACGCCCTCGGCCCCCGCCGACCGCGGGTGACCGAGCCGAAGGTCATACGGTCACAAGCCCCGCCATCAGCTGAGGCCGTCGAGTGCCGCGAGGATGTCTGCCGGTGCCTCGCTCCGAAGCACGGCCTCCTGGCGCGGCGCCCGCCGTCGAGGGGTGCCCGCAGCCCTCCACGCGCCGGAGCCCGCGCCGGAGGCGGCGGTGTAGGAGACGGTGCAGGAGACGCACGGGCAGCGAAGGCGAGTGGGGCGCCGCGAGGTCTCGCGGTGCCCCACTCGGCTCGGGACCTACGGAAGGTCGTAAGGGAGCGCCGGCACGATCTCCTCGGCACGTGTCTCGCGCAGCGGCGTCCAACGAGAAAAGGGGCCGGGCCGGACGGTGCCGTGGCTGCGACCACCGTCCGGCTCGGAGTGTGCGGGGCTGGGGTTCAGGCCGCCTGCTCGTGTTCGCAGGCGTCGTCGATGCCGTACATCTCCCAGACGGGGAAGCCGTCGTCGGCGGTAACGGCCTCACCCGGCATCAGCAGGCAGGCGTCCAGGGCCGCGCGGAGGGCATCGGCGCGCAGGCCGGTGCCGATGAAGACCAGTTCCTGGCCCTGTGCGGTGTCGGGGCCGCGGGCGCCGGAGGGCTCGAAGCGGGCGACCGCTCCTGCCTGGGACCACAGGCCGGTCACCCGGGGCCGGCTGGCGAGCCAGAAGAACCCCTTGGAGCGCAGAACGCGCCCGAACGTACCGCTGTCGAGCCCCTTGGTGACGAAGGCCCACAGCCGCCCGGGATGGAAGGGCAGGTCGGAGCGGAACACGACCGACGAGATGCCGTACTCCTCGGTCTCGGGCACGTGGTCGCCATTGAGCTCCTTCACCCAGCCGGGAGCCTGCTGCGCCTTCTCCACGTCGAACAGGCCGGTGCCCAGGATGTGTTCGAGGGGAACCTGTCCGCGTACAGCAGGGACGATCCGGGCCTCCGGGTTGAGCCGGGAGAGCGTGGCGCGAAGCCGCCGGGCCCCTTCGGTGTCCACGAGGTCGAGCTTGTTGAGGACGATGACGTCCGCGAACTCGACCTGGTCCATGAGGAGGTCGCTGACGGTACGCTCGTCGTCCTCGTACGGGGCGAGGCCGCGCGCGGCGAGTTCGTCGCCGCCGTCAAGCTCGGACAGGAAGTTCGCGGCGTCCACCACGGTCACCATCGCATCCAGGCGGGCGAGGTCGCCGAGGGTGGCGCCGTCGTCGCGCGGGAACGAGAAGGTGGCGGCCACGGGCATGGGCTCGGAGATGCCGCTGGACTCGATCAGGAGGTAGTCGAACCGCCCTTCGCGGGCGAGCCGGTCGACCTCCTCCAGGAGATCGTCGCGCAGGGTGCAGCAGATGCACCCGTTGGTCATCTCGACCAGACGCTCCTCGGTGCGGGACAGCGCCGCCTCGCCACCGCGCACCAGCGCGGCGTCGATGTTGACCTCGCTCATGTCGTTCACGATGACCGCGACCCGCAGGCCCTCGCGGTTGCCGAGGACATGGTTGAGCAAGGTGGTCTTCCCCGCCCCGAGGAACCCGGACAGGACGGTCACGGGAAGTCGGTCGCTCGGTGCCATGGGGGGTCAGCCCTCGGGCTGGATCAGGCCGCGCTCGTACGCCTTCACCAGCCGCTGCGGGACCTGGTGGACGACGCCGTCGACGGTGACGGGTACCAGCTGGGGCGTGGTCGCCTTCCACTGGGCGCGGCGGTGGCGGGTGTTGCTGCGGGACAGCTTCCGCTTGGGGACGGCCATGGTGAGACTCCTCGGTCGGTTCTGACCCGGAGAGGCTATATGAAAATGGTTGCCATTATCAATTTAGCCTCACGTCACGACCTCAGGCGTCCGTGCGCGGCACTCTTCGGTCCCCCTCGCGGGCCCACAGGGTGCCGCACACGGACGGGAGCGACCCTAAATGCTCATGGCATCCATTTTCAATGACGCGGGCGCGGTTTCGCGCTCCCGGGTGCCGCCGCCCAGCCGGGCGCGTCTCGATGCCCTGAGGGGCCCGATTCCGCGCCGAAGAGTCCCGCGCCTTCCCCCCTCAGGCGGGCGGCGGTCAGAGCAGTGACGGGATGCTGCGGGGCGGCGCTGATGCCGGGGGCGTTGAGCGCCGTGCCGAGTGGGCACTGTCGACGACTTCGGGGCGCACGGCCTCGTTCAAGATGCGCCCCGTTCAAGGTGCCGGTGGAGTTGGACGGGCGGTCCGGGCAGGTGGCGGCCCGCCCGTCCGGTAGTTCTCAGGTCAGACGTTCACGCCAGCCTCTGCGGCGAGGCCGGAGACTTTGGCCTCGTGGGGTTCAGGCGTGCTCCGTGGACGTGGCCTTCACCGGCCCGGTGACCTTCACGGGTTCCGTACCGGCGGTGCTGTGCCGTTCGGCCCAGGTCTCCAGGGCGGTGCGGCAGGCGTGGTCGAGGTGGTGCAGGCCGGACAGGTCGACCACGACAGGTCGGTCCTGGGGCAACGCCTCCAGGCTGTCGAGTATCTTCGGCAGCCGCAGGAAGGTCGCGTTGCCCGAGAGGTACGCCTGGATCGGGCCCGCGCCCTTGTCTATGACCTCCAGCTTGATGTGGGACGTCTCCCAGGCGGTCTTGATCACGGACAGGGCAAGTCCGATCAGCACGCCTTCGAACATGTTCACCGTGACGATCGCCACGGCTGTGACCACGAGGATCATTGCCTCGCCCCGGTGCGCCCGCCACAGCGAGATGACCCCACGGAAGGGGATCAGCTTCCAGCCCGCGTGGACCAGGATGCCGGCGAGTGCGGGCAGCGGGATCAATGCCAGGGCCCAGGGCAGCATCGCCGCGAACAACAGCAGCCACACGCCGTGCAGGACCCGGGACGCCTTGGTCTTGGCACCCGCCGCTACATTGGCGGAGCTGCGCACGATGACGGCGGTCATCGGCAGGGCGCCGAGCATGCCGCAGATCGCGTTGCCCGCGCCCTGCGCCATGAGCTCCTTGTCGTACTGGGTGCGCGGTCCGTCGTGCAGCCGGTCTACCGCGGCCGCGCTGAACAGGCTCTCGGCGGAGGCGATCAGGGTGAAGGCGAGGATGGTGCCGATGACAGCCGGGGCGGCGAGCTCACCCAAGGCGTCGGGCCCGGGCAGCTGGATGGAGTCGATCAGGCCGTTCACCTCGACGGTGGCCACAGGCAGGCTGAACGCCAGGGTGGCCGTTGTCGCCAGGATCACCGCGGCGAGCGCGCCCGGCACGGTCTGGGCCTTCTTCGGCAGCTTCTTCCATCCCACCATCACGGCAATGGTGCCCGCGCCGATCGCCAACGAGGCCAGCGCCTCGGTGCTGCCGAGCGCGGTGGCGGCGGCCCCGGGCAGCCCCAGGATCTTGTCGATGCCGGAGGAGGGGGCCTTCAGGCCGGCCGCCGCGTAGAGCTGACCGGCGATGATCACCAGCCCGATACCGGCCAGCATGCCCTCGACGACCGAGACGGAGATCGCCCGGAACCAGCGCCCCGTCTTCAGGACGCCCATGACGAGCTGGAGCACCCCGGCGGCCAGCACGATCACACCGAGCAGGGGAAGCCCGAACTCGCTGACGGCCTCGAAGACCAGTACGGTCAGGCCCGCGGCGGGCCCGGACACCTGCAGGCTGCTGCCCCGCATGAGACCGGTGACGATGCCGCCCACGATGCCGGTGACGAGTCCGAGCTCGGCCGGGACACCGGAGGCGACGGCGACCCCCACACACAGGGGGAGCGCGACGAGGAAGACGACGAGAGAGGCGGCGAAGTCCTGCCGCAGGTAAGGGAACCTGGTCATGTCGGCCTCCCTCACAGAGCTTCGAACGCGTCGCTGTCCGGGCGGTGTTCGCGCACGGACCCGGTGTGGACCTCGTAGTACCAGCCATGCAGGCTCAGCCGACCTGACGTCAGGCGCTTGTCGACGCAGGGGTAGGAGCGCAACCGCAGCAGCTGGGTCAGGACGTGGTGTTGTACGGCATCGGCGACCGTCGGGTCGTCGGGGTCCGAGCACGTGGGCTCCTCCGCGGCGTGCGCGAGCCAGTCGCGTACGGCGGGGACGGCGTTCAGGTCGTCGCCGCGCACCACCGCGCCCACGGCGCCGCAGTGCGAGTGGCCGCAGACCACGATGTGCTGGACGCCGAGGACCTCCACGGCGTACTCGATGGTGGCGGTCTCGCCGGTGGGGGTGCCGGAGCCGTACGGCGGGACGATGTTGCCCGCGGTGCGCAGCTCGAAGAGCTGGCCGGGCCGGGCTCCGGTGATCAGGGCGGGTACGACCCGGGAGTCGGCGCAGGTGATGAACAGGACCTCGGGTGACTGGCCTTCGGCCAGTCGGGCGAACTCCTCAGGGCGCTGTCCGAACGTACGGGCGTTGTCGATGAGGGGTTGCATGGCGTGGTGGCTCCTCCTGGCGCGTCGTGGGGACGCGTCCGGTATGCAGGGCAGGTGCGTGGAAGTGGGGGGCTGCTCTGCCGATCAGCAGCGGAACACCTGGAGTGCGGTGAGAGAGTGCGCTATCGACGACCCCGCCGTAGAGGAGTCTGCAGAACCGGTCGTAGCCGGTCGGAGCGTGGTCGAGGCGCGGTCGGCTGGCAACGGGTGTTCGGACACCCCTGGGTTGCCGGAGGTGCGTTGCCGGTCGCGGGTGCGCACGGGACCGGTCGAGTCGCCCGGCGGCTCGGTGTCGTGACAGGTGATGACCGTGTCGCGCGAGGCCACCCCGGAGGGCCTTGATCCGGATTGAGTCTTGGCCACGACATGACCGGTCGTGTGCGCAGACGCGAAGGAGGCGGCAGGGGCAAGGAGCTGAAGGATGATCAGGAGGGCAGCGAGGATCGAGAACGCGGGCAGCGCCGCCGGACCTCGGTTCATGCGCCTCCCTCCAGGCGGTTCTCAATGTCTAGGGAACACCAAGGGTTGGTCAACGACCAGTCAAGTGCGACGATAACTCGGCAAAGCCGTTTGCAAAGTTAACCGAACGTTACGAGTGGAAGTGAGCCCGAAAACCATCGGCTCGTTGACGCGGACCGTCTCTTGAACGACGGATGCCAACCGTGTATGGAGCGTGCGGTTCATCGCCTCAGCGCCCCGAGCGTCTGAGCCGATGCGTCTACCCGAGTGACCCTTCAGCCATGTGGTTCCGCAGGCGGTCGGCGGTGAGAGCCGCACCAGGACGCTGCGTGGCCGCACGGACGTCGGAGCGTCGAGCGCCTCGCGGATCACGCGCAGCTGCGGCACGCCGCGCCTCCCTGCTCAGCGTCCACTCATGGAGCAGTCGCGCGGCGATCGGGCCGGCGCCGTGTCTCATGCACGAAGTCGATCAAGATGCGGACTGTGACATCGCGGCGTGTCGCTCCGGCTTCGATGAGGTCGAGCTGGTGGCGGGCGCCGTCGACGAGGAAGAGCCAGGGCCGGTGACGACCGGGGTCGCGGTTGCCTGCCTGGGTGAACGCCTCGGCGATCACGTCGTCCGGATCGTGGACCTGATCCACGTACCACCGAAAGTCCGGCTGGTGAGGGCCGCTCCCCCGGCACATGGGGAAGCGGCCCTCACCGCGTGGCCGAAGCCCGCCACCGGAAGGATTCATCGGCCGGACGTCACGTACACGGACTGTGGCGGTGCGCCCGAAGCGCCGGCAGGGGAAGGGAAAGCAGCACCCCGGAGGATGGCCTGTTCGGCGGGGGTGGCCCGGCGGATCCATGCGGGCGCGAGCGCCGCGTAGGTGGTGACGTCGTGCCACCGGCCCTGAGTGTGGAACAGCTCCCGCAGCGTGGCCTCGGGCTGCAGCCCGGCCGCGAGCATCACCTCGCGCATCCGGGTGTGATCCGCGCGGTGCCCGGCCCAGATGCGGTGCAGCCCCAAGTGTCCGAACCCATAGGCCATCAGGAGGCGCCCCGCTTCGTGCCCGTGGCCCCGCACAGGTGCGTCGGGGAGCAGGACCAGGCTGGTGAGCATGGCGTTGCGCCCGTAATCCTCGACGAGCAGGCCCATGGTGCCGACCATGACGTCCTGGCCGGGTGGACAGACGGCCAGGGTGTGCTTGCGCCGCGGATGTGTGTAGGGCTGGGCGAGGTGCTGGGCGAACGCGTCCTGGGCCTGACGGGCATCCATCCGGTCGACACCGAGGTAGCGGGTGAGCACAGGGTGGGTGTGGATGCGTTCGAAGGGAGCCAGGTCGGTGGCCCGCAGCTCGCGCAACCACAGGTGCTCACCGTGGAGTTCGGGCAGGTGGTTCATCGGGCTGCTCCCACGGGGACACGTTCGGCCTCGACGGCGCCGATGATCTCTTCGAGGTCCGTGTAGTAGCGGCCCGAGGCCACGGGCGCGCCGAGCAGGATGCGGCGCGCGGTGTCGGTGACCAGGGCGCCGCCCAGCATCACCCCGCTGGCCAGCTGCGGCCAGCTGGACAGGGAGTGCCCGATCCGGCCGAGAGCATCTTTCATGGCGGGACTGAGCCGGCTCTCGTCGCAGATGCGGAGCAGGTAGGCCAAGGCGTCCGCCGGTGCGAGGCGCCGTACATCCTCGGCACTCAGGTCGCCGCCGCGGCCGTGGAACAGAGGCCGGTCCGGCTCCAGGTCGAAGCGCTCGACGTCCAGCAGTCCCCGGTCGTTGGTGTCCATCAGGACCGGGACACCGTGCCGTCGTGCGTGCTCGCGGGTAGCGGTCTTCACCCAGGGGGTGTCACATTCCTCGATCACGAGGTCGAGCGGACGGTCCGCAGCGCCGAAGAAGGCGTCGATGGTGTCCTCGGTGAGCCCCTCCTGCCACAGCTCGATGTCGAGGTAGGGGTCGATCTCGTACATGTGCCGTGCGCACAGCACTGTCTTGGGCAGGCCCAAGTCGTGTACGCCGGCCCGCAACCGGTTGAGGTTGCTGAGTCCGAGAGTGTCGAAGTCGGCCAGGCGAAACGATCCTGCGACACCCTCCATGGCGCAGGTGAGCGCCGCAGTGCTGCCCACCGACAGGCCGATCACCCCGATCCGCCGCGCGAGCAGACGCCGCTGCTCAGCAGCGGTGATCTTGTCCCGGTTGCGGTCGGTACGAACCCGCCGGAACTCCTCACGGGGCAGCACATGTACGAGGCGCCCGGACCACGGGAACCACGCCCATGTTCCGTAACGGCTGAGCTGGGCGCCACCGGTCACCTCTGCCACGGCCCCCGCCAGTCGACGTCCCGCGAGGGCTTCGTGAGGGCGCTCGCAGCGCACCAGTTCGGCAAGCTGCTCGTCGATACGGTCATGCCGCTCGCGTACGCGGCCGGAGGCGAGCAGAGCGTCGAGGACGGCCCGGTCGTCCTCCTCGGCGGGTCGTAGCAGGGTGGGCCGGACGGAGACCTCCCGCCCCAGGAGCATCGGCATGGAGTCGTGCGGGTTACCCGGACTTTCGGGAAACGAATTGATCACGAGGCCGGAAGCTACCAGCGCGCGATCTTGGAATCCCTCGGCGCGAGGGGGGGTACGTGGTCGAATTCGTGCGCGGGTCTTCACCACCTCACGCCCCCACGCGCCAACATGCCCCCGAAGACGACTTCGGCCGGGTGGCACAACGCATTTCACCACCCGGCACCAGCGGCGTCGAAAATCACACCGGGCGCAGCAAATGGGTGACCGCCGAGGAAAGTCATCTCTTACGATCGCGCCCCGCCCGCGCCCTACGCGCCGTGCCCTACAGGGGCGGCTCACCGCCGGCCGCCCAGGCGAGCATCTCGCCGGGGTCGGCATGGGCGGCCTCGCTGCGGTACGACTCGTAGGTACCCGAACCCACCAGCCTGCGCGCAATGTCCTCGCCCGCCTCGCGCAGCGGCGCCACGTCCGGAGCTCCACGCTGCGGATGCCCCACCGCATCCCACAACCGCTGGCCCGCGCCGGATGCCAGCGCCGCGGAATGACCGTTCCCGTTGGCGGAGAAGGCCGCAGCCAGCATGTCGAGCCCCAGCGCGATGCCGAAGGTGTCGCCGATCTGCTGCTTCGCGTGCAGCATCGAACGGGCGTAATCCAGGGACAGTTCACTGTCCCCCGCACGCAGCGCAATCACACACATCTGGTAATCGGCATACGAGCGGATCCAGTGCTCACCCATCGCGACACACTCCGCGCGCAGCACCATGGCCGACTCCCGACTCTCCTCCAACTCCCCGAGCCCGGTGAGGGCGAACAGACGCAGCATCCGGCACATCATCACGGCCTGGCGAGCGGGCTCGTCGCCCGTGCCCGTGCTGTGTGCGTCCGCGTTCCACAGGGCGTGCTCCAAAAGCTCCAGGCCCGGCCCGGGATTGCCCTGCAGAAGGTCGCTCATGGCCTGCAGATAGGCGGCCCGCAGCAGCGCCGTCGCGTCCCCAGTGACACGGGCGCTCTCCAGGCACTGACGCGCCAGGTGCGTCCCCGTAGCGTGATTTCCCTGCAGGAGATAAGTCAATCCGAGCGCCCACACGGCTCGCTGCCGCACCGGCCCCTGGCTGTCGCAGGCCTTCAGCGTGCGCGAAAGATAGAGCTGCGCGGTGTGCGCATGTCCGCAGCAAGTCCAGTAGAAGCCCGTCAACGTGGCCAGCTCGAGCGCCGCATCGACGTCATGGGCGATCAAGTGGTCCAGGGCCGCACACAGATCGGGATGCGCCTCCTTGATGGTGCGATACCAGCCGGTCTGCTCAGCGCTCGTCCACGTGGCGTCCGCCTGCTGCGCCTGCGCCAGGAAGTACGACGCGTGCCTGCTCGCCATCGCGTCCAGCTCACCGAGCTCGGCGAGCCACAGGCGCCCGTATTCACGCACCGTGTCGAGCAACAGACAGCGCCCGCGGCGGCGAGTCACGACGGACTTGTCCACCAGCCCGGCCAGAGCGTGGCCCACGTCGAAGGCGGAGAGCGGCCCACCGGCACACAAGGCCACCGCCACGGTCTCGTCGAAATGCCCGTGGACAATGGACAACCGGGCCCACAACAGGCGCTCCGCAGGCGTGCACAGTTCATGGCTCCAGCCCAGGGCGGTCCGCAGCACGTCGTGCCGGCGGGGCGCCAGCGGACGCTCCTCATCCTCCCCCCGGCTCAACTCGTGCCGCGGGCGCCGCAGAAGATCCTCGATGCTGCAGTGCCGCAGCGCCCCCGCAGCCAACTCCAGCGCCAACGGAAGCCCGTCGAGGTAGGCACACAGCTCGGTGACCTGGTTCAGATCCCCGGGCTCAGGCACGTGCCCCGATTCCGTGGCACGCTGCAGAAACAACTCGGCGGCATCCGTGGCACACGGCAGCGGCTGGACAACAGCGACGAACTCCCCGTCCAGATAGAGAAGTTCGCGACTGGTGGCCACGATCCTCAGATGCGGACACTTCTCGAGCAGCACCTGCACCAGGCTCCGGCACGCGGTCAGCACATGCTCACAGGAATCAAGCACCAGCAGCAGCTCGCGATCGCCGATCCACTCGCAGATCACATCCACCGGCATCCTCGGCGTGTGATCGGACAGACCGCACGCATCAGCCACGAGCGCCGCGAGCAACCCCTCATCGCGCAACTGCCACAGATCCGCCCAGCAGGAATCCTCCGCAGCGGCCACCAGGCCGAGGTCCACCACCTGCCGCGCAAGCCGCGTCTTGCCAACGCCCCCGACACCGGTCAAGGTCACCAGCCGGTGGACCTTCAACGCGCCCTGCAGCTCGGCCAGTTCCCGCTCGCGTCCTACGAACACGGATCCATCCTCCCCATACCTTTGAACAGGCTTCCGGCCCGGCGCAACGGCCTCCTTCATGCCGACGGGCTGCACAGGGACACGTACCGTGTGCCGTGCAGCAAGGCTCCGGAGCCTGGGCCGCGCCGAGAACGAAAGCGTGCACGCATCCTGGCAGCCTCGGCCTGATCACGGAGTACGAATGGCGAAGCGCGAACCGGCCCTGACGACGGTGGCTCCAGTGGGGGCTTGACCGAGCTGGCGGACGCCCATCCGAGCGTGACCAAGGCGCGGGCGGACGGCGGCTACCAGACCAGCGTCATCCAGCACGGCGCCCGCCTCGGGATCGATACGGAGCGGGCGTGAAGTGCACCACGGTGCTCTCGCAGGCGCCCGCGTACACGGTCAGCGCGTTCAGTTCGCCCTGGTCGACCGCGAGGCCCCAGCGCAGCTTCGTCGCGGTCCACTCGCCGACGTACCGGCAGTGGGCATCGGCGCGCGGCGGCATCGGCTGACCGTGGAGCAGCTGGCCGACCACCTCGTCGAGAGCGGCTGCTGAGGCGAGGTCCGGCCACCCCCCTTTGCCGGCCGAGCTCTACGACGACGTGGTCAACGGATCGCGGGCCGACGCCACGCCGTGACGCCAAGGCGGCGTGACGTCACCGGCGTTCGTATCCGGCGAAGGGGCTCATGTCCTCGTCCTTCGCCCGTTCCTACGCGGCGCGTCACGGGCATCTCGCTGTTCCCAAGCCTCCCCGATCGCCGAGGGCGCCGCACAGTAGACGGCGTGGGTGTCGAGGAGATCGCGGAGGAGCTGTACGGGCTGAAGCCGTCCTAGTTCACCGCGGCGCCGGACGCGTACGCGGGGCGCGCGATCCTGGAGACCCGGTGCCGGCCGCCCCGGAGCGGGAGCGGCCGGCACCGCGTTTCCTACTGGGCGTAGAACGTCGCGTCCGCCTTGGCGGTCGGCGTCTTCGCCGGCTGTGTCACGAGCAGGTAGTCGTAGTGGCGGAGGTAGCGGCCGGGGAAGTTGTACGACTCGAAGGAGACGCCGGCGGCCGTGTCCGCGAGGCCCGGACGGCGGTGGAAGCTGGCGTCGTTCTTGAAGACCGTACTCCCGTCGTTCTTCTCGACCCATACCTCCTGGTTCTTGTGGCGCAGGTAGTAGCCGGGGAAGTTGGCCGATTCGAGGGAGACGGTTCCGGTGCCGGCGAGGCCGGGGACGACGCGGAACTGGGAGTCCGCGAGGTTGGTGACGTTCGCTTCGATCTTGGCGCGGAATTCCCAGTGCCGGATGAACCGGTCGGGGAAGTTGAAGGACGAGAAGCGGACGGGGGTGACCCCGTCGGCGACCGGGATGCCGAAGTTCGGGGTGCCGTCGGCGTTCCAGTAGAGCTTCTGATAGCGGGTGCGGCGGTTGGGGTCGTTGAGCGGGTCGCCGGTGATGTCCTTGTAGTTGCGGTCGTGGTAGACGAGGACGTCCGACTTCCCGTCCTCGGACGTGGTGAAGGTGTTGTGCCCGGGGCCGAACTGGCCGGTCGCGGTGTTGCTGGTGAAGACCGGGTTCGGGTTCTTGGCCCAGGAGGCCGGGTCCATCAGGTCCGCGTCGGCGGCGGCCGTCAGCAGGCCGAGGCAGTAGTTGCTGTCCGTTGCGCTGGCGGAGAAGCTCATGAAGACCTTGCCGCCCCGCTGGATGACCGCCGGGCCCTCGTTGACCGTGTGGCCGACCGTCTCCCACGCGTGGGTCGGCCGGGAGATCATCACCGGACTGCCGCTGATCGTCCAGGGGTTGGACATCCTGGCCAGGTAGATGTTGGTGCCGGCGCCGACCGCCGGGTCGTTCTGCGCCCAGGAGAGGTAGCGGGTCGAGCCGACGACGAAGGTGGTGGCGTCGAGCGAGAAGGTGTCCAGCGGCAGGGCGATGCGGCCCTTCTCCGTCCAGGTCCCCGTCAGCGGGTTGGCCGCGCCGGTCTCGAGAACGTACGGCCGGATCCTCCAGATGTCGCCGGTGGATCCGGCGGCGAAGTAGACGTACCACTTGCCGTCGATGAAGTGGACCTCCGGCGCCCAGATGTGCGCGCCCATCTCACCGCTGGCGTGTCTGCTCCAGATGGTGGTCTCGGCGGCGGTGGACAGGCCCTGGAGGGTGGTGGCCCGTCGCATGACGATCCGGTCGTACGCGGGGACGGTCGCCGTGAAGTAGTAGTAGCCGTCGGTGTGCTTGAAGATGTGCGGATCGGCGCGCTGTTCGGCGACCGGGTTGGTGAAGGTCACCGCCGGTGAGGCGGGGGCCGCCGCGTGGGCGGGGGTTCCGGTGGTCAGCACTGCCAGTGCGGCGAACAGAGCCAGGACCGCCCTTGCGATGTCGCGTCTCACGATCTTCCTCTTCTCCGTCACGGCGCTCACGCCGCAGGCTTGAGCTGCCACTGCTGGCAGGCGTTGTTCAGCCAGGTCCACTGCCGTATGTCGGCGCCGTTCTCCGTACCGCAATCGGCGACGTCGGCGACCTTGCCGCTGCTCTCGTTGACGATCCGTACGTAGTCGCCCGACGCCGTGTGCACGAGGCGGAACTTCTGGCAGTCGTTGTTCAGCCACGACCACTGCCGCAGATCGGCGCCGTCGGCGGCGGAGCAGTCGGCCGTGTCCATGACCTTGCCGGTCGCGACGTTGACGAGCCGGCTGGTGTCGTTGCCGAGGTCCTCGATCCGCCACTTCTGGTTGGCGCCGCCGTTGCAGGTCCACTGTGCGATGTCGGTGCCGTCCGCGGTGTTGCCGCTCTCGACGTCAAGGCACTTGCCGCTGTTGCGGTTCACGAGCGTGTACGCCGTCGGTGTGGCCGCTGCCTCTCCGGACGGGCCGGGCCGGGTGGTGCCGAGGGCGACCGGGGCGCCGAAGTCCGGGGTGCCGTCGGCGTTCCAGGTGAACTTCTGGGCGCGGGTGGTGCGGCCGTTGTCGCAGCCGTCGGAGGCCGAGTCGTTGGCGTGGTAAACGATCCAGTTCTCGGTGCCGTCGGGCGAGGTGAAGAAGCCGTTGTGGCCGGGTCCGTAGACGCCGGCGGAGTCGTTCCGCGAGAAGACCGGTGTGGACTTCTTGGTCCACGAGGAGGCCAGCAGCGGGTTGCTGCCGGTCAGTTCCAGCCGGCCGAGCTTGTAGTCCGGTCCCCAGCAGGCGCTCGCGGAGTAGACGACGAACGTCTTGCCGTTGCGGTAGAGCGGCTCGGGTCCTTCGTTGACCGAACCGCCCTGGGTCTCCCAGCTCAGGGTGGGGCTGGAGATGACGGTGAAGGCGGAGCCGCTGACCGTGTACGCGTTGCTCATCGGGGCGATGACCAGACTCTGCTTGCTGCCGTTGATGGAACCGCTGCCCATCAGGTACAGCTTGCCGCCGTGTCTCAGCACGCTGGCGTCGATGAGCCAGCCCCCGGGGTTGAGGTTCGAGCCGGTGAGCTGGTTCTTGTAGGTGTACGGGCCCATGGGATCGCTGCCCGCGCTCTCCAGGACGTAGGTGCGCTGGGAGTCGCAGCAGGCGACACCGCTCTGCCCCGCGGAGTAGTAGAGGTACCAGCGGCCGTCGAGGAAGTGCAGCTCGGGCGCCCAGAAGTTGGTGTTGCGGGTGGAGGTGGTGTCGCTCCAGACCTGGACGCTGGGGGCCGTGGCGAGACCGGCCAGGGTGGGCGACTTCCGCATGGTCAGCACGCCGGTGAAGGACGTGGTGACCAGGTAGTAGTGGCCGTTGTGGTACTCCAGCCAGGGGTCGGCGCCCTTCACCGACTTGACGGGGTTGGTGTACGGACGCCCCTCGGCCGCCGCGGCCGGCTGCGTGGCGACCGCGGCGAGCAGCATGAGCAGCGCTGTCATGAGGGTGAACCAGTAGCGGGTGCGGAACACGGCGAGTCCCCTTCGACAGCTGGCGGCTGACAGCCACCGGCCCCAGTTGTTCGAAATATCAGACACTGTGCGTAACTTCGACCAGAACCTAGGCACGCGGCCTGTACACGTCAACGGTTCAAGCGGGTTTGGTTACGACGACATTGCCCTCGGGTGACGCGGCACGCGACGGACACCGTGGATTCACCGGGCAACGTTGTCCGACGCGTCGATCAGGGCATCACCACGCACCCCACCTGCGGTTATCGACGACACACCGAACACGTCGTCCGACCCGTCGCACATTTCCCCCCGCCTCTTGACGCTGCGCTCCGCGCCGATCAACACTCGCGCAACACGACGTCCCACCGCCGAAACGGCAGGGCACCCACTCCTGGGGGCCTGCCGTCCCGTTTCCGGTTCTCCGGTTCCCCCACGTTCCGATTCCCCCCGACTCCCCCCCAGCAGCCTCATCAAGGGAAATTGAAACGATGCAATCCGCTCGACCACACAGCCGCACGCAACGGCGGGCCGGGCGTCTCGCCGGACTCACCGCCGCGTCGATCCTCCTGAGCGTCACCGGCCCCGCCGCCTCCGCCCACGCGGTGGAGAGCGCGGAGACCACCGGCAGTGCGACGACCACCGGCAGTGCGGAGATCACCGGCAGTGCGGAGATCACCGAAGGCCTGGCCCTCTGGTACAAGCTCGACGCCCCCTCCGGCACCACCGTGGCCGACGCCTCCGGCAACAAGCGCGACGGTACGGTCAACGGCACCGCAGCCTGGTCCGGTACCGGCGAGGGGCTGAGCTTCAACGGTTCCGACACCTTCGTCAAGATGCCGGACGGCATCCTCAGCGGCATGACCGCGATCACCGTCTCGATGGACGTCCGGATCGATGCGGCCCAGGCCACCCCGTACTTCCTCTACGGCTTCGGGAACACCAGCGGCACTGCCGGCAACGGCTACCTCTTCACGACCGGCGACACCTTCCGTACCTCGGTCGCCTCCGGCAACTGGTCGACGGAGCAGACCACCCGGCCCTCCCCGGGGCGCGCCCTGGCCCGCTCCGTCTGGAAGCACGTCACGTACACCCAGACCGGCTCCACGGGCGTGCTCTTCGAGGACGGCGTGGAGGTGGCCCGCAACACGGCCCTCACCCTCACCCCCGGCTCCATCGGCTCCGGGATCACCACCGCCAACCGCATCGGCAAGTCGGTGTACCCCGGCGACAAGCTCTTCAAGGGCCGCATCCGCGACTTCCGGGTGTACGAGCGCGCGCTGACCGGCCCGGAGGTCGAGCAGCTCTCCCTCCCCGTCGCCACCCGGGGGGTCGCCGACGACAAGGCCGCTCTCGGCCTCGGCGACACCGGCGCCGTCGTCTCCGACCTGACGCTGCCGACCGCCGGCACGGCAGGCGGTTCCACCATCACCTGGTCGAGCGACGCTCCTTCCGTGGTGTCGGCCACCGGCGCCGTGACCCGCCCCGCCGCCGGTGAACCGGACGGCCGCGCGCGGCTCACCGCGACGCTGAGAAAGGGAACAGTGACCGACACCAAGACCTTCGACATCAGGGTCCCCGCCGCGTTCGACGACGCCACCGCCGCCGGGGAGGCGGCCAGGGCACTGACCGTCCACGACCTCGATGACGTGCGCGGCAACCTCACGCTGCCCACGACCGGCGCGTACGGCACGCACGTCACCTGGTCCTCGGCGAAGCCGGCGGTCGTCTCCGCCGACGGTGTGGTCCACCGCCCGGCGCACGGCGCCGGCGGCACCACCGTCGAGCTGACAGCGACCGTCACCAAGGGCGAGGCCCGGGCGACCCGCGTCCTGACCGCCGAGGTGCCCGAACTCCCCGCCCGGGAAGCCCTCAAGGGCTACATGTTCAGCTACTTCACGGGCGAGGGCACCGCTGACGGCGAACAGCTCTACGCGGCACTCAGCAAGGGCAACGACCCGCTGAAGTGGCGGGAGTTGAACGGCGGCAAGCCCATCCTGACCTCCACGCTCGGCGAGAAGGGGCTGCGCGACCCGTTCATCATCCGCTCCCCCGAGGGCGACAAGTTCTACCAGATAGCCACCGACCTGCGGATCTACGGCAACGGCAACTGGGATGCGGCCCAGCGCACCGGCAGCAAGTCGATCATGGTCTGGGAGTCCACCGACCTCGTCCACTGGACCGACCAGCGCCTCGTCAGGGTCTCACCCGACGCGGCCGGCAACACCTGGGCGCCGGAGGCCTTCTACGACGAGAAGCTCGGCTCGTACGTCGTCTTCTGGGCCTCGAAGCTGTACGCGAACGCCGAGCACTCCGGCGACACCTACAACCGCATGATGTACGCCACCACCCGCGACTTCCGCACCTTCAGCGAGCCCAAGGTCTGGATCGACCGCGGTTACTCGGTCATCGACTCGACGATGATCAAGCACGGCGACACCTACCACCGTCTGTCCAAGGACGAGCGGAACAACTCCTCCTCGACCCCGAACAGCAAGTTCATCTTCCATGAGAAGAGCGACTCGATCCTCGATCTCTCCTACGACTTCGTCGCCGAGGGCATCGGCAAGGGGGCGATGAGCGCCGCCGAGGGACCCCTGGTCTTCAAGTCCAACACCGAGGAGAAGTGGTACGCGTTCCTCGACGAGTTCGGGGGCCGCGGCTACATCCCCTTCGAGACGACCGACCTCGCCTCGGGCCGGTGGACCCCGTCCACCGGTTACGACCTTCCCGCCAAGCCCCGCCACGGCACGGTCCTGCCCGTGACGCAGAGGGAGTACGACCGGCTGCTGCGCGCCTACCAGCCGGACCAGCTCGTCGAGTCGGTCGAGTCCGTCTCCGTGACGACGGGCATCGGTGACGCCCCGGTCCTCCCGGGAACGGTGATCGCCACGTACGCCGACGGCGTCGAGCGCCCCGTCTCCGTGGTCTGGGACGCCGTGCCGGCCTCGGCGTACGAGCGGGCCGGGACGTTCACGGTGACGGGCAGCCTGTCCGACGGCGCCGCGCCGCGGGTCCACGCCCAGGTCACGGCAGCGGCGGAAGGCCCCGAGGTCCCCGCCGACCTGCTCCTGCGCTACGCCTTCGACGAGACCGGCGGCAGCATCGCCCGTGACTCCAGCGGCCACGGCTTCCACGGCACGTACGTCCGTACGCCCGGCTTCGGCACCGGCGTCGACGGCGGATCCTTCCGGATGGCCGGCGGTGCCGCCGCCTCCACCACCGCGCCGTACGTCCGGATCCCGAACGGCGTCCTGAAGGGCGCCGAAAGCGTCACCGTCTCCACCCACGTCAAGTGGAAGGGCGGGGACAACCTCCAGTGGCTCTTCGGCCTGGGCCCGGACCGCGACACGTACCTCTTCGCCTCACCGTCGAACGGCGGCGGAAGGCTCTTCTCAGCAATCACGAAGGCCACCTGGTCGGGCGAGAAGCAGCTGACGGCGGGCTCCCCGCTCATCGCGGGCCGGTGGCAGCACGTCACGGTCACCGTGGACGGGGCGGCCGGCACGGCGGTCCTCTACGTGGACGGTGCCGAGGCGGCCCGGGCGACGGGGGTCACCGTCAAACCGTCCGAGCTCTACGACGCCTCCAAGGGCTACTCCGGTCACATCGGCAAGTCCCTCTACTCCCCCGACCCGTACTTCGGCGGCGAGGTCGACGACTTCCGGATCTACGGCCGGGCCCTTTCGGCCACCGAGGTCCTCTCACTCAGCGGCAACACCGCCGGCGTCGCGACGGCGACCCATCCCGCGCTGAAGGTGGACGCCCTCGTCGACAACGCGGCCGGCAGGATCACCCTGCCACTGGCCGAGGGCAGCGATCTCACCTCCCTGGCACCGGAGTTCACCCTCGCCGAGGGCGCCTCCATCAGTCCGCCCTCCGGCACGCTCCACGACTTCACCACGCCCGTGGCGTACGAGGTCACCGGCTCCGACGGCAAGAGGCGCACCTGGACCGTCACCGCCCTCGCAATGAAGAGCCCGGTCCTGCCGGGGCTCACCGCCGACCCGGACATCTCGCGGTTCGGCGACACCTTCTACATGTACCCGACCACCGACGGCTTCCCGGGCTGGAGCGGCACACGGTTCACGGCGTACTCCTCCAAGGACCTGGTGCACTGGAAGGACCACGGGGTCATCCTCGACCTCGGTCCGGACGTCAGCTGGGCCGACAGCAGGGCCTGGGCGCCGGCGATGGAGGAGCGGAACGGTAAGTACTACTTCTACTTCTGCGCCGACACGAACATCGGTGTCGCGGTCTCCGACTCACCCACCGGCCCGTTCGAGGACGCGCTGGGCAAGCCGCTGATCAAGGCCGGCCAGTACCCGGGCCAGATGATCGACCCGGCGGTCTTCACCGACGACGACGGAACGCCGTACCTCTACTGGGGCAACGGCGGGGCGTATGTGGTCCCGCTCAACGACGACATGATCTCCTTCGACGCGTCGAAGGTCACCGACATCACTCCCGGCGGGTACAGGGAGGGCACCTTCGTCATCAAGCACGGGGCCACCTACTACTTCATGTGGTCGGAGAACGACACCCGGGACGAGGACTACCGGGTCGCCTACGCGACGGGCTCCTCGCCCACCGGCCCCTGGACCAAGCGGGGCGTGATCCTGGAGAAGGACCTCTCCCTGGGCATCAAGGGACCCGGGCACCACTCGGTCGTCCAGGTGCCGAACACCGACGACTGGTACATCGCCTACCACCGCTTCGCCGTTCCCGGCGGTGACGGCACCCACCGCGAGACCACGATCGACAGGCTGGAGTTCGACGCCGCCGGCCTGATCAAGAAGGTCGTTCCGACACTGACCGGCATCGACCCCGTCACCGTCGTCCGCGCCGGTCCGGACGCCCGGGGCGCCGAGGGCGGCACGATCCCCGTCTCCGGCACCCTCTCGGGAGCCGGCGGAGCGAAGTGGACGGTGGAGGACGGGGCGCCGTGTGTCGTCGCCGACCCCGGGGCCCTGCTGACCTCGGTCACCTGCGCCGACGACGGTACGTACGAGCTGCAGCTGACCGGTGGCCGTAGCAGCGACACGCTCAGCGTGAGCGTGGACAACGCGGCCCCGGTGATCACCTCGGCCACGGGCCCGGGCGCGCCGGTTCCGGCCGGCCGGAGCACAGCGGTCACCGCGCACCTGACCGATGCAGGCTCCAGGGACACCCACAGCTGCCGGGTCGACTGGAAGGACGCCACGGAGCCCGCTCCCGGCACGGTCACCGGATCCGTCTGCGAAGCGCACCACACGTACACCGCGGCCGGCATCCACCGTCCGGTGATCACGGTCACGGACGACGACGGCGCCTCCGTCAGCACCCGGCTGCCCGAGCTGGTCGTCCACGACGGTGCGGCGGGCCCCGCGGCCGGCCGCGGTGTCATCGTCTCCCCGGCAGGCGCCTACCGCGCCGAGCCCGGCACGTCCGGGACCGCGGTCTTCTCCTTCGCCGCCCACTACAAGAAGGGCACCACCGTTCCCTCCGGTGAGGCCGCCTTCCTCTTCGGGGCCGGCAAGCTGAAGTTCCGTTCCACCTCTTCGGACTGGCTGGTCGTCACCGGTTCCGAAGCCCACTACCAGGGCTCCGGCACGGTCGACGGAACGGGTGGCTACGCCTTCCGTATCACTGTCACCGACGCCCCGGACACCTTCCGCATGAGGATCTGGAAGAAGTCCACGGGAGACGTGCTCTACGACAACGCCCCCGGCACCGCCACGAAGGGCATCACGCTCGGCACCTCTGAAGGTTCCTGACCCGGATCCGCCTTCCAGAGCTGCTGACGGGCGCCCCGAGCCGGAGCCGCCGCTTGCCGCGCCCTGGTTCTCCGCCGGCGCAGCTGGGTCCGGACCTGGCTGGTAACGGTTGCTGCGTGGGAGTGAAGAAGATCGAACACGGTCAGATGCCGGCGCGGGCGTTGCGAGACTGCGCCGGGCGTCACCCAGCGCCCGTAAGACCGTGAGGACAAGGACGTCATGGTGAACGGCAGTGTTCTGCTTGCCCTGCGCGAGAACCCGCTCCAGGGAGGAGTCAGCACCGAGCAACTACGTCGGATCGGCAAGGAACTGGAGGGGCAGGGACTGCAGCCCCGATGGGCGGCCGACGCCCGCGACGCCCGCGCGACACTGCGGACCGAGTCCGCTCTGGCGGCGGCCGTGGTCGCATGGGACCTGCCGGCAGACGGATCCAGCGGTCCGGGCGAGGGCGGGGCCGCAGTGCTGCGGCTGATCCAGAGCCGTTTCAAGGACCTGCCGGTCTTCCTCCTCATGGCCGACGACGGCGACCACGACCTGGAGCAGCTGCCGCTGTGGGTGTCGGAGGCCGTCGTCGGCTACATCTGGCCGCTGGAGGACACCGCCGCCTTCATCGCCGGCCGGGTCGCATCCGCCGCCCGCAGCTACCACCACGAGGTACTGCCGCCGTTCTTCAAGGCACTGAAGCAGTTCGACGACGCACACCAGTACTCCTGGCACACCCCCGCCCACGCCGGTGGCGTGGCGTTCCTGAAGTCCGCAGCGGGTCGCGCGTTCTTCGACTACTTCGGCGAGCGCCTGCTGCGCAGCGACCTGTCGATCTCGGTGGGCGAACTCGGGTCGCTTTTCGAGCACAGCGGCCCGATCGGCCTGGCAGAACGCAACGCCGCCCGCGTGTTCGGCGCCGACCGCACGTACTTCGTGCTGCACGGCAACTCCACCGCGGACCGCATGGTCGGGCACTACAGCGTCACCACGGACGAGATCGCCCTGGTGGACCGCAACTGCCACAAGTCCGTCCTGCACGGCCTGGTGATCTCCGGTGCCCGCCCCGTGTATCTGGTGCCGACCCGCAACGGCTACGGCCTGGCAGGCCCGCTGCCACCCGCCGAGATCGAGAAGGCCGCCGTCGCCGCCCGGATCGCCGCCAACCCGCTCACGGCCGGGGCGGTTTCGGACCAGGCGCAGTACGCGGTGGTGACGAACTCGACGTACGACGGCCTGTGCTACGACGCCCTCGCCACCACCCGGGCGCTGGCGCCGAGTACACCGCGCCTGCACTTCGACGAGGCATGGTTCGCCTACGCCCGCTTCCACCCCCTGTACGCCGCCCGCTACGGCATGGCCGTCGGCCCGGACACCTTCGACAGCCCCGAGCGGCCCACCGTCTTCGCCACCCAGTCCACTCACAAGCTGCTGGCCGCCCTGTCCCAGACCGCCATGGTCCACGTCAAGACCTCGCCCAGGGCCCCCGTCGAGCATGAGCGGTTCAACGAGGCGTTCATGATGCACGGCACCACCTCGGCCCTCTACCCGGCGATCGCCTCCCTCGACGTGGCCGCCGCCATGATGGACGGCCCGCAGGGCCAGTGGCTCATCGACGAAGCGGTCACCGAAGCCGTCCGCTTCCGCCAGGCCGTCGTCCGCACCGCCCGACGCATCACCGACGCGGGCGACCGACCCGACTGGTTCTTCGGAGTGTGGCAGCCCGACGAGATCACCCATCCGACCACCGGCGAGCGCGTCGCCTTCGCCGATGCCCCCGCCGACCTGCTGCGCAGCGACCCCGACTGCTGGCTGCTCGAGCCGGGGGCCGCATGGCACGGCTTCGAGGGACTCACCGACGGCTACTGCATGCTCGATCCGATCAAGGTCACCCTCACCTGCCCCGGCGTCACCGCGAGAGGCGAGACCTCTTCCTGGGGCATCCCCGCGCGCGTGCTGACGGCCTACCTGGCCCGACGCGGCATCGTCGTGGAGAAGACCGACAGCTACACCGCACTCGTCCTGTTCTCCATGGGCATCACCAAGGGCAAATGGGGCACACTCATGGACGCCCTGATGGACTTCAAGGCCCTCTACGACACCGACGCGCCCCTCGAACAAGTCCTCCCCGGCCTCGTCCAGGAGCACCCCGCCCGATACGAGGGCACCACCCTGCGCGATCTGTGCCAGACGATGCACGAACACCTCACCCACGCCGAACTGATCACCGCACTCGACACCGCTTTCCAGCAGCTCCCCGTGCCCGTCGAACCACCCCAGCGCTGCTATCAGAAACTCATCCGCGGCGGCACCGAACGCATCCCGCTGAGCCAGGCCGCCCATCGGACCGCAGCCGCCATGGTCACCGTCACACCGCCCGGCATCCCCGTCCTGATGCCCGGCGAATCCACCGGCACCCCCGACGGCCCCCTCCTGCGCTACCTACGCGCCCTCGAGGGCTTCGACCGCGCCTTCCCCGGCTTCCACAGCGAAGCCCACGGCGTCACCATCAACCCGGACACCGGCGACTACCTCATCGAATGCGTCCGCCTGCCGCAGTAGCCTGCTGATGGACGCTCTGGCCCAGGACTTCGCCGGGCCGTCGGCGGTGCTGGGGCTGCTCGGGCCGACCGACATCTGATCCGGCACACATCAACACCCCCTCTTCCATGGGCTACCTGAAGAGGGGGCGCGGTGCTGTCCATCAATTCGACGGCGTCGCGCCGAGGGGCACGACATGAAGGACGAGGACATCGCGCGCCCCTCCCGGCTCAAGGACCGGCACATCAACATCTATCTGGACGATTTCTGGGCCGGTGATGGCCTACTCGTAGAAGTAAGCCGCTCTCAACATGTCGGCGGTCAAGCTCCACTGGGGCTGATCGGGAACGGGCTCTCCTCGGTTGATGAAGTAGCCGTCCATGTCGTTGGTCCAGGCACTGAGCGCTTCGAGGTAGCCATGCAGCGACTGGTTCTCCCAACCACTTGCAGGGGCCTCGGCTTCTTGGCTGAGCTGTCTGACGTATGAGACGAGGTCCGCCCGCGTTCTCACCCAGGTGGTGTCGTTGAGCGAGTGCATAGCGAAGATCTTGCACGGGGCGAGGCGCTGACCTCTCGGTGGGGGCTGATTGGCTTCCCTCTGTTGAGAGGGAGGCCGTCAGCAGTGGTCGTCAGGGCCGGGTTCGGTGCTCTCGCCAAGGTCTGCGAGGAGGCCGCGGATCCGTTCGGCGATGGCGTTGTGCCGTTCGACCTCGCGGGGCCAGCCGCGTTCGACAGCGTCCTGGGCGAGCTGCTGTTCGCGGGCGAGCCGGGACCGCAGGCGTGGTGCGTACTCACTCGTGGTGAGGAACTTCGAACAGCGCAGGTAGAGGTCGCACTCACAAGGGCCTTCGGCGGGTGCCCGCAGGCAGTGGCCGAGTTCGAGTTCGGTCTTGAAGAAGTCGGTCTTGAGCCGGTTAAGGGTGTCCTCGCCGATCTGCCTGGTCAGCAGTTCCTCCGCGGCCGGGCCTGCGATCCGTCCGCCAGCGGCGATGACCTTTTCGTACTGCTCCTTCAGGACGGGGTCGCTGGTGTGGGAGTACGTTGCCGACATCTGCGCGTTGCGGTGCCCGAGGATCGCCATGATCGTCTGGATCTGGGCTCCGCCTTCGGCGAGCTGGGTGCCGACCGTGTGGCGAAACCGGTGGGCGGTCACGGTGGGATTGCCATCGCCGTCGACGAGCCCGGCGGGCCTGTACGGGAACGGGCGAGGCCACCGTTGATCATCGTCGATGTGTGCACTGACGACGAGACGGCGGCCACTCCACAGTGTCGATCCCGCGCGTTCACACGGTCGGCCGGCCTGCCGCCGGGCATTGGCAAGCGGTCCGGGCCTGCCCTCGGACGGGACCGCTCACCGCGTGCTACTCCTCGCTAGGCCGCTTGGCCCGCCGGGTGGAAGTTGATGCGTTCACGGATGACGGGGAAACCGGCCTTGGCGAAGTTCGCGGCCATGGGGAAGTTGGCCTGGTCCGTCGCTCCGCTGATGAACTCCGCGCCCTGCTCGACGAGGAGGTGGGTGCACTCCGCGAGGAGGTCGTAGGCGTAGCCACGACCGCGCTGTTCCGGGATGACTCCGATGAAGCCGATGGTCGGGCCGGAGGGGTTGTGGGCCGGGATGTGGATGCCGGCCAGGTCGCCCTCCGGCGTGTGTGCGGTCTGCCACCATTCCCGCGGGGAGGGGCACCAGTGGAAGAAGTCGAGTTCCTCCTGGGCGGCCTGGTCGAGGCCGCCCTCCTCGATGGCCCTGAGCGCGTGGGCGTCCAGGGTGGCGGAGTGGATGCGGCGCAACGCGTCGAAGAACACGGTGTCGTCGGGTTCGGCGCTGAAGCGCAGGCGTCCGGGCCGCTCGGGCAGACCTCGCTCCGGGGTCCAGCGGTACAGGAAGCGTTCCACCAGGAGTTCGTACCCTGCGGCTCGTGCGGCGGCGAAGCGCGCCTCGGCGCCGGCGCGCAGGTCGGTCTTCTCCCGCCAGCCGCCGGGTAGGTTGATCTCGAGTTCGACCTGCCAGGGAGCGGAGCGCAGGAGTTCGGCCCCGGCCTCCTCCTCGCCCTCGGCCACGTCGAACCAGTTGATGTTGACGGGCTCCGAGTCGTCGGGACCGCCCCACCACGCGCCGCGTGCGACGACCTCGCCGTCGCGCAGGGCGACGCGCTTCCAGTCGGGGCGGAACTGGGTACGCCGATGGCCTTCACGGGCGCCCAGGGGGTCGGGGAGTGCGTCGAAGAGATGGGCGTCGCTCGCGGAGAGCGCGCGGATGACCGGATCGGTCATGGATTCCTCCGGGATACAGGCTGCTTGGAGCGCCCCCGGTCAGAACTGGTGAACCACGCCGGGAGAGCGGAAGAGGGAGCGCTGGAAAGGTGTGAACTGCATGGCACTCGCCTCCTTCCGTCCGTCTCAGGGCGTGAAACCACACCGTACGTGATCTCCTGTGGGTCCGTCCACGGATTTCCGCGCCCCGTGAAGGAGGGGTTCGCGGACGATGCAGAGCTCCCTCAAAGGCCCCGGGGGCCTACTAAGCGGACCGTAGTGCTCCAGCTGTGTGGATCGCGATCTTGCTGGTGGGGGCCGGTACAGGAACATGTGCGGCCGCCCTTGATGATCGTGGGTGTGTGGACTGACGACGAGATGGTGGCCACTGGCCACAGCCTTGATCCCGCACGTTGGCGGGAGGCGTTCGAGGTGGCCATGGGCCGGATCGCCGGCCACTTCAGCCGCTATGAACCTCGCCTGCGGGCCGGGCGGTTGATGCTCAGCTCGCTGTCGGACCTGCCACGCAAAAACTGCTGGACGATCGCGGAGTGGGCCGGGGAGGCCCGCCCGTACGCCATGCAGCACCTGCTGTCCCGGGCCGTGTGGGACGCCGACGCGGTCCGCGACGACGTGCGGCGAATACGTCGTCGAGCACCTCCACGACGAGGCGGCGGTGCTGGTCGTCGACGAAACCGGCGACGTGAAGAAGGGCACCCACACCGTCGGGGTCCAGCGCCAACCGGAACGGCCGGGCGAAGAGAAAACTCCCAGGTCGCCGTCTACCTCGTCTACGCCGGCGCCCGGGAACACGCGGCGGTGGACCGGGAGCTGTACATCCCGCGCTCCTGGACACACGACCCGGACCGCTGCCGAGCAGCGGGGCTCAGCGAGGGCACCGTCTTTGCGACCGAGCCTGAACTGGCCCGCACGATGATCGAACGGTTCCTGGACGCCGGACATCACGTGGGCTGGGTCACCGGGGACGAGGTCTACGGCGGCAACCCGAAACTGCGCACGGCTTTGGAGGGAGGCGGCATCGGCCATGTCCTCGCGGTGGCTTGCTCGGCCGAAGTGGCCACCGGTGCGGGCACGTTCCGCGCCGATTCCCTGGTGAAGAAGGTGCCGAAGCGGGCCTGGCAGAAGCTCTCGGCCGGACGCGGCGCGAAGGGACAGCGGTTCTACGACTGGGCCGTCATCGATCTCACCGAGCGGACGCCGGGCCGCCGGCAGCTCCTGATCCGCCGCAACCGCACTACCGGCGAACTTGCCCACTACCGATGCTTCTCACCCCAGCCGGTGCCGCAACTTCTGTAAGCATTCGCCCAAGCTAGGCGCTCCGGGTCGGCCGGGGGTCGCCCAGGGCCCGCCCGGTGTGGACCGGGGCGCGCGCGAGCGGCCGCGCGGCGGTCGGAAGCCGTGCGGCGACCCGCCCCGCCGAGAGCGAACATCCTTGGAGCGGGGCCGTGTTGTGTGAAAGCTGGCAGGACACATCCCGAATCCGGAGGCCCTCCATGACCGCCGAGCACACGAACACCCTGTACGAGGCCGTGGGCGGCGCCGACGCGCTGCGCCGGCTCTCCGAGACGTTCTACGAGGGGGTCCTGGCCGACCCCCTCCTCGCGCCCGTCTTCGCCGACTTCACCGCCGCCCATGTGGAGCACGTCGCCGTATGGCTGGCGGAGGTGTTCTCGGGTCCCGCCGAGTTCACGGCGGAGCTCGGCGGGCACCAGGCTCTGCTCCGCGCCCATCTCGGGCTCGGCATCACGGAGGAACAGCGGCTGCGCTGGATGGAGTTGATGACGGCGGCCGTGGAGAAGGAACTGCCGGACGACGCCCTGCTGCGCCGCCGGGTGGTGGAGTACTTCGACTGGGGCACACGGATCGCCAAGGACGTCTCGGCCTCCGCGCCCGGCACGGACCTCGGCGAACCCGGCCCCACGCCGCGCTGGGGCTGGGACGGCCTCGCCTGATCCACAAGCACCCCCTAGGGTGCGGGGGTGCCTACGCGAACCCTCCTGACCAGCGCGTCTCTCGCCGACGCGGCCCTGCTCGCCCACACGGAGCAGGGTCGTGCGTGGCCGCTACTGGTGTGGGCCCCGGGGCCGGGCGTCCGCATGGTGTCGAGCGCGGTGCTCGGCGGCGGCATCGGTGAGCGGGAGTGGGTGATCAACGCCCAGGTCCCGCCCGGCTACGACCGGCTCGATCCCGTCGCCCACCTCCGCGACCTGGCCGCCGGGGCGGGGCTCACCGGCGCGGGCGTGGGCCTGATGACGGCGGCCTCGGTGGCGGACCGGTGTCACGCCGAGGACGGCGGGGTGCGGGCCGTGGTCACCGCGGGGATAGGCGTACGGGGCTGGGCGGCCGAACCGGGCGTCGGTGGCGTCACGATCCCCCGCCCCGGCACGATCAACATCATCGTGTCGCTGCCGCTCCCCCTCACGGACGCGGCCCTCGTGAACGCGGTCGTGACCGCCACCGAGGCGAAGGTGCAGGCGCTGGTGGAACTGGGCGCGGACGCCTCGGGCACCCCCACGGACGCGGTCTGCGTGGCGGCCCCGGTGCCCACCGGCACCGAAGCCGAACCCTTCGCCGGCCCGCGCTCCCTGTGGGGCGCCCGCCTGGCCCGAGCGGTCCACGGGGCGACCCGGGCGGCATGCGCGGACCTGATCACCACCTAGGACCCAGCCGCCTCCCGGCGCACGCGTCCCCTC
The DNA here is from genome assembly GCF_036826855.1 of Streptomyces sp. SJL17-4. NCBI lineage: Bacteria > Bacillati > Actinomycetota > Actinomycetes > Kitasatosporales > Streptomycetaceae > Streptomyces > Streptomyces sp. SJL17-4. The sequence goes on along the minus strand of NZ_CP104578.1, from coordinate 7,237,943 downwards.
ACCCGTGCGACAGCAGCGCCGCCGTGAGTTCGGCCGCTCGGCGGTGCCACAGGTGGGCGCCGCGCAGCATCGCGTGGCCGCCCACCGGCATCGGGATGCCCGCCGCGTCCGCGCCCGCCGCCCGGGCCCGGCGGACGAAGTCCCAGGACGCGCGGGCCGAGGTGACGCGGTCGCTCTCGTCGTGGAGCAGGTAGAGGCGCCGGCCGCCCAGGTGGTCGACGGGCTCGTCGGCGGGGCACCAGGGCGCGAGGGCGACGACACCGCGGACGGCGGCGTCGCCCGCGGCGGCGAGCGCCGCGCGGCCACCCATCGAGTGGCCGAGGAGGACGACGGGGACGGGACCGGCCTGTTCCCGGAGGCGTACGAGCGCGCTCTCGGCGTCCCTGGCGGCGTCCGCGCTCGCGCCGTTCCAGCCGCGGTGGCGGTAGCGCACCTCCGCGATCAGCACGTCCCGGCCCCGGACGGCGCGGTTCACGGCCGCGGCGAAGGGCCGCATGCGCAGCGCGGGCAGGTTGAGGGCGGGCGGCGGCTCGGGACCGTCGGCGCGTCCTCCGTGGAGCAGCAGCACGGCCGCGGTCGGCACGGCGGGCGCGCTCCGGACGACGAACGCGCCGGGGTCGGCACGCCGGGTGGGGCACAGCGTCATCGGGCGCTCGCCCCGCTCCCGGGCAGGTGCGGTGGCCGGCGGGGCCGTCCGCTCGTGCGGACCGCCCGCTGTCCGGGCTGCTGCGCCATGGGGCCTCCAGGAGTCTCTTGCCGCTTCCCCGATGGAGCGGTCCGCTCACGACACGGGGGAGACGACCGTGAGGCCCGCAGTCTGCCAGGTCGCACGACCCGTCAGACACGGCCCCCGGGCGGAGGGTGGACCGTTCGATCGTTGAAGGGGCGGGATCCCGGATCGGATGCTCGCGTCAGAACCGAAAGGAGGCGAACGCTCGATCCTGTGAACGGGACACAGCTCACAGCCGTACCTTCAGGCAGGAGCACAAGTCACCGAACGCACAAGGGAAGAGGGGCAGCACATGAGCGGAGTGGCACGCCGGACCGTGGTCGCGGCAGCGGGCGGCACGGGGCTCGTAGCGGTACTCGCCGCTTGCGGGGGCGGTGACACCAGCGACAAGAACAGCGGCACGACGGGGGGCGCCGCCGACACCGGCGGGGCCGCGAGCGGCGGAACGGGCGACACCGACACGGCACCGGAGGCCGAGACCCTCGCGCTGACCGCGGACATCCCGGTGGGCGGCGGGAAGATCCTCGCCGACAAGGGCGTGGTGATCACCCAGCCGAAGGCCGGCGAGTTCAAGGCCTTCTCCTCGAAGTGCACCCACGCGGGTTGCGCCGTGAGCAGCGTCAAGGACGGGGTCATCGTCTGCCCCTGCCACCAGAGCCACTTCGACGTGTCGGACGGCAGCGTGAAGTCCGGCCCGGCCGGCTCCCCCCTGCCGCCGACACCGATCCAGGTGGTCGGCGACGCGATCAGCTTCGGCTGACGGCCTCCCCGGAGTTCCTGGACCGGGACCGCCGGGGGAGCTTCCAGCAGGCGAGTATCTCGTCGGTGGTGGTGATCGTTGCGACGAGAGCGAGGGTGTGACGGATCATCGCGGGGGTGTAGTCGGCCGGCACCCCCGCGATGGCGTCCCCGGGCACGACCACCGTGTAGCCGAGGTTGACGGCGTCGAAGACGGCGTTGGGCACGGCCACGTTGGCGGAGACACCGCTGACGATCAGGGTCCGGCAGCCGAGGTTGCGGAGCAGCGGGTCGACATCGGTGCCGGCGAGCGGCGAAAGCCCGTGCAGCCGCCGTACGACGAGGTCCTCCTCGGCGACCTGGATCGGTTCGGCGATCCGTACCGCCGTGCTCCCGCTGTGCTGCTGTACGGGAAGCCGGGCGGCGGCCCGGAAGAGCCGGGCGTTGCTGTTGGCACCCCGCCCGTCGGGACGCCGTTCGGCGACGGCGTGGATGACCTGGACGTCCGCCTCGTGCGCGGCGGCCACCAGCCGGGCGACGTTCCGCAGGGCCCCCGACGCACGGGCGACGGCCGCCAGCTCGGGCAGTGCGCTCTCCGGCCCGACGACCCCCTGCTGACACTCGACGGTGAGCAGCACGACCCCACCGTCCGGCCGGATCCGCTCCCCGAGCCGCTCTCTCGCCCTCTGCTCCATGGTCCCTCCCCTTGCACACGCTCGAATGGCCCCCCATGCTTTCTGACGTCTCATCAGAAATCCAGAAGGGTGCGGACGATGACCGTCGCACAGCGCCGTGGACGCCGGATCATGATGACCCCGGCGGAGCTCGACTCCTTCCTCGCCGAACAGCGCACCTGCCGGGTCGCGACCGTCTCCGCCGACGGCCGCCCGCATGTGAGCGCACTCTGGTTCACCTGGGACGGCTCCTCGCTCTGGCTGTACTCGCTGACGCGCAGCCGCCGTTGGGCGGAACTGCGCGCCGACCCGAGGATCGCCGTCGTGGTGGACGACGGCGAGGACTACGGCGAACTGCGCGGCGTGGAGCTGTCGGGCACGGTCACCTTCATCGGTGAGGCACCGCGTACGGGCGAGCCGTGCCCCGAACTCGAGGTGCCGGAGCAGCTCTTCGCCGCCAAGAACTTCGGCCTCGACGCGATGCCGCACGACGGCAGGCACGCCTGGATGCGACTGACGCCGGACGCGATCGCGTCCTGGGACTTCCGCAAACTCGCGGGCCTCTGACGGGAGACGGGGTCGGGCGTGGGGAACGGGACGAGCCCCGGGTCAGCTCCCCAACGGCTCTGCCGCCGCCCGCAGCGCGCCGACGACCGCCCGTACGGAGGGCCGGCGGCCCGCGTCGGCGCGCCAGGTGGCGTAGATGTGGCGCCGCACCTGCTGCCGTACGGGCACGAAGACGACCCCGTCCGGCACCGGCCGCCCGAGCCTGGGCGTGACGCACACGCCGAGTCCCGCCGCGACGAGCGCCAGCTGCGTGTGATGCTCCCCCGCCAGGTGACCGATCCTCGGCTCGATGCCCTGCGAGCGCAGCGTGAACATCAGCCAGTCGTGACAGAACTCGCCCTCGGGCCAGGAGACCCACTCCTCGTCGGCGAAGTCCACCAGGTCCACGGCATCCCGCCCGGCGAGCCGGTGGCCGGCGGGCAGGGCCACGTCGGCGGTGTCGTCGAGGAGATGGGCACGCTCCAGGCCGCCGGGGACGGGCGCCCGCTTGTTGCTCCAGTCCAGGACGAGCGCGAGGTCCGCGTCGCCGCGCAGCACCGCGCGCACGCCGTTCTCGGGCTCCAGTTCCGTCGTACGGACCCGGAGGTCCGGGTGCCCCTCGCGCAGGGCGGCCAGCGCGGCCGGGAAGAGGCCCCGGGCGGCCGTCGGGAAGGCGGCGACCCGCACCTCGCCCACCACCTGACCGCGCTGGGCCTCGATGTCGGCCTGGGCCATCTGGACCTGGGAGAGGATCTGCGCGGCGTGCTCGGCGAGCAGCAGCCCGGCGTCGGTGAGCCGTACGCCCCGGCCGTTCTTGGCGAGCAGCTGCTGGCCCACCTCGCGCTCCAGCTTGGACAGCTGCTGGGAGACGGCGGAGGTGGTGACGTGCAGTCCGTCGGCCGCGCCGCTGACCGAACCGTGCCGGGCGACGGCGTCGAGGGTGCGCAGGCGCTCCAGATTCAACATGTAAGCGATACTAAGGGAAGGGGTCGAGAAATTCTCGCTTGTTCTAAGAGATCGCGGCGGTCACCCTGAGTGCATGAGCCCCGCAGCCCCACCCACGACGTCCCTCTCCGCGTCCCCCGCCTCCCGTCTGCTCGACTGGCGCGTCCGCTTCGGCGTACTGGCCCTGATCTGGGGTTTCAGCTTCGTCTTCATCAAGGTCGGCACGGAGGGCTTCGCACCGTTCCAGGTGACCTTCGGGCGACTTCTCTTCGGTACGGCCGTGCTGGCCGTCGCCCTGATCGTGAAGCGCGACCGACTGCCGCGCGGCGCCCGCGTCTGGGGTCATCTGACCGTCGCGGCCTTCCTCCTCAACGCGCTGCCGTTCTCCCTCTTCGCGTACGCCGAGCTGACCATCCCGTCGACGCTCGCGGGCATCTGCAACGCGACGACCCCGCTGTGGGGCATGCTGCTCTCCCTCGTGGCGCTCTCCGAGGACCGCCCGACCCGGGTCCGCGCGGCAGGCCTGGGCATCGGCTTCATGGGGGTGCTCACGGTCCTCGGCGCGTGGCAGGGCTTCTCGGGCGTCGACGTGACGGGAACGGCACTGGCCCTGCTGGCCTCCTTCAGCTACGCGGTCGGCTGGATCTACGTCCGCAGGACACTGAGCGGCACGGGCGCCTCGAACCTCTCGCTCGCCGGGTCCCAGGTCGGCCTGGCGACCTTGCAACTGGCGGTCGTCACCCCGCTGTTCACCTCGCTCCCGAAGTCGGTGGAAGTACTCCCGCTGCTCGCCGTGATCGCGCTCGGCGCCCTCGGTACGGGGTACGCGATGCTGCTCCAGTACGGGGTGGTCGCGGAGGTCGGCCCGACGACGGCCGCGATGGTCACGTACTTCATCCCGGTCATCGCCACGGCGGCGGGAGTGGCCCTCCTGAACGAACAACTCACCTGGAACACCCCGGTCGGCGCGATCATCGTCCTGGCCGGCGCGGCCCTGACCCAAACCCGCACGTCACCCCGACCCAAGGTGGGCACCCCGGACGGCACCCCCACCCATCCCGTGGTGGGCAATCGTTCCTCCCCCGAGGACTTCGTCCAGGGGGGACCCCCAGGGACGGAACGGGTGGGCACAACGGACGGCGCCCCGTGCCGGGCCTAGGCTTCCGCGCCCTGACCCGCACCCGGTGCACGGCGCACTGAGGGTGCGGGTCCAGGCACAAGGGGCGGAGGCGCCGCCAAGCGCGCCGTCCCGTGTGCCCACCCGTCCCGCCCTGGGGGTCCCCCCGGACGAAGTCTGCGGGAGGGACGATTGCCCACACGGCGGGTGGCGGCGGGCCCAGCCCTCACCGGCAAGGGCGCGCAGCGGCCCGCGCCGCCCAGGGCGCGCGGCGACCCGCACCGGCCAAGGCGCACAACGCCCCGCACCCGCAAAGGCGCCCACCCGGCCACCCCTCACCCATAGCTCCGCGCCACCACCGGCCCCACCGCCCCCGCCACCCCCTCCGCAAGCGCCTCGATGTCCGCAACCGCGAGCCCCGACACGGTGAGCCGGACGGCCGGCCCCGCCTCCATCCGGAAGCGCGCCCCCGGAGCGACCGCCCAGCCCGCACCGAGGAGCCCGGCCACCGCTCCGGTCTCGTCGGGCACCGGCACCCACACGTTCATGCCACTGCGCCCGTGGGCCTCGACGCCCCGCCGGGCCAGGGCCCGTACGAGTCCGTCGCGCCGCTTCCCGTACGACCGCGCGACGACCGCCGGATCCACCGCGTCGGCGGCCCAGAGGTGCGCGACGGTCCGCTGGAGGAGCCGGCTGACCCAGCCGGGCCCGAGCCGCTGCCGTCCGAGCACCCGGTCGACGGTCTCGGCGTCACCGGTGAAGGCGGCGATCCGTAGGTCAGGGCCGTAGGCCTTGGCGACCGAGCGGATCAGCACCCAGCGGTCGGTGTCCCCGGCCAGCGGGTGGAGCGGCTGCGCGACGATCCCGTGCCCGTGGTCGTCCTCGATGAGCAGCACACCGGGGTGCCCCGCGAGCACGCGCCGCAACTCCCCCGCGCGGGCCTCCGTCACGCACGCACCGGTCGGGTTCTGCGCCCGGTCCGTCACGATCACCGCCCGCGCCCCGTCCTTCCTGATCGCGCGCTCGACGGCCTCCGGCAGGGGTCCCTCGTCGTCGACGGCGATCGGCACGGGCCGCAGCCCGAGCGCGGGCACCAGGTCGAGCAGACTGCCCCAGCCCGGGTCCTCGACGGCGACGCCGTCGCCGGGCCGGAGGTGCACGGCGAGCACCCGCTCGACGGCGTCGAGGGACCCGGACGTGACGCCGATGGGCCCGTCCGGCACCCCGTCCGCGTCGAAGGCGGCGCGCGCGAGGCGCCCGAACTCCTCGTCGACGGGAGCCTCTCCGTACATGCCGGGCCGTTCGGCGTAGCTCCGCGCGACCTCGGCGAAGGCCTCGTCGAGAGGGGGCAGCAGGGCGGGGTCGGGGTTGCCCTTGCTGACGTCCCGGACCCCGGCGGGGGCCTCCACCCGGATCGAGCCGCGCGCGGTCGTGGCGGGCCGCGGGCGCACCCGGCTGCCGCGCCGCCCGTCGGTCTCGATGACCCCGCGTTCACGCAGGGTGCGGTAGGCGGCGGCGACGGTGTTCGGGTTCACGCCGAGAATGCCCGCCAACTCCCGCATCGGCGGGAGGAGTTGACCGGGTTCCAGAGCCCCGAGCCCCACCCCCCGCTCCACACTCGCGGCGATGTCCGATGCGCGACGACCTTCGATCCGATACTCTCCTAGCACAAACGCAAGTATGCACTAGTGCAATGGAGAACGCAATGAGCACCGCCGCCGACACGGCCGCCGACAGGACCTCCGCCGAGGCCTCCGAGACCGCTGCCGTCGCCGACACGTACACGCCGACCGACCGGACCGTCCCCACCCGCTCCCGCCAGCGCGCGTCGTACGACAAGGCCCTGGCCCACTCGATACTCGACGAGGCGTACGTCTGCCACCTCGGGTTCGTACGGGATGGCGCGCCGGTCGTGCTCCCGACACTCTTCGGCCGCGTCGACGACCGCCTCTACGTGCACGGTTCGACCGGCTCGCGGCCGCTGCGCGCGGCCGGCGACGGTGTGGCGGCTCCCGGTCTGCCCGTCTGCCTGACCGTGACCCATGTCGACGGCCTCGTGCTCGCCCGCTCCGCCTTCCACCACTCCCTCAACTACCGCTCGGTCGTGGTCTTCGGCACCGCCCACCAGGTCACCGACCCCGAGGAGCTGCGCATCGCGCTCGACGCCCTGGTCGACCACGTCGTCCCCGGCCGCTCCGCTGACTCGCGCCCCGCGAACGCCAAGGAACTCGCCGCCACGGCCGTGATCCGCCTCGACCTCAACGAGGTCTCGGCGAAGGTCCGCACCGGCGGTCCCAACGACGACGCCGAGGACCTGGGCCTCCCCCACTGGTCCGGTGTGATCCCGGTGCGCGGCGGCTACGGCGCACCGGTCCCGGCCGACGACCTCGACCCGGCCGTCGCCCTGCCGGACTACCTGGCCGCGCTCTAGAAAAGCCACGCACAGCTACGTAAAGCCACGAGCCGCCACGCCGGACGAAGGGACGGACGGACGATGCTGATACACCCCTGGGACGCCCCCCACGACGAGGACGAGTGGCGCGACTGGCTCTCCCGGCACGACTTCGGCCAGCTCGCCGTCAACGGCCTGCCCGGAGACCCGCCGTGGGTGCAGCCCGCGCACTTCCGGTACGAGGCCGATCCCGGCCCGTACGGCCGGGTGCTGACCCATCTGGCCCGCCCGAACCCGCTGTGGCGCGCTCTGGAGGCGAACCCGACGGTGCTCCTCAGCGTGGTCGACGACTACGTCTTCGTGCCGGGCACATGGACGGCCCCCGAGGACACGCCGACCGCGCACGGCACGCCCACCTCCTACTACGCCGCCGTCCAACTGCGCTGCACCGCGCACGTGGTCGACGATCCGGCGGAGAAGGCGGAGCTGCTCAACCGCCAGGTCGCCCACTTCCAGCCGGACGGCGGCACGGCCCCCGCTGTCCCCGGCGAGGCCCCGTTCGGCCGCTTGCTGTCCGGAATCCGGGTGCTGTGCCTGGAGGTGACCGAGGTGCGGGCCAAGTTCAAGTACGCGGGGAACAAGCCGCAGGAGATCCGGGACCGGGTCATGGATCGACTGGCAGAACGCGACGGCCCCCGTGACCGGGCGGCGCGGGGCCACCAACTGCGCCGCCGCACCACCGGCTGATATCGGCGGGGGCGCGAACCCCCACCGATCTCAGGCGACGGCGTAGGCCGCGGCCCCACGCCCCCACCTACACCGCCACGGCCTCCCGCCGCCGTTCCGCCGTCGCCGTCCGCGCCTCGGCGAACGCGAGGCCCGTGACGGCGGCGAGCAGCAGCAGCGTGCCGAGCACGATGGCGGCGGTGAGCCGCTCACCGAGCAGCGAGACGGCGATCACGGCAGCGCTCACCGGCTCCAGGAGCATGATCACGGAGACAGTCGCCGCCCGGACGACGGCCGCCCCCGCGAAGTACAGCGCGTAGGCGAGCGCGGTCGGCACGGCGGCCACGTAGACGAGCAGGAGCAGCACGCTCACCGGCGCGTCCGTGTGCGGTACGACCCCCTCCGCGAGCGCCGCGGGCAGCAGCCCGACCGCCCCGATCGCGAAGGCCCAGGTCGTGGTGGACAGCGCGTCCGTGCGGCCGCCGTCCCGGCCGAGGTAGCGCGTGAGCAGGGTGATCGCCGCGTATCCGGCGGCCGAGACGACCGCGAGGACGACACCCAGCGGCCGGACCTCCGCCGCCCCGCCGCCGAGGACGAGGACGAGGAGCCCGGCGAGCGCCCCGGTGACGGCGGTGATGCCGCCGCGGCCGAGGCGTTCGCCCATGGTGAGCCGGGCGCCGACCGCGATGAGGATGGGTCCGGCGCCCAGTGTGACGACCGTGCCGACCGCCAGGCCGGTGGCCTCGACGGCGGCGAAGTAGGCGCTCTGGAAGATGGTGAGCCCGACCCCCGTACCGAGGATGCGGACCGTCCGACGGCGGCGCGACTCCCCGGCCGTACGGGCCGTACCGGCCGCCCCGCGGCCGCGCGACTCCCCGGCCGTACGGGCCACTCGCCGCCGGGGACGCAGGGCGAGCGCCCCGAGCAGCAGGACGAGACCGCCGACGCAGCGCCAGAAGGACAGGGCCAGCGGGCCCATGTCGCTGATGCGGAAGATCAGCGAGGCGGCGGCACCGGCCGTGCCCCAGGCGATCCCGGCGACGATCAGATAGAGCAGGCTCCGCCCGACGGACAGGGCGGATTCCGAAGAGTTCGACACGTGACTTCTCCGTGGAAGACAGGAGGGAAAGGTGGTCGCTCGGCTCCGCGCGCGGGCAGCGACGAACCGCTCGGGGGCGAGAGGTCGCCCGGCCGAGCCCGGTCTTCGTCGAGGAGAGTCTCCGCGCGCGCTAGGCGGCGGGAGGCGGAAGCACGGTCGAATGCATGATCCGCACCTTAGGGCCCGGTCCGCCCGGCGGACAACTCGGTGTCCCGCCCTCCGGCCGCGCCGTCGTCCGCCGCCGAGCCCGCCACGGGTCCGGAGGCGGGCGCCTTCGGCGTCGACGACTGGGCGATGAAGGCCCCGACCAGGACCACCGCGCCGCCGATGATCTGCGGCGCGTCGAGGTACTGCCCGAGCAGCACCCAGGCGAGCACGGTCGCGATGACGGCCTCGAGACAGGCCACGACACCCGCCACCTGCGGCGAGAGCCGGCGTACCGAGACGACGCCGGTGACGTACGCGAGCACGGTGGCGATCAGCACGATCCAGCCGAGCAGCAGCCACGCGGGCACGGAGGTGCCGTCCATGTCGGCGCTGCCGCCGAGCAGCGCCCAGTCCATGCCCCACGGGCGGGCGACGACGGTGAGGACGAGCGCGCCGATGAGCAGCCCGTACGCGATGACGCCGATCGGGTCGGCCTGTTCGGCCTCGCCCGAGCCCTGGTCGGAGAGGACGAAGTAGCCGACCTGGCAGCAGGCGGCGGCGAGCGCAAGGAGGAGTCCGACGAGGTCGAAGCTGAGCCCGGACCAGACCTGGACGACGGACGCGAGACCGCCGACGGCCAGGACGACGCCGAGGGCGGCGGCGCGGGTGACGGGCCGGCGCTGGACGAAGCGGACCCAGCCGAGGACGAGGGCCGGGGCGAGGTACTCGATGAGCAGCGCGACGCCGACGGGGATACGGGAGATCGAGGCGAAGTAGAAGGCCTGGACACCGGCGACGGCGAGCAGCCCGAAGCCCACGAGGAGAGCGGGTTTGCGGCGCAGGAGGTCACGGCGGCGCCAGGCCACCGGAAGCATGACGAGTGCGGCGCCGGCGACCCGGAGCCACACCACATGGAGCGGGTCGAGTCCCGCCTCGATCAGCGGCTTGGCCGCCACTCCTGAACCACCGAATGCGAAGGCCGAGGCCAGGGCTAGTCCCAGGCCGGCGCTTCTCCCCTGAGACGCGTGCATCGGGCCATGATGACAGGACGCGGTCAGGGGCGTAACCCCCGTTACACCTGTTGAGACGGCTCTCCGTCACGCCACGGAACGGACCCTTCCGCCAGGGCGGCCGCACCGGCGTCGAAACGGGCTTCGGCCGGGGCTCCGGCACGGGCGCTCAGCGCGCCCGGATCGACCCCTGCGCGGCGCAGCACCTCGGCGGCCCGGCTCTCCGGATCGGCGGCGACGACGGCGAGGAGGTCGAGGCCGCGCGCCCGGGTGTCCCCGCGTTCGGCGGCTCGCCGGAAGGCCTCCTCGAGGGCCGCGGCCGCGGCCGGCGACCAGCCGGAGGTCCGGCCGTCCTGAGCCTCGGCCCCGCGCGTGGCGGGCAGCAGGCGGCCGGCCCCCGACTCCTCGACCGAGCGCTGCCAGCGCAGCCCGTATCCGATGGAGCGCTGCACCAGGTAGCCGAGGACGCGGGCGAGCTGCTGACCGCCCTCGAAGGCGGCGCCGACCTCGGGGTCGGACTCGATGAGCGCGTGCAGAAGGTGCGCGGTGTCGATCTGGCGGTCGCCGTCCCGGAGGGCTCTGCGGCGCGCGCCGGTCACGACCGTCATGAGGGACGGCGTCAGAAAGGGCGCGAGTTCCGCGCGCGGGGCGACGGGCTGCCGGAGGGGCTGCTGGGGAATCGGGACAGGACGGTGCACCCTCCCACCTCATCAGGCTCGGGCCGCCGGGGCATCGCCGGGGAGAAGCATGTCCGCATCCCACCGGAGTTGGGCACGCGCGCGCGATTCCTCCTCCTTACGGATGAGATCGCGCGCGATGCCCTCCCAGGGCGCGCGCCGCCTTGATTTGCGCCCCCGACGCAACCACAGGCCCTGCCCCCAACGTCTTCCGTATGTGTTCTGGATGGTGGCCCTGCTCGCGCGCGACGGGCGGCAGTACGTCTACCGGGTGTACGCGCCCCGGGAGGCGCTGCCGGCCGATCTGTTCTGGGCGGCCTTCCACTGTCACGAGGAGGACGGGGCGCCCCGCGCCTCCGACAGCTTCGACGCGTCCGAGATCTGGTGGATCGGTGACGGGGCCGGACCGGCCGCCGCAGAACTGACGGTTCATCAGTATTGAATGTTCACGGCCACCCGGCTACGTTCCGCGACACCGGAACCCAGCAGGCACGCGTGAAGGGGTGGTCTCATGGCCGAAGTCAGCGCGGAGGCACGGATCGATGCACCGCCCGGAAAGGTCTGGGCGCAGCTCGTGGACTTCCCCTCGTACGGCGAGTGGAACGCCACCCACACCAACTTCCCGAACGGCGGCCCGGCAACGCTGGAGGCGGGTGCCACCTTCACGGAGAACATGAAGCTGATGGGCTTCCCCGCAGAGGTGCTCTGGACGGTCGAGGAGCTGGAGGCCGAGCGCGCCTTCGCCATCAAGGGCAAGGGCCCGATGGGTGTGCTCGTCACCACCCGCTACTCGCTGACGCCGGACGGGGACGCCACGACCGTACGGATCGACGGCGCGTTCACCGGCGCGGCGGTCTCCCTGATGGCGGGCAAGCTCAAGGACTCGGCGACGGCGGCCCTGACCGAGTCGCTGCGCAAGCTCTCGGGCCTGGTGGCCTGAGAGCCCCCTCACGCACACCGAAGGGCCCCGCGGCAGGCGCCGCGGGGCCCTTCGTTCGATCCCGGCCGTCACCGGGCACCGGTCAGTGCTCGTCGGCCAGGATCAGGTACAGCTTCTTGCGGGCTTCGTTGATCACGCCGACCGCCTTCTTCCGCTGCTCGGCGCTGCCGGCCTTCCAGACCTGCCCGAACGCCTCCATCAGGCCGAAGCCGGCCTGCCGGATCTCGTTCATGGCCTCCCAGTCGACGCCGCGCCCGGCGTCCGCCCAGGGCGCCTCGGGACCTTCCTCGGCCTCGGCGCGTCCGGTGTCGGTGAGCGTGAACAGCTTCTTGCCGCCCTCGCTCGCACTGGTGATCAGACCCTCGTCCTCCAGCATCTGGAGGGTGGGGTAGACCGAGCCGGGACTGGGCCTCCAGGCCCCGTCGCTGCGCTCGCCGATCTCCCTGATCATCTCGTAGCCGTGCATCGGGCGGTCCTTGAGGAGCGCCAGGATCGAGGCACGCACGTCGCCGCGCCGCGCCCGTCCCCGGCCGCCACCGTGACCGCGTCCGCCCCCGAAGGGGCCGCCACCACCGAAGCCCGGACCGAAGGGGCCGAACGCCGCGCGCCGTCCCTCGAAGTCACCACGAGGCCCGGGGCCGCAGCCTCCACGGCCGGCTCCGTGGCCGTTTCCGTACTCGTGTCCATGTGAACGCATCGCAACGCTCCTTCCATCGGGTTTCATTCTCTGAACTGTCGCGATGCGTCAACGATATATCGGAACTGTTCGCCGAGCAAGCATTCCGACTGAACCGCCGCCGACCTGCGTGTCCGGATGGTGCAAGGTGGGGGCCATGCCTGCCGATCATGAGAAGCACGACGGTCTCGTCGAAGCGCTGACGCTCCTCTGCCCGCCACCCGCCGCCGTACGGACCGTGCGGTGGGCCGCCGTCGAAGAGGCACTGGGCACCGCCCTGCCTGCCGACTACAAGCGGCTGGTCGAGACCTACGGGGGCGGGGTCTTCGCGGGGACCATCTGGCTGCTGGAACCGGACTGCCCGGATGCGATATACGACCTGGTCGCCCAGACCGCCGAGCGCGACGAGATCCTCGCCGACCTCTGGGCGGGCGGCGAGAAGAAACCGGCGGAGATCGAGGAGGGCGACGTCAGGCTGGTGCCCTGGGGGTACGTGGAAGGCGCGGGGCACTTCCTGTACTGGCTGGTGCGGCCCGGCGCGGAGCCCGATGAGTGGACGACCCTCCTCAACGAGGGCCGCGGACCTCTCTGGGAGGCCCATCCCGCCTCGTGCAGCGCGTTCCTCCTCGACGTGGTGTCCGGCACGGCGAAGTCGTACTACTTCACCGACATCGACGACATGGCCGACCCGGAGGACAGATACCGCTTCAGGTCCACCTCCGAGTTCCCCGCCTGACGGACGCGGGATCGGCGCGCGGCGTCCGCCCAGGTCACCGGCCCCATGCCGAAGGAGTGCCGTCGCGCGCCCACACGGTCCAGTTCTCCGCGATTGGCCTTGGCCCGCCCGATTCCGCCCCCGGTACGGTCGGCGCCATGAGGATCCGAATCGTCGACGCCTTCACCGACCAGCCCTTCTCCGGCAACCCGGCCGGAGTCCTGCTCCTGGACTCCTTCCCGGACGACGCCTGGCTCCAGCGGGTCGCCGCGGAGGTCAACCTCTCCGAGACGGCCTTCGCCCACCCGCTGCCCGCCGGCGGCGAGGCCGACTGGGCCCTGCGCTGGTTCACCCCCACCACCGAGGTCGACATGTGCGGCCACGCCACGCTGGCCACGGCCCACGTCCTGCACTCCACCGGTACGGCGAGCGGCCCGGTCCGCTTCGCGGCCCGCTGCGGCATCCTCGGGGCCACCGCCGAGGCCGACGGCACGATCACGATGGACTTCCCGACCTCCTCCCTCGCCCCGGCCCCCGTCCCCGACGGCCTGGAGAAGGCACTCGGCGCCGAGGTCGTCGCGGTCCACGACACGGCCGACCACATCGGCGACCTCGTCGTCGAGCTGCGCGACGAGCCCACCGTGCGCGCGCTCGCGCCGGACCACGCCGCCCTGAAGGCCCTCTCCACGCGCGGCATCATCGCCACCGCCGCCGCCCAGAGCCCCGACAGCGGCTACGACTTCGTCTCCCGCGGCTTCTTCCCCGCCGTCGGCATCGACGAGGACCCGGTGACCGGCAGCGCCCACACCGCGCTCGCCCCCTACTGGTCGGCCCGGTTCGGCCGCGACGACCTGGTCGGCCTGCAGGGCGGCGCCCGCACGGGCATCGTCCGGACGCGCCTGCGCGGCGACCGCACCCTCCTGAACGGTCACGCGGTCACGGTCATCGAGGGCGACCTGCACGCCTGACCACCGGGGCCCGGAACACGCGAAGGGGCGTACGGAGAACCCGTACGCCCCTTCCGCACACCCGCGTCACGCGGTGGGCAGCCACCCCACCTTGCCCGCGAGCAGCCCGTATCCGACGAAGGCCACGATGTCGAGCAGCGCGTGCGCCACGACGAGCGGCCCGACCCGCCCCCAGCGCCGGTACAGCAGGACGAAGACCACACCCATCACCACATTGCCGAGGAAGCCGCCGATCCCCTGGTAGAGGTGGTACGAGCCACGCAGCACCGAGCTCGCCACCAGCGCGGCCATCGGCGTCCACCCCAACTGCCCGAGCCTGCGCAGCAGGTACCCGACGACGATGACCTCCTCCAGAACGGAGTTCTGGATCGCCGAGAGGATCAGCACCGGGTACTTCCACCACACCTCGGGCAGCGACTCGGGCACCACGGTGAGGTTGAACCCGCTCGCCCGCGCCGCCAGGTAGAAGGCGAGCCCCGCGCTGCCGATGCCCGCCGCGACCAGCGTCCCGCGCCCCAGGTCGGGCCAGGGCCGGGTCCGGTCGAAGCCGATGGCACGCAGCCCCGAGCCCTCGCGCAGCAGCAGATGGGCGACCAGGAGGACCGGTACGAGGGCGGAGGCGATACCGAAGAGCTGCCAGGACAGGTCGAGCCACGGCCGACCCGGCGCGTACGAGCCGTTGAGCGTGGCCGCCTGCTCCCTCAGCGCCCCGGACTTCGTGAGCGAGCCGATGAAGCTGATGAGGGACGACACGGCGCTCGCCCCGAGCGAGAGCGCGAGGACGATGAGCGTCTCGTTGCGCAGCACCCGGCGCGACAGTCCGTCGGGGGGCAGGGAAGCGTCACTCACTCGTTGCTCCGACACCACACCTGTCTCCACTTCCCGGTCGCGGACGGACGCCGTTCCGGCGGCATCCCGATCACTGTGCCATGATCGGCCACCGCCCCCGCCCGCGACCCCGGGAGCCGCGCTCAGTCGATCCCGACCGGCCAGGTGTGCACCGGCTCCCCCGCGTGCATGAGGGTCCGGTAGCGACGGGTGGTCGCCGCGAGCGCCGCCTCGCGGTCGAGCCCTGCCTCCAGCGCCTTGTGGAAGGTGTCGGCCTGCCAGGAGGCGCCGTTCACCCGCCGCAGGCAGCGCTGTTCGATCACGCCGAGGTAGAAGTCCCGGTCGGCGGGTTCGATGTGCCAGGCGTCGAGCCCGGCCGCCGCGAGCGGCAGCAGTTCGTCGAGGACGAGCCGTACCGCGGGGACGGTCGCGATGCCGCCGGCCCGGCCGGAGCGGGGCCAGCGCAGCTCCGCCTCGATGCCGTACCGGCAGGCCGTGTCGAAATTGGCCTCCGCGTCCTCGAAGGCCAACCGCTTCCAGACGGGCCTGGGGTCGTCGGCGAGGGAGCGGACGAGCCCGTAGTAGAAGGCCGCGTTGGCGATGACGTCGGTGACGGTCGGCCCGGCCGGCAGGACCCGGTTCTCGACGCGCAGATGCGGGACGCCGTCGACCCAGCCGTACACGGGCCGGTTCCAGCGGTAGACCGTGCCGTTGTGCAGGACGAGCTCCTGGAGGCGCGGCACCCCGCCCTGGTCGAGGACGAGGAGCGGGTCCTCCTCGTCGCAGATCGGCAGCAGCGCGGGGAAGTAGCGGAGGTTCTCCTCGAAGAGGTCGTACACCGAGTCCACCCACCGCTCCCCGAACCAGGTGCGCGGCCGCACGCCCTGGGCCTGGAGCTCGGGCGGGCGGGTGTCGGTGGCCTGCGTGAAGAGCGGCGGCCGGGACTCGCGCCACAGTTCGCGGCCGAAGACGAAGGGGGCGTTGGCGCCGAGCGCGATCTGGATGCCCGACACCGCCTGCGCCGCGTTCCACACGGCGGCGAAGCGGGCCGGAGTGACCTGGAGGTGGAGCTGGACCGAGGTGCAGGCCGCCTCCGGGACGATCGACTCGGACGTGCAGAGGAGCCGTTCCACCCCGTGGATGTCGAGGGTGAAGTCCTCGCCCCTGGCGGCGAGGATCTGGTCGTTGAGGAGCGTGTAGCGATCCGCGGACGAGAGGTTCTCGGGGACCAGGTCGTCCTGTGTGAGGGTCGGCAGTATGCCGATCATGACGACCCCCGCGTCGAGTTCCGCGGCCTTGCGGTCGGCGTATCCGATTCCGGTGCCGATCTCCTCCGCGAGCCGGTCGAATACGTGCCCGTCGAGCTGGTGGGGCGCGATGTTCACTTCGAGGTTGAACATTCCGAGTTCCGTCTGGAAATCGGGGCTGGCGATCTTTTCCAGAACCGGCCCGTTCAGCATGCGGGGCAGTCCGTCGGCACCGGCGAGATTGAGTTCGATCTCCACGCCCATGAGATTTCGGGGACGGTCGAACCTCTTCTCCGCCAGAAGCCTCGCGAGTCCCGCCAGACACTGCTGGAGCTTTCTCCGGTACTGCTGCCGGTCGGACGGGCCGAACCCGTCGGCCACGACCTTCTCCCCCATCGAAGCGTCCCTCCGCGAGTGGGCGGCCGCCAGGACGGCCGCGCGTCACGGACGATGATGCCCACCCCGCTGATCCACAACGCCTGCGAAGCAGGGCTGTCGGAGGATAGGCTGGATGCTGCGCTCCACCGTCACATCCCGATGGCAAGGAACAATCGACATATACCAATGTCCTATTGTCCCGGGACCAGGGGAATGAATTCAGCCGTCCGGCTCTGCGAGGAATACGCAGGTAGGAGTACCGGCAACCACTCGATTCCGCTTCTACGACCCTTGTTTTTCGGCTTGATGACGCCTTGTCAGGAATATTGGCGACGTCTAGCGGAAACACTCCGTGAACACGTGTCGTATAAACTCCGCGGACGAGGCAGAGTGTTGGCGCCCGGTCATGGCCTCATGGCCCTCCTCTGGCCCCGCCGCCGACAGCGCCGTCGTACCTGCCCACGCATCACCGTGTCTCCTGAGTGAGAGGCGACCCATCATGCTCCGACCCTCCCCGGCCCCTGCGCCGGCCCTCCGCAGTGTCCTCGCGGCCCTCGGCTCACCGACCGCCGTCCGCGAGGCGCCAACTCCCGCCCTGCGGGCCGCGCAGGGACCACTGAGCCCCGAACTCCCGCTGCCCGTACACGTCCTCGGCGTCGCCGGAACACCCGGGCAGGCCCCCTGCATCCGCCTCGCCGGCTGGCGCTTCCTGATCAGGAGCGGGGGCCGGGCCGTCGCCGCCGCGGACACCATGCTGACCCCGGACGGCTGGTCCTTCTCGCACTTCTTCGAGGGGCCGTACGTCACCGCCACGGAGCGGGCGCTGCTCCAGGCCGAGGCACTGCCCGGCCTGTACCAACCACGGCTGCTCTCCGTACCGGAGCTCTACATGCTGACCCTCTGGCTGCACGCCGAACCGGAGGCGGACGGCGCCGGCACCACCCCGGCCGCGGCGGATCTGATGGTGCCGCTCGCCCCCGCCCCGCCGGGGATCGCGGCCCACCGGCCGTACCAGGTCGCCGACCTCCTGCCCGTGCTCAGTACGCGCCTCGCGCCGCCGCCCCTCCTGGGCTCGGCGGCGCCCGCCTGATCCACCGCACGAGCGTCACCGCCCCGTGACCCACCCGGGTCACGGGGCGCACTGCTGTCCGAGAACCTGGCCCGAACGCCTCGCCCGAACACCGTTCCCGGACGGACTAGCCCACTGGGACCACTCCGAACCACCCAAAGAGACGGTGCACTTGACCTGAACCGCCCCTGCGGGTGATGCGTCTTCCCAGGAAAGGACGAGCTGCCGCGAAATCCCTGCGGAAGACCGTCCAGGGGGCAAGACTGGGATCGGAACCGAACCGACCGACGGGGGCGGCGATGAGCGCGAACAGCCGCAGGACATCCACTACGACGCAGCGAAAGAACCCACCCATGTGCCAGCACCAGCCTGCCTGTCCCACCGCCGACTCCGCCGACCGCGAGGCGGCCCGACTGACGGCACACCACCCGGAACAGGGCTGGAGCCTGCTGTGCAACGGCGTCCTGCTCTTCGAGGACACCGGTGAACTGCTGCCGGACGGGCAGATCATCGCCCCGCACCGGCCGTTGTCGGCGGGCCAGGTGACGACCGCCGCCTGAAGGCACGCGCAACGCCGAGGGCCGGCCCGGAGACATCCTCCGAACCGGCCCTCGATTCACGCTCGGCCCTCGTACGCGGCCGACGTCCTGCTCAGTTGTCGTACTCGTCCAGCGGCGGGCAGGAGCAGACCAGGTTCCGGTCGCCGAAGGCACCGTCGATGCGGCGCACCGGCGGCCAGTACTTGTCGGCCGCCGAGACACCGGCCGGGAAGACCGCCTCGTCACGGGTGTACGCGTGGTTCCACTCGCCGCCCAGCGCGGCCGCGGTGTGCGGGGCGTTGTGCAGCGGGTTGTCGTCGGCGGGCCACTGGCCCGAGGCGACCTTCTCGATCTCGGCCCGGATCGCGATCATCGTGTCGCAGAAGCGGTCGAGCTCGGTCAGGTCCTCGGACTCGGTCGGCTCGATCATCAGCGTGCCGGCCACCGGGAACGACATCGTCGGCGCGTGGAAGCCGTAGTCGATCAGGCGCTTCGCGATGTCGTCGACCGTGACGCCCGTCGCCTTGGACAGCGGGCGCAGGTCCACGATGCACTCGTGGGCGACCAGACCGGCCGGGCCGGTGTAGAGCACCGGGAAGTGCGGCTCGAGGCGCTTGGCGATGTAGTTCGCCGCGAGGACGGCGACCTGGGTGGCGCGCTTGAGGCCCTCGCCGCCCATGAGGCGCACGTACGACCACGAGATCGGCAGGATGCCCGCGGAGCCCCACGGGGCGGCCGAGATCGGGCCGACGCCGGTCTCCGGGCCCGCGGTGGGCTGGAGCGGGTGGTTCGGCAGGTACGGGGCGAGGTGCGCGCGGACACCGACCGGGCCGACACCCGGGCCGCCGCCGCCGTGCGGGATGCAGAAGGTCTTGTGCAGGTTCAGGTGCGAGACGTCGCCACCGAAGTGCCCCGGCTTGGCGAGACCGACCAGCGCGTTGAGGTTGGCGCCGTCGACGTACACCTGGCCGCCGGCCTCGTGGACCTCGGCACAGATGTCGGCGACGTGCTCCTCGAAGACGCCGTGCGTCGACGGGTAGGTGATCATCAGCACGGACAGCTCGTCGCGGTACTGCTCGATCTTGGCGCGCAGGTCCGCGACGTCGACCTCGCCGTCGTCGGCGGTCTTGACGACGACGACCTTCATGCCGGCCATCACCGCGGAGGCGGCGTTGGTGCCGTGGGCGGAGGACGGGATGAGGCAGACGGTGCGCTGCTCGTCACCGTTGGCGCGGTGGTAGGCACGGACGGCGAGCAGACCGGCAAGCTCGCCCTGCGAACCGGCGTTGGGCTGGATCGACACCGCGTCGTACCCGGTGACCTCGGCGAGCCGCTCTTCCAGTTCCTTGATCAGCGTGAGGTAGCCCTGCGCCTGCTCGACAGGCGCGAAGGGGTGCATCTGACCGAACTCGGGCCAGGTCACCGACTCCATCTCGGTCGTCGCGTTCAGCTTCATCGTGCAGGAGCCGAGCGGGATCATGCCGCGGTCGAGCGCGTAGTCGCGGTCGGCGAGCTTGCGCAGGTAGCGCAGCATCGAGGTCTCGGAGCGGTGCGCGTGGAAGACCGGGTGGGTCATGTACGCGTCGGAGCGCAGCAGCCCGGCGGGCAGCGTGTCCTCGGTGGTGGCGTCCAGAGCCTCGACGTCGGCGGTCACACCGAAGGCACCCCACACGGCGGCGAGCTGGGCGCGCCCGGTGGTCTCGTCGCACGACATGGACACGTGGTCCGCGTCGACGCGGTAGAGGTTCACACCGGCCTCGCGGGCGGCGGCCACGACCGCGTCGGCCTTGCCGGGCACCCGGGCGGTGAGGGTGTCGAAGAAGGCACCCTGGGTGAGCTCCACGCCCCCGGCGGTGAGGCCGGCGGCCAGGATCGCGGCGTACCGGTGGGTACGGCGCGCGATGCCCTGGAGGCCCTCGGGGCCATGGTAGACGGCGTACATACCGGCCATGACGGCGAGCAGCACCTGCGCGGTACAGATGTTGCTGGTGGCCTTCTCGCGGCGGATGTGCTGCTCGCGGGTCTGCAGGGCCAGGCGGTACGCGCGGTTCCCGTCGGCGTCGACGGAGACACCCACGAGACGGCCGGGCAGGGAGCGGGCGTGCTTGTCCTGGACGGCCATGTAGCCGGCGTGGGGACCGCCGAAGCCCATGGGAACGCCGAAGCGCTGCGTCGTACCGACGGCGATGTCGGCCCCGAGCTCACCGGGCGAGGTGAGCAGGGTGAGCGCGAGCAGGTCGGCGGCGACGGTGACGATCGCACCGAGCTCGTGAGCGGCGTCGACCAGCGGCTTGATGTCCCGCACGGCACCGGAGGCACCGGGGTACTGGAGGAGCACACCGAAGACACCACGCTCGGCGACCTCGGCGGGGATGCCCTCGCTCAGGTCGGCGACGACGACCTCGACTCCGGTCGGCTCGGCGCGGGTCTCGATGACGGCGATCGTCTGCGGCAGGGCGTCGGCGTCGATGAGGAAGACACCGTTCTTGACCTTGCCGACGCGCCGGGAGAGCGCCATGGCCTCGGCGGCGGCGGTGCCCTCGTCGAGCAGCGAGGCGCCGGACGTGGGCAGCCCGGTCAGGTCGGCGACCACGGTCTGGAAGTTGAGGAGCGCCTCGAGCCGACCCTGGGAGATCTCCGGCTGGTAGGGCGTGTACGCCGTGTACCAGGCGGGGTTCTCCATCACGTTCCGGAGGATCACCGGCGGCGTGAAGGTCCCGTAGTAGCCGAGACCGATCATGGGCGCGAGGACCTGGTTGCGGTCGGCGAGCGTGCGCAGCTCGGCGAGCACCTCGGCCTCGGTGCGGGCGGCCGGCAGGCCGAGCGCCTCGGTGTTCTTGATGACGTCCGGCACCGCGGCGGCCGTGAGCTCGTCGAGGGAGCCGTAACCGACCTGGGCGAGCATCTTGGCGCGCGCCTCGGCGTCGGGCCCGATGTGCCGCTGCTCGAACGGGATGCCCTGTTCGAGTTCGGAGAGCGGAATGCGGTTGGCGGTCATGTACGGAGGCCTCCTGGTCGTCACGACCTGCGAGGGGCACCACGGCGCGGGTACCCGGACGGCCTCCCCCTCTGTCATCTCAACCTGAGAGTTTCACCGGCACGCCTCACGGCACGCCGGCTTTCACCGTCGGTGAGAGCGCATGCCGTCGGACACCGCTCTGCTTTCCAGAGTGACCTCGTCCGCGCGGTACAGGGGCCTGAGAGATTCCGGGGAGGATTTGCTCCTTCGGCGCCCACCGGAAGGTTTCTCCGGGGGACTCTCCCGCACAGGGTCGACAGCCACAGCCAGCCTACCAGCGAGGTTGCGGCTCCCATCGCTCAAGTGGCCGACATCCCACTTGTGCACTTTCGTAGGGTGTAGAGCAGTTGCGACCAGTTGGAGGGACCGTGCAGACCGATATCGATCCGCGCAGCCTGATCGGCCGCAAGGCGTACGACCGGAAC
The DNA here is from genome assembly GCF_036826855.1 of Streptomyces sp. SJL17-4. Lineage (NCBI taxonomy): Bacteria > Bacillati > Actinomycetota > Actinomycetes > Kitasatosporales > Streptomycetaceae > Streptomyces > Streptomyces sp. SJL17-4. The sequence continues at coordinate 7,216,338 of NZ_CP104578.1, read as the reverse complement.
GGACACAAGATCGGAACCGTGGACGAGGTGTACCTGGACGACGCGACCGGCATCCCGGAATGGGCAGCGGTCCGAACGGGCCTGTTCAGCCGCGACGCCTTCGTCCCCCTGGAGCCGAGCGAACTGATCGACAACGGCCTCCACATCCCGTACGAGCGGGCCCTCATCAAGGACGCCCCCGACTTCGGCGTGGGCCGCCACCTCTCCCCGGAACAAGAGCTCCAGCTCTACCGCCACTACAGCCTGGCCCTCCCCCCACCCCCCACGGACACCCCGGACACAGACTTCGGCCACCTGGCAGGCCAGTAACCCACCCGCAGAGGGGGCCGGCCGACAGCCCCGGGACCAACCCCGACAGCAAGCCAGAGACCCGCCCGGCCGACGAACACCGGTCCACCGAGCCAGTCCCCCAGGGCCTGGCCAACCGGACAGACACGGGGCCAACCCCGACACACGGCGCTGCCCCACCGACCGGACCGCCGAGGCGACCCCCCGGCCCGGCGCAGGCCCTACCGGCCGGACGTCGGGCCAATCTGCACGCCCGGCGCAGGCCCTGCCAGCCGGACGTCGGGCCAGGCTAACCGCGACAGCCCCCACGGGCCCGACAACCAGACAGGCCCGGGGCCAACCGCGACAGCAAGGCGGCGGTCCGGAGGGGCAGGCGCCGGTCCAACGGGGACAGCTCGGCAGAGGCCCGCCCGGCCGACAGACGTCGGCCCAACCCCGTCAGCCCCGCGGCGGCCCGACCGGCCGGACGTACACCGCCAAACACCCCAAGTCCGAGCGTGGGCGCGCCTGCGTGCTCGGCCGGGGGCACCGCCGCGCGGCTGCGGAGCCACGGGCCCGCCGCCAGGCGGGGGCCACCAGCCCCGGCCCCAACAGCCACCGAATCCACAACCGCAGCCGCCGACGGCGCGCTGCCACCCCCGGGAAGACCCGCACCTCTGCCCACTCAGCAGCACGGGTGGTGCGGGTGGGAGCCACCGCCCGGCCGCCAGGCCGGGCGTGCCACCCACCGACCCGCACCCTCCACCGGACCGCACCCACCCACCGGCCAAGCCGCCCCTACGCCCCGCCCTCCACCAACGGCAACGCCTCCCCCGGCTCCAGTTCCGGATCGTCCACGGCGAAGGTCCGCACCCGCCCCGGCTCCGACCCCGGCTCCTCGAACCGCACCGTGACGCGCCCGACCCCGCTCCCCTGCACCCACCCGGCGCCGTACACGGCATGCCGCACGTCATTCCCGGGCGCCCAATGCCGCTCCACAGGCTCATCGGCCCCAGGCTCCACAGCAGAAACAGCAGGAACAGCAGCCACCCCAGCCACGGCGGACCCAGCAGCAGCCGCAGCCACACTCCCGTCCCCTACCGCCCCTGCCACCCCCGGCGCCCCCGAACCCCCCACCGACCCCTCCGCCAACGCCGCAGCGACCTCCGCCTGCGCGAACAGATCCTCCTGCGTGTAGTCCGCGAGCCCACTCACCCCGACCCCCAGCAACCGCACACCCCCGGTCGTGTCCACCGCCTCGAGCAGCCGCCCCGCCGCCTCCCGCACCACAGCCGGATCGTCCGTGGGCCCCCGGAGCGTCTCGGACCGCGTGAGCGTCGAGAAGTCGAAGCGCCGCACCTTCAGAACGATGGTCCGCCCGGAGTGCCCGGAGGCCCGCAGCCTCCCCACGCACCGCTCCGCGAGCCGCTCGACCTCACCCCTGATCCGCACCCGGTCGTGCAGGTCGACGTCGAACGTGTCCTCGACCGAGACCGACTTGGCGTCCCGCTCGGCCACCACGGGCCGATCGTCGTACCCCTGGGCCATCAGGTAGAGCGAGGCCCCGTGCGCCCGCCCGAGGAGCCTGACGAGCTCGTCCTCACCCGCCTCCGCGAGGTCGGACACGGTGGTCATCCCGGCCCGCCGGAGGTGCTCCCCGGTCGCCGGCCCGACACCGGGCAGGATCCGCACCGAACGCGGTGCGAGCAGCTCCCGCTCGGTCCCGGGTTCGATCAGCACGAGGCCGTCGGGCTTCGCCTCCTCGGAGGCGATCTTCGCGATCATCTTGGATCCGGCGAGCCCCACGGACCCGGTGAGCCCCGTCGTGGCCAGGATGTCGACCCGTAGCCGCTCACCGGCCGTACGCGCGCTCGCACTGTCGTCGGCCACGCCCCCGGCCTCGAGGTCCACGAAGGCCTCGTCGAGGCTGAGCGGCTCCACGAGCGGGGAGAGACGTCCGAGCAGTTCCATGACCTGCTCGGAGATCGACCGGTAGAAGGAGAAGCGGGGTACGAGGTAGGCCGCGTTCGGCGCGAGCCGCCGCGCCTGACCCATGGGCATGGCCGAGTGGACTCCGAAACGGCGCGCCTCGTAGGACGCGGTGGCGACGACGCCCCGGGGCCCGAGGCCGCCGACGATCACGGGTTTTCCACGCAGGCTGGGCTTCGACGCCTGCTCGGCGGCGGCGAAGAAGGCATCCATGTCGAGATGGAGGATGGTGGGCGCGGCTCTCACACTTCCGATGCTGCCTCACACCACTGACAACAAGCCCCACACCACACAACCCAAGCCCCGGCCGGCCCACGAGGCCCAGGCCCGAACCCAAAGCCACGCCCCAAGGCCGAAGCCCAAAGCAAGGCCCAAAGCAGGACCCAGGCAAAGGCCCCGCCCCTCAGACGGCCCTGTCCCGACGCCTCCGCGCCAGCTCGTCCCCCGGGTTGTGCCCCACGAGCGTCTCGCCCGTGTCGACCCGCTCCCCGTGCAGCTGCGAGAGCGCCGCCTCGACGTCCCGCCAGACCACGCCGACGGCGATGCCGAAGACGCCCTGCCCGCCCTGGAGCAGATCGACGACCTCGTCCGGCGAGGAGCACTCGTAGACGGTGGCCCCGTCGCTCATGAGCGTCATCCGCTCCAGGTCGCGGAAGCCCCGCGCGCGCAGGTGCTGCACGGCGGCCCGGATGTTCTGGAGGGCGACCCCGGTGTCGAGGAATCGTTTGACGATCTTCAGCACGACGACGTCGCGGAAGCTGTAGAGCCGCTGGGTCCCCGACCCGTACGCGGGCCGGACACTCGGCTCCACGAGCCCCGTACGCGCCCAGTAGTCCAGCTGGCGATACGTGATCCCGGCCGCCGCACAGGCCGTGGGACCGCGATAACCGACCGTCTCACCCGCCGCACCGGGACCGGCACCGGAAGCGCCCCCGGGCCCCGTGACCGCGCCGCTCCCCGCACCGGCGTCCGTACCCGTACCGAAGTCGCCCACACTGCCGTGAAGCGGATACGGACCGCTCTCTCCGGACACGCGTCCGAGCGAGCTCCCTGCCGTACCGTCCGCGCTGCTCATCACGCCGACCCTCCGTCCTTGACCTGCCCACACGAAGGTAGGCAGTCACTCGGGGTGCGTCAACGATCGCCACACTCGGCACGCCGAGTGATAATCACCCTGAGAGTGGTTTCCCGTCTCTCTCGCCGGGGAAAGGCTACTCGAATGCTCTGACAGCACCCCGCGAACGGCCTGCGGCCGCGCCGCTTCGACTCACTGACTGTTGGTCCCGAAATCCTCCGGTGAGATCTGGTCGAGGAACTCGCGGAACTTCTCCACCTCGTCCTCCTGCTCGTCCGGAATCGCGATGCCGGCATCGTCCAGCACACCGTCACTGCCGTAGATCGGCGTTCCGGTCCGGAGGGCCAGTGCTATCGCGTCCGAAGGCCGCGCGCTCACCTCGACGCCGCTGGCGAAGACCAGCTCGGCGTAGAAGACCCCGTCACGCAGATCCGTGATGCGGACTTCGGTGAGTTCCTGTCCCACGGCCTCCAGCACGTCCTTGAACAGGTCGTGCGTCAGCGGCCGCGGAGGGGCCATCCCCTGCTGGGCGAAGGCGATCGCGGTCGCCTCACCCGGTCCGATCCAGATGGGGAGGTACCGATCGCCTCCCACTTCACGCAGGAGCACGATCGGCTGGTTGGAGGGCATTTCCACCCGGACACCCACAACGTCGAGCTCGTTCACACAGCAACCCTAGGACGTGCCCGACCGGTTTGGATAGTCGGGCCCTCCCAAGCCCACCCCGAGCCCACCCTGGACCCAACCCCGAATCCGCCCCAAGCGCACCCTGAACCCCAGCCCCGAACCCGGCCCACACACCACCCCGAGCCCGCCCCGAAAGCCCCTCACGGGCTCAGACGGGCTCACACGGGCCCACACGGGCTCACTGCAGCCGAATCCCCAGCGCGGTCTGTACGAGCGCGGCGTGCAGCCGCACCGACTGTGCGGCGAGCTCCTGCGCGGTGGCCTCCGCATGGGCCCTGGTCTGCGGATTACGGTGTCGGCGCAGCGGCGCGACGACCTGCTCGATCAGTCCGGCCTCGCGGTCCGCGGCGGCCTTGACGGCCCGCAGGTGCCGGGGTTCGAGTCCGAATCGCCCCAGATCCGCGACGAGCCGAGCGACGGTCACGGTCTCGGGCTCGTAGCCGCCACCGTCCGTCTCGGAGATCAGACCGTACGACTCCCACTCGAGGAGTTCCGCCTCGGTGACCTCGGCCGCGGCCAGCAGTTCGGCCCGCCCGATCCGCGCGGCGGTGGGGGGCTCGGCGTCCTGCTCCCAGGCTCCTTCGAGCAGGTCCCGCCGGCGGCCGGGGGTCGGGAGCTTGATCTGCTCTCCCCTGGCGAGGGCGTCGAGGTGCTCGCGGATGACCTTCAGCGGAAGGTAGTGGTCCCGCTGCATCCGCAGGATCTGAGCGAGCCGCTCGACATCCTGCGGGCTGAACTTCCGGTACCCGGAGGCCGTACGCCGGGGCTCCACGAGCCCCTCGGCCTCCAGGAACCGGATCTTGGAGATGGTCACTTCGGGAAATTCGTCGCGCAGCTGGTTCAGCACCGTGCCGATGCTGACCAGCCGGTCGCCCGCGGTGGCGGTGCCGGATCCGGCACCGCCCGTCGGTGTTCGCAGCATGGACCTTCCCTGAAGGCTTCTCCGAGGCGCTACATGCCCCGCTGGCTCGAGTAGAAGACCAGGCGGTACTTACCGATCTGCACCTCGTCGCCGTTGGACAGAACGACCGAGTCGATCGGCTCGCGGTTGACGTACGTGCCGTTGAGGCTGCCGACGTCGGCGACGGTGAAGCTGCCGTCCTGGGCCCGCCGGAACTCGACATGGCGCCGGGAGACCGTGAAGTCGTCCAGGAAGATGTCGCTCTGCGGGTGACGGCCGGCCGTCGTCAGCTCACCGTCGAGCAGGAACCGGCTGCCGGAGTTCGGCCCACGACGCACCACGAGGAGCGCGGAACCGGACGGCAGGGCCTCGACGGCGGCCAGCGCCTCGGGAGAGAGCGAGGGCAGCTGGGTCTGGCCGGTGACCTCCGCGTCGTAGGCCTCGAGACCCGAGATGGAGATCGTGGACGTCGTCTCGGAAGCACGCTCGGGAGCGACTCCGCCCCGCAGCGGCGTGCCGCAGTGGGAGCAGAAACGACTGTCGGCCGCGTTGCGGTGACCGCACCTCGTACACACCGGCATGGACGCACCCTCCTGCCGCGGCTGCCCCGCCGAGGTCTGTGTGGCGTACGGGTCGGCGGCAAACCCTCCACCCGTACTTGAGGTTGATGGTTCTCCGAAACCTATGCGGGCAGCCCCGGCAGGGTCAACAGACGACGCGCCGTACGCGCCCGGAACGTCACCGCCCTGGCCGCCGACCTCATCGCGGAAGAGCGGGCGTTCGCCGCTCTGCTCCTCGCTCTGGGCGTGGCGCGACGCGCGGTGCTTGGCGTTACCGCCGTCCTCGCGTCCGCTCTTGCCGAACAACTTCGAAAAAAAACTCACGGGCGATTCCCCTTGACCGAAACAGACCCGCCCGTGGGGCAGGACGAACCGAGATCCATCACACCTGCCGACCCGGACACCTTCACAACGTCCGTATCCTCCGGACAGTTTCCACCACGCACCACCGATGTGGTGCGCCGACCCCCCGCAACGTCTTGCCCTTGTCGCGGGACCCCCGTTGTCTCCCTCTCACTACGAGGACGACTGAGCGTAGTCAGGCCGCTTCGCGGGTCGCAAGGCATCGACGATGATCTTCGCCGACCGCTCCACCGTGGCTGTGGCCTGCTCCTTCTCCAGGGTCTGCACGACACCGCCGGGGATGTTGAGCGCGGGCTCGAGATCCTCCGGCTTGCCGATGACCTTGAAGACGTACGGAGCGGCCACCTTCGTTCCATCGATCCGCATGTCATCACCACTACCGGTGAAATAACTGTCCGCGACCACCCGGACACCGTTGACCTGGATCGCCTCGGCTCCGGCTGCGCGCAGCTCCTGGATGGCGTCGAGGAGCATGTCCGACTCGACGGCCCCGCTCGGGTCGCCGACGGTGAGCGTGATGCCGGGCCCCTCGGCCGCGACCGTGCCGGCCAGGATACCGAGCTGCTGCTCCTTCTCCTGGGTCTGCTTGCGCGCCTCCTCGGCCTGGTCCGAGCTCGACTCCAGCTCGGTGCGCTGCTTCTCCAGGCGGGACTTCTCGTCCTCCAGGCGCTGCGTACGGTCGTCGAGCTCGTCGAGGATCCGCACCAGGTCCTCCTGGCGCGCCCCCCGCAGGGCGCTGTTGTCGCTGGTCGAGGAGACCTGGATGGCAAGGCCGAGACCGAGGACGAACAGCAGCAGCGCGACGACGAGTTGGGCCCGGGTCACCCGGGGCGGCCACAGCGCGGAGGCAAGCCGCCGACGCCCGCTCGGCTCGGCCGCGGGGGCCGCCGGCGGCACGGGTACGCGGATGTCGTGGTCCGCGGTCGTGTCATGGACGGAATCCGTGGGAGCCTCGGACTCCCCCACCCTGCCGCCACGCACGGGCTCGCCGACGCCCTCCGGCTTCCCGACGCCCTCCGGCCTGCCGGCGCCCTCCGACTTCCCGACGCTCCCGAACTCCCGCTCGCTCTCGGAGTTCCGGGGGCTCTCGGGGTTCAGCGGTTCCTGCCGGTTCTGCGGGTTCTTCCGGCTCTCACGGTTCTCAGGGTTCTCGGGGTTCTCAGGGTTCTCGCTCATCGGCCTCACGCCCGGAAGACATGGCGCCGGATGGCGGCCGCGTTGGAGAAGATGCGAATACCCAGCACGACGACGACGCCGGTCGACAGCTGCGCGCCCACGCCCAGCTTGTCGCCGAGGAAGACGATCAAGGCGGCCACGACCACGTTGGAGAGGAACGAGACGACAAAGACCTTGTCGACGAAGATGCCGTCGAGCATGGCCCTGAGGCCGCCGAAGACCGCGTCGAGGGCGGCGACCACGGCGATCGGAAGATAGGGCTCGACCACCGCCGGAACCTCGGGGCGGACCAACAGTCCGACCACGACTCCGACGATCAGGCCCAGTACGGCGATCACGATGTGCCCTTCCCTGTGTCGGCCGTGGCCCGACCGGACGGCGTCGCCGCCCCGGCCCCCCTCGGCTCTGCGGTGCGTACGGTCAGGCTCGGCGCGGCCGGCAGGCGGACGTCGCCCTCGGCCGTGATCCCGCTCCTGATCCCGAAGTTCTCCACCAGCGCGTGCAGATACTGCCCGTCGGCGCTGTCCTGGAACGTGGTGCTCAGCCGCTGCCCGTCCCCGATCGCGAGGATGGTGTACGGCGGCACCAGCGGCTTGTTGTCGACCAGTATGGCGTCGCCCGCGGCCCGGATCGCGGACAGCGAGGTAAGCCGCTGACCGTTGATGGCGACGGCCTCGGCGCCGGACTCCCAGAGCCCGTTGATGACGCGCTGCATGTCCCGGTCGCGTACCCGGCCGGTGTCGGAGAAACCGCTGCTCTCCCGCGGCCCGCCTCCCCCGGTGTCGGTGCCCTTGGCGTCGTTGACGACGAGCTTCACGCCGGGGCCGTGCACGGGTGTCGCGCCCGAGAGCAGCCCCACGAGCTCGGCCTGGTCGCCGCCGTGCTGCTGGAGTGCCTGCCGCTGGCGTTCGGCGACCTCGGACCGGATCCGCTCGACGTCCTGCTCCAGCTGGTCGGCCGAGGACGTCTCCGCCTCGATCCGGTCGATCAGCTCCTGCCGCTCCTTGGCGACGACAGGCGCGGAGATCCGCGCCTCGGCCGCACCCACGGTCACCACGGCGGCGGCGAGCACCAGACCCGCGGCGACGCCCAGCTTGGCCCGCAGGCTACGGGGCAGCCCACCGCCCTCGGCAGCGCGCCGGGCGGTCGCCTCCGCGTAGCCGTCGTCGAGCGCATGGTCTATCACGTTGTTCAGCAGCGACATGGACGCGTCCGGGCGCGGCGGCGGTGATCCGGTGCTCCGAACGGGGGGCTGCTGCGACATGCCGCACATCGTCGCACGTCGCACGGCCTACCGCCGAATGGCCCCTCCGGCCGACGGGGAGGCACCCAGGGGGTGCTCCCCGCCGACCGGTCCGATCCGCTCAGCTACCTGCGCTGTCGACCACTTCGGCCCATTCGTCGAGCAGGGCCTGGGCGGAGGTGTCGTCGGGTCCCTCGGCCCACAGATGGGTGACGGCCTCTGCGGGATCGGGCAGCACCATCACCCACCGCCCGTCGGCCTCGACCACCCGCACGCCGTCGGTGGTGTCCACGGAGCGGCTGCCCGCCGCCTCCACGACCCGGCGCATCACGAGCCCCTTCACGGCCCACGGCGTCGCGATGTCCCTCTTGAGGACATGCGCCCGCGGAATCCGCGCGTCGATCTGGCTCAGCGTGAGCTGTGTCCGCGCGACGAGACCGATGAGCCGCACGAAGGCGGCGGCCCCGTCGAAGACGCTGCTGAACTCGGGCACGATGAACCCGCCGCGCCCGTCACCGCCGAAGATCGTCGACTCCTCGCGCCCGACCCTCGTGAGGTCGTCCGGCGAGGTCGTCGTCCACTCCACCTGCGTGCCGTGGTACGCGGCCACCTGCTCGGCGATCCGGGTGGTCGTCACGGGCAGCGCGACCCGCCCCGAGCGCCGCTCGGCGGCGACCAGGTCCAGCATCACGAGGAGCGCCCTGTCGTCCTCGATGATCCGCCCTCGCTCGTCCACCAGCGAGAGCCGCTCACCGACGGGGTCGAACCGCACCCCGAACGCGGCCCGCGCCGAGGCCACGATCTCCCCGAGGCGTACGAGCCCGGCCCGCCGGCTCTCCGCCGACTCGGTCGGTCTGGACTCGTCGAGCCCGGGGTTGATCGTCAGCGAGTCGACCTGGAGCCGCCCGAGGAGGCTGGGCAGTACGAGCCCGGCGCTGCCGTTGGACGCGTCCACGACGACCTTCAGGCCGGCCTCCGCGATCCCGGAGGTGTCGACGTTCCGCAGCAGGGAGCCGGTGTACGAGTCGAAGACGCTCGCCGGGAAGGAGAGGTCACCGATCTCTCCGGGGAACGCACGCCGGTACTCCTGCCGCGCGAACACCCGGTCGAGCTTGCGCTGCCCGCCCTGCGACAGGTCGGCACCGCGCTCGTCGAAGAACATGATGTCCACGGAGTCGGGCACGCCGGGCGAGGTCCGCACCATGATGCCGCCGGCGCTTCCCCGCGCGGTCTGCTGCCGCGCCACCGGCAGCGGCACGTTCTCCAGATCCCGTACGTCGATGGCGCTGGCCTGCAGCGCCGAGATCACCGCCCGCTTCAGTGCCCGCGCACCTCGGGAGTGGTCACGAGCCGTGGTGACGGTCGCGCCCTTTTTCAGGGTCGTGGCATACGCCCCCGCCAGCCGGACGGCCAGCTCCGGGGTGATCTCCACGTTGAGGATGCCGGAGACTCCTCGGGCCCCGAAGAGGTGGGCCTGTCCACGGGACTCCCAGATGACCGAGGTGTTGACGAAGGCTCCGGCCTCGATCGTCTTGAACGGGTAGACCCGGACGTTGCCCTGCACGATCGATTCCTCACCGACCAGGCACTCGTCCCCGATGACGGCTCCGTCCTCGATCCGGGCGGCCCGCATGACGTCGGTGTTCTTCCCGATCACACAGCCGCGCAGATTGCTCTGCTGCCCGATGTAGACGTTGTCGTGGACGACGGCCTTGTGCAGGAAGGCACCGCTCTTCACGACGACGTTCGAGCCGATGACGGTGTGCTCACGGATCTCGGCGCCGGCCTCGACCTTGGCGTAGTCACCGATGTAGAGCGGTCCCCGCAGCACGGCTTCGGGGTGTACCTCGGCACCTTCGGCGACCCAGACTCCCGGCGAGATCTCGAAGCCGTCGATGTCGACCTGGACCTTGCCCTCAAGGACGTCCGCCTGGGCCTTCACATAACTCTCGTGGGTGCCGACGTCCTCCCAGTAGCCCTCGGCGACATAGCCGTAGATCGGCTTGCCTTCCTTCATCAACTGCGGAAAGACATCACCCGACCAGTCCACCGGAACGTCTGCCTGGACGTAGTCGAAGACCTCGGGCTCCATCACGTAGATGCCCGTGTTCACGGTGTCGGAGAAGACCTGGCCCCAGGTGGGTTTCTCCAGGAAGCGCTCGACCTTGCCCTCTTCGTCGACGATCGTGATACCGAATTCCAGCGGATTCGGCACCCGGGTGAGGCAGACCGTGACGAGGGCGCCCTTCTCCTTGTGAAAGGCGATGAGATCGGTGAGATCGAAATCGGTGAGCGCGTCACCCGAGATCACGAGGAAGGCATCGTCCTTCAACGCCTCCTCGGCGTTCTTCACACTTCCCGCTGTACCGAGTGGCTTCTCCTCGTTGGCATACGTGAGCTCCATCCCGAGCTCCTCGCCGTCGCCGAAGTAGTTCCTGACGAGAGAGGCGAGAAACTGCACGGTGACGACGGTCTCGTTGAGACCGTGCCTCTTGAGCAGTCGTAGGACGTGCTCCATGATCGGCCGGTTCACCACCGGCAGTAGAGGCTTGGGCATGCTCGAGGTCATGGGGCGAAGTCGGGTTCCTTCGCCACCGGCCATCACGACGGCCTTCATGTCGGAAGCGTCCTCCTTGAAGAGACGACGGTCCTGCCGACTTCGCCTGTCCGTTCGGGGCCCTCGGACGTCCTCGTCGTTGCCGGCGACGCTGCTCGGCACAGGACGGACGGGCTCAATCGGCCGCGGTATCCGCCTTCACGAGTCGACGGACCTGGACCACGTAGAGGATCCCTGCCCACCAATACAGAGTTGTACCCCATCCGGCGAAGGCCCACCCGAAAACTTCGGCGAGTGACGAAAGCCAGCCCGTTCCGTCACTGAGAAGCAGCAACGGGAACGCGTACATCAAGTTGAAAGTCGCAGCTTTGCCGAGGAAGTTCACCTGCGGCGGCGGGTAACCGTGCCGGCGGAGGATTCCCACCATCACAAGAAGCATGGCCTCGCGCGCCAGGAGGGCGGCGGTCAGCCACCACGGCAGGATCTCGCGCCAGGTGAGACCCACGAGAGTGGACAGGATGTACAGCCGGTCGGCGGCGGGATCGAGCAGTCGGCCGAGGTTGCTGATCTGGTTCCAACGCCGGGCCAGTTTGCCGTCGAGATAGTCGCTGACGCCACTGAGCATCAGGACAAGAAGCGCCCAGCCGTCACTGTTGGGGCCACCGAACTCCGGACGGAGAATCAACCACAGAAACAGCGGCACGCCGGCAAGACGCGCCATGCTGAGAATGTTGGGGATGGTGAGGACCCGGTCGGTCTGAACGCGAGTCTCCTGGACCTCCACCCGGGGGCCTCCTGCTGGGAACGTACGGACGATGCCCCCCGACCTTACCCTCAGCCACAACACCCCGATGCACAGGGGGCGCCGGCCGGGCCCGGAACGCAAAAATGCCTCAACCCCCGGACAGAGTCCGGGGGTTGAGGCTAAAAATTGTTCGGCGGCGTCCTACTCTCCCACAGGGTCCCCCCTGCAGTACCATCGGCGCTGAAAGGCTTAGCTTCCGGGTTCGGAATGTAACCGGGCGTTTCCCTAACGCTATGACCACCGAAACTCTATGAAGTTAACCAACCGGTATCGGCACAGTTCGTTACTTCAGAACTAACACAGTGGACGCGAGCAACTGAGGACAAGCCCTCGGCCTATTAGTACCGGTCAGCTCCACCCATTACTGGGCTTCCACATCCGGCCTATCAACCCAGTCGTCTACTGGGAGCCTTACCCTCTCAAGGAGGTGGGAATACTCATCTCGAAGCAGGCTTCCCGCTTAGATGCTTTCAGCGGTTATCCCTCCCGAACGTAGCCAACCAGCCATGCCCTTGGCAGGACAACTGGCACACCAGAGGTTCGTCCGTCCCGGTCCTCTCGTACTAGGGACAGCCCTTCTCAATATTCCTACGCGCACAGCGGATAGGGACCGAACTGTCTCACGACGTTCTAAACCCAGCTCGCGTACCGCTTTAATGGGCGAACAGCCCAACCCTTGGGACCGACTCCAGCCCCAGGATGCGACGAGCCGACATCGAGGTGCCAAACCATCCCGTCGATATGGACTCTTGGGGAAGATCAGCCTGTTATCCCCGGGGTACCTTTTATCCGTTGAGCGACGGCGCTTCCACAAGCCACCGCCGGATCACTAGTCCCGACTTTCGTCCCTGCTCGACCCGTCGGTCTCACAGTCAAGCTCCCTTGTGCACTTACACTCAACACCTGATTGCCAACCAGGCTGAGGGAACCTTTGGGCGCCTCCGTTACCCTTTGGGAGGCAACCGCCCCAGTTAAACTACCCATCAGACACTGTCCCTGATCCGGATCACGGACCGAGGTTAGACATCCAGCACGACCAGAGTGGTATTTCAACGGCGACTCCACCATGACTGGCGTCACGGCTTCAAAGTCTCCCACCTATCCTACACAAGCCGAACCGAACACCAATATCAAACTGTAGTAAAGGTCCCGGGGTCTTTCCGTCCTGCTGCGCGAAACGAGCATCTTTACTCGTAGTGCAATTTCACCGGGCCTATGGTTGAGACAGTCGAGAAGTCGTTACGCCATTCGTGCAGGTCGGAACTTACCCGACAAGGAATTTCGCTACCTTAGGATGGTTATAGTTACCACCGCCGTTTACTGGCGCTTAAGTTCTCAGCTTCGCCACACCGAAATGTGACTAACCGGTCCCCTTAACGTTCCAGCACCGGGCAGGCGTCAGTCCGTATACATCGCCTTACGGCTTCGCACGGACCTGTGTTTTTAGTAAACAGTCGCTTCTCGCTGGTCTCTGCGGCCACCCCCAGCTCACGGAGTAAATCCGATCACCAGACGTGGCCCCCCTTCTCCCGAAGTTACGGGGGCATTTTGCCGAGTTCCTTAACCATAGTTCACCCGAACGCCTCGGTATTCTCTACCTGACCACCTGAGTCGGTTTAGGGTACGGGCCGCCATGAAACTCGCTAGAGGCTTTTCTCGACAGCATAGGATCATCCACTTCACCACAATCGGCTCGGCATCAGGTCTCAGGCTATGTGCTGTCCGGATTTACCTGGACAACGCCCTACACCCTTACCCCGGGACTACCACCGCCCGGGCTGGACTACCTTCCTGCGTCACCCCATCGCTTACCTACTACCACCTTGGGTCAGCGGCTCCACCACTTTCCTTTCCCCGAAGGGTCCGGAACGGCTTCACGGCCTTAGCATTAATGGGCTCGATATTGGGCGTTTCAAAGCGGGTACCGGAATATCAACCGGTTGTCCATCGACTACGCCTGTCGGCCTCGCCTTAGGTCCCGACTTACCCTGGGCAGATCAGCTTGACCCAGGAACCCTTAGTCAATCGGCGCACACGTTTCTCACGTGTGTATCGCTACTCATGCCTGCATTCTCACTCGTGAACCGTCCACAACTCGCTTCCGCGGCTGCTTCACCCGGCACACGACGCTCCCCTACCCATCACAGCACCCGTTGGGGCTTATTGCTGCAATGACACGACTTCGGCGGTACGCTTGAGCCCCGCTACATTGTCGGCGCGGAATCACTTGACCAGTGAGCTATTACGCACTCTTTCAAGGGTGGCTGCTTCTAAGCCAACCTCCTGGTTGTCTCTGCGACTCCACATCCTTTCCCACTTAGCGTACGCTTAGGGGCCTTAGTCGATGCTCTGGGCTGTTTCCCTCTCGACCATGGAGCTTATCCCCCACAGTCTCACTGCCGTGCTCTCACTTACCGGCATTCGGAGTTTGGCTAAGGTCAGTAACCCGGTAGGGCCCATCGCCTATCCAGTGCTCTACCTCCGGCAAGAAACACACGACGCTGCACCTAAATGCATTTCGGGGAGAACCAGCTATCACGGAGTTTGATTGGCCTTTCACCCCTAACCACAGGTCATCCCCCAGGTTTTCAACCCTGGTGGGTTCGGTCCTCCACGAAGTCTTACCTCCGCTTCAACCTGCCCATGGCTAGATCACTCCGCTTCGGGTCTTGAGCGCGCTACTGAATCGCCCTATTCGGACTCGCTTTCGCTACGGCTTCCCCACACGGGTTAACCTCGCAACGCACCGCAAACTCGCAGGCTCATTCTTCAAAAGGCACGCAGTCACGAGATACAGCAAGCTGTATCCGACGCTCCCACGGCTTGTAGGCACACGGTTTCAGGTACTATTTCACTCCGCTCCCGCGGTACTTTTCACCATTCCCTCACGGTACTATCCGCTATCGGTCACCAGGGAATATTTAGGCTTAGCGGGTGGTCCCGCCAGATTCACACGGGATTTCTCGGGCCCCGTGCTACTTGGGTGTCTCTCAAACGAGCCGTCAATGTTTCAGCTACGGGGGTCTTACCCTCTACGCCGGACCTTTCGCATGTCCTTCGCCTACATCAACGGTTTCTGACTCGTCTCACAGCCGGCAGACTGTGAAAGAGAGATCCCACAACCCCGCATGCGCAACCCCTGCCGGGTATCACACGCATACGGTTTGGCCTCATCCGGTTTCGCTCGCCACTACTCCCGGAATCACGGTTGTTTTCTCTTCCTGAGGGTACTGAGATGTTTCACTTCCCCTCGTTCCCTCCACATGCCCTATGTGTTCAGGCATGGGTGACAGCCCATGACGACTGCCGGGTTTCCCCATTCGGAAACCCCCGGATCAAAGCCTGGTTGACGGCTCCCCGGGGACTATCGTGGCCTCCCACGTCCTTCATCGGTTCCTGGTGCCAAGGCATCCACCGTGCGCCCTTAAAAACTTGGCCACAGATGCTCGCGTCCACTGTGTAGTTCTCAAGCAACGACCAGCCACCCATCACCCCACCCGACAAGCAGGTGAGTTCACTGGGGCCGGCATCGCGAAGATACAAACCTTACGGCCGTACCCTCAGACACCCAACAACGTGCCAAGCGTGAGCCACCGTCCGTGTTCTTCTTTCCACGCCGAAGCAGTACTCGAAGAACCATCAGGTTCACTCACGCCAACTAATCAACGTTCCACCCATGAGCTGACCGTGCAGAACGTTTGTCTGCAATCGGTACTGTGCTCCTTAGAAAGGAGGTGATCCAGCCGCACCTTCCGGTACGGCTACCTTGTTACGACTTCGTCCCAATCGCCAGTCCCACCTTCGACAGCTCCCTCCCACAAGGGGTTGGGCCACCGGCTTCGGGTGTTACCGACTTTCGTGACGTGACGGGCGGTGTGTACAAGGCCCGGGAACGTATTCACCGCAGCAATGCTGATCTGCGATTACTAGCAACTCCGACTTCATGGGGTCGAGTTGCAGACCCCAATCCGAACTGAGACCGGCTTTTTGAGATTCGCTCCGCCTCACGGCATCGCAGCTCTTTGTACCGGCCATTGTAGCACGTGTGCAGCCCAAGACATAAGGGGCATGATGACTTGACGTCGTCCCCACCTTCCTCCGAGTTGACCCCGGCGGTCTCCTGTGAGTCCCCATCACCCCGAAGGGCATGCTGGCAACACAGGACAAGGGTTGCGCTCGTTGCGGGACTTAACCCAACATCTCACGACACGAGCTGACGACAGCCATGCACCACCTGTATACCGACCACAAGGGGGGCACTATCTCTAATGCTTTCCGGTATATGTCAAGCCTTGGTAAGGTTCTTCGCGTTGCGTCGAATTAAGCCACATGCTCCGCTGCTTGTGCGGGCCCCCGTCAATTCCTTTGAGTTTTAGCCTTGCGGCCGTACTCCCCAGGCGGGGAACTTAATGCGTTAGCTGCGGCACCGACGACGTGGAATGTCGCCAACACCTAGTTCCCAACGTTTACGGCGTGGACTACCAGGGTATCTAATCCTGTTCGCTCCCCACGCTTTCGCTCCTCAGCGTCAGTAATGGCCCAGAGATCCGCCTTCGCCACCGGTGTTCCTCCTGATATCTGCGCATTTCACCGCTACACCAGGAATTCCGATCTCCCCTACCACACTCTAGCCTGCCCGTATCGGATGCAGACCCGGGGTTAAGCCCCGGGCTTTCACACCCGACGTGACAAGCCGCCTACGAGCTCTTTACGCCCAATAATTCCGGACAACGCTTGCGCCCTACGTATTACCGCGGCTGCTGGCACGTAGTTAGCCGGCGCTTCTTCTGCAGGTACCGTCACTTTCGCTTCTTCCCTGCTGAAAGAGGTTTACAACCCGAAGGCCGTCATCCCTCACGCGGCGTCGCTGCATCAGGCTTTCGCCCATTGTGCAATATTCCCCACTGCTGCCTCCCGTAGGAGTCTGGGCCGTGTCTCAGTCCCAGTGTGGCCGGTCGCCCTCTCAGGCCGGCTACCCGTCGTCGCCTTGGTAGGCCATTACCCCACCAACAAGCTGATAGGCCGCGGGCTCATCCTTCACCGCCGGAGCTTTCAACCAGCTCCCATGCGGAAGCCGGTGTTATCCGGTATTAGACCCCGTTTCCAGGGCTTGTCCCAGAGTGAAGGGCAGATTGCCCACGTGTTACTCACCCGTTCGCCACTAATCCACCCCGAAGGGCTTCATCGTTCGACTTGCATGTGTTAAGCACGCCGCCAGCGTTCGTCCTGAGCCAGGATCAAACTCTCCGTGAATGTTTACCGGATATCCGGTTGCACACTCGCGTTGAGCGGGACAGTCAGGCCGGAATAAGGCCGACTGTCCACAGCGTCCTCGCTGTGTATGTTGCCTACCCGCCACAAGGGCCGGCAGGACTTTCAAAGGAACCTCGCCATCCGAAGATGGACGGGGTATCAACTAATCTGGCGTTGATTTTTGGCACGCTGTTGAGTTCTCAAGGAACGGACGCTTCCTTTGTACTCACCCTCTCGGGCTTTCCTCCGGGCTTCCCTTCGGTATTTCGTGTTTCCAGCCTAGCAGATCCGATTTTCCGTTTCTGCCACCCGCTGGAGCGGGTTTGCGGGGCAGGAATTCACTTTCGTGTTTCCGTTCCCGGCGGGGTCAAACATTACCAGGCTTTCTCGGTCCCCCTGACCACGTCCCTGCGAGCATGCAGAGGTGTAGACCACTGGGGTTAGGATCTGGCTTGATAGGTGCTGCCGACCCGCGACTCAAGGCCGCGTTGGGGTCAGGCAGGAGTACGACAGTACATCCCACCGTCAGTAGAGGCAAATCGTTTCCGGTAGTCCCTAGCTCCGCCCAACTGGTACGTCTCGTGCGGAACTGGGACTTCTTATGACTTACGCTTCAGAACAGTACGCCGTCCAGGACAGGTAGTGACGGCGCCACACAATCTCCGCCCCTGGGAGGCTTCCCATGACAACCGTGACGTCGCCGCTTGCCGGACGCGCCATCGGTCTCGCCGCAGTTCCCGACCCGGTCTTCTCCGGTGCGATGGTCGGGCCCGGCACCGCCATCGATCCCGTACGTGAGCCCTCGGAGGCCGTCTCCCCCATCGATGGGGTCATCGTCTCCATGCACCCGCACGCTTTCGTCGTCGTCGACGGCGAGGGCCACGGTGTGCTGACCCACCTCGGCATCGACACCGTTCAGCTCAACGGCGAGGGCTTCGAGCTCCTCGTGAACAAGGGCGACACCGTCGCGCGCGGCCAGGCCGTCGTGCGCTGGGACCCCGCCGCAGTCGAGGCCGCCGGCAAGTCCCCCATCTGTCCCATCGTGGCCCTCGAGGCCACTGCGGACTCGCTCTCCCACGTCGTCGAGGACGGCGACGTGAAGGCCGGCGACCAGCTCTTCGGCTGGAGCTGAGCCGGATCGTCCCCGTGACGACCGCGAGTTCGACATTCAACGCGGCGGCAGGTGCCGCCGCTCTATCGGAGACGGGTGAGATGGAGACAACGCTGCGAGGCGTCGGCGTCAGCCACGGTGTGGCGATCGGCGAGGTCCGGCACATGGGCACGGCGGTTCTCGAGCCGCCGGCCAAGCAGATTCCGGCGGACGAGGCGGAGCGCGAACAGGGGCGCGCCCGTCAGGCCGTCGAGGCTGTCGCCGCCGACCTCAATGCACGCGGCAACCTGGCCGGCGGCGAGGCTCAGCACGTGCTCGAGGCCCAGGCGATGATCGCCCAGGACCCGGAGCTCATCGCCGATGTGGACCGCCGAATCGCCGTGGGCAGCACGGCCGAGCGCGGTATCTACGACGCCTTCTCGCACTATCGCGAACTGCTCGCCGGTGCCGGCGAGTACATGGCCGGGCGGGTCGCCGACCTGGACGACGTGCGGAACCGGATCGTGGCGCGCCTGCTCGGTGTGCCGATGCCGGGTGTGCCGGACAGTGACGAGCCGTATGTGCTGATCGCGCGGGACCTGGCGCCCGCCGACACGGCGCTGCTCGACCCCGCGCTGGTGCTCGGCTTCGTGACCGAGGAGGGCGGGCCGACCAGCCACAGCGCGATTCTCGCGCGGGCGCTGGGTGTGCCGGCCATCGTCGCGCTGCCGGGCGCCGGTGAGCTCGCCGAAGGAACGATGATCGCGGTCGACGGTTCGACCGGTGAGATCTTCGTGGACCCGAGCGAGGAGAAGAAGGCGGAGCTGACCAAGGCCGCCGCCGCGCGCAAGGCCGCGCTGGCGACGTCCAGCGGTCCGGGCGCCACCTCGGACGGGCACAAGGTGCCGCTGCTCGCCAACGTCGGTGGTCCGGCGGATGTGCCGGCGGCGGTGGAGGCCGGTGCCGAGGGTGTCGGTCTGTTCCGTACGGAGTTCCTCTTCCTGGACGACAGCGAGAAGGCTCCGTCCGAGGAGAAGCAGATCGAGGCCTATCGCAAGGTGCTCGAGGCGTTCCCCGAGGGCCGTGTGGTCGTGCGGGTGCTCGACGCCGGTGCGGACAAGCCGCTGGACTTCCTGACGCCGGCGGACGAGCCGAACCCGGCGCTCGGTGTCCGGGGTCTGCGGTCGCTCCTGGAGCACCCGGAGGTCCTGCGGACCCAGCTGACCGCGCTGGCGAAGGCGGTCGAGGGGCTGCCGGTGTACCTCGAGGTCATGGCGCCGATGGTGGCCGACCGTACGGACGCGAAGGCCTTCGCCGACGCGTGCCGTGAGGCGGGGCTGCGGGCGAAGTTCGGTGCGATGGTCGAGATTCCCTCGGCCGCGCTGCGGGCGCGCTCGATCCTCCAGGAGGTCGAGTTCCTCTCGCTCGGCACCAACGACCTGGCGCAGTACACCTTCGCGGCCGACCGTCAGGTCGGTGCGGTGTCGCGGCTCCAGGACCCGTGGCAGCCGGCGCTGCTCGACCTGGTGGCGCTGTCCGCCGAGGCGGCGAAGGCCGAGGGCAAGAGCTGTGGTGTCTGTGGCGAGGCCGCGGCCGACCCGTTGCTCGCCTGTGTGCTGACGGGTCTGGGTGTCACCTCCCTTTCCATGGGTGCTGCCTCGATTCCGTATGTGCGGGCGACGCTGGCCAAGTACACGCTGGCGCAGTGCGAGCGTGCCGCCGCCGCGGCGCGTGCGGCGGACACCGCGCACGAGGCGCGCGTGGCCGCGCAGGCGGTGCTGTCCGGGGAGTGATTCCCGGGGGTGCTTGACGAAGGGGCTTTCCGTCACCGAGGTGGCGGAGAGCCCCTTCGGCGTGGGTGGGCTCAGTGGTGGGTGGTCCAGTCGTCGTCGGGGTCGGGGGCGAGGGGGAAGCCGGCGCGGTGGTCCACCCCCGGTTCCGGGGAGAGGGGTTCTCCGGTGCGGGCGTCGGTGCAGTAGGCGGCGAAGACCTCGGCCTCGGTGAGGGGAACGAGGGTGCCGCCGGTGAGGCGCCAGCCGTGGAGCCGGTCGCGGCCGCCGGGGGTGGTGGTGCGCAGGACGAGTCCGCCGGGTGCCCCGAGGACGATGCCCGCCGCGAGGACCGCGGTGAACTCGGCGGCCGCGACGTCCTCGACGTCTGTGGGTGGTGTGGTGCCGTCGGCGTGGAGGACGGCGAGGAGTTGGTCGTCGGCGGCCGGGACGCTGCAGACGAGGTGGTGGATGCCGGGGCCGGCGGCTTCCAGGAGGCGGGCGAGGAGCCGGGCGGCGCGCTCGAAGGCGGCCCTGCCGATGTCCTTGCCGCAGGTGGCGCAGTCGCCCGCGGCGGCGAGGACGGTGGTGGCGTACTCCCAGGTGGCGTGGCGGACGGCGGTGTCGACCAGCTCGGGGAGGAGGGTGCTGAGGGGCTGCCCGGTGTAGGTGACCTGGGCGCCGGTGGCGGCGAGGTGGGCGGTGAAGCGGCTGCGGCTGGTGGGGTGGTCGGGGTCGAGGGCGGTTTCGGCGCAGTAGGCCGCGTACTCCTCGGGGTCGAAGAGCGTGACGGTGGTGTGGCCGCCCTGGGTGGCGAGGGTCCTGAGGAGGGCCTCGACCTGGCGGAGGTAGGTGGTGTGGTCGTCGAAGGCGAAGGTGCGGTACTGGCGCATGGCCGTGAAGTCGTGCTCGTCGGCGAGGAGGCCGACGGTGCTGGGGACTTCGCGGCGCAGGGCGCGGCGGAGGTTCGCTGGGGTGGTGCCGGTCCGTGTCATGTCTCCCCCTGGGTTGCGGTCCGATCAGTGCTCACTCAACGTAACCTTCGCCACTGACAGTGACGGTGTGGGGAGACGTCGGCGGACCAGGCGGCTCTGCGCGGCGGTCGTGGCGACGAGGGCGGCGCCGAGGAAGGGCCAGGCCAGGGGGCCGGCGGAGACGAGTCCGGTCATGAGGACGGGACCGAAGAAGCGCTGGGCGGACTGGGCAAGACCGTGGACGCCGAGGTAGGCGCCCTGCGCGTCGTCGGGGGCGAGGGCCACGGAGATCTCCCAGGACGCGATGGTGTGGATCATCTCGGCGAAGGTGAGGGCGACGGCCGCGGTGATCAGGGCGGCGATCGAGAGGGCCCGGCCGCCGAGGGCGGAGACGGCCAGGGCGAGCGTTCCGACGGCGAAGAGGACCGCGAGGGGCGCGAGCAGACGGCGGGCGGCTTCGGTGGAGGAGCCGAAGCGCGAGAGCGGGACCTGGAAGATCACCACGAGGGCGCTGTTGGCGACCATCAGGAGCGGGGCGAGGCCGACGGGGGCGTCGGTGGCGTGGACGATCCAGAGCGGCAGGGCGACCTGGAGGATCGAGTCGTGGAGGAAGAAGACCGAGTCCGCGGCGGTGAAGCCGAGGAAGCCCCGGTCGCGCCAGGGGTTGGAGGGCTTGGCCGTGGGGGTGGCGTCGGTGGAGGCGGCTGCCGTCCGGGAGGGGGCCGGGGGTTCGGCGCAGCGGAGGGTGAGCGCCGCCATCACGAGGTACGAGAGGGCGTCTCCGATGAGGAGGAGGTGGAAGGCGGTGGTGCTGCCGACGGCGAGGGCGGCCGCGGCGCCGAGGCCGCCGAGGGTCCAGCCGATGTTGGAGGTGGTGCGGTTGATGGCCTGGTAGCGGACACGGTCGGGGCCGGCGACCCGGGCGGCATAGAGCTTGGTGAGGACGTTGGTGGCGCGGTCGGGGAGGGCGCCCGCGGCGGAGAAGAGGACGAGCAGCAGGTAGTCGTCGGTGGTGAGGAGGGCGAGGAGGGCGGCGGCGCGGAGCAGTTGGGTGCAGATGATGACGCGGACGAGGGGGAAGCGGTCGGCGAGTCGGCCGCCGAGGGGGGCGCCCGCGATGCCGGCGGCGCCGGAGACGGCGATGAGGAGGCCGACCTGGCCGAGGTCGAGGCCGGTGACGAAGGTGAAGTACAGGGCCATGGCCGTGGACCAGAGTCCGGTGCCGCACTTGTCGATGAAGCCGATGACGAGCATGCGGCGGCCGTCCCGGCCGCCGGGGATGCGGTCCTTGAGGGCTGTTGGGGTGGAGTGGGTGGAGCGGCTCAATGGGTCCCCCTTGCGAACTGCTTTGTATTGATACATAATTGATTACGTGGCAGCACAATATTCGATCGAAGGCACGACGGCCAAGGGGATTGCCGCGTCCGTGGAGTGGGGTGTCACCGAGGGCGGGCTCTCCCCCGGCGACGCCCTGCCGCCCGTGCGGCGGCTCGCCGACGAGCTGGGGGTCAGTCCGGGGACGGTCGCGACGGCCTACAAGGAGCTGCGGCAGCGCGGTCTGATCGTCACGCGGGGCCGGGGCGGGACGGTCGTGGCGGAGGTGCCGTCAGTGGACTCCCGGCGTCCACCGCGGGTGCCCCAGGGCCTGGTGGATCTGGCCGGAGGCCATCCCGACCCGGCCTTCCTCCCGGTACTGCGTCCTCCCTCGCCGGTCATTCCGGTGTACGGGTCCCACCGCGCCGCGCCCCGGCTCGCGGCGCTCGAGGAGGCGACCCGGCAGTGGTTCGCGCGCGACGGGGTGCCGACGCGGCACGTGACGTTCGCGCACGGGGCGCTCGACTGCATCGCACGGCTCCTCTCGACGGAGCTGCGGCCCGGTGACCCTGTGGCCGTCGAGGATCCGGGCTTCCACCATCTGCTCGATCTGGTGCCCGCGTTGGGGCTGCGGATGGTTCCGGTGGCCGTGGACGGTGAGGGGCTCGCACCGGAGTCGCTGCGGACGGCGCTCCGGGGCGGAGTGCGCGCGGTGGTCTGCAGTCCGCGGGGACAGTGTCCGACCGGGGCGTTCTTCACCCGGTCGCGACGGGACGAACTGGCGGCGGTGCTGCGGGACTTCCCCGAGGTGCTCGTCGTGGAGGACGACCACAACGCGGAGATCGGCGGGGCCGCGGCGCACACGCTGGCGGCGGCGGGGCTCGAACGGTGGGCGCAGGTGCGGACCGTGTCGAAGCACCTCGGGATCGACCTGCGCTGGGCCGGGGTGGCGTGTGACGCGATCACGCTCGCGCGGCACGACGGGCGGATGCTGATGACCTCGGGCTGGGTCAGTCACGTCCTTCAGGAGACGGTGGTCGGCCTCCTCGGCGACAGCGCGGTACGGGCGCTCGTGGCGGACGGCGAGGCGGCGTACACGGAGCGGCGTGCGGCCCTGATCGGTGCGCTCGGGGCGCACCGTATCCGGGCGGTCGGGGCGAGCGGGCTGAACGTATGGGTGCCGGTGCGGGACGAGTCGGCGGTCGTCAACGGGCTGCGGACGCAGGGTTGGTGGGTCGCCGCGGGGGCGCGGTTCCGGATCGCCGCCCCGCCGGCCGTACGGATCACCACGTCGACGCTCGCGCCCGAGGACGCCCCGCGTCTGGCGGCGGACTTCGCGGAGGTGCTGGGGGACGCGCAGGCGTTGTACGGCGGTTGACGCGGTAGCGGGTTCGCCCCGGTGGGGCCGGTGGCGCAGGGCATGCGTGAGCGCCCCGGGGAGGGTGGTCACCTTCCCGGAGCGCTCGGACGCGTCTCGTCAGGTCATCGTGTCCGGTAGGCGTTCGTCAGGGTCTGGGTGAGGGCGTTGCCCTGGGTGTCGGTGAGTTCGGCGCGCAGCGAGACGGACCCACCGGGGCCGGGGGTACGGAAGCCCGCCTGACCGTTGACGACGGGGACGCGGGTCCAGGTGGTGCCGTTGTCCGTCGACAGCG
This sequence comes from Streptomyces sp. SJL17-4, assembly GCF_036826855.1. Taxonomy (NCBI): domain Bacteria; kingdom Bacillati; phylum Actinomycetota; class Actinomycetes; order Kitasatosporales; family Streptomycetaceae; genus Streptomyces; species Streptomyces sp. SJL17-4. The sequence continues at coordinate 7,192,663 of NZ_CP104578.1, read as the reverse complement.
ACACGGTGAGGGCACGGACTCCGGTCTCGGCGGCCGCGCCCTGGACGGTGACCGGTACGCGCACCATGGTCCCCGCAGGGGCGGTGCCGTCGAGGTCGAGGGCGGGGGCGAAGCGGACGGTGCTGAGGGGCAGGGCCGCGGGGCGGGACGCGGCGGCCGAGGTGAAGGTCCAGGCGGCGGTGACGCGTCCCCTCGTGGCCGCGCTCTCGCCGCGGGTCGCCGTGGCGGTGAGGCGGTACGAGGCCCGTCCGGGGGTGGTGGTGAACGTGGCGCGGCCGGGGTCGCCCTGCTGGGTGCCGATCAGGGTCCCGTCGCGGTGGAGCGTGGTGGTGGCGTCGTGGAAGCGCGGGGCGCTCGGGACGTGACCCTCGCCGTCGGCGAGCAGCGGGATGTCGAGGGCGAGTCGGTCGCCGTCGCGGACGCCTGCGGGGCGCGCGCCGGGTGCCGTGTCGAGTGCCGGGCCGAAGACGGCGTTGTCGAAGGTGCGCGTTGCGGTGCCACCCGCGCGTACCGCGATTCCGTTGGCGGCGTAGCGGTTGGGCGGGGTCTCGGGGGCCGCGGGTCCGGCGTACCCGACGTCCCAGAGACCGCGTTCCGGGGTGACGAGGAAGGTCGCGGTGCCGGGCAGCGGGAGGGGCTGGACGAGGCCGACGGTGGGGCCGGCGCTGGGCTGGATGTCGACGAACGCGGTGCCGGTCGCGCCCTGTGGGGCGGCTCCGCGGACCTTGACGGTGGCCAGGGAGGTGGCCGCGGGGTGGCGGACGAGGCCGGTCAGGGCGCGCGCGGAGGTGAAGGTGTAGCCGAGGGCGTAGTCCGCGCGGGCGCCGGACCAGTAGGTGTCGATCCACTCCTTGACGGAGCCGGACTCGGCGGCGGGGCCGAGGTGGGCCACGCGCAGGGCGTCGCTCGCCATGATGATGTTCGCGGAACGGGTCGTGCCCGCGTGGGTGGCCTCGACGAACGCCATGCTGTGCAGGTAGCGGGCGCCGGACTCCGGCGGACGGACGTCCACGGGCTCGGTCGTGCGGGCGTCGACGGTGACCGTCGTGTCGTGGTCGAGGTCCAGGCGGGGCTGGACGATCCAGTCGGTTCCGGTGGCCTCGTCGGCGCCGGTCAGGGTGGAGTCGAGCAGGTAGCGGCCCTTGGGCAGGCGGACGGTGACCGTGCCGGACTCGTCGTGGGGCGAGGCGGAGGCGTCGGCGCCGGGGCCCGAGATGCCGGTGACGTTCGTCCGGTAGTCGCCGGTGGCGGCGCCCGTGCGGTCGAGGTGACGGATGGTCAGCGTGTACGTCTCCGGGGCCGCGGCCGAGGCGGTCGCCGTCGGGGGCGGCACGGAGAGGGTCGTGCTCGCGAGGACGGCGGCCACGGCCAGGGTGCGCAGGGCCGTGCGGCGGGTCGCGCCCCGGGGCGTACCGCCGGGTGTCGAGGAATCGTTCATGTCCAGCACTGCGCGTCGCGGGCTCGGCGTTCCCGTGACCTGGGCCACATCGGCGCCTGCCCGGGGCAGGGCCGGTACGCGGTGTGGCGCGGGTCACGGGAACCCGGACGAACCACCGCCCAGTGCCTTGTGTGGAATCACCTATGAGAGATCGTTTCCGCGCCGGGGATCCCTCCGCGCTCGGCGAGGCGTACGACGAGCACGCACGCGTGCTGTACCACTACGCCTTCCGGGTGTGCGGGGACCGGGCGGCGGCCGAGGACGTCGTCTCCGCCGCGTTCCTGGAGGCCTGGCGCTGTCGCGGGAAGGTGCACGCCGAGGGCGGCAGTCTGCGCCCCTGGCTGCTCGGCATCGCGACCAACATCATGCGCGGGTCCGCCCGCGAGGCACGGCGGCGGGACGCGGCGCTGGCCCGGATGACCGAGCGGGGCGTCCTGCCGGACTTCGCCGACGACGTCCTCGCCCGGATGACCGACGGGGAGCAGGTACGGGCGGCCCGCGCCGCTCTCGGCAAGCTCCGGCGGCGCGAGCGGGAGGTCTTCACGCTGGTCGTGTGGGCCGGGCTCGACTACGCGGCCGCCGGGGAGGCCTTGGGGGTCCCGGTGGGGACGGTCCGGTCCCGGCTGTCGCGGGCGCGTGAACGGCTCCGGAAGCTCGCCGAGGCCGAGCTGCGCGCCACGCGGCGGGAGGAGCGGGCGGCGGCTGCCGCCGTTCGGTCGGCCGGTGGGTCCACGGGGCCCGCCGTGGCGACCGGCACCGGCGCTCCCTCCCGTACAGGACCGGCGAGGGCCCCGGAGCCTGTGCGCGGAACCGATGCCGCCCGGTCCCCCGACCCGACCCCCGTCCGTCCCGCACTCGTGCCCCGATCGATTCCGGAGAACCAGTCATGAACGCCTCTGCCTCTCGTACGCCGCACCACGACCGGGGCCGGGCGGACGCGGACGCGCTGCTGCGGGCCGAGCTCGCCGAGCTCCTTCCCCCGCCGCCGGTGCCCGAGCTCGCGCCGGAGCGGGACCGTGACCTGCGGCACTCCGTGCTGCGGACCGCCCTCGCGTCCGGGGACGGCGCCGGTGGCCGCGTGTCCCGCGAGCGGCGGGCGCGTCCCGGGGTCCGGCTCAGCTGGATCGTCGCGCCGGTGGCCGCCTGCGCGGTCGTCACCGGTGTCGCCGTGCTCGCGCCCCAGAACGGTCCCACCGGGTCTCCGGGCCGCTTCTCGGTCGGTCGGCCCGCGACGCCGGAGGCCGTACGCGTCCTGTCCGGTGCCGCGCTCGCCGCTGCCGCCGCTCCCGCGCCGGACGCCCGGCCCGGCGGGTACGTCTACGTCAGGAGCCTCGTCGCCCACGCGGGGCGCGACGCGGCCGGCGGTCCGGCCGCGCTGCCGCCCGCGCACCAGCGCGAGGTGTGGCTCTCCGTCGACGGCAGCCGGCCGGGGCTGTTGCGCGAGCCCGGTACCGCCGACACCGAACTCGGCGCCGAGTTGCCCGTGTACGAGCTGGACGGTCCCGGGGCCACGCCCCGGAAGACCACCCTCGCGGCGGCCGCTCCCTCCGTCACGAATCCGACCCACACGTACGTGGCGACCCTCCCCACGGATCCGGACGCGCTGCTGCGCCTGATCCGGGACCAGACGCGCACGGGCGAGGGCGACGCCGATCAGCGGGCGTTCACCGCGATCGGGACCCTGCTCGCCGAGACCTGGGCCCCGCCGAAGGTCACCGCCGCGCTGTACGGGGCGGCGGCGCGGATCCCCGGGGTGACCCTCTTGCCGTCCGCGAAGGACGCGGCCGGTCGCGAGGGCGTCGCGGTGGCCCGTACCGCCCATGGCGAGCAGACCCAGTGGATCTTCGACCGGACCACGTCGGCGTTCCTCGGTGAGCGCACCGTCCTGACCGAGACCACCTCGGCGGGCCGGGCCGGGACGGTCCTCGGGGTGTCGGCGGTGCTCGCCAAGGCGTCCGCCCCGGCGCCCGGCGAGCTGCCGAAGGGCTGAACCGAGGCGGGTGGGCCGAGCTGAGCCGAAGGGCGTGAGCCGGTGGGTCGAAGGGCGCGGGCCGAGCTGAGCCGAAGGGCTGACCGGAAACGGCAGGGCCCGCCGATCCGAACGGGTCGGCGGGCCCTGCCGTGCGCTCAGCGGCGGCGGTCGGCCGCCAGGGTCTCGTAGAAGTGCAGGAGGCCGAGGTCGTCGACCGAGCCGGCGTTGACGGCCTTGGCCAGGGGGGTGCCCTGGAGGAGGCGCTTGACCGGGACCTCGATGCGCTTGCCCGTGAGGGTGTGCGGGACGCCCGGGACCTCGATGATCTCGTCGGGGACGTGGCGGGGGGAGAGTTCGGTACGGATCGTCCGCTTGATGCGGGCGATCAGCTCCTCGTCGAGGGTGGCGCCCTCGACGAGGTGGACGAAGAGCGGCATCCAGTAGCCGCCGTCCGGCTCCTCCAGGCCGATCACGAGGGATTCGCGGATCTCCGGGAGGCGTTCGACGGCCTCATAGATATCGGCGCTCCCCATCCGGACGCCCTGGCGGTTCAGGGTGGAGTCGGAGCGGCCGTGGATGACGACCGAGCCGTGGTCGGTGATCGTGATCCAGTCTCCGTGGCGCCAGACGCCCGGGAACATCTCGAAGTAGCTGTCGCGGTAGCGGCTGCCGTCCGGGTCGTTCCAGAAGTGGATCGGCATGGACGGCATGGGGTTGGTGACGACGAGCTCGCCGACCTCTCCGATCACGGGCTTGCCGGAGGGGTCCCAGGCCTGGAGGTCGGTGCCGAGGCCGGCCGCCTGGAGTTCGCCGATGTGGACCGGGAGGGTGGGGACGGCGCCCGCGAAGCAGGAGCACACGTCGGTTCCACCGCTGACGGAGGCGATCCAGAGGTTCTCGCGGACCTCGTCGTGGAGCCAGCGGAAGCCGTCGGGGGGCAGCGGGGAGCCGGTGGTGGCGACGCACTTCACCGCCGAGAGGTCGAAGTCACGGCCGGGGTGCACGTCCGCCTTCGCGCAGGCCATCACGTACGCGGCGGAGGTGCCGTACAGGGTGGCGCGGGTGCGTTCGGCGACGCGCCACTGGGTGGCGGTGTCGGGGTAGCCGGGGCTGCCGTCGTACAGGACGACGGTCGTGCCGGTGAGCAGGCCGGAGACGAGGAAGTTCCACATCATCCAGCCGGTGGAGGTGTACCAGAAGAACACGTCCTCGGGGCCCAGGTCGCAGTGCAGGCCCAGCTGCTTGACGTGCTCGACGAGGATGCCGCCCTGGGACTGGACGATCGCCTTCGGGAGGCCGGTGGTGCCGGAGGAGTACAGGACCCACAGCGGGTGCGAGAACGGGACCTGCTCGTAGACCGGCTCGACGTCCGCGGCGACGAGGTCGGCCCAGGCGAGGGTGCCCTCGGGTGCCGGGGTGCCGAGCAGCGGGACGTGGACGACGGCGCGGAGGGTCGGAAGCTCGGCGCGCAGTTCGGCGACGGTCTCGCGGCGGTCGTGCTCCTTGCCGCCGTAGCGGTAGCCGTCGACGGTGAAGAGGACGACCGGCTCGACCTGCTGGAAGCGGTCGAGGACGCTGCGGGCACCGAAGTCGGGGGCGCAGGAGGTCCACACACCGCCGACCGCGGCGGTGGCGAGGAGGGCCACGACGGACTGCGGGACGTTGGGCAGGTAGCCGCTGATCCGGTCGCCCGGCCGGACGCCGAGGGCACGGAGTTCGGCGGCGAGGGAGCCGACCTGGCGGCGGAGCTCGGCCCAGGTGATCGGCGTGGGCTCATGTGTTTCGTCCACATGGAGCAGGGCCGTGTCATGGGGGCGCTCGTCTGCGGCGCGCAGGGCGTGCTCGGCGTAGTTGAGGGTGGCCCCGGGGAACCAGTCGGCGCCGGGCATCGAGCGGTCGCCGAGGACGCGCTCGTACGGGGTGGAGAAGCGGATGTCGAACCACTCGACGACGGCCTGCCAGAAGGCTTCGAGCTCGTCGACGGACCAGCGGTGGAGCGCCTGGTATCCGCCCTCGGCCGGGGCGCCGTGGTGTTCGGCGGCCCAGGTCTGGAAGCGGGTCACGGCGGCCGTGGCGACGCGTTCCTCGTCCGGCTGCCAGAGCGGCTCGGTCTGCGCTGATGTCATTGGGGCGGCTCCCTGGCTGTACGCGGGGTCGGCGTGTGTCCCGCGCACGTGCTGGGGTGTGCGCGTGACGCGGCTGACAGGACGATGCCATGTGATCGTCATTCGCACCAGGTCTGCCCGCCCATGGTCGGGCAGTTGAATATGTGCTCCCACCACGGGTGAACGCCAGTTGAACGGAGCCTGTTCCGCCCCGGGTGGGTGGCAGGCTGAGCTGCATGGACGGTCGTGAACTGGTGCGTTCGATGAAGGTGTTCGGCTCGGTGTGGGGGTTGCGGACGGTGCGGGCGGCGTGGCGGCAGCGTCGTACGGACGCGTGGGGTCTGCCGCCGAGGGGTGCGGAGCGGGCCCGGGTACCGGGGCCGGCGGCGGACGCGGAGGCCGCGCCGGGTGGGGGGACCATCCGGTTCGCGCGGTCCTCGTTGCGGATCTGTGTGTCGTCGGGCGGCACCGTGTTCTGGGGGTGGGACGGGGCCGAGCCGCTTCCCTCGTACGCCCTGGCGGGCGACGCGCCGGATCCGGATCTGCGGGCCACCCTGGAGCCGGACACGGACGGCGGCTGGCGGATCGTGTCGGAGCGGGTGACGGTGGCGGTGTCCCGGCACGGGGCGGTGGAGATCCGTACGCCGGGCGGGGTGATGCTGCGCCGGGACCTGCCGCCGCGCTGGTGGGAGCCGGTGGCCGGTGGGGCTTCGTCCGGTGGGGCGGCGCGCTGGGTGCAGCGCAGTGAGGTGCCGGCGGACGCCCGGTTCTTCGGGCTGGGCGGGCGGTCGGCGGGACCGCGGCTGCGGGACGGCTCGTACCGCCTCTGGAACACCGATCCCAAGGGGAGCTTCGGCCCCGGGGACGATCCGCTCTACCTCACCATGCCCGTGCAGTTCGTCGTCTCGGACGCGGGGACGCACCTGGCCTTCCACGACAACTCCTGGGAGGGCCGGGTCACCCTGGCCGAGGGTGAGGAGGGCGCGGGGTCCGGGCACGACCGGCCGGGAACCAGCGAGGTCCGGATGGGTGGCGGTCCGCTGCGCTGCTGGGTGGTGGTCGGCACTCCCGCGCGCGTACTCCACGGCTGGGCGGCCCTCACCGGCGCTCCGGCGCTGCCGCCGGACTGGGCGCTCGGACCGCAGCACGCGCGCTGGGGGTTCGGCAGCGAACGCGAGGTGCGGCGGGTCGTGGCCGGATACCGGGAGCGGGGGCTGCCGCTGTCCGCCGTACACCTGGACATCGACCACTACGACGGGCATCGGGTGTTCACGGTCGACCGGGAGCGTTTCCCCGATCTGCCGGGGCTCGCGAAGGAGCTGCGGGGGGAGGGCGTGCGGCTCGTGTCGATCGTGGACCCGGCGGTGAAGGTCGAACCGGGGAACGCGGTGTACGACAGCGGACGGGCGGCCGGGGCCTTCGTCCGGGACGCGCGGGGCAACGAGGTCCACGGGGTGGTGTGGCCGGGCGAGTGCGCCTACCCGGACTTCACGGATCCGGCGGTACGGGAGTGGTGGGGCGAGCTGTACGAGGAGCGGCTCGGGCAGGGCTTCGCCGGGGTGTGGCACGACATGAACGAGCCGGTGTCCTTCGCGCCCTTCGGTGACATGACGCTGCCGCGCTCGGCACGGCACGACCTGGACGGCCGGGGCGGCGACCACCGCGAGGCGCACAACGTGTACGGCCTGACGATGGCGCGGGCCGGGTACGAGGGGCTGCGCCGGCTGCGGCCGGACGAGCGGCCCTTCCTCTTCTCGCGTTCCGGCTGGGCGGGGATGCAGCGGTACGGGGGCACGTGGTCGGGCGATGTGTCGACCGGGTGGCCGGGGCTGCGGGCCTCGCTCGCCCTGGTCCTGGGTCTCGGGCTGTGCGGGGTGCCGTACTCGGGTCCCGACGTGGGGGGTTTCGACGGCAGTCCGACGCCGGAGCTGTTCCTGCGCTGGTACCAGCTGGGGGCGTGGCTGCCGCTGTTCCGCACCCACGCGGCGATCGACGCGGGGCGGCGCGAACCGTGGGAGTTCGGTCCGGAGGTCCTGGAGCACGCGCGCGAGGCGCTGGCCGAACGGGAGCGGCTTCGGCCGTACTTCACGACCCTGGCCCGGCTCGCCCGGATGACGGGTGCGCCGTACGTACGCCCGCTGTGGTGGGGGGCGCCCGAGGACCGGGTGCTGCGCGACTGCGAGGACGCGTTCCTGCTCGGCGACGCGCTGCTGGTGGCGCCGGTCCTGACCCGGGGCGCCGACCGGCGGGCCGTGCGGCTGCCGCGCGGACGCTGGTACGACACGGCTACGGGGCAGGCGTACGAGGGTCCCGGGCAGGTGCTGCTCGACGCGCCGCTCTCCCGGGTGCCGGTCCTCGCGCGGGCGGGGGCGGTGCTCCCGGTGCGGGGCGAGGACGGAGATCTTGCCCTGGAGGTGTGGGCGCCCGCCGCCGGGCGGACGGGCGGCGGGCTCGTCGTACGCGATACGGGGGACGGCTGGGAGACGGCCGAGATCGAGCGCTACCAGTCACGGCTCGTGGACGGGCGGGTGGTCGTGGAACGGGTGACGGACGACGGGGTGGAGGAGGCGGGGCTGCCGGTGCGGGTGCGGGGGGTGTGAACCGTGCGGGCCGATCGGGTCCGCACGGGTGGGATCAGCCCTCCAGCAGGCGAGCGCGCCGGGGTTCGTACTCCCGTCGGCACGACAGGGATCCTCACAACTCGGCTGCGGGACACCTCAGTCGCTTTCACCCGTAGGCGCCCGCGAACCACTTCCGTACCGCCTCCGTGTGGAGCGGGAAGGCCAGTTCCCCGGGTGCCCGGAGCACGTGGTGGCCGCTCGTCTCGTCCGTCGGGGCCGAGGGCGGAAGCGCGGCCGCCGGGCGGGGCGGGAGGAGGCCGAAGAGGAGGAGGTGGCCGGCCGGGGAGCTCAGCGCGTCCGCGAGGCGGACTTCCTCGGCGGAGGCCAGGATCCCGGTCTCCTCACGCAGTTCGCGGACCACGGCGGCGCGCCAGTCCTCGCCGTGGTCGATGAAGCCGCCGGGCAGGGCGACCTCCCCGCATGCGGGTTCGATGGTGCGGGTGATGACGACGAGGCCCGTGGCCGTTCCGTTCGTTCCGTCCGGTCGGTCCGGTCCGTCCGTGACGGGGAGCAGGGCGACGGCGACGGGCAGTGGATTGCGGTATGCGGTGTGGCCGCAGGCCCGGCAGATGCGGGGCCAGCCGGCGTCGGCCGGGTGGGCGGCGCCGCAGAACGTGCAGTGGGAGTCCTTCACGGGCCGACCGTATGCGATCACCCTTTCCCGGCGCTGCCGGAACTGATAGACGGTGCGCATGACAGCACTTGCTTCCGCTTTCCGTACTCTCGCCGTCGCGGCCGCGGCCGGACTGCTCGCCGTCACGGGCGCCGTCGCCGCCCCCGCTCCCCCGGCGTCCGCCGCGCCGGAGCCGAAGGCGCCACGGGAGTTCGTGGCCCTCGACTCGGTGGACCGGACGATCATTCAGGAGATGCGCTACACGACGGAGCACAACTTCGTGGGCGAGCCGGTGGACGGCTACCGGCAGCCGCTGTGCATCCTGACCCGGCCGGCCGCCGAGGCGCTGCACCGCGCGCAGGTGCGTCTCCTCGCCCGTGGCTACACCCTCAAGGTGTACGACTGCTACCGGCCGCAGCGGGCTGTCGACCACTTCGTGCGCTGGGCGAAGGACCTGGCGGACGAGCGGATGAAGGGGGAGTTCTATCCGCTCGTCGACAAGTCGAGACTGTTCGCGGACGGTTACATCGCGGAGAAGTCCGGGCACAGCCGGGGCTCGACGGTGGATCTGACGATCGTCCGGCTGCCGGCGGTGCCCACGCGCGCGTACGTGCCGGGCGAGAGGTTGACGGAGTGCTACGCGCCACAAGGGGAGCGGTTCCCGGACAACTCCGTGGACATGGGCACCGGGTACGACTGCTTCGACACGCTCTCGCACACCGACGACGCCCGGATCCAGGGCGTGCAGCGGGCCCATCGGCAGCTGCTCAAGAGCACGCTCGTCGAGCAGGGCTTCGTGAACCTGCCCGAGGAGTGGTGGCACTTCACCTTCAAGCCGGAGCCGTACCCGAGCACGTTCTTCGACTTCCCGGTGGCGAGGAGGTCGGTGGCCGGTCACTGAACCTTTCGTCCGCGGGGCTCCCGTGCCACACTTCTGACGGTTCGTCAGATCACGGTGGTCGATGGTAGGCACGGGAGGCCTGGATGGCACGGACACGCACACCGGTGGTGACCGGGTGGTTCACCGACGACACCGTGCCGACTGCGGAGTTCCGGCTGCTCGGGACCCGTTGCACGGCCTGTGCGTCGGTCTTCTTCCCGCGCGCGGACGACGTGTGCCGCAATCCGGTCTGCCCCGGTGGCGGGGAGCTCGCCGAGTTCCCGCTCTCTCCGCGCGGCCGGGTCTGGTCGTACACCGACGGGCGCTACCGTCCGCCCGCCCCGTACGTCTCCGATCCGGAGGCGCCCTGGGAGCCGTACACCCTCGTCGCGGTCGAGCTGGCGGCCGAGGCGATGGTGGTCCTCGGGCAGGCCGCGCCGGGGGTGACGACGGCCGATCTGGCGGTCGGGACGGAGGTCGAGGTGGTGCCCGGGGTCCTCAACGAGGATGACGAACACATCTGGACCACCTGGAACTGGCGGCCCGTCGCACGGGAGGAGCGGTCGTGAACGACATCGCGGTCCTCGGGGCGGGAATGCATCCGTGGGGCAAGTGGGGGCGGAGTTTCGTCAGTTACGGGACGGTCGCCGCCCGCGCCGCGCTCGCCGACGCCGGCCTGGACTGGACGGACGTGGGTTCCGTCGTCGGCGCGAACACGATGCGCTGCGGGTACCCGGGTTACGTGGCCGGGGCGACGTTCGCCCAGGCCCTCGGGTGGCAGGGGGCGCGCGTCACCAGCGTGTACGCGGCCTGCGCCTCCGGTGCCCAGGCGATCGGGACCGCACGGGCCCAGATCCTCGCCGGACTCGCGGACGTGGTCCTGGTCGTCGGCGCGGACGCGACGCCCAAGGGCTTCCTGGCCCCGGCCGGCGGCGAGCGTCCCGACGACCCGGACTGGCTGCGGTTCCGGGTGCTCGGGGCCACCAACCCCGCGTACTTCGCGCTCTACGCGCGCCGCAGGATGGCCCTGTACGGGGACACGCCCGAGGACTTCGCCCAGGTGAAGGTGAAGAACGCGGCGGCCGGCGCGCTCAATCCGCTCGCCCGCTATCGCGCGCGCGTGAGCGCCGAGCAGGTGGCGGCCTCGGCCGTCGTCGCCGATCCGCTGCGGCTCCTCGACATCTGCGCCACCTCGGACGGAGGCGCCGCGCTCGTGCTGTCCAGCATGGACTTCGCGCGCGGCCATGGGCACCCCGACCCGGTGCGGGTCCGGGCCGTGTCGACGGTCTCCCCCACGTACCCCAAGGCGGTGCTCGACCTCCCGGACATCGCGACCGACTCGGCGGTGGCCGTCGCGCCCGCCGCGCATTCCTTCCGCGCCTCCATCGCGCGTGCCGCCTACGAGGAGGCGGGGATCGGGCCCGAGGACCTGTCCCTCGCCGAGGTCTACGACCTGTCCACCGCTCTGGAGCTGGAGTGGTACGAGGACATCGGGCTGTGCGCGGCCGGCGAGGGCGCCAAGCTGCTGCGGGACGGGACGACCGCGCTCGGTGGACGCCTGCCCGTCAACACCAGCGGCGGGCTGGCCTCGTTCGGGGAGGCCGTTCCCGCCCAGGCGATCGCCCAGGTATGCGAGCTGACCTGGCAGCTGCGGGGTACGGCGGGTGACCGGCAGGTGCCGGGGGCACGGGTCGGCATCACCGCGAACCAGGGGCTGTTCGGGCACGGGTCGGCCGTGGTGGCGGTGCGCTGAGGTTCCGGGGGTGTGACGGCGGCCTCGGCGGTGGGCCGGGGTCGCTGGGTCGGCGGGCCGCGACGGTGGGCCGAGGCCGCTGGGCCGGCGGGCTTCATCGGTGGGCCCCATGCGGTGGGTCGAGGTTACTCGGCCCACCGGGGTCAGGGGGTCAGGGGGTCAGGGGGTCAGGGGGTCAGGGGGTCAGGGGGTCAGGGGGTCAGGGGGTCAGGGGGCGACCGTCGCGTGGCTCCGGTCCGCGAGGACGAGCGCGTGCTCGACCACGGCGACGAGGACGTTCTTCACGGACTCACGGTCCCGGGCGTCGCACATCAGGAGCTCGACCTCCGGGTCCAGGTCCAGCGCCCCGCGCACACTCTCCGCGGGGAACCGCCGGGCGCCCTCGAAACAGTTGACGGCCACCGTGAACGGGATGCCGCGCCGCTCGAAGTAGTCGATGGCCGCGAAGCTGTCCTCCAGTCGGCGGGTGTCCGCCAGGACGACCGCGCCGAGCGCGCCCTGTGCCAGCTCGTCCCAGAGGAACCAGAAGCGGTCCTGGCCCGGGGTGCCGAACAAGTACAGGACGAGGTCCTCGCGCAGGGTGATCCGGCCGAAGTCCATGGCGACCGTGGTGGTCGTCTTGGTCTCGACGCCGTGCAGGTCGTCGACGGGCCGCCCCGCCTCGCTGAGGATCTCCTCGGTCCGCAGGGGCCGGATCTCGCTGACCGCGCCCACCAGCGTCGTCTTGCCGACCCCGAACCCGCCCGCGACGAGGATCTTCAGGGTCACCGGCTCGACGTACGGCTTCTTGCGGCTAGAGCGCCCGAAGGCCATTGATCACCTCGCGGAGAATGCTCACGTCCGGCAGCTCGGCCGGCGGAACGGGGCGGGTCACATGGACGAGTTCGTCCTCGACGAGGTCACCGACGAGCACCCGGACCACCCCGACGGGGAGGTCGAGTCCTGCGGCGAGCTCGGCGATCGACTGGGGCTGCTCGGAGCAGCGTTCGACGATCTCCACGTGCTCGGGGGAAAGGGTCTGGTCCCGGCCGGGGTCGTCGGCGGCGGGTTCGGGCACGACCACCGCGATCAGATCCAGCCGGTGGCGGGTGGCGGCGCTCGTCCGGCCACGGGTCATCGCGTACGGACGGACCACCGGCCCGGCCTCGTCGTCGAACCAGTGGTGGTGGGCCGGGGCGGTGCTCTGGTCCGGCTCCGTGTGCCGGTTCGCCTGGTTCAGCTGGTTCCGCTCGGCTGCGTCACTCATGCCGTCCCCACTCACCCTCCCGCGGGCAGACCGGTCCGGGGGGCCGTCGCGAGGTGGGCCCCGACCCGCTTCACCATCAGCGTCATCTCGTAGGCGACCTGGCCGACGTCGGAGTCCGCGTCGGCGAGCACGGCCAGACAGCTGCCGTCGCCGGCGGCCGTGACGAAGAGGAAGGCGTCCTCCAGCTCGACGACCGTCTGGCGGACCTTGCCCGCCTCGAAGTGACGGCCGACGCCCTTGGCAAGGCTGTGGAAGCCGGAGGCCACGGCGGCCAGGTGCTCACCGTCCTCCCGGGTCAGGTCCTGGGACGCGCCGGTGGGGAGGCCGTCGCCGGAGAGCACCAGGGCCTTCCGGATGGACGCGACGCGCTGCACGAGCTCGTCGAGGAGCCAGTTCAGCTCGCCGTTGCCGTTTCCGTGGCCGGAGGTGGTGCTGGGTGCTGCGGCGTTCGGTGCGGTCATCGACCGTCCCCCTCGGGTGTCGTTCCAGGTGCTGTCGGGTCGTCAGGGTCGGCGTTGTGCTGTCGTCCGCGCTGCCAGCCGCGCTGCATGGCGGCCATGCGCGCGCGTACCTCCTCCGCGTCGCGTTCGAAGGAGTCGGGGTCCGCGGGCGAGGCGCCGCCGCTCGTACGGGCGTCGGCGCGTCCGCCCGTACCGCGCTCGGCCGGGCCGTCGGTCGCGCGCAACTGGGGCGCGAGGCTGGCCTGACGGACGCGGCGGGGCAGTCCGCCGAACGGCTCGGGGCTCGCCGACGGCGGCACGGGACCCTCCGGTCGTACGAGGCCCTCCGGTCGTACGGGGCCCTCCGGTGGTACGGGCACGAGGGTGGGGCCGTTTCCTCGCGGGGCGCCGGGCAGTCCGTGCGGCCGGCCGGTGCCACGCGGGGGTACGGGCTGGTCGCCGGGACGGCCGGTTCCGCTCGGCGGCACCGGCCGTCCGTCCTGCCGCACCGGCCGGTCGTCCTGCCCGCTGCCGTAGGGGTGGTGGCCCGCGACGCCGGGGCCGTCCGTCACCCGGCCGAAGCCTTCGGTCACCCGGCCGTGGGCGGGGTGCGCCCGGCCGATGGGCGGGTGGTCCAGATCGGGGAGCGCGTGGGCCCGGTCGGCCCCGTCGCCACCTCGGCTCCGGTCGGCCCTGTCGACACCCCGGCCCCGGTCCGGTCCGTCGATGCCATGGCCCCGGTCCGGTCCGTCGACGGCCCGGACCCGATCCTGTCCGTCGACGGCCCTGCCACGGTCCTGTCCCGGGAGGGACCGTCCGCGGTCCGGCTCGTCCACGCCACGGCCGCGGTTCGGCTCGTCGAGGCGGCGGCCGTGGTCCACGACCAGGGTCGGGGTGCGGCGGCGCGGCAGCGGCACGGGGCCGAGGACGCCCGCGTCGGCGGGCTTGTCCTCCTCCTCGCCGGGGCCGTTCGCCCGGTCCGTCGCCTGCTGGTGCTGTTCGCCCGCCGGTGCCAGTCCGGTGCGCCGCCGGCCACGGGGGCGGAAGAGGCCGCCGCGTTCGCTCTCGGTGTCGAGGAGGTCCGCCGCGCCGTCGAGGAGCACGTCGAACTCCTCGCTGCCGAGCGGCCCCTCCAGCTCGACGGGTCCGTCGAGCGGGCCGGGTGTCCCGGTCACGTCCGGAACCCGGGCGAGCGCCGGGCGACGGCTGGGCAGGACGCCGTCGTCGGCGGTCTCGCCGTCGGCCGGGCCGGTGCGCCCCAGGGTCTTACGGTCCAGGCGGAATCCGGCGCCCTGGGTCTCGGGCGCGTCGGTGAGCAGTGCGGCCGGGATGAAGACGACCGCGGTGGTCCCGCCGTACGGCGAGGTCTGGAGCGAGACACGGACGTTCTGGCGCTGGGCGAGCCGGCTGACCACGAAGAGGCCGAGCCGGTCGGTGTCCGAGAGCTCGAACTCGGGGGTCTCGGCGAGCCGGAGGTTGGCGTCGAGCAGGGCGTCGGGGTTCATGCCGAGGCCGCGGTCGTGGATCTCCAGGGTGAAGCCGTTGGCGACCCGCTCGCCGAGCACCTGGACGGCTGTGTGCGGGGGCGAGAACACCGTGGCGTTCTCGAGGAGTTCGGCGATGAGGTGGGTGAGGTCGGCGACGGCGGGGCCGCCCACGCCGAGGCGCGGCAGCCGGCGGACCTCGATGCGCTCGTAGTCCTCGACCTCGGCGACGGCGGCGCGGACCACGTCCATGAGCTGGACGGGCTTGCGCCACTGACGGGAGGGCGCGGCGCCGGAGAGGATGACGAGGCCCTCGGCGTGCCGTCGCATGCGGGTGGTGAGGTGGTCGAGCCGGAACAGGTCGGCGAGCTCGTCGGTGTCCTCGGTGCGGCGCTCCATGGTGTCGAGGAGGGTGAGCTGGCGGTGGAGGAGGACCTGGTTGCGGCGGGCGAGGTTGACGAACACCTCGGAGACGCCGCGTCGCAGCTCGGACTGTTTCACCGCGGCCTCGACGGCGGCGCGCTGGAGGGTGTTGAGGGCCTGGCCGACCTGGCCGACCTCGTCCTGTCCGTATCCCAGATGGGGGACTTCGGTGCCGACGTCGACCTGTTCGCCCGCGGCGAGTCGCCGCATCACGCTGGGCAGGCGTACGCCGGAGACCTCCTGGGCCTCCTTCTGGAGGCGGCGCAGGTCGCGGATGAGGTCGCGGCCGATGCGGACGGAGATGACGATCGAGGCGAGCAGGGCGAGGAAGCCGAGGACTCCGGCGACACCGGCCTTGAGGAGGACGCTGTACGCGGCGGGCTGGACGCGGTCCTGGTAGCGGTCGCCGGCCGCGGTGTTCTCCCTGGCCAGGTCGTCGAGGACGGGGCTGGCGTTGTCCTGCCAGTAGGCGGGGGTGACGGCGCGCGGGCTGTCGGTGGGGCCCTGTTCGATGATCGCGTTCTCGGCGTTGCGCAGCGGCTGGCTGTCGGGGCTGCGCCAGTACTTCTCGAAGCGGTTGCGGTCCGCGGTGGGCAGGAGTTCGAGGTTGACCTCGTAGAACTGCTCGCGGATGGCGACGAGGTCGGATATCTCGCGGATCTCCTGGGCGGTGACGCGGTCCGCGACGAGCGCGGAGAGGACGAGCGCGTCCTCGCGGGAGAGCAGCTCACGCGCGCGGGTGATGCCGACGAGGGCGCGGCCCTGCTTGTCCATCTCCACGTTCTCCAGGGCGTGGAGGGTGATCAGGAAGCTGTAGCAGGGGTCGACGAGCCGGTTGTAGAACTCGAGGGCCTGCATCCGGCCGATGTCACGTTTCTCCACCGAGCGGCGCAGGGAGGCGATGCCTTCGAGCGCTTCGAGGAGGGAGGTGAGCCGCTGGGCGGTGACGGGCCGCATCTCCTCGCGTACGCCGGGGTCGGCGGCGTTGGCGCGGATGCGGGCGATCTGGCGGTCGGTCGCCCGGCGGGTCTCCTTGAGGGAGCCGAGGGTGTCGGAGCCCCGGGGGTCGGCGAGGTAGATCAGTGACTGGCGCCGTTCGAGCTGGATGACCCGGGCGGTGTCCTCAAGGGGGTAGCCGACCTTGTCGACGATGTAGCCGACGTCGAGGAGCTGGTCGGCCTCGCGTCCGGTGAGGACCGTGGAGAAACCCCACAGGCAGGTCAGGGAGACGAGCGGTACGAGCAGCAACGCCACGATCTTCCGGCGGATGGACTTCCCGCGAAAGCGCATGGCCTCCCCCAGCTCGACCTCCGTGGCCCCGGAGGTCCTTCACGTTCGTGACGTCCGGCGTCAACACGCGGCGTCAACCTTGAGATTCAACAAACGGCGGCGTGAGCCTACTACTGCATCACGGCCATCCCGAAGGCATGTCCGGGCTATTTTCAGCCTGTCGAGTGAGTCTTGATCATGAGATGTCCTGGTATTCGGGGAGTTGGGATTGGTCACTGTGGCGTAGGACACCGAACGATGCGCCATTTCTCCGTCCTGCGGAGATGGCTGGAATTGCTCGCTCCGGTCCCATCCGGCTCACGTTCATCCCAGGTCGGGCGAAACCTTTTCCCTCACTCGTGCGTCAATAAGTACGGGGCGGGTTCTGTCCGTGTATAGGCGCTCAAGCCGGGCAACCGTTCCTGAAGTCGGTCAGTGTGGGGAGTGACGGAACAATGGAACACGAGGCGCGGTCGGCACGGCAGTTGTGGGTGGAGGACGACCGGGCGCGACGGCGGATGCCGGACCCGGTGCGCACCGCCGCCGTGCGGGCCGTGATGATCACATCGGTGACGCTCGTCCAGGGGGTCGTCGCGTTCTTCAGCACCGTGACGGGGTCATGGCTGGCGTTCCCGGTGACCGTCAGCGCGGTGGTCTCCACCGTCGTGGCCACCTGGAGCGTGCTCGACATCTGGATCACCCGTCAAGTGTGGCGCCAGCGCAACGGTGTGGTGTCGGAGCCGAGTAGCACGGCGCGTCCGCCGCTCCGCGCGAAGCGCGGGGAGGGCCGGGCGGAGACGGCGTCGCTGCCCGAGGCGGCCTGACCCGGGCGGAACGAAAGTGAGCGGCCCGGCCCCCTGTCGAGGGGGCCGGGCCGCTCACGTGTGCGCTAGAGGGCCGCCGGCCGGCTCGGGTCGTCCGCCGTGTGCCGGCGGAACATCCTCGTCGCCGTGATCTCGCCGTGGATCGTCTCTCCCTCCGCCGCGGTCTGCGGCAGACCCGGGCGCAGGTGCTCCTCCACGCTGATGTACTTGAGGCCGGCCCGCAGGTCGGCGTCGTTGCGCAGCCGGATCACCAGGGGGAACTCGGCGAGCGCGGTCGTGTCGAACAGGCCCGTCGTGTACAGGAGCTGCACGCCCAGCGCGTCCGACACGGCCCGCTGGAGCTCCAGGAGGTACGTGGCGTTGGCGCGGCCGATCGGGTTGTCGAGGAACAGGGTGCCCGCGTGCCGGTGCTTGTCGCGGCCCCGGTCGTTGGAGCGGAGCGCCGCCATCGTGCAGTACAGGGCGATGGCCGCGGTGAGCAGCTGACCGCCGGAGAAGACGTCGCCCATCTGCCCGACGGGCACCCGCTCGGCGCGCAGCACCGCGTCCGGCTTGAGGATCTCGACGGAGACGCCCTTGGGTTCGAGCGCGGCCTGGACGCCGCGGAGCAGCAGGGACATGCCGTCGCGGCGCAGGTCGGAGTTCTTCTTGACGGCCGCGCGGGTCGCCTCGTCGACGACCTCGCCGAGCCGCTCCGCGAGGGTGGCCTGGTCGGGCTCCTCGAAGCGGATGCGCAGGAACTCCTGGCCCGACCACTCGCCGAGGCCTTCAGGGAGCCGGGAGAGCCGCTGCGCCGAGCGGAGCGTCGCGAGCGAGGACTCCACCAGGCCGCGCAGCCGGTCGACGATCGAGTCGCGGTTGCGCTCCAGCTGCTCCAGCTCGTCGGTGAGGACCCGCAGCCGGGGCGCGAAGGCCTCGGCCCACTTGGCGGCGTGCTCGGGCAGCGCCGACGCCGGCAGTTCGCGGATCTGCTGGCGCGCCGGGGTGCGGACCTGCTCGTAGCGGGTGGAGTTGGCGTGTCGTACGAGGATGTCGCTCGCCTCGCGCACGGCGGCGTCGGCCGACGACAGTTCGGCCGTGCAGCCTCGCAGCGAGCGGCGCGCCTCGGCGGCCGTCGTGCGGGCCTCCTCCAGGCCGCCGGGGTACGGCTCGGTCTCCTCCCGCTCCTCGTCCGTGTGGTCGCGGAGCAGGTCCCGCAGCAGGGCGGCGGTCTCGTCGAAGCCGCCCGCCGCGTCCTCGGCGGCCCGGTGGTCCCGGAGCAGTCCGGTGTGGGCGGCGCGCGCCGCCTCCAGGGCGTCGGTGCGGGAGGCGAGTTCGGCGGTGGCGGTACGGAGCAGGACCTGGGCCCGCTCGGCGTCGGCGGGGACGAGGTCCTCGGGCAGCTCGGTGTGCTCCTCGCCGTCCTCGGGGGCGAGGCGCTCGGCCTCGCCGCGCAGCCGCCCGAGCTTCTCGCTGGCCTCCGACGCGCGGGTCTCCAGCATCTGGACGAGGGACTCGGCGCGGGCGGCGGCGGCCTGCCGGGACGGGCCGTCGGCGCCGTCCGTGGACTCCAGGAGCTGCTCGGCGCGGGTGCGGACCTTGTTGGTGAGGCGGTCGAGTTCGGCGAGGGCGGCGGACTCGTCGCCCTCGGCGCGGGCCTGCTCGGCGCGCAGGTCGGCGCCGACGCCGACCTTCTCGTACAGCTGGGACGCGGCCCGGTAGGCCTCGCGCAGGGTGGGCAGCGCGGCGCGGGGCGCGGGCGCTTCGCCCTCGGGGAGGGTGTCGGGGGCGCCGGCGATCTCGGCGCGCTCGGCCCGGAGGGCGCGGGCGGTGCGGTGGGCGTCGTCGGCGGAGCGCTGGGTCGCGCGGCGGTCCTCGTCGGCGGCACGCGCGCGTTCCAGACAGGTCTGGGCTCGGGCCTCGGCCTCGGCGGCGTCGTCGGCGAGTTCGCGCAGCTTGGCCTGCCAGGCGGACCGCTCCCGCAGCCGGAAGGCGAGGCCCGCGAGGGCGTCGGCGACCCGGCGGGCGCGCTGGGCCGCCTCCTGGCGCTCGTCCCGGACCTGGGCGGCTTCGGCGGCGGCCTCGTCGGCCTCCACGCGCGCGGTGCGGGCCTCGTCGAGGGTGGCGGTCGCGGCCTCCGCGGTCTCCCGCGCGGTCGTGGCGACGGCCGCGAGCTCGGCGAGCATGCCGGGCGGGCAGTCGGCGCGCCAGGAGCCGATCCGGGCCGCGAGGGAGCGGTCGCCGGCGAGGCGGGCGGCGAGGGTGCGGATCTCCTCGTCTCGGGCGGCGGCGCGGGCGCGCAGGGCGTGGCGCTCCTCGTCGGCCGCGTGCTCGTCGTGCATGGCCGGGTTCGGCGGTACGAGGAAGACGCCGTGGACACCGCTGTCGTCCGTGGCGTCCTGCGCCGGTACGGGGGCGAGCAGGGCGGCGGCCGTACCGACGGCCACGGCGGAGCGGGGCAGCAGGGCCGCCGTGCCGAGGACCTCGCGGGCGCGGCCGTACGAGACGGGGTCGGTGATCACGACGCCGTCGACCAGCTCGGGGCGGGCGGCGAGTACGCGCGCGTGGTCGGCGGGGTCGACGGCCTGGGCGAGATAGCGCCAGCCGGGAAGGGCGGGGATGCCGTGCTCGCCGAGGTACTCGACGGTGGCGAGGACGTCGGGTCCCGGCGGCAGCAGGCCGCCGTCGCCGAGGGCGCCGAGGATGCGGGAGTCGTCGGCCGCGGCGGTGCGCAGCTCGAAGAGCTGGCGCTCGGCGGAGGTGACGGCCTGGTCGAGCATGCCGCGCAGTTCGTCGGCGTACCGGTCGAACTCGGTGACGGTGAGCGGGCCCTGGGGCTCGCTGACGGTCTCCGTCCCG
Organism: Streptomyces sp. SJL17-4; assembly: GCF_036826855.1. NCBI lineage: Bacteria > Bacillati > Actinomycetota > Actinomycetes > Kitasatosporales > Streptomycetaceae > Streptomyces > Streptomyces sp. SJL17-4. The sequence goes on along the minus strand of NZ_CP104578.1, from coordinate 7,172,757 downwards.
GCGGCTTGCTCGGGGTCGGCGCCGGGGGTGGCGGCGCGCTGACCGGGCAGGGGCGAGCCGGCGGTCGGCAGGTGGGAGCCGGTGGCCGGGAGGCTCAGGAGTTCGGCGAGGCGCTGCTCGCCCGCGAGGAACTCGGCGGCGCGGCGCTCCGCGTCGTAGGCGTTCCCGGCGGCCTCGGCGGCGTCCGCCGCGCGGGCCGCGGCGAGTTCGGCGCGGGCCTCGGCCCCTGCGGCCTCACGCGCGCGGTCCGCTGCCGTACGGGCGGCCTCGCGCGCGGTGTCCCAGGCGGCGACCGTCGTCTTCTCGGCGTCGCTCGCGGCGAGCGCGGCGCGGGCGGGGTCGGCGTCGGGCGCGGTGTCGTCGAGCCAGCCGGCCCGTACGGCCTCGGCGGTCTCCTGCTCGACCTCGGCGAGACGCTGGCGCAGGTGTCCGGCCTCGCTGCGGGCCCGCTGGGCCTCGGTCGCGGCGGCCGTGGCGTCGCGGTGCGCGGTCTCGCCTGCTTCCTGGAGGGCGGTGGAGCGTTCCTCCTCCTCGGCCGCGTGGCGCTCGCCCTCCTCCGCGGCGGCGGAGAGGGCCCGTACGAGGTCGGCGGCGGCCTCGGCGCGGGCCGCGAGGGCCGGGGCGGCGTCCCGCTCGGCGTCGCGGATGGCGGCGGCCACGCGCGCGGAGCGGTCGCCGGCGGCGCGGTGGCGGAGGACGACCTCGGCCGCCTGCCAGGCGGAGTGCACGGTACGGGCGTCGGTGAGTTCGCGGCGCTGGGACGCGGCGCCCTTCTCGGCGGCGGTGAGCGCCAGGGAGGCGTGCCGGTAGGCGAGTTCGGCGGCGATGAGGGCGGCGCGGCCGCGCGCGCTCTCGGCCTCGGCGACGGCGTGTCCGGCGGAGGTGACCTGCTGGGCGAGTTCGGCTCCACGCGCGCGTTCCACGGCGGCGCGGGCGGAGAGCCGGCGGGCCAGGGTACGGGTGCGGCGCTCGGCCGCCGTGTGGATGTCGCGCGCGGTGGAGCGGGTCCCGGCGGCTTCGACGATCCGGTTGAGGAGGTCCACGGAACCGGCCGTGAACTCGCGCTCGGCGGTGAGTTCGGCGCGGCGGCCGAGCTTGTTGCCGAAGCCTCCGACGAGGTCGGCGAGACCGTCGGTGTCCCTGGTGTCGGTGACGGCCCGCAGCAGCAGGTCGGTGAAGTCGGAGTCCTTCTTGACCGCGAAGAGACCGGCCGCCTCGCCCTCGTCGGCGTTCATCTCGCGCTGGTAGCGGAAGAGTTCGGGGTCGAGTCCGAGCTCGCCGAGGTGCTCGTTCCAGCGGTCGTGGATCTCCTCCCAGTAGACCTCCAGATGCGGGTACGCCTTGCCCGCCTCGGTGATCGCGTCGCGGAAGCCCTTCATGGTGCGGCGGCGGCCGGTCGCACCGGAGGCGCCCTCGACGGGCGCGCGGACGGACGTCGCCTCGGCGACGGGAAGGTTGTCCAGGCTGAGTCCGGGGCCGGGACGGAACGAGTACCAGGCCTCGGCGAACTTCCGCGGGTCGGAGGAGACCTGCCTGCCGCGCCACTCGCTGGCCTTGCCGACGACGACGAGCTCGCCGGTGAGGGTGTGCTGCCACTCCAGGGCGACGTGCCCGCAGTCGTCGGCGAGGAGGAACTTGCGCAGCACGCCGGAGCTGGCGCCGCCCAGGGTGTTGCGATGGCCCGGGAGCATGACCGAGAAGATCAGCTTGAGGAGGACGGACTTGCCGCCGCCGTTCTCCAGGAAGAGCACGCCCGCGGGGGCGGGGCGGCGCGGCGGGCCGACCGGCTCCTCCTCGAAGAACTCCGCCTGGGTGGGGGCGGGGTGGGGCACGGGCGCGCCGACCCCGCGCAGGTCCAGGACGGTGTCGGCGTAGCGCGCACCGGCGGGACCGATGGAGTACAGGCGGACCCGGGACAGCTCGTACATGGCGAGGGACTCTCGTGCTCTCGTGCTCGGGAAGAACGGTTACGCGGGGCGGTGCGGCGCGGTCACGCGTGCGGTGGGGCGTGGAAGGGCAGGCCCGCGTCGGCCGCGATCTCCAGGTCGTCGCCCGCGGGCGGCGGCAGGAGGGTCGCGGAGCCGTCGCTGACGGGGACGACGCCGAGTTCGAGGAGCTCGGCCATGGCGGCGGAGCCGGCCATGTCGCGGACCTGGAGCTGATAGCGGGCGGTGGTGCGGTAGGAGCCGCCGCCCTCGTCCCCGGTGCGCTGGAGGAAACCGGAGTCGGTGAGGAAGGCGGCCGCCTTGCCGACGATGCCGGTGGTGGATCCGGCGAGGCGACGGGCGTCCTTGGTGGCACCGGTGGCGCTGCGGCGGGCGTAGATCCGCCAGGCGGCCTCCAGGCCGGGGGCGTCGGACGCGGGGTCGGTGTTCTCCCCCTGCTCCTCGGCGCGCTGCTCCAGACGCAGACAGGCCTGCCGTACGAACGCGTCGACGCCGTTGACGGTGAGTCGGCCGATGTACGCGTCGTCCGCGAGGTCCTCGGGGCGGGGGAAGGCCATGGCGGCGACCGCGAGATGGGCCAGGCCGTGCAGGAAGCGGTCGGCCGAGTCGGTGGAGGCTCGGCGCGCGTAGTCGCCCATGCGGACGGCGAAGACGGAGTCCTCGCCCGCGGTGACGGCCATCCCCGCGCGCGGGGAGACCTCCAGGACGATGAGGCCGAGCCCGGTCGCGACGGCGTCGGCGAGGCGCGCGAAGGCGGGGTCCTCTCGGTAGCGGCGGAGCAGCTCCGCGTACTCGGCGTCGCGGGCGGGGAGCAGCTTGGGCTGCAGCCCGAAGGAGACGAGGCGGGCCGCGTCGGAGGCGTCGGCCGGGGTGACGGCGGGCGTGGCGCCGCCGCCCGTGGAGGCGGCCGGGGGCTGCGGGGGCTCCTGCTCGCCCCACGCGTCGGCGTACTCGGCGTGGGTTTCGCTCACGGCTGGGGCTCCTCGGTACGGCTCTCGGTCGACGGGGGTGCGGCGGGGGTGGCGGGTGCGGCAGGCAGGCCGGGTTCGGCGGGCGTGGCAGGTTCGGCGGGCGTGGCCGGGCGGGGTACGGGCAGCGGGACCGGGGTGACCGCCGCCGGGCGCTCGGTGGCACCGGGGAGGCCGTCGGTTGCGGCCGCGGTGTCCACGAGGCGTACCGGACGCACGGACGGGGTGCTGCTCCGCCGGTCGGACGTCGTGCGGGACGGCTGGGGCACCGGCACGACCCCGATCCGGGGCGGTGTGCCGGGAAGCGGGGACAGGCCGTCCGCCTCGCCTCGTGGCCCGGCCGGAGGGTCGATACGGACGTGGCGGAGCCGGGGGCCGGGGGTGGGGGTGGCGCCGAGCGACGCGGGGGCGGGCTCCGGCGCGGAGCTGGACACCGGCTCCGACTCCGACTCCGACGCAAAGCTGGACACCGGCTCCGGCTCCGGCTCCGGAGGCACGGGAAGGACAAGCTCGGCGTCGGCCACGCCGGTCACTGGCGGGTCCACGACAGGGCTGTCCACGGCGGCGTTGTCGTGAGCCACGGTCACGGCCGCGGGGACGGGCGGGACGAGGGTCACGAGGCCTCCGTGCGGCCGGCGGCCATGCCCGCGGCGTCGAGCAGGGCCGTACCGACGATGAGGTCGGCGCCGCCGAACTCCGGGTCGTCGAGCGGGGTGCCGTCGTCGACGGCGAAGAGGAGGCGCTCCTCACCCTGCCGGTAGGCCGTCCCGACCGGGGGGCTCGCCGCGTGGACGGCGAGGAGGGCGACGAGGTAGGGCAGATCGCCGTCGAGCTCGCGGGCCTCGGCCAGCAGACCGGAGAGGCGCCGCGGGGCGTCGTGCTCCAGGTCGAGCAGCCGCATGGCGCCGGCGAGCTGCTCCTCGCTGAAGCGGGAGTCGTCCGGGGTGGCGATGAGATCGGGTTCGGGCATCTCGGCGCCGAGGTGCTCGCGCTCCACGGGCGGGGTCAACAGCAGGTCGACCAGGTCGCCGAGCCGGACGGACGCCGGGGTGCGCAGACCGGTGCCGCGCGCGAAGAACGCGTCGGTGACCTTGGCGGCCTGCTCGACGGGGAGCGGCAGGGTCGGCGCCACGAGCTGCCCGTACAGGTCGAGGCCGGTGTACGACGTGGGCGCGGCGAAGGCCTGCCGGTCCTGCTCGGCGCGGAAGAGGGGCCCGGCGTCCAGGAGGCGGGACTGGAGCTGGGTGTGGCGCCGGATGCAGTCCTTCACTATGTCGACGAGCTCGGCGGCGCGCCGCTTGTGCTCGGCCGTCTTCGCGTCGGACGCCGCCTCGGCCTCGTCGCGGGCCTTGCGGATGTTGGTGAGGATCGCGTTCTCGTGGCGGTAGCGGTCGGCGACGTGGTCGAGCGCTTCGGCGATCATGTCCGGCACCGTGTTGAGCCAGTCCACCGCGCGCACGTTGCGCCGGGTGGCCTCCAGGGTCTTGCGGAGGGTCTCGGCGTACTGCACGGTCCGGTACCGCGCCTGCTCGGCGGCGAGCTGGGCGTCGGCGAGGCGGCCCCTGTTGATGAGGACCTCCAGCTTCACCTCGGCGGCGATCTGGGCGCTGGTGACGTCGGTGTCGAGGGCGCCGACCAGGACGTTGACCGCTTCGTCGGTGGTCCGGAGGTAGACACCGCCGCCGTACCCCGGGACCTCCTCGATGAGCTTGAAGTCGTAGTCCCTGCGGACGTACACGCCGTCGGTGCCGAAGGTGCCGTAGACGGCGCGGAAACCGCGGTCGACGCTGCCGACGTTGATCAGGTTCTCCAGGACCCAGCGGGCCACGCGCTCGTGCTCGGCGGCGGGGCGGTCGGGCGCCTGGGCGGCGACGCGGGGCAGCAGCCGGGAGACGATCTGCTCGTGGTCGGCGCCGGTGTCGAAGTCCATGTTCAGCGTGATGAGGTCGATGGCGGAGAGGGCCACCTCGGCCATCGCGTAGACCGTGTACTCACCTGCCAGGTTCGCCTTGCGCGCGTCCAGGTCGTGCAGCGGGGCGGTGCACGCGAGCGCGCGGAGGCGCCGCGCGAGCCCTTCGTCGGCGGCCGGGCCCTGCGCGGGCCGCGGCCCCGCGCTGAGCTGGGGCGGAGCGAGGTCCGTCGAGGCAGGCGAAGTCACGGTGGACAGATTAGGTCCTCGAACTGACAACGGTCGAAACGGCGCAGATGCGGCCGGACTCGATCGGGACCCTGGGGCGGTCAGTCCGCCGGGCCCGCCGGGGTGTCGACGGCCCTCGCGTACGCGGCGGCGACGCGGGTGCGGGAGTCGTCGAGGTAGCGGACGAGGAGCCTTTCCGCCGTGGTCCGCTCACCGGCCCGCAGGGCGTCCAGGATCTCGCGGTTCCGCGCCAGGTACGGCTCGTGCAGGACGCGCGGGTCGTCGACGACGTGGAACGCGAGACGGAGTTCGGCGAGGACGCTCCGCATCAGCTCGTCGGTACGGGCGCTGCCCGCGAGGGCGACGAGTTCGCGGTGGAAGTGGATGTTGGCCGTGGCGACGCCCTGCCAGTCGCCCGCGCGGGCCGCGGCCTCGCCCTCCACCACGGCCACGGCGAGCGCGTCGAGGGCGTACGGGGGCTGCCCGAGGCCGCGTACGACGGCGCACTCGACGAGCCGGCGGGTCCGGTAGATGTCGTCCACGTCGTCGACCGCCAGGACCCGGACGAAGACCCCGCGGTTGAGCTCGTGGACGAGCTGCCGCTCGTGGGTGAGGAGCCGGAAGGCCTCCCGCAAGGTGTTGCGGGACACACCGAGCGCGCCGCCGATGCCCTCCTCGGAGAGCCGGGTGCCGGGCGGGAAGTAGCCCTCGGCGACCCGGGTACGCAGGATGTCCGCGACGCGCTCCGCCGTGCTCGTGCGCCCGAGCAGGACGCGGTCGGCGGTCAGGTCCCCGGCTTCACTCGCTGTCACGACGCTCTCTTTCGTCTTGTCGGATTGTTCAACAATCCTCTACGTTGACGGCATCGTACGGTCCCCCGTGCCGCCCCGGCACGCTCCCCCTTCTGCGAGGTGCAGATGCGCACGCCCCCGGACCAGAGCCCGGCCGAGGCCCTGATCGACCTCAACGCCGATCTCGGTGAGGGTTTCGGACGCTGGACGCTCACCGACGACGAACAGCTTCTGTCCGTCGTGACCAGCGCCAACGTGGCGTGCGGCTTCCACGCCGGGGACGCGGCCACCATGCGGCGGGTCTGCGAGCTCGCCGCCGCGCGCGGGGTACGGATCGGGGCCCAGGTCTCGTACCGGGACCTGGCCGGTTTCGGGCGGCGCTCGATGGACGTGCCGGCCGCGGAGCTGGCGGCCGAGGTGGCGTACCAGATCGGCGCTCTCGAGGTCTTCGCACGGGCCGCCGGCGCGCGCGTGGCGTATGTGAAGCCGCACGGCGCGCTCTACAACCGGGTGGTCCGGGACGAGGAGCAGGCGGCGGCGGTCGTCGAGGGCGTCCTGCTCGCGGACCGCTCGCTGCCGGTCCTGGGGCTGCCGGGGTCACGGTTGCACGAGGCCGCGAAGGAGGCCGGTCTGCCGGTGGTCCCCGAGGCCTTCGGCGACCGGGCCTACCGGGCGGACGGCACGCTGGTGCCGCGCGGGCAGGTGGGGGCGGTCGTCAGCGACCCGGACGCCGTGGTGGAACGGTCGGTGGCCATGGCCAGGTTCGGGGTGGTCACGGCGCACTGCGGCAGTTCCGTGGCGGTGCGGCCGCGGTCGCTGTGCCTGCACGGCGACACCCCGGGCGCGGTGGACCTCGCCCGGCGGGTACGAGAGCGCCTCCAGGGTTCCGGTGTACGGGTGGAGGCCTTCGCGTGAGGTCCACCGCCCCGCGCGCGTTGCGCGTGGGCGAGCGGGCGCTCCTGGTGGAGCTGGCCGGGGGCGAGGAGACGGAGGCGTTCCACGCCGAGCTGCTGCGCCGACGGGCGGCCGGCACGCTGCCCGCCGTACGGGAGATCGTGCCGGCGGCGCGGACGGTGCTGCTCGACGGGGTGACGGACCCGGACCGGCTGGCGGCCGAGTTGAGCGGCTGGGAGGTGGGGCCGCTCCCCGCGCGCGTGGGCGGGGCGATCGAGATCCCGGTCCGCTACGACGGGCCCGACCTCGCGGAGGTCGCCGCGCTCTGGGGCGTGTCGGTCGAGGCGGCGGTACGGATCCACACGGCGACCGAGTTCCGGGTCGCGTTCTGCGGGTTCGCTCCGGGCTTCGGCTATCTGACGGGGCTCGACGAGCGGTACGGGGTGCCGCGGCGCGCCACGCCACGTACGACCGTCCCGGCAGGCTCGGTCGCCCTGGCAGGCCCGTACACGGGCGTGTACCCGCGCTCCTCTCCCGGTGGCTGGCAGCTGATCGGCACGACGGACACGGTGCTCTGGGACACCGGTCGGGAGCCGGCCGCGCTGCTGACTCCGGGCACACGGGTCCGCTTCACGGCGGACGGCGCCGCGACGGGGGGCGGACGATGACCGACCGGGCCGTCATCGTGGTCCGGGCCGGGGCGCTGACGACCGTGCAGGACCTGGGGCGCACCGGGTACGCGCATCTCGGGGTGCCCCGCTCGGGCGCTCTCGACCCGTCGGCCGTACGCCTCGTGAACCGGCTCGTCGGCAACCCGGAGGCCGCGGCCGTCCTGGAGACCACCGTCAACGGCTGCGCCGTGCGACCCCGTCGCGCGGTCACCGTGGCGGTGGGGGGCGCGCCCTGCCCGGTACGGGTGGACGGGCGCCCGGCCGCCTGGGGAACCGCGGTCCGCGTGCCTGCCGGGTCGGTTCTGGAGATCGGCGCGGCCACCCGCGGGCTGCGCGCGTATGTGGCGTTCGGCGGCGGAGTCGGCGTCGAGCCGGTGCTGGGGAGCCGCTCCACCGACCTGCTGTCCGGACTGGGGCCGGCGCCGCTGGCCGAGGGAACGGTCCTGCCCCTGGGGCCGGACACGGGCACGGGCACGGCGGTACGGGGTTCGGTCGACGCTCCCCCGTGGCCGGGCCCGCCCGACGAACTGGTCCTGCGGGTCCGGCTCGGGCCGCGCGAGGACTGGTTCACGGCCGCGGCGCTCCGGACCCTCGCCACGCGCGCGTACCGGGTGTCCCCGGCGAGCAACCGCATCGGCCTGCGCCTTGAGGGTCCGGTCCTCGAACGGGCCCTGCACGGCGAGCCGGCCAGCGAGGGCATGGTCCTGGGCGCGGTCCAGGTGCCACCCGACGGGCGGCCCGTGGTGTTTCTCGCCGACCATCCGACGACCGGGGGCTATCCGGTGGTCGGCGTGGTCCGGGAGGCGGATCTGGGTGCTGCGGCGCAGGCGGTGCCGGGCACGCCGGTGCGGTTCACACCAGTGCGCTGAGCGCCCCGCGCCCGGCCGTCACTTCTCCTCGGGCGGCGGGCCGTAGCCACCGCCGCCGGGGGTGCGGAGGACCAGCACGTCGTCGGGGCCCACCTCCGTGGTGGCCGCGCCGCCGAGGTGATCGACGGTGCCGTCCGCGCGTTCCACGAGGTTCTCGCCGAGGGCGCCCGGTTCGCCGCCCGCCATGCCGTACGGGGGGACCCTGCGGTGTCCGGTGAGGAGGGCCACCGTCATCGGCTCCAGGAACCGGATGCGGCGCTCCACCCCGTGTCCGCCCCGCCAGCGGCCGCGACCGCCGCCGTCCTCCCGTACCGCGAAGGCGTCGACCCTGACCGGGTGGCGCCACTCCAGGATCTCGGGGTCGGTGAGCCGGGAGTTGGTCATGTGGGTCTGGACGGCGTCGGCGCCGTCGAAGCCGTCGCCCGCTCCGGAGCCGCTGGCGACCGTCTCGTAGTACTGCACGCGCGCGTTGCCGAAGGTGACGTTGTTCATGGTGCCGGAACCCTCTGCCTGGACGCCGAGGGCCGCGTAGAGCGCGCCCGTGACGGCCTGGGAGGTCTCGACGTTCCCCGCGACGGTGGCGGCCGGCGGTTCCGGGGCGAGCATGGAGCCGGGCGGGACGCGGACCTCAAGGGGTTCCAGGCAGCCGCTGTTGAGCGGGATGTCCTCGTCGACGAGGGTGCGGAAGACGTACAGGACGGCGGCCATGACGACGGCCGTGGGCGCGTTGGCGTTCCCGGGCAGCTGCGGGGAGGTCCCGGTGAAGTCGAGGACGGCGGAGCGCCGTTCACGGTCGACGCGGACGGCCACCTGGATGACCGCGCCGCCGTCGGTCTCGTAGCGGTACGCGCCGTCGTCCAGGCGGGCGACGATGCGGCGCACGGACTCCTCGGCGTTGGCGCGGACGTGCCGCATGTAGGCCTGGACGACGTCGAGTCCGAACTCGTCGACCGCTCGCCGCAGTTCCTCGATGCCCTTCTCGTTGGCGGCGATCTGCGCGCGGAGGTCGGCGAGGTTGGTGTCCGGGTCGCGGGAGGGGTGGAGGGCGCCGGTGAGCAGGGCCCGCGTCTCGGCCTCGCGCAGGCGACCGTCGCGTACGAGCAGCCAGTTGTCGAAGAGGACGCCCTCCTCGTCGACCGTCCGGCTGAAGGCGGGCATGGAGCCGGGAGTGATGCCGCCGATCTCGGCGTGATGGCCGCGTGAGGCGACGAGAAATCGGAGTTCGGCGCCGGTTTCGTCGAAGACCGGCGTCACGACCGTGACATCGGGCAGATGGGTGCCGCCGTGGTACGGGTCGTTGATCGCGTACACATCACCGGGGCGCAGGTCGTCGCCGCGTCGCCGCAGGACCTCCTTGATGGACTCGCCCATGGAACCCAGGTGGACCGGGATGTGGGGCGCGTTGGCGATGAGGTTGCCCTCGGCGTCGAAGAGTGCGCAGGAGAAGTCGAGGCGTTCCTTGATGTTGACGGATTGGGAGGTGTTCTCCAGGCGGACGCCCATCTGCTCGGCGATGGCCATGAAGAGGCTGTTGAAGACCTCCAGGAGGACGGGATCCACGTCCGTCCCCGCGGCCACGCGCGCGGGGCGGGGGACGACACGGCGCAGGAGGAGATGTCCGGTGTCGGTCGCGGTGGCCCGCCAGCCGCTGTCGACGACGGTCGTGGCGTCGGCCTCGGCGAGGATCGCCGGCCCGTCCACGGCGCTGCCCGGCCGCAGGGCCGCGCGCCGGTGGAGGGGGGCGTCGTGGGGTGTGCCGGCGCTGAACATCCGGACGGTGGCGAGCGGCGGTGCGGGAGTGCGGCCGTCGGGGCCGTCGGCATCGGCGGCCGGGTCGGGATCGGCATCGGCGGCCGGATCGGCATCGGGATCGGCATCGGCATCGGCATCGGGATCGGCGTGGACGGGTCCGTGCGGCCCCGCCCGTCCGACGGCCTCCACGGAGACCGCCTCCAAGACGAGCGGCCGGTCCATGGTGAAGGCGTACCGCGCGCGGTGCACCGCCGTGAACGCGGCCTTCAGGTCGTCCGGGGGCGCGAGGTCGACCTGGAGGCTCGCGTCGGTGCCCTCGTACCGCAGGAGTACGCGTGCGTGGGTCGTGATCGCCTCGTCCGGCAGGCCGTCGGCGCGAAGCTCCGCGCGCGTACGGTCGGCGAGTTCGTCACAGAGGGCCGCAACGCGCGCGGGGATGCCGGGGGCGTCGAGCTCCGCCTCGACGGACCGCTCCCGCATGGCGGTGGCGTCGGCGAGTCCGATGCCGTACGCGGAGAGCACTCCGGCGAGCGGGGGGACGAGCACGGTGTCGACGCCCAGGGCGTCGGCGACGGCGCAGGCGTGCTGACCGCCCGCGCCGCCGAAGCTGGTGAGGGCGTAGCGCGTGATGTCGTGGCCGCGCTGGACGGAGATCTTCTTGACGGCGTTGGCCATGTTGAGGACGGCGATCTCCAGGAAGCCCGCGGCGACCTCCTCGGGGGTGCGGCCGCCGCCGACCTCCTCGGCGAGGGCCGTGAACCGCTCCCGTACCACGTCGGCGTCCAGGGGCAGGTCGCCGCTCTCGCCGAACACGGCGGGAAAATGGGCGGGTTGGACACGGCCGAGCATCACGTTGGCGTCGGTGACCGTGAGCGGACCGCCCCGTCGGTAGCAGGCGGGGCCGGGAACGGCGCCCGCCGAGTCGGGGCCCACGCGGTAGCGGCGTCCGTCGAAGTGCAGCACGGAGCCGCCGCCCGCCGCGACGGTGTGGATGCTCATCATCGGCGCCCGCATCCGCACCCCGGCGACCTGTGTACCGAGTTCACGCTCGAACGCGCCGGCGTAGTGCGACACGTCGGTGGAGGTGCCGCCCATGTCGAAGCCGATGACCCGGTCGTGGCCCGCCTGTGCCGAGGTGCGGGCCATGCCGACGACGCCGCCGGCGGGCCCGGACAGGACGGCGTCTTTGCCCCGGAAGTGGGCCGCCTCGCGCAGTCCGCCGTTGGACTGCATGAACATGAGGCGGATCCCGGCGAGTTCGTGGGCGACCTCGTCTACGTACCGGCGGAGGATCGGCGAGAGGTAGGCGTCGACGACGGTGGTGTCCCCGCGCGGGACGAGCTTGATGAGCGGGCTGACCTCGTGCGAGGAGCTGACCTGGGTGAAGCCCGTGTCGCGTGCGATCGCCGCGATCCGGGCCTCGTGCGCCGGATGGCGGTAGCCGTGCAGGAGGACGACGGCGGCGGACCGGAGTCCGTCGCGGTGTGCGGCGGCGAGCGCCTCGGTGACGGCGGGCTCGTCCAGGGGCCGGACGACGTGGCCGTGGGCGTCGACCCGCTCGGGGACCTCGATCACGCGCGCGTAGACCGCTTCGGGAAGCACGATGTGGCGGTCGAAGAGCCGGGGCCGGTTCTGGTAGGCGATGCGGAGCGCGTCCCGGAAGCCCTCGGTGACGAGGAGGACGGTCGGCTCGCCGCGCCGCTCCAGGAGGGCGTTGGTGGCGACGGTGGTGCCCATCTTGACGACGGCGATCCGGTCGGCCGGGACGGGTTCACCGGGCCCGAGGCCGAGGAGGAGGCGGATTCCGGCGACGGCGGCGTCATGCCGCCGGGTGGGGTCGTGGGAGAGCACCTTGCGCGTGACGAGCCGGCCGTCGGGCCGTCTGCCCACGATGTCGGTGAAGGTGCCGCCCCGGTCGATCCAGAACTCCCAGCGCCCGTTCATCTCCCCATTGTGGCCACGAGGGCGGCGGCGAGGGCGGCGTCCGCGCGCGCGTCGAGGGGGGCGGGGCCCGTGCCGTCGGCCCAATGGCGCAGTTCCGCACCGGCGAGCAGCAGCAGCTGCGGAAGCAGGTCGTGGCTGCGCCGGAGGAGCCAGCCGGTGCCGGCGGTGGCGAGCCAGAACGCGGCCTCCGCGCGGCTGGGCGGCGGCTGGGCGGGCTCCCGCGCGGGTGGCGTGCCATGGGCGAGTCCCCGGTCGGCGAGGAGCCGGTGGAAGCCCTCCGCGACGGCCCGGTGGCCCCGCTCGCCGGGGTGCAGCCGGTCGGCGCTCCACAGCGTGTGGTCCTCCGTCCAGGTGTCGTCGGCGAGGTGCAGATGGACGGCCCCGTACCGGGCGGAGAGGGCGTGCACGACGGCGTTGACCGACCGCTGGCGGCGGGCGAGCGGGCGCGCCAGCGGGGGTGGCAGGCCGAGCATCCGGCCGGGGTCGGGCAGACAGGCGGTCAGGAGTACGGCTCCGGCGGCGTCCAGGTCGGCACAGACGCGGCCCAGGTGGCGGGCGAGCACCCCGATGTCGAAGGTGCGGCGCAGGGTGTCGTTGACCCCGACGACGACGGAGGCCAGGTGCGGCCGGAAGGCGAGGGCGCGGGGGCCCTGCCGGTCCGCGACGTCGCCGCTGAGGGCCCCGCTGACCGCGAGGTTCAGGAACGCCGTGTCCTGTCCCTCGGCCGCGAGCCCGTCGGCGAGCAACGGCGCCCACCCCCGCCAGACGCCGTCCACCCGGTCGCCGACGCCCTCGCTGAGCGAGTCCCCGAGCACGACGAACCTGACGGTGTCGGTGGGAGCCGTACGGGAGCGGGGCGGGGGTACGCGCGCGGGGGCGGGCGGTACGGCCGGGACGACGCCCGGGACAGCACCAAGCGCGGGGCCAGGCGCAATACCCGGCACGATGTCAGGCACAGCGCCCGGCACGACGCCAAGGGCAGCGCCCGGGACGATGCCGGAGGCGGCGCAGCCCTGGACGGACGCCGTTTGCCGGACGGGCCCCGGCGCCCGGGCAGGCAGGACCGACGCGGAGACACGGGCCGGCGTCTTCGCCTCCATCCGGACCTCGACCGGGGCCGTCGCCCTGGCCTCCGCCCGGACCTCGACCGGGACGGACGTCTGGTCCGGTGTCATCGCCGCACCTCCTCGGGGAGGCGCGGCTCCGCGGCGGGCAGGGCGTCGTGGGCCTGGAGGAAGGCGGCGACGGAGCGCTCCCAGGTGAAGGCCTCCGCACGTACGCGTGCGGCGCGGCGGCGGGTGGCCTCCGGCGCCGCGAGGAGCCCCCGTACGGCGGAGGCGAAGGCCTTCGGGGTGTCCACGGCGGCGGCCCCCGCCGCGCCGACGACCTCCGGGAGCGCGGAGGAGGCGCTGACGACGACCGGCGTCCCTCAGGCGAGGGCCTCGAGTGCCGAGAGGCCGAACGTTTCCGCCGGTCCCGGAGCCAGGCATACGTCGGCCGCCGCCTGGAGGTCCGCCAGGGCCTCCCGGTCGGCGACGTGTCCGAGGAACCGCACCGGAAGCCGCCGCTCGCGCGCCCGCCGCTCCAGGGCGCCCTTCAGCGGCCCGTCGCCCGCGACCACCAGCGCCGCCTCGATGCCCGCGTCCCGCAGCTCGGCGAGGGCGTCCAGGGCGGTGCCGGGCCGCTTCTCGACGGAGAGGCGCGAGCAGAGCAGGAGCAGCACCCGCTCCCCGTCCGCGTGCCGGGCGCGGAGCACGGTGCTGCGGCGGCCGGGCCGGCAGCGCTCCAGGTCCACGCCGAGCGGGGCCCGTACGACGTTCCGCGCCCCGATCCGTACGAACTCCCGCTCCGCCCACTCGGTCGTGCAGACGATCCGCGCGAACGCCCAGGCCGTGCGGCGGTTCAGCCGGTCCGCCGCGCGGGCCGCGACGGCGGGCGGCACGCCCCAGGTGCGGAGCACGCCGTCCGCGGTCTCGTGGGAGACCATCACCGAGGGCACGCGGGCGCGCCGCGCCCACTCCCCCGTCCAGCGCAGGGTCGTACGGTCCGAGACCTCGATCCGGTCCGGCGCGAGGTCCTCGAGGAGGCGCCGCACCCGGCGCCGGTCGGCGAGGACCCGGTAGCCGCCGGTGCCGGGCAGCACGGGGCCGGGGAGGGTGATGACCCGGCCCCGCTCGGTGGGGACATCGCTCGCGACGTCCCCGGGGACGATGAGGACGGGTTCGTGTCCGGCCTCGCGGTAGCCGCGGCCGAGATGGTCGAGAGCGGTACGGAGGCCGCCCGAGGTGGGGGTCACGAAGTTGGCGAGCCGCACGATGCGGAGCCCGCCGCCGTCACGGCCGCGAACCGGTCCGGCACCCTCGTCGCCGTGAAGCCGATCAGCACCCGCCTTGCTGTGAACTCGGTCAACACCGGTCACGCGGTCGCCGCTCATGCCGCCACCGCCGTCCGCTCCCGCAGGACCTCCAGGTAGTGCCCGATCAGTTCGTCCCCGAGCGCCTCCCAAGTGCGGCCCTCGACGGTGGCACGGCCGGCCCGGCCGTACGCGGCGCGCAGCCCGGGTGACGCGGCGAGCTCGGCGACGGCCCCGCGCAGCGCCTCCGGGTCTCCCGGGGGTACGAGGAGTCCGGTGCGCCCGGGGTCGACCAGGTCCAGAGGGCCACCGGCGGCCGGGGCGATGACCGGGACACCGCTCGCCATCGCCTCCTGGACCGTCTGGCAGAAGGTCTCGAACGGGCCGGTGTGGGCGAACACGTCGAGCGAGGCGAAGATCCGGGCGAGATCGTCGCCGGTGCGGCGGCCGAGGAACCGGGCGTCCGGCAGGGCGCCACGCAGCGCGGGCCCGCTCGGGCCGTCGCCGACGACCACGAGCCGTATGCCGGGGATCCGCCCTGCTGCGGCGAGGAGATCCACGCGCTTCTCGGGGGCGAGGCGGCCCACGTACCCGACGAGGAGCTCGCCGTTCGGGGCGAGTTCCCCGCGCAGGGCGTCGTCGCGCAGCTCGGGCCGGAAGCGGACGGTGTCGACCCCGCGCCCCCAGAGCCGGATGCGGCCGATGCCATGGGCCTCCAGGCCGCGGACGGCGGCGGAGGACGGGGCGAGGGTGCGGTCGGCGGCCCCGTGGACGGCGCGGAGGCGGCGCCAGGCGGCGCCCTCGCCGGTTCCCACGTAGGTACGGGCGTAGCCGGCGAGATCGGTCTGGTAGACGGCGACGGCGGGAATGCCGAGCCGGGTGGCGGCCGTCATCCCGCGCATCCCGAGGACGAACGGCCCCGCGAGGTGGACGAGGTCGGCGCGGTGGGCGGCGATGGCCGCGGCGACGCGCCGGCTGGGCAGGGCGACGCGTACCTGCGGATAGCCGGGCAGGGGCAGGGAGGGCACCCGGACGACGACGCAGGGGGCGTCGGCGTCCGTGGCCGGATCGGCGACGGCGGGGGCGATGACGAGCGGGGTGTGGCCCCGCCGGACGAGGTGGCGCGCGGTCTGCAGGGCGCAGTGCGCCACACCGTTGACGTCGGGAGGGAAGGATTCGGTGACGATGACGACACGCATACGGGTGTTGTCGTCGCGTTCGGCGTGTCCCCGTCAACGTCGATCTGGACGGGGAGGGAACGTCCCATGAGCGTTTCGCGCGGGGCGCGCGGGTGGCCGAAAACGATCAAGCGCCGGGCCTGTCGACCGGGCTCGCCCGGGGGCGGAACGTTCCCGCTCCCGGTCCTGTCGGCGGACGGCACGTCCGCGCACTTGGGCCCGGCCCCGGTCCAGCGGTCCCGGGCCGGCGGCCCCCGTACCCCTGGACCGGTCCTCCGGGGCGGGGCCTCGCGCGGCGGGTTCTCCGCCGGGGGCCGCGCCGCCCCGGAGCCGGGTGGCGGGGGACGACCGGGTCCGACCGGTGGGGCCGGCCCTCGACCGGGCCGCGTCAGACCTGGAGGTCCGGCCCTATGCGGTTGCGTACCGCGGTCTGGACCTCGACCTCCTCGGCCGGGTCCGCCGCGAGGCGGCGCAACCGCTCGGCGACGCGCACATCACCGGTCTCGGCATGTTGGGCCGCGACCTCGCGGGTCGTCTCCTCGCAGTCCCAGAGGCATTCGACGGCGAAGCCGGTCGCGAAGGTGGGGTCGGTGGCGGCGAGGGCGCGGGCCACGCGCCCGCGGAGCTGGGACGAGGCCGTCTCGCGGTAGACGTGGCGCAGTACGGGGGCCGCACAGGCGATGCCGAGGCGGCCCGCGCCGTCCACGAGCCCGCCGAGCGCGGGCGCGTCGGGGCCTTCGGAGCGGATGGTGTCGCGCAGCGCGCCGAGGACGGAGGGGGAGTCCTGGGCGGTGCCACGGCAGGCGAGGACGTCGGCGGCGGCGGCGCCGAGGGCGTCGGTCCGGCGGACCCACGCGCGGGCGCGGGCGACGGCGTCCTCCCCGCACATACGGCGGTAGGCGGCGATCGCGGCTTCGGCGACCTCGCGGGAGTCACCGTCGGCGGCCGCCTCGACGAGGTCGAGGACGGCGGGGTCCCGTGACTCGGCGAGGTGGTGGAGGGCCGCGCCGCGGGCTCCCACCGAGCCGTGCCGGGCCGCGGCGAGGAGTTCGGGCCGGTCCTCGGGTCCCGCGACGGCGGTGAGGCAGCGGGCGGCGGGGCCGTGGAGCACGGCTCCGCGCTCGTATCCCTCCTGTGCCCAGTCGAGGACGGCGCGCACGCTCCAGCCGGGGCGGGGCCCGGCGGGGCGCATCTGGCGCTGCCAGCGGTCGAAGGAGCCCTGTTCCTGGGCGGCCCTGACCCGGGCGCCGACGGCGTCGCGCTGGTCCTCGGCCCACAGCCGCCACGGGCGGGGCTCGAAGGCGTCCCGTACGACGCCGGCCAGCTCGGCGTCGCCCTCGGCGTCGGCCGGGAAGCGGGCCAGCACGGGCACGGCGAGCGCGCGGAGGCCGGCGTCGTCGTCGCGGAGCGCCAGCTCGTCGAGGGCCCAGGCCCAGTTCGTGCCGGTCGCCGCGTACCGCCGGAGCAGCAGGAGGGCGTCCTGGCGTCCGTAGGAGGCGAGGTGCCCGAGGACGGCGAGCGCGAGCCCGGTCCTGGACTCCTCGGTGTCGAGGATGTCCTCGGCGCCGAAGAGATGCGCCTCGATCTCGTCGAGACCTCCGTGGAGATCCAGGTAGAGACGGGCGTAGTAGAGGGAGCGGTTCTCGACCTGCCAGTCGTGGCGGGGGTCGTCGAGAACGCAGTGGTTGAGGGCCGCGAGGGCCTCGGCGCGTGGCGCGGCGAGTGCGTGCAGGGTGCCGTCGCCGCGGCCCCGCTGCAGCAGGCCGAGCAGGGTGCCGCTCGGCGCTATGACTGGATCGAACATGGGGAGACGCCTCACATCAAGCTGTCGACACGACCGGGGGATACCGGGAGGACCCGGTTCGGGCGGTACATCGCCCGTACGCCTAGGCCGTGCGGCGACATGTCGGGCCGCTCGTCGTCCATCGCCTGCCAGTGACCATCTTCCTCAGCCTCTCGTCGGTGGCCCGTTTTGCCGGGCCCGACGTCATGATGACCCACCCATTTCGCCACCGCGACCACATTTACGACGCCGCTCTCACCTGGGGTTCAGCGCCCGTTCACCGGGATCCGAAGAGCTCGAGGAGTTCGGCCTTGCCGAACATCCGCGCGGTGTCGACGGCGGACGGAGTCCCGGCTTCCGGATTTGCGCCGCCGGCGAGCAGGGCGCGGATCACGGCGTCCTCGCCCTTGAAGACGGCTCCGGCGAGCGGGGTCTGGCCGCGGTCGTTGGCGCGGTCGGCGTCGGCACCGCGCGCGAGGAGGGCGGAGACCGCGGCGGCGTGGCCGTGGTAGGCGGCGAGCATGACGAGGGAGTCGCCCTTGTCGTTGGTGAGGTTCGCGGGGACCCCCGCGTCGACGTAGGCGGCCAGCGCGTCGGCGTCCCCGGTGCGCGCGAGGTCGAAGACCTTGGACGCCAGCTCGATGACCTCGGGGTCCGGAGTCTCGCTCATCGGTGGGCCCGCCTCTCTCTCCTGCGTTGTCGACCTGTGCACGGCAAGCGCGGCCGTACGAGTGAATCGACAGGGTACTGCCCGCTCGGTGACATGACCGCGCCCGGCCGAGGCAAAGATCACGGCAGTCCGCCGTCGGCCGCTCTTCTAGCGCACGCCGGGCATTTCGCCACTCGACAGCTCGTTCGACGTCCGCCGGTCAAGTGAAATCACACGTTTTTCACCCTATTGCACCTTTAGTCACATAGATACTTGCTGTGAACTTGGAAGGACTCATGGTGACTGTCCCCTCAACCAGGAGAAGAACCAATGATCCTGTCCATCTCAGGCGTGGTCCTGCTCGGCATCATCTGCTTCCTGTTCTTCAAGAAGGACGGGATGAAGGCCTCGCACGCCCTCGTCAGCGCGCTGTTCGGCTTCTACCTCGCGGGTACGGCCATCGCCCCGAGCATCACGGCGGGCGGGCAGAGCCTCGCCGGCCTCCTGGGCGGGATCAAGTTCTGACGCCCTTCCGTCCCTTCCACCACCTCAGGAGTACTTCGTGGCCCGGCGACCACTCCCCCGCATTCTGAGCAGCGGCAGCGCACAGATCGCTCGTAGTCGAGAAATCGCGCGCACGGCCGCCGACAGCGCCACCGACGTGCTCCATCCACTGATCACGGTCTCCCGTGGTCTGCGGAAACTGGCCGCGTCCGCGCGTGCCAAGTGGGCCGCGACCCCCAAGGAAAAGCGTGGTCCGACGCTGCTCCTGGTCGCGGCCTGCGTCCTGGTCGTCGCCCTCATGCCGTACGGGCCGCTCCTCGCGCTCGTCACGCTCATGGCCGCGGCCGCGTGGAAGGGACGCGAGCGCCCGGTCGTCAAGACCGGGCCCGACGACGCCGAGGTCGCCCGGCTCACGGGCCTGTACGAGGCCCTCGTCCCGTACTTCTCCGTCCCCGACGACCCCGCCCCGCTCTTCGCCCACGGCGGCGACTGGAGCGGCGCCTTCACGGAGTACGCCTTCGACGAGGACGGGCGTCCCACCCGGCTGCGGATCGCGTACCCGCCGTACTTCACCGACGGCGAGCCCGCCGCACGCGCGCGTATCGAGCAGCTGCTGCACGCCAAGTCCGGGCGCGGCCGTGAGTACCGCTTCGACTGGGACGAGGAGGGCAACCGGCTCGTCATGACCGTGCTGCCCGCTCTGCCCACCACCATCGCCGCCCAGCGCTTCGTCACCGTGCCGGGCGAGACCGTCCTGGGCTTCACCGACGCGGACGCCGTGCAGCGGACCGTGCCCGTGGTCGCCTCGGACGGTACGGAGGACGCGCCGGCCGTCGTCTGGCGCACCGGCCCCCGCTCCACCGAGCCGCACCTGCTGGTCGTCGGCCAGCCGGGCAGCGGCACCACCTCCCTGCTGCGCTCGATCGCGCTCCAGGCCCTCCCCCACGGCGACGTGCTGATCGTCGAGGGCGGCGGCACCGGCGAGTACGCGTGCCTCACCGGCCGCGACGGGGTCCTGGCCGTCGAGTGCGGGCTCTCCGGCGCGCTCGCCACCCTCGAGTGGGCGGCGCACGAGACGGAACGACGGCTGATCGCCGCCAACCGGGCCCGGCAGGCGGGCCACCCGGCCCCCGAGGACACCCGGCGGCCGCTCTGGATCCTGCTCGACCGGCCGGGCGTCCTCGGCGACCTGGCGGCCGCCGACGGCCGCCCCGACCCGCAGGAGCTGCTCCAGGTGCCGCTGCGGCACGGCCGCGCGGCCCAGGTCACGGTGGTGGTCGCCGAGCAGTTCGACAGCGCGGACACCCTGAGCGAGGCGGTACGGAGCCACACCAGGGCCCGGATCGTGCTCGGCCCGGCCACCGCCGACCAGATCGGCGCCGTCCTCGGCACCGAGCCCCACACCACGCCGACGCCGCAGTTCCCCGCGGGCCGTGGTTACGCGCGCCTGGGCACCGGCCCGGTGCTGCGCCTCCAGGTGCCGGCGACGCCCGACCCGTACGACGACGCGACGAGCGAGGCGCACCGGCAGGCGGTGCTCGAACTCCTCCCGGAGCGCCGCACGGCGACGACCATGGCGATCGAGACGGTCACCGTGAAGAGCCCCGACCCGGCCCCGGCACCCCGCCCCGACCCGGCCCCGGCGCCCCGCGCCGAGCCGGACCCGGGCCCCGCCCCGCTGCACGCCCCCGTTCCCGCGGAGGGCTGAGCGCCACGCGCGCGTGAAGAGGCCGGTACGGACCCCAGGTCCGTACCGGCCTCTTCGTGTGACGCGCGAGCGCGCCGGTGGCTACGCCACGAACGAGCGCGGCGGTTCGGTGCCGCCGCCCGCACCCGACTCGACCAGCCGGGCCGCGGCGGCCAGCCGGGCGGCGGCCTCGTCGGCGACCGGTCCGCCGACCGTGAAGGGCAGCCGGACGAAGCCCTCGAAGGCCCCGTCCACGCCGAACCGGGGGCCCGAGGGGACCCGGACGCCGACCCGCTCCCCCGCCTCGGCGAGCCGCGAGCCGGAGAGGCCGCCGGTACGGACCCAGAGGGTGAGGCCGCCGCGCGGCACCGAGAACTCCCACTCCGGGAGTTCCCTGCGGACCGCGGCGACGAGCGCGTCCCGGTTCTCCCGCGCCTGGTCGCGGCGGAGCTTCACGGCCTCCTCCCAGCCACCGGTCCGCATGAGCCAGTTCACGCCGAGCTGTTCGAGGACGGGGGTGCCGAGGTCGGCGTACGCGCGCGCGGCCACCAGGGAGCGGATGACGTCGGGAGCCGCCCGGACCCAGCCGATGCGCATGCCCGCCCAGAAGGCCTTGCTCGCCGAGCCCACCGTGAGGACGGTGGAGCCGGCCGGGTCGAAGGCGCAGACCGGCCGGGGCATCTCCAGGTCGTCGTCCAGATGGAGCTCGGCCATGGTCTCGTCGACGACGAGGACGGTTCCGGCCGAGCGGGCCGCGTCCACGAGCTGCCGGCGCTGGTCCTCGTCGGCCAGGGCCCCGGTCGGATTGTGGAAGTCGGCCACCACGTACGCGAGGCGGGGTGCCGCGTCGCGCAGCACCTGCCGCCAGCGGCCCAGGTCCCAGCTGCCGAGCCCCTCGGACATGGCGACGGGCACGAGCCGGGCCCCGGCCTCCCTCATCAGCTGGAGGATGTTGGCGTACGACGGGGACTCGACGGCGATCCGCTCACCGCGCCCCGCGAAGAGGTGGCAGATGGCGTCGATGGCCCCCATGGCTCCGGTCGTGACCATGATCTGCTCGGGCATCGTGGGGATGCCGCGCGCGGTGTACCGGTCGGCGAGCATCTGCCGCAGCGCGGGCAGCCCCGCCGGGTAGTCGCCGTGCGTGTGGGCGTAGGGGGGCAGCTCCTCCAGGGCGCCCTGGACGCCGCGGGTGAGCCAGGGCTCGGGGGCGGGCAGCGCCGCGCAGCCGAGGTCGATCATCGAACCGAGGGCCTCCGGGGGCAGCGGTTCGAGTCCTCGCGCGGGCAGCGGGTTCCCGGCCGGTACGGCGGTCCAGCTGCCGGCCCCTCGTCGCGACTCCAGGAAGCCCTCGGCGCGGAGCGCCTCGTAGGCCGCGGCCACCGTCGTGCGGCTGACGGTCAGGGCGAGGGCTAGTTCCCGCTCGGCGGGCAGCCGGGCGGCGACCGGGACCCGGCCCTCCAGGACGAGCAGGCGGATCCCGTCGGCCAGGGCGCGATAGGCGGGCGGCTTCCGGGTCCCGGGGCCGGCGGGCCGCGGCTGCTGCGCCTGGAGCTGCCGCGCGAGCTGAGCCGGTCCTACCGCCGAAGTCCACTGGGCCATCGAAATCAGTCCACCTTCCTCGAATTGGCCATGGTTGGCACCCGTTCCCCCGCCACAGAGTGTCATGAGCCAGTCCACTACCACCACCCTGGGGGGAAGTCCCTTGTCCATCGCCTCCGGCCTCCACGGCCGGCACCTCACCCGTCGGCTCGTCCAGCTCTACGTGGGACTGACGCTGTACGGGGTCAGCTCGGCGCTGCTGGTGCGCAGCGGACTCGGCCTGGAGCCCTGGGGCGTGCTCCACCAGGGTCTCGCCGAGAAGACGGGCCTGACCATCGGCGTGGTGTCGATCGTCGTCGGGGCCGTGGTGCTGCTGCTGTGGATCCCGATCCGGCAGCGGCCGGGGCTCGGCACGGTCTCCAACGTGTTCGTGATCGGTCTGGCGATGGACGGCACGCTGGCGCTCGTTCCGGAGGTCCACGGTCTGGCGGAGCGGATCCCGCTGCTCGCGGTCGGCATCGTCCTCAACGGGGTGGCGACCGGCCTGTACATCGCGGCGCGGTTCGGCCCCGGCCCGCGCGACGGCCTGATGACCGGTCTGCACCGGCTCACCGGCCGCTCGATCCGGCTGGTGCGGACGGCGATCGAGGTGGCGGTGGTCGCCACCGGCTTCCTGCTCGGCGGCTCGGTCGGCGTCGGCACGGTGGTGTACGCGCTGGCCATCGGGCCCCTCGCCCAGTTCTTCCTTCGCTGGTTCGCCGTTCCGGAGCCGGACTCCGGAAGCACCGCGGTCGCCCCCGCGACACCGGAAGGCGCCATACTGCGGCGGTGACTCGCGTACGCCACCCCTACCTCGACCATCCCACGCCCCTCCCGTTCGCCCACCGCGGCGGCACGGCGAACGGCCTGGAGAACACCGCGGCCGCCTTCCGTCGGGCCGCCGCCGCGGGCTACCGCTACTTCGAGACCGATGTGCACACGACGTCGGACGGGGCCCTCGTCGCCTTCCACGACGCGACCCTGGACCGGGTCACGGACGCCTCGGGCCGGATCGGCGACCTGCCGTGGGCGGCGGTGCGGGAGGCCCGGGTGGCGGGCAAGGAGCCGCTGCCGCTCTTCGCCGACCTCCTGGACGAGTTCCCGGAGGCCCGCTGGAACGTGGACCTCAAGGCCGAGTCGGCGCTGTCTCCGCTGGTGAACCTGATCCGCAAGAAGCGCGCCTGGGACCGGGTCTGCGTGGGCTCGTTCACCGAGGCCCGGGTCGCACGGGCCCAGCAGATGGCCGGCGCCAGGCTGGCCACCTCGTTCGGGGTGCGCGGGGTGATCGGGCTGCGGCTGCGCTCGCTCGGCATCCCGGCCGCGATACGGGCCGGGGCGATCGCCGCACAGGTCCCCGAGCGGCAGGGCGGCGTCCCGGTGGTGGACCGCCGCTTCGTCCGGGAGGCGCACGCGCGCGGGCTCCAGGTCCATGTGTGGACGGTGAACGATCCGGCCCGGATGAATGCTCTCCTCGACCTCGGGGTCGATGGCATCATGACCGATCAACTGGAGACGCTGCGCTCGGTGCTGACCGAGCGGGGTGTGTGGGTCTGAGCGCGCGTCCCGGTACCTCCGGGCCCGGATCACCGGGCCCGGTCACGGGGACGAACGAGGGGGCGCGGCCTTGACCGCTGGAACCACCGAACCGGAGGAGTACGCCTCCGATCCCGCCGCCCGCAAGCGGGAACAGCGGGGCTGGTACTTCTACGACTTCGCCTGCTCGGTGTACTCGACGAGCGTGCTCACCGTGTTCCTCGGCCCGTACCTGACCTCGGTGGCACGGGCGGCGGCCGACGCGGAGGGCTATGTGCACCCGCTCGGGATACCCGTGCGGGCCGGCTCGCTCTTCGCGTACGCCGTGTCCGCCTCGATCGTGGTCGCGGTCCTGCTGATGCCGCTGGTCGGCGCGATCGCGGACCGTACGGGCCGGAAGAAGCCGCTGCTCGCGGCCGCGGCCTACGTGGGCGCGACGGCCACGGCGGGGATGTTCTTCCTGGCGGGCGACCGGTATCTGCTGGGCACGTTCCTGCTGATCGTGGCGAACGCCTCGATCTCGGTCTCGATGGTGCTCTACAACGCCTACCTGCCGCAGATCGCGGAGCCGGACGAGCGGGACGCGGTCTCCTCGCGCGGCTGGGCCTTCGGCTACACGTCGGGCGCGCTCGTCCTCGTACTGAATCTGATCCTCTACTCGGGCCACGACTCCTTCGGCCTCACCGAGGGCGAGGCGGTCCGGATCTGTCTGGCCTCGGCCGGTGTCTGGTGGGGCGCCTTCACCGTCATTCCGCTGCGGCGGCTGCGGGACCGGCAGATCGGCCCGGAGGCGCGGCACGGGACCGGCGGGGGCACGGTCGGCAGCGGCTGGCGGCAGCTGCGGGCGACTCTCAAGGACATGCGCCGGCACCCGCTGACGCTCTCGTTCCTGCTCGCCTACCTGGTCTACAACGACGGCGTGCAGACGGTGATCTCCCAGGCCTCGGTGTTCGGCTCGGAGGAACTGGGCCTCGACCAGACCACGCTCATCACGGCGGTCCTGCTGGTCCAGGTGCTCGCGGTGGCGGGCGCGCTCGGCATGGGGCGACTCGCCCGGTCGTACGGCGCCAAGCGGACGATTCTGGGCTCGCTCGCGGTCTGGACGCTGATCCTGGTGGCGGGCTACCTCCTGCCGGCCGACGCACCCGTGTTCTTCTTCTGTCTGGCGGCCGCGATCGGCCTGGTACTGGGCGGGAGCCAGGCTCTGTCGCGCTCGCTGTTCTCGCATCTGGTGCCGCGCGGCAAGGAGGCGGAGTACTTCTCGGCGTACGAGATGAGCGATCGGGGGCTCAGCTGGCTGGGTCCGCTCGTGTTCGGTCTCGCGTATCAGCTGACCGGGAGCTACCGGGATGCCATCATCTCCCTGGTGATCTTCTTCGTGGTCGGCTTCGCCCTGCTCGCCCGGGTCCCGGTGCGGCGCGCGGTGGAGGCCGCCGGGAACCCGATACCCGACCGTATTTAGACGTGGCAGTGAAAGGGCGGTAGTGTACGCGTTTGGCCTGCCAGGCGGACCGTTACTGCGTGCTGCTTTAGTAAAGACACTGGGTCACATCTGCCGTCAGATGTGACAAAACGGGCACTGGTGGGTACAACAAGGGGCGGCACGACGGGCGACGCATGACCCGGCACGGGAATCTTTACCGCCGACCGGACGTTGACCGGATAACGACGACAGCGACACCTGTCCTGTGGGCGACAAGCCCGGGAGGCACGATTCATGAGTGAGCGAGCTCTTCGCGGCACGCGCCTCGTGGTGACGAGCTACGAGACCGACCGCGGCATCGATCTGGCCCCGCGCCAGGCCGTGGAGTACGCATGCGAGAAGGGCCATCGTTTTGAGATGCCCTTCTCGGTGGAAGCGGAAATTCCGCCGGAGTGGGAGTGCAAGGTCTGCGGAATCCAGGCACTCCTGGTGGATGGGGACGGACCTGAGGAGAAGAAGGGCAAGCCTGCGCGTACGCACTGGGACATGCTCATGGAGCGACGCACCCGCGAGGAGCTGGAGGAGGTCCTCGCCGAAAGGCTGGCCGTCCTGCGTTCCGGCGCCATGAACATCGCCGTGCATCCGCGAGACAGCCGCAAGTCCGCCTAGCGGACCGACCGGCGGAACAACGCCGCGGGGCCCGGTACACGAACTGTGTACCGGGCCCCGCGGCGTCTCCGTCCGATGTCGCAGCTGTGCCCCGTTCTCCCACCGTGGCGGGAGAACGGGGCACAGCTGCGACATCAAGGCGTCAGGGGCGGGCGGGGCTCGTCGGCCCGACGCGGGCCCTGAGCGGCGTCCTCGCGGATGACCTCACCCTGGACGACCTTGCCGTCCGGGCGGTGGATACGAGCCTGCTGAAAGGCGTCCTGGAGGCTGCCGGGAGGCGCGGCGGCCATCCGGCGCTCGGCGGCCCTGTCCGCGTACCGCCCGAGGAGCGAGCGGACCGGTGGGATCATCAGGAGCAGGCCGAGGACGTCGGAGACCAGGCCGGGGATCATCAGGAGCAGACCGCCCAGCATCAGGAAGCCGTTGCGGTCCTCCGCGCCGGTCCGCTCGGGCGCCGCGGGCATGGTGCCCGACTGCGCGGCGGCCTGGGCCTGCTGGAAGGTCGAGGTGAGGTTGCGGAAGGCACGGCGGCCCGCCCGCTTGACGACGGCGGCACCGAGCACGATGCCGCCGACGAGCAGGGCGAAGACGGTCAGTCCGCCCGCCGCGTCCGCCACCACCGTGAGCAGCCAGATCTCGAGGACCAGCCAGGCGGCGACAGCGAGAGGAAGGAAGGTACGCGCGCGTGAGCGCTTGGGGGCGAGAGAAGGCGTTGCGCCGGTCGTCATGGTCCCCAGTGTGCCTGGCGCCCCGCCGGAACGTCGTAAAGGAAGGATCAGTGCGGGCCGCCCCGGCAGGGGATCAGGAGGCCTTGCGGCCGAGCATCCTGCCGACCTTCTCCGCCCGCGCCGACAGGCCCCAGCCGGTGACCCGCCAGAGCGCCTCGACGACGATGTTCCGGCTCATCTTCGAGTCGCCGATCTCGCGCTCCACGAAGGTGATCGGGACCTCGACGACATGGAAGCCGGCGGCGACCGCGCGACGGGCCAGGTCGACCTGGAAGCAGTAGCCGGCCGAGGCCACGTCCTCCAGGCCCAGGCCCTCCAGGGTCTCCTTGCGGAAGGCCCGGTAGCCGCCGGTGACGTCGCGGATCGGTACGTCCAGCATCACGCGCGAGTAGAGGCTGCCGCCGCGGGAGATGAACTCCCGGGACTTCGGCCAGTTCACGATGCGGCCGCCCGGCACCCAGCGGGAGCCGAGGACGAGGTCCGCGCCCTTGAGGGCGGTCAGCAGCCGCGGGAGCTCCTCCGGCTGGTGGGAGCCGTCGGCGTCCATCTCGACGAGGACGCCGTACCCGTGCTCGATGCCCCACCGGAAGCCGGCGAGGTAGGCGGCGCCGAGCCCCTCCTTGCCCTTGCGGTGCAGGACGTGCACATGGTCGTCCTCGGACGCGATCTCGTCCGCGAACTTGCCCGTGCCGTCAGGGCTGTTGTCGTCGGCGACGAGGACGTGCGCCTCGGGTACGGCTTCCCGCACCCGCGCGACGATCGGCTTGATGTTCTCCGCCTCGTTGTAGGTCGGAATGATCACCAAGGCCTTGCCGAGCGGGCCGTAACGCCTCTGGCCACCGTCGTTCACTACTGCCCCTTCGGATACATACACAGGCCCCCACCATAGCGAGGTCCCCGGAGTGCTCCGGCGCGGCGGGTCGACTGTGAGGGGCGGACGTGCGGTGCGGGGCCCGTCGTCCTTCGGTCCGACCTGGGATCCACTGGCGGCGGATCGACCGAAAGCCGTTGTCTACTGAACGTCCGGGCCCCACCCGGGTCGCACCTTCCGCCGGAGAAACCTTCCCTCGCGGCCGAGGCGCGGGAGGCGTTCGGCAAATTGCGTGGGGATGCTGTCCGGTCGGACGTCCTGTGGTGGACGCGGAGAACCTACCCGCCCCTGACGGTCGACTGTCAACACCCGCTTGACCTGCGGAGACTTCCCAAAAGGCCAGGCCGGAGGGGAAGATCCGCAGGTCGGGGACAAGCGTGCGGAACGGGTGTTCCGGGTGGGACATATCCCTACATCACTCGTTCGGCCGTACGAACACCGTCTGTCCGTGCACGACCGTCCGCAGACAGACGGGGAGATCGACCCCGGGGGACAGATCGGGCAGTCCGGGCGTTCCGGAGCGCGGGTCGGTGGACCAACGGGCCACCCTGCCGTCGGGGGCCTGGACGACGAGCTCCTCGGTGCGCCAGACCGCGTAGTCGGCGGGGGCGCCCGGTACCAGCGTCCCCGCGTCGTCCCGGCCCACGGCCCGCCAGCCGCCCCGGGTGTGGGCCGTGAAGGCGGCCCGGGCGGAGATCCGGTGCTCGGGGGTGCGGTGGAACGCGGCGGCCCGGACGGTGCCCCAGGGGTCGAGCGGCGTCACCGGGCTGTCCGAGCCGAAGGCCAGCGGCACACCGGCGCGCAGCAGCGCCGCGTACGGGTTGAGGGTACGGGCCCGCTCGGCGCCGAGCCGGTCGGCGTACATGCCCTCCTCGCCGCCCCAGAGCGCGTCGAAGGCGGGCTGGACGGAGGCGGTGAGGCCGAGTTCCGCAAAGGCGGCGATCGTCTCGGGGGTGAGCATCTCGACGTGCTCGACGCGGTGCCGGGCGGCCCGGACGCGGGCGAGGCCGAGCTTCTCGGCGGCGGCCCTGACGCCCTCCACGACGGCGGATACGGCGGCGTCCCCGATGGCGTGGAAACCGGCCTGGAGGCCCGCCTCGGTGCAGGCCACGACATGGAGGGCGATCGTGGCCGCGTCCAGGTGGGCGGCGCCCGTGTGGCCGGCGTCGGCGTGGTCGGCGTACGGCTCGTGGAGGCAGGCCGTGTGCGACCCGAGGGAACCGTCGGCGAACAGGTCTCCGGCCGCGCCCAGGGCTCCGAGGGCGCGGGCGCGCTCGACGTCGAGGTCCGCCCAGTAACCGACGACACGCGGCCCCGCCTCGTCGCGGGCCAGGTCCAGGAGGCCGGTGAAGTCGTCCTCGGAGGAGATCCGGGGGCCGCCGCACTCGTGCAGGGTGCCGATGCCGAGAGAGGCGGCCCGGCTCCGGGCGGCGCGCTGCGCCTCGGTGCGCTGGCGCGCGGAGACGGCGCCGAAGGCGGCGGCCCGCACCGCGTGGTGGGCGTCACCGGTGAGCGGCCGCTGACCGTCGTGGAAGCCGTCCAGGTCACGGACGCCGGGGACGAGGTCGAGGAGGGCGGTGGTGACGACGGCCGAGTGGACGTCGATGCGGGTGAGGTAGAGCGGCCGGCCGCCGGTGAGTCCGTCGAGTTCGGCGCGGGTGAGCGGCCGGCGCTCGGGCCAGCGGGAGGCGTCCCAGCCGTGGCCGATGAGGATGCGGTCCTCGGGGCGGTCGGCGGCGTGGGCGCGGATCAGCTCCGCCGCCTCGGCGAGCGAGGCGGCGGCGGACAGGTCGAGTCCGGTGAGGGCGAAGCCGGTCGCGGTCGTGTGGACATGCGCGTCGACGAACGCCGGGGTGACGAGCGCGCCCTCCAGGTCCACCACCTCGTCCACGCCGGTGGCGAAGGCGTCGGCCGCGCCCTCCGAGCCCACCCAGGCGACGTGCCCGCGCTCCACGACCATGGCGGTGGCGAAGGGGTCGGCGGGGCTGTGGACTTCTCCACCGCGCAGCAGGACGGTGCGGTGCTCGGCGGAAGACGCAGGAGGCATGGACTCACTCATGCGACCAGGCTAGGACCTACCCGGACCCGCTTTGTCCGGCAGGTCCCCCTTGAGGGACATCCACGCGGACTGTCAGATGCGCGGCGGTCTCGCCTCGTACGGGGTGGAGAGGACGACGGTGGTGCGGCTGGAGACACCGGCCTGGGAGCGGATGCGGCTGAGCAGGTGCTCCAGCTCCAGCGGGGTGGCGACGCGGACCTTGAGGATGTAGTTCTCGTCACCGGCGACGCTGTGGCACGCCTCGATCTCCGGGATGTCGGCGAGCCGGTCGGGGGTGTCGTCGGGGGCGCTGGGGTCGAAGGGTTTGACCGAGATGAAGGCGGTCAGCGGCAGGCCGACGGCCTCCGGGTCCACGACGGCGGCGTAGCCGCGGATGACTCCGCGCTGCTCCAGACGGCGGACGCGCTGATGCACCGCCGACGTGGACAGGCCCGTGGCCTTGCCCAGGTCGGTGTAGCTCATGCGCCCGTCCTTGACGAGCAACTCGACGATCTGACGATCCAGCTCCTCCATGCGGTGACCCTATTGCTCCCTGCGGGGCGCGGCATCGCCGAGGTCGACCGCAATCGGGCGGTATGGGTCATCCCGGGGCACCTGCGGCGGGCATGTGACGAACGCCACAGGTTTGCGTCCGGCCTGGGGTACTGCCACACGATTATGCGGACGGCCGTATGGGAAGTGCTTGCTGTGGTCGAGGCCGCACAGATCCGGCCGACCCACCCGAGGGGGAGATTCTCCATGCAGGAGCCTGTTGATTCGGTCGACACGTCCGAAGAGCTCGACGCGTACGACACCTTTGAGATGTTCCGGGTCATCTGCCCGGAGTGCGTGCAGCCGATCGCGCTGCTCGCGGACGAGGACGCGCTGCCGGAGCACGCGCTCTGCCCGACGCCGTGGAACCCCTTCGTCCTGACGGTCTGCCCGGGGACGGGCCTGTCGGCGACCGAGGCCCGGCCGGCCGACGACACCCTGGAGGTCCAGGAGCAGGACACCGCCCTGCTTCTGACGCTCCCCCAGGGTCTCGACTGGCGCACGCAGCCCTTCTCGCACGTCGGCGGACCGGGCTCGCGTCCGATCCGGGTGCCGCAGATGCGGCGCGCGGCCTAGGAACTGTCCGGACGGGGCCCGCGGGCCCCTCCGCTCACCAGTAGCTTCCCCGCACCATCGCCGCCAGGGTGGCGTGGTGCAGGATCAGGCCGTCGGGGTCCGCGGGTATCTCGACCTCGCCGAAGTGCGCCTGTCGGTACGCGATCCTGAGCATCACGATCGCGTGCCGCAGTGCCGCGTAGAGGGTGTGGAACTCCATGTCGCGCGGGGTGTGTCCGGTCAGCTCCGCGTAGCGCCGCTCGACCGCGTCTCGCCGCAGGAAACCGGGCAGCCCGGGCTGGCCGAAGCCGACGGTCAGGTCCTGGAAGAAGCGGTGCAGGTAGACCGTCCAGCCGAGGTCGACCTCGCGCGGGACGCAGGCCGCCATCTCCCAGTCGAGGACGGCGGCGGGGGTGAATCCGTCGTAGACGATGTTCCCGATGCGCGCGTCTCCCCAGCCGAGGACGGCCGGGCCCTCGTCGGCCGGCCAGTGCGCCTCCAGCCAGTCGAAGGCCGACTCGATGAGCGGCGAGGGCGCGAGCCCGTCCACCACCCAGGCGTAGTACGCGCGTTGGGCGTCGACATGACGGCGCAGTGGCGTCCCCGGCCCGTCCGGCAGCAGGAACTCCGCCTCCTTCGCGGGGAACTGGTCGTGCAGCCGGGCGAGAACGGAGACGGACTCGGCCTCCAGCAGGGCGCGTTCGTCGTCGGTGGCGGCGTGCAGCCAGTTCCCCTCGTACGTGTAGGGCATGACGTCCGGCGGGACACGGCCCTCGGCTCGGGCCATCACGAAGAAGGGCGCGCCGAGCGGCTCGGGGTCCTCTTCGAGCCACAGCACACGCGGTACGGGGATGTCGGTGTGCTCGCCGACCAGGCGCATGACCCGGTGCTGGCGGGCCATGTCATAGACGGGGAAGACGGTGTACGCCGCGGGGTCGGCGGCCAGTCGCAGGGCGCAGCCGCGTACCGGTGCGTCCGGGTGGTCCAGGTCGAAGAGCAGGGTCTCGCTGGACATGCCGTTGGAGCCGGGCACGGCGAGCCCGGTGACCCGGGCGCCGGGCAGCTGCCGGTCCAGCCAGGCGGTGAGCCGGCGCCCGAGTTCCTCGGGGTCGCGGGTGGTGGTGCGGGGGCGGGGTACGGAGGTCACGGAGGGCTCCTCAGCGGGCCGTTGACGTGTGGTCGGCGAAGCCGCTGGGGTCGTGGCGGCCGAACGAGCCGTGCTCGAAGATGCCGTAGCCGGTGTGACCGTCGAGGGTGAAGCGGGCGGCGTGGTCGGTGACGCCGTACGCCGCCATGGGGTGGGCGGCGGGATCCGTGAGGTCGTAGACGCGCCGGTCGGCCCAGCCGCGGCCCTGCCACGTGCCGTGCTGCCAGTCGGTGGCGGGCGGGTAGCCGGCGCCGACGGCGAGCGGGGAGGAGGCGAGGACGTCGACGCCGATCTCCAGGGGCTTGCCGGTCGGGTCCGTGAGGTGGACGGTGGCCCGTTCCGGGTGGCGGGTGCCCGGGTGGTACGTGATCTCGGTGCGGGGCCAGCCGAGTTGGGTGTCGCGGTGGCCGTTCCGTACGAGCAGGGCCTCGTTGAGGGTGCGGTAGCCGTCGGCGTCCTCCTGGGCGATGACCATGAGGAAGCGGTCCTCGAAGCGCATCGGTATCCAGAGCCAGTGGAAGCCCTCGGGGCGGAACTCGGCGCCGCGGCCCGGCTCCTCGCCGGGGATCGGGCGGACTCCCCAGCTGCGGTCGCGGGTGCCGGTCCACTCCCCCGGCGTGACCGCGAACTCCTCGCCACCGGCCCTGATCGTGCCCGAGCAGTGGCCCGCCTGGACGAAGCGACGGCCTTCGAGGGTGAGCCGGCCGCCGTGGCGCTGGGTGTGGTGGGGCTCCCAGACGGCGGGGAAGTCGCCGGTCCAGCTCAGGTCGTACGAGAGGCCCTCTGGCTCGTCCGGGTCGGCCGCGCAGCACAGGGAGAGCCGCTTGAGGGGCTCGTCCACGGTGATGGTGAACGGGCCGACGGAGAGGTTCATCCGGTCGTCGCCGAGCGCGTCGGAGGCCCGGACGGCGTGCAGCCGGTCACCGACGCGGAGGGTGGCGTAGGCGTCGACGACCCCGGTGTTCGGGTAGACCCCGAGACCGGCGATGAGCAGGGCGCGGCCGGTGTGGTCGAAGACGTGGAAGATGCACCGGTCGTAGGCGTTGCGGTCGCCGCTGACGTGGTGCTTCATCGAGAGCGGGGCCTGGTGCACGGGGTATTCGTCGAGTGCGACGGGCCGGTCGTCGACGTGCCGGTGCACGGACATGGCTGACCTCCTGGTCGGCGAGCGCGTGTCTTCCGCGAGAGGA
The DNA here is from genome assembly GCF_036826855.1 of Streptomyces sp. SJL17-4. NCBI lineage: Bacteria > Bacillati > Actinomycetota > Actinomycetes > Kitasatosporales > Streptomycetaceae > Streptomyces > Streptomyces sp. SJL17-4. The sequence continues at coordinate 7,140,344 of NZ_CP104578.1, read as the reverse complement.
ACCTGACGGTACGTCAGGTGCGCGCCGGGGGGCCAGAGTCGTGCACCGGGTACCGGACGAACTGCCGCTCGAATCCGCTCGGCGGTGACCACGGCCGCCGGGGCGCGTTGGTCCGGGCATGACCACGCTGTACACCACGCCCAGCGGAATCGGTCGGCACCGGCAGGCCGAGCCGCGCATTGAAGAATCGGTTCCTCACCCGATGTCGACGCCGATGTCGACGCCGGCGCCGATGCCCGCGCCGACACCTGCGCCGTCGGCCACGCCGACGGCCACGCCGGTGCATCCACAGGCGCCGGTCCCCGTCCCCGTACCGGCGCAGGTGCCCACCCCGGCCCACCTCCCCGCCGACCCGCCCATCTACAAGGCCGTGCTCTCCCTCTGGGCGAGCCAGGGACGCACCCTCCCGGGCCACCGCGACCAGGAGTGGGCGCGGCTCGCCTCGGGTCCCGTCTGGGCGGACCGCACGGTACGCGTCAGCGGGACCCTGGTCCGACCGGGCGACGGGCGATGACCAGCCACCGTATGTGACGGCAGCCAGGCGGACGAACGGTGCGCGACCAGGTGGATCCGGCCTGCCCGGCGGGTGGATCCGGCGTGCCCGGCGCGTGACCCCGGCCGGCCCGGCGCGTGGATCCGGCATGCCCCAGATGGATCCGGCCTGCCCCGCGGATCCGGCCTGCCCCGCGTGGATCCGGCCTGCCTAGCGCGCCACGCGGTAGCGGAGGTGGACGACTCGGGGGCCGAACGTGCGGGTCTCGATGAGTTCGAGGTCCACCCGGCGCTCGTTCCGGGCGAAGAACGGAATGCCACCGCCGACCAGCACCGGGTAGACCATGACCTGGTATTCGTCGATCAGGCCCAGCTCGGCCGCCTCGGCGGCGAGCGTCGCACCGCCGATCGCGATGTCGCCCTCGCCCGGCTCGGCGCGCAAGCGCTCGATCTCCTCCGCCAACCCACCGGAGGCCAGGCGGGCATGCCCCTGCACCTCCGACAGCGTGCGGGAGAACACCACCTTCGGGAGCGGGTTCCAGAGCGCGGTCCACTCGCGCCCCGCGTCGTCGAGCGACGGATCCTGGTCGGCGGTCTCCCAGTACAGCATCGTCTCGTACAGCCGTCGCCCCAACAGGTGGACGCCGACGCCTCGGATCTCGTCGATCCAGAAACGGAAGGCCTCTGCGTCGGGAGCCCCCCAGTCGAAGCCGCCGTCCGGCCCGACGATGTAGCCGTCGAGCGAGACATTCATCGAGTACGTCACGCTGCGCATCAGAAGTCCTCCTCGGGAACGGGAGCCCCGCGCGGAGATCGTCGCGAAGGCGGGTCCGGCTGCCCTGCTACTTTCCCCCCTTCAGCAGCGCTCGGCTGATCACCACGCGCTGAATCTGATTCGTGCCCTCGACGATCTGGAGCATCTTCGCCTCCCGCATGTACCGCTCCACGGGGAAGTCCGCCGTGTACCCGTATCCGCCGAGCACCTGCACGGCGTCCGTCGTGATCCGCATGGCGGCGTCCGAGCAGAACAGCTTGGCCATCGCGGCGCGGCGGCCGAAGGGCCGCCCCTCGTCCCGGAGCCTCGCCGCCTCCAGGTAGAGCGCCCTGCCCGCCTCGATCCGGGTCGCCATGTCGGCGAGGAGGAAGCGGAGCCCCTGGAAGTCGGCGATCGGCCGGCCGAACTGGCGGCGCTCCACGGCGTACGCGACGGCCACGTCCAGAGCCGCCTGGCTGAGCCCGACCGCGCAGGCGGCGATGCCCAGCCGCCCCGAGTCCAGGGCGTCGAGCGCGATGGCGAAGCCCTGCCCCTCCGCGCCGAGGCGCCGCGCGTCGGGGACCCGTACCCCGTCGAAGTGGAGCTGTGCGGTGGGCGAGCCCTTCATGCCCATCTTGCGTTCGGGCGGAGCGGCGCTCAGTCCCGGCGCGTCCCCCGGCACCAGGAAGGCGGTGATTCCTCGCGGCCCGTCCTCACCGGTCCGGGCCATGACCGTGCAGAAGTCCGCGATCCCGCCGTGGGTGATCCACGCTTTGGTGCCGTCGATCACCCAGTCGCCGCCGCCTCCGTCCCGGACGGCCCGGGTGCGGAGCGCCGCGGCGTCCGATCCGGCGGAGGGTTCGGAGAGGCAGTACGCGCCGAGGAGTCCGCCGCCCAGCATCGAGGGCAGGTGGGCGGCACGCTGCTCGTCGGTGCCGTAGCGGGCGAGGGCGTGGCAGGAGAGGCTGTGGACGCTGACGCCGAGTCCGACGGTGAGCCGGGCCGCTGCGAGCTCTTCCAGGACCTGGAGGTACACCTCGTACGGCTGACCGCCCCCGCCGTGTTCGGGGTCGTAGGGCAGTCCGAGCAGCCCGGAGCGGGACAGCAGGGTGAAGAGCTCGCGGGGGAAGTGGCCGGCGTCCTCCTCTTCGGCGGCGCGCGGGGCGATCTCCCGCCGGGCGATGTCCCGCGTCAGGGCGAGCAGCTCGCGGGCCTCGTCGGTGGGCAGCCGGCGTTCGACGCCGTCCGGGGTGCTGTCGGCCATGGCCGGGCGCTCCTCCCTGCCGGGCGCGGGCACGGGCACGGGCGTGCGGGGCGCGCGCGGGGTCGCGGGGAGTATGCCCGTTCCGTCCCGGCAGATCACACGGCCGTCCTCACATGAGGCCCGCCCGGGTGACGAAGACAGCGAGCACGACGACCAGCGTCCAGCCGAGCACGTGCTCCAGGATCTTGGGCCCGTCGCCGTCCTTCGGACCGCCCGTGCGGGCGCGGGAGAGGAAGCGGGCGTAGGTGGCTGCGGTCATGGCCACCACAGTGCGGCACGGGGGTGGCCCCTTGGTAGAGACGGGGGTCACGTCCCCCGGGGCCGCCCGGCCCGGTCGGACGGTGCCGGCGGCCGCGTGGGCCTTGCGCCGAACGGGCAACGGCCGGTCCGGGACGGAGAGGGGACGACCCCCGCTGTGCCGGAGACCACTCGGGGGCGCAGGGGTTCACCACCGCTACTTGCGGCCGACGCCCGCGTACATCGCGACATCGGCGGAGGGCGTCTCCGGCCGCCAGGCGGAGCAGGACACCACGCCGGGCGGCAGCAGTTCCAGGCCGTCGAAGTAGCGCGCGACGGCGGTCGGGGTCCGCTGGGTGAGCCTCGGAGTGCCGTGCTCGTTCCAGAACGCCACGGCAGCGTCGACATCCGGCATGTCGGGATGGGTGACCGTGTGGGACAGGACGAGGTGGCTGCCAGGGGCCAGCGCGTCCAGGAGCCGGCGGACGATCGCGTACGACTCCTCGTCGTCCTCGATGAAGATGACGACCCCGAGCAGCATCAGCGCGACAGGCTGCGAGAGGTCCAGCGTCTTCGAGGCGGCGGCCAGGACCGTGTCGACGTCCCGCAGATCGGCGTCCAGGTAGTCGGTGCAACCCTCGGGCGTCCCGACCAGCAGGGCACGGGCGTGCGCGAGGACGAGCGGGTCGTTGTCCACGTACACGACCCGCGCGTCGGGGGCGACGCGCTGGGCGACCTCGTGGGTGTTGTCGGCGCTCGGCAGTCCCGTCCCGATGTCCAGGAACTGCCGGATGCCCTCCTGTTCGGCCAGGTGGCGCACCGCCCGCCCGAGGAACAGCCGGTCCGCCTTCGCGTACTCCCCGATCCCGGGATGCAGGTCCCGGATCCGGTCGCCGGCCTCCCGGTCAACGGGGTAATTGTCCTTCCCGCCGGTCCAATAGTTCCAGATCCGGGCGGTGTGGGGCCGCGAGGTGTCGATGCGCGATGCTATGTCGGTCACTCCCGCAACGTAGCGCAGCGCTCCGTCAACTCCCGCGGGGAGATGACACATTGCACCCGCCGTTCACCTTGTTCACACCCTGGGCTCCCCACTCCCGCACGGCGAGAGCGGCGCCTTCCGCGCGAGCCCGGATCTTGGCGAGCACTGCTCACACCAGACCGAGCGACCGCAGCACCCGGAGCCGGCTCCCCGACGGCTTGCCGGCCCAGGAGAGACAGCAGACACCACCCGTACCGCTCCCCGTGCCTGCCTGTGTCCCGGTCTCATGCTGCAGTGGTGCGCCGGCCTGGGATCGGCACACGAACCCCTATTGGGTGACGTCGGAAACCGGGCCTTCGAGATCGAAGATCGGGATTCTTCGCTCATCACCCGAACTCGAAATCGACAACAGCCATTCCCCGTAAGGGAAGTCGCTGAAGATTTCCAGGACTCGCCCTTCGCGGGTCACCACGTACAAGTCCTGCCTGAATTTGACCCCTTGGATGCCAACGTCGACCACTTCATCACCCACGAGATCTTCAAGGCCGTGGAACAACGACCCTTCTCTCGCCAGACTCGGCGAAATGGTGATCTGGCCGCCTTCAGTCACCCGCCAGGCGGTATTGATGCGCAGCCGCCAACGATCCCCTTGAAGGCAAATTCCATCGGTATCTGCTTCGACTACGGTGACACCGAGCGGAAGAAACCGCCGGATCTCCTCCAGTACCGACTCCATCACGGCCCCAATTCGACATGTGTACGCTCGCGGACGTACTGCTTAGGATTGACACCGCGGGGCGGTTGGACGGGCTTTCCAGTGAATGGACTGACAGGTGCATCCGAGCTGTTCGTAAATGACGCCCGAAGGCCGGCATTTCCATTGGCAGAGGGCTGCATGATGCGCACCCTGCTACCATCCGGCAGCTCGTATCCGACACCTGCCGAACGAGTCGGGAACGTACTGAATCCAGGCTCTCCGGAGTTGACCGCGGACTGCAAACCGGATTCCAATCTTGATGCGCTGGTAGGTACGGCGGTTCCGTTCGAGGCCACAACGAAGTCGCAATTGTGCACCAGGACCGACGTTGTCCCCGCCAGCACATAGTACGTATGCAGGTCATCGACCGTGAGGTTGTGGACCCGCTCGTGCTGGGTCCAAGTGCGCACAGCGCTCACCTGGGTGTAGGCGCCACTGCCGGTCCGCAGCAGCGTCCCGGGGACGATCTCCTTGGCGTACAGCCACTTGCCGAGTACGGGCGCCCAGAACGGGTGATTGTCCGTCGCGACGACCTTGCCCGGATTTCCGCCGGGGTTGGTGACGGTGATCTCGACCAGGTTCTTCTCACCTTCACCGGTGATGAGCGCGGTGACCGTGCGGGGGCCGGTTTCTCCGGTCACCGGGTCGGTGGCGGTGACCTTGTCGCCGATGCGCACCTGGCCTATGGGCTTGTTGCTGCCGTCGGCCATCACGACCATGGTGTCCGGGGTGAAGCTGTTGCCGGTGCCGCAGCTCCCTGCCCCGTTGTCGGCAGCCTTGGGGGCGGATCCGCTGTCGGCCGGTTTGGGGGCGGGAGGGCTGTCCGCCGCCTTCGGTACGGGTGCGGTGTCGGCCGCTTTGGCCGTGGTTGCCGCATCGGCGGCGTTGTCGGCGTTCTTGGCGGACTGTGCGGCGTCGAGTGCCTTGTTGCCGTACTTGGCGGCGTTCGCCGCGTAGCCCGCGCCCGGGATGGCCGAGGCGGCGGAGAGGCCTGCGTTGACGTAGTCGCCTTCCGCGGCGTACCAGCCCGCGTTGGCCAGGTCGCCGACCTCGCCGACGACCGGGACCATGCCGACGACGTCGAGGGTGGTGTGGCCGATCGTCTTCCACGACGGCATCTTCGGCCACTTGCCGGTCGGGTCGGTGAGCTTGACCGGGTTGTTGTGGGTGTAGGTGTAGGCGGCGAGGTTGCGCGGCTCGGCGATGCCGCCCGCCATGCCCCTGTCGAGATAGTCGGGCAGCGCCGGGTCGGCGCTCGCCCAGAGCTGGGTCCGCGGGTTGTAGTAGCGGGCTCCGTAGTAGTAGAGCCCGGTCTCCGCGTCGAGTTCCTTGCCGGTGAACTGGTAGGGCGTGTCCGCCTGTCCGGTCCTCTCCTCCACCCAGGTCTCCCCGTACGGGAAGTACTCCAGGTGCTCGGTGACCTTGCCCTGCTGGTCGGTGACGTAGCCGGAGGAGCCGATGTGGTCGGCGTGGAAGAACTGCTGAGCGTCCTCGGCACCGGTGGTCGCGACGGTCTTGGTCGTCACGCGGCTGTCGCCGACGAAGACGTGCTTGTAGCCGGTGGTGTCCCGTTCGCTGTAGTAGCGGTTCGGGTACAGCGAGAGCCCGTCCTCGCTCCGCTTGACGAGGCGGTCGCCCTTGTCGTCGTAGACGTAGGAGACGGTGGCGCCGGCGCAGCCGCTCGGGTCCTGCGTGAGGGTGCCGGTCGCTGCGTCCTGGTTGCAGACGAGGCGGTTCTCCTCGTCCCACACGTACTGCCGGCGCTTGTCGGTGGCGGCTGTGTTGACCGTGCCTGTCAGGTTGCCGTTGGCGTCGTAGGCATGGCTGACCGGACCGACCTTGGTCGGGGCGTGCGGTGCGGCGCCGTCGTAGGCGTACGTGTAGGCGTAGGTCGTCCGGTCCTGGACGTCGCTCGGGTTGGACGGGTCCTCGACCGGTTCGATCGGTCCGGCTCCGCCGCCTCCGACCGGGAAGGCCGGGGTGCCGCCGGTGACCTCGTGGGTCTGCGACTTGCTCGTGGTGTTGTGGATCGAGTCGTAGCCCAGACTCAGCGTGTACGAGTTGACCGCGTTGTTCTTGTCCGTGTACCGGCCGGATGCGGAGGTGAGCCGGTACTGGTCGTCGTATCCGTAGGTCTGGCTGCTCGGACCGCCGATGTCCCCGCCCTGCGCCGCGTTGTTCGCCAGCGAGGTGATGTTGCCGATCTTGTCGTACGTGTAGCCCAGGTCCTGGAACGCGGTTCCGCCCGGCGCCACGGACTTCAGTGCTCCGAGTCGGCGGTCCTCGGTGTCGTAGGTGTAGGTGGTGCGGACCCCGTTGCCGGTCTGCTGGAGGATCTTCTGCCCGAATTTGTCGTAGTCGACCCGGTCCAGGTACGTGTAGCTGGTGCCGTTCTTGGATCCGGTGGCCCGGCCGACCTGGCCGCCCGAGTCGTAGTCGTAGGTCAGGACCTCGCCGTCGGGATAGGTCATCTGCAGCACGCGGTTGAAGGCGTCGTAGCGCCAGGCGGTGGTGTAGGTGCGCGGGGCGTCGCGGACCGCGGTGATCGTGCGGGTCTCCTTGATCACCTCGCCCAGCGCCCCGTAGGCGCGCTTCACCGTTCCCGCCGCGTCGCGGACCTCGGTGACGCGCGAGGCCGCGTTGTCCGGTGCGCCGGGGGCTCCGTACGCGTAGGAGACGTTGTTCTCCGGGAACGTCGGGTAGCGGACGGCCTTCAGCCGCGAGTACTCGTAGTCGTACTCGACGGCCTTGTCCGCTGCCCGCAGGTTCGCGGTGATCTTCGACGTGACGTTCCCGGCGAGGTCGTAGCGGGTCTCGGAGCGCCCGGCATCCGGGCTGTCGAACGAAATGCGGCGTCCCAGTGCGTCGTAGCCGGCGCGCGTGACGTTGTTCTTGTCGTCGGTGATCGTCGTGACCTGACCTGTGGGGTCGTACGCGTAGCTGGTCCAGATCTCCGAGGAGCCGTTGAACTCCTTCACCGAGGTGGTGGCACCCCGGACGTCGGTGTAGGTGCGGCGCTCCTTGCCGTTGCCGTCGGTCGCCGTCCGCTCGAAGCGGGTCGTGCCCGACCGGTCCTCGCCGAAGCCGTATCGCGTGCTGGTGGTGACGCCGTCCGGTTGCACGGTCCTGACCGAGCGGTCCAGGACGTCAAAGGTGTCCTTCGTGGGTGCCACGGAGTCGAAGGAGGCGTGGAACGTGGTGTTCGCGGCGCCCTTGTCCTCGGTCACCGGGTAGTACTTCTCCACGGCGCGGCCGAGGTGGTCGAACTTCAGCCGGCCGGAGACCGTCATCACCTGGGTGGGCGTGGCCCCGGGCGAGGCGGACACCGAGGCGTCCTTCTTGGTCTGCAGGACACGCTTGAGGCCGTCGGTGAAGGTGACGGTGTCGATGGTGTCGTCGCGTACGCCCGAGGCGGCACGGTCGAGGTGCTTGGTCGTGGCGTACGGGACGGTCGCCTCGGGGTGGTACCCGAAGGTGATCGTTGCCTGGTCGCCGTCCTTCTCGTAGGGCCCGATCACCTTGTCGAGTCGGCCGACGCTGTCGTAGGACATCCGGAGCGGCTGGTCGTTGTGGTCGGTGTTCCGCTCGGGCCGGCCGTATTTGAGGTTGTACGCCGTGGACGAGCGGTAGCCGAAGCTGTCCTCGATGGACTCGACGTGTACGCCGACGGTGGTGTCGTAGCCGTACTCCAGCTTGTAGCGCTGCCCTTGTGCGTTGGCCGGACCGGTCACCGATCTCAGGTTCCCGTCCGGGTGGTACGTCAGGTCGGAGACGGCCGGGGTGTCGTCGTCGAGGTACTCGCGTGTCTGGCGTACGGCGCCGGTGGCGCAGTCGACGGTGGATTCGCGGTGGCGCAGGAGTGTGCCGGTGGCCGCGGCCTTCTGCCATATCGCGTGGGCGATGCCGACGAGGTGCTGGTCGCGGCACTGCGCGTCGGAGCCGCTGTAGGCGAAGACGGTCTCCAGGTCGTCCGCGGTGCCCTCGTCACCCGCCTCGAAGGTGCGGATGACGTTGCCGTACTCGTCGTAGGAAAGGTCCGTGAAGGTGGACTTTCCTGCGGCGGCCGAGCCTTCGTAGTGCTTTTCCTCGACGCGGGTGAGCTGCGGGAAGACGGTGGCGGTCCGGCTCTTCGGGTCGGCTTCCTGGTCCGTGGAGGTGTCGAGCAGCCGGTAGGTGTTGAGTGTCTCGCGGTACGGGCGGCCGGCGCCGTCCTCGGTCAGCGTGCGCGTGAGCAGGCCGCGGCTCACGTATCCGTCGGTGCGGTACTCGTCGGTCACCGTGCGGCGAACGGCGTCGTCCGTACCGGGGTCGCGGTCCTCGGTCACGACGCGGCCGAAGCCGAGGAACTCGCGCTCCAGGCGGTCGTGGCGGCCCTGCTCGTAGCGGAAGGTGGTCAGACGCGTGTCGGCACCATCACCCGCGAGCCCGTCGAACACCGAGGTGCGGGACAGCACCCAGCGGCTCTCCTGCATGTCCCTGGTGTTGCCCGATCGGGTGTAGTCCAGGTCGATACGGGCGCCCATCGGCCGGCTGACGGAGCGCAGCAGGTTGGTGCGACCGGTCTTGTTGACCGCGACGAGGAGTTCGTCGTCCCGGGTGGACTTGACGTGGTCGGCGAGGCCGTCGCCGTTGACGTCCCGCAGGCTGGTTTCGGCCCGGCTGATGCCGGTGGACGCGTTGACGCCGGGGTTGAAGACGAAGACGCCGACGGGAGTGGGCAGGCCGACGGTGAAGTAGACGCCCCCGCCGAGACTGGCGTTCTTGTCGACGGCGATCTGGGGGAAGCTGCCGCGGAAGGGGGCGGGCGTGGTGAAGCCGGTGCCGGTGTTGACCGCGACCTTGATCGGGTTGGCCCCGTCGGTGAACACCCGGTCGGTGAGGCCGTCGCCGTTGACGTCCGTCATGCTCGCGTGGGTGAACGAGGTTCCCAGCTCGGCGGAGACCCCGCCCGCGAAGCCGTAGCGGTCGACGTTGAACCCGAGGTTGACGCCGACGTTCCGGGTGGACGCGTCGTTGATCGGCCCGGCCGACCAGGGTTCACGGGCGGCGAAGGAGTATCCGAGGTTCAACTGGACGTCGCCATTGCCGAACACCTTGTCCGGCAAGCCGTCCCCGTTGATGTCGATCAGGTCGACGCGGACGTCGGACTCGCCGCCGCCGAGGCTGCCGCCGATGCCGAGCGACGGTTGGACCGCGCCGGTGGTGGCGGTGTTGGCGCTGGTGCCCGCGTCGGGCGCGGCCATGCCCAGTGCGCTGGCGATGGTGGCGGTCTCGCTGCCCGCGGAGAGCGACACGTTGCCGGAGACGTTGTCCGCCTCGCGGACGTTGCCGCCGAGGGTGCCGCGCGTGGCGCCGAGCGCGCCGGTCATGTCGGAGAACTGGATCTCCTTGGCGCCCACGACGTCGGGGTAGCCGTCGCCGTTGAGGTCGATGTAGTCGACCGAACCCGCGGTGATCCCGCCGACCACGGTGCCGCCGAACGGGCCCGCCGCGAGGGTGGCCGACACCTGGCCGGTGACACCGCGGCGCATCACCGCCCGGTCGCCCGCCACGTCGGCGTCGGTGACGATGTCGATGGTGTCCGCGCCGAGGCGGGAACTCGTCGCCATCGCGGCGGTGACCCAGGAGGACTCGTCCTGAGCGGCCCAGCCGCCCTTGGCGGGAACGGGGGCGAACACCGCGAGCCGCGGCATGGTGAGCCGGGGCTTCGCGGCGAACACCGGGACGTCCGCTTCCTTGGGCTCCTTGGGAAGCGCGTCCTTGAAGCTCTGGTCCAGCGTGAGTTCGGCCTGCTTGAGCGGTTGGGTGGCGCGGTCGCGGTTGCCCTGGTAGCCGATCACACCCCAGCCGCGGTAGGGCTGGGCGAAGGCGCCCTGCCCGACGGAACCGTGCATGGCGCTGGGCGCCGGGGTGAAGGTCGGCCAGCTGGAGGTCACGTCATAGGTGACCGACGCGGACTGCTCGACGAGCAGGCCGAGCAGTCCGGTATCCGTCGTGGAGTAGTCGATGTAGAGCTCGTCGCCGGCGGTGACCGGCACGGTCAGATCCAGGTTCGGGCCACCGAAGTAGGTGTCCTTGGCCTGGAAGATCCGTTTGCCGATCAGCTGCCCATCGCGCTTCTTCACCGTGAACGCGATCTTGGCGTCACCGAAGAGCCCGAAGTTGAGGGACACCTTCGGCCGCACCTTCAACTGGCCGGTCCTGGTCGCCTTGTAGGTCTGCTGCGGCGCGGTGAGGGTGTTCGCCGGGTACATGGTCATGTCGTACGGCGGAGTGATCACCAGCGTGGGATCGCCCGCGGCGTCGACGACCGACTCGACGCCCTGCGCGGTCGTGTAGTGCGCCTTCGGCGCCCAGCTCACCGCCGAGGCGTCGACCGGGGAGTCGGTCTTCAGCTTCCACGACATCTTCTCGAACATGCGGACCGGAATGCTCACGTCGATCGCGATGGTGCCGGTCGACGCGGCGGGCAGGACCTTGCGGAACACCTCCGCGCCGGGGTGGACGCCGTCGCCCTTCTCGATCACGACGGTCACGTCGTCAGAGGTCGCCTTGTTCTTGACCACGTCACCGGTCAGCCGCAACGTGCCGTTCACCGGCACGGTCACCAAGGACGGCCTGCCGCCGAAGGTGAAGTCGGCCGACGCGCGGAACACGGTGTTCGCCAACCCGTTGGCGTCCGTGCCGGCCGGCAGGTCGGTGTAGGTGATCGCCGGGTCCCAGGCGACGGTGTCGTAGTTGCCGTCCAGAATGGACTGGGTGCGGAAGTAGAGCGCGTCGCCCTTCTTCACCGGAATCGACGCCACATTGCCCGGGGTGAACTCGGTGTGGTCGTCGGGGCCGATCCGCTGCGCCCAGAGTTCGGTGTCCTTGTGCTGGATGGTGACCCGCACGCCGTCGGCCTTGGTGTAGGCCGCCCGCGCCGGGGAGGGATCCTGGGTCAGCTGCACGCGGCCGTCCACGCGGACGTTGCCGTCGAACGGCGCGACCCAGCGGCGCACCGTGTCGAGGAGAGGCGAGTTGTCCACCTGCTGGTTGAACTGCGCGGTCTGGTCGCCGACGATCTCGCCGGTCACCGCGCCGCCCCCGATCGGCACCGGGGTGCGGGTGGAGTCCGCGCTGTAGGCGGGTTGGCCATTCGCGTCGAGGTAGCCGAACAGCACGCCGCCGTTGTTCACCAGGTCGGCTATGCCGTCGCCGTTGACGTCGCTGAAGAACCGGTCCGAGGTGGTCGTGGTGCCCACGAAGTCCAGCTGGGCGGAGGTGGTGAGGACGTACGACTCGACGCCGATGGTGCCGGACAGCGTGCGCTCCGTCGAGATTCCCGGGAGGCCGGTGAGCTTGATCGGCGTGTCGCCGAACTTCGGCTCACCACCTGGTGTGGCCAGATTGGGCCGGTAGAACACGTCCTTGTTCTTGCGGAACACCTTGTCCGGCAGGTTGTCGCCGTTCACATCGGTCAGCGTCGACAGGCCATCGGACTGGCCCGCGCTGAACCCGACCTTCAACCCGACGGCACCCTCCTTGGTCGTCAGCCCCTGCACGTTGTAGCCCGCGAACAGGTGCGCGCCGAAGCCGGCCGACGTGTTCGCCGAGATCGCGCTGGCCTCGCCTTCGCGGATGTTCACGCCGAGATCGTCATCCGGCACCGACCAACCCGCCGCGTCGGCGAAGGCGTTGTAGTTGCCCGACTGGTCGCGCACATCGTCGAAGTAGTCGAACGTGTGGGTGTTGAAAAGCTGGTTGCTCTCGCTGAACTGCGACACCGAGGTGAGCAGCGTCTTGGCGAACGCGCCGGTCCGGTAGTTCAGCTCGTAGGCGCGGATCAGCTGGTCGTCCAGCTTGACCTCGACGCGCCGCAGCAGGTCGGCGGTGACCTTCTTGAACCCGTACGTGGCGTCGATCCGCACGTCCGCCCGGCGGGGCTCGCCACGCTCACGGTCCCGGATGAACGTCACCGAGTACCTGCCGTCGGTGTCGCCGCGGCCGGTATAGGTGATCTTCTGCGGGTACAGGTCGCTGCCCGGAACCGCGGAGCCCGCCGTGCCGCCGTCAGCCACCTTGGCGTACCGGTAGCGCAGGACGTTGTCGTTGCCGTCGCGGATCTCCCGCGCCGCCCAGGTCGCGACCCGCCCCTTGCCGTCGGCCAGCGTGCTGTCGTCCGTGCCGCCGAAGAGCGTCCGGACACCCTGCTTGTCGGTGACCTCCCACCAGTAGTTCGTGGGGCTGTCGCCGTGGCGCACGATCCGGTCGAACGAGCCCTCCACCCGGGAGTGGAACACCTTCTCCGCAGTGCGCGCCTGTAACGCGCTCCGGTGCGCCACCGGGGTCAGCTGCTCACCGTTGAGCAGGTAGGTCTCGGTCTCCAGTCCGGCGTCGTAGCGCGGCACACCCCACCGTGTGTCGACCGTGACCATCGGGGTGGCGAGGTCCCACCCGACGCCGAGCCACCCGTTCGTCCCCGAGGAGTTGTAGGTGACGGCCAGATTCGGCTCCAGGCCCGCGCGGCCCTTCGGCACCTCCAGCGGGTACGACAACCGCGCGTCGCCGCTGCTGTTCGCCGAGGGCGCCTCGACCAGGTTCACCCCGGAGCCGGGGTCGGCCGCCTTGATGTCCTTGATCTGGTTCGGGTTGAACGACGTGCCCTCCGGCCCCTCCGGCCCGGTGACCGCCGACCCGGCGTCCGGCACCGTCGCGGCGGCACTGCGCAGCAGTTCGGGCGAGGTCAGCCCGGACATGGTGAGCACCATGGCCAGGATGATGATCACGCCCGGCCGGCCTCGGACCACGCGCTGGACAGTCATCAAAGAGCCCCCGTACCGCCGGTCGTCCCCCGGAGCACGAGTCATACGACGACCGCCGCCCCCTGTTACCGCCGAACGGTAGTTCGCGAGTCGGGTCGTTCGTACAGGCTTTCTGGACAAGCCCCGCCCGCGTGGTCACGATCCGGCAACGGGCGTTCTGACCGGTGCGAGGGGGCCCTACGGCGCCGTCAGGTCGTCGAGACGACCATCGGGCCGCACATGCTCACAGCAGGCCGAGCGCCTGCAGTGCGCGGTGCTGACGTGGTGCCGGCTTGACCGGCCAGAAGAGGTAGCAGACACCGCCCGTACCGCCTCTGACCTTGCCGTTTGCGTCGTAGCGCTTCGTACGGAGCCAGATGTTCTCCCACTCGCGCCGCTGGTAGACCCGGCGGACGGCCTCGTTGCTCGGCGAGGCGGGGTCGTTCGCGATGACGTCGCCGGCCGCCGTGAAGCCGATGACGGTCATGAGGTGGCCGGAGGTGCCGTACCCGGCTCCGGTCAGCTCCTCCGGGCGGAAGGACTGGGACGTTATGGCCGGGATGCCGGCCCGGATCAGGGTCTCCAGTTCGGTGAGCGAGCGCAGCCGGGTGACCACGGCGTTCATGTCGGGGTACGTGGCCCCGTAGGCGGCGTTGAAGGGCCAGTTGCCGCAGCCCTCGTACTGGTGGTCGAAGGTGAAGCGGGCCGCGTGGCAGACCTGGGGGTCGGCGAAGGCCGGGTTCACCCAGGCCAGTTCCTCGGCCGACGGCCGGCGGCCCCAGTACTCGACGATCATCTGGGAGGAGGTCGGGCTGCACCAGGCCTCGCCGCCGTTGTCGTACTCGGGGTACTGGCCGACGTGGGTGTTCTGCGAGTAGCGCGGCACGGTCAGCTCGTGCGCGAGGCCCGGCACGGAGGCCGGGACCGTGAAGCGGTCCGGGATGTCCGAGGCCATCGCGCCGAGCCGCCAGACCGTGGGGGTGAGACCGCTGCCCGGGGCGCGGTACAGCGTCAGACGCAGCCGGTACGAGGTCAGCCGCAGCCCGCTCGTCGCGTCGTCGATCGCGAAGGTGTCGGTCCAGACGGTGCTCCGGCCGTCGGTCTGGTCGTCGACCGAGGTCCGCCGGATGTCGCCGTCGCCCGAGGCCCAGCGGCCCAGGACGTACCAGGGGGTGGCGGTCGCGTCGGTGTACGTGCCGGACAGCTCGACCTGGAGCCAGGTGCCGGGCGGGGTGTGGGCGTTCCAGGAGGCGATGACCTCGGTGGCGGGCACGGTCGGGGTGTGCACCGGCGAGGTCCAGCTCGCGTACTCCCAGGCGGAGGTCCGCCCGGTGTGCGGGTCGGTGTAATCGGTGCGTCCGGCGGGGGTGGCGAGGACGAGGCCAGGGCGGTGTCCGGCGACCGCCTTCGTACCGGCCGTACTGCCGCACCTCCAGTCGGTGTACGAGGACCAGAAGCGGTTGTCGACGAGGCCGGGCGCGGGAGCATGGCCCCGCCCGGCGCCCTCGGCGGAGACCGGGCCGGCGCCCTCGGCGGCGGGCGGGCCGTCGGCGGCGCGTTCGGGAACGGCGGCCACGGCGGGAGCGGCGGTGGCCGCCGTTCCGGCGGCCGCGAGGGCCGCTGCGAGAAGGGTTCTGCGCGGGGTGGAACTGGTCATGGACGGTGACCCCCAGTCGAGAACGGTGGGCGTACGGACCTCCGGGCGCCGTACGCCCATGGGCCGCGCGGACGCGCCCGCGCGCCCCACTATCGCGGCTTCCGCCACGCCTCCGCCAGCACTTCGCCTCGCGTCGCCGCACCAATATTGGTCTCTACCACTGACGGCGTTACCTCCCTGACCTGCGACGGTCCCCCGCTCCCCTACCCTGGGCCCATGAACGACCTCGATCACGCGGCCCAAGCGCTGCTCCGGCTGCCGCCCTCCTGCGGACCGGTCCGGCTGGTCGCGGTCGACGGCCACGCGGGCTCCGGCAAGTCCACGCTCGCCGCCCGGCTCTCCACCGCGCTGGGCGGCGCCCCCGTCCTCCACCTCGACGACCTCGCCACACACGAGGAGCTCTTCGAGTGGACCGAGCGGCTGCGGGAGCAGGTCCTCGATCCCCTCGCGCGCGGCGAGAGCGCGTCGTACCGCCCGTACGACTGGAATCTCCGCCGCTTCGGCGAGGCGCGCGAGCTCCCGTCGGCCCCGGTCGTCCTCGTCGAGGGCGTCGGCGCGGGCCGGGCGGTGGTGCGGCCGTTCCTGGCGTGGCTGTTGTGGATGGAGCGTGGCCCCGAGGAGTCCTGGGCGCGGGGCCGACACCGGGACGGTCCGGACCAGGCCGCTTTCTGGGACGGCTGGACCGTGGCGGAGACTCGCCATTTCGCCGGGGACCCCTCCCGGCCCTTCGCCGACACCCTGGTACGCGAGTGCCACGAGGGGTACGACTGGCTCCCAGGGCCGGGTGTGACAGCGGGCGCGGACCAGATCATCACGTACCGTGACGGCTTCATGTCCGCGAACTGAGGGGCCGAAAGTCCGCTTCCGCAAGTGCCTCAACTCCGCTTGACCCAAGGGGCGTACAGGTCTTACGTTCTGAATGTGCGGCTTTTCGGAGCCGCCGCGGACGCGAAGCCCCCGGTTGTTCCCCCGTGATCGGGGGCTTCGTTCCGCCCCTGAGGGCCCCCTGGCGGCCCCCTTCGGGCCCCTTCACGAGCCCTGATGCTCACCCAGGGTCACCGCTTCCGGATCATGCGCTTCTCCTTAAGCGCGCACCCCCTGCGCAGGTACGATGCCCCCAGGTGCGGTCAAATCCCGTCCATGCGAAGACGGTTGTGGGGGACCCGATGGACATCGGCACGCAGGGCGCGCAGGCCCCGGCCGAGCTCGCCTGGCTGCGCGGAATCGACGCCTACACGATGGGCGCGTATCCGCAGGCGGAGGACGAGTTCCGGACGGCGGTAAGGATCGACCCCGGGATGGCGGACGCCTGGCTCGGGCTGCACGCGCTCCGGGTCGACACCACGACCGCGCTGCTGCGCATGTACCGCAACCGCGACCGCTTCGGCGAGCAGCGGACCCGGTACCGGCGCACCCTGAACTCCTGGTACTGGCTGGGCTGGTGGGTGCAGCCGGTCCTGGAGAGCCCGCGCGACCTGCTGCTCGCGCACGCCTCCCACTGGCTCGACGGACGCCATGTGCCGGAGCTCGACCGGGCCCTCGCGGGACTCCCCCCGGTCGACACCGACCCGCAGGTGCGCTTTCTGCACGCCTGCCGCGCCTACCTCGTCAAGGACTGGGACCAGCTGGTCCGGCACACCGAGACCCTCGTCGACGACCCGCTGCTCGGCATCGAGGCCGGGCTCTTCGGCGGCATGGCCCGGGTGCGCCTGGAGATGTACGGGCAGGCCGAACCGCTGCTGTCGGCCTCACTCATGCGCTGCCGCAGCGAGCAGCCGCAGCGCAAGGAGCTGCGCTACTGGCTGGCCCGCGCCCACGAGGGCACCGGGCGCAGCGCGGCCGCCCTGCCGCTCTACCGGGCCGTGCACCGGATCGACCCCACGTTCATGGACACGGCCGCCCGGCTCGCGGCGATCGCCGAGTACGACGGCTTCGAGGGGTACGACGGGGTCGACGACCCGGCCGGGCTCGCGTCGGTCGCCCTGGGCACCGTCGGCGGTGGTCTCGGCCAGGACGCCGTGGACACCGTGCCGGGCGCCGAGCCCGACCCGGCGGCCGGCCCGCTGGGCGACGGAGTGCGGCTCGCACCCGATCCCGTACCGCCGGCGGCACCGGTCACGCCGCCGGAGACCGTACGCCAGAAGGCGCCGCTGCCGTCCCAGCCGGCGCCGCCGCGCTTCCCGGCGGGCCCCACCGATCCGGTGCTGCTCGCGGAGGCGCTCGCCGAACTGGAGGGCATGGTCGGCCTGGAACCGGTGAAGCGGCAGGTCAAGGCGTTGTCGGCGCAGCTGGAGATGGCGCGGCTCCGCGCCGGTCAGGGCCTTCCGGTCCAGCCGCCCAAACGCCACTTCGTCTTCTCGGGTCCCTCGGGCACCGGGAAGACCACCGTCGCGCGGATCCTCGGCCGGGTCTTCTACGCCCTCGGGCTGCTCGGCGGCGACCATCTCGTGGAGGCCCAACGGGCCGACCTCGTGGGCGAGTTCCTCGGGCAGACCGCGGTCAAGGCCAACGAGCTGATCGACTCGGCCGTCGGCGGGGTGCTCTTCGTGGACGAGGCGTACGCGCTCTCCAACACCGGCTACAGCAAGGGCGACGCCTACGGGGACGAGGCCCTCCAGGTGCTCCTCAAGCGGGCCGAGGACAACCGCGACCACCTCGTGGTCATCCTGGCCGGCTACCCGGAGGGCATGGACCGGCTGCTGAACACCAACCCCGGTCTCTCCTCCCGGTTCACCACCCGGGTCGACTTCCCCTCGTACCGGCCGCTGGAGCTGACCGCCATCGGCGAGGTCCTCGCGGCGGCCAACGGCGACGGCTGGGACGACGAGGCCCGCGAAGAGCTGCGCTCGATCAGCGGACACGTCGTCGAGCAGGGCTGGATCGACGAGCTGGGCAACGGCCGCTTCCTGCGCACCCTGTACGAGAAGTCCTGCGCGTACCGCGACCTGCGGCTCTCCGGCTACGCCGGCACCCCGACCCGCGACGATCTGGCGACCCTCCGGCTCGGCGACCTCATGCAGGCGTACGGCGAGGTCCTGTCGGGCCGCGGTCCGGTCGACCGCGGCCCTCAGCAGGAGCCCCCGGGGTACTAGCCGCGCACTGCGGTGGCCCCGGGGTACTAGCCGCGCACGGCGGTGGTGACCGTGGGCGCCGTCCTCACCCGGTGCGCGGGGTCGCGGACCTCGCCCACCAGCATCTCCAGGACGTCCTCCAGGGCGACCAGTCCGAGCACCCGGCCCGAGCCGTCCGCGACCTGCGCCAGATGGGTCGCGGCGCGGCGCATCACGGTGAGGGCGTCGTCGAGGGGCAGTTCGGCGCGGATCGTGGCCATCGGCCGCCACAGCCGCTGGGGCACCGCCCGCTCCCGTTCGTCCAGGTCGAGGACGTCCTTCACGTGCACGAAGCCCATGAAGGTGGTGCCCGCCTCGGCGCGGACCGGGAAGCGCGAGTACCCGGTGCGTACGGTCAGCTCCTCGATCTCGCGCGGGGTGACCGTCGGCGGGACCGTGACCAGGGAGGACGGGGCGATGAGGACGTCCGTCACCGGGCGGGTGCCCAGTTCGAGGGCGTCCTCGAGGCGCTCCTGCTCGGCCGGGTCGAGCAGTCCGGCCAGGCCGGCGTCCTCGACGAGGCGGCCGAGCTGGACGCTGGTGAAGACCGCCTCCACCTCGTCCTTCGGCTCGACCTTGAACGCCCGCAGGACCAGCCGGGCGCAGGCGCCGAGCGCGGCCGTCACGGGCCGGCAGAGCCGGGCGAAGCCGACCAGGCCGGGGGCGAGCCAGAGCGCGGTCCGCTCGGGCGCGGCCATCGCCAGGTTCTTCGGCACCATCTCACCGATGACGAGGTGGAGGAAGACGACCGCGGCGAGGGCGATCACATAGCCGAGCGGGTGGATGAGCCCCTCCGGGACCCCGACCGTGTGGAAGACGGGTTCGAGGAGACGGGCCACGGTCGGCTCGGCGACGGCACCGAGCGTCAGCGAGCAGACGGTGATGCCGAACTGGGCGGCCGCCATCATCTGCGGCAGGTTCTCCAGACCGTGCAGGACCTGCTTGGCACGGGCGCCGCCGAGCGGCTCGATCTGGCTGCGGCGCACGGAGACGAGCGCGAACTCGGCCCCGACGAAGAAGCCGTTGGCCAGGACGAGGAGGACGGCGAACAGCAGCGGAAGGGTGCTCATCGGACCGCCTCCGCCGCCACGGGAACGGGCGCGTCATGGTGGCCGGGAACCTGATCGGGCAGCGGGTCCGTCCGGACGATCCGTACGCGCTCGGCGCGGTAGCGGTCGACCTGGCGCACCGAGAGCCGCCAGCCGGGCAGTTCGGCCCGGTCGCCGGGGGCGGGGATGCGGCCCAGGAGATCGGCGACGAGCCCGGCGACGGTCTCGTACGGCCCGTCGGGCACGTCGAGGCCTATCCGGCGCAGGATGTGGACCCGGCAGGAGCCGTCGGCCTCCCAGGCGGGCCGCCCGTCCTCGGCGGGAGCGGCGGCCAGCTCGGGCCGTCCGTCGGCCACCGTGTCGTGCTCGTCGCGGACCTCGCCGACGAGTTCCTCGACGATGTCCTCCAGGGTGACGACGCCGGCCGTGCCGCCGTACTCGTCGACGACGACCGCGATCGGCTGCTCCCGGCGCAGCCGCTCCAGGAGGATCTGCGCGGGCAGTGTCTCGGGCACGAGGAGCGGCGGGACCGCGATCCGGCCGACGGGGGTGCGCAGCCGGGCGTGCGGCGAGACGGCGAGCGCGTCCTTGAGGTGGACCATGCCGACGATCTCGTCGATGCGGTCGCGGTAGACGGGGAAGCGCGAAAGGCCGGTGGCCCGGGTGAGGTTGAGGACGTCGGCCGCGGTGGCGTCCCACTGGAGGGCGCTCACCTTCACGCGCGGGGTCATGACCTGCTCGGCGGTGAGGCCGCCGAGGGACAGGGTCCGTACGAAGAGGTCGGCGGTGTCCTGTTCGAGGGCGCCGGCCAGGGCGGAGTGCCGGGCCAGGGAGACCAGTTCGCCGGGGGTGCGGACGGAGTCCAGCTCCTCGGTGGGCTCGACGCCCAGGAGTCGTACGAGCCGGTTCGCGACCCGGTTGAGCAGGGAGATCACCGGCCGGAAGAGGGCGGAGAAGTACCGCTGCGGGGTGGCGACGAAGCGGGCCACCTGGAGGGGCCGGGAGACCGCCCAGTTCTTCGGGACGAGCTCGCCGACCACCATCTGGACGGCGGAGGCGAGCAGCATGCCGATCACCACCGCGATCCCGGAGACGGCCCCGGCGGGCAGTCCGGTCACGGTGAGCGGTCCGTGCAGCAGTCCGGCGAGCGCGGGCTGGGCGAGCATGCCGACGACGAGGGAGGTGATGGTGATGCCCAGCTGGGTGCCGGAGAGCTGGAAGGACAGCTCGCGCAGGGCGGTGACGACGGTGCGGGCGCGCCGGTCGCCGGCGGCCGCGGCCCGCTCGGCCTCGGCGCGCTCGACGGTCACGAGACCGAACTCGGCGGCCACGAAGAAGCCGTTGGCGAGGATCAGGACGAAGGCCGCGACGAGCAGCAGAAGGGAGACGATCATGCCGCCGCCTCCAGGGAGGGGGCGGCGCAGGTACTACCGGACGATCCGTCCATTGCTGGAGGGAGTCACTCCTCGGGTCGAAGGGTGGCCTCGCGGGCCGTGCGTACGGCCCTGCACATGCGAGGCGGTGGTGCGCTCGGCACCACCGCCTCCAGAGTAATCACGCGAAGGCCCCGAGGGGCAGGGGGTCGGCCCCGGATGGGGGACAGCCCCCGGCCGTCAGGCCGTCCGCTCCGCGCTCGTGCCGTGGCTGTCGGCCAGGGCCCGCAGGGCGCGGGCGTCCCGGATGGCCGACTCCTTGGCGATGCCGGGCTGGATGCCCAGCGCCGGCAGGCTGGTGCCGTCGCTCAGGTCGAGGAAGACCCAGGGGTCGCCGGGGCGCAGGTTGACCTTGAGGATCTCCGCCCAGGCCAGCCGCCGGGTGCGGGTGATGTTGACGACCGTGACGCCCTCGTCGTCGGCGACGACCTTGGGGCGGCTCAGCAGGACGAGGATCCCGAGGAGCAGCGCGGCGGTGAAGACGAAGCTGACGCGCTCCCCCGGTCCGAGCCGCTCCAGCATCAGCGCGACGACGGTGACGACGGCGAACATCACGACGCCCAGGGTCAGCAGGACGGCCCGGGTGCGCCCGGGACGGAAGGTGACCGGCAGGGCGGGCGTCTGTGCTTCGGACATCGGGAGTTCCTCGGGGCCTTCGGTGCGGGCGGGCCGTGCCGTCAGAGGCGGCAGGCGTGGATGGCGGTGGTGAGGATGGCGCGGGCACCGATCTCGTACAGGTCGTCCATGATCCGCTGCGCCTCCTTGGCGGGGACCATCGCACGGACGGCGACCCAGCCCTCGTTGTGCAGCGGGGAGACGGTGGGCGACTCCAGGCCCGGGGTGAGGGCGACGGCCTGCTCCAGGTGCTCGGCGCGGCAGTCGTAGTCCATCATCACGTACGAGCGGGCGACGAGGACGCCCTGGAGGCGGCGCATGAACTGCTGGACCTGCGGGTTGTCGTCGGTGGCGCCGTGGCGGCGGATCACGACGGCCTCGGAGGTCAGGATCGGCTCGCCGATGACCTCCAGTCCGGCGTTGCGCAGGCTGGTGCCGGTCTCGACGACGTCCGCGATGATCTGGGCGACGCCCAGCTGGATCGCGGTCTCGACGGCGCCGTCGAGGTGGACGACGGAGGCGTCGATGCCCTGGTCGGCGAGGTGCTTGGCGACGATGCCCTCGTAGGAGGTGGCGATCGTCATGCCGCCGAAGTCCTCGGGGCCGTTCGCGGTGCCCGGGCGGGTGGCGTACCGGAAGGTGGAACGGCCGAAGTTCAGCGCGAGGATCTCCTCGGCGCTGGCGCCGGAGTCCAGGAGCAGGTCACGGCCGGTGATGCCGATGTCCAGCTTCCCGGAGGCGACGTAGATCGCGATGTCCTTCGGGCGCAGGTAGAAGAACTCGACCTCGTTGTCGGGGTCGATGACGACGAGCTCCTTGGACTCCTTGCGCTGGCGGTAGCCGGCCTCATGGAGCATTGCCGACGCAGGTCCGGAGAGGGAACCCTTGTTGGGAACGGCGATGCGCAGCATGGGGTGAGCTTCCTTTGCCTGGGAGTGGTGGGGAGTCCGGGGGCGGCACGCGCCCGGAGGTGGTGTGCTCAGAGGTGGGCGTAGACGTCGTCGAGCGAGATCCCGCGGGCGACCATCATCACCTGGACGTGGTACAGCAGCTGCGAGATCTCCTCGGCGGCCGCTTCCTTGCCCTCGTACTCGGCGGCCATCCAGACCTCGGCGGCCTCTTCGACGACCTTCTTGCCGATGGCATGGACGCCCTTGTCCACCAGTTCCGCGGTGCGGGAGGTGGCCGGGTCGCCGGTCTCGGCCTTGAGCTTGAGCTCGGCGAAGAGCTCTTCGAAGCTTTTCCGGGTTTCGTTCGCCATGATGGTCCTAAGAGTACGGGGTAAGGGTCGCGTCACTAGCGCCAGGGTTCGCTGACCGTGCGCAGCGTCGTCGCGGTGGCGACGGCGGCGGTGACGGCCTCGTGGCCCTTGTCCTCGCTGGATCCCTCGAGGCCGGCCCGGTCGAGGGCCTGCTCCTCGGTGTCGACGGTGAGGACACCGAATCCGACGGGTACGCCGGTGTCGATCGAGACCTGGGTGAGGCCGTGGGTGACGCCCTGGCACACGTACTCGAAGTGCGGCGTTCCGCCGCGGATGACGACGCCGAGCGCCACGATGGCATCGTAGCCGCGCCCGGCGAGGACCTTCGCCACGACCGGGAGCTCGAAGCTGCCGGGAACGCGGAGCAGGGTGGGCTCGTCGATGCCGAGCTCGCTGAGGGCGCGAAGGGCGCCGTCGACGAGACCGTCCATGATCTTCTCGTGCCACTGCGCCGCGATGACCGCGACCCGCAGGTCGCCGCAGTTCTTCACGCTGAGGACGGGTGCGCCCTTGCCGCTCATGATTCTCCTTGCCGGTGGAAACGGTGGATACGTACGTGGTTACTGGTTGCCGCAGGTGGGGGCCGGGGAGCCGTCCAGCCAGGGCAGGTCGTGGCCCATCCGGTCCCGCTTGGTGGTCAGGTACCGGAGGTTGTGCTCGCCGGCCGTGACCGGCATCGGCTCGCGGCCCTCGACCCTGAGGCCGTGCCGGGTCAGGGCGTCGATCTTGTCGGGGTTGTTGGTCATCAGACGCAGGCTCCGGACGCCGAGGTCGACGAGGATCTGCGCGCCGGCCCCGTAGTCACGGGCGTCCGCGGGCAGCCCGAGCTCCAGGTTGGCGTCGAGGGTGTCGCGGCCTCGCTCCTGGAGCTCGTACGCGCGGAGCTTGGACAGCAGGCCGATGCCGCGGCCCTCGTGGCCGCGGAGGTAGACCACGACGCCGCGGCCGGCCTCGGTGACGCGGTCCATGGAGGCCTCCAGCTGCGGGCCGCAGTCGCAGCGCAGCGAGTGGAAGATGTCGCCGGTCAGGCACTCGGAGTGGACCCGGACCAGGATGTCCTCGCCGTCGCCGATCTCCCCGTGGACGAGGGCGACGTGCTCGACGCCGTCCACGGTGGAGCGGTAGCCGTACGCGGTGAAGTCGCCGTGCGCGGTGGGGAGCCGGACCTCGGCCTCGCGGCGGACGGTCGGCTCGGCGGAGCGCCGGTAGGCGATCAGGTCCTCGATGGAGATGATCGTGAGGCCGTGCTTGCGGGCGAAGGGGACCAGCTCGGGCAGGCGCAGCATGACGCCGTCCTCGCCGGCGATCTCGACGATCGCGCCGGCCGGGCGGAGGCCCGCGAGGCGGGCGAGGTCGACGGCTGCCTCGGTGTGGCCGTTGCGGGCCAGGACGCCGCCGGGCTTGGCGCGGAGCGGGAAGATGTGGCCGGGCCGTACGAAGTCGGAGGGCTCGTGGCTGCCGCTCGCGAGCATCCGCAGGGTGGTGGCGCGGTCGGCGGCGGAGATGCCCGTGGTGACGCCGTGGGCGGGGGCCGCGTCGACGGAGACCGTGAAGGCCGTGCGCATCGACTCGGTGTTGTGCTCGACCATCTGCGGGAGCTGGAGGCGCTCCAGCTCGTCGTTCTCCATGGGCGCGCAGATCAGGCCGCGGCACTCGCTCATCATGAAGGCGACGACCTCGGGGGTGGCCTTCTCGGCGGCGATGACGAGGTCGCCCTCGTTCTCGCGGTCCTCGTCGTCGACGACGACGACGGGGCGGCCGGCGGCGATGTCGCGGATGGCCTGCTCGACGGGGTCGAGGGCGAGGTCGGTGGTGTCCCAGATCGGCAGCGCGCTCATGCGTGGGCTCCTTCCAGAGCGGTGGCGGAGGTCGTGCGCGTACGGAGCCACCAGTCGCGCATGCCCCAGACGACGAGGGCGAAGTAGATGACGTAGACCAGGCCGGAGAAGGCGAGGCCGCTGTTGAAGGCGAGCGGGACGCCGACCAGGTCCACGAGGAGCCAGGCGAACCAGAACTCGACCAGGCCGCGGGCCTGGGCGACCATCGCGACGAGGGTGCCGACGAAGATGTACGCGTCGGCCCACGGGCTCCAGGAGAGCGACGGGTAGAGGGTGAACAGGCCCCCGACGGCGAGGGTGCCGACGACCGCGCCGGCGAGGAGCAGTCCGCGCTCCTTCCAGGTGGCGAAGCGGACGGCGATGGAGCCGTCCTGGGCCTGCTGCCTGCCCCGGTTCCACTGCCACCAGCCCCAGGCGGCGACGCCGATGACGAGGAGCTGCTTGCCGACGCCGCCGGAGAGGTGGGCGGAGGCGTAGGCGCCGACGAGGATCAGGCCGGAGAGCAGCTGGGCGGGCCAGGTGAGGATGGAGCGGCGCCAGCCGAGCGCGAGGGCTATGAGTCCGATCGTGTTGCCGATCATGTCGGACCACATGATGTGCTGACCGAAGGCGCTGAAGGCCTCGGAGTTGAGCCAGCTCACTTGTCGCTCTCCTTGGCGTTCGGGCCGAGCAGCCGCTCGACGTACTTGGCGATGACGTCCACTTCGAGGTTGACCGGGTCGCCGGACTGCTTGATGCCGAGGGTGGTCAGGTCGAGGGTGGTGGGGATGAGGCTGATGGTGAACCAGTCGTCGGTGACCTCGACGACGGTGAGGCTGACGCCGTCGACCGTGATCGAGCCCTTCTCGACGACGTACCGGGAGAGGTGGGCGGGCAGGCCGACCTTGACGAGCTCCCAGTGCTCGGACGGGGTGCGCTCCAGGATCGTGCCGGTGCCGTCCACGTGGCCCTGGACGATGTGACCGCCGAGGCGGCCGCCGACGGCCATGGGCCGCTCCAGGTTGACGCGGGAGCCGACCTCCAGGGCGCCGAGGCTGGACCGCTTGAGGGTCTCGGCCATGACGTCGGCGGTGAACTCGCCGTCGCCGAACTCGACGACCGTGAGACAGACACCGTTGACGGCGATGGAGTCGCCGTGCTGGGCGCCTTCCGTGACCAGGGGACCGCGCAGGCGGAAGCGGGAGGCGTCCTCCAGCTGCTCGACGGCGGTGACCTCGCCCAGTTCTTCGACGATTCCGGTGAACACGGTCAGGCTCCCTTGAGGGTGGCGGTGATGCGGATATCGGATCCGATATCCGAGATATCGGTGATGTCGAGCCGCAACGCTTCGGTGATGGTGCTGATTCCGGCGCCGGCGAGGGCCGCGGGCCCCGCGCCGAGGAGGACCGGGGCGAGATAGCCGACGACCTGGTCGACGGCGCCCGCGGCGACGAAGGCGCCCGCGAGGGTGGGGCCGCCTTCGAGGAGGACGGAGCGGACACCGCGCGCGTGGAGGGCGTCCAGGAGGGCCGGTACGGACAGGCCGCGCTCGGCCCTGGGGAGGCGTACGAGGTCGGCGCCGTCGAGGGAGGTCTCGGCGTCCTCCGCGATCGCGATCAGGGTCGGGGCCGCGTCGTCCAGGACCCGGGCGCCGGGCTTCACCGCGGTCGCCTCGGTGTCGATGACGACCCGGAGCGGCTGGACGGCCCCTTCGATGCCGCGTACGGCCAGGTGGGGGTCGTCCGCGCGGGCGGTGCCGGAGCCGACCACGACGGCGTCGGCCTCGGCGCGCAGCCGGTGGACGTCGGCGCGGGACTCGGCGGAGGTGATCCAGCGGGAGGTGCCGTCGGCGGCGGCGATCCGGCCGTCGAGGGTGGCGGCGTACTTCCAGCGGACGAAGGGACGGCCGTGGCGTACGGAGGTGAGCCAGGCGATGTTGCCCGCCTCGGCCTCGGCCTCCAGGAGGCCCTGCCCGACCTCTGTCCCGGCGGCGCGCAGGGTGTCGGCACCGCCGGTGGCCTGCGGGTTCGGGTCGCCGACCGCGTACACGACCCGGCTGACCCCGGCCTCGATCAGGGCCTGGGCGCAGGGGCCGGTGCGGCCGGTGTGGTTGCAGGGTTCGAGCGTGACGTAGGCGGTTCCGCCGCGGGCGAGGGCGCCTGCCTCGCGCAGGGCGTGGACCTCGGCGTGGGGGCCGCCGGCGCGCTGGTGCCAGCCCTCGCCGACCACGTGTCCGGAGGCGTCGGTGATGACGCACCCGACGACCGGGTTGGGGCTGGTGGCGCCGAGACCGCGTGCGGCGAGTTCGACGGCGCGTCGCATGGCGGTGATGTCGGCCTGCTGGGCCACCGGGTCCTCCTGCCTCTTCGGGCACGGACTCCGGGGCCTGTCGATGACGACAGAGAGCGGAACGACGTCTCACACAGGGTGCGCCGGGGCCGCGTCCTGCGGGTACGCCGATCGATGTCGATACGGCGACCAGCGGACGTACGGCCGGCACACCCCTGTCAGGGGTCGCCCGCCGCGCACTGCCTCCCATCCGGACTTTCACCGTCGGTCCAGGAATTTCACCTGGTCAACCGGCCGCTGGCTTGCGGACGGGTCGCGGACTATACCGCCGGTTCGGAATTACACCGACCCCGGAGTGCGCTGCTGCTGATACAGGGCCAGTGTGCCACGACCCGCGAGGGGCGTTGTGGCCGAGTTCCTGTGGTCTGGCTCACAGACTCCCACAGAACTCTTCTATGGTCCAGACCTATTGACGCACTGGTCTAGTCCTCTTAATCTCCGTGTCACCTCCGAGGAACGGTCCGGCGGGGTGCGCACTCCACGGGCCCAACACGACCCACCCCCTTGTTCGTTGTGTTTGTCCGCTCCCCCTACGCCGTGAGGGCGTGGAGGGATCCCCTCCCCAGGAGGAACCGATCGTGTTGTCCCCCACCACGAAGAGAGCCTCGCTGCTCGCTTCCGGCGCGGCCGTCGCCGGTCTGCTGCTGAGCTCCCTTTCCGGCGGCGTCTCGTACGCGGCCGACAACGAGAGCTGTCGCCCCGACGGGCTCTACAAGACCCCCGGCGTCGACGTCCCCTACTGCTCGGTCTACGACACCGAGGGCCGCGAGAAGATGGGCGCGGACCACCAGCGCCGGGTCATCGGCTACTTCACCGGCTGGCGCGATGGCAAGAACGGCCAGCCCGCCTACCTGGCCAAGGACATCCCGTGGGAGAAGATCACCCACATCAACTACGCCTTCGGCCACATCGGCGGGGACAACAAGCTCTCCGTCGGCGCGGACGGTCCGAACAACGCGGCCACCGGGATGACCTGGCCCGGTGTCGCGGGCGCCGAGATGGACCCCGCGTACGCCTACAAGGGCCACTTCAACCTGCTCAACAAGTTCAAGAAGCAGCACCCGAACGTGAAGACGCTGATCTCGGTCGGCGGCTGGGCCGAGACCGGCGGATACTTCGCGGACAACGGTGACCGGGTCAACTCGGGCGGCTTCTACTCGATGGCCACCAACGCCGACGGTTCGGTCAACCAGGCCGGGATCGACACCTTCGCCGCCTCGTCCGTCGACTTCATCCGCAAGTACGGCTTCAACGGCGTCGACATCGACTACGAGTACCCGACGACCATGAAGGACGCCGGCAACCCGCTCGACTGGCAGTTCGCCAACGCGCGCCGCGCCGGACTCGTGCAGGGCTACGCGGCCCTCATGAAGTCCCTGCGCGAGAAGCTGGACGCGGCGGGCGCCGCCGACGGCAAGCACTACCTGCTGACGGTCGCCGCCCCCTCCTCCGGCTACCTGCTGCGGGGCATGGAGACCTTCCAGATGCAGAAGTATCTGGACTACGTCAACATCATGTCCTACGACCTGCACGGCGCCTGGAACGAGTACGTCGGGCCCAACGCCTCCCTCTTCGACGACGGGAAGGACGGCGAGCTCGCCGCCGCCAACGTCTACGGCTCGGCGCAGTACGGCAACATCGGGTACCTCAACACCGACTGGGCGTACCACTACTTCCGCGGCTCGATGCCGGCCGGCCGGATCAACATCGGCCTGCCCTACTACACCCGCGGTCACAAGAACGTGCAGGGCGGCACCGACGGTCTGTGGGGCAAGGCCTCCGCGACCACCTGCCCGGCCGGAGCCGGCCTGACCAAGTGCGGTGACGGCGCCACCGGCATCGACAACCTGTGGCACGACAAGGACACCAACGGTGTCGAGTCGCCCGCCGGCTCCAACCCGATGTGGCACGCCAAGAACCTCGAGAAGGGGATCGTCGGCGACTACGTCACCCAGTACGGCTTCCCGGCGAACACCACCCTGACCGGCACCTACGCCCGCAAGTACGACTCGACGCTGGTCGCGCCGTGGCTGTGGAACGCGCAGAAGAAGGTCTTCCTCTCCACCGAGGACGAGCAGTCGGTGGCCGCCAAGGCCGACTACGTGGTCGACAAGGGCATCGGCGGCACGATGGTCTGGGAGATGGCCGGCGACTACGCCTGGAACGCCGCCAAGGGCCAGTACGAGATGGGCTCGACGCTCACCTCGCTGATGTACGACAAGTTCAAGGCGGCCACCCCGTACGGCGCGAAGAAGTCGAACAAGGCGCTGCCGACCCAGGCCGTGAAGATCGACGCGCAGTTCACCGAGTTCAAGCTGGGTGACTCGAACTACCCGATCACCCCGAAGATCAAGATCACCAACAACACGGCGGCCACCCTCCCGGGCGGCACGGAGTTCCAGTTCGACTACGGGACCTCGGCCCCGGCCAACGCCTCCGACCAGTCGGGCTTCGGCACGAAGGTGATCAGCAGCGACCACACGGGCAGCAACGTGGGCGGTCTGAAGGGCGACTTCCACCGTGTCTCCCTGAAGCTCCCGGCCTGGCAGTCGCTGGCCCCGGGCGCCACGGTCGACCTGGCGTTCAACTACTACCTGCCGGTGTCCACCCCCTCCAACTGGACGGTGAACATCAACGGCACGACGTACGCCCTCGCCGGTGACCTGGCGCGCGGCACGACGGTGGTGGAGCCCGGCACGACGACCCCGCCGACCACCCCGCCGACGACGCCGCCCACCACTCCGCCGACGACCCCGCCGACCACTCCCCCGACCACGCCTCCGACGACGCCGCCCACGGGCTGCGGCACGGTCCCGGCGTACGTGGCCGGCACGGTCTACAACGCGGGCAACGAGGTCTCCCACAACGGCCGCAAGTACAAGGCCCAGTGGTGGACCCAGAACGAGACGCCGGGCACGACCGGCGAGTGGGGTGTCTGGAAGGACCTCGGTCCCTGCTGACCCACCCCCTCCGAGACCCCCGGCGGCGGAACATCACGGCCCTTGCCGCCGCCGGGCTCCCCCTGCGCCGCGCCCCCCTGTCCGGGGCGCGGCGCGTCCGCGTGTGCGGAGGAAGCCGAGTCCGCGTGTGCGGAGGGGGCCGAGGGCGGTCGGCCTTGAGGACATGAGCACGATCCTGGTGACCGGCGGCACGGGAACCCTCGGCCGGCCCGTCTGTGAGCGGCTGCGCCCGGACGGCCACGAGGTGCGGGTCCTCAACAGGCACTCACCGCCGTACGCGGTCGACCTGCGCCAGGGCGGGCCGCTCCTCGACCGGGCTGTTCCGCCCGGAGCCCCCTTCTAGAGCCCCGCCGTCGGCATCCCGAAGAGCGCGTCCTGCGCCGCGTCCCGGGCGAGGAGCAGGGCGCCGCGCAGCACCGCCGCGTCGCCCAGGGCCGTCGCACGGACCTCCGTACGGAGCGGGGAGAGGGCGGCGAGTTCGGCCTCCACGCGCGCGGCGAGCGCGGCGCCGCCCTGGTGGCCGGTCTCCCCGGCGAGGACCACACAGCCGGGATCCAGGACCGAGGCGACGGCGGCGGCACCGATGGCGAGGCGGCGGGCCAGGGCGTCGAGGAAGGGGGCGTGCCCCGCGGCGAGCGCCTCCGCCGCCGTGAGGCCGTGGGCGGCGGCCAGGCATGCGACGGCCGCCGCGCAGGCCAGCTCGTGGAAGCCGCCGTCGCAGCCGGTGGCCGAGGGGAGTCCCGAGGTGCCGGGCACGGGCAGGAAGCCGATCTCGCCCGCGCCGCCCGAGGCCCCGCGGCGCAGTCGTCCGCCGAGGACGACAGCCGCGCCGACGCCCTGGCCGAGCCAGAGCAGGACGAAGTCCTCGCGGTCGCGGGCCGCGCCCTCGCGCAGTTCGGCGACGGCGGCGAGGTTGGTCTCGTTCTCGACGAGGACGTGCGCGGGCAGGCGTTCCTGGAGGACGCCGACGAGCCGTCGGTGCCAGGCGGGCAGTCCCGAGGAGTCGCGGAGTTCACCGGTGGCCGGGTCGATGAGGCCGGGGGCGCCGACGGCCACGCTGTGCAGCCGGTCGGCGCCCGCCTCCTTCACGGTCCGCTCCAGGAGCGCGACCGCCTTCTCGACGGCGGGTCCGGTGTCGCTGTCGTCGCCGACGGGCACGGAGGCCTCGGCGAGGGTGGTGCCGAGCAGGTCGGCGACGGTGACGGAGACCGACCGGGTCCGTACGTCGAGGGCGGCGAGGTGCGCGCGATCGGCGACGAGCCCGTACAGCTTGGCGTTGGGTCCCCGGCGTTCGGCTCCGGACTCCCCGACGACATGGACGAGCCCGGAGCCCTGGAGCCGCTCGACGAGGTCGGCGACGGTGGGCCGGGAGAGTCCGGTGAGGGTCTTGAGCTGAGTGGCCGTCAACGGGCCTTCGTCCTGGAGCAGTCGCAGGGCGAACCGGTCGTTGATGGCTCGTGCGGTGCTCGGGGATGCGGCCATGCGGCGATCCTCTCAGAAGCGCTCGGGTGCGGATGCCGTCCTGCAGTCTATTTATCAGGCAGGGTTCCTGATAGTTTACGGCCGCACCACCCGACACCACGCCACACCAGCACCCAGGGAGGGCCCATGGCGGCGGAGACCGTCTCCAGCACCGATCGCCTGCGGCGGGCACGTTTCGCCATCGCCGCAGTCTTCTGCGTCCACGGCTCCGTCACCGGCAGTTTCGCGACCCGCATCCCCTGGATCCAGGAGCACGCGGGTGTGAGCGCGGGGCAGCTCGGACTCGCGCTCGCCTTCCCGGCCCTCGGCGCCTCCGTCGCGATGCCGCTGGCCGGGGCCGTGTCCCACCGGTTCGGCGCCCGCACGGCGCTGCGCGGCCTGCTCAGTCTATGGACGCTCGCCCTGACGCTGCCCGCGCTCGCCCCGAACATCTGGGGCCTGTGCGCCGCGCTCTTCGTGTTCGGCGCGACCGCCGGCATGTCCGACGTGGCGATGAACGCGCTCGGCGTCGAGACCGAGAACCGGCTCGGCAAGTCCATCATGTCGAGCCTGCACGGCATGTGGAGCGGGGGCGCCCTCATCGGCTCCGCCGCCGGCACGGTCGCCGCCCACCTCGGCGGCGACGCCCGCCTCCACCACCTGATCGCGGCCCTGGTCCTCACCGCCCTCGGCCTGCTCTTCTGCCAGGGCGTCCTGGACATGCGCAGCACACCGGACGAGGAGCCGCCGCCACGCTTCTCGCTGCCGCCGAAGTCCGCGCTGGTCATCGGCGCGATCGGCTTCTGCGCGGTGTTCGCGGAGGGCGCCAGCCTCGACTGGTCGGCCGTCTACCTCCGCGACGAGCTGGGCAGCTCCGCCGGGCTCGCGGCCGCCTCCACGACCGCCTTCGCGCTGACGATGACCGTCGCGCGCCTGGCCGGCGACCGCGTCGTGGACCGCTTCGGGGCGGTCCGTACGGTACGGGTCGGGGGCGCCGTCGCCACCCTCGGCGGAGTCCTGGTCGTCGTCGCCCCGCACGCCGCCGTCGCCATGGCCGGTTTCGGTCTCATCGGGCTCGGGGTCGCGGTCGTCGTCCCGCTCGCCTTCGCCGCGGCCGGGCGCAGCGGCCCGAACCCGAGCCAGGCCATCGCGGGCGTCGCCACCATCACGTACACCTCGGGGCTCATCGCCCCCTCGGCGATCGGCGGCATCGCCGACGCGACCTCGCTGGTCTTCTCGTTCGGCCTGGTCACCCTGCTCGCGCTGGGGCTCGTCGTGGGCGCGGGCGTCCTCAGGTCCGGCGGGCGGGAGTCCACTCCGACGAAGCCCGCTCCGGAGAAGACCCCGGGCCCCGTCGGGTAGCGGGCCCGGGCCCGGACGAGCGGTCCCGGGCCCGGACGGACGGCGGGGCCCGACCCGGCGTACGTCCTCGGCGCACATCCCCGGCCTCCGGCGGCGCATACCATGTGGCTGATCTTTTGCGGTCGCGACACGACCGCCGGAACCGGAGAACGGGAGCCACCTCATGAACCTCGGCGTGCGCTGGACCTTGCACGGCGACGGGAAGACACCCGCTCCCGGAGCCGTCGTCCGCCCGGACGAACGGCTCTCCTGGCCCCGTACGGTCGGCCTCGGAGCCCAGCACGTGGTCGCCATGTTCGGGGCATCGTTCGTCGCCCCGGTCCTCATGGGTCTGGACCCGAACCTCGCGATCATGATGTCCGGTTTCGCGACCGCGATCTTCCTCCTCGCGACCCGTGGCACCGTCCCCTCGTACCTGGGCTGCTCGCTCTCGTTCGTCGGTGTCGCCGCCGCGATCCGGGCCTCCGGCGGCAGCAGCGCCACCGTGACCGGCGCGGTCCTGGTCGTCGGCGCGGTGCTCTTCCTCGCCGGTCTCGCGGTCAGGAAGTTCGGCGCGCGGATCATCCACGCGGCGATGCCGCCCATCGTGACCGGCGCCGTCGTCATGCTGATCGGCTTCAACCTGGCCCCGGTCACCGCGGCGACGTACTGGCCGCAGGACCAGTGGACGGCCCTCCTCGTGATGCTGTTCACCGGTCTCGCCGTCGTCTGTCTGCGCGGCTTCTGGTCGCGGATCGCGATCTTCCTCGGCCTGATCTTCGGCTATGGCATCTCGTGGATCTTCGACCTTGTCTTCGGCAAGATCCACTCGATGTCGGCGAGCGGCCAGGTCACCGACCACTGGCGCCTCGACCTCTCCGGTGTCTCCAAGGCCGACTGGGTCGGCCTGCCGTCGTTCCACGGCCCGAGCTTCGAGTGGTCCGCGATCCTGGTCGCACTGCCCGTCGTCATCGCCCTGATCGCCGAGAACGCCGGACACGTCAAGGCCGTCGGCGAGATGACCGGCAAGCCGCTGGACGACCAGCTCGGCACCGCGATCGCCGCCGACGGCGCCGCCTCGATGCTGTCGACGGCCGTGGGCGGCCCGCCGAACACCACGTACTCCGAGAACATCGGTGTCATGGCCGCCACCCGCGTCTACTCGACGGCCGCCTACTGGGCCGCCGCCGGCTTCGCCCTGCTCTTCGGTCTCTGCCCGAAGTTCGGCGCGGTCGTCGCCGCCATCCCCGGCGGTGTCCTCGGCGGCATCACCGTGATCCTGTACGGCATGATCGGCCTGCTCGGCGCCCAGATCTGGATCAACGCCAAGGTCGACCTGCGCAACCCGCTCAACCTGGTCCCGGCCGCCGCGGGCATCATCATCGGCGTCGGCGGGGTGAAGCTGACCTTCACGGACACCTTCGAGCTGGGCGGCATCGCGCTCGGCACGATCGTCGTCATCACCGGCTACCACGTGCTGCGGGCCTTCGCCCCGGCCCACCTCAAGCAGCAGGAGCCGCTGCTCGACTCCGGCACCAGCTCGTACGAGAGCACGTCGGGTGAGAGCACCGCCCGTGAGAGCGCGGCCCGTGAGAGCACGTCCGGCGACGAGCCGCTGTCGAAGAGCTGAGGGATTCGCCCGTTCTGGGGAAGCCGGGCCGGAGGAGTTCCCTCCCGGGCCCGGCGGCTGGGAGCCTGCCCGCATGGCGCAGACCCAGCAGATCGGGCAGAGCGAACAGACACAGCGGGTCGGGCGGCCGCCCGGCCCGTTCCTCGCGGTCGACCCCGTGGTGGAACGGATGCGGGCCTTCCGCTCGGCCTGGCATCCGGCCGACGGGGTGGCCGTCTTCAACCGGGTCTATCTGACCGTCACCGAGGAGATCGGCCACGCGATCGAGGCGGGCGGCTTCGCCGACCGGCGTGCCGCCGCCACCCTCGACGTACGGTTCGCCGAGCGGTATCTGACCGCGGTCGACGCGGCCGCGACCGGCCTGCCCTCCCCCGCCTGCTGGCGGCCCCTGTTCCGCTACCGCCGTCATCCCGGCGTACGGCCGCTGCAGTTCGCGCTGGCCGGGATCAACGCCCACATCGGCCACGAC
This sequence comes from Streptomyces sp. SJL17-4, assembly GCF_036826855.1. Taxonomy (NCBI): domain Bacteria; kingdom Bacillati; phylum Actinomycetota; class Actinomycetes; order Kitasatosporales; family Streptomycetaceae; genus Streptomyces; species Streptomyces sp. SJL17-4. The sequence goes on along the minus strand of NZ_CP104578.1, from coordinate 7,105,926 downwards.
CTGGCCCTCGCGGTGGTCGACACCTGCCGGGACCTGGAGTGCGCGCCCGCCGACCTGGAGGACGAGTTCGACCGGGTCGGCGACGTCCTGGACCTCCTGGAGGAGCGCATCCGGGAGGAACTGATGCCGGGCCCGGACCTCCTGGAGATCGCGGACCCGCTGACCCATCTGCTCGGCTGCTGGAGCCTGGACCGGGCCCGCGACGGGGCCTGGCTGGCGGCGCGCTCGCTGTGGCAACTGCGCGGCCTGCCCGAGCTGGCCGAGGAGTTCACGGAACGCCTCGACCGCTCGGTGGGCCTGGTCGGACGGATGCTCCTCACGCCCCTGACCAGGCCCTGACCCGGTCGCTCAACAAGGGACCGGGTCCCTGACCGTACGGCTCAGTCCTCCGGCAGCTCGACCGGGGCGATCTCGTCGTACACGTCGCCCGGACCCGGGTTGGTGGCGTCGGTGCCGCCGCCGAAGTGGTGCATCACGCCCCACACCGCGTTGAGCGCCGTCTGCACCGCGCCCTCGGCCCAGCCGGCCGTCCAGGAGATGTCGTCGCCCGCGAGGAAGATGCCCCGCTTGTCCTCGGGCAGCCGGTCCTGCATGAAGTGGGTGAACAGGCGGCGCTGGTAGCGGTAGTGGCCGGGCAGGTTCGCCTTGAACGCGCCCATGAAGTAGGGCTCGTTCTCCCAGGAGACCGTCACCGGGTTGCCGATGATGTGCTTCCGGATGTCGACCTTCGGGTAGATCTCGCCGAGCGACTTCAGCATGACCTCCATCCGCTCGTTCGCGGACAGCGGCAGCCACTTCAGGCTGTCGTCGCACCAGGTGTACGACAGGCAGATCGTGGCCGGCTTGTCCGGGCCGTCGTCCAGGAGGTAGGTGCCGCGGGTCATCCGGTCGGTCAGCGTCATCGACATGACGTCCCGGCCGGTCGGATTTCCCCTGTCGTCGACGGCCTTGTCCAGCCAGAACGGCCGGTCCACCGGCACGAAGAGCTTCGAGCTCTCCATGTAGTGGGTGCGCTCGATCGCCGTCCAGTGGTCGATCGGGAAGAGCGAGTCGTCACAGGCGATCTTGGAGAGCAGCATCCAGGACTGGGCGGTGAAGATCGCCGCCTGGTACGTACGGATGTCGCCGGAGGCGTCGGTGACGGTGATCCGGTTGCCCGCGGTCCGGTTCAGCCGGGTCACGGCCGGCTTCGGGGCGCCCTCGTGCAGGGAGCTGAGCGAGGTGCCCTGCGCCCAGTGCACGATCTTCTCCGGCTCGCGCTCCCACAGGCGCAGCGGCAGCTGCTGCGAGCCGCCGACGATGCCGCGGTGGTGGTCGTCGGCCTCGGTGTAGACGACGCGGAGGATCTCCAGGATGGAGTTCGGGAAGTCGGTGTCCCAGCCGCCGGTGCCGAAGCCGACCTGGCCGAAGATCTCACGGTGCCGGAAGGACTTGAAGGACTCCGAGTCGCAGAGGAAGCCGTAGAAGGTCTGGTTGTCGAGCTTCTCGACGAGCTTCGCCCAGATCTCGCGGATGCGCGGGACGTCGCGCTCGCGCATGGCCTGGTTCATGTCGGAGAAGTCGGCGCCCTCGTCGAGGCAGGCGTTCCACGCGTTCATCACGTCGCGGTAGACCTGCGGGAGGTCGTCGACGGTGGTGGCGTAGTGCGACTCGCCCTTGAGGTCGACGACGGTCGAGGGGGTCGTCTCGGCCAGCGGGTTCGGGAAGGGCGTGGTCTCCAGGCCGACCAGGTCGATGTAGTGCTGGAGCGCGGTCGAGGAGGGCGGGAAGCGCATGGCGCCCATCTCGGCGGTGAGGCCCTCGGTGGCGGTGCCCTCGAAGCCGACGGTACGCAGTCGGCCGCCGATCTGGTCGGCCTCGTAGACGACGGGCTTGAGGCCCATCTTCATCAGCTCGTACGCGGCGATGATGCCGGAGAGTCCGCCGCCGATGACGGCGACCTCGGTGCCGTGCTCGGTCGCCGGTATCTGGCCGAGCCCGGCCGGGTGGGCCAGGAAGTCGTCGTAGGCGTACGGGAAGTCCGGACCGAACATGGTGATCGGCGGCTGGCCGTCGGCGTGGGGGACGGCGGTCGTGGGCACCGTGGACGTCATGGGGTACGGACTCCTTGCGCGGAAAAAGGGTGAGGCCGGGCGACTCGGCGGGGGCGGGAGGGGGCGGTTCAGACGAGCGGGCCGTAGAGGCCCGGGCGCCGGTCGCGGAGGTAGGGGTTCTCCTCGCGGGAGGCCGCGAGGAGGGCCGGGTCGACATCGCCGAGGACGAGGTCCTCGCCGCGCCCGGCGCGGGCGCGGGCGGTGCCGTCGGGACCCGCGAGGGTGGAGAGGCCGACGAACTCGAACGCGCCCTCCGGGCCGGTCCGGTTGGCGTACGCGATGTAGAGCTGGTTCTCGAAGGCCCGGACGGGCACCACGGACAGCGGCACGACCTCGGCGGGGTGCATGAGCGCGGTCGGCACGAGGAGGAGGTCCGTACCGGCCAGCGCGTGCGCCCGCACGTTCTCGGGGAACTCGACGTCGTAGCAGATCATCATGCCGACGGTGAGTCCGTCGAGCTCCGCCTGCACGACGGCCAGGTCACCGGGGGTGAACCACTTCAGCTCGAAGTCGCCGAAGAGGTGGGTCTTCCGGTACCGCACGAGCGGGACGCCGTCGGCGCCGATGAGCTGCGCGGAGTTGTACAGGACGCCGTGCCGCTCGGTGTCCCGCTCCGGGTAGCCGTAGCCGATGGCCAGGCCGTGGCGCACGGCCAGGGCCGCTACGGCGCGGGCGGAGGGGCCGTCGGCCGGTTCGGCCAGCCGCGCCATGTCGGCGCCGATGGCGTACCCGGTGAGGAAGAGCTCGGGGGCGAGCAGCAGTCCCGCTCCGGCGGCCGCGGCCCGGCCGGCGGCCTCGTCGAGGATCTTGAGGTTGGCGGCCACGTCACCGAGTTCGCCGGAGCTCTGGAGCAGGGCGGTGCGCAGCGCGGGCATGCGTGATCCTCAGGGGGTCGGAGTACAGGGGGAAGACGTCAAAAACGGTACGGTTTCGCGCTCGGTCGGGACAAGACGGCAGCGTTGCGGACCGACCGTCGAACCATTGCGCGATCGGCCGGCCGGGCGGCGATTCGTTGCGTACGCCTCCGCCCGGGGTCGCGGTGCCTCTCCGCCGCGCGGCGGAGACGGAACCGTCCTGCGGCGCGACGCCGGGCGGCGGGCGGCGCGGAAGAGTGGTGGTCGTTCCGGTCGACCGGCCGGACGACCTGCCGAGAGGACCGGGGAACCATGAACCGTCGTACGAAGACCGTCGCCGTCGCCGCCGCGATTCTGCTGACGTTGGGGGCCGGGGGGATCGCCGTGGCTTCGACGGACGAGGCTCCCGCCCCGGCCGCCGTCTCGGCCGCCGCCCCGGAGGCCGCCGCGCTGACCGGCACCGCGAAGCTGTACCGGCCGGCCGGTGACGACATCACGTTCTCCTTCGACGCGCACCTGGCGGAGAAGGACCGGCAGGATCCGATGAAGGCCACCGGCACCTTCCGCTTCAGCCACTACAAGGGCGACTGGGGCGGGTACGCGAAGGTCAAGGTGGACTGCCTCACCACCGGCGGCAAGGTGGCCGTCGTGTCGGGCGTCGTCGTCGAGACGGACGTGAAGGAGTTCCGGAAGGCGCGCGTCGGCGTCACGGTGCACGACGACGCCGGCGGCGACCGGCTCGGCTACACCTGGATGACCGCCGACCCGCAGAAGGACAAGGTGCCGCCGTGCCTCAGCGGCGCGCCGTTCGAGAAGGTCGAGAAGGGGACGGGCGACTTCGAGGTCGTGCCCTGGGAGTTCGTCTACCCGACCGAGTAGTCCGCCCCACGGGGGTGGGCGGGCGAAGGGCGGTGCGGGTACCACGGCCCGCACCGCCCCGACAGCCGGCGTCCCCGCAGGGCTACGCGGGCGAACCCGAGGAGAAGCGGCGCAGGAGCGGCGACAGCACCAGGACGGACTTGGTGCGCTCCACGAAGGGCTCGCCCGCGATCCGCTCCAGGACCCGCTCGAAGTGGCGCATGTCCGAGGCGAAGACCTGGACGACGGCGTCCGCGTCACCGGTGACGGTCGACGCGGACACCACCTCGGGATACCGCTCCAGACCTCGCCGGATGTCGTCCGGCGAGGTGTTGTGGCGACAGTAGATCTCGACGAACCCCTCGGTCTCCCAGCCGAGCGCCGCCGGGTCCACCCGTACGGTGAATCCGGTGATGGCGCCCTCGGCGCGGAGCCGGTCCACACGCCGCTTCACGGCGGGGGCGGAGAGTCCGACGAGCGAGCCGATGTCGGCGTAGCTGCGGCGGGCGTCTTCCGCGAGGGCGTGGACGATGCGTTCGTCGAGGTCGTTGAGTCGCACTACGGGTGGATCACTTCTCTGCTGAGGTCTCTGCCACGGCCGGCGCGATGGCCAGTCGGGAGCGGCGCATGCCGTACAGGAAGTAGAACACGAGGCCCGCGGCCATCCAGCAACCGAAGACCACCCAGGTGATCGAGTCCAGGCTGAACATGTTGTACACGCAGAACAGGAAGCCCAGGATCGGGAAGGTCCAGCCGAGCGGCACGCGGAAGGTGCGGTCCATGGTCGGGCGGGTGCGGCGCAGCACGATCACCGCGATGTTGACCAGGCCGAAGGCGAACAGGGTGCCGATGCTGGTGGCGTCGACGAGCTTGCCCAGCGGGATGACGGAGGCGAGGGCGCCGCAGAACAGCGACACGATCACGGTGTTGACGCGGGGGGTGCCGGTCTTGCCGTCGACCTTGCCGAAGACCTTGGGCACGAGGCCGTCGCGGGACATCGCGAAGAGCACGCGGGTCTGGCCGTAGAGGACGGTGAGCACGACGCTGGCGATCGAGATGACGGCGCCGGCGGCGAGCAGGGTGCCCCAGAACTTCTGGCCGCTGACGTCGTTCATGATCGCGGCGAGCGAGGCCTCGGAACCCTCGAAGTCCTTCCAGTTCCACGCGCCGACGGCGACGGCCGCGACCAGGACGTAGAGCACGGTGACGATCAGCAGCGAGAGCATGATCGCGCGGGGCAGGTCACGCTTCGGGTCCTTCGCCTCCTCACCGGCGGTGGAGGCGGCGTCGAAGCCGATGTACGAGAAGAAGAGGCTGGCTCCGGCGGCGCTGACGCCGGCCATCCCGAGCGGCATGAAGTCGGCGTAGTTGCCGGACTTGAAGCCCATGAAGCCGATGGCGCAGAAGAGCACGAGCGCGGCGATCTTCACGAAGACCATGATGGTGTTGACGACGGCGGACTCGCGGGCGCCGCCGAGGAGGAAGACCATCGCGAGCAGGACGACGATCAGACCCGGCAGGTTGATGAAACCGCCCTCGCCGGGGGCCGAGGAGAGCGCCGCGGGGAGCGTGACGCCGATCGTGCCGTCGAGCAGCTCGTTGAGGTACTCGCCCCAGCCGACGGCCACGGCGGCGACCGAAACGCCGTACTCCAGGACCAGGCACCAGCCGCAGACCCAGGCGACGAGTTCACCCATCGTTGCGTACGCGTACGAGTAGGAGGAGCCCGCGACCGGTATGGATCCGGCCAGCTCGGCGTACGAGAGGGCGGAGAAGAGGGCCGTGAGGCCGGCGATGACGAAGGCGATGGTGACCGCGGGGCCGGCCTTCGGAACGGCGTCGCCGAGGACGACGAAGATGCCCGTGCCGAGCGTGGCACCGATGCTGATCATGGTCAGCTGCCACATGGAGAGCGAGCGGCGGAGATTGCCACCCTCGCCCTGCCCACCCTCTGCGACCAGCTGTTCCACCGGCTTGCGCCGGGTCAGTGCGCCGAGAGCGGAGGTCTTGCGGGTGGTCGATTCCTCGACCGGTGGGGCTGCGCCGTGGTCCAGCACTGCGGAGGCTCCTTATCGCTGCCTGTCGTCGTGACGTGGGACCGCAGCGGTACGTGGGCGTGCCGAAAAAGGCCCACGGGGGAGGGGAACCGCCGAGCAGGCGGTCCGCGCCACTCCTGGTACGAGGCACGAGCCTAAGGGGCAGAGCTTCGCACTCGTAATGCAGGGTTGTTGCGCACTGCCAGATGATCATTGCGCGCTTGGGGCGCAGACGGGGAAACATTGCGCTCCCCCGCATGAATCCACACATTGGGGGTGTGAACCGGTCTCCTGCGAGCATTGACTCCTCGTGCCCCGTGACCCACGCTGCGAGGCCACGACGACCCCCCGATCGGAGGCCCAGGTGGGCTGGCTCGACCCGGCGCCGTTCCTGCGCGGTACGGCCTGGCTGGACGGGAACCGGCCGGTGCGCGCCGACCCCGAGGACCTGGAACGGCTGCCGTGGGACATCGCCGAGCGGGCCGCGCTGCCCATCGGCGTACGGCTGGAGTTCACGGCCGCCCCCGGCACGCGCGCGGTGCTGCTGCGCTACCGGGCGGCCGTCCCGGAACCCGACGACGCGCTCGCCGCGCTCCGCCACTGCTTCGCCCTCTGGAGCGGTACGCGGCTCGTCGGCGAGGCCTGCGCCGCCCCGGCCCCCGAGGCCACCGTCACGCTCCCGCTGCCCCCGGGCGGCGGCGTCTTCACCGTCCACCTCCCCGAGGGCCAGGCGCCGGTGCCGCTCGCCCTGCGGGCCCTCGGCGGGGCCCTCTCCCCCGCTCCCGCGCAGCCCCGCTGGCTGGTCCACGGCGACTCGATCACCGAGGGCTGGTGGTCGACCCGCCCGGCCCACTCCTGGCCCGCCACGGCGGGACGGCTCCTCGGTCTCGACGCGGTGAACCTCGGGTACGCGGGCGGGGCACGCGGCGAACTCCCGCTCGCCGAACACCTGGCGCGGCTCCCCGGCGAGGTGATCACCCTCGCGTTCGGCACCAACTGCTGGTCCACGGTGCCCGCGACGGCCGACTGGCTCTACGCCACCGTCCGGGCCTTCGTGGGCCTGGTCCGCCGGGGCCACCCGGACACCCCGCTGCTGATCGTCTCGCCCGTGCTGCGCCCGGAGGCCGAGCACACCCGCAACGTCCTCGGAGCGACCCTCACAGAGCTGCGCAGGGCCATGGAGCGGGCCGGCCGGGACCTGGCGGCCGAGGGCGACGCCCGCCTCCTGGTCCTGTCGGGACGGCCCCTGCTCGGCCCTGAGCACCTGGCGGACGGCCTGCACCCGGACGACCGGGGCCACGCCAGGATCGCCACGGCGGTCGCGGAGGCCCTGGGAGGCGTCCTGGAGCCTCCGCTCAGGCGTCGGACGCCGTGAGGTCCCTGACCAGGAAGGTGCAGGGATCGGCCTCGTCGTGCGTGCGCCCGTCCGCGTCCGTCCAGCTCCAGCGGTCCGTGTAGGCGACGACGGGCGCGTACCCGAGCCGCGTGTACAGCGCCGCCGCTCGCGGGTTGTCGTGCCCCACCCCGAGCCCCAGGACGCCTCCACCGCGCTCCCGCGCCAGCTCCTCGGCCGCGCGGACCAGGGCCGTGCCGATGCCCTGCCCCCGGAGCTCCGCCCGTACGTCGAGGCCGTTGAACTCCGGGCACTCCCCGGCCGCGGCCCGCACCTCGGGGGCCGCGCAGCCGTCCCAGCGGACCTGCCCGTGGCCGACGGGGACCCCGCCCCGCCAGGCGAGGAGGTACGTGCCCGTCCCGGCCTCCTGGCGCGCGAAGCGGTCCGCGTGGCGCGTCGGCGCCCCGGGCGCGGGGAGGTGCCGGTCGAGCAGGGGCAGGTCGGCGGCGCGGCAGGGCCGGATCTCCGTACGGTCCACATGATCCATGCGGCGACCGTACGGGACGACAGCGGGCCCCCGGGAAGGATTTCCCGGGGGCCCGCTCAAGTCACCACGTGACGGGACTAGCTCCAGCTGGCGTGCAGCGGCTTGCCCTCGGCGTAGCCCGCGGCGGACTGGATGCCGATCACGGCCTTCTCCTCGAACTCGGCGAGCGAGCCGGCACCGGCGTAGGTGCAGGAGGAGCGGACGCCCGCGATGATCGAGTCGATCAGGTCCTCGACACCCGGACGGGACGGGTCGAGGAACATCCGCGAGGTGGAGATGCCCTCCTCGAAGAGACCCTTGCGGGCGCGGTCGTAGGCCGACTCCTCGCTCGTGCGGTTCTGCACGGCGCGGGCCGAGGCCATGCCGAAGGACTCCTTGTACGGGCGGCCGTCGGCGGTGTGCTGGAGGTCGCCCGGGGACTCGTACGTCCCGGCGAACCAGGAGCCGATCATCACGTTGGACGCGCCGGCGGCGAGCGCCATGGCGACATCGCGCGGGTGCCGGACGCCACCGTCGGCCCAGACGTGCTTGCCGAACTTCTTGGCCTCGGCGGCGCACTCCAGGACTGCGGAGAACTGCGGGCGGCCGACGCCGGTCATCATGCGCGTGGTGCACATGGCGCCGGGGCCCACACCGACCTTGATGATGTCCGCGCCGGCCTCGATGAGGTCGCGCACACCCTCGGCGGCGACGATGTTGCCGGCGACGATCGGGACGTGCGGGTCGAGGGCGCGCACGGCCTTGATCGCGGCGATCATCGACTCCTGGTGGCCGTGCGCCGTGTCGATGACGAGCGTGTCGACGCCCGCGTCGAGCAGCTGCTTGGCCTTGCCCACGAAGTCGCCGTTGATGCCGACGGCGGCGGCGATGCGCAGCTTGCCGTCGGCGTCGGTGGCCGGGGTGTACAGCGTCGCGCGGAGCGCGCCCTTGCGGGTCAGGATGCCGACCAGACGGCCGTCCTTGTCCACGGCCGGGGCGTAGCGGCGGTTGGCGTGGTCGAGCCTGTTGAACGCGTCGCGCGGCTCGATGTCGGCGTCGAGGAGCAGCAGGTCCTTCGACATGACCTCGGAGAGCTGCGTGAAGCGGTCCACCCCGGACAGGTCGGCGTCGGTGACGACACCGACCGGACGACGGTCCTCGTCGACGACGACGGCGGCGTCGTGCGCCCGCTTGGGCAGCAGCGAGAGCGCGTCGGCGACGGTCTGGTGCGGGGTCAGGACGATCGGGGTGTCGAGCACGTGGTGACGGCTCTTGACCCACGAGATGACGTCGGTGACGACCTCGATCGGGATGTCCTGCGGGATGACGACCAGTCCGCCCCGGCGGGCGACGGTCTCGGCCATACGGCGGCCGGCGATGGCGGTCATGTTGGCCACGACCAGCGGGATCGTGGTCCCGGTTCCGTCCGGCGAGGAGAGGTCCACCGCCTGGCGGGAACCGACGGCCGAGCGGCTCGGCACCATGAACACATCGTCGTACGTCAGGTCGTAGGGCGGCTTGACGTCATTGAGGAAACGCACGTGCTGACATCCCAGTCGTTCGGATCGGCCCCTAGGCATTTCAGCCAGGGGAAAAAGCACGTAGTTCATTGTCCCACGCCCGTACGCATACCAGCCCCGGGCGAATCATCCGAGGCTTGCGGCAGAGGCTTCGTCGGATCCTCCGAAAGCCTCCCCCAGGGCGACGAGGACCGTGAGGTGGGTGGGGCGTTCGTCCACGGCTGTGGCGAAGACGTCCTGGGCGGTCCGCCACTCGCGCGGGTGTGCCTCGGCGTACTCCCGCCAGCCGGTGACGACCAGGGTGACCGGCTCCGGCAGGTCGCCGAGGCAGTCGGCGAGGGCGTCCCAGTTCCGGCCGAACCAGTCGGGCAGGGCGAGGACGGTGGCGCACCGGTCCATGAGTCCGGCCTTGTCCCTGACACCGGTCAGGTCGAGGACGACGGGATCGTCAATTGTCATCCGTGATCACCTCCCGGAAGCTCTCGTAGTGATCGTCGGTCCAGTAGATCTCGCCGTCCCGCCCGGTGACGATCCGGCGCGCCCCGCGGTCGCGTTCGCCGGGGGTCTTCACGGTGTACTCGCGGTAGTAGCCGCGTTGTTCGCGGGGCAGGATCCGCTCGAAGTTCGAGAAGACGGCGCCGTCCTTGGCGTACGGGAAGGGGCCACCGCGCGCGATGAGGCCGAGGGTCTGCCGCGCCTCGGGCGGCAGGTCGGCGGCCCGCACGGTGGGCAGTCCGGAGGTTCCGGTGGGTGCGGCGGCCGGGGCCGTGGCGGTGGTGCGAGCGGGAGCGGCCGGAGCGCCGCCGCCGCTCGACGAGGAACACCCGGCCAGGAGGACACAGAGGACGAGCGCGAGGAGCATGCGCGAGGGCCGGAGCGACATGTCCCGAACATACCGTTACGGGATGGCTCCGGCCCTCGATCGACTCGGCTGACGGCGGCCTCGCTCAGACGCCGTCCGGGTCCGTCCGGTCGAGCGCCGGGTGCGTACCCGGGCTGGACTCGGTGAGCAGGTAGTCCGCCGCGGCGCGGTCGGTGACCAGGCTGGTGACGAGGCCGGAGCGGAGCACCGCGCCGATCGCCGCCGCCTTGCGCTGGCCGCCCGCGATGGCCACGACCTCGGGGATCCGGCGCAGCCGGTCCGCCTCGACGGTGATGCAGCGCTCGCCCAGATCGCGGCCGACCCGGCGCCCCTCGGCGTCGAAGAGGTGCGCGGACATCTCGGCGGCGACGCCGAGCGAGGCGTAGTGGGCGCGCTCCTCGTCCGAGAGCATGTCGTGGACGGTCGAGATGCCCGGCTCCCAGGAGCCGATGGAGACGCAGGCGACGGTCACCTTGTCGAAGTACTCGAAGGCCCGCGCGATACCGGTCTGGCTGCGCAGCGCGGCCGCCGTCGCCGGGTCGGGCAGCAGCATGGGCGCGTAGATCGGGTGCGCCTCGCCGCCGGAGACCTGGGCGGCACGGCGTACGGCCTCGACGGAGCCGCGTTCGGCGGTCCCTGCGTCGTACACACCGGTGAGCTGGACGACGGTGCACGGGGGCAGCCGGTCGAGCGCCGCCGCCATGTGGATGGTGGAGCGTCCCCAGGCCAGGCCCAGGACGTCGCCCTCGGTGACCAGCTCGCCGAGCAGGTCGGCCGCGACCTCGCCGAGGTTCTCCGGGTCGGGCGACTCGTCCTCGCCCTCCGCCGGGGACTCGACGACGACGGCGTGGCGGAGCCCGTAGCGGGCACGGAGCGCGTCGGAGCGCTCGGCGTCCAGCTCGGCCGGTACGCGGATCTCGATGCGTACGAGATCGCGCTCCAGGGCGGTCTCCAGGACCCGGGCCACCTTGAAGCGGCTCACGCCGAACTCCTCGGCGATCTGGATCTTGGACTTGCCCTCGAGGTAGAAGCGACGGGCCATGGCCGCCGCCTGCACCAGCTCCGCGGGGCCCATCCGCAGGGCTGACCGTCCCGCCGACATACCCGCCACCGCGATCTCCTCACCTGTTCACGTACCGCTGTTCACGTACCGACGTTCATGTACCGCTGTTCGCGTACCGCTGTCGTTCACACTCTGGACTCGCCGTCCATCCTGTCAGATACGGCGGGCCTTGATCAGTCCTGTCGACGGCCCGACGGACCGCGTTCATCAGCCGGAGGCTCAGTGGCCACACGCCCACGGGGCGGTCGCCGTCACGGCCTCCGCGCGGGCCCGCAGCGAGGCGACGGCGGCGGCCGGGTCGGCCGCGCCGTAGACCGCGGACCCCGCCACGAAGACATCGGCGCCGGCCTCCGCGCACCGCTCGATCGTGGACTCGGCGACCCCGCCGTCGACCTGGAGCCACAGCTCCAGGCCGTGCTTGGAGATCAGCTCACGGGTACGACGGATCTTGGGCAGCATGATGTCGAGGAAGGCCTGGCCGCCGAAGCCGGGCTCGACGGTCATGATCAGCAGCATGTCGAGCTCGGGGAGCAGGTCCTCGTACGGCTCGATGGGCGTGCCCGGCTTGAGCGCCATCGAGGCGCGCGCGCCCTTGGCCCGGATCTCGCGCGCGAGACGGACGGGCGCGGCGGCCGCCTCGACGTGGAAGGTGACCGAACCGGCGCCCGCCTCGACGTACTGGGGCGCCCAGCGGTCGGGGTCCTCGATCATCAGGTGGCAGTCGAGGGGGGTGTCGGTCGCGCGGGCGAGCGACTCCACGATCGGCACACCCAGGGTCAGGTTGGGCACGAAGTGGTTGTCCATCACGTCGACGTGGAGCCAGTCGGCCCCGTCGACGGCCTTCGCCTCATCGGCGAGCCGGGCGAAGTCCGCGGACAGGATGCTGGGGTTGATCTGCGCCATGTGCCAAGCCTCCCACGTTCTTGGGTACTTCTTTGCCGCCGAGCGGTTTCGGATGCGGTCCAGACCATTTTCGGTGCGAAGTGACGAGCCGGGACCGGCGCAGACCGGGAGATTACGGTCAGGCGATCGAAGGGTCGGACGAACCCGGCGTCACGCGGTGCGGCGGATGAGCGCCAGATACATGGCGTCCGTGCCGTGCAGATGCGGCCAGAGCTGGATGTCCGGTCCGTCGCCGATCGCCGGTACCCCCGGCAGCAGCGGGCGGGCGTCGATCAGCTCGGCGCCGCCGACCTTCTTCAGGACGTCGTCGACGACCACCCGGGTCTCGGCCAGGTGCGGCGAGCAGGTCGCGTACCCCACGACACCGCCGACGCGGACCGCGCTCAGCGCCTCCGTGAGCAGGGCGCGCTGGAGCGGGGCGAAGCCGTCCAGGTCCTCGGGGCGACGGCGCCAGCGGGCCTCGGGGCGACGGCGGAGCGCGCCGAGGCCCGAACAGGGCACGTCCATGAGGACCCGGTCGAAGGAGCCGGGGCGCCACGGCGGGCGGGTGCCGTCGGCGGCGATCACCTGGTACGGGCCGGGGTTGCCGGCCAGGGCGCGCTCGACGAGGCGCGCGCGGTGCGGCTGCTTCTCGGAGGCGAGCAGGGCGGCGCCGCGCTCGGAGGCGAGGGCGGCGAGGAGGGCGGCCTTGCCGCCGGGCCCGGCGCATCCGTCGAGCCACCGGGCGTCGCTGCCCTCGACGGGCGCGTTCGCGAGGGCGATCGCGACGAGCTGGCTGCCCTCGTCCTGGACGCCGGCCCGGCCGTCCTTGACCGCCTCGATGGCGCCGGGCTCGCCGCCCTCGGCCATCCGGACGGCGTACGGCGACCAGCGGCCCGGCAGGGTCTCGGTGGCCTCGGCGAGCTCGCCGGTGGTGGAGCGGCCGGGACGGGCGACGAGGGTGACCTCGGGGCGCTCGTTGTCGGCCTCCAGGAGGTCCTCGATCCCGGCGCGGCCGCCGCCGAGGGAGTCCCAGAGCGCCGAGACGACCCAGCGGGGGTGCGAGTGGACGACGGCGAGGTGGTCCTCGGGGTCGGCGTCGTACGGCGGGGCGACCTGCGCCACCCAGGCGTCGAGGTCCTGCTGCGAGATCTTCCGCAGGACGGCGTTCACGAACTTGGCCCGCCCGTCGCCCAGCACGACCCTCGCCAGCTCGACGCTGGCGGAGACGGCGGCGTGAGTGGGGATGCGGGTGCCGAGCAGCTGGTGGGCGCCGAGCGCGAGCACGTCGAGGACGGGCGGGTCGACCTCGCGCAGCGGCCGGTCGATGCAGGCGGCGATGATCGCGTCGTACGTGCCCTGGCGGCGCAGCGTCCCGTAGACCAGCTCGGTCGCGAGCGCCGCGTCCCGCCCGTCGAAGTTCCCGCCCTCGCGGGCCTTCTTGAGGAGCGGCGGCAGCACCAGGTTCGCGTAGGCGTCCCGCTCGTCCACCGCCCTCAGCGCCTCGAAGGCGAGCATCCGGACGGGGTCCTTCTGGGGCCGCCGGTAGGGCTTGTGGGGACGGCGACGTGCCTGCTCGCTCAAAGGTGCTCCGCGTGACGAAATGACGAGGTCGAACCCCCCAAGCCTACGTCTGCCGACGCCTGCCGGGGAAAACGCCCCTGGCGGATCGCCCAGGCCTCGGCCGCGATCAGGCACACCGCCGGTTCCGTGCCGCCGCCGTCCGCCTCGAAGGCGACGAGCACGGGCGGCTCGTCGCCGACGAGACGGGCGACCTCCGCGCGCTCCTCCGGAGTGGGAGCGCGGAACTCCGGATCCATGAAGTCCATCGGGCACCGGACGTAGAGGGTGTCCGTGAAGACGACCTCGAGCCCGTGGTGGTACGAGAGGTCGTGGCCGGCGACCAGTGTGAGCCGACTGCCGTCGTAGTGGCGGACCGTCCAGTCCCACCAGGGCCCTTCGGGGATCGGCAGCAGCACGGTCAGACCCCGAGGACCTCGCCCGGTGCGATCCGGACGCCGCGCGCCCAGTCGGCCGCCTTCATCGGCTTCTTGCCCTGGGGCTGGACCCAGAGGAGCTCCACGGCGTACGAGCCGGTGCCCGCGTAGACGTTGTTCTTGCCCGCGGCGAGCTGCCCCGGGGCCAGATCGGTGTGGTCGGGCAGCGGGGTGACCTGGATCAGCTTGAGGCGCTCGCCGCGGAAGACCGTCCAGGCACCGGGGGCCGGCGTGCAGCCGCGGACCACGCGGTCCACCCGGAGAGCGGGCGCGGCGAAGTCGACATGGGCGTCCTCGACCTGGATCTTCGGGGCGAGGGTGATGCCCTCGATCGGCTGCGGGACCGCCTTGAGCGTGCCGTCCTCGATGCCGTCCATGGTCGCGGCGAGCAGCCCGGCACCCGCGAACGCGAGCCGGGTGAGCAGGTCGCCGCTGGTGTCGGTCGGCCGGATGTCCTCGGTGACGACGCCGTAGACCGGGCCCGAGTCCAGACCCTCCTCGATCAGGAACGTCGACGCGCCCGTCACCTGGTCGCCCGCCATCAGCGAGTGCTGCACGGGCGCCGCGCCCCGCCAGGCCGGCAGCAGCGAGAAGTGCAGGTTGACCCAGCCCCGGGCGGGGATGTCGAGGGCGACCTTGGGCAGCAGCGCGCCGTAGGCGACGACCGGGCAGCAGTCCGGGGCGATCTCCCGCAGGCGGGCGAGGAACTCCTCGTCGCGGGGCCTGGCCGGCTTCAGGACCTCGATCCCCGCCTCCTCCGCCCGCTGGGCGACCGGGCTGGCGACGAGCCGCCGGCCGCGCCCCGCCGGGGCGTCCGGCCGGGTGACGACAGCGGCCACCTCGTGCCGGCCGGAGGCGAGCAGGGCGTCCAGGGCGGGAACGGCGACCTCGGGGGTGCCTGCGAAGACGAGCTTCATGAGTGTCGACTGCCTGTCTCTCCGGGGGCTTTACGGGCAGCGCACCAGTCTAGGGCGCGCCCGGCCGCTCCGCGCCGGGGCCCTGAACAGCCGGACAACACCCTGGGCGCCCCTGACGGAGGGGGCGTACGGAAGGACGAGCGCCCCGCGCATATGCGTGTACGCCCCCGCAGCGTGACCCAACCCCGGGTGGCGCGTTGGTCAAGAGAGATTGACCGAATCGGGTCGCCGTTCCCCCCTGCGGCCCTTCCCCTTACATGCCGGTTCGAGAGGCTTTCACATGGCCGACCACGCAACCCACGACGCCCAGGCTCGGGCGAGTCTGCACCTCTTGGTGCGGGACATCGAGCGGGTCCGGCGGCAGGTGGACGCACTGCGCACGCTCACGGCCCAGCTGGGCAATGTCTACCGCCCTCGCCGCTCCGGCCCGTCCACGGGCTTCGTCGTCTACGGGCGGGCCCCCGCCCCCACCGTCCGTCTCGCCCAGGAGCTGCGGGACAGCGTCGAGACCCTGGTGACCGCCGCGGTCGACTTCGACCGCTCGCTCGGCTTCTCCTGGGACGCGGTGGGCTCCGCGCTCGGAGTCACCAAGCAGGCCGTCCACCGCCGTTACGGCGCCCGGCGCGCCCCTCAGCCGGGCGTCGGCATCGACCAGGACCCGATCGTGGAGCCGAGCGCGGCCCGCACGCTCCCCTCGGTGCCCGCCGCCCGCTCGATGCCCCCGCAGCCGACCTCGGGCAGCGCATCGCTCCGCGAGGAGCCGCGGACATCGGCCTTCCCCGGCCCGCGCAACGGCTGACCCGCGCACGGCTGACCTGCAACGGCTGCCCGCGGGCGCGCCGTACGGCCGTCCGTCCCCATCAGGGGCGGGCGGCCGTCCCATGTGCCGCGCACGCGAAGGCCTCAGCCGATGTCCGGCGGGTCCACCCGGATCCGTACCGGGTCCCCGCCGCCCCGCGTCAGCCGGGCCGCCCTGGCCTGTTTGAGCGCGGTCGCCAGAGCCGCACCGCTGCCCGGCGGGACGCGGACCAGGGCACGCTCCCACTGCTCGCCCGGCGGCGGGTCGCCCGGCCTCCGGGGCCCGCCGGGGCGGACCACCGGCAGCGGCACCGGGCCGAGCACCTCGGCGTCGGCGGGCAGCCCGGCCGCCGCCAGGAGGCCTTCGACGGCCTCCGGCGGGCCGGTGACCGCCGCCATCCGGGAGACGGGCGGAAAGCCCAGCTCGGCCCGTTCGGCCAGCTCGCGCTGGGCGTGCCCGACCGGGTCCCAGCGGACGAGCGCCTGGACGGGCCGGAGCGTCGGCTCGGCGACCACGACCACGGTGCCGCCGTCGGGCTGGCCCCGTACGAGCGAGGCCGCGTCGATCCAGCGGCGCAGGGCCTCCTCGCCCGCGCGGAGATCCGGCCGGCCGAGCATGGCCCAGCCGTCGAGGAGCAACGCGGCCGCGTAGCCGCCCTCGGCGACCGGCTCGGCGCCGGGGGTGCAGACGACGAGCGCGGGGCGCCCGGGCACGGTGTCCAGGATGTGGTCCCGTCCCGAGGTCCTGACCGGCACCGCCGGGAACGCCCGGCCGAGCTCCTCCGCCGTCCGGCGCGCGCCGACCACCTGGGCCCGCAGCCTGGTCGAGCCGCACTCCACGCAGTGCCAGTCGGAGGCGCCGCGCCCGCACCAGCCGCAGTGCAGTTCCTGCTGCTCGGGGGCCTCCAGGGGCCCGGCGCAGTGGCGGCAGCGGGCGGGCGTCCGGCACCGCTCGCAGGCGAGCCTCGGGACGTACCCCCGGCGGGGCACCTGGACGAGGACGGGCCCGGTCTTGAGTCCTTCGCGTACGGTCTGCCAGGCCAGCGACGGCAGCCGGGCGGCGCGCGCGGCCTCGTCGCGGGCCAGTTCGCCGTCGCCCACGGTCCGGATCAGCGGCGCGGCCCTGCGGACCTGCTCGCGTCCGGCGAACAGCGCCTTGGCCCAGCCGGACTCGACGAGCTGGGCGGCCTCGACGGTGCAGCCGGTGCTGCCGAGGAGGAAGGCGCAGCGGTCGTGGGCGGCGCGGAGCAGCAGGACCTCGCGCGCGTGGGGCTGCGGGGCGTGCGGCTCGCTGTGGCTGCCGTCGCCGTCGTCCCAGATCACGACGAGGCCGAGGTCCCGGACGGGGGCGAACATCGCGGCCCGGGTGCCGACGACGGCCCGTACCGCGCCGCGCCGCACGGCGAGCCACTGCGCGTACCGCTTCTCGGGGCCCGCCTCGGCGGTGAGCAGGGCGTGCCGCCCCTCCCCCAGGACCGTGGTCAGCGCCGTGTCGACCCGCCCCGCCGCACGACCGTCGGGCACGACGACGAGGGCGCCCCGGCCGGAGGCCAGGGTGGCGCCGACGGCGCGGGCGATCTCGTCGGCCCAGTGCGGCCCCGGGAGCGCGTTCCACACGGCCCGGGGTGTCCCCCCGCGCGCGAGGGAGTCGAGGAACGCGGGCCCCCGCTCGTACCGCGTCCAGCTCTCCGGCTCCGGCGCGGCGGGCGGCGGCAGCGGCTCCGGCGAGGGCCGCCCCTCTGCTCGGGCGCTGCGCGGCGGCACGGCGAGCTGGAGAACGTCGGCGAGGCTTCCGGCGTACCGGTCGGCGACGGCGCGGGCGAGTCCGAGCAGGTCGGGGCCGAGGACCGGTTCCGGTGAGACGACGTCGGCGAGCGCGGCCAGGGGCCCGGAGTAGTCGGAGGTGGCACGGCGCTCGACGAGGAAGCCGTCGATGAGCCGCCCGCCCTCCCGGCGCCCGTTCTTGACCTGGTGCGCCCCCGCGCCGAACCGCACCCGCACCCGCACCCCGGGCCGGGCGGCCTCGTCCAGCTCCTCGGGGACCGCGTAGTCGAAGAACTGGTCGAGATGGAGCGAGCCCTTGTTCACGACGACCCGCGCGACGGGCAGCTCCTTGGCCAGCGCGGCTCCCCGCCAGGTCCGCGGCTTCGCCCGCGGCACCTTCGCCGTCCGCACGGTCTCCCGAATGAGCGCGAGCTGCTCGGGTTCAGCGGTCTCGTCGGGATTCTCTTTCTCGCTGCTCACAGCCCCATACCTACCAGACGCCACCGACAGCCGGGCACGCCGAAGCCCGGCACCCTCATGGGTGCCGGGCTTCGGTCACGTGCGTCCGGGGCCTTACAGGCCGGCGGCCTGCTTCAGGGCGTCCACGCGGTCCGTGCGCTCCCAGGTGAAGTCCGGCAGCTCGCGGCCGAAGTGGCCGTAGGCGGCGGTCTGGGAGTAGATCGGGCGGAGCAGGTCGAGGTCACGGATGATCGCGGCCGGGCGGAGGTCGAAGACCTCGGCGATGGCGTTCTCGATCTTCTCGTTGTCGACGGTGTTGGTGCCGAAGGTCTCGACGAAGAGACCGACGGGCTCGGCCTTGCCGATCGCGTAGGCGACCTGGACCTCGCAGCGCGCGGCGAGGCCGGCGGCGACGACGTTCTTGGCGACCCAGCGCATGGCGTAGGCGGCCGAGCGGTCGACCTTGGACGGGTCCTTGCCGGAGAAGGCGCCGCCACCGTGGCGGGCCATGCCGCCGTAGGTGTCGATGATGATCTTGCGGCCGGTGAGGCCGGCGTCGCCCATCGGGCCACCGATCTCGAAGCGGCCGGTCGGGTTCACCAGGAGGCGGTAGCCGTCGGTGTCGAGCTTGATGCCGTCCTCGACGAGCTGCTTGAGCACGTGCTCGACGACGAACTCGCGGATGTCGGGCGCGAGCAGCGACTCCAGGTCGATGTCGGACGCGTGCTGCGAGGAGACCACGACCGTGTCGAGGCGGACGGCCTTGTCGCCGTCGTACTCGATGGTGACCTGGGTCTTGCCGTCGGGGCGCAGGTACGGGATGGTGCCGTTCTTGCGGACCTCGGTGAGCCGGCGGGAGAGCCGGTGCGCGATGTGGATCGGCAGCGGCATCAGCTCGGGGGTCTCGTCCGACGCGTAGCCGAACATCAGGCCCTGGTCGCCGGCGCCCTGCTTGTCCAGCTCGTCCTCATCGCCCTCGACCCGCTTCTCGTACGCGGTGTCCACACCCTGGGCGATGTCCGGGGACTGAGACCCGATGGACACCGACACGCCGCAGGAGGCGCCGTCGAAGCCCTTCTTCGAGGAGTCGTAGCCGATCTCGAGGATCTTGTTCCGGACGAGGGTCGGGATGTCCGCCCACGCCTTGGTGGTCACCTCACCGGCGACGTGCACGAGGCCGGTGGTGATCAGCGTCTCGACGGCGACGCGCGAGGTGGGGTCCTCCCGCAGCAGTGCGTCGAGGATGGTGTCGCTGATCTGGTCAGCGATCTTGTCGGGGTGTCCCTCGGTGACGGACTCCGAGGTGAACAGACGACGGGACACAACGCTCCCTGGGGTTGCAGCGGCTGCTGGCTCTTCGTTGACGGACCGGCAGGGGGCTGCGCCCCAAGACGTTCCGCGGACAGTCTATCGGTCGTGGTCGTGGGATGGACCAGGTGTCTCGCCTGGCGAATGCCCTGAGCGGGTGAATCCGGCCGCTTCGCGGCGGGTGAAGCCCCTGATGGGGCGTACATCACACGCGCCCCGCTGGATTCGTGGTCCCCTCGGCACGAGATGCGTCAGGTCGAGGCGCGCAGCCGCGGCAGGACCAGGTCCCAGACCGTCTCCGCGAGCGCTTCCTTCGGACCGTACGGTACGGGGGTCTCGGCGCCGTCCGAGGCGAGCACGACGGCCTCGTTCTCCTCGGAGCCGAAGGTCTTGCGCTCCCCCACCTCGTTGACGACGAGGAGGTCGCAGCCCTTGCGGCGGAGCTTCTCGCGGCCGTTGGCGAGGACGTCGTCGGTCTCGGCGGCGAACCCGACGACCACCTGTCCCGGCAGGGCGCGGTCGGCGGAGATCTCGGCGAGGATGTCGGGGTTGCGGACGAGCTCGACGGTGGGCGCTCCGCCGTCGTCCTTCTTCTTGATCTTCCCGGTGGCGTAGACGGCCGGGCGGAAGTCGGCCACGGCGGCCGCCATGACCACGGCGTCGGCGTCGGCGACGGCCTTGAGTACGGCCTCCCGGAGCTGGACGGCGGTGCCGACGTGGACGACGTCGACGCCCGCCGGGTCGGGGATGCCGGTGTTGGCCTCGACGAGCGTGACCCTGGCCCCCCGGGCGGCGGCGGACCGCGCGAGCGCGTAGCCCTGCTTGCCCGAGGAGCGATTGCCCAGGTAGCGGACCGGGTCGAGGGGCTCCCGGGTACCGCCGGCGCTGACCACGACATGCCGGCCGACGAGGTCGGCGGCGGCGGTGCCGCGGGCGAGGATCCTCCGGCAGATCTCGAAGATCTCCGCCGGGTCGGGCAGCCGGCCCTTGCCGGTGTCGACGCCGGTGAGGCGGCCGACGGCCGGCTCGATGACGACGGCGCCCCGGCGTCGCAGGGTCGCCACGTTCTCCTGGGTCGCCGGGTGCTCCCACATCTCGGTGTGCATGGCGGGGGCGAAGACGACGGGACAGCGGGCGGTGAGCAGCGTGTTGGTGAGCAGGTCGTCCGCGAGGCCGTGGGCGGCCTTGGCAAGCATGTCGGCGGTGGCGGGGGCGACCACGACGAGGTCGGCGGCCTGGCCGATCCGGACGTGCGGCACCTCGTGGACGCTCTCCCACACCTCGGTCGAGACGGGGTGGCCGGAGAGCGCGGACCAGGTGGCCTCGCCGACGAAGTGGAGGGCGGAGTCGGTGGGGACGACGCGGACGTCGTGGCCCGACTCGGTGAGCCGCCGCAGCAGCTCGCAGGCCTTGTAGGCGGCGATGCCGCCGCTGACCCCCAGAACGACCTTCGGCTTGGTCACCACTGCCACTCCCCGCACTCGGATGCCTACGACTCCATGAGACACCACAGGCCCGGCGGATGTTCCGCCGGGCCTGTGGTGAAGGAACGTGACGTGCTTACGTGGCCGGGCCCTCGATGGCCTCGGACGTCAGCAGACCCGCGTTGATCTCGCGCAGGGCGATCGAGAGCGGCTTCTCGTGGACGTGGGTGTCGACCAGCGGACCCACGTACTCCAGCAGGCCCTCGCCGAGCTGGGAGTAGTACGCATTGATCTGACGCGCGCGCTTGGCCGCGTAGATCACGAGGCTGTACTTCGAGTCCGTGGCCTCGAGCAGCTCGTCGATCGGCGGGTTGATGATGCCCTCGGGCGCGGTGATGGAAGAGGACACGCTCTACCTTCCGAAGATGGAAAAAGGATCGGACAACCGTTGGGTGTCCGGGGGAACAAGTGGATCATTCCCCAGAAGTCAACAGCATCAACGTTAGCAGCTCGCGCGCAACGTCCTCGACGGAGGTGTTGACGAGCGTGGTGTCGAACTCCGACTCGGCGGCCAGCTCCACCTTCGCGGCGGCGAGACGGCGCTCGATGACCTCGGGCGACTCGGTGCCGCGGCCGGTGAGGCGGCGGACCAGTTCCTCCCAGCTCGGCGGGGCCAGGAAGACCAGCTGGGACTCGGACATCGAGTCCTTCACCTGGCGGGCGCCCTGGAGGTCGATCTCCAGGAGCACGGGCTCGCCGGCGTCAAGGCGGTCGAGGACCGCGCGGCGCGGGGTGCCGTACCGGTTGCCCGCGAACTCGGCCCATTCGAGGAGCTCACCGTTGGCGATCAGCTTGTCGAACTCGTCGTCCGCCACGAAGAAGTAATGGACGCCGTGCTTCTCGCCGGGGCGGGGCTTCCGTGTCGTCGCCGACACCGAGAGCCAGACCTCGGGGTGGACCTTGCGCATATGAGCGACGACCGTGCTCTTGCCGACCCCTGAGGGGCCGGAGAGCACGGTCAGCCGCGGACGTACCTCTGCTGCCATGCAGCGATTATTCCAGCTTTACCGGTGTGCCCGGGACGCGTGCCCCGGATCCGAAGCCGGACCGGTCGCCGGATCAGGCGCCGGTGCTGCCGAACTCGCGCTCCAGGGAGGCGATCTGGTTGGAACCGAGACCGCGCACTCGGCGGCTCTCGGAGATGCCGAGCCGCTCCATGATCTGCTTGGCGCGGACCTTGCCCACGCCGGGCAGGGACTCGAGCAGCGCGGAGACCTTCATCTTGCCGATGACGTCGTTCTCCTGGCCGGTCTTGATGACCTCGTGAAGGGAGGCGCCGGAGTGCTTGAGTCGATTCTTGACCTCGGCCCGCTCCCGGCGAGCCGCGGCGGCCTTTTCGAGCGCGGCTGCGCGCTGTTCAGGGGTAAGGGGCGGAAGAGCCACGCCTACGTCACCTCGGATGTCGATCTGTCGGATACGGACCGGTGAGGAACCTCGCGCCCCACACCAGTGGAGCAACGCTCAACGGAGTGGTCGTTGAACGCCTGCTCTGCCCCGGAGACTAGCGGCCGAGGCCGCTCCAGTCAGCGAGAACGGAGGAAAAGTCCTGGTCAGCATCGACCGACCGGGACTTTTCCGGCAAAACGACCCGGTTTTGAGCCAAGTTTTCGTCAAGGAGTGAGACGGCCCGGTGGGACGGGTCGTCCCACCGGGCCGGTCACCGGGCCGAAACAGGTCCGACATCCGGGTCGATCCGCTCCGACCTGCGGAGAGACCGTGGAGCTCGTTACCCGCCGACGGCCGCGCGGATCTCGTCCGCGTACCGGTGCGCCGAGTCCCGCAGCGCGGCGGCGTCCGGTCCGTGCCGCAGGACCCCGCGGCTGACGTTCGGGACGACGTTGCCGACGGCCGCGCCGAAGACGGCCGGGAGGTCGGCCGGGGTCGCGCCCTGGGCGCCGATGCCGGGGGCGAGGAGGGGACCGTTGATGTCCAGGTCGAACGAGGACAGGTCGCCGAGGGTGGCGCCGACGACCGCGCCGAAGGAGCCCATCGGGGTCTCCCCCGCGTTCTCCGCGGCGAGGTGGGCCAGCATGGTCGCGCCGATCGTGCGACCGTCCTCGCGGACGGCACGCTGGACCTCCGCGCCCTCCGGGTTGGAGGTCAGGGCCAGGACGAAGAGACCGGCGCCGGACTCGCGGGCCAGGTCGACGGCCGGCTTCAGGGAGCCGTAGCCGAGGTACGGGGAGACCGTGAGCGCGTCGGAGAAGAGCGGGGAGTCCTTGCGCAGGTAGGTCTCGGCGTACGCGGCCATGGTGGAGCCGATGTCGCCGCGCTTGGCGTCCATGACGACCAGACCGCCCGCCGCGCGCAGATCGGCGACGGCGCGCTCCAGGACGGCGACGCCGCGCGAGCCGAAGCGCTCGAAGAAGGCGGACTGCGGCTTGAAGACGGCCACGGTGTCCGCGAGCGCCTCGACGACGGTGAAGGTGAACCGCTCGAGACCGGCGATGTCGTCGGTCAGGCCCCAGGAGTCGAGCAGGGCGGCGTGCGGGTCGATGCCGACACAGAGCGGACCCCGCTCATCCATCGCGGAGCGCAGACGGGTGCCGAAGGAGAGCGTCACGGGGTGGCCTTTCGGGAGTCGGCGCCGACGGCCTCGGCGAGGGTGGCGTACGGGGAGGCCGCGAGGCGCGCGGCGAGGCCCTTGTGGATCGCGCGGGCATAGAACGGGCCCTCGTAGATGAAGGCGCTGTAGCCCTGGATCAGGGTGGCGCCGGCGAGGATGCGCTGCCAGGCGTCCTCGGCGTTCTCGATGCCTCCGACGCCCACGAGGACCAGCCGGTCGCCCACGCGCGCGTGGAGGCGCCTGAGGACCGCGAGGGAGCGCTCCTTGACGGGCGCGCCGGAGAGGCCGCCGGTCTCCTTGATCAGCGCGGGGTCGGACTTCAGGCCGAGGCCCTCGCGCGCGATGGTGGTGTTGGTGGCGATGATGCCGTCGAGGCCGAGCTCCAGGGCGAGGTCGGCGACCGCGTCGACGTCCTCGTCTGCCAGGTCGGGGGCGATCTTGACCAGGAGGGGGACGCGGCGGTCGGTGACCGTGCGGTCGGCGGCTTCCCGTACGGCCGTGAGGAGCGGGCGCAGGGACTCGGTGGCCTGGAGGTTGCGCAGGCCGGGGGTGTTCGGCGAGGAGACGTTGACGACGAGGTAGTCGGCGTGCGCGGCGAGACGCTCGGTGGACTTCACGTAATCGGCGGCGGCCTCGGCCTCGGGGACGACCTTCGTCTTGCCGATGTTGACGCCGACGACGGTCCTGAAGACCGGTACGCGCGCGTGGAGGCGTTCGGCGACGGCGGCGGAGCCCTCGTTGTTGAAGCCCATGCGGTTGATGAGCGCGCGGTCCGGGATCAGCCGGAAGAGGCGCTTCTTCGGGTTGCCGGGCTGGGCCTCGCCGGTGACGGTGCCGATCTCGACGTGGTCGAAGCCGAGCATCGACATGCCGTCGATGGCGACGGCGTTCTTGTCGAAGCCGGCGGCGAGCCCGAAGGGGCCGTGCATCCGCAGGCCGAGGGCCTCGGTGCGCAGTTCCTTGTACCGGGGCGCGAGGACGGCGGCGACGAAGGTCCGCAGGACGGGGACGCGGGCGGCGAGGCGGATCCAGCGGAAGGCCAGGTAGTGGGCCTGCTCGGGGTCCATGCGCTTGAAGACGAGCTGGAAGAAGAACTTGTACATGTGGGTGTCCTCAGCAAGAGGGGGACACCGTTTCCGGTGTCCCCCTCGTGGGTTGCTAGTCGCGGGCCGCGGTCAGGTGCTCCGCGTGTTCCTGGAGCGAGCGGACCCCGACATCGCCCCGGTTGAGCGCGTCGATGCCCTGGACGGCCGCGGCGAGCGCCTGGACCGTGGTGAGGCACGGGACGCTGCGCGCCACCGCGGCCGTTCGGATCTCGTAGCCGTCGAGGCGGCCACCGGTGCCGTACGGGGTGTTGACGATCAGGTCGACCTGGCCGTCGTGGATGAGCTGGACGATCGTCTTCTCGCCGTCGGGGCCCTCGCCCTCGCTCAGCTTGCGGACGATCGTGGCGTTGATGCCGTTGCGCTTGAGGACCTCGGCCGTGCCCGAGGTGGCCATCAGCTCGAAGCCGTGGGCGACCAGCTCGCGCGCCGGGAAGATCATCGAGCGCTTGTCGCGGTTGGCGACCGAGATGAACGCGCGGCCCTTGGTGGGCAGCGGGCCGTAGGCGCCGGCCTGCGACTTGGCGTACGCCGTGCCGAAGACCGCGTCGATGCCCATGACCTCGCCGGTGGAGCGCATCTCCGGGCCGAGGACGGTGTCGACGCCGCGGCCGTGCACGTCGCGGAAGCGCGACCACGGCATCACGGCCTCCTTGACGGAGATCGGCGCGTCCAGCGGCAGGGTGCCGCCGTCGCCGGTCTTCGGCAGCATGCCCTCGGCGCGCAGCTCGGCGATGGTGGCGCCGAGCGAGATGCGGGCGGCGGCCTTCGCGAGCGGGACGGCGGTCGCCTTCGAGGTGAAGGGGACGGTCCGGGAGGCGCGCGGGTTGGCCTCCAGGACGTACAGGATGTCGCCGGCCATGGCGAACTGGATGTTGATCAGGCCGCGCACGCCGACGCCCTTGGCGATGGCCTCGGTGGAGGTGCGCAGGCGCTTGATGTCGAAGCCGCCGAGGGTGATCGGGGGCAGGGCGCAGGCCGAGTCGCCGGAGTGGATGCCGGCTTCCTCGATGTGCTCCATGACGCCGCCGAGGTAGAGCTCGTGGCCGTCGTAGAGGGCGTCGACGTCGATCTCGATGGCGTCGTCGAGGAAGCGGTCGACCAGGACCGGCCGGGTGGGGCTGATCTCGGTGGACTCGGCGATGTACGACTCCAGGCGGGCCTCGTCGTACACGATCTCCATGCCGCGGCCGCCGAGCACGTACGAGGGGCGTACGAGGACGGGGTAGCCGATCTCGTCGGCGATGGCCTTGGCGCCGGCGAAGGTGGTCGCGGTGCCGTGCTTGGGGGCCGGGAGGCCCGCGTCGGCGAGGACCTGGCCGAAGGCGCCGCGGTCCTCGGCGGCGTGGATGGCCTCCGGGGAGGTGCCGACGACCGGCACGCCGTTGTCCTTGAGCGCCTGCGAGAGGCCCAGCGGGGTCTGGCCGCCGAGCTGGACGACGACACCGGCGACGGGGCCGGCGAGGGTCTCGGCGTGGACGATCTCCAGGACGTCCTCGAGCGTCAGCGGCTCGAAGTACAGGCGGTCGGAGGTGTCGTAGTCCGTGGACACGGTCTCCGGGTTGCAGTTGACCATCACGGTCTCGTAGCCGGCGTCGCTCAGAGCGAAGGAGGCGTGGACGCAGGAGTAGTCGAACTCGATGCCCTGGCCGATGCGGTTCGGGCCGGAGCCCAGGATGATCACGGCAGGCTTGGTGCGGGGCGCGACCTCGGTCTCCTCGTCGTACGAGGAGTAGAAGTACGGGGTCTTGGCGGCGAACTCGGCGGCGCAGGTGTCGACCGTCTTGTAGACCGGGCGGACGCCGAGGGCGTGCCGGACCTCGCGGACGACGTCCTCGCGCAGACCGCGGATCTCGGCGATCTGGGCGTCGGAGAAGCCGTGGCGCTTGGCCTCGGCGAGGATCTCCGGGTGGAGCTTCTCGGCGGCGGCCAGCTCGTCGGCGATCTCCTTGATCAGGAAGAGCTGGTCGACGAACCACGGGTCGATCTTCGTGGCGTCGAAGACCTCCTGCGGGGTGGCTCCGGCGCGGATGGCCTGCATGACGGTGTTGATGCGGCCGTCGGTCGGGCGGACCGCTTCGCGGAGCAGCTCGTCCTTCGACATGGAGGCAGTCGGGTCGCCGACGAAGGTGAACTGCGAGCCCTTCTTCTCCAGGGAGCGCAGCGCCTTCTGGAGGGCCTCGGTGAAGTTGCGGCCGATCGCCATGGCCTCGCCGACCGACTTCATGGTCGTGGTCAGCGTGGAGTCGGCGGAGGGGAACTTCTCGAAGGCGAACCGCGGGGCCTTGACGACGACGTAGTCGAGCGTGGGCTCGAAGGACGCCGGCGTCTTCTCCGTGATGTCGTTCGGGATCTCGTCCAGCGTGTAGCCGACGGCGAGGCGGGCCGCGATCTTGGCGATCGGGAAGCCGGTCGCCTTGGAGGCGAGCGCCGAGGAGCGGGAGACGCGCGGGTTCATCTCGATGACGATGATCCGGCCGTCGACCGGGTCGATCGCGAACTGGATGTTGCAGCCGCCGGTGTCGACGCCGACCTCGCGGATGATCGCGATGCCGATGTCGCGCAGCCGCTGGTACTCGCGGTCGGTGAGCGTCATCGCCGGGGCGACGGTGATCGAGTCACCGGTGTGGACGCCCATCGGGTCGAAGTTCTCGATGGAGCAGACGACCACGACGTTGTCGTTCTTGTCGCGCATCAGCTCCAGCTCGTACTCCTTCCAGCCGAGGATGGACTCCTCCAGGAGCACCTCGGTGGTCGGGGAGAGCGTCAGGCCCTGGCCGGCGATGCGGCGCAGCTCCTCCTCGTCGTGGGCGAAGCCGGAGCCGGCGCCGCCCATGGTGAAGGAGGGGCGGACGACGACGGGGTAGCCGCCGAGGGTGTCGACGCCCTTGATGACGTCGTCCATCGAGTGGCAGATGACCGAGCGGGCGGACTCGCCGTAGCCGATCTTGGCCTTGACGGCCTCGACGACGCCCTTGAAGAGGTCGCGGTCCTCGCCCTTGTTGATGGCCTCGACGTTGGCGCCGATGAGCTCGACGCCGTACTTCTCCAGGACGCCCTGCTCATGCATGGAGATCGCGGTGTTGAGCGCGGTCTGGCCGCCGAGGGTGGGCAGGAGGGCGTCGGGGCGCTCCTTGGCGATGATCTTCTCGACGAACTCGGGGGTGATCGGCTCGACGTACGTGGCGTCGGCGATCTCCGGGTCGGTCATGATCGTGGCCGGGTTGGAGTTGACCAGGATCACTCGCAGGCCCTCGGCCTTGAGGATGCGGCAGGCCTGGGTGCCGGAGTAGTCGAACTCGGCGGCCTGGCCGATGACGATCGGGCCGGAGCCGATGACCAGGACGGACTGGATATCGGTGCGCTTAGGCACGCTCGGCCTCCATCAGGGATACGAAACGGTCGAAGAGGTACGCGGCGTCGTGCGGGCCCGCGGCCGCCTCGGGGTGGTACTGGACGGAGAAGGCCGGCTGGTCGAGCAGCTGGAGGCCTTCCACGACGTTGTCGTTCAGGCAGACGTGCGAGACCTCGGCACGCCCGAAGGGGGTGTCGGAGACCTTGTCGAGGGGCGCGTCGACGGCGAAGCCGTGGTTGTGCGCGGTGATCTCGACCTTGCCGGTCGTACGGTCCTGGACCGGCTGGTTGATGCCCCGGTGGCCGTACTTCAGCTTGTAGGTGCCGAAGCCGAGCGCGCGGCCGAGGATCTGGTTGCCGAAGCAGATGCCGAACAGCGGCGTCCTGCGCTCCAGGACGGCCTGCATGAGGGCGACGGGGCCGTCCGCGGTGGCGGGGTCGCCCGGGCCGTTGGAGAAGAACACGCCGTCCGGGGCGACCGCGTACACGTCCTCGACGGTCGCGGTGGCGGGCAGCACGTGGACCTCGATGCCGCGCTCGGCCATGCGGTGCGGGGTCATGCCCTTGATGCCGAGGTCGATCGCGGCGACGGTGAACTTCTTGGTGCCGATCGCGGGGACGACGTACGTCTCCTTGGTGGCGACCTCGGCGGAGAGGTCCGCGCCCTTCATCTCGGGCTGCTGGCGGACCTCGGCGAGCATGGTGCCCTCGTCGGGCAGCGCGCTGCCGGAGAAGATGCCGACGCGCATGGCGCCGCTCTCGCGCAGGTGGCGGGTGAGGGCGCGGGTGTCGACGCCGGAGATGCCGACGACGCCCTGCTCGCGGAGCTCCTCGTCCAGCGAGCGCCGGGCGCGCCAGTTGGAGGAGACGCGGGCGGGGTCGCGGACGACGTAGCCGGAGACCCAGATGCGGCCGGACTCGGGGTCCTCGTCGTTGACGCCCGTGTTGCCGACGTGCGGGGCGGTCATGACGACGACCTGGCGGTGGTACGACGGGTCGGTGAGGGTCTCCTGGTAGCCGGTCATGCCGGTGGAGAACACGGCCTCGCCGAAGGTCTCCCCCACGGCCCCGTAGGCGCGGCCGCGGAAGATGCGGCCGTCCTCCAGGACGAGTACGGCGGGAGTCTTGGCGGCTCCCCTTGTGGAGGTCGTCATCGTGCGATGCCTTCCGTCGTGTTGATCATGGAGTTGATGGTCTCGACCCAGGCGGTGTGCTCGGCCGCCCGGTCGGACCGGAAGCCGGAGTCGAGCAGCTTGTCGCCGTGCGTCCAGGTGATGATCAGCAGGCCGCCCTCGGCGAGGACCTTGCCCGCGATGCCCTTGTCGAGGCGGGCCTCGCGCAGGGCCTCGGCCGGGACGAAGAAGTCGTTCGCCCCGGGGCGTACGACCTGGATCCCGGCGTCGGTGAGCGTGAGCTCGACGCGGCTACGGGTGCCGAGGCCGTGGGCCACGATCCGGTCGAGCCACTGCCCGGCGGTCGTGGAGCCGTGGTAGCGCCCGCTGAGAGTCAGTTTCGCCGTACCGGCCGATTCGGGCGCGGTGGGGAGTTCGGGGAGGTCCGACTGGAGGCTGCCGCGCCACTTCCAGCCCTGGCGCATCAGCCAGTACACGAAGGCGATGAAGAGCAGCAGTCCGGCGACCCAGCCGAGCCGTCCGGCCCAGTCGGTCACCTCCGCCGACTTCTGCTCGGCAGCCTCTGCGGCGATTGCGATGAGTGGTGTCACGCCAGCTTCCCGTCCACGACCGTTGCCCGGCCCCGCAGGAAGGTGTGGGTGACGCGTCCCGGCAGCTCACGGCCCTCGTAGGGGGTGTTTCGGCTGCGGGAGGCGAAGTCCGCGGGGTCCACGACACCACGGTAAGCCGGATCGACCAGCGTCAGGTTCGCGGGCTCACCAGCCGAGACGGGCCGTCCGTGGCCCGTGGCCCGGCCGATGCGGGCGGGCGCGAAGGACATCCGGTCGGCGACGCCGGCCCAGTCGAGGAGGCCGGTCTCGACCATCGTCTGCTGGACGACGGAGAGCGCCGTCTCCAGGCCGACCATGCCCATGGCGGCCGCGGCCCACTCGCAGTCCTTGTCCTCGTGGGGGTGCGGGGCGTGGTCGGTGGCGACGATGTCGATCGTGCCGTCGGCCAGCGCCTCGCGGAGCGCGAGGACGTCCTTCTCGGTGCGCAGCGGCGGGTTGACCTTGTAGACGGGGTTGTAGCTCCGGACCATCTCGTCGGTGAGGAGGAGGTGGTGCGGGGTGACCTCGGCGGTGACGTCGATGCCGCGGGACTTGGCCCAGCGGACGATCTCGACGGAGCCGGCCGTGGAGAGGTGGCAGATGTGGACGCGGGAGCCGACGTGCTCGGCGAGGAGGACGTCGCGGGCGATGATCGACTCCTCGGCGACGGCCGGCCAGCCGCCGAGACCGAGCTCGGCCGAGACGATGCCCTCGTTCATCTGGGCGCCCTCGGTGAGGCGGGGCTCCTGGGCGTGCTGGGCGACGACGCCGTCGAAGGCCTTCACGTACTCCAGGGCGCGGCGCATGATCACGGCGTCGTCGACGCACTTGCCGTCGTCGGAGAAGACGGTGACGCCGGCGGCGGAGTCGTGCATGGCGCCGAGCTCGGCGAGCTTCTTGCCCTCCAGGCCGACGGTGACGGCGCCGATGGGCTGCACGTCGCAGTAGCCGGACTCCTTGCCGAGCCGGTAGACCTGCTCGACGACGCCGGCGGTGTCGGCGACCGGGTGGGTGTTGGCCATGGCGAAGACGGCCGTGAAGCCACCGGAGGCGGCGGCGCGGGTGCCGGTGAGGACGGTCTCGGAGTCCTCGCGGCCGGGCTCGCGCAGATGGGTGTGGAGGTCGACGAGGCCGGGCAGCAGGATCTGGCCGTCGGCCTCGATCACGGTGGCGCCCTCGGCGGACAGGCCGGTGCCGACCTCGGCGATGGTCTCGCCGTCGATCAGGACGTCCTGGATCTCGCCGCCCAGCACCTGCGCACCGCGGATCAGAGTCTTGCTCATGGTTACTTGTTCTCCTCGGTACGGGTGTGGGTGACGGCGGAGTCGTTGCCGCCCAGAAGCAGGTAGAGGACCGCCATCCGGACGGAGACGCCGTTGGCGACCTGCTCGACGACCGTGCAGCGGTCGGAGTCGGCGACCTCGGCGGTGATCTCCATGCCGCGGACCATGGGGCCGGGGTGCATGACGATGGCGTGCTCGGGCATCTTCGCCATCCGCTCGCCGTCGAGCCCGTACCGGCGGGAGTACTCGCGCTCGGTGGGGAAGAAGGCGGCGTTCATCCGCTCTCGCTGCACACGCAGCATCATGACCGCGTCGGACTTCGGCAGCACGCGGTCGAGGTCGTACGAGACCTCGCAGGGCCAGGTCTCGACGCCGACGGGGACCAGGGTGGGCGGGGCCACCAGGGTGACCTCCGCGCCGAGGGTGTGCAGCAGGTCGACGTTGGAGCGGGCGACGCGGCTGTGCAGGACGTCGCCGACGAGCGTGATCCGCTTGCCCGCGAGGTCCTGGCCGAGTCCGGCGTCGCGGCCGACCAGGCGGCGGCGCATGGTGAAGGCGTCCAGGAGGGCCTGGGTGGGGTGCTGGTGGGTGCCGTCGCCGGCGTTGATGACGGGGGCGTCGATCCAGCCGGAGGTGGCGAGGCGGTACGGGGCTCCGGAGGCGCCGTGGCGGATGACGACCGCGTCGACGCCCATGGCCTCCAGGGTCTGCGCGGTGTCCTTGAGGGACTCGCCCTTGGAGACGCTGGAGCCCTTGGCCGCGAAGTTGATGACGTCGGCGGAGAGGCGCTTCTCGGCGGCCTCGAAGGAGATCCGGGTCCGGGTGGAGTCCTCGAAGAACAGGTTGCAGATGGTCCGGCCGCGCAGGGTCGGCAGCTTCCGGATGGGCCGGTCGGCCACCCGGGCCATCTCCTCGGCGGTGTCGAGGATCAGGACGGCGTCGTCGCGGGTGAGGTCGGCGGCCGAGATGAGGTGACGCATCATCGGTGTGTCTCTCCGTGGTGGGGAGGTGTGAGGGCATGCGGGGGCGCAGGGGGGTGCCCCGGCCCCGCGGGGGAAAGCCGGTCCGGCTAGGCGGTGGGCCGGGCACCGAGCAGGACGGTGTCGCGACCGTCCTCCTCGGCGAGCTGGACCTTGACCGTCTCCCGCAGCGACGTGGGGAGGTTCTTGCCGACGTAGTCGGCGCGGATCGGAAGCTCGCGGTGGCCGCGGTCGACGAGGACGGCGAGCTGGACCGCACGGGGGCGGCCGATGTCGCCGAGGGCGTCGAGGGCGGCGCGGATGGTGCGGCCGGAGAAGAGCACGTCGTCGACGAGGACGACGAGGCGGCCGTCGACGCCGTCACCGGGGATCTCGGTGCGGCCGAGGGCGCGGGCCGGCTTCATCCGCAGGTCGTCCCGGTACATGGTGATGTCCAGGGAGCCGACCGGGATCTTGGTGCCGGTGATCGATTCGAGCTTCTCGGCGAGCCGGCGGGCGAGGAAGACGCCGCGGGTGGGAATGCCGAGGAGAACCACGTCGTCCGCGCCCTTGGCGCGCTCGACGATCTCGTGTGCGATGCGGGTCAGGACCCGCGCGATGTCCGGGGCCTCGAGAACGGGCCGCGCGTCGTCGCCGTACTTCTGCTGGGTGTCCATGAAAAAACGGACCTCCTTCTCCGCCTCACGGGACGGCTCTTAAAGGACGTCGGATTTGCGACGTCAACGATACCAGGGGCGGACGGAAGCCTCCCTCGTACCCCTGCCGCCACTCCGCGCGCCGTCCCCCGGGAGGGGGCGGTACGGACCATTCGGCTTGACGGGAAAGAGTAACGCTGCGTAACCTCACAGTGAGTTACCAGCCGCGCGGCGCAGCCGCATGTCGTCACAGCGTCCGGGAGCGTTATGTCCAGCGAATACGCAAAGCAGCTCGGGGCCAAACTCCGTGCCATCCGCACCCAGCAGGGTCTCTCGCTCCACGGGGTGGAGGAGAAGTCCCAGGGCCGTTGGAAGGCCGTGGTGGTCGGTTCGTACGAGCGTGGCGACCGCGCGGTGACCGTGCAGCGCCTTGCCGAGCTGGCCGACTTCTACGGGGTGCCGGTCCAGGAGCTCCTGCCGGGCACCACGCCGGGCGGGGCCGCCGAGCCGCCGCCGAAGCTCGTTCTGGATCTGGAGCGCCTGGCGCACGTCCCCCAGGAGAAGGCGGGCCCGCTCCAGCGCTACGCGGCGACGATCCAGTCGCAGCGCGGCGACTACAACGGCAAGGTGCTGTCGATCCGTCAGGACGACCTGCGCACCCTCGCCGTCATCTACGACCAGTCCCCCTCGGTCCTCACCGAGCAGCTCATCAGCTGGGGCGTCCTCGACGCGGACGCGCGCCGCGCGGTCGCCCACGAGGAGAACTGACCCCTTCAGGGGACCCAGCAGAAACGTACCGCCGGGCCCGTGGACGTCATCCGACGTCCACGGGCCCGGCGCTTTTCGCCCTCGCGAACGAGGGGCCCGGGATACGTCGAAGGGGCCCGCAGCACGAGTGCTGCGGGCCCCTTCGACTGCCGGTGACGTCCGGGGCCTGTCGGACAGGCCCTACGGACTCAGACGTCCGCGTCCCGGCGCAGACGCGGCTTCAAGTCCTTGAAGCGCGCCAGAAGACCGTTGACGAAGGTCGGGGACTCGTCCGTGGAGAACTCCTTGGCGAGCTGCACCGCCTCGTCGATCGCGACCGCGTCCGGCGTGCCGTCCTCCCAGATCAGCTCGTACGCACCGAGGCGCACGATGTTCCGGTCGGCGACGGGCATCCGGTCGAGGTCCCAGTCCACCGCGTAGGTCGCGATGAGCTCGTCGATCCGAGCCACATGGGACGCGTAGCCCTCGACCAGCTGCATGGTGAAGTCGTTCACCGGCGGCTGGCGGTCGTCCGACCGCGCGTGGCGGACCTGGTCCGCGAGAACCTCCTGGACGGAGGCACCACGCTGGTCCGCCTCGAAGAGGATCTGGAAGGCGCGCTTGCGGGCCTTGCTCCGAGCGGCCACGGTTACTTGTTCACCCGGCCGAGGTAGTCGCTGGTGCGGGTGTCGACCTTGATCTTCTCACCGGTGGTGATGAAGAGCGGGACCTGGATCTCGTGGCCGGTCTCCAGCGTGGCGGGCTTGGTGCCGCCGGTGGAGCGGTCGCCCTGGACGCCCGGGTCGGTGTGCTTGATCGTCAGCTCGACGGCGGCCGGAAGCTCGACGTAGAGCACCTCGCCCTCGTGCTGGGCGACGGAGGCGGTGAAGCCCTCGATGAGGAAGTTGGCGGCGTCACCGACGGACTTGCGGTCGACCATGAGCTGGTCGTAGGTCTGCTCGTCCATGAAGACGAAGTAGTCGCCGTCCATGTAGGAGAACTGCATGTCGCGGCGGTCGATGGTGGCCGTCTCGACCTTCACGCCGGCGTTGAAGGTCTTGTCGACGACCTTGCCGGACAGCACGTTCTTGAGCTTGGTGCGCACGAAGGCCGGGCCCTTGCCGGGCTTGACGTGCTGGAACTCGACGACGGACCAGAGCTGGCCCCCGTCGAGCTTGAGCACCATGCCGTTCTTGAGGTCGTTCGTGGAAGCCACGGTTGCGGAATCTCCTGGACTGACGTGGGACCGCGGAGACGCACGCGCCCTACAGCGCGAGCAGCTCCTTGGTCGTGATGGTGAGTAGCTCGGGTCCGCCGTCCGCCTCCTGGCGCACGACGAGCGTGTCATCGATCCGGACCCCGCCCCGTCCCGGGAGGTGAACCCCCGGTTCGACGGTGACCGGCACACAAGCGTCCAGTTTACCCATGGCCGAGGGTGAGAGCTGCGGGTCCTCGTCGATTTCGAGCCCCACCCCGTGCCCGGTAAGGGGTACGGCGGCCTCTCCGTGCCCCGCCGAGGCCAGAATCTGGCGGGCCGCCCGGTCCACGTCGCGGTACTCGGCGCCCGGTGCGAGGGACTCCCGCCCGGCCCGCTGAGCGGCGAAGACGAGCTCGTACAGCTCGATCTGCCAGTCGGCGGGCGTCGTCCCGATGACGAAGGTGCGGCCGATCTCGCAGCGGTAGCCGCGGTAGTCGGCGCCGAGGCAGACGGAAAGGAAATCTCCCTCCTCGACCCGGCGGTCGGTGGGCCGGTGCCCACGGCGGCCGGAGTGCGGGCCGGTCGCCACCGAGGTCGGGAAGGCGGCCCCGTCGGCGCCGTGGTCGACGAGCCGCCGCTCCAGCTCCAGGGCGAGGTGCCGCTCGGTCCGCCCCACCAGGATCGACTCCAGGAGCTCGCCGAGCGCCTGATCGGCGATCTCGGCGGCGATCCGGAGGCAGGCGATCTCGTCCTCGTCCTTGACGATCCTCAGCTGCTCCACGGCGCAGGCGAGGTCGGCGAGCCGCAGTCCGGGCGCGACGGAGCCCATGGCCCGGTGCCGGGTCACGGTCAGATCGTGCTCCTCGACCGCCAGCTCGTCGGCGCCCGCCCGGCGGGCGAGGTCGACGGCGGCGACGGCCGGATCACCGCCGCCCGCGGGCAGCACCTGCCGGCGGAGGAGTTCGTCGAGCCGTCCGTCGGCCGGTTCGCCGGTGGGCGCGACCGGGCAGAGCAGGACGTCCGCCTCGGGCTCCGGCCCGACGAGGAGGACCGCGCCCGAGGGCGAACCGCCCGCGAGATAGCGGACGTTGGCAGGGCGGGAGACCAGGGCCGCCGGGCTGCCCGCGGCCGCGCACCGATCGCGCAGCCGTACACGGCGGTCCGCATACACCTCTGACATGCTCCGAGCGTACGAGGAGCGGGGCGCGGCGGCCTGTTCAGAACGGCCGACCGGGCAGGAAGCCCGCCGAGCCGTGCCGGGCACCCCCGGGCCGGACAGGCTTCCCGGGCCCGGGGTGCCCGGCCCGGGGGTCACCAGGTGGGCGGGCTGGCGATCGCGCGGGCCAGGACGTCGTCGAGCACACGGGCGGTGGTCTCGACGTCGTACGTGGAGTTGTCGATGATCGGCAGCCCGGAGCCGTACCAGCCGGCCATCCGGCCGTGGATGGCGGCGACCTCCTCGTCCGAGAGGCGCCGGTTGCCGCTGCGCTCGGCGTTGCGCTCCAGGACGATCTCCAGACCGGGCAGGAGCACCACGGGCAGCAGTCCGGGGCCGACGTGGCGCTTCCAGCCGCCGAGGCCGACGACGGGCCGGTCCGGGAAGACGGCGTCGTCGACGATGCAGGAGATGCCGTTGGCGAGGAAGTTGCGCGCGGCGAAGCCGCAGGTGCGGCGGGCGAGCCGGTACTGCGCCTCGGAGTGCTCGTTCCACCCGGACTGCGGGTCGGCGAAGCCGGAGCAGACCCACTCGCGGACGTCGTCGAGGCTGATGTGCGCGGTGGGCACCCGGCGGCGCTGCGCCCAGTGCCGGGCGACGGTGGTCTTGCCGGCGCCCGCGGGGCCGATGAGCAGCACGGCGAGGGTCGCCGCCCCGGTCCCGCCTCCGTGCTCCACGGCGGGCGCGAGAGGCGCGCTCACGGGCGGCAGGGGCACCTGTCCGGTGAGGTCGGCGCGCGGGGGCTGCCCGCCGGGATACCGCGACCCACCCGGGTGCTGCGGCCCGCCGGAATGCTGCGGTACGGCTCCGGGGCCGCCCCAGCCGGGTGTCCCGGGCCCCGCGGGGGGCACGGAACGCGGGGGCGGGGCGGAGTGCGGGTGCGGCGCGGCCTGCGGGGGCCGGGGCGCACCGCTCTGGACGGCCGGGTGCACGCCGAGCCGGGATCCGGCGGGCGGACCCGGGTACGGGGCGCCGGGCGGAGGCGGCGGTATCGGCGGACGCCCGCCGGGGGCGCTGTCGCCCGGGGCGCCGCCGGCCGCGGACACGGGTCCGGGTCCTGACCCGACTCCGGGTGCGGTGCCTACTCCCGGTCCGGACCCGGCTCCCGGTCCGGTCCCTGTCCCGGGAACGCCCCCGGGCGCGGAAGCGGAATCGGGAACGGGTCCCGAGCCGGTGCCGGTACCGGGGCCGGCCGCCCGGCCCGGTCGCTCCGGCGGTGGCAGCGGACCCCCCACTGCGTGCTGCATCCGGTCCCACTCCGTCTCGTACGCCTGTTGTATCCGGTGTATCCGGTGCGCCGGAACGTTACCGCCCACGGCCCCCACCAGGGGAACGGCCGGGGCCTCCCCCTGGTGCCCCGTCAGCCCGTCAGTTCCTCGGCGAGCGCCCGCAGCGCCAGCCGGTAGGAGCCGATCCCGAACCCGGCGACCGTCCCGGTCGCCACGGCCGCGACGACCGAGGTGTGCCGGAACTCCTCCCGGGCGTACGGGTTCGAGATGTGGACCTCGATCAGCGGCGCCGTCCGCTGGGCGGCCGCGTCGCGCATCCCGTACGAGTAGTGCGTGAACGCACCCGGGTTGATCACCACCGGGATCGAGCGGTCCGCGGCCTCGTGCAGCCAGCGGATCATCTCGCCCTCGTCGTTCGTCTCCCGCACCTCGACGTCGAAGCCGAGCTCCGCGCCGAGGGTCTTGCAGGACTCGACGAGCCCCTTGTAGGAGGTGGCGCCGTAGATGTCGGGCTCGCGGGAGCCGAGCCGGCCCAGGTTGGGGCCGTTGAGCACCAGAACGGGACGGGGCTCGCTCACGCGGACACCTCTCCGTACGCCGCGATCAGGACGGCCGGGTCGGGGCTCTCCAGGACGGTCGGCTTGCCGATCCCGTCGAGGACGATGAAGCGCAGCAGGTCGCCGCGGGACTTCTTGTCGACCCGCATGGTCTCCAGCAGCTTGGGCCACTGGTCGCCGCGGTAGGTGAGCGGCAGACCGACGGACTCCAGGATCGCGCGGTGCCGGTCGGCGGTCGCGTCGTCGAGGCGCCCGGCGAGGCGGCCGAGTTCGGCGGCGAAGACCATGCCGACGGAGACGGCGGCACCGTGGCGCCACTTGTACCGCTCGTTCTTCTCGATGGCGTGGGCGAGGGTGTGGCCGTAGTTGAGGATCTCCCGGCGGCCGGCCTCCTTGAGGTCGCCGGAGACGACCTCGGCCTTGACCCTGATCGACCGGACGAGCAGCTCGGCGGTGTGGGGACCGGCGGGGGTACGGGCCGCCTGCGGGTCCTCCTCGATGAGGTCGAGGATCACCGGGTCGACGATGAAGCCGGCCTTGATGACCTCCGCGAGACCGCTGACGTAGTCGTGCACCGGCAGCGAGTCGAGCGCGGCCAGGTCGCAGAGGACCCCGGCGGGCGGGTGGAAGGCGCCGACGAGGTTCTTGCCCTCGGCGGTGTTGATGCCCGTCTTTCCGCCGACGGCCGCGTCGACCATCGCGAGGACGGTGGTCGGTACGGCGACCCAGCGGACGCCCCGCAGCCAGCTCGCGGCGACGAAGCCGGCCAGGTCCGTGGTGGCGCCGCCGCCGACGCCGACGATGACGTCGCTGCGGGTGAAGCCGGTCTGGCCGAGCGCCTTCCAGCAGTAGGCGGCGACCTCGACGGTCTTCGCCTCCTCGGCGTTCGGCACCTGGATGGCGACCGCCTCGTAGCCCTGCTCGGCGAGGTCCGCGCGGAGCGCCTCGCCGGTGTCGGCGAGCGCCTCCGGGTGGATCACCGCGACGCGCTTGGCCTGGTCGCCGATGAGGGCCGGGAGCTCGCCCAGCAGCTGCCGGCCGACCAGCACCTCGTACGGATCCGTTCCGGCGCTGGCCGCGACGTGGATACGGGTGACTTCCTGGTCCGTCGTCATGCGTCCTTCTTCAGATCCAGTGCCGCGAGGACCGCGTCCGCGACCTCTTCGGGGGTGCGGTCGTCGGTGGTGACGACGGCCCGCGCGACTTCGCTGTACAGGTGGCGGCGCGCCTCCATCAGCTCGCGCCACTGCCGCCGCGGGTTGACGGCGAGCAGCGGGCGCGCGGTGTTGAGGCCGACGCGCCTGACCGCCTCGTCGACGTCCATCGAGAGGTACGCCACGGGCAGTCCGGCGAGCAGGGCGCGCGTTCCGGCGTCGAGGATCGCGCCACCGCCGAGGGAGAGGATGCCCTCGTGCTCGGCGACGGCCGCGGCGACCGCGTCCCGCTCCAGAGCGCGGAAGTGCTCCTCCCCGTCCTCGACGAAGATGTCGGAGATCTCACGGCCCTCGGCGGCGACGATGTCGGCGTCGGTGTCCCGGTAGGGCGCGCCGAGCCGTTCGGCCAGGAGCGCGCCCACCGTGGACTTGCCGGAGCCCATGGGCCCGACGAGGACGACCAGGGGACCGCCGGTCACCGGATGCGCAGGTTCTCGAGGTACGAGCGCACGTTGCGGCGGGTCTCCGGGACGCTGTCGCCGCCGAACTTCTCGACGACGGCGTCCGCGAGGACGAGCGCGACCATGGCCTCGGCGACGATGCCGGCCGCGGGGACCGCACAGACGTCGGAGCGCTGGTGGTGGGCCTGGGTGGCCTCGCCGGTGGCGACGTCGACGGTGGCGAGGGCGCGCGGAACGGTCGCGATGGGCTTCATCGCGGCGCGGACCCGCAGCAGCTCACCGGTGGTCAGGCCGCCCTCGGTGCCGCCGGAGCGGCCGGAGGTGCGCTTGAGGCCGTCCTCGGTCTTCACGATCTCGTCGTGGGCCTGCGAGCCGGGCACGCGGGCGAGGTCGAAGCCGTCGCCGACCTCGACGCCCTTGATGGCCTGGATGCCCATGAGGGCGGCGGCGAGCCGCGCGTCGAGACGCCGGTCCCAGTGGACGTGGGAGCCGAGGCCGACGGGCACGCCGTAGGCCAGCACCTCGACGACACCGCCGAGGGTGTCGCCGTCCTTGTGGGCCTGGTCGATCTCGGCGACCATCGCCTTCGACGCGTCGGCGTCGAGGCAGCGGACCGGGTCGGCGTCGAGCTTCTCGACGTCGGCGGGGGTCGGGTAGACGCCGTACGGCGCCTTGGCGGCGGCCAGCTCGACGACGTGCGACACGATCTCGATGCCCGCGGTCTCCTTGATGAAGGAGCGGGCGATCGCGCCGAGGGCGACGCGGGCGGCGGTCTCGCGGGCGCTGGCGCGCTCCAGGATCGGCCGGGCCTCGTCGAAGCCGTACTTCTGCATGCCGGCGAGGTCGGCGTGACCGGGACGCGGCCGGGTCAGGGGCGCGTTGCGGCCCGTCTCCTTGAGCTCGGAGGGGTCGACCGGGTCGGCGGCCATGACCTTCTCCCACTTGGGCCACTCGGTGTTGCCGACCATGACGGCGATCGGGGAACCGAGGGAGAGCCCGTGCCGGACTCCACCCAGGAAGGTGATCTCGTCCTGCTCGAACTTCATCCGGGCGCCACGCCCATAGCCGAGGCGTCGCCGCGCGAGGTGGTCCGCCACCAGCTCAGTGGTGACCGGGACGCCGGCGGGAAGACCCTCCAGTGTCGCGACCAGCGCGGGTCCGTGGGATTCCCCAGCGGTCAGCCAACGCAACCTGCTCAACGATGCTCCTCATGCTCGCGCCTGGGTACTGCGACGGCGCGACCGGGTGCGCGGCCCTGGCCCGCCATCACTGATCCTCCCACGTCCGGCGTGGTCACCTGGTCTCCGGTCCAGCCTTTGGACGATGCGTGCGACCAAAGAGCTCGTTGACGGGGGCCCGACAAAACTGGAACGATCACGGGGCCTTTGCCTCCCGCCCTGCAAAAGGAGAAACCTTGCACAAGATCGCCAAGGCTCTATTCACGCTCGGCGTAACAGCGGCACTAACCATTGGACTAACCACCTCAGCGTCTGCTGCATCAAACCCGGTCAGCGTCTGCGGTTCCGGATACTACGTCCAGTCCTCGCACGAATTGGGGTTCTACATACAGCCTGGAGTACCGGCTGACAGGCCTCAGGCCATCGTTTACCTGCTCTACAACTCCTCAACCGGTTACAACTGCGTAGTAACGGTCGTTACCGGCGAACAGACAGGTCTCCCCGTGAACGCGGGCATTCGCGTCGCAGATGGCAGCTGGATCCAGGATCCCGGCAACTACAACTCGTATGCCGGACCGGTTCGCGTCAAGGCTGCGGGCAAGTGTGTGCAGTACATGGGGTCCACTCGCTGGTGGAGTTCCTCCAACATATACACGGCTTCCTACACGAGCCCTCTAGGTTGGTGTGGCTGAACCCCACGAACACGCTTCGGAAGCGACAGGATGGTACGCCCAGGGGACCTGCCGACTACAGCAGGTCCCCTCCCCTGTTGCTGTGTCAGGGGGTGTCCACCAAAATCGCCGTACGCATTAGCGCCAGCGGTGCCGGAGCACAACCCGTCATCTGTTCGACCTGGAGGACGGCCTGGTGGACGAGGAGGTCGAGGCCGCCGACCACCTTGCCGCCGCGGTCGGACCAGGCGGCGGCGAGCGCGGTCGGCCAGGGGTCGTACAGGACGTCGAAGAGTGTGCCGACGGTGTCGGGGACGGCCGCCGCGAGGGCGTTCGTCGTACCGGCGGGGGTGGTCGCGACGACCAGCGGGGACGCGAAGGCCTCCGCCGCGTCGTCCCAGGCGGCCGTACGGACCTCCACGCCGAGCCGCTCGCCCCAGCCGCGCATCTCCTCGGCGCGCGCCTCGCTCCGTACGTACGCGGTGACGGGCCCCGCGCAGATCCGGGCGAGGGCGGCGAGCGCGGAGGAGGCGGTGGCGCCGGCACCGAGGATCGCCGCCTGCTCCACCTGCTCGACGCCCCGCTCGCGCAGGGCGGCGATCATGCCGGGGATGTCGGTGTTGTCGCCGACCCGGCGGCCGTCCTCGCGGAAGACGACCGTGTTCACCGCCTCGACCGAGGCGG
Source organism: Streptomyces sp. SJL17-4 (assembly GCF_036826855.1). NCBI lineage: Bacteria > Bacillati > Actinomycetota > Actinomycetes > Kitasatosporales > Streptomycetaceae > Streptomyces > Streptomyces sp. SJL17-4. The sequence continues at coordinate 7,064,433 of NZ_CP104578.1, read as the reverse complement.
CCGTCTCGCTGATCTCGTCGAGCAGCGGGATGATCGCCCGCTTGAGCGGCATGGTCAGGGACAGCCCGGCCCAGCTGTCGTCCAGCTCGTTGAGGAAGCCGGGCAGCCCGGCCTCGTCGACCTCGAAGCGCTCGTACGACCAGTCGTCGAGGCCCAGCGCGGCGTACGCGGCCCGGTGCAGCACCGGGGAGAGCGAGTGGCCGATCGGCGAACCGAGGACGGCCGCGCGGTGCTGCTTGCTCACTGGCCCTCTTCCCGTTCCTTCTCGTACTCCGCGACGTTCTGGTTGTGTTCCTTGAGGGTCACGGAGAAGACGGTCTTGTTCTCGTTGATCGACACGAAGTAGTACCACGGGCCGTCGGCTGGGTTCATCGCCGAGTTCAGCGCCTCGATGCCGGGGTTGCTGATGGGACCGGGGATGAGGCCCTTCACGTCGTACGCGTACGTGTTGTACGGGTCCTTGATCTTGCGCATCTCCTCCACCGTGCCGACATCGAGGGTGCTCGTACCCCGGAAGTAGTTCACGGTCGAGTCGAACTCCAGGCGGCCCACGGTCTCCACGTTGTTCGGCTTGAGCCGGTTGTAGACGACCCGCGCGACCTTGTCGAAGTCATGCTTGTACTTACCTTCGACCTGCACGAGGCTCGCGACCGTCAGCAACTCCCACGGCCCCTTCAGGCCGTGCGCCGACGCCTTCTCCTCCAGGTCCAGCTTCGCGTACTCCTGGTTCGCGCGGGACACCATCTTGCGGAGCGCTTCCTCGGGCTTGCTGCTCTTGGCGACGGGGTAGCTCGCCGGGAAGAGGAATCCTTCCAGCGGGTCCTTGACGTCCTCGTGGTTCTTGGCCCAGTCGGGCAGGCCGAGCGAGTCCGCCTTCGCGCGGGCGATCTCCTTCGTGGTGCCCGGCTTGAGGTCGAGGCGTTTGTCGAGGGTGTCGTACACCCAGGAGTTGCGCTTGCCCTCGGGGATGACGAGGTTGGCCTGGCTCACCGGGTTGAGCATCAGCGTGACCGCGCTGTCCGCCGACATCTCCTTCTTCAGCGTGTACACGCCGGCCTGGATCGAGATGCCCTTGGGGTTCCTCTGCTGCGCGGAGGTGAAGGCGTCGACGCTCTTGACGACGCCCGCCTTCTTCAGGATGTTGCCGATCTCGTTGCCGAGCGCGCCCTTGGGGATCTCGACCTGGACCTCGCCCGAGCCGCCGCCCGCGTAGTCCTCCGCCGCGCCGAACTGGCCCTGCCAGAACTGGTAGCCGAAGTAGCCGACGCCGCCGACGCCGCCCGCCAGGACGAGCGCGACGACGAGGCAGGCCACGCCGTTCTTGCCCTTGCGCTTGTTCGCCTTGCTCCGGCGTTCGCGGTCGTCGCCGCGGGAGCCGCGGCCACGGCCCGGCTCCTCGTCGTACGCGTCGTCGTCCGGGTCATCGCCGGTGAAGAAGGGGTGCTTCTCCTCCTCCGGCTCCGGGCGTGCCTCTTCCTCCGGCGCCCAGTCGATCACCGGCTCCGGCGGGTTCTGCCGGCGGCCGGGAGGCTGGGGCGGGGGGTACGCCTCGGGCGTGCCGTACAGGTCGGGGTTCTGGCCGCCGTACGGATCGGCCGGGGTCCCGCCGTACGGCATCGCCGCCTGGCCCGTCTCCCAGTTGCCGTCGTACTGCTGTCCGAGGTGCCCGGGCGTGTCGTACCCGCCCTGGCCCTGGTACCCCGTCCCGTACTGCTGCTGGTGCTGCTGCTGCTCGTACGCCTGCTGGTACTGCTGCTGCGCCGCGTGCTGCTGCGCCTGCTGCTGGTACTGGGCCTGCGGATCGACGTACCCCTGCGGCTGCTGCTGGTACTGCTGAGCATGCTGCTGCTGGTGGTTCTGCTGGTACGGGTCGCCCTCGTACCCCTGCGGGACCTGACCGGCCTGACCGCCCTGCCCGTACGGGTCCTGGTAGCCGTGAGCGCCCTGGCCGTACTGGTTTGCCTGCTGCGGGTGCGGGTAGTGCTGCTGCTGGCCCTCCCACCCCTGGTCCCCGTACAGCGGGTCCCCGGGGTGCCACGGTTCGGAGCCGGGGCTCCGGCCATACTCAGTCATCGATCCCCAAAACAGCCGCGAGGCTTCCGGACGATCCGCCTCTACGTAGTGCGGCAGCTGTTCGAACACCGCCGCATCGCGCGGAACGTTACCGTATCGCGATCAGATGACCACTTCGACGCCCTCACCGGGCGGATTACCTGATACCCGTTCGGACTCAAGAGCGTTCTGAAGGATGATCACAGCGGCGGCCTGGTCGATGACGGACCGCCCCTTCTTGGCCTTCACACCGGAGGCCCGCAGCCCCTGGGTCGCGGTGACCGTGGTCATCCGCTCGTCGACGAGACGGACCGGCACCGGGGCGATGCCCTTCGCCATCTCCCCCGCGAAGGCACGGACCTTGGTCGCGGCCGGACCCTCCCGCCCGCTGAGCGAGCGGGGCAGGCCCACGACGACCTCGATCGGCTCGTACTCCGCGACGATCTGGCGGAGCCGCCGGTGGGCGGCCGGGACGTCACGTCCCGGCACGGTCTCCACCGGCGTGGCGAGGACCCCGTCGGGGTCGCACGAGGCGACCCCGATCCGGGCGTCCCCGACATCGACCGCGATACGGCGGCCGCGACGCATCGTCACGCCGTCTCCACCACGAGACGCTCGACGGCGGCGATGGCCTCGCCGACGGCCTCCGGGTCGGTACCGCCGCCCTGGGCGACGTCCGGCTTGCCGCCGCCACCGCCGCCGAGGGCCTTGGCGGCCGTACGGACCAGCTCGCCGGCCTTGAGACCGCGCTCACGGGCGGCCTCGTTGGTGGCGATGACCGTGAGCGGCTTGCCGTTGGCCGTGGTGAACAGGGCGACGACGGCCGGACGGTCGGACGGGATGCGGCCCCGCACGTCGAGGACCAGCTTGCGCAGGTCGTCGGCGCCGGTGCCGTCCTGGACCTGGCCGGTGACGAGGGCGAGGCCGCGGATGTCCTGGGCGGAGTCGACGAGCCCGGCGGCGGCCTGGAGGACCTTCTCCGCGCGGAACTTCTCGATCTCCTTCTCGGCGTCCTTCAGCTTGCCGAGCATGGCGGAGATCTTCTCCGGGAGCTCCTCCGGGCGGCCCTTGACCAGCTCCTGGAGCTGGGCGACGACCGTGTGCTCACGGGCGAGGAAGTTGTACGCGTCGACACCCACGAGGGCCTCGATGCGGCGCACGCCGGAGCCGATGGACGACTCGCCGAGCAGCTTCACCAGACCCAGCTGGGCGGTGTTGCCGACGTGCGTACCGCCGCACAGCTCCTTGGAGAAGTCGCCGATGGTGACGACGCGGACCTGCTCGCCGTACTTCTCGCCGAACTCGGCGATGGCGCCCTGGCGCTTGGCCTCGTTGATCGGCATGACCTCGGCGTGGACCTCGAGCTCGCGCGCGAGGACCTCGTTGATCTTCTGCTCGACGTCGGTGAGGACCGCGCCGGGGACGGCGTTCGGCGAGCCGAAGTCGAAGCGGAAGCGGCCGGGCTGGTTCTCGGAACCGGCCTGGGCGGCCGTCGGGCCGAGGGCGTCACGCAGCGCCTGGTGGGTCAGGTGGGTGGCCGAGTGGGCGCGGGCGATGGCCCGGCGGCGCCTGACGTCGATGCTGGCGTACGCGGTGGCGCCGACGGTCACCTCGCCGACCTGCACGGAGCCCTTGTGGACGGAGACGCCCGGGACCGGCTGCTGGACGTCGCGGATCTCGATGACCGCGCCGCTGTGCAGCTTGATCCGGCCCTGGTCGGCGATCTGGCCGCCGCCCTCGGCGTAGAAGGGGGTCCGGTCGAGGACGACCTCGACCTCGTCGCCCTCGGAGGCGGCCGGCGAGGAGACGCCGTTGACGAGGAGACCGACGACGGTGCTCTCGCCCTCGGTGTTGGTGTAGCCGGTGAACTCGGTGGCGCCGTTGCTGTCGGCGATCTCCCGGTACGAGGTCATGTCGGCGTGGCCGGTCTTCTTGGCCTTGGCGTCGGCCTTGGCGCGGTCCCGCTGCTCCTTCATCAGGCGGCGGAAGCCGTCCTCGTCCACGGAGAGGCCCTGCTCGGAGGCCATCTCCAGGGTGAGGTCGATCGGGAAGCCCCAGGTGTCGTGGAGCAGGAACGCCTTGTCGCCGGAGAGGACCGTGCCGCCGGAGGCCTTGGTCTCGGTCACGGCGGTGTCGAGGATGTTCGTGCCGCCCTTGAGGGCCTTCAGGAAGGCGGCCTCTTCGGCGAGGGCGACGGTCTCGATGCGCTTGCGGTCGGTGACCAGCTCCGGGTACTGCTCGCCCATCGTGTTGATCACGGTGTCGACGAGGTCCTGGACGACCGGGCCGGTGGCGCCGAGCAGGCGCATGTTGCGGACGGCGCGGCGCATGATGCGGCGCAGCACGTAGCCGCGGCCCTCGTTGCCCGGGGTGACGCCGTCGCCGATGAGCATGACGGACGTACGCATGTGGTCGGCGACCACGCGCAGCGAGACGTCGCTGTCGTGGGCCTTGCCGTAGGCGACGCCGGTGAGCTCGGTGGCCTTGTCGATGACGACCTGGAGGGTGTCCGTCTCGTACATGTTCTGGACGCCCTGGAGGATCATCGCCAGGCGCTCGAGACCGAGGCCCGTGTCGATGTTCTTCGACGGCAGCTCGCCGAGGATCGGGAAGTCGTCCTTCCCGGTGCCCTCGCCGCGCTCGTACTGCATGAAGACCAGGTTCCAGATCTCCACGTACCGCTCGTCGTTGACGGCGGGGCCGCCCTCGACGCCGAACTCGGGGCCGCGGTCGTAGTTGATCTCGGAGCACGGGCCGCAGGGGCCGGGGACGCCCATCGACCAGTAGTTGTCCTTCTTGCCGAGGCGCTGGATGCGCTCGGCGGGGACGCCGACGACGTCGCGCCAGATCTGCTCGGCCTCGTCGTCCTCCTGGTAGACGGTGATCCAGAGCTTCTCCGGCTCCAGCCCGTAGCCGCCGTGCGCCACCGGGGTGGTCAGCAGCTCCCAGGCGAGCTTGATGGCGCCTTCCTTGAAGTAGTCGCCGAAGGAGAAGTTGCCGCACATCTGGAAGAACGTGCCGTGGCGGGTGGTCTTGCCGACCTCTTCGATGTCTGGCGTACGCACGCACTTCTGCACGCTGGAGGCGCGCGTGAAGGGCGGCTTGACCTCGCCCAGGAAGTAGGGCTTGAACGGCACCATGCCGGCGGGGACGAGCAGCAGAGTCGGGTCGTCCGCGATGAGCGACGCCGAAGGGACGACGGTGTGCCCGCGCTCCTCGAAGAAGCTCAGCCAGCGGCGGCGGATTTCAGCCGACTCCATCAGTGGTCCTCATTCCGGTTGTACGAGATCGTGGGAATTGAATGCGTGGTCGTGTGCGGGGTGGGGCCGAGCGCGCCCCGGCGGCGCGGCTCCGGAAGCTCCCGGGCCTGGGCCTGGACCGGCTCGACGGCCGGGTCGAGGCCGAGCGCCTCCTCCAGTTCGGCCTCCCGCTGGACCATGCCCGCCCTCACGTCGAGGGCGAAGTCCTTGAGGCGGTGTCCGGTCTCGACGGCCTTGTTCGCCGCCTGGGCGGCGAGGCTCTCGGGGGTCAGCTGCTTCAGCTTCCGGTTGACCTTGGCGGTGGCCCACACGCCGGCGGCTGCGCCGGCCGTGAACCAGAACGTGCGGCGGAACATCGCGGCTCAGCCCTTCTGCTTCCGGCGTCGCGAGGACGGCACGGTACGGCCGACGATCACAGTACGTCGCGAGGAGGCCCGCGGCACGTCCGCGCCGTCCCCGCCGCGGCCGAGCGCCTTGCGCACCCCGTAGCCGAAGGCGGCGACCTTGACGAGCGGGCCGCCGAAGGTGGAGGCGACGGTGGAGGAGAGCGCGGAGGCGTTGGAGGTGACCTCCTGGACGTCCGAGGCGATGGCGTCGACCCGGTCGAGCTGGGTCTGTGCCGAGCGGACGGTCGCGGAGGCGTCGGCCAGCAGGGGAACGGCCTGCTCGGTCACGTCCGCCACCATCTTGGTGGTCGCCCTGAGCGTCTGCGCCAGCCTCACCAGAACCACGGCGAGGAAGGAGACCAGGATCGCCCAGAAGACGGCCACCAGGATCCCGGCAACCTCTCCACCGGTCACTCTGCACCGCTCTCTGCTGTCGTTGGGCCCTTGCGAAAAGTCGTCCCCCGACCCTATCGCGCCCGGGCTGTCGCCCCGAACCGCATTACCGCCTGTGGGACGGGAGTTACGGGAACCGATTGTACGGAGCGCGTGGGGGTGAGTACGCTCCGTGTCCCATGCGACGGAGCAATCTCCCGGCGGAGCTCAACCGGTTCGTCGGACGGACCAGCGAGCAGGCCGCACTGACGGCGCTCCTCGAGGCGTCCCGCCTGGTCACGGTCGTGGGCGTGGGCGGGGTCGGCAAGACCCGGCTCGCCCTGAGGGCTGCCGCGGGGGTGCAGAAACGCTACAGCGACGGGGTCCGGCTCGCCGAGCTCGCGCCGCTGCGCGACCCCGAGCTGATCGAGTACGCCCTGGTCGAGGCGCTCGACCTGACCGACCACACCCCGAGACCTCCGCGCGAGGCGCTCGTCGAGCATCTCGCCGAGCGTCGGACGCTGCTGGTCGTGGACGGCTTCGAGCACCTCGTGGAGCACTGCGCGCCGCTCGTACGGGAGCTCCTCGAACACGCTCCCGGGCTGACCGTCCTCGCGGTCGGCCGGCGGCCCCTGCGGGTGGCGGGCGAGGCCGTGTTCCCGCTGGCACCGCTGGGCGAGACGGAGGCGATGACGCTGCTCGCGGAGCGGGCGGCGGAGGCGGGCGCGCCGAGCCTGCCGGGGGCGGGGGGCGGCGCCTTCCACGCGATTCCGTCACTGACGGGAGCTCCCGCCCACCCGGCCGCGGCCCGGCCCGGTGTCCCCGGAGGTCCGGCCGGCGGCCCGGGCCGGACCGGCGGCCGGGACGCCGTACGGGAGTTGTGCCGGCGTCTTGACGGGATCCCGCTCGCCCTCGAACTGGCGGCGGGGCGGCTGCCGCTGCTCTCCGTCGAGCAGATGCTGGACCGACTCGACGACCGCTTCCGGCTCCTCACGGACGGCACGCGCGGGGCGCTCCCCCGTCATCAGACGCTGCGCACCGCCATCGGCTGGAGTCACGAGCTGTGCACCCCGGAGGAGCGGCTCCTCTGGGCGCGCCTCTCGGTCTTCCCCGGCCCCTTCGACCTGGAGGCGGCGGAGTACGTGTGCGGGGGCCCTGAGCTGCCGCCGGAGCGGATCCTGGATCTCCTCGGCGGGCTGCTCGCGCAGTCGCTGCTCACCCGCGAGGACACGCCGGCGGGTCCCGCGTACCGGATGCTCGACACGGTCGCGGCGTACGGGGCGGAGTGGCTCGTGGCGCTCGACGACACGGAGCGGATGCGGCGTCGGCACCGCGACTGGTACATGGGTCTGGCCACCTGGTGCGAGCTGGAGTGGTTCAGCCCGCGCCAGCCCGAGGTGGCCGCCCTGACGGAGGCGGCGCTGCCGCATCTGCGGGCGGCCCTCGACCTGTGTCTGGAGCTGCCGGAGGACGCGCATCTCGCCCAGCATCTGGCGGGCACGCTCTGGTTCGCGTGGGTGGGCTGCGGGCGCCTCTCGGAGGGCCGGCACTGGCTGGACCGGGCACTTGCGCTCGAATCCGGCCACGAGGAGGCACGGCTCAAGGCGCTCTGGGTGCTCGGATACGTGGCGGTGCTGCAGGGCGACGGTACGGCGGCGGTGGCGGCGCTCCACGAGTGCGGGGAGCGGGCCAGGTCCTCGCGGAACGCGCTGGCGGAGGCGTACGCGACGCATCGGATGGGCTGTCTGGCGCTGCTCACGGACGACATGCCGCGGGCCGAGGAGCTGATCGGGCGGGCGCTCGACGCGTACCGGGAGCTCGGTGAGCTGAACAGCAATGTGCTGATGGCGCAGATCGAGCTGGCGATGGCGCGGGCCTTCCGGGGTGACCAGGAGGGGGCGAGCGCGCTCTCCCGGGAGGTCCGGGACGTCTGCGAGGAGCGGGGCGAGCTGTGGGCGAGGGCGTACGCCCTCTATGTGCTGGGGTATCTGGCGTGGACGCGGGGCGCGTACGGGGAGGCGCGGGAGCTGCTCACCGAGTGCGTGTCGATCAACGACAGCTTCCGTGATCTGGTCGGCCTCGTCCTGGCGATCGAGCTGCTCGCCCTGGTGACGGTGAGCGAGGGTGATCCGACGGAGGCCGCGGTCCTCCAGGGGGCGGCGGTCCCGGTGTGGGACACGGTGGGTGTCCGGCTCTTCGGCTCGGAGGCGTTCGACGTGCCGAGGGCGCTCTGCGAGCGGCAGGCCGAGGAGGCGCTCGGCGCGGAGGCGTACGGCGCCGCGTTCCGGGCGGGTCAGGGGCTCTCGGCGGCGGAGGCGGTGGAGCGGGCACTCGTGGCCGGTCGGAGCCCGGCCCTCGGTGTCGCTCCGGAGGAATCCGCCCCGCGTCCGTTCCGTACGGCCGGCGCGGCGGCGGTCCCGGGAACGCGGAAGCCCGCCGGCTCCCCCACCGGTAAGGGTGGGGAAGCGGCGGGCTGAACACCGCGGGGGTGGTACTACGTCCCCCGGCTTCCGCCGGGGGCCCGCATCAGCGGGCGTAGTACTCGACGACCAGCTGCTCGTCGCAGATGACCGGGATTTCCTTGCGGTTCGGGTCGCGGTCGAGGCGGAAGGCCAGGGCCTTCAGGTTGACCTGCAGGTAGCGCGGGGTCTCACCGTCGGCGGCGAAGCCACCCTCACGGGCGACCTCGAACAGCGGCTTGGTGCGGCTGCGCTCGCGGACCATCACGACGTCGTCGGGACGGACGCGGAACGACGGCTTGTCGACCTTGCCACCGTTGACCTGGATGTGGCCGTGGACGACCATCTGACGGGCCTGGTAGATGGTGCGGGCGATGCCCGAACGCAGGACCAGGGCGTCGAGGCGACGCTCGAGCTCGACGACCAGCGCCTCGCCCGTCTTGCCCTCGGCCTTCTTGGCACGGTCGTAGGCGCGCGCCATCTGGCGCTCGCTGATGTCGTACTGGGCGCGCAGACGCTGCTTCTCGAGCAGACGGACCTTGTAGTCCGAGTTCTGCTTGCGGCCACGGCCGTGCTCGCCCGGCGGGTAGGGGCGGGCCTCGAAGTACTTGACAGCCTTCGGGGTCAGCGCGATGCCGAGGGCACGCGACTTCTTGACCTTGGGACGGGACTGGTTCGGCATGAACCAACCTCTCTACTGGTACGAAACGGCTTCACCAGGGTTAGGGGAGGTCGCATCCGCAGCCGGGAAACCCGTCGGGTCCGTACAGGACGGACCGTGCCGGGCAGCCGCTCCCAGGTCTGGGCACATACGTGCAGCACGCGAACGACCCACCGCCGGTCCCGGGATCCCGGGTGGTGGTGGGTGGCACGCGACACCTTCGAAGGTGCGCGACGCTCCTGGAAACCCCACCCGAGGGTCGGGTCTCCGGCTGACTGTCCCGTTCTGGTGGTGCCGACCGGAGCCGGACACGGGACGCAGCAATCCCGACCAGTGTACCGGCTCCGCGGGACTCCCTCGCACGCGGTCCGGCCGCCTCAGCGGCAGGTGGCGAGCAGCTCCTCGACGGCCTTCTTCTCCGGCGGGGACACCGTGAGTCCGTACTTCGCCTTGATCCCGGTCCAGCGCCGGCCGTACTCGCACCCGTACGCGCTCCTCGGCGGCCGCCACCTGTCCGGGGTCTTGCTGCTCTTGTCGTAGTTGGTCTGCTTGTCGGTGGCGAGCAGCACGTCCAGGTCGTTGGCGTACGTCAGTCGCCGCTCGGGCGTCCACGCCCAGGCGCCCGCACGCCAGGCCGCGCCGAGCGCGACGACGTGGTCGGTCTGGATCTGCGAGGCCTTGCGGTACGAGTAGGGCAGCTCCTTGCCCGTGTACGGGTCGTGCAGGACGCCGGACAGGACGACGCACGGGTTCCGGTCGCCGAGCCGGACGTCGTCGAGGTCCCGGTGAAGCACGTCGTCCCGGGTGTCACAGCCGTTGCGCCCGCCGGGGGCGTCGGTCTCGTCGGACCAGCCGTTCCCGAACTTCGCCCGCTCGTACGTCTGCCAGTTCTCGCCCCAGGCGACCTTGAGCCCGGCGAGCCGTGTGCGCGCTTGCGCGGCGGTGGGCGGGAAGCCGGGGGTGACGAGGGGGAGGACGGTTGCCGTCGGTGCGGGCCGTACGTCGCCGGGTGCGCACGCCACTGCGCTCAGGGCCAGGAGCAGAACTCCCGCTTCACGGATCATGAGGGCGAGGCCAGGCGCGTGCGCTCGCTACTCGTCGCCCTTCAGGCGGGCCCGCACTCGCTCCACCACGTCCGCGTATCTCGCTTCCGCGCCGTAGCGGGTCGGGGCGTAGTACTGCTTGCCGTGGATGGTGTCCGGGGCGTACTGCTGGGCCGCGATGCCGCCCGGGACGTCATGGGGGTAGACGTAGCCCTGGGCGTGGCCGAGCTTGGCCGCGCCCTTGTAGTGGCCGTCGCGCAGATGCGGCGGGACCGATCCCGCGAGGCCGTTGCGCACGTCCGCCAGGGCGGCGCCGATCGCGGTCGTCGCCGCGTTCGACTTCGGGGCCAGGGCCAGGGCGATCGTCGCGTGGCTGAGGGTGAGCGCCGCCTCGGGGAAGCCGATCATCGCGACGGCCTGTGCGGCGGCGACGGCGATCGGCAGCGCGTTCGGATCGGCGAGTCCGATGTCCTCGCTCGCGGAGATCATGAGGCGTCGGGCGATGAAGCGCGGGTCCTCCCCCGCCTCGATCATCCGGGCCAGGTAGTGCAGGGCCGCGTCCACGTCCGAACCGCGGATCGACTTGATGAGCGCGCTGGCCACGTCGTAGTGCTGGTCGCCGTCCCGGTCGTACTTCACGGCCGCGCGGTCGACGGTCTCCTCGACCGTCTCCAGGGTGATCTCCGGCTCGCCCTTGGCGAGGGCCGCGCCCGCGGCCGCCTCCAGGGCGGTCAGGGCGCGCCGGGCGTCGCCGCCGGCGACACGGAGGAGGTGGGCCTCGGCGTCCTCCGGCAGGGTCACGGCCCCGCCGAGCCCGCGCTCGCCGGTGAGCGCCCGGGCCATCAGGCCGCGCAGGTCGTCGTCGGTCAGCGGCTCCAGGGTGAGGAGCAGGGAGCGGGAGAGGAGCGGGGAGATGATCGAGAAGTACGGGTTCTCGGTGGTGGCGGCGATGAGCGTCACCCAGCGGTTCTCGACGGCGGGCAGCAGCGAGTCCTGCTGGGCCTTGGAGAAGCGGTGGATCTCGTCGAGGAAGAGGACGGTCTCCTTGCCGTAGCCGCCGACCGCGCGCCGGGCTCCGTCGATGACGGCGCGGACCTCCTTGACGCCCGCGGTGATCGCCGACAGCTCCACGAACCGCTTGTCGGTCGCCTTGGAGACCACGTACGCCAGGGTCGTCTTCCCGATCCCGGGCGGGCCCCAGAGGATCACCGAGGAGGCGCCGGCCGGGCCGCCGTCGCCGTCGCCCACGAGCCGGCGCAGCGGCGATCCGGGCTTGAGCAGGTGCTTCTGCCCCACCACCTCGTCGAGGGTGCGCGGGCGCATCCGGACGGCCAGCGGGCTGCCGGCGGGGTCCTTCTCCTGGCGGTCTTCGGCTGCTGCGGTAAAGAGGTCGGGCTCCACAGTCATGAAGCCTAGGTCACCGCACTGACAGAGCGGCCCGCGCCGGCCGGACGGTCAGCTCGTCCAGAAGTCCCACCAGCGGGTCAGGATCAGCATGCCGATGATCCCGATGTGGAGGACGGGGAGGACCCAGGTGAACTCGTCGAAGAAGGTCCTGAGGCCGCGCGGGGCGGGGATGACGCCGCTGCGGACGTTGTGCGAGGTCACGTACCAGAACATGACGATGGTGGCGACCCAGGCCAGGCAGCACCACAGGCAGAGCGAGTTGATCTCGTACAGCGACTGGTACATCAGCCAGGTGCAGAAGCCGACGCCGAAGAGGGTGCCGGCGTTGAGGCCGAGCCAGTACCAGCGGCGGTAGCGGGCCCCCGCGAGCAGAGCGAGACCGATCGCGATCACCATGGCGTACGTGACGAGGCCCAGCATCGGGTTCGGGAAGCCGAAGACCGAGGCCTGCTCGCTCTTCATGATGTTGCCGCAGGAGACGATCGGGTTGAGGCTGCACCCGGGGACGAAGTTCGGGTCCTCCAGGAGCTTGAACTTGTCGAGCGTGATGACCCACGCGGCGAGCACCCCGGCCGCTCCGGTGATCACGAGCATCCAGGCGAAGGCCTTGCTCGCCCCGATCGTGCCGTCCTCGTGCCGGCCGGACGCGGCCTCGTCCACCGCTGCCTTCGTCATGTCGCCTGTTCCCTCGCTCGCGGGCCTTGTGGGCACGGTCATTCTGCCGTACGGGGCACCGCGCCCACCGTTCGCCGGAGATAAGTGAAGCGAACATAAGGGCGACGAGAAGGGGCCCGGACCCACGCACGCGCGTGGGTCCGGGCCCCTTCTCCGGAACGTCCGTCAGGCCAGCTTGGCCCGTACCGCGTCGAGCAGCGCGTCCACGGCGACCGCCTGCTGCTCGCCGGACTCCATGTCCTTGAGCTGGACGACACCGTCGGCGAGGTCGCGCTCACCGGCGACGACGGCGAGGCGGGCGCCCGAGCGGTTGGCGTCCTTCATCGCGCCCTTGAGGCCCTTGCCGCCGAACGAGAAGTCCGCGGAGATGCCCTCCCGGCGCAGCTCGGTGACCTTGCCGAAGAGGATCCGGCGGGCCTCCTCGCCGATGGCCACGGCGAAGACGCTGGTGACGGCGGGGAGGTCGAGCTCGACGCCCTCCGCCTCCAGGGCGAGGACCGTACGGTCCACGCCGAGCGCCCAGCCGACGGACGGCAGCGCGGGGCCGCCGATCATCTCGGAGAGGCCGTCGTAGCGACCGCCGCCGCCGACCGCGGACTGCGAGCCCAGACCGCCGTGGACGAACTCGAAGGTGGTGCGGGTGTAGTAGTCCAGGCCGCGCACCAGCTTGGCGTCGTCCTCGAACTCCACGCCCGCCGCGGTGATCAGGGCGCGCACCTCCTCGTGGTACGCCTTGCACGCGTCGCACAGGTAGTCGCCGAGCAGCGGGGCGCCGACGAGCTGCTTCTGCACGGACTCGCGCTTGTCGTCGAGGACCCGCAGCGGGTTGATCTCGGCGCGGCGCAGGGTCTCCTCGTCGAGGTCGAGCCCGCGCAGGAAGCCCTGGAGCGCCTCGCGGTAGACGGGACGGCACTCCTTGTCGCCCAGCGAGTTGAGCAGGATGCGGAAGTTGCGCAGCCCGAGGGAGCGGTACGCCTGGTCGGCCAGGATGATCAGCTCGGCGTCGAGCGCCGGGTCCTCGGAGCCGATCGCCTCGGCGCCGACCTGGGAGAAGTGGCGGTAGCGGCCCGCCTGGGCGCGCTCGTAGCGGTAGTACGAGCCGGAGTACCAGAGCTTCACCGGCAGGTTGCCCTGCTTGTGCAGGTTGGCCTGGAGGGCCGCGCGCAGGACGGAGGCGGTGCCCTCCGGGCGGAGGGCGAGGTGGTCGTTGCCCTTCGTGGTGAGGGTGTACATCTCCTTGGTCACGATGTCGGTGGACTCACCGACACCGCGGGAGAACAGCTCGACGTTCTCGAAACCGGGCGTCTCGATGTAGCCGTAGCCGGAGTTCCTCAGCGGCGTGGAGATCGCGTCCCGGACCGCCAGGAAGGTGGCGGAGCGGGGCGGGATCAGGTCGTACGTGCCCTTGGGGGCCTGAAAGGTGCTCACGAAAGTCTCGTCACATTCCTCGTCGGGGAGCCTTCGCGCTCCCGAAGCCGGCCGCCACGTCCCGCAGATAGGGGTTGGTGGCGCGCTCCTGGCCGATGGTCGTCTGGGGACCGTGTCCCGACAGCACCACGGTCGAGTTGTCGAGCGGCAGGCACACACGGGCCAGCGATTCGAGCATCTCGTCCATGTCACCGCCGGGAAGGTCGGTGCGTCCGATGGAGCCGGCGAACAGCAGGTCCCCGGAGAAGAACACGGAGGGGATCTCCGTGGTCTCCGGCATCCTGAAGGTCACCGACCCCTTGGTATGACCGGGCGCGTGGGCGACGGAGAAGTCCAGACCGGCGAGCTTCAGCTCGGCGCCGTCCGTCAGTTCTCGCACGTCGTCGGGCTCTCCCACGGTCAGCTCGCCCATGAGGGGCATCCCGATGGAGCGGCCGAGGGCCTTCTCCGGGTCGCTCATCATGTAGCGGTCGGACGGGTGGATCCACGCGGGGACGTCATGGGCGCCGCACACCGGGACGACGGAGGCGACGTGGTCGATGTGTCCATGGGTCAGGACGACGGCGACGGGCTTGAGCCGATGCTTCCTCAGCGTCTCCTCGACACCCTGGGTGGCCTGGTGGCCCGGGTCGATGATCACGCACTCCTCGCCTGCGGCGGGGGCGACCAGATAGCAGTTGGTCCCCCAGGCCCCGGCGGGGAACCCGGCAATCAGCACGTTCGTCCTTAGATGTCGTCCGGCACGGGGCCGCGGATTTCCGTGGAACTCACCGAAAACGCGGAATGCGGCAGATCAGAGCCTACCGGCGGTGCCGGTTCCACAGCCAACCCGTATACGGTACGGGCACACCCGGCCAGGACAGGAACAGACGAGCGACAGGAGCGGAACCGGTGGTCACCAGCGATCAGCGGCGGCGGCAGCTTGCCAGGGAGAAGTACGCGCGGCAGCAGCAGCGGCGGGAGGAGAGCCGGCGCAAGGCGAAGCGCCGCAACACCGTCGTCGCGGCCGCCCTCGCGGTCGTCCTCGCGGCGGGCGGCGCGGTGTACGCGTCCGTGGCGCTGACGGGCGAGGACTCCCCCAAGGACAACGCGGCGGGCTCCGACAACTCGGCGAGCAGCTCGCCCAGCAGCCCGGCGCCCTCGCAGAGCGAGTCGTCGAGCGCCGAGCCGAAGATGTCGGTGGACGCCAAGGCCACGTACGCCATGGCGCTCAAGACGAACGAGGGCGACATCACGGTCACCATGGACGCGGCGAAGACCCCGCGCACGGTGAACTCCTTCTCGCACCTCGCCGCGAAGAAGTACTTCGACGGGACGAAGTGCCATCGCCTCACCACCAGCGGCATCTTCGTGCTCCAGTGCGGTGACCCCAAGGGCGACGGCACCGGCGGCCCGGGCTACACCATCCCCGACGAGAACCTGGGCGCGCTGGGCAAGGCGGGCGCGGACGGCTCGGTGACCTACCCCGCGGGCACCGTGGCGATGGCCAACACCGGGCAGCCGGGAAGTGGCGGCTCGCAGTTCTTCCTCGTCTACAAGGACACCAAGCTGCCGCCGAGCTACACGCCGTTCGGAAAGATGGACGCGGCCGGCCTCAAGGTGGTCAAGGACGTCGCCGCGGCCGGTGTCGACGGCGGCGCCGCCGACGGCGCCCCGAAGAAGGCCGTCACCATCGAGAAGGCGGCCGTCGCGAAGAAGTGAGCCGGGGTCCGCACGCACGCGTGACCGCCGAATCTCGGTCGCGCTGAGTGCGGACAGCCGGGCCGCGGTTCGCCTAGATTGGCGTTGTGCAGCGTTGGGCCGTCGGCCGCGCTGCGGAAGGCGGGCGAGGCCCGCCGGGAAACTGTGGACGATGCCCGGGGGGTACGACCCCGCGACGGCATCATGGTGAGGAGGCGCTGTGAGCAGCGACCCGTGGGGCCGCGTCGACGAGACGGGCACCGTGTACGTGCGGACGGCCGAAGGCGAGAAGGTCGTCGGATCGTGGCAGGCCGGCACCCCTGAGGAGGCTCTGGCCTACTTCGAGCGCAAGTACGAGGGCTTGGTTGTCGAGATCGGCCTCCTCGAGAAGCGGGTGAAGACCACCGACCTCTCGGCGAAGGACGCCACCGCGGCGATCGAGCACATCCGGCAGCAGGTCGACGAGCACCACGCCGTCGGCGACCTGGCCGCGCTCGCGACGCGTCTCGACAAGCTCGTCGAGACGGTCGACTCGCGCCGCGAGGAGCGCAAGGCCCAGAAGGCCAAGCAGACTGACGAGGCGCGCTCCGCCAAGGAGAAGCTCGTCACCGAGGCCGAGGAGCTGGCCCAGAGCGAGCAGTGGCGCTCCGCGGGCGAGCGGCTGCGGGCGCTCGTGGACACCTGGAAGGGCCTGCCCCGGCTCGACCGCAAGTCCGACGACGAGCTGTGGCACCGCTTCTCGCACGCCCGCTCGGCGTTCTCGAAGCGTCGCAAGGCCCATTTCGCCTCGCTCGACGCCCAGCGCGAGGACGCCCGCAAGGCCAAGGAGCGCCTGGTCGCCGAGGCGGAGTCGCTGTCGAACTCCACCGACTGGGGCACCACGGCGGCCCGCTACCGCGACCTGATGACGGAGTGGAAGGCGGCCGGCCGCGCCCAGCGCGAGCACGAGGACGACCTGTGGAACCGCTTCCGCGGCGCCCAGGACGTCTTCTTCGCGGCGCGCGGCGAGGTCTTCGCCGAGCGGGACGCGGAGCAGACCGAGAACCTCAAGCTCAAGGAGGAGCTCGCGACCGAGGCCGAGAAGCTGCTGCCGGTGTCGGACCTGAAGGCGGCGCGCGCCGCCTTCCGTTCCCTCAACGAGCGGTGGGAGGCCATCGGCCACGTCCCGCGTGACGCCCGTCCCAAGGTCGAGGGCCGGATGCACACGGTGGAGCGGGCCATCCAGGAGGCCGAGGAGACCGAGTGGCGCCGGACGAACCCGGAGGCACGCGCGCGTGCCGCGGGTCTGACCGGTCAGCTCCAGGACGCGGTCGAGAAGCTGCGCAAGCAGATCGACGCGGCCCGCGCCGCCGGCAACGACGCCAAGGCCGACAAGCTCGCCCGTGAGCTGGAGGGCCGCCAGGCCCTGCTCGACCAGGCCATGAAGGGCCTGGAGGAGTTCGGCGGCTGACGAAGCCGTGACCGTACGAGGAAGGCCCCCCGGCTCAGTGCCGGGGGGCCTTCCTCGTACGTGCCGTTACGGCCTGCGGGCCGAGGTCACGCGGTAGACGTCGTAGACGCCCTCCACGCCCCGTACGGCCTTGAGGACGTGGCCCAGGTGCTTCGGGTCGCCCATCTCGAAGGTGAAGCGCGAGGTGGCCACCCGGTCGCGGGAGGTCTGGACGGCCGCCGAGAGGATGTTGACGTGCTGGTCCGAGAGGACCCGGGTGACGTCCGAGAGCAGCCGCGAGCGGTCCAGGGCCTCGACCTGGATGGCGACGAGGAAGACCGAGGACTGGGTGGGCGCCCACTCGACCTCGAGGATCCGCTCCGGCTCGCGGGAGAGCGACTCCACGTTGACGCAGTCGCTGCGGTGAACCGATACGCCACTGCCGCGGGTGACGAAGCCGATGATCGGGTCGCCGGGCACCGGGGTGCAGCAGCGGGCCAGCTTCACCCAGACGTCCTCGACGCCCTTGACGACGACACCGGGGTCGGCGTTGGAGCGGCGCTTGGAGCGGCCGCGGGTGGGCGGGGCCGCCTCGTCGATGTCCTCGGTGGCCGCCTCCTCGCCGCCGAGCGCCTGGACCAGCTTCTGCACGATGGACTGGGCGGTGACGTGGCCCTCGCCGATCGCCGCGTACAGCGAGGAGATGTCGCTGTAGCGCATCTCGTGGGCGAGGGTGACGAGGGAGTCGCCGGTGAGGATCCGCTGGATCGGCAGGTTCTGCTTGCGCATGGCCCGCGCGATGGCGTCCTTGCCCTGCTCGATGGCCTCGTCGCGGCGCTCCTTGGAGAACCAGGCCCGGATCTTGTTGCGGGCGCGCGGGGACTTGACGAAGCCCAGCCAGTCGCGGGAGGGCCCGGCGCCGGCGGCCTTGGAGGTGAAGACCTCGACCAGGTCGCCGTTGTCGAGGGTCGATTCGAGCGGCACGAGCCGCCCGTTGACCCGGGCCCCTATGGTGCGGTGGCCGACCTCGGTGTGGACGGCGTACGAGAAGTCCACGGGGGTCGCGCCGGCGGGCAGCGCGATGACGTCGCCCTTGGGCGTGAAGACGAAGACCTCGTTGCGCGAGAGGTCGAAGCGCAGGGACTCCAGGAACTCGCTGGGGTCCTCGGTCTCCTTCTGCCAGTCGAGGAGCTGGCGCAGCCACGCCATGTCGTTGAGGTGGTCGTCCTTGCCGGTCCTCTTCGGCACGTCGGCGCGCACCTTGGAGGCACCGGCGACGGCCTCCTGCTTGTACTTCCAGTGCGCGGCGATGCCGTACTCGGCGCGCCGGTGCATGTCGAAGGTGCGGATCTGGAGCTCGACGGGCTTGCCGTTGGGTCCGATGACCGTCGTGTGCAGCGACTGGTACATGTTGAACTTCGGCATCGCGATGTAGTCCTTGAACCGGCCGGGGACCGGGTTCCATCGCGCGTGGACGGTGCCGAGGGCCGCGTAGCAGTCGCGGACGGTGTCCACGAGGACGCGGATGCCGACCAGGTCGTAGATCTCCGCGAAGTCACGGCCGCGGACGATCATCTTCTGGTAGACGCTGTAGTAGTGCTTGGGGCGGCCGGTGACGGTGGCCTTGATGCGGGCCGCCCGCAGGTCGGCCTGGACCTCGTCGGTCACTATGGCGAGGTACTCGTCCCGCTTGGGGGCGCGCTCGGCGACGAGCCGGACGATCTCGTCGTACATCTTGGGGTAGAGGATCGCGAAGGCGAGGTCCTCCAGCTCCCACTTGATGGTGTTCATGCCCAGGCGGTGGGCCAGGGGCGCGTAGATCTCGAGGGTCTCGCGGGCCTTCTTCTCCTGCTTCTCCCGCTTGAGATAGCGCATGGTGCGCATGTTGTGCAGGCGGTCGGCGAGCTTGATGACCAGGACGCGCGGGTCCTTGGCCATGGCGACGACCATCTTGCGGACCGTCTCGGCCTGCGCGGCCTCGCCGAACCTGACCTTGTCGAGCTTGGTGACGCCGTCGACGAGCAGGGTGACCTGGTCGCCGAAGTCGCGGCGCAGGTCCTCCAGGCCGTACTCGGTGTCCTCGACGGTGTCGTGGAGAAGGCCGGCCATGAGCGTCGCCGGGTCCATGCCGAGCTCGGCGAGGATCGTGGTGACGGCGAGCGGGTGCGTGATGTACGGGTCGCCGCTCTTGCGCTTCTGGCCGCGGTGCCAGCGCTCGGCGACCTGGTAGGCCCGCTCGACCTGGCGGAGCGTCGCCGTCTCGATCTTCGGGTCGTTGGAGCGGACGATCCGCAGCAGCGGTTCGAGGACCGGGTTGTACGGGGAGGAGCGCTGGACGCCGAGCCGGGCGAGGCGGGCGCGGACGCGGTTGGAGGAGCCTCCCGAGCGGGCGGGCGCCGCCGGGGCGGGCCGCGTGGGGGCCGGGGCCTCGGGGGCGGGCGACGCGGACGCGGCAGGCGCGGGCCCGGTCTCCGCGGGCTTGTTCTGGGGCGTGCCCGTCCCCGGCGCGGCCTTGTCGGCCTTCGGGTCGGGCTGCGCGGCGGAGAGTGACTGGGCCTCGTCTGGCAAGAGCGCTCCTCTGGCGGTCCCCCCGGACGGAGTCTGGGGGAGGTACCGGGTCCCCCGGTCAGGCCCGGAGTGGCCATGGTATCGAGCCCGGACACGCGCTGCTCACGCGGCCGGGGCGGTGGACGGGCCCGACAGCGGGCCGGGACGTCCCCCGGGTCCCGGACCGGCACACTCCGGAAAACCGACGGGGCGCCCCGGGGATTCCCCGGAGCGCCCCGTGCGGGGTGAAGCCCGATGTCAGACGGTGATCAGCGCCGTGAGCGGAGCGCCGTTCAGAGCCGGCTCCAGGCGGGCTCGGCCCGGCAGGAAGCCGAGTTCCATCAGGACCGCGACGCCCGCCACCTCGGCGCCCGCGCGGCGGATGAGCTCGATGGAGGCCTCGGCCGTACCGCCGGTGGCGAGGACGTCGTCGATGACCATGACGCGGTCGCCCGCGGCCAGGTCCTCGGCGTGCACCTCGATCTCGGCGGTGCCGTACTCCAGCTCGTACGCCTGGCGGAGCGTCGCCCCGGGGAGCTTGCCTGCCTTGCGGACCGGGATGAAGCCCAGTCCCGCGCGGACGGCCACCGGGGCGGCCAGGATGAAGCCGCGCGCCTCGAGACCGACGATCTTCGTCGCGCCGTGCGCGGAGCACAGCCCGGCGAGGGCGTCGGTGAGCGCCGTGAACGCCGCCGGGTCCGCGAGCAGCGGCGTGATGTCCTTGAACAGCACGCCGGGCTTCGGGTAGTCCGGTACGTCGCGGATGCGGCTGAGCAGGAGGTCGGTGACGTCCTGGGCCTCGGCGGTCATCCTCGGTGCTCCGAGGAGCGGCCGCGACGGCTCGCCCGCGGGCCGACGACGGCGATCTCGTTCTCGTTCTCGTCGACGGACCGGTCGTCCGACCCGTCGTACGACTCGCCCTTGGCGGCCGCACCGGCCCGCTTCGCCATGATGCGCTTCTTGAGTGCCCTGATCGCCGGCTCGCGCTCCTTGAGGTCGGCGACGAGCGGGGTGGCGATGAAGATCGAGGAGTACGCACCGGCGGCGAGACCGACGAACAGCGACAGCGAGATGTCGTTGAGCATGCCGGCGCCGAGGACGCCACCACCGATGAAGAGCAGGCCGGCGACCGGCAGCAGCGCGACGACGGTGGTGTTGATCGAACGGACCAGGGTGCCGTTGATCGAGCGGTTGGCCAGCTCGCTGTACGTGAAGCGGGTCTGCTTCGTGATGTCCTTCGTCTGCTCCTTGAGGGAGTCGAAGACGACGACCGTGTCGTACAGCGAATATCCGAGGATCGTCAGCAGACCGATGACCGTACCGACGGTGACCTCGAAGCCGACCAGCGAGTAGATGCCGACCGTGATCGTGAGGTCGTGGATCAGCGCGATGAGCGCGGCGACCGCCATTCTCCACTCGAAGGCGATGGCCAGATAGATCACCACGAGGATCATGAAGATCCCCAGACCGGTCCAGGCCTTGGTGGCGATCTGCTCACCCCAGCTGGGGCCGACCAGCTCCGCCGCGATCTTGTCCTCGGGGACGTTCAGGTCCTTGGCGAGCTCCGTGCGGACCTTGTCGGACTGCGCGGTGTCGAGGCCGCCGACCTGGATGCGCAGGGAGCCGTTGCCGAGCTGCTGGACGATCGCGTCGTGGCCGGAGGCCTCTTCCGCGTACTCCTGCGCCTGGCTGACGGAGACTTCCGACTTCGGGGTGGTGAAGACGGCACCGCCCTGGAACTCGATGCCCATGTTGAGGCCGCGGACGGCCAGGGCCACGATGGCGGTGATGGTGATCAGGATGGACAGGCCATACCAGATCTTGCGATTGCCGATGAAGTCGTAGCCGACCTCACCACGGTGGAGCCGGGCGCCGAGATCGCCGAGCTTCGACATCTCACGCCTCCTTCGGGTCGACAGGGCCAGCGACAGAGGCATTGGCACGACGGGTGCGGCGCAGCGGCGGCTTGGCGCCGAGTCGCTTCGGGTCCAGGCCGGACCAGGCGTGGCCCTCGCCGAAGAACTTGGTCCGCGCGAGAAGCGTCATGACCGGCTTGGTGAAGAGGAACACCACCACGACGTCGAGCAGGGTGGTCAGGCCGAGCGTGAACGCGAAGCCCTGGACCTTGCCGACGGTGACGATGAAGAGCACGGCCGCGGCCAGGAACGACACGAAGTCGGAGACCATGATCGTGCGTCGGGCACGCGGCCAGGCGCGCTCGACGGCCGGGCGGAGCGAGCGGCCCTCGCGGAGCTCGTCGCGGATGCGCTCGAAGTACACGATGAACGAGTCCGCGGTGATACCGATGGCGACGATGGCTCCACAGACGGCCGGCAGGTTCAGCGCGAAGCCGATGGCCGGGCCGAGCAGGGCCATGATCACGTAGGTGAGGAGCGCGGAGACACCGAGGCTGAGGATGGCGATCAGCGACAGGCCGCGGTAGTAGGCGACCAGGTAGATGATGACCAGACCGAGGCCGATGGCGCCGGCGATCAGACCGGCCTCCAGCTGGTCACCGCCGAGCGCGGCGGTGACCGTGTCGACGCTCTGCGTCTCGAAGGTCAGCGGCAGGGCACCGTACGACAGGATGTTGCCGAGGTCCTGGGCCGACTGCTGGTTGAAGTTGCCGGAGATCTCGGCGCTGGCGCTCAGCGTCTGGCGCACCGACGGGGCCGAGACGACCTCGCCGTCCAGGACGATCGCGAAGCGGTTCTGCGGGTCGGCCTGCGCCGAGAGCTTGCTGGTGATCGCCTGGAACTTCTTCGAACCCGCGTCCGTGAAGTCCATGGTGACGATCCACATGCCGCGCTGCTGGTCGAGCTGGCCCTTGGCGTCGTCGACGTCACGGCCCTCGACCTCGGCCGGGCCGAGGAGGTACTTCGACCACACGCCCGGCGCGTCCTCGCCACAGGCCACGGTCGGCTGCGCCGGCAGGACGCCCTGGCCGGCGGCGGTGCGCTGCTTGGGGTCCAGGCAGTTCAGGGAGGTGAACTTCTGCTGGAGCGCCGCGGTGGCGGCATCCGGCGCCGGGGGCTCCGACGGGGTTCCGGTGGCCTTCGGCGTCGAGGACGACGAGGCGCTGCCGGTGGGCGTCGGCGTCGGGGCCTTGAGGGCCTCGGTGAGCGCGCGGCCCTGGGCGGAGCCGGTGGCCGTCGGGGTGGCCGACTTCTCGCCCACGGTCGAGCCGGAGGCGGACGCGGACGGCTTCGGCGTGGCGGAGGGAGAACCGGAGGAGCTGGCGCTGCGCGCCGGCGCGGGTCCACCGTTCGTCACCGCGAGAACGGGCCGGAAGTAGAGCTGGGCGGTGGTACCGACCTGCTCCCGGGCCTGCTTCTCGTTCGTCCCGCGAGGGATGTTGACGATGATGTTCTCGCGGCCCTGCGTCTGGACCTCGGCCTCGGAGACACCGAGACCGTTGACACGGCGCTCGATGATGCCGACGGCGGTGTTCATGTTGGTCTCGTTGACCGCCGACTCCTGGCCGGGATCAGCCTTGGCCTTGAGTGTGATCGACGTACCGCCGGCGAGGTCGATGCCCAGGCGCGGGGTGGTGTGCCCCGACCAGAACATGCCGCCGGTGAGCGCGACCATGGCGATCAGGATGAGTGCCAGGGCGCGGCCCGGCCGGCTCTGTCCCCCCGCCGGCCTTCGGCCCTTCTTCGGTGCTGCCACCTGTCGTATCTCCCTGTCCAACCGTCCCGCGCCGGGTGTGCGCGGGACGGCCACGAAGTGTGTGTGGGGACCTTCCCCCGCAGACGTGGAACCGTTCCGAGAACCGCGCACGCCGGTGGGCGTGCGCGGTGTCCTCGGCCGCGACTACTTCGCGTCGGTCTCGCCGTCGGCCTTGCCGTCCTTCTGGCCCTCAGCGGCGTCGGACACGTCCGACTTCTTCGTCAGATCGGCCTTCGGCGCGTCCTCGACGGTCTCCGTGGCCTCGGCGGCCTCGGTCAGCGACGAGGCGTCGTCCGGGACGACGGTGTCGGAGTCCGAGTCCACGTCGTCACCGTGGACGATGCGGTTGTACTCGGAGTCCTCGAGGACGGCGCCGATCGCGTTCTTGGCGTAGACGGCGTGCACGCCGGGCGCGACCTCGAGGAGGACGGTCTCGTCGGCGATCTCCTTGACGGTGGCGTACATCCCCCCGATCGTCCGTACACCGGTGCCGGGCTGCATCTCGTTGCGCATCTGCGCCGCGGCCTGCTGCTTCTTCTTGGCAGAGCGGGTCATCAGGAACATGGCCCCGATGAGGACGATGAAGGGGAGGAGGGTCACGATGCTCACGGGACGGGTTTCCTTCGCACGGTCGCGGAGAACCCGCGGCCTGATCTTCGGGGGTGGGCGCGCCGACCAGAAAGGGCGGCATCGGCGGAGTCTAGGCGAGTCCGCATCGACTGAACAACGTCCAGCATCGCACCCCGGTTCCTGTCCGGGCGAGTGTCACCACCGTCACGCCCCGAAGAGCCCCTGTTGTCCCATTCCCGCGCCGTTCCCGGCGCTCTCAGGGCCCGCTGCCTGCGGCGGAACCAGTCCCAGGTGCGCCCATGCCGCGGGCGTGGCGACCCGACCACGGGGCGTACGGGCCAGCAGTCCTTCGCGTACGAGGAAGGGTTCGGCGACCTCCTCGACGGTCTCGCGCTCCTCCCCCACCGCGACGGCGAGCGTGGAGAGGCCGACGGGGCCGCCGCCGAAGAGCTTGAGCAGGGCCTCCAGGACGGCCCGGTCGAGCCGGTCGAGGCCTCGGCCGTCGACCTCGTACACGCTGAGGGCCGCCTCGGCGATCTCCCGGGTGATGACGCCGTCGGCCCTGACCTGGGCGTAGTCGCGGACGCGGCGGAGCAGCCGGTTGGCGATGCGGGGGGTGCCGCGGGACCGGCCGGCGATCTCGGCGGCGCCCGCCGGGTCGATCTCGACGTCCATGAGTCCGGCGGAGCGGTGGATCACGCGCTGCAGCTCGTCCGGGTCGTAGAACTCCATGTGGCCGGTGAAGCCGAAGCGGTCGCGCAACGGCGGCGGCAGGAGTCCGGCCCGGGTGGTGGCGCCGACCAGGGTGAACGGCGGGAGTTCGAGCGGGATGGCGGTGGCGCCGGGGCCCTTGCCGACGATGACGTCGACGCGGAAGTCCTCCATCGCCATGTAGAGCATCTCCTCGGCGGGCCGGGACATCCGGTGGATCTCGTCGAGGAAGAGGATCTCCCCCTCCTGGAGGGAGGAGAGGATCGCGGCGAGGTCGCCGGCGTGCTGGATGGCGGGGCCCGAGGTGATGCGGATCGGCGCGTTCATCTCGGCGGCGATGATCATCGAGAGGGTGGTCTTGCCGAGGCCGGGGGCGCCGGAGAGCAGCACGTGGTCAGCGGTGGCACCGCGTTGACGGGCGGCCTTGAGGACCAGGTCGAGCTGCTGACGGACCTTCTCCTGGCCGACGAACTCACTGAGGTCCTTGGGCCGCAGAGCCGCCTCGACGGCCTGGTCGTCGCCCTCGGCCGACGCCCCGACGATGCGTCCCTCGTCGTCGCCGGTGGTCTCGTCGTCGTCCCAGTTCACGGTTGTCTGCCTTCTTGGTGGTGGTGCGATGGTCTTGTGCGGGGCGGGGGCGGTGACCCTGCGGGGCGATTCCCCCACCCCGCCCCTTCCCTAAACCGGGGGCAAGCCCCCAGGCCCCCGTACGGCCTTCGGCCGTGTCCTCGAACGCCGGGCGGGCTGGAATTCCGCCCTCTGGGCGGCCCCGCGCAGCGGTTCACCGTCAGCGCGCGCGGTTCAGGGACTGCAAGGCCGCCCGCAGCAGCTGCGGCACCGGCGCCGACCCGCCGGAGGCGATCGCCTCCTCGGCCTGCGGCGCCACCGCCGCCACCGCCTCCTCCGCCTCGCGGCTCGCGTACCCGAGCCCGATCAGCGCGGCCGACAGCTGCTCCGTCCACGGCGCGGGCCCGGAGGCCGCGGCCCGCTGCGCGCCGACCATGCCACTGCTGCCGAGCGGCGCGCCGAGCTTGTCCTTCAGTTCGAGGAGGAGTTTCTGCGCGCCCTTCTTGCCGATGCCGGGGACGGCCATGAGGGCCTTCTCGTCACCGGTGGACACGGCGAGGCGCAGGGCGTCCGGGCTGTGGACCCCGAGCATGGCCTGGGCGAGGCGGGGCCCGACGCCGCTCGCGGTCTGGAGGAGCTCGAAGACCTGTCGCTCGTCGTCGTCGGCGAAGCCGTACAGGGTGAGGGAGTCCTCCCGTACGACGAGGGAGGTGGCGAGCCGGGCGTCCTCACCGATCCGCAGTCCCGCGAGCGTTCCCGGGGTGCACTGGACGGCCATGCCCACACCGCCGACCTCGATGACGGCCGTGGTGGGGGCGAGCGCGGCGACCGGGCCGCTGACGAAGGCGATCATCGGGTTCGGCCTTTCACTGCGGACGCCTGCCGGGCGACCGCCTGCTGGAGACGGTTCTCGGCGACGGCCTGCTGGAGACGGTTCTGGGCGGGGGCGCGCCAGATGTGGCAGATGGCGAGGGCGAGGGCGTCGGCGGCGTCGGCCGGCTTGGGCGGCGCGGAGAGCCGGAGCAGTCGGGTCACCATGGCCCCGACCTGTGCCTTGTCGGCGCGTCCGCTGCCGGTGACGGCGGCCTTGACCTCGCTGGGGGTGTGCAGGGCGACGGGGATGCCGCGGCGCGAGGCGCAGAGCATGGCGACGGCACTGGCCTGGGCCGTGCCCATCACCGTACGGACGTTGTGCTGACTGAACACCCGCTCCACGGCGACGAGTTCGGGCGAGAAGCGGTCGAGCCACTCCTCGATGCCACGCTCGATGCCGACCAGGCGCACCCCGATGTCGTCGTCCGCGGCCGTCCGCACCACGCCCACGCCGAGCATGGTCAGGGGCCGTCCGGCGACACCCTCGACGACGCCGACGCCGCACCGGGTCAGACCCGGGTCCACCCCGAGAACACGCACGCCGCTCCCCCTCCTCGCTCACCTGTTTGTGCAGGCTATCCGCTGCCACCGACAACGCCGCACGAACGACAGCGGGCCGACGGGGGTGTGTCCCCGTCGGCCCGCTGCGGAACCGCGTCGATCGACGGCCCGGATCAGGCGTCGACCTTCTCCATGACCTCGTCGCTGACGTCGAAGTTGGCGAAGACGTTCTGCACGTCGTCGCTGTCCTCCAGCGCGTCGATCAACTTGAACATCTTGCGCGCGCCCTCTTCGTCGAGCTCGACCTGCATGGTCGGGACGAAGCTGGACTCGGCGGAGTCGTAGTCGATACCGGCCTCCTGGAGGGCGGTGCGGACCGCCACCAGGTCGGTGGCCTCGCTGATGATCTCGAACGACTCACCGAGGTCGTTGACCTCCTCGGCGCCCGCCTCGAGCACCGTCTCCAGGACGTCGTCCTCGGACAGCTCGCCCTTGGGGAGCACGACGACGCCCTTGCGGTTGAACAGGTACGAGACCGAGCCCGGGTCGGCCATGGAGCCGCCGTTGCGGGTCATGGCCACGCGCACGTCGGAGGCGGCGCGGTTGCGGTTGTCGGTGAGGCACTCGATGAGCACCGCGACACCGTTCGGGCCGTAGCCCTCGTACATGATCGTGGCGTAGTCGGCGCCGCCGGCCTCGAGACCCGCACCGCGCTTGAGCGCGGAGTCGATGTTCTTGTTCGGGACCGACTGCTTCTTCGCCTTCTGGACGGCGTCGAACAGCGTCGGGTTACCGTCCAGGTCGGCGCCGCCCGTGCGGGCCGCGACCTCGATGTTCTTGATCAGCTTCGCGAAGAGCTTGCCGCGCTTGGCGTCGATCACGGCCTTCTTGTGCTTCGTCGTAGCCCATTTAGAGTGGCCGGACATCTGCCTGTCTCCTTCGCGTAACCCATTTCTGAACGAACCCCAGAGATCCTACCGGGATCGGATCAGCGTGCCGCGCGCACCATGTCGACGAACAGGGCGTGGATGCGGTGGTCCCCGGTGAGTTCGGGGTGGAACGAGGTCGCGAGCACCCGGCCCTGTCGTACGGCGACGATGTGGCCCTCGTGCTCGGCGAGGATCTCGACCTCGGCGCCGACGGACTCCACCCAGGGGGCCCGGATGAAGACGCCCTCGACGGGGCCGTCCTCGATGCCCGCGACGGTGACGCCGGCCTCGAAGGACTCGTTCTGCCGCCCGAAGGCGTTGCGGCGGACGATCATGTCGATGCCGCCGAAGGTCTCCTGGCCCGAACGCGGGTCGAGGATCTTCTCGGCGAGCATGATCAGACCGGCGCAGGTGCCGTAGACCGGCAGGCCGGCGGCGATGCGCTCGCGCAGCGGCTCCGCCATGCCGAACAGCTCGGCCAGCTTGGAGATGGTGGTGGACTCCCCGCCGGGGATGACCAGGCCGTCGATCTCGGCCAGCTCTTCGGGGCGCCGGACCGGCCTGGCCACGGCGTCAGCCGCGGCCAGGGCGATCAGGTGCTCCCGTACGTCGCCCTGGAGTGCCAGGACACCGATCACGGGTGTGCTCATGAGTGATTACCAGCCGCGGTTGGCGTAGCGCTCGGACTCGGGGAGGGTGTCGCAGTTGATGCCGACCATGGCCTCGCCCAGGTTGCGGGAGGCGTCCGCGATGATCTTCGGGTCGTCGTAGAAGGTGGTGGCCTTCACGATGGCGGCGGCGCGCTTGGCCGGGTCGCCCGACTTGAAGATGCCGGAGCCGACGAAGACGCCCTCGGCGCCGAGCTGGCGCATGAGCGCGGCGTCGGCGGGGGTGGCGACGCCACCGGCGGAGAACAGCACGACCGGGAGCTTGCCGAGCTCGGCGACCTCCTTGACGAGCTCGTACGGGGCGCGCAGGTCCTTCGCGGCGGCGAACAGCTCGTTGTTGTCGAAGCCGCGCAGCCTGGCGATCTCGTTCTTGATCTGGCGCAGGTGGCGGACGGCCTCGACGACGTTGCCGGTGCCGGCCTCGCCCTTGGAGCGGATCATGGCCGCGCCCTCGGCGATGCGGCGCAGGGCCTCGCCCAGGTTGGTGGCGCCACAGACGAAGGGGGTCGTGAAGGCCCACTTGTCGGAGTGGTTGACCTCGTCGGCGGGGGTCAGGACCTCGGACTCGTCGATGTAGTCGACGCCGAGGGACTGCAGGACCTGGGCCTCGACGAAGTGGCCGATACGGGACTTGGCCATGACCGGGATGGAGACCGCGCCGATGATCTCTTCGATCATGTTCGGGTCGGACATGCGGGCCACGCCGCCGTCCTTGCGGATGTCCGCGGGGACCCGCTCCAGGGCCATGACGGCCACGGCGCCGGCGTCCTCGGCGATCTTCGCCTGCTCGGCGTTGACCACGTCCATGATCACGCCACCCTTGAGCTGCTCGGCCATGCCGCGCTTCACACGGGCGGTGCCGGTCTCGGGGGACTGGGGGGAAACGGAAGGCGTGGTGGACACGGGGACCTCACTCGTGACAACGGGGGTTGACGACTAGGTCGAGGAAACAGTCCACGTGCAGTCCACAGCAAGGGCCAATGTGGACCCGGTGGATCGTTTTCGCAGGCTGAGGGCGTCAGGCCGGGCGATCGGCAAGGGCCACCGGGGCCTCGTCGTCCATTTCGAAGGCCAGCGGGAAGGGCGCGTGGCCCGCGAGCCGGAACCAGCGGACCGTACGGTGGCGGCGCAGGGCGCGGGCGGCACGGACGGCGTCGTTGTGGAAACGGCGGGCCATCGGCACCCGGCGGACGGACGCCGCCAACTCCTCCGCGGCGTCGTCGCCGCCGGGCGCCTCCCGTACGAGTTCCACCTGCTCGGGCTCGCCGAACACGACCCGCAGAGCCTGGCTCAACTCGCTCTCGGCGACCTCCCGGTGGTCCTCCTCGGCCTGCCGTGCGGCGTGCGCGGCCTCGTACAGCACGATCGAGGCGGCCGGGTCGAGGACACCGGAGGTGGCCAGCTCCTGGGTGACCGAGGCCCGGCGCAGCAACTGCGCGTCCAGGGCCGCGCGGGCGGCGTCGATTCGGGAGTGCAGCCGGTCGAGCCGTCCGGCGGTCCAGCTGAGATAGACGCCGATGAGGATCAGCGCGACGACGGTCCAGATCAGGGTTTCGGTCACGGGCGGAAAGGCTACCGGGGCGGCGGCAGCACCCCTTCCCAAAGGTCATGGTCATGGGCGAACAGGACACGCGCGGGGCGGCCCGCGGCGAGCTCGGCGAGCCGGTCGAGCCAGGGGCGGTACGGGGTGCCGAACTCGGCCGCGAAGTCGTAGGCCTGTCCCGCGAGGACGGTCACACGGTCGCCGTGGTCGAGGAAGAGGGACTGGTGCCCTTCGGTGTGTCCGGGCGTCGGCACGATGCGTACGCCGGGCGCGATCTCGTACTCGCCGTCCAGCTCCACGTACCGGACCCCGGGCAGGAGCGAGTCGATGGTGTACCCGCCGGCGCGGGCGGTGGCGAGCTCGGTGCGCTGGACGAGGACGGGGGTGTCGGGGAAGCGCTGGTTGCCGCCGATGTGGTCGAAGTGGAGGTGGCAGTTGACCACGAGGTCCACGTCGTCGGGCCCTACGTCGAGGCTCCGCCGGACGGGCCGGTAGTGGGCGTCCGCCTCGGGGGAGCCCTCCCCCATCCCGGTGTCGAAGAGCAGGGCGCCGTTCCCGTACCGCACGAGGTAGCCGAGCGTCGGCTCCTGGCGGTCGTGGGGCCCGCCCCATTCCTCGGCGGGCCGGGTGAAGTACCCCAGATCGAGCCGGCTGATCGCAACCATGGCCCAAGCCTGCCCCACCCCCGTGTGGGCAATCGTCCCGCGGGGCGGGGCGGGGGCGCCCGAGGCCGGGTGGGGCGGCGGTCCTGTGGGGGGCTACAGACCCAATCGTGCCCGCAGCCCCACGCGTTCGTCCGTGTCCACCGCCGCCGCGCCGTCCGTCACCGTCTCGTAGACCGCCAGGATGTCCGCGCCGACCGTCGTCCAGTCGAAGCGGCGTACATGGGCCGAGCCACGGGCTCTCAGTTCCGCGCGGCGCTCCTCGTCGCCGAGGAGGCGGATCGCCGCGTCCGCGAGCGCGTCCGCGTCCTCGTTGGTGAAGAGTTCGCCCGCCGCCCCCTGGTCCAGGACCTGCGCGAAGGCGTCCAGGTCGGCGGCGAGGACCGGCGCTCCCGCCGACAGCGCCTCGACGAGGATGATGCCGAAGCTCTCGCCGCCGGTGTTGGGAGCCACGTACACGTCGACGCTGCGCAGCAGCCGCGCCTTGTCCTCGTCGCTGACCATGCCGAGGAACTCCACCCGCGAGCGCATCTCCCGGGGCAGCGAGGCCACCGCCTCCTCCTCGTCCCCGCGCCCGGCGACCAGGAGCCGCGCCCCGGGCCGCTCGGTGAGGATCCTGGGCAGCGCCCGCATGAGGACGGGCAGGCCCTTCCTCGGCTCGTCGATGCGCCCGATGAAGCCGAGCGTCTCGCCCTGCCATTCCTTCTTCGGCTCGGCGCGCGCGAAGAAGTCCACGTCGACCCCGTTGGGGATGACCACGGCGTCGCCGCCGAGGTGCTCGACGAGCGTGCGCCGCGCGTACTCGCTCACCGCGATACGCGCGCTGATCTTCTCCAGCGCCGGCTGGAGGATCGGATACGCGGCGATCATCGCCCGTGAGCGCGGGTTCGACGTGTGGAAGGTGGCGACGATCGGTCCCTGCGCCGCCCAGCAGGTCAGCAGCCCGAGCGACGGCGAGGTCGGCTCATGGATGTGGACGACGTCGAAGGTGCCGTCGTGGAGCCAGCGCCGCACCCGCGCGGCCGAGAGGAAGCCGAAGCTGAGCCGCGCCACCGAGCCGTTGTACGACACGGGCACGGCACGGCCCGCCGACACCACGTACGGCGGCAGCGGCGTCTCGTCGTCGGCGGGCGCGAGGACGGAGACCTCGTGGCCGAGCCGGATGAGGTGCTCGGCGAGGTCACGGATGTGGAACTGGACGCCGCCCGGCACGTCCCACGCATACGGGCAGACGATCCCGATCTTCACTCGCCGCGCTCCCCGCCCCGCTCGACACCCTCGGTCCCGGCACCCGCGCCGGGCTCCGGGCGTTCCTCCAGGTCCGCGAGCCACAGTCGTTGCAGCATGTGCCAGTCCTCCGGGTGGTCCGCGATGCCGGCGGCGAAGGCGTCGGCCAGCGCCTGTGTCATCACAGACGTCTTCTCCGCCCGCGTACCTGACTCGGGTACGTCGATCGGCGGGTGGATGCGCCCCCGCATGACCGGCGTGTCGTCGTACCAGAGCGTCACCGGAAGGAGCAGTGCGCCCGTCTGCTGGGCGAGGATCGCCGGTCCCGCCGGCATCCGCGCCGTGTCGCCGAAGAACGTCACCTCGGTGCCGGAGGCGGACAGGTCGCGGTCGGCGACCAGGCAGACCAGGCCGCCGGCCCGCAGGCGCCGCGCCAGCGTGCCGAAGGCGGAGCCCCCGGTGTGCGGGAGGACCTCCATGCCGAGGGACTCGCGGTAGGCCACGAAGCGGTCGTACAGCGTCTCGGGCTTGAGCCGCTCCGCGACCGTGGTGAACGGCACGCCGAGGGACCGGGTCACCCACACGCCCGCGAGGTCCCAGTTCGCCAGGTGCGGCAGGGCCAGGACGACGCCGCGTCCGGCGGCGAGGCCCTCCTTGAGGTGGTGGACGTCCTTGATGTCTATCCCGCGCTCGACCCGTTCCCTGCTCCAGGTCGGCAACCGGAAGGACTCCATCCAGTACCGCATGTACGAGCGCATGCCGGCCTTCGACAGCTCGGCGAGCCGCTCGGGCGTGGCGTCCGGCACCACGCGCGCGAGGTTGGCCTCGAGACGCAGGACGCTCTTGCCCCGCCGCTTCCACGTGAAGTCGGCGATCCGCCGGCCGAGACCTGCGGCCACCGGCTCGGGCAGCTTCTTGACGGTCGCCCAGCCGGCGCCGTACAGCCCGTCGCTCAGCCGCTCCTTCAGCGTGCTGCCCCGGGACACGTCGGCCGCCGACGTGCCGTCCTGCGACGTGCTGCCTTCGGGCGCGCTGCCCCCGGACGTGCGCCCCTCCGACGTGCCGCCCTCCGGCGTTCCGTCCCTCAGCGTGCTCATGTCGTCACCCCGCCGTCCCCGGCCGCCGCGGCGTCCGCCTCGGCCGATTCCCGTCGTACGGTGACGACGCGCTGGCCCAGGGTGACGGCGCTGCCGACGGCCACGATCCACAGCGCGATCGGCAGCAGCACCTCGATCCCGGGCACGCCGAACGTGTGGAGTCCGGCGAGGCCGGCCGCGACGAGCGAGATCACCAGGCGTTCGGCACGTTCGATCAGACCGTTGACGGCGACGGGCAGGCCAATCGATTCACCTCGGGCCTTGGTGTACGACACGACCTGCCCGCTCGCCAGGCAGAAGATCGCCACGGCGCACAGCACGTTGTCGTCGCCCTTGCCCGCGTACCAGAGCGCGAAGCCGCCGAAGATGGCGCCGTCGGCGACCCGGTCCAGCGTCGAGTCGAGGAAGGCGCCCCAGCGGCTGGAGATCCCCGCCTGCCGGGCCATGTTGCCGTCGACGAGGTCGGAGAAGACGAAGAGGGTGATGACGATGGTGCCCCAGAAGAACTCCCCGCGGGGGAAGAACACCAGCGCACCGGCCATCACTCCCGCCGTGCCGATGAGCGTGACCGCGTCGGGACTGACGCCCCTGCGGAGCAGAAACGCGGCGAACGGTGTGAGGACACGCGTAAAAAATGCACGCGCGTACTTGTTCAGCATGGCCTTCCCGAGGTTCGGTGGGCCGCGCGGCCCCTACGACCACCGGCTCACCCATCGTAGCCACGCGCGCCCCGACGTACGGGCGGCACCCGCCCCGCCGCGTCGGCGTCCCCTCCGAGGGGCCCTCCCCGTGTACGACGTATGGACGCCTCCTTGCGTCGGTGCAAAGCTCGAAGGACCACCGCGGGCACCCGCCGGAGCCGTACCGCGACACACCACTCCCCCGCGCCCGCGTCCCGCCGCACCGTGCGAGCAGTCGGGAGGAACACATCATGGGTGACAAGGCGAACACGGCCGCCGGAGCCGCCGGCAGGGCTTTGACGGCCGACCGGCCCACGGCCGTACGGAACGTGGTGCTGGTCGGCCACAGCGGATCGGGCAAGACGACCCTGGTCGAGGCGCTCGCGCAGACCGCCGGGGCACTCAACCGGGCGGGCCGGGTCGAGGACGGCGGCACCGTCTCCGACTACGACGAGATCGAGCACCGCCAGCATCGCTCCGTACAGCTCTCCCTCGTTCCGGTCGGCTGGGACGGGTACAAGATCAACCTCCTCGACACCCCCGGGTACGCCGACTTCGTCGGGGAGCTGAGGGCCGGTCTGCGCGCGGCGGACGCGGCCCTCTTCGTCGTCTCGGCCGCCCAGGAGGCCGACGCCGTCGCCGCCTCCACCCGGATGGTCTGGGAGGAGTGCGCCGCCGTCGGCATGCCCCGCGCCATCGTCGTCACCCACCTCGACACCGCCCGCACCGACTTCGGCGAGCTCACCGCCGTCTGTGCCTCGCTCTTCGGCCGCGACGACCCGGACGCCGTCCTGCCCCTCTACCTGCCGGTGCGCGGCGAGGAG
Organism: Streptomyces sp. SJL17-4; assembly: GCF_036826855.1. NCBI lineage: Bacteria > Bacillati > Actinomycetota > Actinomycetes > Kitasatosporales > Streptomycetaceae > Streptomyces > Streptomyces sp. SJL17-4. The sequence goes on along the minus strand of NZ_CP104578.1, from coordinate 7,030,510 downwards.
GGCGCCGACGGGCACGCGCCCACGACCGGTCTGGTCGGCCTGCTCTCGGAGCGGATCTTCGACTACTCGACGGGGGTACGGAAGGAGGGCCCGCCCGACGAGGGCCAGCGGGAGCTGATCGCGGAGGCCCGCGCCCGGCTGATCGAGGGGATCATCGCCGAGAGCGAGGACGAGACCCTGATGGACCGCTACCTCGGTGGCGAGTCGATCGATGTGAAGACGCTCGTCGACGACCTGGAGAAGGCCGTCGCCCGGGGCACCTTCCACCCGGTGCTCGCGGCCGCCCCCGCCGCCGACGGCGGTACGCAGGGTCTGGGCACCCTCGAACTCCTGGAGCTCATCACCGGCGGGTTCCCCTCGCCCCTGGAGCACGAACCGCCCGCCGTCACCACCCCGGACGGGCAGCCCCGACCGCCCCTCACCTGCGACCCCGAAGGCCCCCTGGTCGCCGAGGTCGTCAAGACCGCCGCCGACCCCTACGTGGGCCGCGTCTCCCTGGTCCGGGTCTTCTCCGGCACCCTGCGCCCCGACGAGACCGTCCACGTCTCCGGGCACGGCCTGGCCGACCGGGGCCACGAGGACCACGACGTCGACGAGCGGATCGGCGGCCTCACCTCCCCCTTCGGCAAGCAGCAGCGGCCCATGGCGCACTGCATCGCCGGGGACCTCGCCTGTGTGGCCCGGCTGGGCCGCGCGGAGACCGGCGACACGATCTCCGCGAAGGACGATCCGCTGCTCATGGAGCCCTGGAGCATGCCGGAGCCGCTGCTCCCGCTCGCCGTCCAGGCCCACGGCAAGGCCGACGAGGACCGGCTCTCACAAGGCCTCGCCCGGCTGGTCGCCGAGGACCCCACCCTGCGCCTCGAACAGAACCAGGACACCCGGCAGGTCGTCCTGTGGTGCCTGGGCGAGGCCCACCAGGACGTCGTCCTCGAACGTCTCCGCGGCCGGTACGGGGTCCAGGTCGACGCCGTGCCGTACAAGGTGTCGTTGCGCGAGACCTTCGGCGGCACGTCGGCCGGCCGGGGCCGGCACGTCAAACAGTCCGGCGGCCACGGCCAGTACGCCATCTGCGAGATCGAGGTGGAGCCGCTCCCGCCGGGCAGCGGCATCGAGTTCGTCGACAAGGTGGTCGGCGGCGCGGTCCCCCGGCAGTTCATCCCCTCCGTCGAGAAGGGCGTACGGGCCCAGGCCGCGCGGGGCGTCGCGGCCGGCTATCCGCTCGTCGACATCCGGGTCACCCTCAAGGACGGCAAGGCCCACTCGGTGGACTCCTCCGACGCCGCCTTCCAGACGGCCGGGGCGCTCGCGCTGCGCGAGGCGGCCGCCGAGGTCGCCGTGCACCTCCTGGAGCCGGTCGCCGAGGTCCAGGTCCTGGTGCCCGACGAGTACGTCGGTCCCGTGATGAGCGATCTGTCGGGGCGACGGGGCCGGGTCGTCGGCACCGACCAGGCCGGCCCCGGGCGGACCGTGGTCCGGGCCGAGGTGCCGGAGATCGAGATCGGGCGGTACGCGATCGACCTCCGGTCCGTGTCTCACGGCACGGGCCGGTTCGACCGTACGTACGCCCGGCACGAGCCGATGCCGCCGCACCTCGCCGAGAAGGTCCGCGAAGAGTCCTGAAAGGGCGCCTTGTTGAGGGATCGACACGGGAGCGGCAAGGGAGTGACACGGGAGTGACAGCGGTGAACGTTCGCCCGGCACATGTCGGGCGAACGTCATTCGGCCGCGATATCCACAGGCGGTGACGCACACGACGGTCCCCGGTTACGCTGTGGTGCCCAGCTCAGAAGGTGTGCGGGGCGCGGCAGTTGGGAACAGCCCGCACAAGTAACCGCGGCGATGGGGGCGGCAGTGGCGATCGATGGCTTCGGACCCGGGGCGCAGGTCCCCCTCATGGGCACGGGCGGTGGTACGGGGGCGACCAACGCGCTCGCGTCCGCCGCGTACCGCGACAGCCCGCTCGACACGATCCAGCAGGCCGACAACGAGCTCTACAAGACGACGCTCAAGGCCGGGAAATGGGAGAAGCTCTTCCGGCCCGACCTCGGCGAGGCCTTCTCCCGCGCGGTCCAGGTCCGCATGCTCGGCGGCGGCCGCAAGGCCCTCATCCAGTCCTTCGGCGCCGAGCCGCAGCCGGTCGTCGAGCACTGCCTCGCGGCCACCCACATCCGCCGTCGGCGCGATGCCCAGCTGACCATGGTCACCTTCGTCTGCGGCATCCTCTTCCTGCCCGGCCTGCTGCTCTGGCTCGGCGTCATCCAGCTGCGCCGCCTCGCCGCCGGCTCCGAGAACAAGCGGACGAGCATCATCGGCACCCTCCTGCTGTGGGCGGCGGGGATCTTCGCCGCGCTCGTGCTGATCAGGCTGCCCTTCGACGGGATCCTGCCGAACTATCTGCGCGCCATGCTCGTGGCCCCGGTCATCGGCTGGTTCCTGGCCCGCCGGATCTGCGACAGGTCCGCCGTCGACCTGCGGGAGCGCTGGACCGGTCTGCTCAGCGGCGGCGGCGCCGGTCCGCAGGTCCCCAAGTCCGTTCCGCAGGACCCCGGCGAGAAGTCGGCCGAGGAGCTCCGGCTGAACCTGGAGAAGCTCTCGGCCGAGCAGCAGTCCAACATCGCGTTCTACGCCGGACCCAAGGGCATCCTCGGTCTGGGCACCCGCTGGGGCAGCTGGACCCTCGCCGAGGAACTCGTCCCCGTGGCCGGCCGGGAGATCCACGACTTCCGCGCCTGGGACGTCATCCGCAAGATCCACGACGAGCTCTCGCTGCTGGAGCGCGGCTCCCTGAAGACCGGTTTCCCGAAGCCGACCGTCAAGCACTGGGTCGTCTCCGCCGTCGGCGAGGGCGCCGACGAGGTCACCCGGCCCGAGGGCGACAACATCGTCCACTTCCAGGTCAAGCCGCACGAGATACAGCGCATCTGCAACGACCAGCAGTTCGGCGCCGGCAACCGTCACTACCTCGGCGTGCAGTTCACCCTCTGGGACGGGAACCTCGTCCTCACGATGATGGTCACGGTGACCTCGCTGCACCACACGCTCAGGATCGAGGTCACCGGCCACGCGCTCGGCCCCGTGCACGGTCTGTTCACCACGAAGCCGAAGGCCAAGACCAAGGAGGTCTCCAAGGCGGTCCGCTTCTGGGAGACGAAGGAGATCCAGCAGCCGCTGCTCGACACCGACGACATCGTCCGGCTGGCGGTGCGCGCACCGCTCACCTGGTACCCGCCGGTCCTGGAGTTCCTCGGCGGCAAGATGGTCCTGCCCGAGCCCTTCGGCCTGCGCCACGTCTGGGCCGGTCCGCTCTGGAAGAACCGCTTCATGGCCGACGATGCCATAAGGATGGCGACGCCGGTGCTGCGCGCGGTCCACTCCGCGACCCTGAAGTTCCTGGACGAGCACAACGTGGACACGGAGCGCTTCACCAACCGCTCGCTGGTCCTCAGCGGTGGCATCCAGGAGCCGGGCCCCAAGAAGGCCGACGTCTACGACGCGTGACGGGCCGTACGCGAAGGACCGGGAGACCGTGACCGGACCGTACGACGAAGGGCCCGGGTCCACTGCTGTGGCCCGGGCCCTTCGCGTACGGATCGGATGGCGGCCGGTCCTGCCGGACGCGTACGGATCAGATGGCGGCCGGTCCTGCCGGACGCGTACGGATCAGATGGCGGCCGGTCCTGCCGGACGCGTACGGATCAGATGGCGGCGGGCCAGGCGTCGGCCAGCATCTTCCGGGTGTCCGCGAGAAGCTGCGGCAGCACCTTGGTGTGCCCGACGACCGGCATGAAGTTGGTGTCCCCGCCCCAGCGCGGCACCACGTGCTGGTGCAGGTGTGCGGCGATCCCGGCGCCCGCGACGGCGCCCTGGTTCATGCCGATGTTGAAGCCGTGCGCGCCGGAGGCGGCCCGCAGCGCGACCATCGCGCGCTTGGTGAAGTCGGCGAGCTCCAACGTCTCCGCCGCGTCCAGATCCGTGTAGTCGGCGACGTGACGGTAGGGGACGACCATGAGGTGACCGCCGTTGTACGGGTACAGGTTGAGGACCGTGTACACGCTCTGGCCCCGGGCGATCACCAGACCGTCCTCGTCCGACTTCGACGGAATCGAGCAGAACGGACAGCCGTCCTCGGCGCCCGGCCCGGTCGGCTTGTTCTCGCCCTGGATGTACGCCATCCGATGAGGCGTCCACAGGCGCTGGAACGCGTCCCGCGTCCCCACTCCGATCTGCTGCTCCGGCTCAGTCGTCATGCTGTGCAGCATATTGCTTCGCCCGTTCGGAACGTGTCGCCGGGGCGGAAGATCCATGCAGCGGCCATGCTGATCCGATGGCTGATGCGATGCGCGACAGGTCACCGGAACCACCCCGGCAGGAGCGCTGGGACCGCCGCATGGAGACCCCGCTCGCCGTGGCGTCCGTCGTCTTCCTGGCGGGCTACGCGCTCCGTGTCCTCGGCCACAGTTCCCTCCCCCAGGCCTGGCTCGACCTCTGTCTCGCGGTCACCCTCGCCTCCTGGGCGGTCTTCGTCGTGGACTACGCGGTACGGCTCCGGCTCAGCGGCCTCGGTCCCCTCCGTTTCCTGCGCACCCATCTCCTCGACACGGTGGTCGTGATCCTGCCGCTGCTGCGACCGGTGCGGATGGTCAACATCTACAACCAGATCCAGCGCCGCCACGACAAGCCGCAGCTCGGCATCTACGCGCGCGTGATGGTCTACTCGGGCCTCACGGTGTCGCTGCTGGGCTTCGCGGGCGCGCTCACGGTCTACCGCTTCGAGAGGGACGCCCCCGGCGCCTCGATCCTCACCTTCGGGGACGCCGTCTGGTGGGCCTGCGCGACGCTCGCGACGGTGGGCTACGGGGACGTGGCGCCGGTGACCCCGATCGGCCGGGTGACGGCGGCGGGCCTGATGGCCTGCGGTCTCGCGCTGCTCGGAGCGGTGACGGGTTCGTTCTCGTCCTGGCTGATCCAGGCGTTCACCCGCGAGGACGAGAAGGGCGAAGGGACGGGGGACGGGAAGAGGCCCCCGGGGGACTCCCCGGGGGCCTCCTGAACGGATCGGGTCATCAGACCTGGACGCGGTCCTCGACGATCTTGGCGATCTTGGCGATGGCCTCGTCGACCGGGATGCCGTTCTCCTGCGAACCGTCGCGGTAGCGGAAGGAGACGGCGCCGGCGGCCATGTCCTCGTCACCCGCGATGATCATGAACGGGACCTTCTGCTTCTGCGCGTTGCGGATCTTCTTCTGCATCCGGTCCGAGGACGAGTCGACGTCCACCCGCAGACCCTGCTTCTTCGCCTGGGCGGCGAACGCGTGCAGGTAGTCGACGTGCGCGTCGCCGATCGGGATGCCGGTGGCCTGGACGGGCGCCAGCCACGGCGGCATCGCGCCCGCGTAGTGCTCCAGGAGCACGGCGAAGAAGCGCTCGATCGAGCCGAACAGTGCGCGGTGGATCATGACCGGACGCTGCTTGGTGCCGTCCGGGGAGGTGTACTCCAGGTCGAAGCGCTCCGGCAGGTTGAAGTCCAGCTGCACGGTCGACATCTGCCAGGTCCGGCCGATGGCGTCGCGCGCCTGCACCGAGATCTTCGGGCCGTAGAACGCGGCGCCGCCCGGGTCGGGGGTCAGCGGGAGGCCCTGCTTCTCGGCGACCTGCTGGAGGACCGCGGTGGCCTCCTCCCAGATCTCGTCCGAGCCGACGAACTTCTCCGGGTCCTTGGTGGACAGCTCCAGGTAGAAGTCGGTCAGACCGTAGTCGCGCAGCAGGTTCAGGACGAAGGTGAGGGTCTTGTCGAGCTCCTCCGCCATCTGCTCCTTGGTGCAGTAGATGTGCGCGTCGTCCTGGGTGAAGCCGCGGGCCCGGGTCAGGCCGTGCACGACGCCCGACTTCTCGTACCGGTACACGGTGCCGAACTCGAAGAGGCGCAGCGGCAGTTCACGGTACGAACGGCCGCGCGCGTCGAAGATCAGGTTGTGCATCGGGCAGTTCATGGGCTTGAGGTAGTAGTCCACGCCCTCGTCGAGCTGCATGGGGGGGTACATGCCCTCGGCGTACCAGTCGAGGTGGCCCGACTTCTCGAACAGCTTGCCCTTGGTGGCGTGCGGCGAGTAGACGAACTCGTAGCCCTCCTCCTCGTGGCGCTTGCGCGAGTAGTCCTCCATGACCCGGCGGATGATGCCGCCCTTGGGGTGGAAGACCGCGAGGCCGGAGCCGATCTCGTCCGGGATGGAGAAGAGGTCGAGCTCGTTGCCCAGCTTGCGGTGGTCGCGCTTCTCGGCCTCGGCGAGGAAGTCGAGGTGGGCCTTCAGCTCGTCCTTCGACGGCCAGGCGGTGCCGTAGATGCGCTGGAGCATCGGGTTCTTCTCGCTGCCGCGCCAGTAGGCGGCGGCGTTGCGCATCAGCTTGAACGCCGGGATGTTCCGGGTGGTGGGCAGGTGCGGACCGCGGCAGAGGTCCTTCCAGCACAGGTCGCCGGTCTTGGCGTCGATGTTGTCGTAGATGGTCAGCTCGCCGCCGCCCACCTCGACGTTCGCGCCGTCGTCGGTCGAGGCGGAGCCCTTGATGCCGATGAGCTCCAGCTTGTACGGCTCGCCGGCCAGCTCCGCGCGGGCGTCCTCATCGGTCACCACACGACGGGCGAAACGCTGGCCGCGCTTCTGGATCTCCTGCATCTTCTTCTCGATGACCTTGAGGTCCTCGGGAGTGAAGGGCTTCTCGACGTCGAAGTCGTAGTAGAAGCCGTCCCGGACCGGCGGGCCGATGCCCAGCTTGGCCTCGGGGAAGAGCTCCTGCACGGCCTGGGCCATGACGTGCGCGGTCGAGTGGCGCAGGATGTCGAGACCGTCCGGGGAGGAGATCTCGACGCCCTCGACGACGTCGCCGTCGGCGAGCTCGTACGACAGGTCCTTCAGCTCGCCGGCCACACGGGCGGCGATGATGGTGCGGTCGTCGGCGAACAGGGCGCCGGCGGTGGTGCCCGCGCTCACCGCCCTCTCCTCTGCTTCCGAGGTGGACTGGACGGTCACACGGACTTCAGACACGGGTACTCCGTACATAAGGGCGCAAGCAGACACGAGGTGCCGGCGCCGGCGGTGCGCGACAGAGACGAGGTGCCGCGCATCGCCGATAGTACCGAGGAGGCCGTCCCACCCGCGAAACGGTTTCCCCCAGGCCCCACGCCTACCCCTCGTCCGGCCCGCACGCCTCCTCGAAGAAGTCGAGGTTCTCCTGGAGGGCCTTCATCAATCGGTCCCGTTCCGTCTCGTCGACCTGGACGGGGACGACCCCGGACGCGTCCGTGAGGCGGCGGAAGCCGCCGCGGCTCTCCAGCCGGCCCACCACCCGGATCGGGAGCCCGACGAGATGGGCGTGCCCGGCGGTCCGGTACGCCTCCTCGTCCAGGCTGACCCGGACGTGCGGCACCTCCGCTCCGCCGAGCACCCGGAGCCGTACGGTCCCCTCGCCGCGCGGCCCGGAGCGGCGCATACGGACGACGGCGCCGGTCAGCCGGACCGGTACGGAGGGCTCGTCGGTCAGGTACCGCGCGCTCGCCTCGCGCAGCGCGGGCAGGTCGCCGGGCGAGAACTCGACCGGTTCGGGCCGGGCCGCGCACCCCTCGGGCGCCCCGGCGGACGGGGCCCACTCCAGGGCGATCCTGGCTCCTTCGGTGCCCCGCACCAGCGCCACGAGCGCTTCGGTGAGTTCACGGCTGACGCCTGCTTCGACGGCCGCGTCGAAGGCCTCCATGCCACCCGTGGCCCGCTGGTAGTCGGTGGCCTCGCGGGCCGCGTGGAGGGCGTGGTAGAGCCGGACGGCGATGGGGCGGCCCGGTGCGACGGGCAGGAACGCGGTGAGCCCGCGCCCGCCGGGCGCCGCGCCGACGACGACGGTCTCCAGGGAGGCCTGGGCGGGGCGCCGGTGGCGGGCCCCGTAGTAGCCGGCCCTGCCCCGTACGGCGAGGGCGCCGGCGAGGAGGAGCTGACGGGCGGCGGACCTGAGCTGTTCCTGCACGGTCCAGGGGACCGTGCCCGCCGGGCCCGGGGGCACGTCGCGCCACCAGCGGATCTCGTCGCTGGGCACGGCGAGGCCGGTGAGGACCTCGCGGGCGGAGGGCGTGGCGCTGTGGGCGAGGGCGGCGAGCGCCTCGCCGAGCAGGTCCTCGCAGTCCGGGAAGGCACGGCTCTCCGGCACGAGCAGGCTGGTGCCGGTGCCGCTGCCGGGCGGGGTCCAGCGGCTGTAGCGGCCGGCCGCCCCGCCGCGCCGCCGCCATCCGTGGCGGGCGAGCAGGGCGCCCAGGACGCGCGGGTCGACCCTGCCCGGGTCGGGTGTGCCCTGGCTGTCGGCCCAGGGGCCGGTGGGCGGGGCCGGGACCCCGGTCCAGGGCCCGGGGACGTCCCCGGGCGCCGGATGGGGCCGGTAGGGCGGAGGAACGGAGACGGGGCCGTGTCCGGCCCCGCTCCCCTCGTCCCCGAACCTCGGTTCGTCGATCGGTCGGTGCATCAAGGTCTCCCTCCCACGCCGACCCGGGTCATGATCTCGCAGAGCGCCCGGTCGTCGAAGATCCGTGCCGTCGGTACGCGCACGGTGGTCCGGCGCCGTCCCGTGACCGGGTGTCCGGCCAGGTTGATCCAGTAGCAGCAGTGCCGCAGGTCGAGCCGGTCGTGGCTCGCTCTCAGCCAGTCCTCCTGTGACCTCGGGACGAGCATCACGACGAGGATCTTGTGCACGGACACCGGGGTCCTGGCGAGCTTCACCAGGTGGTCGTTGTCGAGGGTGAACGAGAAGGTCTTCCCGGCCGGGCGCGGCGGTATCTGGTAGGTGCACTTCAGCTGCACCTTGATGGTCACCTCGTCGTCGACCGTGTGGCCGGGCGAGCCGTGGCTCACGTGCCAGTCGATGCCGTTGTCCGGAAAGGGCTGGGACAGCGAGCAGCCGGCCGCGGCGGCGACGGCGTGCAGGTATCCCACCTGGAGGGTCTCCATGCAGGCGGTGGTGGCGAGTGAGCCGCGCGTCGGTGCCAGCCGCTGGGGCGGCAGCCCTCCCGACTCGGGCTGGGCGAGCGCCATGTCGTTTTCCTTCCCCGTCCCTTGTGTTGTGACCGGTCCGCGTACGGCGCAAACAGTCCGGGTATCACCGTTTCGGGGCAGGGGGTTGGCCATCTGCCGCACGTGTGCAGGGAGTTCAGGGATGACGATGCACTGGTACGAAGGGCCCCTGGCCGCTTTCGACACGGAGACCACGGGAGTTGACGTCGAGGGCGACCGGATCGTGTCCGCCGCCCTCGTCGTACAGGACACGGTGGGGGCGCGTCCGCGGGTGACGCGGTGGCTGGTCAATCCGGGCATACCGGTGCCCGAGGGGGCCACCGCCGTGCACGGGCTGACGGACGATCACCTCCAGCGGAACGGCCGGTGGCCGGCTCCGGTGATGGAGGAGCTGGCGCGCGCGCTGGCGGAGCAGAGTGCGGCGGGGCGTCCGCTGGTGGTGATGAACGCGCCGTTCGATCTGACGATCCTCGACCGCGAGCTGCGCAGGCACCGGGCGTCCACGCTCGGCGACTATCTGGGGGGCACCCCGCTGTGCGTCCTCGACCCGCGGGTCCTGGACAAGCATCTGGACCGCTACCGGAAGGGCCGCCGGACGCTCACAGACCTGTGCGCGCACTACGAGGTGGAGCTGGCGGGGGCGCACGACGCGGCGGCGGACGCGACGGCTGCGCTCGATGTCGTACGGGCGGTGGCGCGGCGTTTCTCGTCGCGGCTGGAGCGGTTGACGCCGGCGGAGCTGCACACGCTGCAGGCGGTGTGGCACGCGGCGCAGGCGCGGGGCCTCCAGGCGTGGTTCACCCGGCAGGGGACGCCGGAGACCGTGGACCCGTCGTGGCCGCTGCGGCCGGAACTCGGCACCGCGGCCTGAACCGGGAACGGCGGCCTGAACCGGGCCCGACGGTCCCGAACCGGGCCCGGCGGCCCGGCACATGACAGAGGCCGGTCCGTCTTTCGACGGACCGGCCTCTACCCGGTGGGCGATACTGGGATCGAACCAGTGACCCCTTCGGTGTGAACGAAGTGCTCTCCCGCTGAGCTAATCGCCCGGGAACGGGTTGAACCATACAGGCCTTCGCGCCTCAGGTTCAAACCGTCCCGCCCGTCGCCCGACCACCACCCCTCATCGACGCTCTTCGAGCGGCCCCTTCAGACGGGCGACGATCCCCCGGCGCCCGCCTCGCATCATCAGGGCGTGGTTGGCGCGGAAAACGGGCCGGCCGGGGACGGCGAGGGCGCGCAGCAGACGGGCCCGGACCTCGACCTCCTGCTCGTACAGGGCGTGGGTGCCGGCGCCTTCCGGGGTGAGGGTCCAGCGGGCCCAGCCCTCCAGGTCGCCGCCGAGTTCGACCTCCAGGACCCCGGCCTCGGGGTCGCTGCGCAGGGCGCGGGCGGTGACGACGATGTCGTACGGGAGCCAGGAGCGGAAGCGGGCGGTGCCGGTGTTGTCGTCGACGGGGACGACCTCGCGGACCTGGGGCCACCAGCGGGGGTACTCCTCGGCCCGCTCCAGGACGGCGTAGACGGCGTCGGGTGGCGCGGCGAGCCGCCAGACGCTGCGGAAGCGGTACCGGCACCAGTCCATGCCCCCAGTGTGGACGTACTCAGACGGCGGGAGCCGGAAGATGAGTATCCGGACGCCTTTCCGCCCGGTGCGGCCGGAGCCACACTCCGGGCATGGACAACTCCCTGCCGCCCGCCGAGGAGCTCGCGCTCGTCGACCGTGAGCTGGCCCGACTCGACGCCCGCCGGTCCCAGTTGCTGGCCCGGCGCGCGTGGCTGATCCAGGTGCTGTACGCGCCGGCCGCACCGACCGCACCCGGCCCGCGCCCGCCGGTGGCGGACTCGACACCGCGGAGCGCGCAGAACGTGCTGCTGACGCTCGGCGGCACGCTGCTGACGATCGCGGCGATCGCGTTCACCCTGGTGAGCTGGGGCTCGATGGGGATCGGCGGCCGTGCGGTCGTCCTGTGTGCGGTCACCTCCGCCGCTCTGGCGGCGCCGGTGGCGCTGCTGCGCCGGGGCCTGGTGTCGACGGCCGAGTCGGTGGCCGCGCTGGGTCTGGTCCTGATGGTGCTCGACGCGTACGCGCTGCACCGGGTGGCACTGCCGGGGACGGACGGCCTCGGGTACACGGCGGTGGCCGCCGCGGTCCTCGCGGGCGCGTGGACGGCGTACGGCTCGGCCCTGTCCCGGCTGCGGATCCCGCTGCCGGCCGCCGTGGCCGTCGGGCAGCTGCCGCTGCCGCTCGGCGTACTCGCGGCCGGGGGCGGGCCGACGGCCTTCGCGTGGGCGGCGCTGCTCACGGCCGCGGCCGACGGTGCGGTGGTGCTGTGGACCCGGCCGACGGCGGTCCGGATCACGGCGACCACCGGCGCGACAGCACTGGGCGGCTGGGCGCTCCTGACGGGCGGCTGGCTCTCGCTCACCTCCCCGTGGAGCGGGGCGGCGCTGCTCCTGGTGGGCGCGACGGTGACGCTGTACGCGGCCTGGCGCACGCCGATGCTCGCGGTGGCGGCCTCGGCGCTGGCGGGCCTGGCGGCGATCACAGCCGTGGGTGGCCTGCTGCGCTCGGCGGTCCCGACGGACTGGACGGTCCCGGCGTACGTGCTGTGCGGCCTGGCCCTGGCGTCGCTGTGGCGTCTGGGAGCCGCGGCGACCACCGGCCCGGCGGCTACGGCGACGGCCGGGAGCGGAAGGACGGGATCCGGGCAACCGGCGTCCGAGGCCGGTGTCCCGGCTCCGGACGCGGGCCTCGCGGCGGACTCGACCGGACTGCCGAACGGCGTCCGGCTCGGGCTGGCCGGCGCGGGTGCCGGAGTCGCGGCGCTCGGGATCGCCTGGGCGCTGCCGCCGGTGGCGGCCGGACTCCTCGGGCCCATGGCCCGGACGACCGAGGTCTGGTCCGGCGAGCACGCCGACCGCGTCCTGGCCTCGTTCCCGGGGACGGCCGTCCTGGTCCTGGCGGTGGCCGCCGCCGTCCTCGCGGCCCTCCCCCGGCTGTGGGCCCGCTGCGGCGCCCTGGCCCTGCTCTGGGCGCTCCTGACCGCGCTCCCGGTCTCCCTCGGCCTGCCGTACGCGGCGACGCTCACCCTCCAGCTCCTGACGAGCGCGGCGGCGCTGGCGTACGCCGTCCGCCCGGGGCCGCTCCTGCGCGGCCTGCGCCGATCCGAGGCGGGGCAGCCGGCAGCGGCCGGAGGCCCCGGCGCACCGGGGGCGCAGGGACCGGGCATCCCGACCGCGTCCGTCCCGACCGTCTCCGGCACGGCCGCCTCCGGCACGGCCGCCTCCGGCACGGCCGCACAGCCGGCCGGCGCGACGGCGGGCACCACGCAGACCGGCCCCACCGCCCCCATGGCCTCCTCCGCCCCCTTCGCGGCGCCCGCGCCCGGTGCCCCTTGGCCTGCCTGGGCCGCTCCTCGGCCCCGTCCCCAGGCTCCCGCCGCGGAGCCCGGTGCCGTCCTCGGGTGGATCGCGTACGCCGGCGGGCTCGCGTCCGCCGTGAGCGCGCTGGCGCTCGCCCTGGACGTGCGGGCGGCCACGTTCACGGTGCTCGGGGTGCTGCTCGCGCTCCTCGGGGGCGTGGCCGTGTTCGGGACCGGCGCGCGCCGGATGATCGCCGCCTGTGGCGCGGTGCTCACCGCGACCGGGCTGGTGGTCGCGGTGGCCGCCGCCGGCGGCTTCGCGGACCACTGGACGGCGCTCGCCCTGCTGGTCGTGCCGGCGGCGACGGCCGCCGTCGGCGCCAAGGCCCGCCCGGTGGCCCTGCCGGTCGAGATCACCGGTGCGGTCGTGGCGCTCCCGGCGTTCGGGCTCGCGGCGTCCCGGCCCGCGTTCCTCGCGCTCGCCCTGGCCATCGGCGGGGTGATCGCGGCGGCGACGGCCGCGCGCCCCGAGCGGCGGCGGTTCGCCTCGTGGACGGCGGCGGTGCTGTTCCTGCTGGCCACCTGGGTGCGGCTCGCGGTGTGGGAGGTGGCGACCCCGGAGGCGTACACCCTGCCGGTGACCGTGCCGGCCCTCGTCGTCGGGTTCCTGCGGCGGCGCCGGGACCCGGAGGCCTCGTCCTGGACGGCGTACGGCCCCGGTCTCGCCGTGACGCTGCTGCCGAGCCTCCTCGCGGCCTGGACGGACCCTGAGTGGCCGCGCCCGCTGGCCCTGGGGGTCGCGGCGCTGACCGTGACCCTGCTCGGCGCGCGGTTCCGGCTCCAGGCGCTCCTGGTCCTCGGCGGCTCGGTGCTCGCCCTGGACGGGCTGCACGAGCTGGCGCCGTACGTGGTGCAGGCGGTGGGCGCGCTGCCGCGCTGGCTGCCGCCGGCCCTCGCCGGGCTCCTGCTGCTCGCGGTGGGCGCCACGTACGAGCAGCGCCTGCGGGACGCCCGTCGGCTCCGGGACCGGGTCGCGCGGATGCGGTGAACCGGTCGCGCGGACGCGCGGAGCGGACGGGGGCGGTACGCCGAAGGCCCGAGACGCTGTTCCGTCTCGGGCCTTCGGACCGGGTGGTGGGCGATACTGGGTTCGAACCAGTGACCCCTTCGGTGTGAACGAAGTGCTCTCCCACTGAGCTAATCGCCCCGGTGCACCGCAAACATTACCGCATGTCAGCGGGGCTCCCGCACCATCCGAGGGTCACTCGGTGATCTTCCACGGCATGACGAAGCCGAACTTCCACAGATAGACGCCGAGCAGGGCGGCGATGATCACCAGGCCGACGGTGGTGAGGATGATGTTCCTTCGGCGGACCTTGGGGTCGAGGGCACGCTGCGCGGCCTCCGTGACCTTGCGCTTGGTCCAGCGGAGGACCAGCTGCGCCCAGACGAACTCGGTCGCCCAGATCGCCATGCCGCCGAAGATGACCAGCCAGCCGGGCCCCGGGAGCGGCAGCATGACCACTCCGGCGCCGACCACGGCGAGTCCCACGATGAAGACACCGACCTGCCAGCTCAGATGCAGGCCTCGTCGGGACTTGATGAACTCCGGTGCGCGGGATCCCAGTTCGGCTTCCTGGCCGTCTGCGGACTCCCCGGTGCGCTCGTCACTCTCCGCATTCATGGTCCCCAACTTACCGGAAGCGACGCCCTCACCGGTATGGCGGTATTACCGCAGGTCACACGCCCCCGAACGAGCTACCTGAACGATCACAAAACCGACAGAGGGGTTTACAACGGCACCGGAGGTGGCATGTCGATTTCGCCGACGTGCGAATCCCCGAGCGCACACTGAGCGAAAGGCCCTGGCGCTTATGAACACCACGGTCAGCTGCGAGCTGCACCTGCGCCTCGTTGTGTCGAGCGAGTCCTCACTGCCTGTACCCGCGGGCCTGCGGTATGACACGGCCGATCCGTATGCCGTGCACGCCACCTTCCACACCGGAGCCGAGGAGACGGTCGAGTGGGTCTTCGCCCGCGACCTTCTCGCCGAGGGGCTGCACCGGCCCACCGGCACGGGCGACGTCCGTGTCTGGCCGTCCCGTAGTCACGGTCAGGGAGTCGTCTGCATCGCGTTGAGCTCCCCCGAGGGAGAAGCCCTGCTCGAGGCCCCGGCGAGGGCCCTGGAGTCGTTCCTGAAGCGGACCGACGCCGCCGTGCCACCGGGCACCGAGCACCGGCACTTCGATCTCGATACGGAGCTCTCCCACATCCTGGCCGACAGCTGAGCCAGGCCGAGAGCCGCACGGCGCCGTCCGACTCGGGGCGACGGCGCCGCGCGGGCAGCCACATAGGCACGACAACGGCGCTCCCCGCCGCGCAGCCGGCGCGGTGGAGGGCGCCGTTGTCCTTTTCCCGGTCGCGCTAAAGTCAGCGCCATTCCGCGGGCGCCCGCCCGCGGCCGGCCAGGGAGCGAATCGTGCTGATCCCCCACGACACCCGGATCGCCCTCGACACCGTCGTCGATCTGATGAACACCGCGCCGCAGGGCGACCGGGCCGACGAGCTCGCGGACATCCAGGGGCTGCGGACCTTCGTACACGCGCACAAGATCAGCGATGTGGGCGACCTCGGTCCTGCCGATCTGCGGGCCGTGCGCGCGGTGCGCGAGAAGTTCGCGGCGGTCTTCTCGGCCCCCGAGTCCCGGATCGCGGCCCCCCTGATCAACCAGCTGGTGGCGGGTGCGGGGACCACGCCCCAGCTCACCGACCACGACGGCTACGACTGGCACGTGCACTACTTCGCACCGGGCGCCTCGGTGGCCGACCACCTCGCGGCCGACTGCGGCATGGCGCTGGCGTTCATCGTGGTGGCGGGCGAGCAGGAGCGGCTGCGGCGCTGCGAGGCACCGGACTGCGGCCGGGCCTTCGTCGACCTCTCCCGCAACCGCTCGCGCCGCTACTGCGACAGCCGCACATGTGGAAACCGACTGCACGTGGCCGCGTACCGGGCGCGCCGCAAGGAGGCCGCCGGCTGAGGCGGTGGCGCCCCCGCGCCCGGGGGCGTCACAGGACGAAGAGATCGTGCACGGCGGCCATGAGCAGCAGACAGCCGATCACCCCGAGAAAGATCATCAGCGGGGGCTGGGAGAGCGCGAACAGACAGCCGCGCGGCTCTTCGGCAGGGGCATCGGGGGCGGCGGGGACGGTCTCCCGCGAGGTATCCAGCATCTCGGGTGGATGATCGCGCACGCGGGACCCGGGAAATCCGCAACACGCCCCACCGCCAAGGGTGTTCACCCCTTCCCGTGGATCGCCGGACGATCACGGGAACGGGAATCGCCAGAAGCGGTCAGATTCCGTGCTTCTTCAGAATCGCCTCGATGTCGCTGAAGTCGTCTCCGGCCGGCTTGCCGGTCTGCGGCTTCGCCGTCACGGCTCGCGAGGGCGAGGACGCCGCCGGGGCCACGGCACCCGGCTCCGCCGTGTCGGTGACCTTCTTGCGGCCGCCCCGGCGCCGCTCCACGGACCGGGTGGACATGAACAGCAGCCAGGCGGCGCCCAGGACACCGAAGCCGGCCCAGGCGACCGGGCTGAACGCCGTGTCGGCGATCCATTCGACGGCGCCGGTCATCACCAGACCGATCGGCACCAGGGAGTAGGCCGCGATCCGGGCGGCGGCCAGGAATCGCTTCCGGTACGCCGTGATCGCGGCGATGCCCAGGCCCGCCGCGGACACCGCGGAGCAAATGGTCTCGGCGAGCATGCGGTCCTCCAGGTCCCGGGTGATACGTCCCTTCCATCCTGCACCGGTGAGGGCCTCCGCGGCCATGTCCCGGGCCCGGTCTCAGGGAGATCTCCGGGTCACCCCCACCGGGATCTCCTCCCCAGGTCCCGGTGGGGAGACACCCGCTCCTCCCGGTGAGGGAGACTGCTGTCATGAGTGACTCCACCACCGCGCCCGCCTCCCGCGTCGTCCTCGAGGCGTGGTTCGACCTCCAGTGCCCCGACTGCTTCCAGGCCCTCGACGACGTCCGCGCGCTCCGCGAGAAGTACGGCGACCGGCTCGACGTACAGCTGCGGCACTTCCCGCTCCCTAAGCACAAGCACGCGTACGCCGCCGCTCAGGCCGCCGAGGAGGCCTTCGAGCAGGGCAAGGGCTGGCCGTACGCGGAGGCGCTGCTCGCCAGGACCGCGGAGCTGGCTGAGCGGGGCGAGCCGGTGCTCATGGAGGTCGCCACCGAACTCGGCCTGGACGCCGAGGAGTTCGACACGGCGCTGATCGACGGCCGACACCTCCTGACGGTCGACGCGGACGAGGCCGAGGGCAAGGCGATCAAGGTCACCGGCACGCCGACCTATGTCGTCGACGGCGAGCGGCTGGACGGCGGCCAGAGCCAGGACGGCCTGCGCGAGCGCATCGAGGAGATCACCGACCGTCTCCTGAACGGCTGACAGGCCGAAGGCCGAAGAGACAGGCTCCACGGGCCGAAGACGGGGTCCACGGGGGGGAAGAACGAGGTCCACGGGCCGGACCCCGCAGGTCCGACCGTACCCTCCCGCCCCTCCCCTACCGCAGCTCCTTCGCGCTGTTGATGTGGGTCGTGCGGTAGTCCAGCGACTCGTAGAGCCGGATCGCCGGGGTGTTGCCCGCGAAGACGTGCAGTCCGAGCAGGGTCTCCCCGGCCTCCCGCGCGACCCGCTCGGCGAGCAGCATGAGCGCCCGGCCGTAACCGTGGCCGCGCTGCGCCTCGTCGACCTCGATGTTGAACACGAAGGCCGCCCACCGCCCCGGCTCCAGCTCCATCCGGCCGGTCCACAGGAACCCGGCGGGCCGGCCGTCCCGGACGACCACGTGGATCGCGACCCCGGGGGTGGCGAGCCCCTCCGGGAGGAACCTCGCGTGGCTGCTCTCGGCCTTGGCGCGGGCCTGCTCCTCGGGGACACCACGGTCGATCCAGCTCCGCGCGAAGCCCTCCTTGGCCCCTGCCTCCCACGTCACGAACTCGGCCTCGGTCATCGGCCGCACCTCGATACCCTCCGGCAGGGCGGGCGGCTCGGCGGGCAGTTCCTTGACCATGTTCCGGCTGCGCTCGGTGTAGCCGAGCGCAGCGGCCATCCGCAGCGCCGGTCCGGCGTCGGCGGGCACCGATATCTGCACCCCGACGCAGCCCCAGCCCCGCAGCACCTCCTCCGAGGCCAGCGCCGCGACCGTGCCACGGCCCCGCCCCCGGTCCGGCTCGCGGACCTCGAGGCGGCTGATCACGCCGGTGGCGGCCCCGAAGCCGGCGTCGGTGGAGAGGTGCACGGAACCGACGCGGCGACTGTTCACGCACACGTCGTAGGTGCGGGATCGGCCGCCGTCGGGCGTCTGCTGAAGCGGCTCGGCCGGCCGCAGGGTGGTGGTCATCAGTCGTGTTCTACCCACCCGCGGGCCCGTGCGTCATCCGTTTTTGCGCGACGCGGCTACGCGAGGTGCGGATCCCGGTCCCGCGCGGCGTGCTCGTCGAAGATCCGCATGGCCTTGGCGGTGACCGGGCCGGGCGCCGGCGACAGCTCGCGTCCGTCGACGCGGTGCACGGCCTGGACGTCGCGGAGCGTCGAGGTCAGGAAGATCTCGTCGGCGCTCTCCAGGACGTCCAGCGGCAGATCGGTCTCCTGCGCACCGGTCCACTCGACGGCGAGGGCGCGGGTGATCCCCGCGAGGCAGCCGGAGGAGACGGGCGGGGTGAGGATCCGGCCGTCGACCACGACGAAGACGTTGGAGCCGGTGCCCTCGCAGAGCTGCCCGACCGTGTTGGCGAAGAGCGCCTCGGACGCCCCCTGCTCGCGCGCCCGGGCGAGGGCGACCACGTTCTCGGCGTACGAGGTGGTCTTGAGCCCGGTGAGGGCGCCGCGCTCGTTACGGGTCCAGGGCACGGTGATCACCGCGGTGGAGTCGGCGCGACGGCCGGTCTCCCCCAGGCCGACGACCAGGCTGGCCCCCGCGTCACCGCGCTCCGAGCCGAGCGGCGAGAGACCGCCGGTGTACGTGATGCGGAGCCGGCCGAGCTCCATCGGGTTCGCGTCGAGGACGGCGGCACAGGCGCGGCGGACCTCGTCGAGGTCCGGGTCGGGCAGGCCGAGGCCGCGGGCGGAGCGGGTGAGGCGCTCCAGGTGCAGGGTGAGGGCGAAGGTCTCGCCGCGTACCGCCTTGACCGTCTCGAAGATGCCGTCGCCGACGGTCAGTCCGTGGTCCAGTACGGAGACCAGGGCGGCCTCCGCGTCGTGCAGCCCGCCGTTGACCCAGATTTTCATCGAGAAGTGGCCTTTCCGCTCGCCTCAAGGGCGCCTGACTCGTAGGCGCCCGACGCTATCGCGACCAGCCGGGACGCCTTCAGCTCGGTCTCCTCCCACTCGCGCTCCGGGTCGGAGCCCCAGGTGATCCCGGCGCCGGTGCCGAAGCGGAGCACGCCCTCGGGACGGTCGATCCAGAAGGTCCTTATGCCGACGGCCAGCTCCGACGTGCCCGCGTCGGCGTCGACCCAGCCGATGCCTCCGCAGTACGGACCGCGGGGGGCGGTCTCCAGGGCCTCGATGATCCGCAGCGCGCTGGACTTGGGCGCGCCGGTCACGGAGCCGGGCGGGAAGGTGGCGTCGAGCAGCTCGGGCCAGCCGTCGTCCTCGCGCAGCAGGCCGGTGACCGTCGAGACGAGGTGGACGAGGCCGGGATGCTCCTCGATCGCGCAGAGGGCGGGAACGGCGACGGAGCCGGTCTCGCTGACGCGTCCCAGGTCGTTGCGGACCAGGTCGACGATCATCACGTTCTCCGCGTGGTCCTTGGGGAGGAGGTCGGCGGCGGTGCGGCCGGTCCCCTTGATGGGACCGGAGGAGATCAGGGCCCCTTCCCTGCGGAGGTAGAGCTCGGGGGAGGCGGTGGCGATCTCCACGCCGTGCGCGGGCAGGCGGATGGTTCCGGCGTACGGGGCGGGGTTGCCCCGGGCGAGGAGCGCGGTGAGGGCGTCGACGTCGGCGGCGGCCGGGTCCGGCAGCGGCGCGGTCAGCACCCGGCAGAGGTTCGCCTGGTAGACCTCGCCGCGCGCGATGTGCTCGCGTACGCGCCGGACGCCCGCGATGTACGCGGCGCGGTCGAGGGAGGACGTCCAGTCACCGGCGGCGGGGCCGCGCCAGCCGCCCGGGACGGGCGCGGGGACGGGATCGGGCCGCACGTCACCGAAGCGGGCGCAGGTCAGCCGTCCCTCGAAGTCCGCACAGACGGCCCAGAAGCCGGCGGAGTCCAGGGCTTCGGGGTCGTGCGTGACGTCCCGGAGGTCGGTCGCGAGGAGGCCGCCGAAGCGGGCCAGCGGAGCAAGGTCGTACACGCATCGAGTCTAGGTCCGCCGAAGGAGGGACACCGGGGCGCGGGCGGTGGGGGCTCCCCGCCACCTCGGGGACACGGCGAGTGAACGTGGCGCGAACCCTCCGGGACGCCCGGCGGGGCACCCGGATCGGCGCGCAGGTCAGCACGCTGCGGAAACGCGTTTTTGTGCTGGCCCAGGAATCCGCTAGAGTTCAACACGTCGCCGGGACGCGCAAGCGAAACGGAAACGACAAGCGGACGTGGCTCAGTTGGTAGAGCATCACCTTGCCAAGGTGAGGGTCGCGAGTTCGAATCTCGTCGTCCGCTCGATGTGGGGGATCTTCCCGAACCCCTGTATTCACTCCTGGTGGAGTGGCCGAGAGGCGAGGCAACGGCCTGCAAAGCCGTCTACACGGGTTCAAATCCCGTCTCCACCTCCAAGCGCGATTAGCTCAGCGGGAGAGCGCTTCCCTGACACGGAAGAGGTCACTGGTTCAATCCCAGTATCGCGCACGCAGAACAACCGAAGATCCGGTCCGTACGGACCGTCCCGCGCGATTAGCTCAGCGGGAGAGCGCTTCCCTGACACGGAAGAGGTCACTGGTTCAATCCCAGTATCGCGCACGCAGTACGCAGTACCTTCGGGTACGCCGTGTGCACCACCCGCGCGATTAGCTCAGCGGGAGAGCGCTTCCCTGACACGGAAGAGGTCACTGGTTCAATCCCAGTATCGCGCACCATCGAAGAAGCCCCCGGCCGCATCTCGCGGCCGGGGGCTTCTTCATGCCCGGAGAGGCTCGTCGTGCACCGGGAGGCCCGGTGCACGCCCCGGTCAGGAGGAGAAGAGCATCCGGCCGAAACCGCGCTGACGGTAGTGACCGCCGCCGTGGTGACCGCCGTGCTGCGGGGCGCCCCAGGCGGGGGCGGCGGGCTGCGCGGCCGGGTAGGCCTGCGGGGCCGGCGGGGCGGGCGGAGCCTGCTGGACCCACTGGGACTCCAGGCGGGTCAGGGACTCCAGCTCGCCGTAGTCCAGGAATATCCCGCGGCAGCCGCTGCACTGCTCGATCTGGACGCCGTTGCGGTTGTACGTGTGCATGGCCGCATGGCACTTGGGACACTGCATGGTCGGCTCAACTCCCTGACTTCGCCGTTCGAATGGTGGCTTCACCCTATGTGGACGCCACAGCGGCCGAGTCGGTTCGATGCCCCGCGATACGGGCGCAGGTGTCGATCATCACGTCCTCGACCTCGTCGAGCGGCCGGCCCTCGGCCGTCGACTTGGCGACGGCGAGCGCCGCCGTCTGGACTGTCAGGGCGCGGGCGGGCACGTCGAGTTGGACCCACGGATCCGTGCCCACGGCCGGGCCGCCCGCCTCCTGGTACGCGCCGAGGAAGCGGGACCAGATCTCCGGGGGCAGGATGCCGGCCGCGAACCAGGCCGCGGGGCGGGCCAGATCCCACGCGGGGTCGCCGAGACCGGCGTCGTCCATGTCGATGAGCCGCCAGGGGGCGTGGGGCGGGGGCGGCGCGGCGGGGGACTCCACGGGGCCCGTGTCGCGGACCAGTTGGCCCAGGTGGAAGTCGCCGTGGCAGAGGAGGCGGGGGGCGTCCGGTGCGACGCGGCCGGGGATCGACCGCCAGGCGGCCAGGACCGTCGCCACAGCAGGGTGGTCCGGTGCCGTCCGGCGCATCCGGTCCACGGCGAGGGCCGCTTTGACCGGGGCCCTCATCTCAGGGAGTCGGACGGCCGACTCCGCGGGGGGCGGGGTGCGGTGGAGCAGGGCGAGGAGTGTCGCCGCCTCCTCCCACGGGGCGGCGTCGGGGTCCGCCGGGTCGACGGGCGAGCCGTACGGCCACACGCTGACCGGCCGGCCGTCGAGTTCGCCGGGCGTGGGCGCCGGGAGGGGCGGGAGGAAGACGTCACGGAGGTCCGGGTGGGCGGCGAGCGCGATCCGCGCGCGGTGCGCCTCGGGGTCGGTGCCGGGGGCGTGTGCCTTCGCGACCAGTCGCCCGTGGCGTACGACCGTCCCGTCGTCCCGGTCAGCCAGCACCCCGACGAGACCGCTCGCGCAGCGACAAGGCGCGCCGGGGCGGTGGGCTGCGGCGTGCGCGTAGGCGGTGAGGCCGTCGATGAGGGGCCGGTCGGGGAAGTCCACGGGGCGAGCGTACGGGGCGGGAACGCGCGAAGGCCGGTCAGCTCCCCAGCTGACCGGCCTCACGCTGCCGTCCGCCGCACCCCCGTCCCCACGGGGTTGATGGCCGGATGTCCCGACCCGGGCCGCTCTCCCGGGTCCGGGGCGCTGCTCAGCGCCCCAGCATCACGCCCACGGACGACGCCTGTGTGACCACTGCGTCCCAGCCGCCGAAGACGACCACGAGCAGGGCCGCGAGAGGGAGGACCATGGCGGTGGCCACCAGCGGGTGACGCCGGCTCGAAGGCTGGGTGCTCGTCCGCGATGCCGTGAAAGCCATGGTTCCTCTCCTGTCGTGTCTGGCGCGGCGGGTGCTTGACCTCGGGGGACGAGTGCTGCACCCGCCGCTTGACATCAACATTAGGGAGCCGGGAGCGCCCGGACGTCATGCCCGCGTACCGACTTGCGGGCCTCCCGGAGGATGACGCCCGGCCGTACGGCGTACTCCCCTGGGTGGAGACGGGGGCGCGGAACCCGGGGTCTTCCCTGAGGGGTTCCGGGCGGGCCCGTGGAGGGGCGGCTGGGGCGTGACTTCGCTCACTTCCCGGGGTGTCGCGCGAACGCCCTGGTCGGGGGGTGTCGTGAGCCCCTGCCGGGGCACCCGGAGTCCGTCTTCGACAGGTCGTCAACTGGGTTTACGGGGTGGGGGGTTGGGGTGACCACCGGAGGCGCGCATTCCCCGTGCGTACCCCTCAGCACTGACGATCGATCCAGGTGCGAGGGCGCGGCCTATGAGCGCGTGCGGGCGCCACTACGTAAGCTGTGCCACGTCGAACGGACGAGGGGACGGACATGGCGATGATGCGGCTCCGGCGCGAGGATCCGCGGATCGTCGGGTCGTTCCGGCTCCACCGCAGGCTGGGTGCCGGCGGGATGGGCGTCGTGTACTTGGGGTCCGACCGGCGCGGTCAGCGGGTGGCACTGAAGGTGATCCGGCCCGATCTGGCCGAGGACCAGGAGTTCCGGTCCCGGTTCGCCCGTGAGGTCTCGGCCGCCCGGCGGATCCGCGGCGGCTGTACGGCCCGGCTCGTCGCCGCCGACCTGGAGGCCGAGCGCCCCTGGTTCGCCACGCAGTACGTGCCCGGTCCCTCGCTGCACGACCGGGTCGCCGAGGAGGGCTCGCTGCGCGCCGCCGACGTGGCCTCGATCGGGGCCGCGCTCTCGGAGGGGCTCGTCGCCGTCCACGAGGCGGGGGTCGTGCACCGGGACCTCAAGCCCTCGAACATCCTGCTCTCCCCCAAGGGCCCCCGGATCATCGACTTCGGCATCGCCTGGGCCACCGGGGCCAGCACCCTGACCCATGTCGGTACGGCGGTCGGCTCCCCCGGCTTCCTCGCCCCCGAGCAGGTGCGCGGCGCGGCCGTCACCCCCGCCACCGACGTGTTCTCGCTCGGCGCCACGCTGGCGTACGCGGCGATGGCCGACTCGCCCTTCGGGCACGGCAGTTCCGAGGTCATGCTCTACCGGGTCGTGCACGAGGAGCCGCAGCTGCACGGGGTGCCGGACGCGCTGGCGCCGCTCATCCGGGCCTGCCTCGCGAAGGACCCCGAGGACCGTCCCAGCACCCTTCAGCTGTCGATGCGGCTCAAGGAGATCGCCGCGCGCGAGGCGCAGGGGCTGCCGGTCTCACGGCCGCCCGTGCAGCGGGAACGCGCCGAGGAGCGGCACACCGTACGGCCGACGGAGCGCTACACCGAGCGGGACGTGCCCGGTCGTGGGCCGGAGCGGGGCGCGGAGCGCGGCGGCGAGCGGGGCGTCGAACGAGGTTCGGAGCGCGGCGCGGACCGTGGCTCCGAGCGTGGTGCCGAGCGGGATCGTGGCGGGCGTGGGCCCGGGCCGGCGTCCCGGCCCTCGGCCGGGCCGCGGACCGGTGGCCGTCCCGCGACCCGGCCGGGTGCGCGGTCGACGTCCACGGGACGCCGACCCGCCAACCCGCGGCTGCTGCGGCAGCGGCTCTTCGTCTTCGTGGTGGTGACGCTGGTGGTGGCCCTGGGCATCGCCGCCGCGCAGGCGCTTCAGGGGTAGATCCCTGGGCCTGGGGCCTGGGGCCTGGCGGCCTGGGGGCCGGGGCTGCGGCTGCGTTGTGAGCTGGGGCCGGTAGGCCTGGGTCGGTCCTCGGGCCGGGGCCGGGGGGCCGGGCTGGGGGCCAGGGCCGGGGGCCGGGCTGGGGCCGAGGCCGGTGGGCCGGGCTTGGGCCGAGGCCGGTGGGCCGGGCTCGGGCCGGGGCCGGTGGGCCGGGCTTGGGCCGAGGCCGGTGGGCGCGTTTTTCAGGACTCCGGGCGGCCCGTCGCCACCGCGTAGAAGGCCACCGCCGCCGCCGCGCCCACGTTCAGTGAGTCGACGCCGTGGGCCATCGGGATGCGGACCCACTCGTCCGCGGCCCGCAGCGCCTGCGTGGACAGGCCGTCGCCCTCCGCGCCCAGCATCAGGGCCACCCGCTCCATGCGGTGCGGGGCGGCCTCGTCGATCGACATCGCCTTCTCGGCCGGCGTCAGGGCCAGGAGCTTGAAGCCCGCCTCCCGTACCGCCTCCAGGCCCCGCGGCCACGTGTCGAGCCTGGCGTACGGCACGGAGAACACCGCCCCCATCGAGACCTTCACCGACCGCCGGTACAGCGGATCCGCGCAGTCCGGCGACAGCAGCACCGCGTCCATGCCGAGCGCCGCGGCGCTCCGGAAGATCGCGCCGATGTTGGTGTGGTCGTTCACCGACTCCATCACGACCACCCGGCGGGCACCGCCGAGCAGCTCGGCGGCGTCCGGGAGCGGCTTGCGCTGCATCGAGGCCAGGGCGCCCCGGTGCACGTGGTAGCCGGTGACGCGTTCCGCGAGGTCCGGCTGGATCGCGTACACCGGCGCGGGAACCTCGTCGATGACGTCCCGCATCACATCGACCCACTTGGCGGAGAGCAGCATCGACCGCATCTCGTACCCCGCCTGCCGGGCCCGGCGGATGACCTTCTCGCCCTCCGCGATGAACAGGCCCTCGGCCGGTTCCCTTCTGCGGCGGAGTTCGACATCGGTCAGACCCGTGTAGTCGCGCAGGCGCGGGTCGTCGGGGTCGTCGATCGTGATGAGTTCGGCCACGAGGTGATACTGCCTTGTCCGGGGTGTGGTGCCAATGTGTGTGCGGCTGTGCGTCGCTCGCTCCCGAGCGGTCTACTTGACCAGGCGGTCCGGGCCTTCCGTCACCACGTCGCCGATCACGATGACCGCCGGCGGGCGGACCTCCTGCGTCCGCACCGTCTCCGCCACCGTCGCCAGCGTCGCGTCCACCCGGCGCTGCGAGGCCGTCGTGCCCTCCTGGACCAGGGCGAGCGGCGTCTCCGGGTTCTTGCCGTGGGCGATGAGCGCCTCGGCGATCTTCCCGATCTTGTCCACGCCCATCAGGATCACCAGGGTGCCCGTGAGCTTCGCCAGCGACGCCCAGTCCACGAGGGAACGCGGGTCGTCCGGAGCCACGTGGCCGCTCACCACCGTGAACTCGTGCGCCACTCCCCGGTGCGTCACCGGGATGCCCGCCGCGCCCGGCACCGAGATCGAGCTGGAGATGCCCGGCACCACCGTGCAGGCGATGCCCTCGGCGGCCAGCGCCTGCGCCTCCTCCATGCCCCGGCCGAAGACGAACGGGTCGCCGCCCTTCAGCCGCACGACGGACCTGCCCGCCTTCGCGTGCTCGATCAGCGCGTTGTTGATGGCCTCCTGGGCCATGAACCGGCCGTACGGGATCTTCGCCGCGTCGATCACCTCGACGTGCGGGGGCAGTTCGTCCAGCAGGTCGCGGGGGCCCAGGCGGTCGGCGATGACCACGTCCGCCTCGGTGAGCAGCCGACGGCCGCGCACCGTGATCAGGTCCGGGTCGCCGGGGCCGCCGCCGACCAGCGCCACGAACGGGGTACGGGCGCGGTGCTGCGGGGCCGCGATCGAGCCGTCCCGCAGACCCTCGACGATCGCGTCGCGCACGGCGGCGGAGCGGCGGGGGTCGTGGCCGGTGAGCACGGCGACGGTCACGCCCTCGCTGCGGCCCGTCGCCGGGGTCCAGGCCGTGGCCGCCTCGGCGTCGTCCGCGCGTACGCACCACGTCCTGGTCCGCTCGGCCTCCGCGGAGGCGGCGGCGTTCGAGGCCGGGTCGGTCGTGGCGACCAGGGCGTACCAGGCGTCGGCGAGGTCGCCGTCCTCGTACCGCCGCCTGGTCCAGCTGATCTCGCCCGCCTCGGCCATCGCCTCGACCGAGGGGGTCGCGGAGGGGGAGATCAGCGTGATGTCGGCGCCCGCGGCGATCAGGGCGGGGAGCCGGCGCTGGGCGACCTGGCCGCCGCCGAGGACGACTACGCGGCGGCCGGCCAGGCGCAGGCCCACGGGGTAGGCGGGGTGCGTCGTCGACTGGGCGGTGTGATCGGCGTGCTCGGCCATGGGTGAGCGGCTCCTCGGAGGGCGGGTGCTGGCCGCTGCTGCGGTGAAGCGGCTGGTGGGACGGCGGCGGGGCGCCTGGTGACCACGATATCGGTGTGGTGGTGTCGTCACGCTGTGACGGATCTCCCGGGGGGGGCTTTGCCTCCCCTTGGGGCGGCCGGTTGAGCCTTGGGGGCTGCCGGTCGTGGCCTCGCCCGGTGGACCGCTGCGTGGGGGACGCTCCGGGACCGTATTCGGGACTGCATGATGTACGACGCGTGCTGGCGCTTGAGGAGTGCTGCCCTCTTTTTACGCGCCGCACATCACGCTTCGCGTCCCGAACACGTTCCCTGCGCGTCCCCCACTTCCGTGTGTGGATGGGGGACGCGCCTCGGGGCTACTTCTCGGTGACGCCCGCCGAGTCGAACGTGGCCACCTCGTGCATCGCGCGTGCCGCGCTCTGCACCAGCGGGAGCGCGAGCAGTGCGCCCGTGCCCTCGCCGAGACGGAGGTCCAGGTCGACCAGGGGGCGCAGGCCCAGCTTGTTGAGCGCGGCCACGTGGCCCGGCTCGGCGCTGCGGTGTCCGGCGATGCAGGCCGCGAGCGACTCCGGCGCGATCGCGCGGGCCACCAGGGCCGCTGCGCCGGTGGAGACCCCGTCCAGGATCACCGGGGTACGCAGGGAGGCCGCGCCCAGGATCAGGCCGACGAGGGCCGCGTGCTCCAGGCCGCCGACCGCCGACAGGACGCCGATCGGGTCCGCCGGATCCGGCTTGTGCAGGTCCAGGGCGCGCCGGACGACGTCCACCTTGCGGGCGTGCGTCTCGTCGTTGATGCCCGTGCCGCGGCCCGTGACCTCGGTCGGGTCGACGCCCGTGTAGACCGAGATCAGGGCGGCGGACGCGGTGGTGTTCGCGATGCCCATCTCGCCCGTCAGGAGCGCCTTGTTGCCCGCTGCCACGAGGTCGCGGGCTGTTTCGATGCCCACCTCGATCGCCGCCAGTACCTCGTCGCGGGTCATCGCGAGACTCGTGGTGAAGTCGGCGGTGCCGGGGCGGACCTTGCGGGGCAGGAGACCGGGGGTGGCCGGGAGTTCGGACGCCACGCCCACGTCGATGACGCAGACCTCCGCCCCCACCTGGTTGGCGAAGGCGTTGCAGACCGCTCCCCCGCCGAGGAAGTTGGCCACCATCTGGCCGGTGACCTCCTGCGGCCAGGGCGTCACGCCCTGGGCGTGGACGCCGTGGTCGCCCGCGAAGATCGCGACGGCGGCCGGCTCCGGGATCGGCGGCGGGCACACCCGGGAGAGTCCCGAGAGCTGCGCCGCGATGATCTCCAGCATGCCGAGCGCGCCGGCCGGCTTGGTCATTCGCTTCTGGCGCTCCCACGCCTCGCCGAGCGCCTTCGCGTCCAGCGGGCGGATGTTGGCGATGGTCTCCTGCAGCAGGTCGTGCGGCTCCTCGCCGGGCAGCGCGCGGCGGCCGTACGTCTCCTCGTGGACGACCCAGGCCAGCGGGCGGCGCTTGGACCAGCCCGCCTGCATCAGCTCGGGCTCCTCGGGGAACTCGTCGACGTACCCCACGCAGAGGTACGCGACCACTTCGAGGTGCTCGGGGAGGCCCAGGGTGCGGACCATCTCGCGCTCGTCGAAGAAGCTGACCCAGCCGACGCCGAGGCCCTCGGCGCGGGCGGCGAGCCAGAGGTTCTCGACGGCGAGCGCCGAGGAGTACGGGGCCATCTGCGGCTGCGTGTAGCGGCCGAGGGTGTGGCGGCCGCCGCGGGTCGGGTCCGCCGTCACGACGATGTTGACCGGGGTGTCGAGGATGGCCTCGATCTTCAGTTCCTTGAACTGCTTCGCCCGGGCCTTCGGCAGCGACTCGGCGTAGGCCTCGCGCTGTCGCTGAGCCAGCTCGTGCATCGTCTGCCGGGTCTCGGCGGAGCGGATGACGACGAAGTCCCAGGGCTGCGAGTGGCCGACGCTGGGGGCCGTGTGGGCGGCCTCCAGGACGCGGAGCAGCACCTCGTGCGGGATCGGGTCGGAGCGGAAGCCGTTGCGGATGTCGCGGCGCTCCCGCATCACGCGGAGGACGGCCTCGCGCTCGGCGTCGTCGTAGCCGGGGGCCGGAGCCGATTCGGCTTCCGCCGTGTCCTCCGTGACCTCCGTTACCTCCGTGACTTCCGTGGCCTCAGTGGCCTCCGTGTCGAGGGGCGGCTCCGGCTGCGGGGCGGCTTCGGTAGTGGCCTCGGTAGCGGCTTCGTCCACCGTGAGCGCCTCGGGGGCGACGGCCTCCTCGGCCGCGGCCGGCTCCGTCTCCTCGCTCTGCGGGGCCTCGGCGGTGGGCGCCGTCCCGGTCTCCGGGGTGGGCTCGGGCAGGGCCTCGGGGGCCTCTTCGGGTACGAACGGGATCTCTTCGGCGACCGCCTCCACGGGGGCCTCCTCGGGGATCTGCTCCTCCGCGGGGAGCTCCGCCGTGGGGATCTGCTCCTCCGCGGGCAGGTCCTCCGCAGGGATCTGCTCCGCCGCGGGCTGCTCCTCCGTCACGGCGACCGGCTCGGCCGGGGCCTCGGTGACGGCTTCCGCGACGGGCTCCGGCTGCTCCTCGGGCTGCGGCTCGGCCTCCGGGGCCTGCTCGGCCTCGGGTACGGCCACGGACTCCTCGGCCTCCGCCGGCGCGGGCTCGGGGGCCTCGGCCGTCGGCTCGCCCTCACGCGGGGCGGGGACGGTGGCCTGGACCTCGGGCGTCTCCGCCGGGGCCTCCGGGACGGTCTCCTCGACGGTCTCCTCGACGGCCTGCGGGGCGGGCTCGGGCTCGGGCTCGGACGGCTCTGCCGGTTCCGGCGCCGGAACCGGGGCCAGGTGGGGGGTCGTCGGGACGTTGCCCTCGACCTGGACGAACTGCCCGCTCTGCGGGACGACCGTTTCTGCGGGGGCGACCGGGGCTTCCGGGGCCTGGGGCTCCTGCGGCTGCGCGGCCCACGGCTCGGCGCCCTGCGGCGCGAGCTGCTGGTCCTGCGCGATCTCGAAGTACTCGGGACCGTTGGTCGGCGGACCCGGGTTCCGTACGGGCATCGGCGCCGGGCCGGTGGCCACGAGCGGCTCGGGTGCGGGGATCGGCGCGGGCTGCGGGGCCGGTGCGGGCGCGGCGGCGGGGCCGCGGTCGGCCAGCGAGAGCACGACGCCGCCGGCCTCGGGCACGGGCGGACCCATGTGCAGCGGGCGGCGGGCCGGCTGCGGGGCCGGGGCCGGCGGGGGCACCCGGACCGCGCCGAGGTCGACGGAGCCGGAGTCGCGGCCGGCCGCCTCGTGCGCGCCGGTGTCGAGGATGCCGGGCTCGTAGCCGTGGTGGGTGGGCGCCTGCTCCTGCGGGGCCACGGGGACGCCGTGCGCGGGAGTGCCGGTGAGCTGGTCCACCGGGACGCCGTGGGCGGGCGTGCCCATCGGCTGGTCCACCGGCGTACCGTGCGCGGGGGTGCCGGCGAGCTGGTCGAGCGGGACGCCGTGGGCCGGGGTGCCGGCGAGCGGGACGCCATGGGCCGGGGTGCCCAGCTGCTGGTCCGTCGGGACGCCGTGCGCCGGGGTGCCCAGCGGGACGCCCTGCGGCGGGGTCTGGTGCTGCGGGGCGGTGAGGACGTCGGCGAGGGCGACGGAGTCCAGCGGGGCCGTGAGCGGGTCCGGCAGCGGGTCGGTGAGCGGGTCGCCGACCGGGGCCTGCGCCTCGGGGGCCGCCGCGTGCGCGGTCGGTACGCCCTGGTGGGGGGCCGACTGGTCCGGGACCACGGGTGCCACCGGCGGCGGCACGGCGACCGGGGGCGCGGGCGCGACGCCCGGCGGGTGCTCGCTCCAGGCGCCCTGGGCGCCCGGCATCAGCAGCAGGTCGTCGTCCTCGGTGGTGTGCTCGGAGGGGTCCAGGAAGGTGTACGCGCCCGGTGCGGGGATGCCCGGCTGCTCGACCATGCCTGCGTTCTCCGGCAGCCCCTCGCCCGGGACCTGGCCGGTGTCCGTCATGCGTACCCCTCGCCCATCGCTTGTGCTCCTTCAGACCTGCGCCCGTCGACAAGAACGAGCGCGCGCGCCGCGCGGCACGAAGGACACGCGGACACCCACACATTGTCGCGGCCCCGGGCCCTCGTGGCAGGGAGATTTGCCACGGTGCGCTGTGGACTGCGCCACGTCGCGCGGTCCCCCCTTGTCGCGTACCACGTCAGCGGCCCAATGTGGCCACCCATTCAGGACATTGACGAACGAAGCGCCGAACATCCGGATGCGGTACAACAATCGGCCAGCCTACCTGCCCCCGCGGGCGGCACGGTCACGGGTGGGGGGTGCCCTGACTAGGAGTGGGGGGTGTCGGTCCTGCGGCCGGCGAGCAGGAAGACGACCGAACGCTCGCGTTCCGACCAGTCGTGCGGATCGAGTCCGACGGTCTGGAGGAGCAGGCTCTCGACGGTGTAGCCGCCGTCGGTGAGGGCGGCGCCGATCGCCTCGGCCTCGTCCCGGGTGGAGGCGTGGGCGACGATGCGTTCCGGGCGCCGGTCGGTGCAGGCGGTGACGACGGCGACCCCGCCGGCCGCGATGCGGACGACATCGGGTTCGGGCAGGTTCTCCAGGATGTGCGGGGCCCGGCCGCGCACGGTCTGGAGGGGTACGCCGTGGCGGCGGGCGGCCTGTTCGGTGCGGGCGCAGGCGGTCGGGTCGAGGTCCACGGCGATGACGGCGGCGCCGAAGCGGGCGGCCTCGACGGAGAAGGCGCCGCCCGCGCAGCCGATGTCCCAGACGAGGTCGCCGGTGCGGGGCCCGAGGCGGGCGAGCTGGGCGGCGCGCAGGGAGGGGTCCTCGCCCGCGCCGGTCCGCGTGCCGCGCGCGGCGGGGTCGTACTCCTCCGTGGGCAGGCCCCAGCCGCGGACGGGGGGCGCCGCCGGGTCCTGGCCCATCAGCCAGGGGGCGGCGGGCGGCCCGCCCGCGGTGCCGCCGATGACGAGGACGACGTTCGGGTCGCGCCAGCTGTGGTCGGCGGCCTTGTCTGAGGTGAGGACGGAGACCTGCTCGCGGTCGGTGCCGAGTTCCTCGCAGACGACGAAGGTGCGGTGGACTCCGTCGAGGAGCAGGGCGAGTTCGGCGGGTCCGGCGCCGGGCGAGGTGAGGACGGCGACCTTGGGGTGGGCGCGGCAGACGTTGACGGCGCGGCGCAGGGTGCGCTGGTGGGCGACCACGATCCGGGCGTCCTCCCAGGGCATCCCGGCGCGGGCGAACGCGGCGGCGACGGAGGAGACGGCGGGCACGACCTCGACCTCGAGGCCGTGTTCGGGGGCGCGCAGGGTGCGGACGACGCCGAAGAAGCCGGGGTCGCCGTCGGCGAGGACGACGGCGGTGCCGCGGTGGCCGGCGATGCGGCGGGCGGCGAGGTCGACGCTGCCGAGGCGGATGCGTTCGGCGCCGGGCGGGACCTCGGGCAGCGCCAGGTGGTGGGCGGCGCCCGCCACCAGCGTGGCGGCGGAGAGCGCGGACCGGGCCGCCGCGGTGAGGGGCGAGCCGTCCCAGCCGATCACCGTGACGCGGTCGGCCATTCGTCGTCTCCTGGTGTTGTCGCAGGTCGGGGGCGTGCCGAGCGTACCCCGGGCGGGGCCGCGGGGCTCAGCTCCAGTCGGTGTACGAGGAGTATCCGGCCTCGGCCATCTGGTCGGCGACTCCGTCGAGGTCCTCGGGGAGGAGGCCCCAGACGATGAAGTCGGTGCGCAGCTCGGTCCAGCTGCCGTCCTCGGTGCGGGTGCGGGCTATGCAGGCGTTGCGGAGGACGCCTTCGCTGATGCAGCCGATCTTCTGGGCGACCTGCTGGGAGGCGGTGTTGTCGGCGGCGGTGCGCAGTTCGAGGCGCTCGAACTTCTGGTCACCGAACAGCCACTGGGCGGTGGCGAGGGCGGCTTCGGAGGCGTATCCCTCGCCGCGGGCCCAGGGGGCGACGATGTAGGAGAGCTCGGTGGAGCGGATGGTCCAGTCGGTCTTGGCCAGCTGGATGATGCCGACCAGGCGCTGGGTGAGGAATTCGGTGACGGCGAGGTCGATGCCCCGGCCCGCGGCGCGTTCGGCGGGCGCGTACTCGGTGATCCAGCGGCGTGCGGCCGCCTCGGTGAAGGGCTGGGGCACCGCGGTCCAGGCTCCGACGAGTTCGTCGTTCATCATCTCGGCGAGGGCGGGGACGTCCGCCTCCTCGAGCGCGCGCAGCACCAACCGGTCCGTGTTGATGGAGATGTCCGGAAAGGTGGTAGTCATGCGCAGCTCCATGCCGTGGACCGTCCGAATCGACCGTGAACGCACAGCATGCAGCATGTGGGCGCCGGTGCGCATGGCCGGGTCGGTGTCGGGTGGGGGGTGTGGCGAAGGCCCCGCGCACCGGACGGGGTGCGGGGGCCTTCTGCTCAAGGACTGTACGGGGGAACCGGTCTGACGGTCCCTCGGGCGGCCGGAGCCTACTGGGCGGCGCCGAAGGCCGGGGTGACCGAGCCCTTGTAGGTGTCCTCGATGTACTTCTTCACCTCGGGCGAGTTGAGGAGCTTGGCGAGCTTCTGCACGCGGGCGTCCTTCTCGTTGCCCTCCTTGACGGCGAGGAAGTTGGCGTACGGGTTGCCGTCGGCCTTCTCCAGGACGAGGGCGTCCTTCGCCGGGGAGAGCTTGGCCTCGATGGCGTAGTTGCCGTTGATTACGGCGGCGTCCACGTCGTTCAGGGCGCGGGGCACGGTGGCGGCCTCCAGCTCCTTGAACTCCAGGCCCTTCTTGTCGGTGATGTCGGAGATCTTGGCGTTGGTGCCGACACCCGGCTTGATGGTGATCAGGCCGTTCTCGGCGAGCAGCTGGAGCGCGCGGCCGCCGTTGGTGGTGTCGTTGGGGACGGCGATGGTCTGGCCGGCCTTGATGTCCTTCACCGACGTGAGCTTCTTGGAGTAGAGGCCCAGCGGCTCCAGGTGGACGTCGACCACCGGGACGATGTGGGTGTTGTTCTTCTTGTTGAAGTCGTCGAGGTACGGCTTGTGCTGGAAGTAGTTGGCGTCGACCTGGCCGGTCTCGGTGGCGGTGTTCGGCAGGACGTAGTCCGTGAACTCCTTCACCTCCAGCTTCAGGCCGGCCTTCTCGGCCAGGTTGTCCTTGACGTAGTTGAGGATGTCGGCGTGCGGCGTCGGGGACGCGGCGACGACGAGCGCCTTGGAGGCGTCTCCGGAGCCGGCCGAGTCCTTGGACCCCGGGTCCGAGGAGGTGCCGCAGGCGCTGAGGCCGAGGGCGAGGGCGGCTGCGGTGGCGATACCGGCGGTGAGCTTGATGTTCTTACGCACGAAGAGTGCCTCTTTCCGGTGGTGCGGTGGTCGCCTGGACAACAAGTCC
The DNA here is from genome assembly GCF_036826855.1 of Streptomyces sp. SJL17-4. Classification (NCBI taxonomy): domain Bacteria; kingdom Bacillati; phylum Actinomycetota; class Actinomycetes; order Kitasatosporales; family Streptomycetaceae; genus Streptomyces; species Streptomyces sp. SJL17-4. Next base: position 6,996,805 of record NZ_CP104578.1, on the reverse strand, counting down.
GGGCTGTGTTCGTCGAAAAGACGAAGTCTGGGGTGGCCGGGAGGCCGTTACGCGGTACGGCCCCGGCGGGCGAGGAGTCGTACGACTCCGTCGCCGATGAGCTGGACGACGGTCACGATCAGGACCAGGACGACGACGGTGACCAGCATGAACGTGGTGTCGAAGCGCTGGTATCCGTAGGTGACGGCCTTGGAGCCGAGGCCCTCGCCGCCGACCGCGCCGGCCATCGCGGAGTAGCCGATGAGGACGATGACCGTGGTGGTGACGCCCGAGATCAGCGACGGCAGGGCCTGCGGGAGCAGCACCTTGCGGACGATGGTGGGGATGCCGCCGCCCATGGCCTGGACGGCCTCGACGAGCCCGTGGTCGACCTCGCGGATGGACGTCTCGACGAGGCGCGCGAAGAAGGGGATGGCTCCGATGGCGAGCGGCACGATCATCGCGGTGGGGCCGATGAAGGTGCCGACGACCAGGGTGGTGAAGGGGATCAGGGCGATCAGCAGGATGATGAACGGCAGCGAACGCCCGATGTTCACGATCGCACCGACGACCTTGTTGACCGGCAGGTTCTGCAGCAGTCCGCCCTTGTCCGTGAGGACGAGGAGGATGCCGAGCGGCAGGCCGCCGAGCACGGTGACGACGGTGGCCCACAGGACCATGTAGAGGGTGTCGACGGTGCCCTGCTCCAGCAGCGGCTGCATCTCGGACCAGGTCACTTGGCACCTTCCTTCACGAGCAGGGTCGCCGCGTCCTGGACAACCGTTTCTTCGGTGAGCGTCTCCTCGACGACCTCGACCTGGAGGCCCTGCTCGCGCAGGAAGCCGACCGGGACGACGTTGTCCTCGTACCGTCCGGGCAGTTCGATCCGCATCCGGCCGATCTGTCGGCCGCCGACGGTGTCCATCGCCGCCCCGAGGATCGAGATGTCGATGTTGTACGTACGGGAGAGCTGCGAGATCACCGGCTGTGTCGCGGCGTCGCCGTGGAAGGTGACGTCGACGACCGTGCGGTCGGGTCCGGTGTGGGCGCCGCTGACCGGGAAGAGCTCGGCCGCCAGCTGGGAGCCGGGGGTGGCGAGCAGTTCGCTCACGGTGCCGGACTCGACGATCCGGCCCTTCTGCATCAGCGCGGCCGAGTCGCAGATCGTCTTCACGACGTCCATCTCGTGCGTGATGAGCAGGACGGTCAGACCGAGCTGCTGGTTGAGGTCGCGCAGCAGCTGGAGGATGGAGCGGGTGGTCTCCGGGTCGAGGGCGCTGGTGGCCTCGTCGGAGAGCAGGACCTTGGGCTCGCCGGCCAGGGCGCGGGCGATGCCGACGCGCTGCTTCTGGCCGCCGGAGAGCTGACCCGGGTAGGACTTGGCCTTGTCGGCGAGGCCGACCAGGTCGAGGAGTTCGAGGGCACGGCGGGAGCGCTCGGCTCCGGAGACGCCGAGGATCTCTAGGGGGAGCTCGATGTTGTCCTTCACCGTGCGGGAGGACAGCAGGTTGAAGTGCTGGAAGACCATGCCGATGCTGCTGCGCGCCCGGCGCAGGTCCCTGCCCGCGCGGCGGCCCTTGCCGGCGAGTGCGGTGAGGTCCACGCCGTCGACGGTCACGGTGCCGGAGGTGGGGCGCTCCAGGAGGTTCACGCAGCGGATGAGCGAGGACTTGCCGGCGCCGCTCTGGCCGATCACGCCGAATACCTCGCCCTCGCGGACGTGGAGGTCGACACCGTCCAGAGCGGTGACCTGTCGGCCGCGCGACTCGTAGACCTTGGTCAGGCCCGAAGTGGTGATCACAGGGGTTTCCGTCACTGTCGAGTGCACGGCGCGGGGTCCGTCGTGCACGGGCATTCGTCTTCGGACAGTCAGGCGCACGGAGGCCGCTCCGGCGGGTGGCCGGGCGTCTCGGCAGTGCGCGGGGCGGGCACGGTCCACCGCCGGAAGGCGGAGGAACGGCACGGCCGTCGGGTCTCGCTTCGGGGCGCGAAACTAGGCGGGGGCCCTCAGAAGGCGCACATTCGACACATACAACGAGCACCGGGCGTCGTGATCGCCTCGGTCGCAAGGGTGCGGCTGCTCGTCGTGGTCATGTGGGCAAGTAAAGCATGCGCAGGTGCGAACGAAACGAGGCTGTCCGAATAGCGGACGCGATTGAGACGCCATGCGGACACTTCGGAGGACTTCGTTCCGCTCGTTCTCCCCTTGTGGCCTGCGGAGACGGCACCCTCCGCCGGGGCCGATGAGTCGGCGCGGTGTGGCCTGGACCACGGTCCGCTCGCGTGGCCGTGGCGCGGGCGCAGGGGGCGAGCGCATCGGGCCATTCGCACCGTAATACCCTCGGGCGCATGCTTGACGCCCTGACGGTCTCGGTCTCCGTGGCCGCGCTCGCCCTCGCCGCCTGGTGCGGCTTCGCCGCCTTCCGCGATCAGTCGACCAAGGACTGGCACTTCATCGGCATGGCCGTGGTGACCTTCCTCGTCCTGGTCCAGCTGATCGTCGGGATCGTGCAGCTGGCGCGCGGCGAGAAGGCCGAGGAGGGCGCGACGATCTTCGTCGCCTATCTGCTCGGGGCGCTGTGCGCGGTGCCCATCGCCGGCTTCATGTCGCTCGCGGAGCGCAGCCGGTGGGGTTCGGCCACGGTGGCCGCCGGCGCGGTCGTCCTGGCGGTGCTCGAAGTGCGTCTCTACGACATCTGGACGGTGGGCTGACCATGACCGAGACGCAGGAGACGGCCGCGCGGGGCACGAAGGCCCGTCTCGTCACGGGCCCCGGCATCCTGCTGGTGTGGCTCTACGGCGTGATGTCGGTCGGCGCGGTCTCGCGCTCGATCTACCAGATCGCCACCGAGTTCGACCGGGCGCCGCTCGCGTACGCGCTGTCGGCGGTGGCCGCCGTCGTCTACGCCTTCATCACCTACACGCTGGTGCGGGGCGGGGAGAGGGCCCGCAGGGCGGCGCTGATGTGCTGCGCCGCCGAGCTCGCGGGCGTACTGATCGTCGGGACCTGGACGCTGGTCGAGCCGTCCGCCTTCCCGGACGCGACGGTCTGGTCGGACTACGGCTACGGCTATCTGTTCATTCCGGTCCTGCTGCCGCTGAGCGGCATCTGGTGGCTGCGCCGCTCGCGTACCGCGACGGCCGCCTGAGTCAGGCCGCGGCCTTCTCCAGGGTCACCAGGGTGAGCCTGGGGCCGAGTTCGCGGGTGGCGACCTGCGCGTACCCCTTGCTGCGGTAGAGGCGCAGATTGCCCTCGCTGCGGTGGCCGGTGAAGAGCTGGAAGCGCTTGGGCGACGGGGCCGGCTGGACGGCGGTTTCGGCCGTCTCGGCGAAGTGGCGCTCGATGCCGTCGAGAAGGCGGCCGCCGAGGCCGTGCCGCTGCATCCGCGGGTGCACGATCAGCTTGGCGATCCGTACCGTGCCGTCCTCGTCGAGCCTGGCCCGTACGGAGGCGACGACCTCGTCACCGAGCCGGGCCACAAGACCGTATCCCTCGTCCAGTTCGGCCCGCAGGCCGTCGAGCGACTGGGTGAGCGGTTCGATGGACCAGTCCCCGTAGAGCTCCGCCTCGCTCTGGTAGCAGAGGTACTGCAGCTTCAGGATGTGCTCCGCGTCCGCCGCGTCCGCCGCTGAGATGGTCACACTCAGGCCCATGTGTGCACGCCTCCCGCTCATCTGTCGATCATCGGTTTACCGCACCCTTCCCCGTCGGCCGGGGGCGGGAACCTCTGCAGCCAGCATTCTGCGCAGGCATCCCAGGCAACGGGAACGCATCGGCCCCAGACTGCCCTGTGAGATACCCAACTCTCCTGCGATTTCCCGGTACGTGGGGTCCTCGGGATCGAGCATCGCGGTCAGCACCCGGGGGCAGCGGCCGGGCGTCCGGGTGACGGCGGCGCGCAGGGTGCGGCGGCCCTCGGCGGCCATCAGGGAGTGCTCCGGGGAGCCGTGCGGCTCGGAGGTGCCCTGGTCGTGGCCGGGTTCGTCGCGGTAGGGGCGTTCGCGGTCGCTGGTCCTGCGGGCGCGGCGGGCCTCGGCCCGGACGGCGCGTCGCAGCCACTCGGCGGGGTGCTCGGGGGCGGTTCCCGTGTCGCGGAGCTGTTCGAGGAGGCGGAGCCAGACGGCCTGTTCCAGGTCGCTCGGTTCGACCCCGGCGGCCGGTGCCTCGGCGTCCGACTCGGCGGCGAGCAGCGGGGCGAGGGCGGCGAGGAGCCCGGGGGTGGCGTCCTGGCCGGACTCTCGGGCGATGTCCGGGGCCGGCTCGGGGGTGGCGTCCCGGCCGGGCTCGGCGGTGGTGTCCGGCGCGGACTCGGGGGTGGTGTCCTGGGCGGACTCGGGGGTGGTCACGGGGGTGGTCATGCACCGCAACATGCCGGGGCACGCGGGCGCGGTTGCGGTTCGGGCGTCAAACCACCCGGGAGGACGGTGTGCGGGCCCGGACGGCGGACCCGCACGGTCCTTTCGTACGAGGTGCTCAGTCGCGGGCGGTGAAGTCCGCCGCGCCCAGCAGGGCGGTGTCCGGGTTGTCGGAGAAGATGCCGTCGATCCCCGTCTCCAGGTACCGCTTCAGAGCCCCGAAGGAGTCCCCGTACGCGGTCGGGTCCGTCCCCCTGCGGAAGTCCGCGGGCAGGAAGGAGTTCTCGTTGCGGTGGGTGTACGGGTGGAGGATGAGGCCCTCCGCGTGCGCGTCGCGGACCAGGGTGGTCGGGTCGCCGAGGCGGCCGCTCGCGTCCTTCGGTATCACCAGGTCGAGCGTCGGGCCGATGCCCTTGGCGTACGAGGCGATCCAGCGCAGGCCCTTGGGGGTGACCAGGTCGGCGACCGTACGCGGGTCCCCGGCCTGGACGAAGTCCCAGGGGCGGCTGGTCGCGCCGGAGAGCAGGACCACGCCGGGCGAGTCGACCAGCTTCGCGAGCCGCTGGATGCTGCTCGGCTCGAAGGACTGGAGGAAGACCGGGGAGTCGGCGCGGTGGCGGCCGTACCGGCGGAGCAGCTTGGCGAGGCGCTCCTCCAGGCCGAGGCCGAGGGAGCGGAAGTAGGTGGGGTGCTTGGTCTCGACGTGGAGCCAGATCTCGCGGCCCCGGCGGCGGCCCTCCTCCTCGGCCCAGCGCAGGACCTCCTCGAAGGTGGGGATCGTCCAGCGGCCGTCGTAGAGGGTGTTCTCCTGGCGGACGGCCGGGATGCGCTCCTTGGCGCGGAGGGTCTTGAGCTCGGCGAGCGTGAAGTCCTCGGTGAACCAGCCGGTGTACGAGGTGCCGTCGACGGTCTTGGTGGTCTTCCGGGACGCGAACTCCGGGTGGTCGGCGACGTCGGTGGTGCCGGTGATGTCGTTCTCGTGGCGGCAGACCAGGTGCCCGTCCTTGGTGGGGACGAGGTCCTGCTCGATGACGTGGGCGCCGAGGTCCAGGGCGTGCCGGTAGGAGCCGAGGGTGTGCTCGGGGCGGTAGCCGCTGGCGCCGCGGTGGGCGATGACGGTGGGGACGGGGAGGGAGCGGTAGCCGCGGCCGTGGCCCTGGCCGTGCGCCGCACCGGCGCTCCGCGACTCGGCGGCCTGCGCCGTGCCCGTACCGGCGGCGAGGGCCGTGGAGGCGCCGAGGACGGTGGCGCCCGCAGCTCCGAGTACCGTGCGCCGGGCCGGGATCCGGCGTTCGCCCTGGGTCATGTGGTGTCCTCCTGTGTCATGTCCCGTACCTGTCGACGGGTACCCCCGACGCTAGGCATCGGGGCCCTACGGGCGGCAGACCTCCGCCGAACATGGCGGAAACTCACGTCAACACTGCGTATCCACTCGGTGAACCCGATGTGCGCACGGACGTGACCCGCGAGTATCGTCGCCAGCTGCACCGTCAGCTCGACTGACCCGCGTCCCACCGGAGGAACCGTTGTCCCGTCTCGCGATCATCAAGGCAGTGCTCGGGCCGGTCATGCGCCTGATGTTCCGCCCCCGCGTGGAGGGCGCCGAGAACATCCCGGGGACCGGTCCCGTCATCCTCGCGGGGAACCACCTCACCTTCATCGACTCGATGATCATGCCGATCTGCCTGGACCGTCCGGTCTACTTCATCGGCAAGGACGAGTACGTGACGGGCAAGGGCATCAAGGGCCGGGCGATGGCCTGGTTCTTCACCAGCGTCGGCATGATCCCGGTGGACCGGGACGGCGGCCGCGGTGGTGTGGCGGCCCTGATGACCGGCCGCCGGGTGCTCGAAGAGGGCAAGATCTTCTCGATCTACCCGGAGGGCACCCGCTCCCCCGACGGCCGTCTGTACCGGGGCCGTACGGGCATCGCGCGGCTCACCCTGATGACGGGCGCGCCGGTGATCCCGTTCGCGATGATCGGCACCGACAAGATCCAGCCGGGCGGCGCGGGCTTCCCGCGTCCGGGCCGGGTGACCGTGCGCTTCGGCGAGGCGATGGAGTTCTCGCGGTACGACGGGATGGACCGCGACCGCTATGTGCTGCGGGCGGTGACGGACTCGGTGATGGCCGAGGTCATGCGGCTCTCGGGGCAGGAGTACGTGGACATGTACGCCACCAAGGCGAAGGCCGCGTAGCGCCGTATACGTGTGACGGTGCCCCGTACAGCCTTCTGGCCGTACGGGGCACCGTCGTATCCGCCGGGCGTCAGTGCGCGGCGCCGTCCTCCAGCTTCTGGCCCTTGAGGAGGAACCAGGCCGCGACCGCCGTCGCGAGGAGGACCGCCGCGCCGACGCCGGCCGCGATCCGCAGTCCGTCGACGAAGGCCTCCTGGGCGGCCGACACCAGGGCCGTCGCCGTGTCCGGTGCGAGGGCACCGGAGGCCTCGACCGCGCCGCCGAGCGACTCGTGGGCGGCGGACTCGATGTCGGAGGGGACACCGGCCGGGGTGGCGAAGTCCCGGTAGACGCCGGTGACGATCGAGCCGAGGACGGCGATGCCGAGCGCGGCACCCAGTTCGTACGCGGTCTCGGAGACCGCGGAGGCGGAGCCGGCCTGTTCCTTCGGGACGCTGGAGAGGATCACGTCGGCGGTGACGGTGAAGGCGAATCCGGCGCCCACACCGACGACGAGCAGGGCGGCGCCGAGCAGCGGGTAGCCGGTGTGCTGGTCGAGGGTGGTCAGGACCGCGAGCGAGAGGCCGACCGCCGCGAGGCCGCCGGCCACCACGGACCGTACGGAGAAGCGACGGGCCACAAGCCCCGCGATCAGACCGGCCGTGACCGCGCCGACCGCCGCCGGGAGTTCGGCGAGTCCGGCCTCCAGGGGCTGCCTGCCCTGGACCAGCTGGAAGAACTGGGACAGGAAGAACACCAGGCCGGAGAGGCCGAGGATGGTCAGCAGGTCGGCGAGTACGGCGCCCGAGAAACCGCGGTGGCGGAACAGCCGCATGTCCAGGAGTGGCGCGGGCAGGGTCAGCTGCCGGCGGACGAACCAGGTCAGGGCGGCGGCTCCGAGGAGGGCGGCGAGGCCCGCGTCGGGGGAGAGGCCGTGCGAGGCCAGCTCCTTGATCGCGTACACGATGCCGATCAGGCCGACGAGGGAGAGCGCGACGCTGGGCAGGTCCCAGGGGCCGGGATTCGGGTTCTTGGACTCGGGGATCAGCTTGATGCCGACGAAGACGAGGACCGCCATGACGGGCAGGTTGATCAGGAAGACGGAGCCCCACCAGAAGTGCTCCAGGAGGAACCCTCCGACGACCGGTCCGACGGCGGCGCCGGCCGAGGCCATGGCACCCCAGATGCCGATGGCGAGGCTGCGCTCGCGCGGGTCGTGGAAGAGGTTCCGGATGAGCGCCAGGGTGGACGGCATCAGGGTCGCGCCGGCGACGCCGAGCAGGGCGCGCGCCACGATCATCATCTCGGGGCTGGTCGCGTAGGCGTTCAGCACGGAGACGGCGCCGAAGGCGGTGGCGCCGATCAGGAGCAGCTTCTTGCGGCCGATGCGGTCACCGAGGCTGCCCATGGAGACCAGGAGTCCGGCGATGACGAAGGAGTAGACGTCACCGATCCAGAGGAGCTGGGTGCCGGACGGCTTCAGGTCCTCGGAGAGGAAGGGGGTGGCGAGTCCCAGCACCGTGGCGTCGACCGCCACGAGGAGGACGGCCAGGACGAGAACGGAGAGGGCGAGCCACCGGCCGGGGCGGCGCACGCCCTCGGTATGGCCCGGGGTCCTGAGGGTGCTGACGGTCACTTCTCCACGCTCCTGCGCGCTCCGCCGAGCAGCAGCTCGGCGATCATGTACTGAAGGTCCTTGGCGGCGACCCTGCCGTCCTGCACGGCCCAGGCGCCGGAGCCGACGAGCCCGTAGAAGGCCTCGGCCAGCCAGGCGGGGGTCAGATCGATCCGGAAGACGCCGTTCTCCTGTCCGCGCCGGAAGAGCGCGGAGACCCGGGCGTCGATCCGTTCCCAGCCCTCGTTCTGCTGTTCGCCCTCGAAGAGCTGGTTCTCGGTGACGAGGAACGACAGCAGGGGCGCGACGCCCTCGACCTCGCCGACGAGCCGTCGTACGGCCTCGTCCTCGGGCCCGTCGTCGAGCCCGGCCCGGTCGAGCGCGGCCTCCAGCTCCTGGAGCCCGAGGTCTTCGAGCGCCCGCACCAGGGCGTCCCGACCGGCGAAGTGCCGGTGCAGCGTGGCGCGGCCGATCCCGGCGGACCGGGCGACCTCGTCCATCGTGGCGGTCGCCTTGCGGGAGAGCAGGGCGGCGGCTGCGTGGAGCACCTGGGTGCGATCGACTGACATGAGACGACCATACACCGAATGAGACACCAATGTCTCATTCAATAATGTGATGCCTCAGCCGGGGCAGGAACGGGATGCTGTGATCATGACGAAGCCACTGCTGCTGATCGATGTCGACGGACCGTTGAATCCGTACGCGGCGCAGCGCGAGCGGCGCCCGGAGGGATACACGACCCACCGGATGCGGCCGGGCGGCTGGTTCGAGACGAAGCCGCTACGGGTGTGGCTGAACCCCGCGCACGGGGGCGAGCTGCTCGCCCTGGCGGAGTCGTACGAGCTGGTCTGGGCGACGACCTGGAAGGGCGAGGCGAACGACTGGATAGGACCGCACCTCGGGCTGCCCGCACTGCCGTTCATCGACTGGCCCCAGATGCACGGAAAGGCCCCTCGCGGGACCTTCTGGAAGACGCAGTACATCCTGGAGTACGCGGCGGGGCGGCCGTTCGCCTGGGTGGACGACGACATCACCGCGTACGACCACGAGTACGTGGAGCAGAAGCACCTCGCCGCCGCCATGTTGCTGCACGTCGACCCCCGGCTCGGACTGCTCCGGCCGGACTTCGACGCGCTCGCGGAGTGGGCGGCGGCACTGTGACGTTCTGAGGGCTGCGGGGGCTGTGGGGGCTGTGGGGGCTACTTCTTGGCGGTGGCCCAGGCGTGCTGGATCACCAGGTCCGCCTTGACCTCGACGAGCTGGACGGCGACCGCCGAGGGGGCGGTGCCGCCGCGGCCGTTGCGGGAGGCGAGGGCGCCGGGGACGTTGAGGACGGTGCGGACCTCGGGCGTCAGATGCTCGGAGATCTTCACGAACTGCTCGTCCGTCAGCTCGTCCAGCTCCTTGCCCTCGGACTCGGCCACCTTCACGCACTCGCCGGCCACCTCGTGCGCCACCCGGAACGGCACGCCCTGCTTGACCAGCCACTCCGCGATGTCCGTCGCGAGCGAGAAGCCCGCCGGGGCCAGCTCCTCCATGCGCTCCCGGTTGACGGTGAGGGTGGCCATCATGCCGGTGAAGGCGGGGAGCAGGACCTCCAGCTGGTCGCAGGAGTCGAAGACCGGCTCCTTGTCCTCCTGGAGGTCACGGTTGTAGGCGAGCGGGAGCGCCTTGAGCGTGGCCAGCAGGCCGGAGAGGTTGCCGATGAGGCGGCCGGACTTGCCCCGAGCCAGCTCGGCGATGTCGGGGTTCTTCTTCTGCGGCATGATCGACGAGCCGGTGGAGAAGGCGTCGTGGAGGGTCACGAAGGAGAACTCCTTCGTGTTCCAGATGATGATCTCCTCCGCGATCCGCGAGAGGTTGATGCCGATCATCGCGGTGATGAAGGCGAACTCGGCGACGAAGTCGCGGGAGGCCGTGCCGTCGATCGAGTTGCCGACCGAGCCGCGCTCGAAGCCCAGGTCCTTGGCGACCGCCTCCGGGTCGAGCCCGAGGGAGGAGCCGGCGAGGGCGCCGGAGCCGTACGGGGAGACGGCCGTCCGGGTGTCCCACTGCCGCAGCCGCTCGGCGTCCCGGGAGAGGGACTGGGCGTGGGCCAGGACGTGGTGGGCGAAGAGCACGGGCTGGGCGTGCTGGAGGTGCGTACGGCCGGGCATGGCGACGTCCGGGTGCGCCTCGGCGAGGCCGACGAGGGCGTCCTGGAGGTCGGCGACGAGGCCGCCGATGATCCGGGCGTGGTCCCGCAGGTACATCCGGAAGAGGGTGGCGACCTGGTCGTTGCGGGACCGGCCGGCGCGGAGCTTGCCGCCGAGGTCCGGGCCGATGCGCTCCAGGAGGCCCCGCTCCAGGGCGGTGTGGACGTCCTCGTCGGCGATGGTGCCGACGAGGGAGCCGTCGGCGACGTCCGCCTCCAGCTGGTCGAGGCCGGCGAGCATCCGGGTCAGCTCGTCCTCGGTGAGGAGCCCGGCCTTGTGCAGCACGCGCGCGTGGGCACGGGAACCGGCGATGTCGTACGGCGCGAGACGCCAGTCGAAGTGGACCGACGCGGACAACTTCGCCAGGGCCTCGGCGGGCCCGTCGGCGAACCGTCCGCCCCAGAGCCGGACATCACCGTTGCTGCTGCTCACTGCTGCTCCTCAGTCTTCGCGACCATGTCAGTCTTCGCGACCATGTCGGTCTTCGCGACCATCATCAGTCTTCGCGACCATTGTTCTGCATGAGTATGCAGAACTCTGCATGATTCGTCAATCGGCTGCGGTCCCGCCCCCCGAGGGACGGAATATTCGCAGGTGGAAGGCGAGGGGGCGTCGCTACAGTCCGGCGCATGACACCGCCCGAACCCCTGCCGCCCCTGCTGCCCACCCAGTACCGCTCCCCCGGAGAACGACTGCTGCACGGGAAGGGCATCGTCTCCGCCGCGGGAGCGGGCCGCGCCGAGGACTGGGTGAGGCTCGACCGGAGCGCCCGCATCTCGACCTGGCAGCCGGGCCCTCGCCGGTCGAGCGGCCGCGTCCGGGTCGGCTTCCACTGGTTCGACGACCACGAACTGAACGACTGGACCATCGCCCCGCACTGGCATGAGGCGGGACCGGACGGCCGCCCGGCCCGGGTCGCCTGGTCCGGGCCCCCTACCGAGTCCGAGATCGCGCTGGCCCTCTGCCACGACGACCCCCGGCTCCGCGCGGCCGCGCTCCGGCTCGCCGGGGACGGGGGGCTGCCCGGCGCCGCCCTGCCGCTCGTCCTCATCCGGTGCGCCGACACGGACGGGACGGTCCGCGAACTCGCCCGCGCGGTCCTCGGCGGGGCGCTCGCCGGGGCCGAGGACGCAGCCGTGCGGGCCCTGGCGCCGCTCGCCCTGCTCCTCGACCTGCGCCGGTACGGGGGCTGGGCGCGGGAGGCCGTCGTCTCCCGGCTCGGCGGAACCCCGGCGGAGGCCGTGGCCGAACTGCTTGCGAGCCGCCGGTGGGAGTGCCGTAGCGCCGGGGTGAGGGCCGGAGCGTCGGCGGGACTGCTGGATGTGGCCGAGGCGTACGCGATCGCCGAGCGGGACGCCGACGTGAGCGTCGCCGGGCACGCGGTGCGTGCGGCGCTACGGCTCACCCGGCAGGCCCTGGAGGCGGGGGACGGCCCGACCCGCGAGGACGCCCTCGCCCGGTTCCACGCCTTCATGGACGGCCGTCGGGACCCCGCGCTCGGGCGCACGGCCCTGGCCACCGCCCTCGACGCCGGCCTGCTCGGGCCCGAGGACCTGGCGCGGCTCGCCGTCTCCCACCACGAGCGGGTGGCTCGTCGGCACGCCCTCGACACCCTGCTGACCGAGCACGACCCGATCCCCTACCTCGACGCGCTGTCGACCGCGCGTGACGCCGTCGTCCGGGCGGCGGCCGTGGAACGGTTGCGGTCCGCAGGGCGGAGCGACGACCTCGTCCGGCATCTGACGGACTCGCACGCCCGGGTGCGCGCCGTGGCACGCCGGGAGCTGGGGGCGGTGGGAGCCGATCCCTCCACCGTGTACCACGCCCTGTGCGCCGACCCGGCGGCCGTCACCCCGGCGGCGGTCACGGGCCTTGCCGAGCGGCGGGACCCCGGGGACGTACCGCTCTTCCGCGACCTGACCCGGCACGCCCGGGGCCCGGTACGTGCCCGGGCGCTCGCCGCGCTGCGGATGCTGGGCGCCCTGCCCGGCGACGGGCCGGTCGCCTTCGCCGACGACCCGGACCCGACCGTGCGGAACACCGTCCTCAGGGCCGTGCGCCGGAGTCCCGAGACCCTGCGCCCGTTGCTGACGGCGGAACACGGAGCCGTACGGGCCGCGGCGCTGGACCTGCTGTGGTCCCGGCACGGATTCGACTGGCGGGAGGCCGTGCCCTTCCTGGAGGACCCCGCGCCGCGGGTGATCCATGTGGCGAGGAGCGTGGTGGGGCGGCACGCGTCCGAGCTCCCGCTCCCCTTCGTGCTCGATCTGGCGGCGCCCGGCCGTCCGCCCGCCCAGCGCGCCGCCGGTCTCGCCCTGATCGACCGTCACGACGACGCCGGGTCGCTGCTCGCCGCCCTGCGGCTGGCCGACGACCCCGACTTCGTGGTGCGGTGGGTGGCGCGCGGACGGGCCGTCCGGGTGCTGCGCCGGCTGGAGGAGGAGGTCGGCGGCCCGTACGGGGACGAGATCCGACGGCTCGTCGAGCGTCACTCCGCAGAACTCCCCGGCTGGCAGCAGGAGATACGGCGGCGGAACCGGGCGGCGAGGGAGCGCTGAGGTCCGTCCGGATCACCGGGCGAGACGTCTGAACGCCGGGGCCGCCGGTTCGGGAGAATCCGGGGCATGGGAAAAACATATGACCGGATCGACGGACGGCTCCGTGCCTTCATCGAGGCCCAGCCGGTGTACTTCACCGCGACCGCTCCCCTCGCCGGGGACGGCCATGTCAACCTCTCCCCCAAGGGCCGCCGGGGCACCCTCGTCGTGCTCGACGAACTGACCCTCGCCTACGTGGACTTCGGCGGCAGCAGCGCCGAGACCGTCGCGCACCTGAGGGAGCCCGGCAACGGGCGGATCACCCTCATGTGGACGGCGTTCTCCGGGCCGCCGACCGTGGTGCGGGTGCACGGGACCGGCGAGGCCGTGTTCCGGGACGACCCGCGCTGGGCGGAGCTGTTCGCCCGGTTCCCCGCCGAGGCCGTCGAAGGGCAGGGCAGCGCGCGGGCGATCGTCGTCGTGCACGCGCGACGGGTCAGCGACGCCTGCGGGTTCGCCGTCCCGCTGATGGAGTACCAGGAGGACCGGGGGATGCACGCCGAGTACTTCAACCGGAAGACCGACGAGGAGTTCAACGCGTACTGCGAGCGCAAGGAGCACATCGCGACCAGCCTCGACGGGCTCCCCGCACTGCCGCTCCCGCTGCCGCCGCAGCCCGCCGGTTAGCCCCGTGACGCGCGCGGGGGCACGGACCACGGGCCTAGGCTCGCGCCCATGCGCACCCTTCTCGCTCTCGGCGCCGCCGCCCTGCTCTCCCTCGGCGTCGCCGCGCCCACGCCCGCCCCGTTGCCCGCGCGTATGGCGGACACCGGTGGCGGCTCCCAGCTGATCACCGCCGAGGCCGCCGGGACCGGTTCCACCACGGGCACCCTGACCTGGTGGGACCGGCGCGGCGGGCGGTGGGTGAAGGCGGGGTCGGCGCCCGCCCGGTTCGGGGCGAAGGGGCTCGCCGAGGGCGGGCGGCGGAAGCAGGGCACGAAGACCACGCCCACCGGGCTCCACCGGCTGCCGTACGCCTTCGGGATCGAGCCCGCGCCCGCGGGGACCTCGTACCGCTACACGCGCGTGACCCGACGGTCCTGGTGGTGCCAGGACAACGACTCCCGCTCGTACAACCGCTGGGTCGAGGGGCTGCCCCGGGACTGCCGGGCGACCCGGGCCGAGCACATGGTCACGTACCGCCAGCAGTACGCGTACGGGCTCGTCATCGGCTTCAACTACGACCGGCCGGTACGCGGGCGCGGGGCCGGGATCTTCCTGCACGTCAACGGGCGCGGGGCGACCGCCGGTTGTGTCTCCGTCCCGGCGGACGCGATGCGCGCGGTGCTCGCCTGGGCCGATCCCGCGCGCCGGCCGCACATCGCCGTCGGCACGCGGAGCGGTCCGACGGCGATCACGCGCTACTGACCGGCCTACTTCTGCGCCAGCATCAGCAAGTGGTCCGCGAGCGCCTGGCCGCCCGCCGGGTCGCGGCTGATGAGCAGCAGGGTGTCGTCGCCCGCGATCGTGCCGAGGATCGCGTGGAGTTCGGCCTGGTCGATGGCCGACGCGAGGAACTGGGCGGCGCCCGGCGGGGTCCGCAGGACCACCAGATTGGCGGAGGCCTCGGCGGAGATCAGCAGTTCGCCGGAGAGGCGCCGCATGCGCTCCTCCTTCGCGGACTCGCCGAGCGGGGCCTGCGGGGTGCGGAAACCGCCCTCGCTGGGCACCGCGTAGATCAGCTCGCCGCCGGTGTTGCGGATCTTCACCGCGCCCAGCTCGTCGAGGTCCCGGGAGAGCGTCGCCTGGGTGACGCTCAGCCCGTCGTCCGCGAGGAGCTTGGCGAGCTGGCTCTGCGAGCGCACCGGCTGCCGGTTGAGGATGTCGACGATCCTGCGATGGCGAGCGGTGCGGGTCTGCGGAACCGACGGCCCTCCGTGCTCGTTCTCCTGCGCGTCGGTCATCGTCGTCTCATTCTCCGGTTCGTCCTTGCCCGTTCGCCACGTCGAGGACTCCGGGCAGGACCTGGAGGAAGGCGTCCGCCTCGGCGTCGGTGAGGACCAGCGGAGGCATGATCCGTACGACATCGGGGGCGGGCGCGTTCACCAGGAGGCCGGCGTCCTGAGCCGCCTGCTGCACCTGAGGTGCGAGGGACTCCGTGAGCACGATACCCAGCAGGAGGCCCGCACCACGGACGTGGGAGACCAGCGGGTGCCCGAGGGCCTCGATTCCCTGCCTCAGCCGCTCCCCCACCGCCTTCACATGGTCGAGGGCGGCGTCGGCGCCGAGGGTGTCGAGAACCGCGATTCCGGCGGCGCAGGCGACCGGGTTGCCGCCGAAGGTGGTGCCGTGATGACCGGGCCCGAAGAGCTCCGCCGCCGGGCCGAAGGCGACGGTCGCACCGATCGGGAGGCCGCCGCCGAGGCCCTTGGCGAGGGTCACGACATCGGGCTCGACGCCCTCGTGCGCCTGGTACTCGAACCAGTGACCGCAGCGGCCGATGCCGGTCTGCACCTCGTCGAGGACGAGGAGGGTGCCGGTGGCGCGGGTGATCTCCCGGGCCGCCTTGAGATACCCGGCGGGCGGCACGACGACGCCGTTCTCGCCCTGGATGGGCTCGATGATCACCAGGGCGGTGTCCTCGGTGACCGCGGCGCGGAGCGCCTCCACGTCCCCGTACGGCACATGTGTCACGTCGCCGGGCAGCGGCAGGAACGGGGTCTGCTTGGCGGGCTGGCCGGTGAGCGCGAGTGAGCCCATGGTCCGGCCGTGGAAACCACCCTGGGTGGCGACCATGTGGGAACGGCCGGTGAGCCTGCCGAGCTTGAAGGCGCCTTCGACGGCCTCGGCGCCGGAGTTGCAGAAGAAGACCTTGCCGGGCCGGCCGAAGAGGGCGAGGAGCCGCTCGGCGAGCGCGACGGGCGGCTCGGCGACGAAGAGGTTGGAGACGTGGCCGAGGGTCTGGATCTGCCGGGTGACGGCCTCGACGATCGCCGGGTGGCCGTGACCGAGGGCGTTCACCGCGATGCCGCCGACGAAGTCCAGGTACGCGTTGCCGTCGGCGTCCCAGACCTTGGCGCCCTCACCGCGGACCAGGGGCAGCCGGGGGGTGCCGTAGTTGTTCATCAGCGAGCCCTGCCACCGCTGGGTGAGTTCCTCGTTGCCGCTCATCAGTCCCCCTGTCCGTCCGGCACGACCATCGTGCCGATGCCCTCGTCGGTGAAGATCTCCAGCAGGATCGAGTGCTGGACCCGGCCGTCGATCACGCGGGCCGTGGTGACCCCGTTGCGTACGGCGTGCAGGCAGCCCTCCATCTTGGGGACCATGCCGCTGGAGAGGTCGGGCAGCAGCTTCTCCAGCTGGCTCGCGGTGAGCCGGCTGATGACCTCGTCGCTGTGCGGCCAGTCCTCGTAGAGGCCCTCGACGTCGGTGAGGACCATCAGCGTCTCGGCGCCCAGCGCCGCAGCGAGAGCCGCAGCCGCCGTATCAGCATTGACGTTGTAGACATGTCCGTCGTCCTGGGAGCGGGCGATGGAGGAGATGACCGGGATCCGGCCGTCCTCCAGGAGCGCCTGGATGGCGCCGGTGTCGATGGCGGTGATCTCACCGACCCGGCCGATGTCGACCTGCTCGCCGGCGATGACCGGCTGGTGCTTGGTCGCGGTGATGGTGTGGGCGTCCTCGCCGGTGAGACCGACGGCGAGCGGGCCGTGCTGGTTGAGCAGCCCGACGAGCTCGCGCTGGACCTGGCCGGCGAGGACCATCCGTACGACGTCCATGGCGTCCTCGGTGGTGACCCGCAGTCCCGCCTTGAACTCGCTGACGATGCCGTGCCGGTCGAGGGCGGCGCTGATCTGGGGGCCGCCGCCGTGCACGACGACCGGCTTGAGACCGGCCTGGCGCAGGAAGACGACGTCCTGGGCGAAGGCGGCCTTCAGGTCCTCGTCGATCATGGCGTTGCCGCCGAACTTGATGACGACCGTCTTGCCGTTGTGCCGCGTGAGCCAGGGCAGGGCCTCGATGAGGATCTGGGCCTTGGGGAGCGCGGTGTGCTTCCGGGTCGTGCTCTCCACCGGGTTCCTGGGGTCGCTCATGAGGAGTACGCGCTGTTCTCGTGGACGTAGTCGGCGGTGAGGTCGTTCGCCCAGATGACGGCGGACTCGGTGCCGGCGGCGAGGTCGGCGGTGATGGTGACCTCCCGGTAGCGCATGTCGACGAGGTCGCGGTCCTCTCCGACGGAGCCGTTCTTGCAGACCCAGACGCCGTTGATGGCGACGTTGAGCTCGTCGGGCTCGAAGGCCGCCGCCGTCGTGCCGATGGCGGAGAGCACCCGGCCCCAGTTGGGGTCCTCGCCGTGGATGGCGCACTTGAGGAGGTTGTTACGGGCGATGGACCGGCCCACCTCGACGGCGTCGTCCTCGGTGGCGGCGTTGATCACCTCGATACGGATGTCCTTGCTGGCGCCCTCGGCGTCGCCGATGAGCTGACGGGCGAGGTCGTCGCAGACCTCCCGTACGGCCCCGGTGAACGCGTCCTGCTCCGGGGTGACGCCGGAGGAGCCGGAGGCGAGGAGGAGGACGGTGTCGTTGGTGGACATGCAGCCATCGGAGTCGACCCGGTCGAAGGTGACGCGGGTGGCGCCCCGGAGGGCGCTGTCCAGGCCCGCGCTGTCGACGTCGGCGTCGGTGGTGAGGACGACGAGCATGGTGGCCAGACCGGGGGCGAGCATGCCCGCGCCCTTGGCCATGCCGCCGACCGTCCAGCTGCCGCCGGGCCCGTCCTTCGTGACCACGGCGGTCTTGTGGACGGTGTCGGTGGTCTTGATGGCGATGGCGGCCTTCTCGCCGCCGTGCTCGGACAGCTCGGCTGCGGCCTTCTCGACACCGGGGAGGAGCTTGTCCATGGGGAGCAGCAGACCGATGAGGCCGGTGGAGGCGACGGCGACCTCGCCGGCGCCGACGTCCGTGCCCTTGGCGCTGAGGACCTCGGCGACCTTCTCGGCGGTGGCGTGGGTGTCCTGGAAGCCCTGGGGGCCGGTGCAGGCGTTGGCACCGCCGGAGTTGAGGACGACGGCGGTCAGTTCGCCGTCGGCGAGGACCTGCTGCGACCAGACGACGGGGGCAGCCTTGACGCGGTTGGAGGTGAAGACTCCCGCGGCGGCGCGGCGGGGCCCGGTGTTGACCACGAGGGCCAGATCCGGGTTGCCGTTCTGCTTGATCCCGGCGGCGATGCCC
The DNA here is from genome assembly GCF_036826855.1 of Streptomyces sp. SJL17-4. Taxonomy (NCBI): domain Bacteria; kingdom Bacillati; phylum Actinomycetota; class Actinomycetes; order Kitasatosporales; family Streptomycetaceae; genus Streptomyces; species Streptomyces sp. SJL17-4. The sequence continues at coordinate 6,978,709 of NZ_CP104578.1, read as the reverse complement.
GCTGCCGTGAATCCCTTCGCTGCGGTGACGCTCACTGTGTTTCTCCGTTCGCTTCTCCGCCCGCGCAGCGCAGAGGTGCGGGCTTCGTCGTCGTCTGCAGACCGGTGGCTGCGCGTGCGTCGCTCACGGCGCCACTCCGATCGTGGAAAGTCCGGTGCTCTCGGGGAGGCCGAGGGCGATGTTCATGCTCTGCACCGCGCCGCCGGCGGTGCCCTTGGTGAGGTTGTCGATGGCGCTGATCGCGATGATCCGGTTCGCCGCCGCGTCGTACGCGACCTGCACCTGAACGGCGTTGGAGCCGTAGACGGACGCGGTCGCCGGCCACTGCCCCTCGGGGAGCAGATGGACGAACGGCTCGTCCGCGAAGGCCTTCTCGTACGCGGCCCGTACGGTCTCGGCGGTGACGCCCGGCTTCGCGGTGGCGGTGCAGGTGGCGAGGATGCCGCGCGGCATCGGCGCGAGGGTCGGCGTGAAGGAGACGGTGACCCGCTCCCCCGCCGGTCCGCTGAGGTTCTGGATCATCTCGGGGGTGTGCCGGTGGCCGCCGCCGACGCCGTACGGCGACATGCTGCCCATGACCTCGCTGCCGAGCAGGTGCGGCTTGGCCGCCTTGCCGGCGCCGGAGGTACCGGAGGCGGCGACGATCACGGCCTCGGGCTCGGCGAGCCCGTTCTCGTACGCGGGGAAGAGCGCGAGCGAGACGGCGGTGGGGTAGCAGCCGGGCACGGCGACCCGCTTGGACCCTTCGAGGGCGGCGCGGGCACCCGGCAGTTCGGGGAGGCCGTACGGCCAGGTGCCGGCGTGCGGGGAGCCGTAGTACGTCTCCCAGTCCGCGGGCTCCTCGAGCCGGAAGTCGGCGCCCATGTCGACGACGAGGACGTCCGGGCCGAGCTGTTCGGCGACGGCGGCGGACTGGCCGTGCGGCAGGGCGAGGAAGACGACATCGTGCCCGGCGAGCTCTTCGGCGGTGGTGGGCACGAGGACGCGGTCCGCGAGCGGCAGCAGGTGGGGCTGCAGGGCCCCGAGCCGCTGGCCGGCGTTGGAGTGGCCGGTCAGGGCGCCGATCTCCACGTGGGGGTGGGCGAGAAGAAGACGCAGGAGCTCTCCGCCCGCGTATCCGCTCGCACCCGCCACTGCTACTCGTACCGTCATCGAAAACCCTCCTCATGGATGGCATGACTATACGTGGCTCCGCACTTTTATGCAACGACACTCCGGGCGGGCGGCCGTCACCTTGTGACCGAGTGGGATGGTTGGCCCCCGAGCGTTCTAGTCGGCCCGAGGTGAGCGCTATGGATGGCCCGCCGGGCAGGGTCGAAGCACGTTGCGTTATGGGTTTCACGGAACCTTGACCAGGACTCGTGGCGGTCGTATGTGCTGGTGGCTGGCCTTTTCACCTCTTCCGCGGCGGCCGGGACCGTGCCCCCATCAGACGAAGATCGTTCACCTGGCATGAAGACCTCTAGGCGCGCAGTCGCCGTTCTTGCCCTCGCCGCTCCCATCCTGGCCTTCGCCGGGATCGCCAACGCTGCCCCGGGAATCGGGGCTGACACACCGCCGGTCGGCGGCGGGCTGCCCGGTGCTGATCTCCTCGGGGGCCTGCCGGTCGCTGGAGACGCGGCCAAGGGTGGCCTGCCGACCGACGCGGTTACCGGCGCTCTGCCTGGTGGGCTGCCCGGCCTTGGCTGAGCGCTGACCCAGTCCGCGTACGCCAAGTTGCTGAGCGCTGTAGTTGACCAGACGGGCCAACTACAGCGCTCAGTCACAGCGGGTAAGTGCGACGGAGCGCTTCAGCTGGCGAGTGAGCGTGCGGATTGGCGACTTGAGCGGGCAGCGTTGACGGCTCGGGGGACCTGGGCGGCGCAGGCGTCGAGAAGCGGCTTCATCTGCTGGTAGAAGGGCACCTTGTTCTGCCGGATCCAATGAATGGGTCCAGTGACGTGCTGTCGGTGGCTGCTTCTAGTGTTGCCTCATGGGGAACTATTTTCAGACCGTCGTCGACCTCGACGCCACGCAAGCGGACGCCCACGCCCTGGCAGACAGCGGACTCGGCTGGCTGGTCAGGGAGGGGATAGTTCGGGCCGAGCTCACCGACTGTGTTCTCGGGGCGCCGTCGGGGCATCCGCCCGGATCCTCCTGGGCCAAGGCGGTCGGTCAGGAGGACTGGGAGCCCAGCGACGGACTCAGGATCGAGACCAGCCGCACCGTATTCAACTGCGGTCAGGGCGAACCCATGTTCGCGGTGTGCCCCCATTGTGCCGGGCGGGCGGATTTCTACACCGACCGGCTGGAGGAGATCGAGGGTGCGTGGGAACCCTTCGGTGAGGCCATCAGCGCCTGGAGCGACACAGGCAGCGCGGCAGTCGCCTGCCTGCGTTGTCGACGCCCCGGTGACCTGACTGCGTGGACCTGGTCGGATGACTACTTCGCCTTCGGGTATCTCGGTTTCGAGTTCTGGGACTGGCCCGACTTCAGCCCCGGGTTCCTCGAAGGTCTCTCCCGCGCGCTTGGGGGGCATCGCACAGTTCTCATGGAAGGCAAACTCTGAGGGAGCCGGAGTTAGTGCGTCCTCCCCCGCTCAACCCGGTGATGCTCGGAGCATGGCGAACAAGCCGCTGATGCGTTGGCGGGCGAGGCAGAGGAGGGCCTGGGTGTGGGTTTCACGCGGGCGCGTTGCTTGTCGTAGGAGGCGCGGGAGGCCGGATCTGGTATTCGTACAGGCGAAGACGTCAAGGAACATCGCCCGTTCGAGGTGCCGGTTGCAGCCTCGGGGTGCGTGTGCGCCGTGGATGGAGGCCCCTGACGACCTCATGGTCGGGGCGAGGCCGGCGTAGCAGGCGAGCTGGGCGGCGGTGGGGGTGCTGGTCACCGTCACCGTCGCCGGGTATCGGCGCCTGGACCCGAGGGCAAGAGGGTGAGCCTCCAGCAGGACGTTGATCCAGGACTCCAGAGTCCGGCGCTGAGCGTCGCATGAAGCGCCTGGTCGGCAAGGTGATCTTCGTCGTGAACCGTGCCGATCGCAGGCTTCACTCCTCTGTTACGCCAACTACCGAGCCGGCGCGGCAGATTGGAAAGGCTCAATGGTTGAACTCAGGTTGTGGCGGACAGGCGGCGCGGTCAGCTTGCCTGCCTACGAGCTGCCGGAACCGACCCGGCGCCTCCGCGAACACATCGCAGGCCGTACGGTGCCGCCTGCCCCCGCTGACTGAAGCACGGTGGGTCGCCGGCTTCCGAACGGATCGCTCTGGATGCGGGCTCCAGCTGAGCGCTCCACTTGGCCAGACGGGCCAAGTCGAGGGCTCAGTCACACACCTTGAGAATGAGCGGCCGAGTCGGCCCCTTGGCGCTTGAGTCGGCCCGCCGAGCGGTCCAGCTGGCCGGTGCACCCCCTGACGTAGCACGCCCCGGATCCGGTAGCTTGAACGCGTTCAAGTCATCGAGTCCGGGGGTTGATCATGCAGGCCGCTGCGCGAGCGAGTATTCATCCATGGCAGTTCGGCCTCGTGCTGTGCGCCGTGGTCACCCCCCTACCGGTGCTGATCGTGTGGTTCGCGGGTTCCGGCATCCAGGCGCTCGCCTTCGCGACCGCCGCGGTGGTCTCCGTGCCGTTGTTCCTGTACGCCCGGCCGTCCGGCTTCGCCTACGTCGCGGGCGCCATCGCGGCGCTGCTGGTGCTGTGGTCGTTCATCGGCGCCATGGCCGGCATGTTCCTGTTCTTCCCCTCGGCTCTGCAGCTCCTGCTGGCCACCGGGGCGGACCCGCGCGAACGCCCGACCGCCGCCAAGGTGATGGCCGGTGCCGGACTCCTGCTGTCGGCGGCGGTCGTGGTGCAGTCGTTGAGGAGCTGAGCGCTCCCAGAGGGTGTCCGGCCAGCGGGTGCGCGGCCGGTTGCAGCTCGCACCAGCTATCCAGGCGATCCGGGAGTGTGGCATCGACACGTTCGCCTGCTGCCAGGACCTGGCCGAGAGCAACGCGGATCGGCCAGCGAAGTTGCCGCACATGGCGGAGTGGGTGGAGTCCCGCCGCGGCAGGATGCTCATCGACTTCCCGGTCGACAGCGGACTCTCCTTCCTCTCGGCCGTAGCAAATGCCGGACCGCGGGACGCCTTCTACGTGCGGATGACGCACTGGCCCAGTAGAGCGCTCAGTCACAACCGGGCCGCACCACGACAGATTGCCCCCGTTCCGGCCCGCCGGACGGGAGCCCTCCGATGGCCACTCGAACAACGGACAGCAGCGGAACCGCGGGGTCGCGAACGGCGGGCTGGGCATATTCCTTGACAGGAATATTCTCACCGGAGAATACTTGCCCCCATGGACGACGCAGACCCGCTCCTCGCCGCACTGGCCGACCCGGTCCGCTGGCGCCTCGTGCGCCTGCTGGCCGAGCGACCCCGCCCCGTCGGCGTGCTCGCCCAGCTCGCCGAGGCGCGGCAGCCGCAGACGACCAAGCACCTGCAGACGCTCGAGCGGGCCGGGGTCGTCACCTCCCAGCGCTCCGGACAGCGCCGGGTCTACGCCCTCCGGCCCGGCCCTCTGCGGGATCTGGCGGCCACGCTCGGGCGGCTCGCCGACACCGCCGACCAGGCCGGCGGGTCGCGCGAGACGTACGACCGGTACGGGCTCAGCCTCGCGAGCGAGCGGCTCGCGGCGGAGAGCCCGGGATGGGCCGACGACCGTTCGTTCCGGTTCCACCGGTCACTGGCCGGGGACCCCGGCGCGGTCTGGCGCCATCTGACCGAGACCCCCCTGCTCGCCCGTTGGTGGACGCCCGACGACCTCCGCGTCTCGGACCTCGTCTTCGACGCCAGGCCCGGCGGGCGGATCGTCCTGGAGTACCGCGACGTCGACGACACCGAAGGCTCCGACCCGGTCGCCGGGCGCGGTGAGGGCGTCGTCGAGGTCGCCCGCCCCGGCGAGCGGCTCACGTACCGGCTCTCGCCCCGGCTCCCCGACGGCGGCGCCGCCTTCACGGCCCGCGTCGACCTCGACCTCCGGCCCACCGGCGCAGGCACGGATCTCGACGTCCACTACTCGATCGCCGACAGCACGGTGGAATCCGCCGACTTCATCGCGGGCATCGAGATCGGCTTCGGCCAGTGCCTCGACAAGCTCGCCACCGCCGTCACCTCCGACGCACCCCCGGCCGCTCCCCCCACCTCGTCCCGCGCCTCGACTCGCACCTCGTCCCCCACCTCACCCCGCACCGAAGGAAAGCAGGTACAGCCATGACCAGCCCCACCGGTCGCAAAGTGACCGCCAACATCGCCCTCACCCTCGACGGGCGCTACAACGGCCCCGGCGGGCCGCTGGACCTCTCCGCGATCGTCCCGTACGCGACCACCGAGGTCGCCCGGAACCACCTCACCCGCATCTGGGAGAACGCCACGACCTCACTGCTCGGCCGCGTCAACGCCGAGGGCTTCCTGGGGTACTGGCCGGCGGTCGCGGCCGACGAGAACGCCGACCCGCGCGACCGCGGCTACGCGAAGTGGCTCGTCGACACGGAGAAGGTGGTCCTCTCGACCACCCTGACCGAATCCCCGTGGGAACGCGCCCGCGTGGTGAACGCCCCGGCCGCCGAGGTCGTCGCCGGACTCAGGGGCCACGGCGAGGGCGACATCCTGATCAACACCAGCCCGAGCATCACCAGGGCGCTTCTCGCCGCGGACCTGGTGGACCGGCTGTACCTGCTGATCTGCCCGGAGATCGCCGGGAGCGGGCAGAGGCTGTTCGACGACGGCCTGCCCGGCTCGCGGTGGCGGCTCAGCAGCAAGGAGACCGGCGAGCTCGGCGAGATGGCCCTGATCTACGACCGGGTCCGCTGACCGGTTCCGTCACCGGGCAGAGCAGGCGATTCCACACTCGTCCAGCGACCCCCTTTGCATGACCATGCGCGATGATGCATACTCTTCCTATGTCCAAGGTCCTCACCTCCCTGCCCGCCGGCGAGCGCGTCGGCATCGCCTTCTCCGGCGGCCTCGACACCTCCGTCGCGGTCGCATGGATGCGCGACAAGGGCGCCATCCCGTGCACCTACACCGCCGACATCGGCCAGTACGACGAGCCCGACATCGCCTCGGTGCCCGGCCGCGCCAAGACCTACGGTGCCGAGATCGCGCGCCTGGTCGACTGCCGTGCCGCGCTGGTCGAGGAGGGGCTTGCCGCACTCACCTGCGGGGCGTTCCACATCCGCTCCGGCGGCCGCGCGTACTTCAACACCACGCCGCTCGGCCGTGCCGTCACCGGCACCCTCCTCGTGCGGGCGATGCTCGAGGACAACGTCCAGATCTGGGGCGACGGCTCGACCTTCAAGGGCAACGACATCGAGCGGTTCTACCGCTACGGTCTGCTCGCCAACCCGCACCTGCGGATCTACAAGCCCTGGCTGGACGCGGACTTCGTGACGGAGCTCGGCGGCCGCAAGGAGATGTCGGAGTGGCTGGTCGCCCACGACCTGCCGTACCGCGACAGCACGGAGAAGGCGTACTCCACCGACGCCAACATCTGGGGTGCCACCCACGAGGCCAAGACGCTGGAGCACCTCGACACCGGCGTGGAGACCGTCGAGCCGATCATGGGCGTCCGCTTCTGGGACCCGTCGGTCGAGATCGACACCGAGGACGTCACGATCGGCTTCGCGCAGGGCCGGCCGGTGTCCATCAACGGCAAGGAGTTCGCCTCCGCCGTCGACCTCGTCATGGAGGCCAACGCCATCGGCGGCCGCCACGGCATGGGCATGTCGGACCAGATCGAGAACCGGATCATCGAGGCCAAGAGCCGCGGTATCTACGAGGCGCCCGGCATGGCCCTGCTGCACGCGGCGTACGAGCGACTGGTCAACGCGATCCACAACGAGGACACCCTCGCTCAGTACCACAACGAGGGCCGGCGTCTCGGCCGGCTGATGTACGAGGGCCGGTGGCTGGACCCGCAGGCACTGATGGTGCGGGAGTCGCTCCAGCGCTGGGTCGGCGCGGCCGTCACCGGCGAGGTGACCCTGCGGCTGCGGCGCGGCGAGGACTACTCGATCCTCGACACGACGGGCCCGGCGTTCAGCTACCACCCGGACAAGCTGTCCATGGAGCGCACCGAGGACTCGGCCTTCGGCCCGGTGGACCGGATCGGCCAGCTCACCATGCGGAACCTCGACATCGCCGACTCGCGCGCCAAGCTGGAGCAGTACGCCGGCCTCGGCCTGCTCGGCACCGGCAGCCCCGCCGTCGGCGCCGCCCAGGCGGCCGCGACCGGGCTGATCGGCACCCTGACGGAGCTCCCGGAGGGCGGCGCGGAGGCCATCGCGTCCCGCGGCGAGGCCACCGACGAGGACGAGATGCTGGACCGCGCCGCGATGGAGTTCGGCACCGACTGACCCATCCCCGGTCGAGCGCCACGCGCTCGGCACCCCCGGAAGGCCGGCTCGACGTCCCCCGCGTCGAGCCGGTCTTTTCCGTCTCCAGGGCAGCCGGTACGGGGCTGACTCCGCCGGCGGCGGACGGTGCTGTCACATCGCGGTGGGCGCCCGCGTCAACGCGGTGACGGAACCGATGAGGAGTGAGGCGCCATGCACGACGACACCTTCCCGACCGCCCTGGACAGGCGTTTCGACGCCCACGAGGAACAACTGCGGCGTGTGGCCCTGCGGATGACGGGCTCGCCGGCCGAGGCCGAGGAGGCGCTCGCGGCGGTGCGGGCGGGGCTGGGGCGGGAGGACGGGGCGTCCGTACGGGGCTGGCTGACGGCCCTGGTCACGCGGGAGTGCGTACGGGGGCTCCAGAAGCGGCGGGCGGGCCACGGGCCCGGTCACAGGGGCGCGGCCGGAGCCGGGGGCGGCCCCGGAGCCGGGAGCAGGCCCGGGTCCGGGAGCGGGCCCGAAGTCGGCAGCGGGCCCGAAGTCGGCAGCGCACCCGGAGTCGGGGGCGAGTCCGTGTGGCTCGCGCTGTTTCTCGTACTGGACGCACTGGACGCCGAGGAGCGGCTCGCCTATGTGCTGCACGACGTGTTCGGGCTGCCGTCGTACGAGACGGGCCGCATCACCGGCGACTCCCCCGAGGAGGTGGCACGGCTGGCCCGACGGGCCCGGGAGCGGGTCCGGGGCCATGGGGCGGCCCGTACCGAGGACCGCACCGGGCGGCAGCGGGCGGTGGTGGACCTGTTCCTGGCCGCCGCACGCGCGCGTGACGCCCGTACGCTCGCGGCCGTCCTCGACCCGGACGTGATCGCCCACTCCGAGCGCGGCCCCGTGCACGGTGCGCCCGCCGTCGCCGAGGGCGCGGCCGCGTTCGCGCGGTTCGCGGAGGTGACCCGGCCCGCGCTGGTCGACGGGGCCGTCGGGGCGGTCGCCTTCGTCGACGGGCGGCCCGTCTCCGCCGTCGCGTGCACCCTCCGCCGGGACCGGATCGTCACCGTGTCCGTCACCACAGGGGAGGACCGGGTGCGCGCCCTGCACCTGGCATTTCCCGACGGGTGACGGGCGGCGGGACCGGGCGGAGGGGCGGGGCCGGGACGAAAGTCCGGTGCGTCGGAGCCGCTCCTCCGTTAGCCTCGACAGCATGTCCACGCCCCGAATCTCCTAGCTGAGGACCCGCACCCACGCCACCCGTGTGTCCTCAAGCCCTTTCGGAGCGTTACCACATGATCACCGTTCGTGGTGCCGACGTGCGCGTCGGCGCCCGGCTCCTGCTGTCCGGCGTCTCCTGCCACGTCGCCCCCGGCGACAGGATCGGCTTCGGCCGCAACGGAGCCGGCAAGACCACCCTGCTCGACACGTTCGCCGGGCTGCGCGCCCCCGCCGCCGGCACCGTCACCCGTACCGGCACCGTCGGTCATCTCGCCCAGGACTCACGGGCCGCCGACCCCACCGTGACCGTCACCGACCGGATCCTGTCCGCGCGGGGCCTCGACCGGGCGGTCCGGCGGCTCGCGGAGGCCGCCCGCCGGCTCGGCGAGGCACCCGACGCGCGGGCGCTCGCCGCCTACGACCGGGCCGAGTCCGCCTTCGAGGCGGGCGGCGGCTACGCGGCCGAGGCGGAGGCCGCCCGAGTCGCCGCCGGGCTCGGCCTGCCCGCCGAGGTCATGGACCGGCCCGTCGGCCGGCTGTCCGGCGGCCAGAAGCGCCGGGTGGAGCTGGCCAGGATCCTCTTCGCCGGGCACGGCCGGGACGACACCCTGCTGCTCGACGAGCCGACCAACCACCTGGACGCCGACTCGATCGGCTGGCTGCGCGGCCACCTCGCCGCCCACCGCGGCGGCCTGGTACTGATCAGCCATGACGTACGGCTCCTCGCCGACACCGTCAACCGGGTCTTCCACCTCGACCCGGGACGCGCCGCGCTCGACGTCCACAACACCGGCTGGCAGGCGTACCTCGCCCAGCGGGAGACCGACGAGCGGCGCCGGGTGCGCGAGCGCGCCAACGCCGAGCGCAAGGCGGCGGCGCTGCACGCGCAGGCCGACCGCATCAAGTCCCGGGTGGCGACGGCGACGACGGCCCGCAGCATGGCGCGCCGGGCCGACCGGATGCTCGCCGGGCTCGACCCGGCACGGCAGGCCGAGCGCGTCGCCCGCATCCGGCTGCCCGAGCCCGCGCCCTGCGGCAGGATGCCGCTCGGCGCGGTCGCGCTCACCAAGGCGTACGGGGCGCGCCCGGTGCTCGACGGGGTGGACCTCGCGGTGGACCGGGGCAGCCGGCTCGTCGTACTCGGTCTCAACGGGGCGGGAAAGACGACCCTGTTGCGGATCCTCGCCGGTCAGGAGGTCCCCGACACCGGGCGGGTCGTGCACGGGCACGGGCTGCGGCTGGGCTACTTCGCCCAGGAGCACGACACGCTCGATCAGGGCCGTACGGTCCGGGAGAACCTCGCCGCCGCGGCTCCGCAGCTGACGGACGGTGAGGTACGGGCGGTCCTGGGCGCGTTCCTGTTCCGGGGCGACGACGCGGACAAGCCGGCCGGGGTGCTCTCCGGCGGCGAGAAGACCCGTCTCGCGCTGGCCGCGCTCGTGCACTCGGGTGCGAACGTCCTGCTCCTCGACGAGCCCACGAACAACCTGGACCCCGCCTCCCGCGACGAGGTCCTGGCCGCCCTGGGTACGTACCCGGGCGCGATCGTGATGGTCACGCACGACGAGGAGGCACTCGACGCACTGCGCCCCGAACGGGTCCTGCTGCTGCCGGACGCGGACGAGGACCTGTGGAGCGAGGAGTATCGAGGGCTCGTGAGCCTCGCCTGACGGCCTGCTGGCCAGACGGCCGGACGGCTGGATGGCCGGACGACTGGACGGCTGGACGGCTGGACGGCTGGACGGCTCCGGCGTCGCCTAGTCTGGCGACATGATCATCGATGCGCGGACCCACATAAGGGTCGCCCGCCCCTCGCGGGATCTGGCCGCCGCCGAGCGGTTCTACGTCGACGGGCTCGGGCTCGAGGTGCAGTGGCGGACCACCGAGCGGGTGTCCGGCCACCACGACCTGCTCATGGTCGGTCCCAAGGGCGGTGGTTGGCACTTCGAGCTGACCCGTGACCCCGAGCGCCCCGTGGAACCGGCCCCGACCGTCGAGGACCTGTTCGTGGTCTATCTCGGGGCGCCCGTGGAGGAGGCTCAGGTGGAGCGGCTGCTCGCCGCCGGCGGCACGCGGGTGGCCGCGCACAACCCGTACTGGGACGAGTTCGGCGTGACCGTCGAGGACCCCGACGGCTATCAGCTCGTCCTGTGCTCGCGCAGCTGGGGCGCATGACGGAGAGGCGATGAAGAGGGGCGCGGCCGGTAGGCCGCGCCCCTCTTCATGGGGTTCCGCCGGGGGCCGGGGGCCTTTCGGCCGCTTCCCCGGCGGACGCCCCCTAGGCCTGCCGCACCGCGCGGAGGACCACGAACTTGGCGTCGCTCGCGACCAGTTCGCTGTTGCCGAAGATCCGGCGGAGCGTGACGTGGTAGCCGAGGTGACGGTTGCCGATGACCCACAGTTCGCCGCCCGGCCGCAGCGCGCGTCGCGCGTCGGTGAACATCCGGCGGGCCGTGCGGTCGGTGGTGGCCTGGTGGCTGTGGAACGGCGGGTTGTTGAGGACGAGGTCCACCGAGCCGTCGGGCACGTCCGCGAGCCCGTCGCCGACGAGGAACTCGGCCTTGCGCCCCTCGCCCATGTGCGTACGGAAGTTCTCCTCGGCCGAGGCGACCGCCTGGTACGACTCGTCGGTGAAGATCAGTTCCGCGTGGGGCTCGTGCAGCGCGATGGCGAGGCCGACCACGCCGTTTCCGCAGCCGAGGTCGGCGACGCGGACCCGGCCGATGTCACCGGGCAGGTTCGCGAGGAGGAAGCGGGTGCCGATGTCGAGGCGGTCGGCACAGAAGACCCCGGCGTGGTTGGTGACGGTCAGACCGGGCAGCCCGGGTGCGGGGGTGTCGGCCGGAAGGTCGTAACGGTGTGGCCAGGGGTTCGGGCGCGGGCTGACGGCCGGGTCGGGCGTGGTGTGGATCAGCCGCGCCTTCTTCACCGCGAGCGAGGTCCGGGTGGGGCCGAGGATCCGCTCGAAGAGCCGCAGGGTGGAGGTGTGGATCTCCTTGACCATGCCGGTGCCGACGACCACGGTGCCCTCGTGCACGGCGGGTGCGAGCCGGTGCAGCTGGTCCTCCAGGAGCGCGAGGCTCTTGGGGACGCGGACGAGGAGGACGTCGATCCGCTCGGGCGGCGGGTCCTGGGTGGTGAGGAGCCGGACGGCGTCCGGGGCGGCCCCGGCGCGCGCGAGGTTGGCCCGGGTGGCCTGCCGGCCGAGGTACGAGTCGGAGATCTGGACGAGTTCCCCGGGGCCGGCGGCCTGGAGTGCGGTGACGAGGGCTCCCCAGCGGTCGCCGAGGACGGCGACGGTGCCGGACAGGTCGGTGCCCTCCTCGGCCAGATGGCCCAGGAGGTACTCGTCGGACGCGTCCCAGGCGCGCAGCTGGTCGCGCGGGTCCTCGGGATGGCGGGTCAGCGTGAAGGCGCCCCATGACGTGGTCAAACGGTTCATCGTGCTCTCAGGCTAGCCGGTCGGGGGCGGTCTCTCCCCCCGCGACGTGTTCGCCGGCGGCCGCGTCGGCTTCGTTCAGCGCAGGGCCGCGTCGAGCTGGAGGTGCCAGAGGCCGGGGCGGCCGGTGAGGGTGACGGTGGAGAGGGGGCGCACGTCGACGTTCCAATACGTGGCGGGCGGCGCCTTCAGGGCGTACACGAGGGCGGCCCGTACGACGGAGGGTTCGGCGACGGCGACGATCTCGCCGTCGTCGGCGGGGCGGGTGTCGAGCCAGTTCCCTATCCGGGTGATGAAGGCGAGGAGGGGTTCGCCGCCGTGCGGGGCGGCGCGGGCGTCGGTGAGCCAGGCGTCGACGGCGGCCGGTTCGAGGGCGGCGACCTCGGCGAGGGTCAGGCCGCGCCAGCGGCCCATGTCGCAGTCGCGGAGCGCGGGCTGGGCGAGGGGGGCGTAGCCGAGGGCGGTGCCGGTGGCGCGGCTGCGCGGGGTCGGGGAGCAGTAGCGCAGTTCGGCCGCGCCGAGCGGGATGAGCGCGGGCGCGGCCTGCTGCACCTCGTACCACCCGGCCTCGTCCAGTGGCCGGTCGTCGTCGAAGCGTTCGGCGAGCAGGGAGGAGCTGCGTGCCGCCGTGACGAGCGTCACCCTAAGACTCATGGGCGCGATCGTGAGGCCGAAGGCTCCGCAGGTCAAGGGGTCATTCCCCGGGGCCGGAGGGGCTCCGGTTCACTGCTGCCCGAGAGCCATCCACTTGTCCGGATTCTGCAGTGGCGTGAAACCCACCTTCTCGTACACGCCGTGCGCGTCGGCGGTGGCGAGCATGATGCGGCGCAGTCCGTACGGCGCGAGGTGGTCGCGGACGGCGGCGACGAGCGCCGTGCCGAGGCCGGTGCCGCGGGCCGGGCGGTCGACGTAGACGTCGCAGAGCCAGGCGAAGGTGGCGTAGTCGGTGACGACGCGCGCGTAGGCGGCCATCTCGCCGGTCTCCCGGTCGTAGGCACCGAGGTTGAGCGAGCCCGCGATGGCCCGGTCCTGCTTCTCCCGAGGTCGGCCGTGTGCCCAGTAGGAGTCCGTGGACAGCCAGTGGTGCACCCGGGTGGCGTCGATCCGGGCGGGGTCGGCTGAGATCTCGTACGCCCCGTGCATGACGGGGGTGTCCGTGGCGGTGGTGTCGCTCATGTCCGAAGCGTTCCAGTGACACCTGGGCTTGTCAGGTGAATTTGCCCGGGCCGGGGGTGCCCGGGCCGCGCGGGCGCCCAACGGCTCCCCCGCGCGGCCCTCCGTCGGCGCTCAGGCGGTGAGCTCGTCGACCGCCGTCCGCAGGCGGCGCACGCCCTCCGCGATCTCCGTGGGGCCCGCGACACCCGCGAAACTCAGCCGGATGTGCCCGGCGGGGGGTTCGGCGCAGAAGTACGGGCGGCCGGGAGCCGCGGCGACACCGGCCCGCAGGGCCGCGGCGAGCAGCTCCGCCTCCGGGACGCCGTCGGGGAGCCGGAGCCAGAGGTGGTAGCCGCCGTACGGGATGTGCGGCAGGCCGAACGTGGGCAGCCGGTGGGCGAGGGCTCCGCTCAGCAGGTCCCGACGGCTCTTGAGTTCCTGGGCGACGGCCCGCAGGTGCCGGTGCCAGGCGGGCGAGCCGACGAGTTCGAGCGCGGCCTCCTGGAGCGGCCGGGGGACGAAGAAGCTGTCGACGACCTGGATGGCGCGGAGGCGTTCCAGGACGGGGCCGCGGGCGGCGAGGGCGCCGACCCGCAGGCTCGGCGAGGTGGCCTTGGTGAGGGAGCAGACGTGGACGACGACGCCGTCGGGGTCCTCGGCGGCGAGCGGAGCGGGGAGCGGCGGCGCGTCGTCGTGGGCGAGCCGGCGGGCGAAGTCGTCCTCGACGACGAAGGCTCCGGCGGCGCGGGCGATACGGAGCACCTCGCGGCGCCGCTCGGGGCCGAGGACCGCCCCGGTCGGGTTCTGGAAGAGCGGCTGGCAGACGAAGACGCGGGCGCCGGTGGCGCGGAACGCGGCTTCGAGGAGCTCGGGACGGACCCCGTCGGCGTCGGCGGGGACGGGGACGGGGCGCAGCCCTGCGGCGCGGGCGACGGCGAGCATGCCCGGGTAGGTCGGCGACTCGACGAGGACGGGGGTGCCGGGCGGGGCGAGGGCGCGCAGGGCGGTGGTGATGGCGGACTGACCGCCGGCGGTGATGAGGAGGTCGGCGGCGGTGATGCTGCCGCCGATCTCCCGGGCGAACCACTCGCGCAGCTCGGGCAGGCCGTCGGTGGGCGGCCGCCCCCAGGCGCCGGGTCGGCGTCCGGCGCGGGCGAGGGCGGCGGCGAGGGCCCGCTCCGGCTGGAGGGAGGGGTGGAGGTAGCCGCCGTTGAATTCGATCACGCCGGGTGGCGGGGCGGCGAGGGTGACGAGGACACCGGAGGCGTCGACGGCCCGGGGGACGAGTTCGGTGGCGGTGTCGGCGCTGAGGGCGACCTCCTGCCAGGAGGTGTCGCCCGTGGCGGGGGTGGCGGTACGGGGCTCGGCGCGGAAGGCGCCGGCGCCGGGGCGGGTGACGACGAGCCCCTCGGCGGCGAGCTGCGCGAGGGCCCGGGTGACGGTCACCGGGGAGACCCGGTAGCGCTCGACGAGGGCGCGACTCGACGGGAGCTTTCCACCAGGTGAGTAGCGGTTCAGCTCAGATCTCAACGAATGCGCCAGTTCTGCGACACTGCTACGCTCACTCATGAGAGCACAGGATAGCGCTACTGCCCCCAGGACGATAGCGGTCACCACGGCGGACGAAAGCGCCGCGGGCCCCGGAGGGGCCGCCGCTCACGACGGAGCCACCCGCACCGGAAGGGCCGCCGCTCACGACGGGGCCGCCCGCACCGGAAGCGCCTCACGCACCGGCGGCGGCTCGACGGCGGCCGCCCTCGGCGCCCCTTCCGGCACGAGCGACAGCCGTATCGACCCGCTCCCCCGCGGCACCCTGCTCTCGGCCCTCGGTGTGGTCGCCTTCTCGCTCACGTTCCCGTCGACCGTCTGGGGCCTGGAGAGCTTCGGCCCCTGGTCGCTCGTGGCCGTGCGCTCCACGCTCGCCGCCCTCATCGCGGGCGTGTTCCTCCTGGTCGGCCGGGTTCCGCTGCCGGAGCGCCGGCACTGGGCGGGCCTCGCCGTGGTCGCCGGCGGTGTCGTCATCGGCTTCCCGCTCCTGACGACCCTGGCCCTGCAGACCTCCACCACCTCGCACGCCGCCGTGGTCGTCGGCCTGCTGCCGCTCACCACGGCGGCCTTCGCCGCGCTGCGGACCAAGCGCCGGCCGTCCCGTACCTTCTGGTTCGCCGCCGTGTCGGGCGCGGTCGTCGTGCTCGCCTTCACGGTCCAGCAGAGCGGCGGGGCCGTGTCGCGGGGCGACCTCTACCTGTTCGGCGCGCTCCTCGTGTGCGCGGCCGGCTACACCGAGGGCGGCCGTCTCGCACGGCTCATGCCGGGCTGGCACGTCGTCGGCTGGGCCCTGATCCTCTGCCTGCCGCTGATGGCCGTCGGCTCGGCCGTGGCGCTCTCCGTGGAGCCGGTCCATCTCAACGCCCACGGCGTCATCGGCCTGGTGTGGGTCGCGGCCGGTTCGACCTTCTTCGGTCTGTACGTCTGGTACCGGGGCATGGCCTCGATCGGCATCCCCAAGGCCAGCCAGCTCCAGCTCGCGCAGCCGCTCCTCACCCTGGTCTGGTCGGTCGTGCTGCTCGGCGAGACCCTGCCGCTCGCCGCCCCGCTCGCGGCGGTGGCCGTGCTCGTCTGCATCGCGGTGACGCAGCGGGCGAAGAGCTGAGCCGGCGGCGGGCCGGGAGCAGGACCGGCGCGACGGATCGGGGTGAACCGGTCCACAATGGCAGACGTAGGCCCCGAACAGGACAAGCCCGGTCGCGAGGAG
Organism: Streptomyces sp. SJL17-4; assembly: GCF_036826855.1. Taxonomy (NCBI): domain Bacteria; kingdom Bacillati; phylum Actinomycetota; class Actinomycetes; order Kitasatosporales; family Streptomycetaceae; genus Streptomyces; species Streptomyces sp. SJL17-4. Next base: position 6,962,800 of record NZ_CP104578.1, on the reverse strand, counting down.
GTCACCCCGATGCAGGCGAACGTGGGCGACAAACTGCTGGTGCACGGACGGACCGTCGGTCACCACGACCGTACGGCCGAGGTACTTCAGGTACTGGGGGAGAACGGCACGCCCCCGTACCGCGTCAAGTTCGACGACGACGGCCACGAGGCCCTGATGTCTCCGGGCCCCGACACCGTCGTACGCCACCGTCCGGAGGCGGGGGCGCGCTGAGCCGTCACCGCGGCGGACGGACTCTGGTCGGGTAGTGATCGGCCACCACGGTGGCCATCGCCCCGATCGGATCCGCCGCGACCTCTTTCGCGGCGAAGAAGCAGTGCCCGCCGACCGCCGGAGCGGTGGCGGCGAGTTCCAGATGGCGTGAGAGCTCCTCGGGGTCCTGCCACGCCGTGGGCTGGGCGGGATCGCCCGCCTTGTAGAGCGCCTCGCCGATGTAGAGATCGACGCCGGTGCCCCGTACCACCGCGTCCCACCAGCGCAGCAGCGTGGCGTAGTCGGCGGTGGGCAGACCGATGTGCCAGTACAGCTGCGGCACGACGTAGTCGATCCAGCCCTCCCGGATCCACTTCCGGGTGTCGGCGTACAGGTCGTCGTAGGTGCCGAGCCCGGCCCCGGTGTCCGAGCCCTCCGGGTCCTGGGCGATGTTCCGCCAGACCCCGAAGGGGCTCACACCGAAGGGCACGTGCGGCTTGACGGCCTTGATCCGGGCCGCCATCTCCGAGACCAGCAGGTCGGTGTTGTTCCGCCGCCAGGACGCCTTGTCGGGGAAGTCCCCGCCGTACCGCGCGTACGTCTCGTCGTCGGCGAAGACCTCCCCGGCCACCGGGTACGGATAGAAGTAGTCGTCCCAGTGCACGGCGTCGACGTCGTAGCGCCGCAGCGCGTCCAGCATCGCGTCCTGGGTGAACCGCCGGACCTCGGGCAGCCCCGGGTTGTAGTACAGCTTCCCGCCGTACGGCAGCACCCACTCGGGGTGGAGCCGGGCCGGATGGTCGGCGACGAGCCGGGCCGGGTCCGGGTGATGGGCCACGCGGTACGGGTTGAACCAGGCGTGCAGTTCGAGCCCCCGCGCATGGGCCTCCTCCACGGCCGTGCCCAGCGGGTCCCAGCCGGGGTCGCGGCCCTGCGTCCCGGTGAGGACCTCCGTCCACGGTTCGTACGGCGAGGGCCAGAGCGCGTCGGCGGCCGGCCGGACCTGGAGGACCACCGTGTTGAGCCGGCGCTCGACGGCGGTGTCCAGGTGGGCGAGGAGCTCGGCACGCTGCGCCTCCGCTGTCAGCCCGGTACGGGAGGGCCAGTCGCGGTTGAAGACCGTGGCGATCCACACACCGCGGAACGCGGAGCGGGCGACCGGCGCCGCGGGCCCCTCCGGCGCGGCGGCGGCGGCCGTCCCGGCAGCCGCTCGCGCGCCCGTTCCCGCTGCGGCGCCCGCCGCCACGCCTCCGCCCGTCACGGCCAGCGCCGCCCCGGCGGCCGCTCCCGTCACGAGGTCTCTTCTGCCGATAGGCCGCACTTGTACCCCTCCTGTGTCGGATACGTCACACCCACCGGGACAGCATGCCCGCCCCGGACGATCGATCATCGGTTAATGAGCGGTAACGTCGTGGGGTCGAGGCGGACGCACCGGAATCGCACGGGCCCCCGCCGTCAGAGAAGAGCGAAAGGCACGAGGTGACGGACTCCATGGCCGACATTGAGCGCGTCGGAGTGGTGGGCTGCGGCCAGATGGGCGCGGGCATCGCAGAGGTGTGTGCCCGGAGCGGCCTTGAGGTGAGGGTCGCCGAGACCACCGGCGAGGCGCTGGAGATCGGCCGCACACGGCTCTACAACTCGCTGGCGAAGGCCGCCGAACGCGGCAAGATCAGCGAGGAGGAGCGGGACGCGACGCTCGCCCGCCTCAGCTTCACCACCGACCTGGGCGAGTTCGCCGACCGCGACCTCGTCATCGAGGCGGTCGTGGAGAACGAGCAGGTCAAGACCGAGATCTTCCAGGTCCTCGACCAGGTGATGACCCGCCCGGACGCCATCCTGGCCTCGAACACGTCCTCGATCCCGCTGGTGAAGCTGGCCGTGGCGACCTCCCGCCCCGACCAGGTCATCGGCATCCACTTCTTCAACCCGGCCCCGGTGCAGAAGCTCGTCGAGCTGATCCCGGCCCTCACCACCTCCGAGGGCACCATCAGCCGGGCCCAGGCCTTCGCGGAGAAGACCCTCGGCAAGCACGCGATCCGCGCGCAGGACCGCTCGGGCTTCGTGGTCAACGCGCTGCTCGTGCCGTACCTGCTGTCCGCGATCCGGATGTTCGAGTCGGGCATCGCGAGCCGCGACGACATCGACAACGGCATGGAGTTCGGCTGCGCCCACCCGATGGGCCCGCTGAAGCTCTCCGACCTGATCGGCCTCGACACGATCGCCTCGATCGCCGACTCGATGTACGCCGAGTTCAAGGAGCCGCTGTACGCCGCTCCCCCGCTGCTCCAGCGCATGGTGGACGCGGGCCGGCTCGGCCGCAAGACGGGCTCGGGCTTCTACCCGTACCCCTGATCCCCCCAGGCACCGGACGGCCCGTACACACGCACAGGTACGGGCCGTCCGGCATTTCCGCGCTGCTCAGCCCAGGCGCAGATGGTGGAGCATCAGCAGCCCGGCGGCCATGTTCGCGGCCGGGACCTCGCCCCGGGCGATCATGTCGGGGACCTGTTTCAGCGGTACCCAGGCCCGCCGTGAGGACTCGAAGGCGTCCTCGGGCGGTCCGGTGTAGGTGGCCGTCTCCGCCCAGTAGAGGTGGTGACGGGCGTCGGTGAGGCCGTTGGACGGCTCGACGGTGAGGAGATGGCGCAGCGGCCCCGGCCGCCAGCCGGTCTCCTCCTCCATCTCACGGGCGGCGGCGGCTTCGATCTCCTCTCCGTCCTCGACGACTCCTGCGGCCAGCTCCCAGCCCCAGCTGTCGGTGATGAAACGATGGCGCCAGAGCATCAGGACTTCGTCGGCCTCGCTGACGGCTGTCGCGACGGCGACCGGACGGAGCCGGATCAGATAGTGGTCGAGGTGGCGGCCGTCCGGGAGTTCGACGTCCGCGAGGTTCACCTGGAACCAGCGATTCTCATAGACAGAGCGTTCGCTCAGTTTCGTCCACTGCACGTTCTTGCCACCTTCCGACTGGTCGGTGCTTGTTTGGTGGCAATATCGCAGCAGCTTGCGGCTCACAGGGGAACGCGCAGCGCCCCGTCAATGAGCGCCGCCGCCTCCCGGGCATCGCCTCCGCCGCTGGCGAGAAGATGCTCCCGCACCTGGCGCAGCCGGTCGCGCAGCCGCCGCGACTCCATCCCCCGCGCACGCTCGGTCATCTCCACGGCCGTCCGCGCCGCCCCGTCCGCCTCCCCCTGGCGCAGCTCGATCTGACACAGCATGGCGAGCCGGTGCACCCGGCCCCGGTCGTGCGAGGGCGCCCCCACCGCCATCGACGCGTGCTCATGGGCCGCGGTGAGATCACCCAGACTGAGCAGGGCCTCGGCGACCTGGACGTTGACGAGCCCCGGCTGGACGTAACCCGTCTCGGCCGGCTCGTCCCCCGGGCTGATCCGCTCGGCCGCGGCCTCGGCCCGCCGGATGCAGGCCAACGCGGCCGCCCCGTCGCCCAGATGCGCGTACGCCTTCGCCTGCATCGCCGTCAGATCGGCGGCGAGCGCCGGAGTGATCTGCCGCCCGGCCGCCCGCAGCGCCGCCTCCGCGAACGCCACCGCCTGCCGGTACTCCCCCATGAACAGCGACTGGTTGACGAGGAGCGCGATCACATAGGCGCCGAGCCCCCGGTCCCCGCTCGCCTTCGCGAGCCGCAGCGCCTGGTGGAAGTAGCGCTGGGCGAGACCGTGCGCGTCGGCGTCGTAGGCGCAGATACCGGCCACCGCGACGAGTCCGCCGGTGGCGCGGTGCAGCCGACGGCCGAGGGCGTCGCTGTACGAGCCCCGCAGCAGCGGCGCCGTCTCGGCGGTGAGGAAGCCGACGATCCGGGCGCGGGTCGCGACGCCCCCGGTCTTGCGGTACATCTGCTCGTAGTGGGTCCGGGCGGCGCTCAGCACGGTGATGTCGGCGGCGGAGACCGTCGTGCGGCCGATCCGGGAGACGTCCACGTCCTCCGGCGGGTTCTCCCACTCCCATACGGGCATCACGGCCGGTGTGCCCGTCACGGCGGGCGCGGCGACTATGTGCGGCCGCTGCTGCTCGTCGGACCGCCACAGGGCGGCCGCGCGCTCCACGAACCCGGAGAGCGGCGAACCGACCGCGAGCACGGGCCCGTCGGGCACGCCGAAGCCGATGTCGTCCAGGGTCACCTGCCGGTGCAGCCGGGCGGCGAGCACCTCGCAGATCAGGTCCGGCACCTGTCCGCGCGGCCGCTGGCCCTTCAACCAGCGGGCCACGGCGGTGTGTTCGTAGCGCAGGGTGAGGCCCCTGGTCCGGCCGGCCCGGTTCACATGGGCGGCGAGGCCGGCGTTAGAGACGCCCGCTTCGTCGAGCAGGGCGTCGAGCAAGGTATTGGGCTGCATGACCGCTCCGGTCGCTCCGGTCGCGCGGGCCGCTCGGCTCGAGCGCGGTGAACTCAGCGTAGCGGTGGCCGAATTCGTACGGGACGAACCTGCGCGGAGGACGCCCTTCGGGTCAACACGACGTGGACGGTTTCGCACGGGGTGTGAATGAAGTACTCGTTCTTCCGGTCCGCGTACTCTGCCGTGCTCGTCCCCGTACCGCTTGACTGTGCTTCTCGCCGCAAGGCGATGACCGGGCCGCCGGCTCCCCCTCAATCAGTGCGGCCGCCCGGTCCGTGTCGCCCGCCCCGCCGATCTGCCCGACACTCCGTGGCGGGGCGGGCGACGCCGGCCCCGGCCCCCTCCGCTCAACAGTGGGTGGAGGGGGCGGGCCGGGGGCGGCGCAGCCCGGGTTCGGCGGGCTGCGCCGGCACCCGGACACGGTCGTTGCGTACGACGAGGAGGGCGACGTCGTCGGTGAGCCGCCCGCCCGTGTGGTGCAGCAGAGCGGTGTGGACCTCGCGGACGAGCGCTTCGGGCGCCGCACCGCACATCCCGGCCAGCACGGTGTCGAGCGCGAAGAACCGGCCCCGGTGGTCACGGGCCTCCTCGGCCCCGTCGGTGTGCAGGACGAGCGTCTCACCGGGCGTCAACCGGGCCGCGGTGTACGGCGCGAGGACGGTGGGCAGCGGCAGGACCCCGAGCGGGGGCAGCGGGTCGCCGACGGGAAGCCGCTCCACCGTGCGCCCGAGGCGGTACGGCCCGGGGTGGCCGTAGTTGAGCACGGAAAGCCGCCCGTCGGGCCGGACCTCCAGCAACAGCAGGGTCACGAACTCCTCCGCCGCCGGATGCTCGGGCGCCGTCCCGGCCCGCGCCGGGTGCTCGTCCCGCGCCCGCTCCCGCAGATGCCGCTCCAGGGCCCGCTCAAGTCGCCGCAGCACCCCGCCGAGCTCGGCCTCGTCATGCGCGGCCTCACGAAAACTCCCGAGCACGGCGACCACCGCGCCCAGGGCGGCGAGACCGTGCCCCCTGACGTCCCCGATGACGATCCGGATTCCGTACGGGGTGGCGACCGCCTCGTACAGGTCGCCCCCGACGGACGCGCCCCGGGAGGCCGACAACTGCCCGGCCGCCAGCGACAGTCCGTCGAGACGGGCGGGCGGCGGCCGCAGCAGCACCTGCTGGGTGGCGACGGCGACGGCCCGAACGAGCGCCAACTCCCGTGCGAGCCCGCGCCGCAGACCGAGCACCAGACCGATGCCGACGGTGAGAAAGACGACACTCGTGGCGATCCTCATCGGCAGTCCGGGCTGCCGGGCCAGCGGACAGCCGAACTTCCACGCCACGGCCACCGCACCCCACACGGTGGGAAGAGCGAGCGGGGCCAGCCGGCGGAGCCGGGAGCCATCGGAGACCAACGACCTCGTACGGATCATGCACGGCCCTTCCCGAGCCCCGACAGCGCCCGAAGGCCCTGCTGCACACAGGTCCGCCCCTGCGGCCGCGTCGATTCTGCCGACCGGGCACCCCACCACGGAACACCCTGCGACGATCTCACCCGAAGGAGTGAGCGCCGTAGGCGCGCCGCCCTCCGCCAGCCCTCCGCCACGCGCACACGCGGACGCGTCCCGCTCCCCTGTGCGGCACTTCGGGCTCCGGAAACGGCGGAGGGCCGCCCCGGGGAATCCCCGGGGCGGCCCTCCCGCTGTCGTGCTCGGGCGTCAGGCGCCGCGCAGCACCGCGCCCGTGCGCTCGGACGCCAGGGCCACGGCCGCGTCGCGGGCCGCGGTGGCCTCGTCGACCGTGAGCGTGCGGTCCTCGGCGCGGAACTTCAGGGCGTACGCCAGGGACTTGGTTCCCTCGCCGAGCTGGTCGCCGGTGTAGACGTCGAACAGCCGGATGGACTCGAGGAGTTCACCCGCGCCCTCGGTGAGGGCGGCCTCGACCTCGGCGGCCGGGACGTTGCCCGCGACGACCAGGGCGACGTCCTGGGTGGCCACCGGGAAGGAGGAGATACGGGGTGCCTTCACGGGGCCCTCGTTCGCCTTCTCCAGGCGGTCCAGGTCGATCTCCATCGCGCAGGTGCGGGCCGGCAGGCCGAAGGCCTTGACCACGCGCGGGTGGAGCTCGCCTGCGTGGCCGACGAGGACCTTCTCGCCGTCCACCTCGACGTGGAACGCGGCGCAGCGGCCCGGGTGCCACGGGGCGTGCTGGTCGGCGCTGATGATCAGCTCGACCCCGGCCTCGGCGGCCACGGTCCGGCCGGCCTCGACCGCGTCCGCCCAGTCGGACGGACGGCCCTTGCCCCACCAGCCGGCCTGCTCGCGCGCACCGGCGAGCACGACGGCGGCGCGGCGCGGCTGCGCGGGCAGCACGGCGTTGACCGAGGCGATCTCCTCGTCGGTGGGGCGGCGGTCGACGGGCAGCCGGGCGGCGACGCCCGGCTGTCCCTCCGGCCGGAAGACCAGACCGGTCTCGAAGAGCGCCAGGTCGTGGCTGCCGCGGCTGTCGTTCCGGCGCAGCGCGCCGAGCAGGCCCGGCAGCAGCGTCGTACGGAGCGCGGGCTCCTCGTCCGAGAGCGGGTTGACCAGCTTCACGAGCCGACGACGGGCGTCGTCCGCGTCGAGGCCGAGGTTGTCGAGGGCCTGCTCCCCGATGAACGGGTAGTTCAGCGCCTCGACGTAGCCGGCGCCGGCCAGGGCGCGGCCCACGCGGCGGTGGACGCGCTGGCGCTCGGTGAGCCCGCGGCCGGCCGGGGGCTTCGGCAGCGTGGAGGGCAGGTTCTCGTAGCCCTCCAGACGGATGACCTCTTCGGCGAGGTCGTTCGGCACGTAGAGGTCGGGACGCCACGACGGGACGGTGACGACGAGCTCGTCCTGGCCGTAGACGTCGCAGCCGACCTCCTGGAGGCGGCGGACGACGATCTCGCGGCCGTAGGCGACACCCGCGACCTTGTCGGGGTGGTTCGCCGGCATGGTGATGGAGTGCGGCGCGGAGGGGGCGGCGATCTCGGTGACGCCGGCCTCGGCCGTGCCCCCCGCGAGGAGCACGAGCAGGTCGACCGTGCGCTGCGCCGCGGCGGCGGCGGCCTGCGGGTCGACGCCGCGCTCGAAGCGCTTGGACGCCTCGGAGGACAGCTTGTGCCGGCGGGCCGTGCGGGCGATCGAGATCGCGTCGAAGTGCGCGGCCTCGATGACGACCTCGGTGGTGCCGGTGACGATGCCGGTCTCCGGGTCGGTCACCGGGTCGGCGATCTCCGTGTCGGCGCCGCCCATGACGCCCGCGATCCCGATGGGGCCGCGGTTGTCGATGATGACCAGGTCACCCGAGTCGAGGACGCGCTTGGCGCCGTCGAGCGTGGTGATCTTCTCGCCCTCGGCGGCGCGGCGGACGCCGATGGGGCCGTCGATCCGGGTGCGGTCGTAGGCGTGCAGCGGCTGGCCGAGCTCGATCATCACGTAGTTGGTGATGTCGACGGCGAGCGAGATCGGGCGCATGCCGACCTTCTGCAGGCGGCGCCGCAGCCAGATGGGGCTGCGGGCCTCGGGGTCGAGGCCGACGACCGTACGGGCGGTGAAGCGGTCGCAGCCGATCGGGTCGGTGACCCGGACCGGGTAGCCGTACGAGTTGGGCGCGGGCACATCGAGCAGCGCCGGGTCGCGCAGCGGCAGGCCGTACGCGATGGCGGTCTCGCGGGCGACACCGCGCATCGAGAGGCAGTAGCCGCGGTCCGGGGTGACGGCGATGTCGAGGACCTCGTCGTACAGCTCCAGGAGCTTCGTGGCGTCGATGCCGATCTCGAGCTCCGGCGGCAGCACGATGATGCCGTGGGTGCCGTCGTCGCCCATGCCGAGCTCGTCGCCGGAGCAGATCATGCCCCGGGAGACCCGGCCGTACGTCTTGCGCTCGGCGATCCGGAAGTCACCGGGGAGCACGGCGCCGGGCAGGGCAACGACGACCTTGTCGCCGGCGGCGAAGTTCCGGGCGCCACAGATGATCTCCTGGGGCTCGCCGGTGCCGTTGGCCTGGCCGACGTCGACGGTGCAGAAGCGGATGGGCTTCTTGAACTCCGTCAGCTCCTCGATGGTGAGGACCTTGCCGACCACCAGCGGGCCGGTCAGGCCGGCGCCGAGCTGCTCGACGGTCTCGACCTCGAGGCCTGCCGAAATGAGCTTGGCCTGGACGTCGCGGCCGGTCTCCGTCGCCGGCAGGTCGACGTACTCCCGCAGCCAAGAAAGCGGGACCCGCATCAGATCTCCATCCCGAACGGCCGGGTGAACCGGACGTCACCCTCGACCATGTTTCGCATGTCGTCGACGTTGTGGCGGAACATCAGCATCCGCTCGATGCCGAACCCGAAGGCGAATCCGCTGTACTTCTCGGGGTCCACACCGCAGGCGACGAGCACCTTCGGGTTGACCATGCCGCAGCCGCCCAGCTCGATCCAGCCCTCGCTGCCGCAGGTGCGGCAGGGGCGGTCCGGGTTGCCGACGGACTCGCCGCGGCACACGTAGCAGAGCATGTCCATCTCGGCGGACGGCTCGGTGAAGGGGAAGAAGTTCGGGCGCAGCCGGGTCTTCATGTCCGGGCCGAAGAGCGCCTGGACCATGTGGTCCAGGGTGCCCTTGAGGTCGGCCATGGTCAGGCCCTCGTCGACGGCGAGCAGCTCGATCTGGTGGAAGACCGGGGTGTGCGTGGCGTCGAGCTCGTCGGTGCGGTAGACGCGGCCGGGGCACACGACGTAGACCGGGGGCTCCCGGTCGATGAGCGTGCGGGCCTGGACCGGCGAGGTGTGCGTGCGGAGCACGACACCGGACTCGTCGCCGGTGGTGCCTTCCGGACCTTCGACGAAGAAGGTGTCCTGCATCTGGCGCGCCGGGTGGTCCGGTACGAAGTTGAGGGCGTCGAAGTTGAACCACTCCGCCTCGACCTCGGGACCCTCGGCGACCTCGTACCCCATGGAGACGAACACGTCGGAGACGCGCTCCATGAGCGTGGTCAGCGGGTGCCGGGCGCCGGCCGGGACGCGGTCGTACGGCAGGGTGACGTCGACGGCCTCCTCGACGAGGACGCGGGCGTCGCGCTCGGCCTCCAGCTCCGTCTGGCGGGCGGCGAGCGCCTTGGAGACGATGCCGCGGGCCTGGCCCACGATCTTTCCGGCGGCGGCCTTGGCCTGCGGGGGCAGGGCACCGATCTCCCGGTTGGCGAGCGCCAGCGGCGAGGTGCCACCGGTGTGCGCCGTCTTCGCGTGCGCGAGCGCGTCGAGGTCGCCCGCGGCGGCGAAGGCGGCGAGCGCCTCGTCCCGCATGCGCTCGATCTCTTCCGGTTTCAGTGCCTCGACCTCAACCGGGTCGTACGACTTATTGGGTGCGGACATCTCTTCCCGTGCTTCCGTTGGCTTGGCTGGGCGGCCCCGCTCGACGTCAAGGGCGCAAACGTGCCAAAGGACGAGTCTAACGGGGTGGGGGGATGCGAATGAGCCCGTGGGCGGCCCGGGCGGCTTTCGATCTCGTCCGATCCTGTCCGATCCGGTCGGACTTCGTACTGGATCTCGTCAGGCGAGATGGGCCGGGGTGCCGACGGGCAGCATAAATCGGAACTCGGCCCCGCCTCGGGGGCCCCTGCCGACGGTGATGGTTCCGCCGTGGGCCTCGACGACGCCCTTGACGATATAGAGGCCGAGCCCGGTGCCGCCGCGCTTGCTGCCCCGCCAGAAGCGGGTGAAGACGCGGCTCATCGACTCCTCGGGGATGCCGGGGCCCTCGTCGCTCACGGTGACCTCTGTCCCCTCTTCTCCGTCGGCGCACGTCCTGGCGGGTGCCACCTCGATGGTGACCGTTCCGTCGCCGTGGCGCACCGCATTTTCGAGGAGGTTCCCGAGGATCTGGTCGATCTTGTCGGGGTCGGCCCAGAGGGCGGGCAGCCCGGGCATGATCCGGACGAAGAACCGGTCCGGGGACTGGCCGCCGGTGATGTGCACCTGGACGTGCCGGCCGATGGCGGCGGCGATGTCGACGGGCTGGCGCCGCACTTCGAGCCGGCCGGAGTCGATCCGGGAGATGTCGAGGAGTTCGGCGATGAGCCGCTTGATGCGGCCCGCGTCGGCGTCGACGGTCTCCAGCATGAGCCGCTTCTGCTCGTCGTTGAACCGCTCCCACTTGCCGAGGAGGGTGGCGGTGAAGCCCTTGACGGAGGTGAGCGGGGAGCGCAGCTCGTGGGCGACGGTGGCGATGAGCTCGGCGTGGCTGCGCTCGGTGCGGCGGCGCGCCTCGGTGCCGCGCAGGCAGACCACGACCCGGCGGACCGGTCCGGTGGGGTGCTCGCGGACGTAGCGGGCGGAGACGAGGACCTCACGGCCGCCGGGCAGCAGCAGATTGCGCTCGGGCTGGCCGCGGCGGGTGGCGAGGCCGCCGTACGGGTCGGTCAGGGCCCACCAGCGGCGTCCCTTGAGGTCTTCGAGCGGCAGTGCCTGGTCGAGGGGGAGGCCGAGGGCCTTGTCGGCGGGGACCGCGGTGATACGGCCGGCGGCGGCGTTGAAGGTGACGACCCGGCCGGTCTCGTCGGCGACGACGAGCCCGTCGGGCAGGTCGTCGGGAAGCACACCGGCGAACCCGTCGGTGCCGGCCTGCTCCCGGGCGCCCGGTGCGGCCACCTGTTCCGGTGGTTCCTGGGCGTGCGGCGCGGTGCTCCGTGCCTGTGCGGGACTGTCCGTGCCGACCGTCATCCCCGTTCCCCACCCCTCCGTGTAGCGCAGTGGGCCCCCGAGTGCGTCACTCTACTGGGCGGGGAGGGCGGAATGGACCCCTCAGGCGGAGGTTCGGGGGCGCTGGGCGCGGGCGGAGGCGTACAGGCAGACCGCGGCAGCCGTCGCGAGGTTGAGGCTCTCGGCCTTGCCGTGGATCGGGACGCGGACGACGGCGTCGGCGAGGGCCCGGGTCTCCTCGGGCAGCCCCCAGGCCTCGTTGCCGAAGATCCAGGCGGTGGGCCCGCCCATGGTGCCCGCGTCCAGCTCGGCGTCGAGGTCGTCCTGACCGGCCCCGTCGGCGGCGAGGATCCGTACGCCCGCGCTCTTCAGCCCGGCGACGGCCTGCTCGACGGGGACGCCGACGGCGACCGGCAGATGGAAGAGGGACCCGACGGAGGCGCGGACGGACTTGGGGTTGTACAGGTCGACGGAGGCGTCGGTGAGGACGACCGCGTCGGCGCCGGCCGCGTCGGCGCAGCGCAGCACCGTGCCGGCGTTCCCGGGGTCCCGTACGTGGGCGAGGACGGCGACCAGCTTGGGGCGGGCCGCGACGATCTCCTCGAACGGCGAGTCGAGGAACCGGCAGACACCCACGAGCCCCTGCGGGGTGACGGTCTGGGAGACCTCGGCGAGGACGGCGTCGGAGGCGTGGTGGACGCGGGCCCCGGCGGCGAGTGCGGCCTCGATGATGGCGCTGTACCGCTCGGCGGCCTCGACGGTGGTGAAGAGCTCGACGAGCGTGGGCTCTCCGGTGGAGCCGCGGTGCTCGACGGCCTCACGGACGGCCTGCGGGCCCTCGGCGATGAAGAGGCGGTCCTTGCCCCGGAAGTTGCGCTTGGCGAGCCGCCGGGCGGCGACGACGCGCGGGGAACGCGGGGAGATCAGCTCGGGGGTGACCATGAGGTGAGGCGGTTCTCTCTTCGGTGCCGGGTGGCTTCGGGGTCCGGGACTTCTGGCTTCGGGAGCCGGGCCGGGGCTTCGGGTCCGGGACTTCTGGCTTCGGGTCCGGGGGCCGGGGCTTCGGGGCCGGCGGCGGTCGGGCCTGGGCGGCCCACCTCCACCGAACACCCTTCAGGGGGCAGACGCACCCGGACCCGCAGACGCGTGCGCGCCTGCGGGTCCGGGCAGAGGTACTGCGGCCTGGAAGATCAGGCGGCGGCCTTCGGGGCGTTGACGTCGGCCGGCAGAGCCTTCTGCGCGACCTCGACCAGCGCGGCGAACGCGTTGGCGTCGTTGACGGCCAGCTCGGCGAGGATCTTGCGGTCCACCTCGATGTTGGCGGCCTTCAGACCCTGGATGAGGCGGTTGTACGTCATGCCGTTCAGACGGGCAGCCGCGTTGATGCGCTGGATCCACAGCTGACGGAAGTCGCCCTTGCGCTTCTTGCGGTCGTTGTAGTTGTAGACCAGCGAGTGGGTGACCTGCTCCTTGGCCTTGCGGTACAGGCGCGAACGCTGACCGCGGTAGCCGGAGGCCGCCTCGAGGATCGCCCGGCGCTTCTTGTGGGCGTTGACTGCCCGCTTGACGCGTGCCACTTGTTAACTCCTTGTAGCGGGGTCGTGGTGGTCCTCACACGACCCGAAAAACGGATGGTTCCCGGTCTTGGCCGGAAGCTCTCGTCGCCGAGAGCGGGAGATCAAACTCAGATGCCCAGCATCTTCTTGATCTTGGCGGCGTCACCCGGGGCCATCTCGGCGTTGCCGGTGAGGCGACGCGTCAGCTTGGACGACTTGTGCTCGAGCAGGTGGCGCTTGCCGGCGCGCTCGCGCAGGATCTTGCCGGTGCCGGTGACCTTGAAGCGCTTCTTGGCACCGGAGTGCGTCTTGTTCTTCGGCATCGCGCCGTATCTCCTCGTCAGTGGCGCTCCCCACCGGTGCGGGCACCGGAGATCCGGGAGCGTCAATTCTTCGTTCGGTGGTTCCGGGCGGGGCCCGGGGCTGCCTGGTTGGCAGCCCCGCGGGTCACGCCTCGGGGGTCTCGGCCGGGGCTTCCGCCTCGACCTCGACGACCGGAGCCTCAGCAGCCTCGGTCTCTGCGGCCGGAGCCTCGGACGTCTCCTCGGAGGTGACGCCCTGGCGCTCGGCCTTGCGTGCGGCCTGGGCCTCACGCGCCTCGGCCATGGCCTCGGTCTTCTTCTTGTGCGGGCCGAGAACCATGATCATGTTCCGGCCGTCCTGCTTCGGGTTGGACTCGATGAAGCCAAGCTCCTCGACGTCCGACGCCAGCCGCTGCAGCAGCCGGAAACCAAGCTCGGGACGGGACTGCTCACGACCACGGAACATGATCGTGATCTTGACCTTGTCACCCTGCTTGAGGAACCGGACGACGTGACCCTTCTTGGTGTCGTAGTCGTGCGGGTCGATCTTCGGCCGGAGCTTCATCTCCTTGATGACCGTGTGCGCCTGGTTCTTGCGCGCCTCACGGGCCTTCATGGCCGACTCGTACTTGAACTTCCCGTAGTCCATGAGCTTGCACACGGGCGGACGGGCGTTCGCCGCCACCTCGACCAGGTCGAGGTCGTACTCCTGTGCGAGCTCCAGGGCCTTGGCAAGCGGAACAATCCCGACCTGCTCGCCGCTGGGTCCGACAAGTCGCACCTCGGGAACGCGAATCCTGTCGTTGATGCGGGGCTCGGCGCTGATGGATCCTCCTCGGTAGCACCACGCGACCGCCTGGCGGACGGACGCGCACGTCTGTTTCTGTGAGACCAACCGAGCCGGCACATGAAAAACGCCCCGGACGGGACACAGGCGGGGCTCCAGGGAAATACCGGAACACCGCCGCGGTCAACCGCGGGGCGCACATCGGGCGGCTCCATCGTCCGTACGGAACGATGGGCGCCACCTGACCGGTGACCCGCCACCCGCGAGGGTGGTCAGGTGGGAGTTCGGAGCCTCCACTTGTGGGCCGGGCACACACGTGTCCGGCCGGTCGTTACACAAGGTTAGCAGGACCCGGCGGTCTCCGCGAACCAAGGACCGGCATATCGTATGAGGCATGAGCGAGACGCCCCAGAACGAGTCCCCGGACTCCCCCGACACCGCCGATGCCCCCGACTTCGACGCCATGACCCGCGACATCGCGGAGGTCCCCGCGGTCGAGGTGATCGTGACCGTCGCCGTCAACCTGATGAGCGCCGCCGCGGTGAAGCTCGGACTCACCGAGGAGGGCGACAAGTACAAGGACCTCGACGAGGCCCGCAAGCTGGTGCACGCCCTCGCGGGCCTGCTCGACGCCGGCGCGACGGAGGTCTCGTCCTTCCACGCGGCTCCCCTGCGGGACGGCCTGAAGTCCCTCCAGCTCGCCTTCCGCGAAGCGTCCCTGATCCCGGACGAGCCGGGCCAGGGTCCGGGCGAGAAGTACACGGGGCCGGTGTACGGCTAGGACGTGGTCGGGGGCGGGGGTCGCCCAGCGGGAACCCTCGTCGCTTACCGCTTTACGTAGAAGGGCTCGCCGGGAGGCGTGGCCGAGGCCGGCAGGAGTGCCAGGTCGAGGCCGCGCACCAGGCGGGCCCTCAGTGTTTCGTCGGCGGCCAGGGCGCGGGCCACGCGCTGGGCGGCCTCCGCCGGGGAGCCGTCCCCGGCGAGGACCAGGGCGAGGGTTCCGTCGGCGGCACCGGGGCCGAGGTGGGCGCGGAGCACCGCGGGCTCGGCGGCGACGGCGGCCCGCACCGCTTCCCGTACGGCGGGGTCGTCGAGCGGGTCGGCACTCGTACGGCCCTCCGCGAGGGCGAGCAGGGCCGGGCCGGTCAGCTGGTACGGCACCGGGCCCGCGAGGTCGAGGACGACCGTGTCGGCCTTCTCGTGCGCGGCCGCCTGGAGCGCCTGGTGGAGCGGGACGGCGACGGGCCGGGCCTCCGGGTCCCACAGGGCGAGCGAGGCGATCGAGGTGAAGGCGGGCAGGGCGCGCCGGTCGCCGGCCGTGAGGGTGGGGACGGCCATGTCGCTGGTCTTCTCGCGGCGCAGGCCGTTCTCGTCGGTCTCGACCTCGCCGAGGACGGCGACGACGGGGACGAGCAGCCGGGCCTCCCGCAGTGCGTCGAGGACGGGGCCGTGGGCGGTTCTGTCCTCCGCCCAGGCCGCGAGGGCCGCGGCGAGCCGCGGGTCGGCGGTGCCGTCGTCGTCGGAGAAACCGGGGTCCGGGATGTTCTTGAGCGCCACGCACCGAGCCTAACCGCCGGGCGGGGCCGGTCGGTCCGCCGGGTCCCGGCGGCTCCGGCGAGGCGCGGCGCCGGCCGGTCCGGTGGGCGCCGGAGGGTCCGGTGGGCGCTAGCGGGTCCGGTGGGCGCGGTGGAGGATCACGGCGGTGAGGAGGAGCAGGGCGCCGAGGCCGCCGGTGAGGGGGGCGAGCAGGCCGACGGGGCGGCTCTCCTCGGGGGCGGGGAGCGGTCCGGGGCCGAAGTAGCGGCCCCGGTAGCCGGTGGCCGTGGTCTTGGGGTCGCCGCCCTTGATCTTCGCGCCGGCCTCGATCGCGGCGGCCGGGTCGACCGTCCCGTATCCCTTGGCGTCGCTGCGGCCGCCCTTGGGCCGGCTGCGGGCGGTGTCGATGAGGAGCTGCTTGACCTGGGCCGGGGTGAGGTCGGGGTGGGCGGAGCGGACGAGGGCGACGGCTCCTGAGGCGAACGCGGCGGCGGCGCTGGTGCCCCAGCCCTCGTAGTACCGGCGGTCGGGGTCGGCGATGGCGATGTCGACGCCGGGGGCGCTGACGGTGGCGTACCAGCGGCGGGTGGAGAAGGAGGCGTGGGTGCCGTAGCGGTCGACGGCGGTGACGGCGATGACGCCGGGGTAGGCGGCGGGGTAGGAGATGTGGTCGCCCTTCTCGCCGCCGTTGCCGGCGGAGGCGACGACGGAGACGCCCTTCGCGAGCGCGTACTGGACGGCGGCGTCCTCACCGGCGTCCGGGTGGGCGGACTTGGAGTCGTCGCCGAGGGACATGTTGATGACGTCGGCGCCGTGGTCGGCCGCCCAGCGGATGCCCTCGGCGAGGGCCGTGCCGCGGGTCTTGCGGGCCTTGTCGCGGGACTTGTCGGTGCCTTCGAGGATGACCCGGACGGGCATGATCCTGGCGTCGGGGGCGATACCGAGGACGCCGTCGCCGCCGTCGGGGCCGTGGCCGTGCCCGGCGATGATCCCGGCCATGGCGGTGCCGTGCCGGGCCCAGGCGCGGTCGCCCCGGGAGGCACCGAAGCCGACGAGGTCGCGGCCGGTGAGGACCGAGCCCTCGAGGTCGGGGTGCTCGGCGTCGACGCCGGTGTCGAGGACGGCGACGGTGATGCCCTCGCCCTTGGTGGTCCGCCAGGCTTCCGTGGTGTGGAGGGCCTGGAGGCCCCACTGGCGGGCCCTGATGGTGTCGGCGTACGCGGGTGTGGTGGTGGCGGGGAGGACGGCGAACGCGGTGGCGAGGAGGACGGCCGCGGGGGTACGGAGGCGGGTCACCGGGCGTCCTTCTCCTTGTCCTTCGCCGGCGGGGCGACGGCCGTGCGCAGCAGCTGCTCGAAGCGGACGGTGATGTTCTTGGCCTCGTGGCCGAGGCCTGACTGTGCGGTGGCGTCGGTACGGCCCGCGGTCATGGCGCGGTCGGCGGGCTGCGGGGCGTCGACGGCGCGCCCGTCGGCGAAGCCGGACACCGCGGTGACGACGACGGGGAGGTCGGTGGGGGCGTTCAGCCACCAGCTGGCCCGCTGCTTCGCACCGAAGCGGGCGGCGACGGTGCCGGGGCCGGGGAGCGCCGGGGGGACGTCCTGGCCGAGGCGGGTGGTGAGGCCCTGGCCGAGGGTGCGCTGCGTGGTGGGCTCGGCGCGGGTGAAGACGAGGCCGACGGTGATCACGCTGCTGGCGGTGGCGTCGGTGTACGTGGCGCGCAGGACGCGCTCGCAGCCGAGCGGCCGGAGGGTGGCGAGCAGGCCCTTGGCGAGGACGGCGGGCGTGCAGGCGGCGTCGGGGGCGACGACGATCCGGGTCCAGGTGCGGGCGGCGGCGCCCGGACCCGCGCCGGGTCCTGCGAGGGTGCGGGGGAAGAGGGTGTCGACGGGGGCGTTGTGCCAGAGGTCCTTGGCCTGGGTGTACCCGGCGGGTTCGGCGGGCTCCCCGGGCTCGGCGGCGGCCAGCCACACGCCGGTGAGGGCCCCGCCGATGAGCCCGATCCCGAGCACGGCGCAGACGCCGACGGCGAGGGCCCGCCCGGTCCGCCGCTCCCGCACGGGCCGAAGCCGGGTGGTGGTCTCGAAGGAAGTCTCGGGCGGCAGGGCGGCGGCGGGGGCCCGGTGGGCCCCGTGACCGTGGGGGTGGCCGAACGGGGTGCTGTGCGGCCGGGCGTGATGGGTCACCGCCCGAGGAAGCGGACCGGCGGACGCGGCCGCTTGCGCGGGAGCGACCGGGGCGAAACCGGAGGCGGCGGGCTCGGGAGCCACCCGGGCGGCGAAACCGGAGGCGGCGGGCACGGGGGCCGCCGGGCGGGACGCAGGCCGGGCGGGCGCGGGGGCCGCAGTCGGCGCGGGTCGCGGATCCGGAGCGGTGGGACCGGCTGTCGGACGCGGCGGGGCGGCGGACGCGGGGCGGGACGAGGCGGGCGCCGCCGTCTCCGCGGGACGCGGGTGGAGGGCAGCGGGGCCTCCGGTCGGACGCGGCAGACCGGCGGACGCCGGCCGAGGCGAGGCGGGCGCCGCCGTCCCCGCAGGTCCCGGATCGGGGGCGGCGGGACCTGCGGCCGGACGCGGCAGACCGGCGGACGCCGGCCGAGACGAGGCGGGCGCCGCCGTCCCCGCAGGTCCCGGATCGGGGGCGGCGGGACCTGCGGCCGGACGCGGCAGACCGGCGGACGCCGGCCGAGACGAGGCGGGCGCCGCCGTCCCCGCAGGTCCCGGATCGGGGGCGGCGGGACCTGCGGCCGGACGCGGCGGAGCGGCGGACGCCGGCCCGGACGTGGCCGACGCCGCCGTCTCCGCGGGTCGCGCATGGGGGGCTGCGGCCGGACGCGGCGGAGCGGCGGGGGCGGGCCGGAATGCGGCGGGGGCGGGCTGCCAGGGCTCGCCGGGCGTCGGAGCTGTGGGAGCGGGCATCGGTGGGCTCGGAGTGGCGGACGCAGCACCCGCAGCGGTGGCCGCCGGAGAGCGAGGCGATGTGTCGGCTTCCCCCGAGCCCATCGCTGCGGGGGTGGCTTCCGGAGCCGGAGGAGCCGCCGGGTGGGACGGAGCCGGAGCCGGCGGGTGGGGCGGGGTCGGCGGAGCGGTGTTCGGGCGGGATGGTGTCGCGGCGGCCGTACCGGCGGGGCCCGTCGCGGGGCGAGGCCGTGCGGTGGACGGGGTCGGGGGACCCGTCACCGGGGGCATCGGCTGCGCGGCTCCCGAGCCTGCCCCAGGCGGAGCCGTCGGCGCCGGGGCGCCGGCCGTCGGGGGCGTGGGGTCGGCCACCGGGCGGGTGGGGCCGGTCGTCGGGCGGGGGACGGACTCGGGCGGCCTCGGCGCGCTGACGGGGGCTGTCGCGGCCACCGGTCCGCCCCGTGGCGGCGGCGGGTCTTCCGGCCTGATCGGTCGCAGCCGGGTCGTCATCTCCATCTCGGACGGGGCCGGGGCCGGCTCCGGTCGGAGGAGGGCGTCCGTGATGCGGGAGGTCGTGCCGGGGCGCTGTTCGCCGGTCATCCCCGTCCCCCCGCTCGTGTCGACAATGCCCGTCACTCTACGGGCTGTTCCCCCTGGTACGGGAACCCAGGGGCTACCCACCCGTAAACCGGTCTGGCAAGCTCGGGCCATGACTCCCCGTGCCGCCGACCGGGCCCGTTACGACCGGGCCACCGCTCATCTCGACGCGCCCGTGGCGATCGTCGATCTTGAGGCCTTCGACGCCAACGCGGACGACCTCGTGCGCCGGGCCGGCGGCAAGCCGATCCGGGTCGCGAGCAAGTCCGTGCGGTGCCGGGCGCTCCTTGAGCGGGTGCTGGCGCGGGAGGGTTTCGCCGGGATCATGTCGTTCACGCTCGACGAGTCGCTGTGGCTGGCCCGCGCCGGGTTCGAGGACGTGCTCCTCGCCTATCCGTCGGCCGACCGCACCGGCTTCGGCGAGCTGGCGCGCGATCCGAAGCTGGCCGCCGCCGTGACCGTGATGGTCGACGACGTGGCGCAGCTGGATCTGATCGACGCCTCCCGCGCGGGCGGGACGGAGGAGGTCCGGGTCTGTCTGGAGCTGGACACGGCGCTCAGCCTCCTCGGCGGCCGGATCCGGGTCGGTGCCCGTCGCTCCCCGCTGCGCGAGCCCGCGCAACTGGCGGAGCTGGCCCGTTCGGTGGTGCGGCGCCCCGGGTTCCGGCTGGTCGGGATCATGGCGTACGAGGGGCATGTCGCGGGTGTCGGGGACGCGGTCGCGGGCCGGCCGCTGCGGTCGCGGGCGATCCGGCTGATGCAGGCGGCGGCTCGCAGGGAGCTGGCCGAGCGCAGGGCGGCCGTGGTGCGTGCCGTCCGGGCCGTGGCGCCGGACCTGGAGTTCGTGAACGGCGGCGGCACCGGGAGCGTGCAGCACACCGCCGCCGAGGCCGCGGTGACGGAGATCGCCGCGGGTTCGGGGCTCTTCGTGCCACGGCTCTTCGACAACTACACCTCGTTCAGCGGGCGGCCCGCGGCTCTCTTCGCGCAGCCCGTCGTCCGCCGGCCGGGGGTGGGGGTGGTGACCGTCCTCGGAGGCGGCTATCCGGCGTCCGGGGCCGCCGGGCCCGACCGGCTGCCCGTGCCGTACCTGCCGGAGGGACTGAAGTACGACCCCCAGGAGGGTCCGGGCGAGGTGCAGACCCCGCTGATCGGCTCGCCCGCCGACGATCTGCGGATCGGCGACAAGGTGTGGTTCCGGCACGCGAAGGCCGGTGAGCTGTGCGAGCGGTTCGCGAGTCTGCGGCTGATCGAGGGTGATCGGATCACCGCGACCGTGCCCACCTACCGGGGCGAGGGCCAGACCTTCCTCTAGACCCGCGATCAGGCCAGGGATCACGGCGGCCGGGCATCGTGCGCGATGCCCGGCCGCCGTGCGCCGTGAGGCCTGGCCTGGTGACTGGGCCTAGAGCGGTGTCACGTACGCGCCGGCGATGCCCCCGTCGACCAGGAAGTCGCTGGCGTTGACGAAGGACGAGTCGTCGCTCGCGAGGAAGGCGACCGCGGCCGCGATCTCCTCCGCCTCGGCGAAACGGCCGACCGGGATGTGGACCAGGCGGCGCGCGGCCCGCTCGGGGTCCTTGGCGAACAGCTCCTGGAGGAGCGGGGTGTTCACCGGTCCGGGGCAGAGGGCGTTGACGCGGATGCCTTCGCGGGCGAACTGCACGCCGAGCTCGCGGGACATCGCGAGCACGCCGCCCTTGGAGGCGGTGTACGAGATCTGGCTGGTGGCCGCGCCCATGAGAGCGACGAAGGAGGCGGTGTTGATGATGGAGCCCTTGCCCTGGCGGCGCATGTAGGGCAGGGCGGCCTTGCAGCAGAGGTAGACGGAGGTGAGGTTGACGTCCTGGACGCGCTTCCAGGCCTCCAGGCCGGTCTCCAGGATGGAGTCGTCGTCGGGCGGTGAGATGCCGGCGTTGTTGAAGGCGATGTCGACGGAGCCGTAGGTGTCGAAGGCGGTCTTGAACAGCGCCTCGACCTGATCGGGGTCGGTGACGTCGACCTGGACGAAGGTTCCGCCGACCTCCTCGGCGGCGGCCTTGCCTGCGGTCTCGTCGATGTCGCCGCAGACGACGTTGGCGCCCTCGGAGGCGAAGCGGCGGGCGGTGGCCAGGCCGATGCCGCTGCCGGCTCCGGTGATGACGGCGGTACGGCCGACCAGTCGGCGGCAGATGATCTCGTTGCTCACAGTGCGGGGCCCTCCGTGCTGATGAAGACGTTCTTGGTTTCGGTGAAGGCGGTCAGTGCGTCGGGGCCGAGTTCGCGGCCGAGGCCGGACTGCCGGTAGCCGCCGAACGGGGTCCAGTAGCGGACGCTGGAGTGGGAGTTGACGGAGAGGTTGCCGGCCCGGACGCCGCGGGAGGCGCGCAGGGCGCGGCCGACGTCCCGGGTCCAGATGGAGCCGGACAGGCCGTACTCGGTGGCGTTGGCGAGGCGGATCGCGTCGGCCTCGTCCTCGAAGGGGAGGACGACGGCGACGGGTCCGAAGACCTCCTCGACGGCGCAGGGGGCGTCCTCGGAGACGTCGGTGAGGACCGTCGGCGGGAACCAGAAGCCGGGGCCCTCCGGGGCCTTGCCGCGAATGCCGGGGAGGTCGTCCGTCACGTAGGAGCGGACGCGGTCGAGCTGGGCGCGGGAGATGAGCGGGCCCATCTGGGTGCGCTCGTCGGCGGGGTCGCCGACGACGATCTCCTCGATGGCGGGGGTGAGCAGCTCCATGAAGCGGTCGTACGCGCTCCGCTGGACGAGGATGCGCGTACGGGCGCAGCAGTCCTGGCCGCTGTTGTCGAGGAACGACATGGGCGTGGCCGCTGCGGCGGCTTCGAGGTCGGCGTCGGCGAAGACGATGTTGGGGCTCTTGCCGCCGAGTTCGAGCGTGACGCGCTTCACCTGGTCGGCGCACTTCGCCATGATCGACTTGCCGACCCTGGTGGAGCCGGTGAAGACGATCTTGGCTACGCCGGGGTGTTCGACGAGGGCGTTGCCCGCGACCCGGCCGGTGCCGGGGAGGACCTGGAAGAGACCTTCGGGCAGGCCCGCCTCCAGGGCGAGTTCGGCGAGCCGGAGCGCGGTGAGCGGGGTGGTCTCGGCGGGCTTGAGGAGGACGGCGTTGCCGGCGGCGAGGGCGGGCGCGGTGGCCCAGGCGGCGATCGGCATGGGGAAGTTCCAGGGGGCGATGACGCCGACGACCCCGAGCGGTTCGAGGATCGTGACGTCCAGGCCGCCGGCCACCGGGATCTGGCGCCCGTTGAGGCGCTCCGCTCCCCCGGCGGAGAAGTCGAGCAGGTCGCGGACGTTGCCGGCTTCCCAGCGGGCGTTGCCGATGGTGTGGCCCGCTTCGGTGACTTCGAGCCGGGCCAGTTCCTCGACGTGGTCGTCGACGACGGCGGCGAAGCGGCGGAGCACCCGGGCCCGGTCGGCGGGCGCGGCTGCGGCCCAGCCGCGCTGGGCGCCGGCGGCCCGGGCGACGGCGGCGTCCACGTCGGCCGGGGTGGCGGCGGGGACGGTGGCGACCGGCTCCTCGGTCGCCGGGTTCAGTACCTGGAGCAACTCAGTCCTCTCAGAAGCGTTCGCGGGGGCTGCCCGGATCAGTGGCGTTCGAAGGAGCGGCGCAGTTCCCAGTCCGTCACGGCCGCGTCGAAGGCGTCGAGTTCGACGCGGGCCATGTTGCGGTAGTGGGCGACGACCTCGTCCCCGAAGGCGGCCTTGGCGATCTCGCTGGTCTCCCAGAGTTCGGCGGCCTCGCGCAGGGTGGTGGGCACGTGCGCGTACTCGGCGGTGTAGGCGTTCCCGGTGCAGGGCTCGGGGAGTTCGAGCTGCTGCTCGATGCCGTACAGCCCGGCGGCGACCAGGCCCGCCACGGCGAGGTACGGATTGACGTCGCCGCCGGGGAGGCGGTTCTCGAAGCGGGTGGAGCGGCCGTGGCCGACGACCCGGAGCGAGCAGGTGCGGTTGTCGTGGCCCCAGGCGACGGCGGTGGGCGCGAAGGAGCCGGGCTGGAACCGCTTGTAGGAGTTGATGTTGGGGGCGTAGAGGAGGGAGAAGTCACGGAGGGCGGCGAGCTGTCCGGCGAGGAAGTGCCGCATGATCGCGGACATGCCGTGCGCGTCGTCGCCCGCCATCACGTTCGTTCCCTCGGCGTCCTGGAGGGAGAGGTGGATGTGGCAGGAGTTGCCCTCGCGCTCGTTGTACTTCGCCATGAAGGTGAGCGAGTAGCCCTCCTGGGCGGCGATCTCCTTGGCGCCCGTCTTGTAGACGGCGTGTCCGTCGCAGGTGGCGAGGGCCTCGTCGTACTTGAAGGCGATCTCGTGCTGGCCGGGGTTGCACTCGCCCTTGGCGGACTCGACGGTGAGTCCGGCGCCGGTCATCTCGTTGCGGATGCGGCGCAGGAGGGGTTCGATGCGTCCGGTGCCGAGGACGGAGTAGTCGATGTTGTACTGGTTGGCGGGGGTGAGGCCGCGGTAGTTCGCGTCCCAGGCCTGCTCGTAGCTGTCCTTGAAGACGATGAACTCGAGTTCGGTGCCGACGTGGGCGGTGAATCCGTGCTCCGCCAGGCGCTCCAGCTGGCGGCGGAGGATCTGACGGGGTGCCGCGACGACGGGGGTGCCGTCGGCCCAGGCGAGGTCCGCGGTCACCATGGCGGTGGCCTCGTTCCAGGGGAGGCGGCGGAGGGTGGTGAGGTCGGGGTGCATCGCGAAGTCGCCGTAGCCGCGGTCCCAGGAGGACATCTCGAAGCCGTCGACGGTGTTCATCTCGGTGTCGACGGCCAGGAGATAGTTGCAGCCCTCGGTGCCGTGGCCGAGTACCTCGTCCAGGAAGAACGGGGCGGCGAACCGCTTGCCCTGGAGCCGCCCCTGCATGTCGGGGAAGGCCAGGACGACGGTGTCGATCTCGCCGCTCGCGACGAGGGCACGGAGCTCCTCGACGGTGAGCGGGGGTTTGCGGTCTGCCACGGGATTGCTCCTCCTTCGGCCTGCCGGAAGCCATAAGGTATTGCGGAAGACCATTGCTTGGGAAGTGCTGACGAAGGGGAATCGACAACGTGGCCAGTACGAGTGAATCGGCGGACCGGCTGACGCCCGTGCTGCGGCCGGTCCGGGCGGGCAACGGCTTCGAGGAGGCCCTGGAGCAGATCCTCCAGGTGGTACGGCTCGGGCTCGTGCCCGGCGGGGAGCGGCTGCCCGCCGAGCGGGAGCTGGCCGACCGGATGGGGATCAGCCGGGTGACCCTGCGCGAGGTCCTCAAGGTCCTCCAGGAGCAGGGCCTCGTGGAGAGCCGGCGCGGCCGCTACGGCGGAACGTTCGTGCTGCCCCGCGTCCAGACCGCCGACGAGGACGAGCTGCGCCGCCGGATCGCCACGGTCGACATGGAGGACACCCTGCGCTTCCGCGAGGTCCTGGAGGTCGGGGCGGCCGGGCTCTGCGCGGCCCACGGCCTCGACGCGGCGGGCGCCGAGCGGCTGCGGGCGGCCGTGGCGGCGACCCAGGACGCCCCGCTGGCCGATTACCGCCGCCAGGACACCCTGCTCCACCTCACTCTGGCCGAGCTCTCCGGCTCGCCGACGCTCACCGCGCAGTACGCCGCCGTCCGGGCGACCGTGAACGATCTGCTGGACTGCATCCCGCTGCTCGTACGCAACCTGGAGCACTCCCAGCACCAGCACACCGCCCTGGTGGAGGCGGTCCTCGACGGGGACGCGGACGCGGCGCGCGAGGTGATGCGGGAGCACTGCTCGGGGACGGCGGCGCTCTTGCGGGGCTTCCTGACATGAGACGGGCGTCCCCGGGTACGTGACCCGGAGGTACGGGCATCCCGGGGTACGTGACCCGAGAGGCGGGCGCCCCGGGGTACGTAACCCGAAAGTAACGCACGGGGGTTGCGCTCTCCCGTCGGCACCGCAAAGGTATGGCTCCAATCCATTGGGTCCGTTGCGGGGAGCTGACGCTGCCATGACGCTCGAAGAAGCCACCGGGAGTTCCGGAGGCACCACCCCACCGAAGGACGACTATCTGGAGCGACGCACGCTGCGCCGCGGCAGCGCCGGGTGGCTGCTGCTCACCGGGCTCGGCGTCGCCTACGTCGTCTCCGGGGACTTCTCCGGCTGGAACATCGGCCTCTCCAAGGGCGGCTTCGGCGGACTCGCCATCGCCACCGTCCTGATGGGCGCGATGTACGCCTGTCTGGTCTTCGCCCTCGCCGAACTCTCCGCCATCCTGCCCACCGCCGGCGGCGGTTACGGCTTCGCCCGCCGGGCGCTCGGCACCTGGGGCGGGTTCCTCACCGGCACCGCGATCCTCATCGAGTACATCCTCGCGCCCGCCGCGATCTCCATCTTCATCGGCGACTACGTCGAATCCCTCGGCCTGTTCGGCCTGGAGTCGGGCTGGCCCGTCTATCTGGTCTGCTTCGCCCTCTTCATCGGCATCCATCTGTGGGGCGTGGGCGAGGCCCTGCGCTTCAGCCTGATCGTGACGGCCGTCGCGGTCGCGGCGCTCGTCGTCTTCGCGCTCGGCGCCCTCACCGATTTCCACGTCGACGGCCTGAACGACATCCCGGTCGACGGCGAGGCCTTCGGAGCCAACTCCTGGCTGCCGTTCGGACTGCTCGGGATCTGGGCGGCGTTCCCCTTCGGCATGTGGTTCTTCCTCGGTGTGGAGGGCGTGCCGCTCGCCGCCGAGGAGGCGAAGGATCCGGTGCGGTCGATGCCGAAGGCGCTTGCGATCTCGATGGGCATCCTGGTGCTGCTCGCCGTGATGACCTTCTTCGCGGCAACCGGGGCGCGCGGTGCGGCCGCCGTCCAGGAGGCGGGAAACCCGCTGGTCGTGGCGCTCCAGGGCGACGGGGACCCGACCGCGCTCAGCCGCTTCGTGAACTACGCGGGCCTCGCCGGTCTGGTCGCCTCCTTCTTCTCCCTCATCTACGCCGGCTCACGCCAGCTGTTCGCCCTCTCCCGGGCGGGCTATCTGCCGCGCTTCCTCTCCCTCACCAGCCGACGCAAGTCGCCGTACCTGGGACTCCTCATCCCGGGCGCGATCGGCTTCGCGCTGGCCGCCGGGACCGGGGACGGGGCCCGGATGCTGAACATCGCCGTGTTCGGCGCCACCATCTCGTACGCCCTGATGGCGCTCTCCCACCTCGTGCTGCGGCGCCGCGAGCCGGGGCTGCACCGGCCGTACCGCACACCCGGCGGAATCGTCACCTCGTCGGTGGCCTTCGTCCTGGCCCTGTCGGCGCTCGTCGCGACCTTCCTGGTGGACCGGACGGCGGCGTTCATGGCACTGGGGGTGTACGCGATCGCCCTCGCCTACTTCGCGTTCTACAGTCGACATCATCTGGTGGCCAGGGCGCCGGAGGAGGAGTTCGCCGCGCTCGCGGCCGCCGAGGCCGAGCTCGCACGCGACTGACCGCCCGCCCGTCCGTCCGTCCGTCCGGACCCGAACCCCTACCCCCCCGTACACCCGCTTTCCTGGAGGACGTTCCGTGTCCAAGCCGCTCATCGGCGTGACCACCTATCTGGACCAGGCCCGCTGGGGCGTGTGGGACATGCGGGCCGCGCTGCTCCCCGCGCCGTACCCGCGGCTCGTCCAGGAGAGCGGGGGCATCGCGGTGATGCTGCCGCCGGACGCGCCGGAGGCCGCCGCGGCGGTCGTGGCCCGGCTCGACGGGCTGGTGATCGCTGGCGGGGCGGATGTGGAGCCCGTACGGTACGGGGCCGTGCCCGACTCCCGTACCGGCCCGCCGGCCCGGGAGCGGGACGCCTGGGAGCTGGCCCTGATCGACGCGGCCGTCGCATCCGGGACCCCGCTGCTCGGCATCTGCCGGGGCATGCAGCTCCTGAACGTGGCCCGGGGCGGGACCCTGATCCAGCACCTGGACGGGCACGTCGAGGCGGTCGGGGTGATCGGCCGGCACCCGGTGAAGCCGGTGCCGGGCAGTCGGTACGCCTCTCTGGTGCCCGAGCTCACCGAGGTCCCGACCTACCACCACCAGGCCGTGGACCGGCTGGGCGCGGGGCTCGCGGCCTCGGCCCACGCGGAGGACGGCACGGTCGAGGCGGTCGAGCTGGCAGACCCGGCCTGGGTCCTGGGCGTCCAGTGGCATCCGGAGATGGGTGACGACTTGCGCGTGATGCGCGGGCTCGTCGAGGCGGCGGGCGTACGCCGGGGGTGACGGTCCCCGCGCGGCGGGCGTACGCCGGGACTGAGCCTCCCCGCGCGGCACCGGTTGTCGCGCGGATCGCACGGGCTGCACCAGTCGTACGAGTCGTACCGGCCGTACGGGGCATACGGCGAGGGCTGGTCATGCCTGCGCCCGGGCGGCGAGCAGGGTGCGGTCCTTGCGCATGAGGAGGGCGTAGAGGGTGGCGGCGACGCCCATGCCGACAGGGAGGGAGAGGTCGACGCCGTCGAGGGCGGCGGCGATCGGCCCCGTGTAGAGGGTGTTGACACAGAGGGCCGCGGCGGTGACGCCGACGACGAGCGCGAGGGCACCGGCCGGGTTGATGCCGGCGGTGTACCAGAAGGGGCTGCCGGGGGTCTCGTCCGAGAGCGCGCGGCCGTCGTAGCGGCAGCGGCGCAGCAGGACGTCGGTGGCGTAGACCGCCGTCAGGGGGCCGATCAGGACGGTGATCACCTGGAGGGCGTTGCTGACGGTGTCGAGGAAGTGGGAGACGAGCAGCCCGTAGAGGGTGAGGGCGACAGCGACGGCCCCGTCGAAGAGGACGCTGACGGAGCGTCGGACGCGAAGGCCGACGGCCTGGAGCGCGAGCCCCGCGCTGTAGGCGGTCAGGGCGTTGATGGCGATGGTGCCGAGGACCAGGGCGAGCAGGAAGACCGGGACGAACCAGCCGGGCAGGATCTCCTGGAGCGCGGTCTGCGGGTCGGTCATGTCGACGGCGGTGGCGGCGAGGGCGCCGAGCGAGCAGACGACGACGCTGGGCAGGAAGGCGCCGAGCGCGTTCCACCCGATGATCGCCTTCTTCGAGGCGGTGCGGGGCAGGTAGCGGGAGAAGTCGGCGCTCGTGGTGTACGAGAGCGGGCCCGAGGCGATCATCGTGGTGCCGGCCAGGAGCAGGGCCCAGAGCTCGACTCCGCCGAGCGGCTCGGCGGGGGCGTACGAGAAGTCGGCGTGCCGCAGGACGGCGAACGCGACGACGGTGAAGGCACCGGCGAGGACCAGGGTGATCGGCAGGTACAGCCGGATGATCAGGCCGTGTCCGTAGACGCTGATCGCCAGCGTGAGCGCGGCGATGACCACGATGACGGCCACCTTGACGGGGGTGTCGGCCGCGATGCCCGCCTTCTCGACGAGCGCGAAGGCGGCAGTGGCCGCGGCGGCCAGGTTGAGGGCGAAGTAGCAGACGGAGACCAGCCAGCCGCCGACCGCGTTGTTCACGCGGTTGCCGAGGACGCCGTAGACGGCCCGGGTGATCACCTCGCTGGGCGCGCCGGCGGCCGGTCCCGAGGTGGCGAGGAGGCCGGGGAACAGCCAGAACAGGTTGCCCACGACGGTCACGGCGACGGCCTGCCAGAGGCTCAGGCCCATCAGGACGAGGGCTCCGCCGATGACCAGGCTGAGGTAGTTGACGTTCGCCGCCGCCCACACGGAGAAGAGCTCTCGGGGGTGTCCGTGGCGCTCGGACTCGGGGATGTGGTCGATGCCGTGGGCCTCGATCCGGCCCGGCCGATCGGTGTCCCGCACGGCGGCCTGTGCGCCCTGAGGGCCCGGGAGCGGGTCGGGGATCGTGGAAGTCATGCGGCCCTCCGGATTACGTGTGGTGCCCACCTGGTTGCTTATTGGTCGCACACTCAATAGCATTGCGGTTATGCCGTCAAGCATTCAGCGCAAGAGAGTTCGGAAAACGCCCGAGGCCCGGCGGGCGGAGATCGTGGAGACCGCCGCACGGGTGGCCCTGACCGAGGGGCTCGAGTGCGTCACCCTCCGGCGGATCGCCGAGGAACTCGCCGTACGACCCGGTCTGATCAGCCACTACTTCCCGTCGGCGGAGGACCTGGTGGGCGAGGCCTTCAGCGTGGCCGCCACCGGCGAGCTCGACGGCCTGCTCCCGGCCGACCGCCCCCACGGGACCCCCACACAGTGGCTCGCGCGCTACTTCGCCCTCTCGGCGGGCGAGGCGTACGACGACATCAGCCGCCTCTGGATCAACGCCCGGCACCTCAGCCGCTACCGGCCCGTCCTGCGCGACCGGGTCACCGAACAGGAACTCGCCTCCGACGACCGCCTGGAGCAGCTCATCCGCGAGGGAGTCGCACGCGGCGAGTTCCGTACGGACGACCCGCGGACCACCGCCATCCAGATCCTGGTGGTGCTCGACGGCCTCGGCGCCCACGCCAACTCGGACCGGACCGACCGGCCGGAGGCCGTGACCCGGATGGCCGTGACCACGGCGGAACGCGAACTCGGCCTGCCGCACGGCGCGCTGACCGACGTACCGCCGCCGGCGGAGCCCGCCTGACCGCCGCCGGCGGAACCCGTCTGACCACCGCCGGCGAAACCCGTCTGACCACCGCCGGCCGACGATGCCCCCGCCGCCAGTCCCCCACTGACGGGCCTCCCGTCGCGGCTAGCCGCCTCTCGCACCCCGTCCGCCACCTGGAGCCCTGGAGCCACCCGTGCGCACCCGACTCGTCCTGCTCTCCGCCCGTCTGCTCGACCCCGGCACGGGGGCGTTCCTGCCCGAGACCGCGCTCGCCGTCTCCCACGACGGCCGGATCGCCGCCCTGGGCGACGACCGCGAGATCCGCGCGCTCGCGGGACCCGCCACCACCGTCGTGGACCTCAAGGGCGCCGTCGTCACCCCCGGCCTTGTCGACGGGCACCTGCACCCGGTGTCCGGCGCCGAACTGACCCACGGCCTCGACCTGTCGTACTGCGCGGACCTCGACGACGTCCGCGAGGCCCTCGCCCGCGAGGCCCGGAACCTCGGCCGGGGCGACTGGCTCTTCGGCTGGGGCCTCGACCCGAACGCCTTCGGCGACCTCCCCGTCGGCATCGCCCCCTTCGACCCGGTACTCGACGGGATCCCGGCGTTCCTGCTGCTCTTCGACGCCCACTCGGCGCTGGCCAGCCGGCGCGCGCTCGAACTCGCCGGGGTCGACGGCCCCCGCACCTTCGCCCAGGCCTCCGCCGAGGTCGTCTGCGACGCCGACGGGCGCCCGACCGGGCTGCTCCAGGAGGACGCCGCCTGCGAGCTCGTCGAGCGGGTCGCCCCTCGTCCGACGGCCGAGGAGAGCCGGGAGCGGCTGGCCGCGGCGCTGCGGTCCATGGCCGCGGCCGGGCTCACCGGCGGTCACGCGATGGACGCGAACGGCGAGAGCCTCGCGCTGTACGGGGAGCTCGACGCGGCCGGTGAACTGGCGCTGCGGCTCCGGGTGGCGCCCTGGTGCCAGCCCGGCACGGACGCGGACGGGGTACGGGCCCTCATCGAGCGGCAGGGCACGGGCGGCGCCCTGTGGCAGGTCGCGGGCGTGAAGCTCTTCATGGACGGGACCATCGACAACGGCACCGCGTGGCTGGAGCGGCCCGACTGCCATGGCGAGTCCACGCACGCGTTCTGGCCGGACCCCGACGCGTACACCGGCATCATCGGGCAGCTGCACCGGGCGGGCGTGCCGACCGCGACGCACGCGATCGGGGACGCCGCCGTCCGGCACGTCCTGGACGCCGTCGAGAAGGCGCGCGCGGCCGGCGGGAGCGAGGTGCGGCACCGGGTCGAGCACATCGAGACGGTCCCGGACGACACGCTGCGCCGCTTCGCGGAGCTGGGCGTGCTCGCCTCCATGCAGCCGACGCACTGCTGCGACTTCACCCGGGCCGACCACACCGACAACTGGTCGCGCCGCCTGGGCGAGGAGCGCGCCTCGCGCGCGTGGCGCTGCCGGGACCTGGCGGACTCCGGGGCCACGGTGGTCCTCGGCTCCGACTGGCCGATCGCGCCGTTCCCGCCGCTCGGCGTGATGGCCGGGGCCCGGCACCGGCGCCCGAGCCGCGACCTCGGGCAGCCGCCGCACGGCCCCGAGCAGGCGCTGACGGCGCTGGAGGCGCTGCGGGGCATGACGACGGCGGCGGCGTACGCGGCGGGCGAGGAGCACGAGGCGGGCCGGCCGGCCCTCGGCTTCCGCGCCGACCTGACGGTCTTCGCCGACAACCCGCTGACGACGACGGCGACGGACCTGCCGGACCTCCCGGTCCTGCTGACGGTCCTGGACGGCCGGATCACCCACCGGGCAGCGGGGGTCTGAGCCACCGGCTCCCCAGGCAGCGAACCGCAGCCGCCGGCCGAGAGAACCGGGCAAAGGAAGACAGACCCGCACCTCTGCTCCGTCTCTTGCACGGTGAGTGCGGGTGGGAGTCCCAGCCCGGCCGAAGACAGGGCGCAGTCGGACCGGAGGCCGGGCCACGGCCGGCCGGAAGCCTGGCACAGGCCGACCGGAAGCCGGGCGAGTCCGGCCGGAAGCCAGGCACAGCCCGACCGGAAGCCGGGCAAATCCGGCCGGAAGCCAGGCACAGCCCGACCGGAAGCCGGGCAAATCCGGCCGGAAGCCAGGCACAGCCCGACCGGAAGCCGGGCAAATCCGGCCGGAGGCCAGGCACAGCCCGACCGGAAGCCGGGCAGGGCAGGCCGGAAGCCAGGCACAGGCCGACCGGAAGCCGGGCGCATTCCGACCGGCCCGCGGCCTCCCCGGAGCGAGCCCCTGCCCCCCCCCGCCGTTCAGCCCGCAGGCCGCGCGCGGGTCAGGGACAGGAGGTCGCGGGCCGGGCCCGTGGGCCGGTGGCCCGTGGGCCAGACGGCCCGGAGGTCCCGGCGCAGCTCGACGCCCCCGACGGGGATGGACACCAGCCGCCGCGAGGCCAGTTCCTCGGCGATCGCGAGTTCGCTGAGGACGGCCGGCCCCGCCCCGCTGACCGCGGCGGCCTTCACCGCCGTCGTCGAGGCGAGTTCGAGGAGCGGCTGCGCGAGCCCGCCGTGGTCCGAGAGCGCCGCGTCGAGCACCTGCCGGGTGCCCGAGCCGCGTTCCCGCAGGACCAGCGGGGTCGCCGCCAGCTCCGCCGGGTCCAGCGGGCCGCGGCGGCGGGCCCACGGGTGCGAGGGCGCGGCGACGATCACGAGCCGGTCGTGGGCGACGACCACCCCGTCGAGGCCGTCCGGGATCGCGAGCCCCTCCACGAAGCCCATGTCCGCCTCGTTCGCGAGGAGCCGCTCCGCGACGACAGCCGAGTTTCCGGCCTGGAGCGACACCGCCGTGTCGGGTCGCTCGGCGCGCAGCGCGATCAGCCAGCCGGGCAGCAGGTACTCGGCGATCGTCATCGACGCGGCCACCCGCAGCCGGGAGTCCCGCCGCCCGCGCAGCGCCTGCGCGCCCGCGTCGAAGGCCTCGGCCGCCTCGACGATCCGCCGCGCCCAGTCGGTGACGAGCGCGCCCGCGTCGGTGAGCCGCGAGCCGCGGGGCGAGCGGTCGACCAGGGCCACGCCGAGCTGCCGCTCCATCGAGCGGATCCGGCTGCTGGCGGCGGGCTGGGTGATGCCGACCTCGCGGGCGGCGGCGCCGAGGCTCCCGTGCCGGGCGACGGCGAGGAGCAGTTCGAGCGCCCCGAGATCCGGGACCCGGTGATGGAGCTGGGCTCTGACGTCGGCCCCGTACGCCTCGCCCCGGCGTTCACCCGTGTACTGCTCGCCGCGCTGC
This sequence comes from Streptomyces sp. SJL17-4, assembly GCF_036826855.1. Classification (NCBI taxonomy): domain Bacteria; kingdom Bacillati; phylum Actinomycetota; class Actinomycetes; order Kitasatosporales; family Streptomycetaceae; genus Streptomyces; species Streptomyces sp. SJL17-4. The sequence continues at coordinate 6,930,196 of NZ_CP104578.1, read as the reverse complement.
TCCCCGTTACCGCTCATAAAGCCAGCTTATGACGTCATAGCCGCAAGATCCCTGGTGGGGGCCGGGGAATCGGACGACGGTGGAGCCATGGCAAGCCTCGCACCTCCCCTTCCGGCCGTCCGCGCCACCACCCCCGGCGCCCGGCCGGCCGCCTCCCCGGCCCGTTCCGCCCGTCACCTCGGACCCAACTGGTACGCCTCCGTGATGGGCACCGCCATCGTGGCCAACGCCGGCGCCGGGCTCCCGCTGGACCTCCCCGGCCTCCGTACGGCCTGCGCCGCGGTCTGGGCGCTGTCCCTCGCGATGCTGCTCGTTCTGCTCGCCGCCCGCACCGCGCACTGGATCCACCACCGCGACCAGGCGCGCGCCCACCTCCTGGACCCCGCCATGGCGCCGTTCTACGGCTGTCTCTCGATGGCGCTGCTCGCGGTCGGCGGCGGCGCCATGATCGTGGGCCGGGACTGGATCGGGCTCCCCGCCGCCGTCGCGCTCGACACCGTCCTGTTCACCGCCGGCACGGTCGTCGGCCTGGCGGCCGCGGTCGGCATCCCGTACCTCATGGTCGTCCACCACAAGATCGAGAACGCCTCCCCGGTGTGGCTGCTGCCGGTCGTCGCCCCCATGGTCTCCGCAGCCCTGGGCCCACTGCTCGTGCCCCATCTGCCCGCCGGCCAGGCCCAGGAGACCCTGCTGCTCGCCTGCTGGGCGATGTTCGGCGTCAGCCTCCTCGCGACCCTGGTCATGCTGCCGCTGGTCTTCGGCCGGCTCGTGACCGGCGGCCCGCTGCCCCTCGCGCTCACCCCCACCCTCTTCCTCGTCCTCGGCCCGCTCGGCCAGTCGACGACCGCCGCGAACAAGTTCGCCGACGTGGCCCCGGGCGTCCTCCCCTCCCCGTACGCCCACGGCTTCGCCTCCTTCGCCGTCCTCTACGGCGTGCCCGTCATGGGCTTCGCCCTGCTGTGGCTGGCCCTCGCCGGTGCGATGGTGCTGCGGGCACGCCGGCAGGGCATGGGCTTCGCGATGACGTTCTGGGCGTTCACGTTCCCCGTGGGGACGTGTGTGACCGGCGCCGAGGGGCTCGCGCAGCACACCGGTCTCGCGGCCTTCCGGTGGCTCGCGATCGGCCTGTACGTGTTCCTCGTCGCGGCCTGGCTCGTCGCCGGGGCCCACACCGTGCGCGGTCTGTTCAGCGGTGCGCTGCTCGCAGGGCCCGCGCCAGCACCCGCGGCGCCTCGACGAGAGACGGCCCGTACCAGGTGAGGTGACGCCCGTCGACGAGGGCGGCGGCGGTGCCGGGGAAGGCCTCGGGGCCGTCCTCGCGCGTGAAGCGGTACGGCTCGTCGGGCAGGACGACGAGGTCGGGAGCGGCGGCGCGGAGCTCGTCGAGCGGCAGGCGCGGATAGCGGTCCGGGTGGTCGGCGTACAGGTTGCGGACCCCGAGGCGGGCCAGCAGATCACCGGCGAAGGTGTCACGGCCCAGAACCATCCAGGGGCGCCGCCAGATCGGCACGACGGCCGTGTACTCCCCCTCAGAGGCGACCGCCGCCCACGCCGTCTCCGCCTCGTCGAGCCAGCGGGGCCGCCGGGGCGCGCCGCACGCGGCGAGGACCCGCTCCAGCTCGCGCAGGCCCTGGTCGAGGGTGCGGATCTCGGTGACGAGGACGTCAAGACCGGCGGCCCGTAGTTCGGCGAGGTCGGCGGCGCGGTTCTCCTCCTCGTTGGCGAGGAGGAGGTCGGGGCGGAGCGCGGTGATCGCGCGGACGTCGGGGTTCTTGGTGCCGCCGATCCGTGCGACGTCGAGGTCGGCGGGGTGAGCACACCAGTCCGTCGCCCCGACGAGCAGACCGGGCGCGGTGACGGCGACGGCCTCCGTCAGGGACGGCACGAGGGAGACGATTCTCCTGACCGTGCCACGCCGCACGCTCATTCCTCTTCGGCCTCGACGTGCTCGGCGACCGCGACGACGAGCAGCCGGGTGCCCGCCTCCGTGGCGCGCCAGCGGTGGCGCACCCCGCCCGAGAGGTAGAGCGTGTCGCCGCGGCCCAGCCGGTACGCGCGGCCCTCGGCCTCGACCTCGGCGGCCCCGTCGGCCACGTACAGCAGCTCGTCGTTCCGGTGCTGGAACTCGCGGCCCGCGTCCTGCTCGCCGGTGAACTCCAGGGCGTGCAGCTGGTGCCGGCCGCGGACGATCGCCCGGACGCCCGGGGGCAGCTCCGGGGTGACCTCGTCCGCCCGCACGACGTCGACGGTGCGGGAGGCCTCGGCGGCCGCGAGGAGGTCGGCGGCAGTGGTCTCCAGGGCGTCGGCGACGAGTTCGAGGGAGCGGTGGCTGGGGCGCGCGCGGTCGTTCTCGACCTGGCTGAGGAAGGGCACGGACAGACCGCTGCGCGAGGAGACGACGGCCAGGGTGAGCTGGAGCGCTCTGCGTCGCCTCTTGACGGCCGCGCCCACGCGGGGTGATTCCTTCTCGTCCATGTCGGCTCCCTCCCTCGTGCCTCGTGCGTACCCGTACCGGGCGGTTACCTGAACCTTACGCAGCTTTGGGGCGGGGTTTCGCGTCGTGACGAAAAGGGGTGGTCGCCGAACACGTTCGGCGACCACCCCTTTTCGGACAGGAACCGTTCACCGGTCCCCGCCGGCTGCCCGGGGGCAGCTGCGGCGCTACTGCGGCGCGAGCTTCTCCGCGAGACCCGGGTTGCTGTCCAGCCAGGTCCGGACGGCCTGCTGCTCCTTGCCCTTGCCGGTCTTCTGGATGACGGCTTCGAGGTCCGTGAGCTGCTTCTCGGTCAGCTCGAAGTTCTTCAGCCAGGCGCCGACCTCGGGGTTCTCGGCGGCGAATCCCTTACGGGCCAGGGTGTGGACGCCGTCGCCCTTGCCCCAGGAGCCCTTGGGGTCGGCGAGCTTCTTCAGGTCGTGGGCGGAGTAGGCCCAGTGCGGCGACCAGAGGGTCACGACGACCGGTTCCTTGCGCTCGTAGGCGCGCTTCAGCTCGGCGAGCATGCCGGGCGTGGAGCCGTCGACGACCTCGTACTCGCCCTCCAGGCCGTACTCCTTGAGGACCTTGTCCTTGAGGATGCCCATCATTCCGGCGCTGGGCTCGATGCCGACGATCCGGCCCTTGAACTGTCCGGCCTTGCCCTTGAGGTCGGCGAGCGAGTCGACGCCCTTCACGTACGAGGGGACGGAGAGCTCCAGGGAGGTGGGGCCGTACCAGGAGCCGAGGTCCTCCAGTTCGTTCTTGTACTTCTCCCAGTACTGGGCGTGGGTGACGGGCAGCCAGGAGTCGGTCTGGAAGTCGAGCTGGCCGCCGGCCAGGCCGGTGTAGAGCGCGCCGGCCTCCAGCTGCTTGGTGTCGACCTCGTACCCCCGTCGCTCCAGGAGTTCCTTCCAGAGGTACGTGGAGGCGATGCCCTCGTCCCAGGGGATGTAGCCGATGCTGATCTTCTTGCCGTGACCGCCGTCGGTGCCCGAGGCGGTGGTGGAGCTCGCGCCGGAACCGCCGAGGATTCCCGTGCCCCCTGCGACGAGGGCGAGGACGACGACACCGACGAGGGCGGTGACGGGCTGCGGGCGGTGGGCCCACAGCTTCGCCCCCGGGCGCTTGGCGCTCAGCGCGGCGCGGGCCTTGGCGGCGGCGCGGCGGCCGAGCGGGGAGACCTGGCGGCCGAGGGCGCCGGTCATCCGGTCCAGGTACATGGCGAGGACGACGATGGAGACGCCGGCCTCGAAGCCGAGGCCGATGTCGACGTTGCCGATGGCGCGGTAGACGGCGCCGCCGAGCCCGCCGCCGCCGACCATGCCGGCGATGACGACCATGGACAGGCCGAGCATGATGACCTGGTTGACGCCGGCCATGATCGTCGGCAGGGCCAGCGGGAGCTGCACGCGCAGCAGCGTGTTGCGCGGGGTGGTGCCGAACGCCTCGGCGGCCTCGACGAGTTCGCCGTCGACCTGCCGGATGCCCAGCTCGGTCATGCGGACGCCCGGGGGCAGCGCGAAGACGATGGTGGCGATGATGCCGGGGACGACGCCGACGCCGAAGAAGATGATGCCGGGGATGAGGTAGACCATCGCCGGCATGGTCTGCATGAAGTCGAGGACCGGCCGGAGCACGGTGCTGACGGTCTTCGAGCGGGCCGCCCAGATGCCGAGCGGTACCGCGATCACCAGGGTGACCAGGGTGGCGACGAGGACGAGCGAGAGCGTCGCCATGGCCTCGTCCCACAGCTGGACCGAGTCGACGAGCGCGAACCCGGCGAAGGCGAGCACACCGGCGGCGAGCCCGCGCAGCCACCAGGCGACGACGGCGAGGATGCCGGCGAAGAGCAGCGGCTGGGGCGCGGACAGGACGGCGTCGATGCCGTCGTAGAGGCCGGTGACCCCGGTGCTGACGGCGTCGAAGAGCCAGGAGAACTGGGCCTGGAGCCAGTCGACGGAGCTGTCGACCCACTCACCGAGGGGAAGCCTAGGCACGGGCGGTCAGCTCCTTCTCCGACTGGGTGGCGGTCGCGGCGTCGGTCTTGGCGTCGGCCTTGCCGCCTGTCTGGCTGTCCGTCCTGGTGTCTGTCACCGCGCCGGCCTTCGCGGCGGTCGGGTCGCCGGCATCCCTCGCGCCGAGTCCGCCCATGACGGCGAGCAGGCGCTCCGTCGGTACGACTCCGAGGACGGCGCCGTCGGAGTCCTGGACGGTCACGGGGTGCGGGGCGCGGGCGGCCACGGCGCACAGGTCGGCGACGAGCGTGTCCGGCCCGACGGCCTGGCAGGTGCAGTCGTCGGGGCAGTCCGCCGGGGTGGCGCCGCCCGTCATGACGGCGGAGGCGGTGAGCACCCGGGAGCGGTCGACGTCCTGGATGAAGGAGGCGACGTAGTCGTCGGCGGGGCGGACCAGGATGTCCTCGGCGGTGCCGAGCTGCACGATCCTGCCGTCGCGCATGACGGCGATCCGGTCGCCGAGGCGCATGGCCTCGTTGAGGTCGTGGGTGATGAAGACGATGGTCTTCTTCAGCCGCTGCTGGAGGACGAGGAGCTGGTCCTGCATGTCGCGGCGGATCAGCGGGTCGAGCGCGCTGAAGGACTCGTCCATGAGGAGCAGGTCGGCGTCGGTCGCGAGCGCGCGGGCCAGGCCGACGCGCTGCTGCATGCCACCGGAGAGCTCGTCGGGCCAGGACTTCTCCCAGCCGGCCAGGCCGCACAGTTCGAGGGCCTCGGTGGCGCGGGTCTCGCGCTCGGCGCGCGGGACGCCCTGGACCTCCAGGCCGTAGGCGGCGTTCTCCAGAACGTTTCGGTGCGGGAACAGCGCGAAATGCTGGAAGACCATGCTGATCTTCGTGGAGCGGACGGTGCGCAGATCGCGGGGGGACAGCGCCGTGAGGTCACGTCCGTCGAAGAGGACCCGGCCGGCGGTGGGCTCGAGCAGGCCGTTGAGCATGCGGAGCAGGGTCGACTTGCCGGACCCGGAGAGCCCCATCACGACGAAGATCTGGCCGGGTTCGACGACGAAACCGGCGTCCACCACGGCTGCGGTCGTCCCCTCGGCGCGCAGCTCCTCGCGGTCGGCGCCGGCGGCGAGCCTGCGGACGGCTTCGTCGGGTCGTCTGCCGAACACCTTGAACAGGTGGTCTGCCTGGAGCCTGGACACATAAACCTCACGGGTAGCAACGAAAACGGCCCCCACCACCCCCGCGCGGCTGGGCCGTGGAGCGGGCGGGATCGGCCCGCGGGCCCGTCGCGTACGGGGATCCTTTTGTTGAATCCCGTACTGGGTTCCGCTCCGGGCTCGCGCCTGCCCGGCTTCGCACCACGCAAACGCAAAGGTGACGGGGGTCACGTGCGGGGGTCCGGAACCGCCGACACCGCGAACGCGTCTCCGGACCCCGGCGGCGCCCCGAGGCCTAAAATCAAGCGGGTGACTCGACGCCTCATGCTCCTCGACACCGCCAGCCTCTACTTCCGCGCCTACTTCGGCGTTCCGGACTCCGTCCGGGCCCCCGACGGCTCGCCCGTGAACGCCGTGCGCGGACTGCTCGACTTCATCACCCGGCTCGTCCAGGACCACCACCCTGACGAGCTCGTGGCCTGCTGGGACGACGACTGGCGGCCGCAGTGGCGGGTCGACCTGATCCCCTCGTACAAGGCGCACCGCGTGGCGGTGGAGACGGAGACCGGCCCGGACGAGGAGGAGATCCCGGACACGCTGTCCCCCCAGGTGCCGGTGATCGAGGAGGTCCTGGCGGCGCTCGGCATCGCCCGGATCGGGGCGGCGGGCTACGAGGCGGACGACGTGATCGGGACGCTCGCGGGGCACGCGTCGGGACCGGTGGACATCGTCACGGGCGACCGGGACCTCTTCCAGCTGGTGGACGACGCGCGGGGCATCCGCGTGCTGTACCCGCGCAAGGGCGTCGGCGACTGCGACCTGGTGGACGCGGACATGATCGTCACGAAGTACGGGGTGCGCCCCGACCAGTACGCGGACTTCGCGGCGCTGCGCGGCGACGCCAGCGACGGCCTCCCCGGAGTGAAGGGCATCGGCGAGAAGACGGCCGCGCAGCTGATCACGGAGTACGGGGACCTGGCGGGCGTACGGGCGGCGGCCGGGGAGCGGACGTCGAAGCTGACGCCCGCCAAGCGGCGCGGGATCGTGGAGGCGGCGGCCTATCTGGACGTCGCGCCGACGGTGGTGCGCGTCGCCGGGGACGTACCCCTGCCGGAGTTCGACGCGACCCTGCCGAAGGCTCCCCGCGACCCGGCGGCCCTCGACGCCCTGGTGAAGCGCTGGGGTCTCGGCGGGGCCGTGGGCCGTCTGCTTCCGGTCCTGGAACGCTGACGAAATCAGGCCACACTGGGTCGACCGCGCCTCGGGATGCTAGCTTAGGCATACCTAAGTACCTAGTTCTTCGAGTTACGTCGAGTCAGGAGAGCCACTCGTGGCGGAGCAGCCCCGCAAGGCACCGAAGGCCACCGAAGCGCGTGTGGTGCGCACCGAGCTCATCACCCCGCACATGGTGCGGGTCGTCCTGGGCGGCCCCGGTCTCGATGCCTTCGAGGTCGGCGCGTACACCGACCACTACGTGAAGCTGCTCTTCGCCCCCGAGGGGGTCGCCTATCCGGAGCCGTTCGACATGGACCGGATCCGGGAGGAGTTCCCCCGGGAGCAGTGGCCGACGACGCGGACGTACACCGTACGGGCCTGGGACCCGGTCCACCGTGAGCTGACCATCGACTTCGTGGTCCACGGCGACGAGGGCCTCGCGGGCCCGTGGGCGGCGCGGGCGCAGCCGGGCGAGACGGTGCGTTTCCTCGGCCCCGGCGGCGGCTACACGCCGGACCCTACGGCGGACTGGCACCTGCTCGCGGGCGACGAGAGCGCGCTGCCGGCGATCGCGGCGGCCTTGGAACGGCTGCCCGCGGGGGCGCGGGTGCACGCGTTCGTGGAGATCTCGGACGCCGCCGAGGAGCAGAAGTTCGCGACGGAACACGGCATCCACGTCACCTGGCTGCACCGGGGTGACCGCCCGGCGGGCGAGGCGCTCGTCGAGGCCGTGCAGACCCTGGACTTCCCGGCGGGCGACGTGCACGCCTTCGTCCACGGCGAGGCGGGCTTCGTGAAGGACCTCCGCCGTCACCTGCGGCTGGACCGCGGGATCTCGCGCGAGCGGCTGTCGATCTCGGGCTACTGGCGCCTGGGCAAGTCGGACGAGGCGTGGCGCGCGATCAAGCGCGAGTGGAACGACCAGGTGGAACGCGAGCAGGAGAAGTAAGCCGCGGAGCCGGGAAACCGGCTCAGCGGCGCGAGGCCGGGAAACCGGCTCACGATGCGGGGCCCGGGGGCGAACCCTCGGGCCCCGAGCCGTTTCCGCAGGCGTGACGGCAGCGCCTGGCCAAGACCCGCAGCACAGACGCCCCGCTGCACGCCCGGGTCGCCCAGGTCGCCCAGGCCGCCCCGGTCCCCCTAGGTCGCCTGCCCGTACAGGCGGTCCGAGGTGTCCGTGTGGGCCATCCGCCGCAGCGCCGAGAAGATCGCGTCGCCGATGACCGTGCCGACGACCACGCTCTCCACCAGCTCCTCGCGCGAAATATTGCGCGCCACGAACTCCAGGTCCGCCCGCGCGACCCGCTCCGCCGCATCCGCGTACGCGTCCAGGACCTCGACGAAGGCCCCGTGACCCGCCTCGTCGACGGCCGCGAGGGCCACGGCGAGCGCCTCCGCGGCCGGGTTGCCCGGGTGCACGCGCCAGCCGCGCGCGGCGATCAGCGCCGCGACCTGCTTCCGCGCCTCCTCGATCCCGGTGTGCGACGCGCGGTCGTAGCGCGGCACCAGCCCTGAGGCCACCGTGCCCAGCAGCTTGTGCACCGATCGTTCGGGGTCGTCGACGGCGACGATCACCTCACGGATCGCCGCCACCGAAAGGCCGCCCACATCGAGGAGAGCCCGGATCAGGCGGAGGCGCTGCACATGCGTCTCCCCGTACGAGGCCTGGTTCGGGCTCGTCAGCTCCCCGGCCGGCAGCAGTCCTTCCCGTACGTAGAACTTGATCGTCGGGATGGACACCTCGGTCCTGCGACTCAACTCTCCGATGCGCACCGCGTGTTCACCTTCCTGGTCTCACTTCGGCCTTGCCGACCGACCCCCCATCATAGATAGTGGCGCTATCAGATAGCGGCAAGTGCCACTATCTACTCTTTCCCACGGGGGGATCCGTATGCCTTCATCGCACAAGAACCCACTCACGCGGCTCCACCGACCGCTGGTCTGGTTCGCCGCCTCCATGGGCGCTCTCGCCCTGGTCTCCGCCGTCGGCATCTTCGTCGACGACCGGATCCTGGTCGGCGTGCCGATCTGGACCAAGCCGTTCAAGTTCTCGGTCTCGCTCCTCGCGTACGCGCTCTCGCTCGCCTGGATGCTGTCACTGCTCCCCCGGGGCCGTCGGGTCGGCTGGTGGGCCGGAACCGTGGTCGCCGTCGCCGGCGCCGGCGAGATGGTGCTCATCACCCTCCAGGTGATCCGCGGCAAGCGGAGTCACTTCAACCAGACGACGCCCTTCGACAACACCGTCTTCCAGGTCATGGGAGCCACCGTCGTCGTGCTGTGGCTGGGCGCGCTGGTCATCGCCGTCCTCCTGCTGCGCGCCAAGATCCTCGACCGGGCGATGGCCTGGGCCGTCCGGCTGTCCTCGCTGATCGCCCTGGCGGGCGCCGCGGTGGGCTTCCTGATGGTCCGTCCGACCCCGGAGCAACTGGCGGTCGACGAGTCACCGATCGTCGGCGCCCACGCCGTCGGCGTACCGGACGGCGGCCCGTCGATGCCACTCACCGGCTGGGCGAGCAACGGCGGCGACCTGCGCATACCGCACTTCTTCGGCATGCACGCCCTGCAACTGCTCCCGCTGCTCCTGCTCGTCCTGGCCGCACTCGCACCGCGCTTCGCCCGCCTCGCGGACGAACGGGTACGACTCCGGCTCACCCTCACGGCCTCGGCCGCGTACACGGCGACCTTCGCCCTGCTGACCTGGCAGGCCCTGCGCGGCCAGGCCCTGTTCGCACCGGACGGCGCGACATGGGCGGCAGCGGGAACGATCGTCCTGCTGAGCGCGACAGCCGCAACCTTCTCCCTCCGGGGGCCCTCCCCCTCCCCCTCCCCCACCCCTTCCCCCGCCCCCTCGCCGCACCGCCCCTCCTGATGGCTCGGCGGGCGCGGACATGCCGCGGCGACCGGGCCGAACGCGCGCTGCCCTAGCCTGACCGGATGCGAGACATCGACAGGTCCTTGGGTGCCGTCCTCGGCTCCGCCGTCGGCGACGCCCTCGGCGCCCCCTTCGAGTTCGGTCTCCCGGGGGTCTTCCGCGAGCGGTTCCCCGACGGCGTCGGGGAGTTGTGCGGAGGCGGCGGCTGGGATCCCGGCGAGGCGACGGACGACACGCAGATGGCCGTCCTCGTCGGCGAGTCGCTCCTCGAACGGGGTGGTCTCGACCTACCGGACATCTTCGACCGGTTCCGCCGCTGGGCCGCGGCCGACCCCAAGGACATCGGCCTCCAGACCGAACAGGTCCTGCTCGGCGGGGACCCCTGGGACCTGGCCGCCGCGATGCACTTCCAGATCAACGCGCTGGCCGCGGGCAACGGTTCGCTGATGCGGGCCTCGACGTCGGCGGTGTACTTCGCGGCCCGGGGGCGGGCCGAGACGATGGACGCCGCCCGCCGGATCAGCGCCCTGACCCATGGCGACGGCGCGGCCTGGGAGGGTACGGCGATCCTCCATGAGCTGATCCGTGTCGCCCTCCTCGGCGAGGACCCGATCGCCGCCCTGCCCGCGACCCTCGCCGAGGTGGCCCCGGAGCACCGGGAACGCTGGGCCACGGTCCTGGCAATCGGCTGGCACCCGGACGACGCCACCGAGTTCAACGGCGCGGTGTGGCCCTGTCTCGGTTCGGCCGTGTGGGCACTCCGTACGACCGGCTCCTTCGAGGAGGCCGTGGCCTCGGCGGTCGACCTGGGCGGGGACACCGACACGGTCGCGGCCGTGACCGGGATGCTCGCCGGCGCCGTGCACGGCGCCGGCGCCATCCCCAGCCGCTGGACGGCCACCCTCCATGTCCCCCTGCCTGGTTTCGGCAACCGGGTCCTGTACGCCGACGACCTCAGGGACTTGGCAGCGGACCTGTCGTCCGGGCGACGACCTGCCTGACCTGTGTCGGCCTCGGCCGCGACTCGGCCGCACCTCGACCTCGGCTCAGCCCGCCTCAGCCCGGCGCGGCCCGGCGCGACCCGGCGCGGCCCGCCTCAGGGACGCTGCCGGTCCGTCGTCAGCTCCGTGCCCGCACGGTCGCCAGGACGTCGCGGTCCGGCTGGAGGGTGAGGCTCGGGACCGGGAGGATTTCCTCGGTGGTGACGTCCAGGTGGTAGCGGCGGGCCAGGACCGCGAGGATCAGGACCGCCTCCACGAGGGCGAACCGGGTACCGAGGCAGACGCGGGGGCCGCCGCCGAAGGGGAACCAGGCGTACTCGGGTATCTCCTCGGCGGGCTCGCCGTCCCGTTCGATCCAGCGCTCGGGGCGGAAGGCTTCCGCGTCGCCGTACCAGCGGGGGTCGCGGTGTGTGGCCCACTGGCTGGACCAGACCCGGGTGCCGGCCGGGACGGCCCTGCCGCCGAGCATGGCGCCCTCCTTCGCGAGGCCGGTGATCAGCCAGATCGTCGGGTAGAGGCGGAGGGTCTCCTTGATGACCGCCTGGGTGTAGGTCAGGGAGGCGTAGTCGTCGTAGCCGGGTTCGTGGTCGGCGAGGACGCGGTCGAGTTCCTCGGCGAGCGCGTCACGGACCCGCGGGTTGCGGGAGAGCAGGTACCAGGCCCAGACGAGTGTGGAGCTCGTGGTCTCGTGGCCGCCGATGTAGAGAGTGACGGTCTCGTCGCGGATCTCCTCGTCGGACAGGGGCGCGCCGCTCTCGTCGCGGGCGGCGAGGAGACGGCTGAGGAGGTCCGGGCGTTCGGTGTCGCCGTCGCGGTGGCGGGAGACGACACGGGAGACCTCCGCGTCGATGACGGCGGTGGCGCGCTTGATCCGGGCGCGTCCGGGGGTCGGTAGCCAGTCGGGCAGCACCGCTCCGATGCCGCTGAACTCGGCGCCGATCTCCTTCTGCGCGACGTCCATCGCCTGTCCGATGGCTTCGGCGTCGGCGGCGGTGTCGACGCCGAAGATGGTGCGGACGGCGACGAGTTGGGTGAGGGCTGCCATCTCCTTCTTGATGTCGATGTGCTGCCCGTCGGCCCACCGGTCGGCGAGGGCGACGGCGCACTCGGACATGGTCGCCGCGTAGGAACGGACCTGTTTCGGCCGGACGGAGGGCTGCACGAGGGAGCGCTTGCGGCGCCAGTCGGCTCCCTTGGAGACGATCACGCCGTTGCCGAGGAGGGTGCGGAAGGCGATGCCAAGGTCGGGCTGGTCGAAGGTGCGCTCGACCTCGGTGAGGAGTTCGCCGACGGTGTCGGGGTGGGCGATGAAGAGGGAGGGTTTGCGGCCGAAGCGCCAGCGGACGATGTCGCCGCGGTCCCGGAGCTGTTCGAAGAAGGCCAAAGGGTTCTTCCCGAAGGCGGGCAGGCTGCCGAGGAGGGGAACGCCTCGTGGTCCGTCGACGACAACCGGAGTCACGGCCGGAGCCGACGGCCGTGCCCCTGCCGTCGCCCCCTCCTCCTGCGTCCCCGCGTGCGAATGACCGGCTTGCGTGGTCATAGGTGTCCCCTCCCCAACTGACCTTCTCTGCTTGCGAGTCCATGCAATCGGAACGGCCGCGCCCGCGCCACCCCTGTGGACAACGACCTGTGGACAACCATCCGAGTACGACGATCGGACGTCCGGAAAAGGCCGAGTGCCCGTGGCGCGATCGCCACGGGCACTCGGTCGTGCACAAGAAGGACGCGGGACCGTCAGCCCACCGAGCTGTACGCCACGACACCCCGCAGCAGCGCGTCCACGGCCTTGCGGGCGTTCTTGGCGACGGTGCTGTTCTCCCTGGGCGCCGCCGCCGCGATCTGTCCGAGGACGTCGATGACCTGCTTGCACCAGCGGACGAAGTCGCCGGCGGGCATCTCGGCCTCGCGCAGCACCTCGTCGAGGCTCTTGTCGGAGGCCCACTGGTAGGCGGCCCAGGCGAATCCGAGGTCGGGTTCGCGCTGGCCGACCCCCTCCGCCTGGTTGATCTTGAATTCCTCTTCGAGGGCGTCGAGCCTGCCCCAGATCCTGACCATCTCGCCGAGCGCCGCCTTGGCGTTGCCCGCGGGCAGCTTGGGTGCGACGGCGTCGTCGGACTGTCGCGCCTCGAACACCAACGCCGAGACACAGGCGGCCAGTTCGGCCGGGGTCAGGCCCTCCCAGACGCGGTCGCGGAGGCATTCGCTGGCGAGCAGGTCGAGTTCGCCGTAGAGCCGGGCGAGCCGCTTGCCGTTCTCCGTGACCTCGTTGCCCCGCAGGTAGTCGAGCTCGGTGAGGAGCGCGACGATCCGGTCGAAGGTGCGCGCGATGGTGTTGGTGCGACCCTCGATGCGCCGCTCCAGCTGCTGGGTGTCGCGCTGGAGACGGTGGTAGCGCTCGGCCCAGCGGGCGTGGTCCTCGCGCTCGTCGCAGCCGTGGCAGGGATGGGCGCGGATCTCGGTGCGCAGCCGGGCGATCTCGCGGTCGTCGGCGGCGGCGGAGCGCTGCTTGTGGTGGCGCTCGGGGTTGATGTGTCCGGCCTTGCTCCGCAGGGCGGAGGCGAGGTCGCGACGGGACTGCGGGGAGCGCGGGTTGAAGGACTTGGGGATCCTCATCCGCTCCAGGGCCTCGACCGGGACGGGGAAGTCGATGGAGGCGAGCCTCTTGACCTGCCGCTCGGCGGTGAGGACGAGGGGGCGGGGCCCGTCGTGGTGCTCGAAGCCGCGGTGGCCGTTGGTGCGGCCGGCCGGGATGCCCGGGTCGAGGACGAGGGCGAGTCCGGCGAACTTGCCGGTGGGGACGTGGATGACGTCGCCGGGCTTGAGCTTCTCCAGGGCGCCGGCGGCCTGGGCGCGACGCTGGGCGGCGCCCTGGCGGGCCAGTTCGGTCTCGCGGTCCTTGAGGTCGCGGCGGAGCCGTGCGTACTCCTCGAAGTCCCCGAGGTGGCACGTCATGCCCTCGCGGTAGCCCTCGAGGCCCTCCTCGTTCTTCTGCACCTGCCGGGAGATGCCGACGACGGAGCGGTCGGCCTGGAACTGGGCGAAGGAGGTTTCGAGGAGTTCGCGGGAGCGGTGCCGGCCGAAGCCTTCGACGAGGTTGACCGCCATGTTGTACGAGGGCTTGAAGCTGGAGCGCAGCGGGTAGGTGCGCGTGCCGGCGAGTCCGGCCAGGTGGTCCGGGTCGAGACCGCGCTGCCAGAGGACGACGGCGTGGCCCTCGACGTCGATGCCGCGGCGGCCGGCCCGCCCGGTGAGCTGGGTGTACTCGCCGGGGGTGATGTCGGCGTGCTGCTCGCCGTTCCACTTGACGAGCTTCTCCAGGATGACGGTGCGCGCGGGCATGTTGATGCCCAGGGCGAGCGTCTCGGTGGCGAAGACGGCCTTGACGAGGCCCTTGACGAAGAGGTCCTCGACGACCTCCTTGAAGGTCGGGAGCATGCCGGCGTGGTGGGCGGCGATGCCGCGCTCCAGCGCTTCGAGCCATTCGTAGTAGCCGAGGACGTGCAGGTCCTCGGTGGGGATGGCGGCGGTGCGCTCCTCGACGATCTCGCGGACGCGGCGGCGTCCGTCGTCGTCGTTGAGCCGGAGTCCGGCGTAGAGGCACTGCTGGACGGCGGCCTCGCAGCCGGCACGGCTGAAGATGAAGGTGATGGCGGGCAGGAGCCCTTCGGCGTCGAGACGCTCGATGACCTCGGGGCGGCCCGGGGTCCAGATGCGGGAGCGCTGGCGGCGCTCGCGCTCGCGGTCGGCCTCGCGGACCATCTTGCCGCGCCGCCGGTCGCGCGGGTTGTACGTGCGCGTGTTCTCGGTGCGGGCGAGGCGCTGGAGGTCGGGGTTGACCTCGCGGCGGGAGGCGCCGCGGCCGCCGTGGTCGGTCTCCTCCTCGAAGAGGTCGTACATCCGGCGTCCGGCGAGGACGTGCTGCCAGAGGGGGACGGGGCGGCTCTCGGAGACGATGACCTCGGTGTCGCCGCGGACGGTGTCGAGCCAGTCGCCGAATTCCTCGGCGTTGGACACGGTCGCGGAGAGTGAGACGAGGGTGACCGATTCGGGGAGGTGGATGATCACTTCCTCCCAGACGGCGCCGCGGAAGCGGTCGGAGAGGTAGTGGACCTCGTCCATGACCACGTAGCCGAGACCGGAGAGGGCCTGGGATCCCGCGTACAGCATGTTGCGGAGGACTTCGGTGGTCATGACCACGATCGGCGCATCGCCGTTGACGCTGTTGTCACCGGTGAGCAGGCCGACCTTGTCGTTGCCGTACCGCCTGACGAGGTCGGCGTACTTCTGGTTCGACAGCGCCTTGATCGGGGTCGTGTAGAAGCACTTGCGGCCCTGGTTGAGGGCGAGGTGGACGGCGAACTCGCCGACGATGGTCTTGCCGGAGCCCGTGGGCGCGGCGACGAGTACGCCCTTGCCCGCTTCGAGGGCCCGGCATGCCTCGATCTGGAAGGGGTCCAGACCGAACTCGTACATCTCGCGGAAGGGGGCCAGCGCGGTGGCCGCATCGGCGTTGCGGGCTTTCGCGGCCGCGTACGCCTCGGCTGGTGTGAGGTCCTCTGTCATCTTGTTCTCGAGCCTACCCGCCCCCTGTGACAGTGACGCGATCTTTATCGAGGGGATGTGGAAGGCCCCACTCCGGGCGTGCGAAAGCCCCCCGGACCGAGTCCGGGGGACCCCGCACGATCAGGTGATGTCGTCGTAACCGTTCGCGCGCTGCACGCCGGCCCCGCCCGTCTCTCCGGTGGCCTGCTCGGGCAGGGCCCGGGAGGCGCCGACGGGCTCGATGGCGCCGACGGCCTGCGGGGTCAGGTCCAGCTCCGAGGCCTCGTCGTCGTCGAGCTCGGCGTCGGGGTTGTTGCGCTTGCGCCGCCGGTCGTTGAGGAGGGAGAAGCCGACGGCCCCGAAGTACAGGACGGTGATGGGTCCGGCCAGGGCGACCATGCCGACGGGGTCGGTGGTGGGGGTGATGATGGCGCCGAAGACGAAGACGCCCATGATCACGCCGCGCCACCAGCCGGCCATCCGGCGACCGGTGAGGACACCCGTGAGGTTGAGCATCACCAGGACCAGCGGCAGCTCGAAGGCCAGGCCGAAGACGAGCACCATACGCAGGGTGAAGTCGAGGACGTCACCGAGCGAGAGGATGTTCGCGGAGCCGCTGGGCGTGAGGCTGATGAGGACCTTCACGCTGATCGGGAGGATCAGGTACGCGAGGTAGGCGCCGGCGGAGAAGAGCGGCACGGCGGCACCGACGAAGGCGTACGTGTACTTCTTCTCGCTCTTGTGCAGTCCGGGCGCGACGAAGGCCCACAGCTGGTAGAGCCAGACGGGGCTCGCGACGACGAGGCCGGCCGTCAGCGACAGCTGGATCGTGGTGCTGAACGGCGCCATGAGCGTGTTGAAGGAGACGATCGCGCAGTTTCCGCCGTCACTGGTGACGCCCGGTGGGCACGTGGGCACCGATTGCGTCAGGAACTGCATCAGCTCCTCGCTGTACACGAGGGCCACGATCGTCACCGCGGCGATGGCGAGGAGACCCTTCGCCAGTCGGTTGCGGAGTTCACGCAGGTGCTCCACGAGGGGCATCCGACCCTCGGGATCCTTCTCCTGCTTGCGGGCAGACTTGGGCAACCCACGTCCTCATCTCATGCGGCAGGCCGCCGCCCGGTGCGGCGGCCGCGGCGGACCGGGTCAGCGCTTGGTGGTGTCCGAGGGCTCGGTCACGGGACGCGCGCTGGTCACGTCACCGGGAGCGGCCTGGATGGTGCGCGGGGCGGGCTCCTGGGCAGCGGTGCCGTTGCCGGCCTGCGGCGGGTCGGCGGGGGCGCTCTGCTGGTCGTCCGACTTCATCGCCTTGGCCTCGCTCTTGAGGATGCGGGCGGACTTGCCGAGCGAGCGCGCCATGTCCGGAAGCTTCTTGGCGCCGAACAGCAGGATGATGACGACGAGAATGAGAATGATCTCGGTGGGGCCGAGCCTACCCATAGCTGTTTACCTTCTTCACCGAGGCGACATGGAGTGCGGTGCCCGGCGGGTCGGACAAGCGTCCGGCCACCGCGCTGTCTGCGATCGTAACCCGCAGGAGTAAACGCAGGGCAATGCCCTTGCATACTCCCGATTGCGTCCCGCGTGCCCGTTTCAGGGCCTCTTCACGCAGCGTACGGCACGGACTCAGCGCAGGGACTCGCCCGTTCGGGCCAGTCCGACGGCGGCCGTTTCGAGGTCTTCGGCCGCCTGGCTGATCCGCTGTGTGGTGTGGGCCACTTGACGGCCGAGGCGCTGGACCTCGAGGAAGACCCGGACGGCGAGGACGCCGAGGACGGCGATGCCGAGGAAGCCGAGGGCGATGGCGAGCATGGGCCAGAACATGTGCTGAGCCTAGACGTTGGGCGCGGCGGGCCGAGCGGCCGGGCCGCGGGCTCAGACGGTCGTGTGGAGCCGCAGGGTCCGGACGCCGCCGCCGGTGAGGAGTTCGACGATGCGCTCGCCGGCGGGCTTGCGGACGGAGCTGCCGCACTCGGGGCAGGTGAAGGAGTAGAAGGTGGTGCGGCGGCTGGCCCCGATGGCGAGGCGCAGGGCGCTCGCGGAGAGTTCGAAGCGGGAGCGGCAGTCGGGGCAGGCGGCCTTGAAGAGGACCGGGGCCATCGTCGCCGTAAAACCGTGCATCACGGACATTTCCCTCATCTCTCGACTCCCGTACCTCACACCCCGCGTGCCGCGCGGAGCGCAGCACGTACGTCCGCACCCGCCTCGGCGCGCCGTATCCGCCACCATGCCGGTCATCACGTCGGTCACGGCGCCAGGCACCGCGCCGGGCACCACGTCAGTAACAGCGTCCCCCGGGCGGGGAACGTCACTCGCCCTCGTACGCGGCGAGCGCGGCGGCCGCCGCCGTCCTGGCGTTGTCGGCGAGATCCTGGGGCGCGACGATCCGCCCGTCGCTGCCCAGGCGCAGCGCCAGTCGGCGCAGCGAGGCCGGGTCCGGCGTCCGCAGGGTGATCCGCAGCCCGCCGTCAGGCAGCTCCTCGGCCCGGTCGTGTGGGTAGTACTCGGCGACCCAGCGCCCGCCGGGACCGACCTCGACGACCACCTCGGGGTCGTCGGCGGAGGGCTGGACCAGACCCGCGGAGAGGTCACGCAGCTCCAGCTCCGGCGGTGCCGCGTGCTCGTCGAGGATGCGGATCTCGGCCACGCGGTCGAGCCGGAAGGTGCGGCGCGCCTCGGAGAGCCGGCACCACGCCTCCATATAGGTGTGGCCGACGGCGAAGAGCCGGATCGGGTCGACCTCGCGCTCGGTGAGCTCGTCGCGGGCGGGCGAGTAGTAGCGCACCCAGAGGCGGCGGCGCTCGGAGATCGCGCGGTCGACCTCGGCGAAGACACCGCCCTCGGACTCGAAGGTCACCGAGAGCCGGGAGCTGGCGCCGGCGGCCTCGCCGGCGGCGGCCTCCAGCTTGGCGGTGGCGCGCAGCAGCGCCTCACGGTCGCTCTCCCGGAGCCCGGGGAGCGTGGCGACGGCGCGGGCGGCGACCAGGAGGGCGGTCGCCTCGTCGGCGGCGAGCCGCAGCGGCGCGGCGACATCGTCCGGGTTGTGCCACCAGATCCGGTCCCCGTCGGTGTCGATGTCGAGGAGGTCTCCGCCGCGGAAGCTGGTGCCGCACATGGGCAGCACGTCCAGGTCGGAGATCAGCTCGTCCTCGGTGATCCCGAAGGCACGCGCGACATCGGCGACGTGGGCGCCGGGGCGCTCACGGAGATAGGTGACGAGCGAGAGCATCCGCCTCGTCTGGTCGATCGCGTTGGCAGCCATGCGGTACGTCTCCCCCTCAGCCCTTGGCCACGGCGCGCAGCCGGTCCACCACGTCGGCCCGCAGATCGGCCGGTTCCAGTACGACGACATCGGGGCCGAACTCGACGAGCCAGGCGTCGAGGCCGTGCCCGTACGGGATCTCCAGCTCGTCCCAGCCGTCGGCGCCCTCGCTCACGGACTGGGCGCGGGCGCGCAGCGGGTAGCCGCAGCCCGTGCGCAGCCGGATCCGGGCGGAGCGGGTGGCGGTCTCGCCGGCCCAGCTCTCCACGGTCTCGCGGACGGTGACGACGTCGGGCACGGGCGCGGTGAAGGCGCCGGCCCGGGAGCGGACCTTGCCGGTGATGCGGGAGAGCCGGAAGACGCGCTCGGCGCCGCGGTCGCGGTCCCAGCCGGCCAGGTACCAGTGGCCGCGCCAGCATTCGAGGGTCCAGGGCTCGACCTGGCGGGCCTCGGGGCGGGCGGCGTTGGCCTTGCGGTAGTCGAAGGCGACGGGCCGGCGGTCGCGGCAGGCCAGCATCAGCGGTTCGAAGGCGGCCTCGTGGACGGGGATCCGCGGTTCGAGGGCGCTGGGCTGGGTGTCGTACGAGTCCTCCGCCTCCGGCATGCCGGCGGCGCGGAGCTTCTGCAGGGCGCCGCTGGCGGCCCCGGCGAGGCGGGCCTGCTGCCAGACCTTGGCGGCGAGGCCGAGCGCGGCGGCCTCCTCGGCGTCCAGGGTGATGGCCGGCAGCCGGTTGGAGTCGCGGCGGGCGAGGTAGCCGGTCTCGCCCTCCAGGTTCTCGACGGTCTCGATGACGAGGCCGAGCTCGCGGAGATCGTCCTTGTCGCGCTCGAACATGCGGTTGAAGGCGTCGTCGCCGCTCGCTTCGAGGTAGGCCTCGATGGAGCCGCGGAGCTCCCGCTTGCTCAGCGGGCGGCGTGTCCCGAGCAGGCACAGCGCGAGATTCATCAGCCGCTCGGACTTGGCAATCGCCATCGACGCCCCGCACCCCTTCGCCGGATCCACTTCTCGGACGTCCGACCGTACCGCCCCGGGGTGTCGGGACCAAAGTGGGGACCGAACCCGGACCGGAGCCCGACCACGGCCGAGGGCCCCCGCCCTGGATGGCGGGGGCCCTCGGAGCGACCGGAATCCGGTCGAGGTGTGCGGGGGTCAGCGCTTGGCGACGCCCACGAGGTCGCAGACGAAGATCAGCGTCTCGCCCGGGGCGATCTTGCCGCCGGCGCCGCGGTCGCCGTAGGCGAGGTGTGCGGGGATGACCAACTGGCGGCGACCGCCGACCTTCATTCCCTGCACGCCCTCGTCCCAGCCCTTGATGACCTGGCCGGCACCGAGGTGGAAGTCGAGCGGGGCGCCGCGGTTCCAGGAGGCGTCGAATTCCTCGCCGGATTCGAAGGACACACCGACGTAGTGGACCTTCACGAAGTCACCGGCTTCGGCGAGGTCGCCGTCGCCCTCCCAGATGTCCTTGATCTCCAGGTCCTTCGGCGGCTCGCCACCCGGGAAGTCGATCTCGGGCTTCTCGATGCTCACTGAACTGCTCCTCATACTGATGAACTGCGTGATCGGGACAGTCTTACATCTTCGTCAGGATGTCCACGGCGAACACCAGCGTGGAGTTCTTCGGAATGCCCTGCTGCTCCTTGTCGCCGAACGCCTCGGACGGCGGGGCGACGATGAGGACGCGGCTGCCGACCGTCTTGCCGACGAGACCGTCCTTGAGGCCCTTCAGCGTGAGCTGCGCGAGCGGGAAGTTCGCGGGCTTGCCCGAGGTGTACGTCGAGTCGAAGACCTTGCCGTCCTTCCACAGGGCGGCGACGTAGTTCACGACGACCGTGTCGGTGGCCTTCACGGCCTCGCCCTTGGCCTCGAGCACGTAGTTCGAGACGAGCTTGGTCGGCGGGTCGACCTTGGGGACGGTCAGCGTGGGCGCCTTGCCGTCGGTGTTCGTCCCGACCTTCGGCAGGTCCTTGTTGTCCTGCGCGACCGGGGTGCCGGTGGCGGACTTGGGGATCGTGACGGACTTCAGGATGTCCACGACGAAGACGAGGGTGGCGTTGGGCTTGATGCTCGGCGGCGAGCCCTTCTCGCCGTAGCCGAGCTCCGGCGGAATGCCGACCTCGATGCGGCTGCCGACCTTCTGGCCTTCGAGGGCCTGCTCCCAGCCCTTGATGACCTGGCCCTCGCCCAGCGTCACGCTGAAGGGCTCGCCGCGGTCGAAGCTGTTGTCGAAGGGGGTGGTGGAGTCCCAGGCCTGACCCAGGTAGTTCACCGAGAGCGCGTCGCCCTTCTTCGTCACCGCGCCCTTGCCCTCGCTGATGACGTTGACCTTGAGTTCCTTGGGCGGGTCGCCCTCGCCCTTGGCGAGGGTCGGCTTCTCGCCGAACTTGGCCCCCGCGGTGATGGCGGGCAGCCCGTTCGTCATCGAAGCGGAATCGGAGCCCTTGTCGTCGCTGCCGCAGGCCGCTGTGGAGAGCAGCAGCAGCGGGACGACGAGAAGGCCGGCAAGTCGGCGCACGTGTTCCTCAGATCTCAGACGGCACAGTAGTTGTCCCGACACTCTAGGGGACCCTTCTGTCACGTCGAGGGCCCCGCACGCCAAACGTGCGGGGCCCACAGCGCCGGTGCGGCCGGCCTACATTCCGGCGATCAGCTTTTCGACGCGGTCGTCGACGGAGCGGAACGGGTCCTTGCACAACACCGTGCGCTGCGCCTGGTCGTTCAGCTTGAGGTGCACCCAGTCGACGGTGAAGTCCCGTCGCTGCTCCTGGGCGCGGCGGATGAAGTCGCCGCGGAGCCGGGCCCGAGTGGTCTGCGGGGGCACCGACTTGCCCTCGAAGATCTTCAGGTCGTTGCAGATCCGGGCCGCCTGACCGTTCTTCTGCAGCAGGTAGTACAGCCCACGACGGCGGTGGATGTCGTGGTAGGCGAGGTCTATCTGCGCGACCCTCGGGTTCGACATGGTCATGTTGTGCTTGGCCCGGTAGCGCTCGATGAGCCGGTGCTTCATGACCCAGTCGATCTCGGTCTCGATCCGGTCGAGCCGCTCGCTCTCGATCGCGTCGAGCGTACGGCCCCACAGTTCCAGGACCTGGGCGACGGTGCCGTTCCGGATCCCGCGGCGGTCGACGAAGTCGACGGCCTTCTCGTAGTACTCGCGCTGGACCTCCAGGGCGGAGGCCTCGCGGCCGCTGGCGAGCCGGACCTTGCGCTGCCCGGTGATGTCGTGGCTGACCTCGCGGATGGCCCGGATCGGGTTCTCCAGGGTCAGGTCGCGCATCACCGTGCCGGCCTCGATCATGCGGAGCACCAGGTCGGTGGCGCCGACCTTGAGCAGCATGGTCGTCTCGGACATGTTCGAGTCGCCGACGATGACGTGCAGCCGGCGGTAGCGCTCGGCGTCCGCGTGCGGCTCGTCACGGGTGTTGATGATGGGGCGTGAGCGGGTGGTCGCGGAGCTGACGCCCTCCCAGATGTGCTCGGCGCGCTGGGAGACGCAGAACACCGCGCCGCGCGGGGTCTGGAGGACCTTTCCCGCGCCGCAGATGAGCTGCCGGGTTACCAGGAACGGAATGAGGATGTCCGCGAGCCGGGAGAACTCTCCGTGGCGGGCGACGAGATAGTTCTCGTGGCAGCCGTAGGAGTTTCCGGCCGAGTCGGTGTTGTTCTTGAAGAGGTAGACGTCGCCCGCGATTCCCTCCTCGTGCAGGCGGCGTTCGGCGTCGACGAGCAGGCCCTCGAGAATGCGCTCACCGGCCTTGTCGTGGGTGACCAGTTCGGTCACGTTGTCGCATTCCGGTGTGGCGTATTCCGGATGCGATCCCACGTCCAGGTACAGGCGGGCGCCGTTCCGCAGGAAGACATTGCTGCTGCGGCCCCATGACACGACACGGCGGAAGAGGTAGCGCGCCACTTCGTCAGGAGACAGTCGGCGCTGTCCCCTGAACGTGCACGTGACGCCGTACTCGTTCTCCAGCCCGAAAATGCGGCGGTCCATGTCTGAACATTACGCCTGACGGCCTGTGCTGAAACCGGGTTGGACGTTCCCGTTTCGATCATTTTCCGATCAGTGCGTGTTCTTTTCCGTGTGTACGGAGGTGGGGGCGCCCGCACCGACGGCGTGTCGCGGCTCGGCACCGGGGGTTTCGGGGGCCTCGGGCACCTGGAGGACACGGCCGGTGACGAGCAGGACGAGGAGGGCGATCAGGCCGCCCGCCCCAGCGACGGCGAATCCGGCGACGGTCCCGGCGAGTTCGACGGCGGGGCCCGCCACGGCGGAGCCGAGGGCCGAACCGACGCCGAAGGTGGTGACGAGCCAGGAGAAGGCCTCGGTGACCGTGCCCCGCGGCGCGTGCCGGTCCACGACGATGAACGCGCAGGCGAGGACGGGCGCCAGGAAGACACCGGCGAGGGCCGCGAGACCGGCCATGGCGACCGGACCGGGGGTGAGCACCAGCGGCAGGTAGCAGACGGCGAGGAGGAGCACGAGGACGCGCAGTCGCCGTTCGGGGGCTCCGGACCACTGCCGGGCGCCGTAGGTGACACCGCCGAGGAGTGCGCCGAGGCCCAGCGCGGCCATCAGCCAGCCGTAGACGGACGGGGTGCCCCGGTCGTCGGCGTAGGCGACGGCGGCGACGGTGATGGAGCCGAGCGCGAGGCCGACGAAGAAGAACGACCCGAGGAGCGCGAGGAGGCCCGGGGAGCGCAGGGCGCCCAGCCAGTGGGCCTCCCGGGGCGCGGAGCGCCAGGTGCGGGAGGGCTCTGAGAGGACGACGGCGAGGGCGCCGAGGACGCCGAGGAGGTTGATGACGAGGAGCGCGGCGGCGGGCGACCAGAGGGAGACCAGGAGGGTCAGCAGCAGCGGGCCGACGGTGAACATGACCTCCTGTGCGACCGCGTCCATGGCGTACGCGCGGTGGACCCGGTCCTCGCGGCCGAGGACGCTCGGCCACAGGGCCCGCAGCCCGCCCTCCAGGGGCGGTGTGAAGAGCCCGGCGACGACGACGGCCGCGTAGGCGAGGCCGAGGTGGCCGGTGCCGGTGAGGGCGAGCAGGGCCATGCCGAGGGCGGAGAGGACCGCGGCGGGCAGCTGGACGCGGGGCTGGCCCTTGAGGTCGACGGCGCGGCCGAGGAGGGGCTGGCCGATGGCGGTGGCGACGCCGTAGGCGGCGATGAGGCCGCCGGCGAGGGTGTAGCTGCCGCCCTGGTCGCGGACGAAGAGGGTGATGGCGATGGGGCCGACGCCGTTGGGCAGGCGCCCCACGAGGGTGCCGGCGAGCAGCCGGGCCGCGTGCGGCGCCCGGAGTATGTCGAGATAGCCGCCTCGCGCCGGGGCCTCGGTGGCCATGTGGTCTCCCCTCACCTCGGACCGCGCCGAGGTTTTACGTATAACGTGCGTCGTCATACGTACCATGTCGGCAGCGCGCGGGTCCACCCCGCGCGCAGAGACCCGGTCCGTGGACCGCCCGACGCGGAGGCATGTGTGCAGACCCCGGAGCCGCTCGGCGGCACCCGCCCCACCAGCCGGGACGTCGCCCGGACCGCGGGCGTCTCCCAGGCCACCGTCTCCCTCGTCCTCGGCGACAAATGGCGCGGCCGGGTGTCGGAACGCACCGCCGAGGCGGTGCGCGGGGCCGCGCGGGAGCTCGGCTACCGGCCCAACCTGGCCGCCCGCAACCTGCGCCTCGGCCGCACCCGCACCGCCATGCTCGTCGTCCCGGCCCTCACCAACGAGTTCTTCGCGCACGTCTACACGGGAGCGGCCGCCGCGGCGGCCCGGCACGGCTTCGGCGTGGTCCTCTACCCCTCCCCCGACGGCCTGGGACCCGCGCGGGACCCCTTCGCCTCGGCGCAGGCCGCCCTCGATGGGGTGATCGCCTCCTCGATGGCGACCGGCGCCCTGGAGGCCTTCCGGGACACCGACCTCCCGCTCGTCATGCTCGACAGCGACCCGGCCGGCCCCGGGGCCGCCGCCCATGTGAACCTCGACGTGGCCGACGGCATGCGTCTCGTGACCGACCACCTGCTCGGCCTCGGCCACCGCAGCTTCCTGCACCTGGCCTCCGCGGCCCCGTCCTGGACCTTCGACGTGCGGGCCGCCACCCTCGCCCACGCCCTGCGCGGCACGGAGGTGCGGACCACGCGGTCGCCGCTGAACGTCGCGGACGCGTGGGAGGTCGCGGGCCGGGCCCTCGCCGCCCCCGGGCCCCGTCCCACGGCGGTGATCTGCGACGACGACATCCTCGCGGTCGGCGTCTGCAAAGCCGCGCGCCGGCTCGGACTGCGGGTCCCCGGGGACCTGTCGGTGACCGGCTTCGACGACATGGCCCTGGCGACGGTGGTCGATCCGGAACTCACCACCGTGCGGCTGCCCGCCGAGGAGTTCGGCCGGCGGGGCATGGAGGCCCTCCTCGCCGTCCTCGCGGGCGAACGGCCCCGGCCGGACACCCTTCCCGTCTCCCTGGTCCCCCGGGGCTCCTCGGGGCCCGCACCGGCCGCCTGAGGGCGGACACGCCGGAGGGGCCCCGCCCGCGCAAGCGGACCGGGGCCCCTCCGGGCCGTGCCGACTACTCCTCGGGAGCCTCGTCCGAGGGCTCGTCCGTCTTCGTCACCGCCGCGTTGTCCGCCTCCAGGAGGCGTGACAGCTGACGGCCGACGATCCGCTTGAACTTGCGCTGCTGCGGCCGCGTACGGTCCAGGACCGCCACCTCCAGGCGCTCCGCGGGGATCTCCCGCTCGCTGCCGTTGGTGTCCCGCGAGAGCGCCTGCACGGCCAGCCTCAGGGCCTCGGCCAGGGACATGCCGTCCCGGTGCCGCTGGTCCAGGAAGGAGCCGATCTGCTCGGCGTTCCCGCCGACCGCGACCGAGCCGTGCTCGTCCACGATCGAGCCGTCGTGCGGCAGCCGGTAGATCTGGTCGCCCGACGGCTCGGTGCCGACCTCGGCGACGACGAGCTCCACCTCGTACGGCTTCTCCCCCGCGCTGGAGAAGATCGTGCCGAGCGTCTGGGCGTAGACGTTGGCCAGGCCGCGCGCGGTGACGTCGTCCCGGTCGTAGGTGTAGCCCCGCAGGTCGGCGTAGCGCACACCGCCGATGCGGAGGTTCTCGTACTCGTTGTACTTGCCGGCGGCCGCGAAGCCGATCCGGTCGTAGATCTCGCTGAACTTGTGCAGTGCGCGGGACGGGTTCTCACCGACGAAGACGATCCCGTCGGTGTACTGGAGGACGACAAGACTGCGGCCTCGGGCGATGCCCTTGCGGGCGTACTCCGCCCGGTCGGCCATGGCCTGCTGGGGTGAGACGTAGAACGGAGTGGACACCGGCGGTCCGTCCCTTTCTTCTGGGCTTCAGTCGGGCGACGAGTGGTCAGAGCAGGGCGGCGCGGGGCCCGTCGGGCTCCTCGAGGCGCCGCTCGGTGACCGACCGGGCCAGCGCGGAGGACTCGTCCTCCGTGAGCCTGCGGTAGCCCTCGTCCGTGATGACCGTGACGATCGGGAAGATCCGGCGCGCCATGTCCGGACCCCCGGTCGCCGAGTCGTCGTCCGCCGCGTCGTAGAGCGCCTGCACGACCAGCGTGGTGGCCTGCTGCTCGGTCAGGTCGGCACGGTAGAGCTTCTTCATCGAGCCGCGCGCGAAGATCGAACCGGAGCCGGTGGCGGCGTACCCGTGCTCCTCGGAGCGGCCGCCGGTCACGTCGTAGGAGAAGATCCGGCCCTTCTCCTTGCCCTCGTCCCAGCCCGCGAAGAGCGGCACGACGGCGAGTCCCTGCATGGCCATGCCGAGGTTGCCCCGGATCATGGTGGAGAGGCGGTTCGCCTTGCCCTCCAGGGAGAGCGTGACGCCCTCCACCTTCTCGAAGTGCTCCAGCTCCAGCTGGAACAGCTTGACCATCTCCACGGCGAGACCGGCGGTGCCGGCGATGCCGACGGCGGAGTACTCGTCGGCAGGGAAGACCTTCTCGATGTCCCGCTGCGCGATCATGTTGCCCATGGTGGCCCGCCGGTCACCGGCGAGCACGACCCCGCCGGGGAACGTGGCCGCCACGATGGTCGTCCCGTGCGGGGCCTCGACGACCCCGTCGGGCAGCTTCCGCCCGCCCGGCAGCATCTCCGGCGAGTGGTCCGCCAGGAAGTCGAGGAAAGAGGACGAGCCCGGCGTCAGGAAGGCCGCCGGCAGACGCCCGGTGCTACGAGGGTTGGCTTCCACGCGATTCCTTCCGGGTGGGAGAGTCGGCCCGCCGTGGGAAGCGCCGGCCGATCTTGCTTGCTGTGCACGGACCTTACCCGTGCCACCGCTTGTCATCCGTCCCCGGGCCCACGGCTTTCGCCGGGGCTCCGGGGACGGGGACGACAGACGCGCCGTGCGGCTACTGGCCGCCCTTTTGCACAAATGACCGAACGAAGTCCTCAGCATTTTCCTCGAGCACGTCGTCGATCTCGTCCAGGACGGAGTCCACGTCGTCGCTCAGCTTCTCCTGGCGCTCCTGGAGGTCGGAGCTCGCCTCCGTGGTGGTCTCCTCGACCTCCTCCGTGGATCGCGTCGCCTTCTGCTGTCCGCCGCCGGTGTCCTTGGTCGCCATATCCCTCACCCCGCTCGAATCGGCCCGCTCGGTTGAGTCCGTACAAGATCAGACCCTATAGGGCGGGTCCGACTTCGGCCCCGCAGTTTCGACAACGCCCGGGCACTGCTTCCATGATTCCCAGTGCCGGGGTATTTCAGGCCCCTGTCGGGGCTCCGATCAGCCGCCGGACAGGACCCGCACCAGTTCCTCGGCGGTCCTGCAGCGGTCCAGGAGCGACTTCACGTGGGCTTTGGTGCCCCGCAGCGGCTCCAGGGTGGGCACGCGCTGGAGCGAGTCCCGGCCGGGCAGGTCGAAGATCACCGAGTCCCAGGAGGCCGCCGCGACGTCGTCGGCGTACTGCTCCAGGCACCGGCCCCGGAAATAGGCCCTGGTGTCCTCCGGAGGCGCCGTCTCGGCCCGCTCCACCTCGGTCTCGTCCAGAAGCCGCTTCATGCGCCCGCGGGCCGCCAGACGGTTGTAGAGGCCCTTCTCGGGGCGTACGTCCGCGTACTGGAGGTCCACCAGGTGCAGCCGGGCCGCGTCCCAGTCC
Organism: Streptomyces sp. SJL17-4; assembly: GCF_036826855.1. Taxonomy (NCBI): domain Bacteria; kingdom Bacillati; phylum Actinomycetota; class Actinomycetes; order Kitasatosporales; family Streptomycetaceae; genus Streptomyces; species Streptomyces sp. SJL17-4. The sequence goes on along the minus strand of NZ_CP104578.1, from coordinate 6,902,597 downwards.
AGTTTGTCCCGGCGCCGGTAGCCCTCCATGAGCTCCCGCTTGGCGATCCAGTCGAGCTCGCCGGCCAGGCTCATGGGGTCGTTCTCGAGCCGGTTGAGCGTGTCCTCCCAGCGGATCAGGACGTCCTTGGTCTGCTCGTCGGCGTCCGCCCCGTACCGCTCCTCCACGTACTTCCTGGCCAGCTCGAAGTACTCCATCTGAAGCTGCACCGCGGTGAGTGTCCGGCCGCTGCGGAGCGTGACCAGGTACTGGAGGGTCGGGTCGTGCGAGACCTGGTGGAGGGTGCGCACCGGCTGGTCGACGGCGAGGTCGACGGTGATGAACCCGTCCTCGATCATGGAGAGGACCAGGGCGGTGGTGCCCAGTTTGAGGTAGGTGGAGATCTCCGAGAGGTTCGCGTCGCCGATGATCACGTGCAGGCGGCGGTACCTCTCGGCGTCGGCGTGCGGCTCGTCCCGGGTGTTGATGATGGGCCGCTTGAGGGTGGTCTCCAGACCGACCTCGACCTCGAAGTAGTCGGCGCGCTGGCTGATCTGGAAGCCGTTCTTCCGGCCGTCCTGGCCGATGCCGACCCGTCCCGCGCCGGTCACGACCTGGCGGGAGACGAAGAAGGGGGTGAGGTGGCGCACGATGTCCGAGAAGGGGGTCTCCCGCTTCATCAGGTAGTTCTCGTGCGTGCCGTAGGAGGCGCCCTTGTTGTCGGTGTTGTTCTTGTAGAGGTGGATCGGCTGGGCCCCGGGGAGCTGGGCGGCGCGCTCGGCGGCCTCCGCCATGATCCGCTCGCCGGCCTTGTCCCAGAGGACGGCGTCGAGCGGGTTGGTGACCTCGGGCGAGCTGTACTCGGGGTGGGCGTGGTCCACGTAGAGGCGTGCCCCGTTGGTGAGGATCACGTTGGCCAGGCCGATGTCCTCGTCGGTGAGCTGGCTGGAGTCGGCGGCCTCGCGGGCGAGGTCGAAGCCGCGGGCGTCCCGCAGCGGGTTCTCCTCCTCGAAGTCCCAGCGGGCGCGGCGCGCCCGGTGCATCGCCGCCGCGTAGGCGTTGACGATCTGGGACGAGGTGAGCATGGCATTGGCGTTCGGGTGTCCCGGGACGGAGATCCCGTACTCCGTCTCGATGCCCATTACTCGCCGTACGGTCATGCGGCCCTCCTTGCCCGGCGGCGCTCACTGTGCGCGACTCGGCGGTACCGATGAGCCTAGAGCGGCTCCGCGCTGGTGGGGAGATCAGTTGCGTATTTCCCTGTGATGCCGGGGGAAATGCTGGATGGAATGCGTCGGCTGCGGATGCCCGGTTTCCGGACATCCGCAGCCGGTGGGCGTTTTACAGGTACTGACCGGTATTGGCCACCGTGTCGATGGAGCGCCCGGTGTCCGCGCCCTGCTTTCCGGTGACGAGGGTGCGGATGAACACGATCCGCTCGCCCTTCTTCCCGGAGATTCGGGCCCAGTCGTCGGGGTTGGTGGTGTTGGGCAGGTCCTCGTTCTCCTTGAACTCGTCCACGCACGCCTGGAGGAGGTGGGAGACCCGGATGCCCTTCTGGTTGTGGTCGAGGAAGGCCTTGATGGCCATCTTCTTGGCCCGGTCGACGATGTTCTGGATCATCGCGCCGGAGTTGAAGTCCTTGAAGTAGAGGACTTCCTTGTCGCCGTTGGCGTACGTGACTTCGAGGAAGCGGTTCTCCTCGGATTCGGCGTACATCTGCTCGACCACGGACTGGATCATTCCGTGGGCGGCGGCGGCCTTGGAGCCACTGTGCTCGGAGATGTCGTCCGAGTGGAGCGGCAGGGTGGCGGTGAGGTACTTCGCGAAGATGTCCTTCGCGGCCTCGGCGTCCGGGCGCTCGATCTTGATCTTGACGTCGAGCCGGCCGGGTCGCAGGATCGCGGGGTCGATCATGTCCTCGCGGTTGGAGGCGCCGATGACGATGACGTTCTCCAGGCCCTCCACACCGTCGATCTCGGCGAGCAGCTGGGGGACGATGGTGTTCTCCACGTCCGAGCTGACACCGGAGCCGCGGGTGCGGAAGAGGGATTCCATCTCGTCGAAGAAGACGATGACGGGGGTGCCCTCGCTCGCCTTCTCCCGGGCACGCTGGAAGACGAGGCGGATGTGCCGCTCGGTCTCACCGACGTACTTGTTGAGGAGTTCGGGGCCCTTGATGTTGAGGAAGTAGGACTTCCCCGCGGGCTGTCCGGTCACCTCGGCGACCTTCTTGGCCAGGGAGTTGGCCACGGCCTTCGCGATCAGCGTCTTGCCGCAGCCGGGCGGGCCGTAGAGCAGGATGCCCTTGGGCGGCCGCAGTTCGTGCTCCTTGAAGAGGTCCGGGTAGAGGTAGGGGAGCTCGACCGCGTCCCGGATCAGCTCGATCTGGTTGCCCAGGCCGCCGATCTTGGTGTAGTCGACGTCCGGGACCTCTTCCAGAACGAGCTCTTCGACCTCGCTCTTGGGGACCACCTCGTACACGTAGCCGGACCTGGAGTCGAGCAGCAGGGCGTCGCCGGCGCGGATGGTGACGTCCAGCAGAGGCTCGGCGAGCCTCACCACCCGCTCCTCGTCGGTGTGCCCGACCACCAGGGCGCGCTCGCCGTCCTCGAGGATCTCCTTGAGGGTGACGATGTCCCCGGCGCGCTCGAACTCCATGGCCTCGACCACGTTGAGCGCTTCGTTGAGCATGACTTCCTGGCCGCGCTTGAGCTCTTCGAGCTCGATGCTCGGGCTGACGTTCACCCGGAGCTTGCGGCCCCCGGTGAAGATGTCGCACGTACCGTCCTCGTTGGCCTGCAGGAAGACACCGAAGCCGGCCGGCGGCTGCGCGAGCCGGTCGACTTCCTCCTTGAGGGCCACGATCTGGTCGCGGGCCTCACGGAGCGTGTTCGCCAGTCGTTCGTTCTGCGCGGACACGCCGGCCAGGCTGGTCTGCAGCTCGACGATCCGCTCTTCGAGAATCCTCGTGTGTCGCGGAGAGTCGGCGAGCTTGCGGCGCAGGACGGCGATTTCCTGCTCGAGATAGGCAACCTGACCGGCGGGGTCTTCAGACCCCCGCCCCGGCCGGATGCCGCGGTTGATGTCGTCGTCGTGGGCTGCCACGGTCCTCACCTCCTCCAAGGGGAGCTGGACGCTTCCTGACCCTACCTGCGTGGGTGGTGATTGAAACCCCTAGATCAAAAAGACTCCGAGGTGTGTCCGATCTTCACCCTTGCGCTTCCCCTGTCGACAGGGGAATACCCACCCTTCGCGGCTTGAAAGCGGGCGGTTGTATCGTCGTCATGGGTCAACACCCGTCAGAGGTGGCCCGACTTACCCGCGAGAAGCGACACGCCTCCCCGCGAGCAGCGACACGAGAAGCAGAAACGGCAGGAGATATGACCGTGCAGCACGAGGCTCCGTCCACGGGCGCCGCAGAGGCGCTGGAGGTCTGGATCGACCAGGACCTGTGCACCGGGGACGGGATCTGCGCGCAGTACGCTCCCGAGGTCTTCGAGCTGGACATCGACGGGCTCGCTTATGTGAAGAGCGCCGACGACGAGCTGCTCCAGGACACCGGTGCCACGACGCCGGTCCCGCTGACGCTGCTCCAGGACGTGGTGGACTCCGCGAAGGAGTGCCCGGGCGACTGCATCCATGTGCGCCGGGTCACGGACAAGGTCGAGGTGTACGGCCCCGACGCGGAGTGACGGGTCAGGCGCCGCGCGCTTCGGCCTGGCCGGTGCGTACGAAGGCGCCGCCCTTCCAGCGCCAGCTGACCTGCTCCTTCTCGTCGGGGCAGCAGCTGGGGACGTCGGGGGACGAGTAGCCGAGCAGGGTGGCGTGCACCGCTCCGTCGCGTACGGAGAAGTCGGTGACGCTCTTGAGGAGCTCGGGTGCGACGAGGGTGGCCACCACGCGCGCGGGTGCGTCGGCCTGCTTGCCCCGGGTGAGGACGTAGACGCCGCTCGGCGGCGTGCCGGAGCCCGCTTCGCAGTGCACGACCGCAACGGTCTCGGGGTTCCCGTCTCCGTCGAGGTCTCCGGAGGCCCGCTGGGCGACCTTGTGCGGCGCTCCCCCGCAGTCCAGGGGGTAGGCGGCGCCCGCGGCCTCGGGAGCCGGGGCGGGGAGCGGTGCCGCGGCCGGGGTCGCGGTGGCTCCGGCGGGGCCGGGCTGGAGCAGGCCCGCGAGGGCGACGACCGCGGCGGTCGCGGTGGCGGTGGCGAGCCAGTGGGCCGGCCGGGCGTGGGTGTGTGCGAGGTCCGCGAGGTCCGGGGCGGCGGAGGGCTGCACGCGAGACGTCTCCTGTGGGGGTGGTGCGGCGGGTTTCCGGCATCGTGCCACACGTCACAGGGGGACGGAACAGTCGGGGTCGGCCTCGGGGGAGGCCGGTGGGCCGCCGGGGCGCCCGCCGAACATGGGTGCGCCGCCGTCGAGTTCCCTCGCGTGGCGGGGAACTCGACGGCGGCGCACCGTGGGTGTCGGGACGTCAGCCCTTGTTGGGGCCTTCGTAGTCCTCGCCGTAGGCGCCCTTGGCGGGGCGGCGGCGGCGCATCGGGGGCTCGACGCCGTCCGCGAGGCGGCGGGCGGTGACGAGGAAGCCGGTGTGGCCGATCATGCGGTGATCGGGGCGGACGGCGAGGCCCTCGACGTGCCAGTTGCGGATCATGGACTCCCAGGGCTGCGGCTCGGCGTAGCAGCCGAACTCGCGGATGGATTCCACGGTGCGGGCGAGCTGGGTGGTGGTCGCCACGTAGCAGCAGAGGATGCCGCCGGGGACGAGCGCCTTGGAGACGGCCTCCAGGCACTCCCAGGGGGCGAGCATGTCCAGGATGACGCGGTCGACGTCGGTGTCGGACAGGTTGTCCTGGAGGTCGCCGACGGTCAGCTGCCACGCGGGGTGGGGGCCGCCGAAGTAGCGTTCGACGTTGCCCTTCGCGATCTCGGCGAAGTCCTCGCGGCGCTCGTAGGAGTGCAGCATGCCGCTGTCTCCGATGGCGCGCAGGAGGAAGCTGCTCAGCGAGCCCGAGCCCACTCCCGCTTCCACGACGCGGGCGCCGGGGAAGATGTCGGCGAAGGCCAGGATCTGCCCCGCGTCCTTGGGGTAGACCACGGCGGCGCCGCGGGGCATGGACAGGACGTAGTCGGGGAGCAGGGGGCGCAGCGCGAGGTAGGCGACGTTTCCGGTGGTGCGGACAACGCTGCCCTCGGGGGCGCCGATCAGTTCGTCGTGCGGGAAAGAACCCTTGTGGGTGTGGAAGTTCTTTCCCTCTTCGAGCGTGAACGTGTAGTGACGGCCCTTGGGGTCGGTCAGCTGAACCTGGTCCCCGACCTTGAAGGGCCCGCGTCGGCGGGCGGCACCGGTCGGTTCGGACATGTGACCAGAGTACAAGGACTACGAGGAGGGTCGTGCCATGGCCTGGACGAAGGCGCGCTCGACGTCGGTGGTGGAGAGGACTCCGTAGATCTCGCCGGTCTCCTCGACGACGAGGTACTCGGTGGCCGGGCTGGCGCGGAGGTGGTCGAGGAGGGGCTGGCCGGTGAGTTCGGCGGGGACGCGCATGCCGTCGGTGAGGTCCTGGACGAGGGTGCTGACGGCGACCCAGGGGCGGCGGTGTTCGGGGACGGCGGCGATGGCGGTCTCGCGGACGATGCCGGTGGGTTCGCCGTTCCCGTCGACGGCGACGAGGGCGCGGGCGCCCGCCTCGTTGGCGCGGCGGAGGGCTTCGGAGAGGGGGGTGGCGGGTTCGACGGGGATGGCGCGGCGGGTGAGGCTGCGGGCGCGGAGCTCGGGGAGGTGTTCGCGGAGCCGGGCCATGCGGAGGCTGTTGCCGGCGCCGGTCCAGATGATGGCGGCGAGGATCGCGGCGAGCAGGGCGTCGGTGACGGTGTCGAGGCCGCTGATCTCGTCGGTGGAGTTGCCGAGGAGGCCGGTGCGGGTGAGCAGGGGCAGTCCGACGAGGACGAGGACGGCGAGGGCGCGGCCGACCCAGGCGGCGGCGATGGTGCCGCTCATGGGCTTGCCGGTGATCTTCCAGACGATGGCGCGGAGCATGCGGCCGCCGTCGAGGGGGAGCCCGGGGAGCAGGTTGAAGATCGCGACGATCAGGTTGGAGATCATCAGGCCGGCGAGGAGGACGCCGGGGACGGTGCCGGGCTCGACGGCGTACATCGAGAGATAGAACACGCCGGCGAGGACGAGGGAGAGGAGGGGGCCGACGAAGGCGAGGACGAATTCGCGGCCGGGGGTCTCGGTCTCCTTCTCGATCTCGGAGACGCCGCCGAAGAACTGGAGCTGGATGCGGCGCACCGGGAGTTTGAAGCGGAGCGCGGCGATGGTGTGCGCCAGTTCGTGGACGAGTACGGAGGCGTAGAAGGCGACGGCGAAGAAGAGGGAGACGAGGTAGCGGGCGGCGCCGAGTTCGGGCAGGACGCGCTCGATCTGGTCGCCGAAGACCCAGGTGATGAGGGCGGCGACGAGGAACCAGCTGGGGGCGACGTAGACGGGCACGCCGAAGGGGCGGCCCATGAGGATCCCGCCGCCGGGCTCCTCGGTCCGCTGCGGCTTGGGCTCGTCCTGGTTCACGGGTTCCTTTCGTCGCGGAGGGTGACCCACGTCGGTGTGTCACGGTTCGATCATGCAGTGCGACGCGGTCCCAGGTCGATGGTATTCCGCTCGCTGTCGGTGGCGGGTCGTAGGGTCTTCGTCATGAGTACGAGCGAGCAGGTGCCGGCGGAGCCCCGGGCGCCCATGTCGTTGTCGCCGTCGCGGGCGAGCGATTTCATGCAGTGTCCGCTGCTGTACCGGTTCCGGGTGATCGACCGGCTGCCGGAGAAGCCGAGCGAGGCGGCGACGCGGGGGACGCTCGTGCACGCGGTGCTGGAGCGGCTCTTCGACGATCCGGCGGTGGAGCGGACGGCTCCGCGGGCGCGGGCGATGGTTCCGGGGCAGTGGGACCGGCTCCTGGAGTCGAAGCCGGAGCTGGGCGAACTGTTCGCGGAGGATCCGGAGGGCGAGCGGCTCGCGGGCTGGCTGGGTGAGGCGGAGCGGCTGGTCGAGCGGTGGTTCACGCTGGAGGATCCGACGCGTCTGGAGCCTGCCGAGCGGGAGCTGTTCGTGGAGACGGAGCTGGATTCGGGGCTGCGGCTGCGCGGGGTGATCGACCGGATCGATGTGGCGCCCTCGGGCGACGTGCGGATCGTGGACTACAAGACGGGCAAGGCGCCGCGGCCCGAGTACCGGGACGGTGCGCTGTTCCAGATGACGTTCTACGCGCTGGTGGTGTGGCGGCTGCGGCAGGTGATCCCGCGGCGGCTGCAGCTGGTCTATCTGGGCAGCGGGGAGGTGCTGACGTACGACCCGGTGGAGGCGGATCTGCTGCGGGTCGAGCGGAGGCTGCTGGCGCTGTGGGACGCGATCCGGCTGGCGACGGAGACGGGTGACTGGCGGCCGCGGCCGACGAAGCTGTGCGGCTGGTGTGATCATCAGGCGGTCTGTCCGGAGTTCGGGGGGACTCCCCCGGTCTATCCGCTGAAGATCGTTTCCGTGCGCCCGCCGGAGTCGGGCGATTCGGGGCAGGGCAGAATGGACCTGGCCCCGCCGGCGCCGTAGTGCCGGTGTACCTCGTGAGCTCAGCCCCGTGAAGGAGCCCTTGTGACGATCCGCGTCCTCTTGGTCGACGATCAGCCGCTGCTGCGCACCGGCTTCCGGATGATTCTGGAGGCGGAGCAGGACATCGCGGTGGTGGGTGAGGCCGGGGACGGTCTCCAGGCGCAGGATCAGGTGCGGGCGCTGCAGCCGGACGTGGTGCTGATGGACATCCGGATGCCGCGGATGGACGGGGTGGAGGCGACCCGGCAGATCACGGGTCCGGGCCGGGACGGTCCGGCGAAGGTGCTGGTGCTGACGACCTTCGACCTCGACGAGTACGTGGTGGAGGCGCTGCGGGCGGGGGCGAGCGGTTTCCTCCTGAAGGACGCCCCGGCGATCGAGCTGGTGCAGGCGATCCGGGTGGTGGCGGCCGGTGAGGCGATGCTGGCGCCGTCGATCACGCGCCGGCTGCTCGACAAGTACTCGGCGCATCTGCCGACGGGCGAGGAGCAGATGCCGGACACGCTGAACACCTTGACGGACCGTGAGGTCGAGGTGCTGAAGCTGGTGGCACGGGGCCTGTCGAACGCGGAGATCGCGGCGGATCTGTTCGTCAGCGAGACCACGGTGAAGACGCACGTGGGTCACGTACTGACGAAGCTGGGCCTGCGGGACCGGGTGCAGGCCGCGGTGTACGCGTACGAGAGCGGTCTGGTGCGGCCGGGCGCCAACGGGCAGTAGCCCCCGCGGGTACGACGGGAGCGGATACCTCGGCACCGGGTACGGCGGGAGCGGGTACGACCGGAGCAGATACGACGGGAGGGGCCCGGTGCGCGTGGTGCGCGCCGGGCCCCTCCCGTGTGTCCGGGTCGGGTCAGCCCTTGCGGATCTCCCAGAAGCGGAAGACCGTCGAGGCGTCGAGGGTCCATTCGAGGCCCGTGACGCCCTGGCGGGCGACGGCGTACTGCTTGCCCTGCCAGAGCGGCAGGAGCGGCAGCTGCTCGGCGACGAGGTCCTGGAGCTTGCCGTACTCGTCGGCGGTGGCGGCGCGGTCCGGGGCGGCGGCCGTCTTGGGGAGGAGGCTGCCGGTGATGGTGGCGTTCTCGTAGCGGTTGCCGAGGACGTTGCCCTCGCCGAAGAACGGGGTGGTGAAGTTGTCGGCGTCGGGGTAGTCGGGGACCCAGCCCTTGACGTAGACGCCGTACTTGCCGGCCGCGATGTCCTTCTCGTACTGGTCGTAGGCGACCGACTGGACGTCGGCGTCGAAGAGGCCGCTGGCGTTGAGCTGCTCGGCGATCGCCTTGAGCTCCTGGTCGGTGGACGGGCCGTAGCGGCTGGGCGTGGACCAGAGGGTGAGCTTCACCTTGTCGGTGATGCCGGCGGCGCGAAGCGCCTTCTTCGCCTTCGCCTTGTCGGGGGAACCGTAGGTGTCGTAGAAGGCGGTGTTGTGTCCGGCGATGCCGGCCGGGACGATCGAGTACAGCGGCGTGGCCGTCGACTTGTAGACGCCTTCGACGAGGGCCTCGCGGTCGACGAGGTGGGCGATGGCCTGGCGGACGCCGAGCTTGCCGGCGACCGGGTCCTTCATGTTGAAGACGAGGTGCTGGACCTCGGCGCTGCTGCCCTGGACGACCTCGATGCCCTTGTCGTCCGTGGTCTCGGAGGTCTCGAGGGTCGCGATGTCCTCGGCGGAGAGGCCTCGGTAGGCGACGTCTATGTCTCCGTCGGTGAATGCCTTGGAGAGGGCGGAGCGGTCGCCGCCGTAGAGCTTGAGGGTGACGGCGTCGTTCTGGGGCCGTGCGGTGCCCTTGTAGCCGGGGTTGGCGGAGAAGGTGGCCTCGGTGGCGCTGAAGGAGTCCAGCTTGTAGGGGCCGGAGCCGGAGGCCTTGCCGTCGGTGCGCAGGGCGTCGGCGGGGTACTCACGGTGGTCGACGATGGAGCCGGCGCCGGAGGCGATCTTGCTGGGGAAGGTGGCGTCGGGGACCTTGAGGCGGAAGACGACGGTCTTCTCGTCCGGGGTCTCGATGCTCTTGATGGTGGCGAGCAGGGGCGCGGGACCCGAGGGGTCGGCGATCTTGAGGGCGCGCTCGAAGGAGAACTTGACGTCCTTCGAGGTGAGCTTGTTGCCGTTGGAGAAGGTGAGGCCGTCGCGCAGGGTGCAGCTGTACACCGTGCTGCCGGAGGAGAAGCCGCACTTGTCGGCGGCCTCGGGCTCCGGCTCGGAGCCGCCCTTGGGGAAGGCCAGGAGGGACTGGAAGACGTTGTTGAACAGCAGCCAGGAGCCGGGGTCGTAGCCGGCCGCCGGGTCGGTGGCGACGATCTCGTCGGACATGCCGACGCGTATGCCGTTGCCGGAGTCGCCCGAGCCGCTCTGCTCGGTGCCGCAGCCGCTGAGGAGGGCGGCGGCCAGACCGGCGGCGAGGGGGGCCGTCAGCCACTTGTTGTGCGTCTTCACAGAACGTGCCTCGTGATCTCTTGTCAGGCCGGCCGCGCGCGGGTGCGCGGCCGGTGTAACCGATCCAGTCGACGGGGTTATGCGGTACCGCGGCCCAGTTCCCAGAGCAGGAGGTCGGAGGACGTGTTGAGGGCGTACTCGACTCCGTTGAGGTCGTCGCGCGCGGCGACGTACTGCTTGCCCTGCCACAGGGGCAGGACGGGTACGTCCTCGGCGACGATCTTCTGGATCTGGTTGAAGACGGGGCTCGCGGCGGTGCGGTCGGCCTGGCGGCGCGAGCGCGGGATGAGCTGGTCGCGGACGACCTTGTTCACGTACGGGGTGTTGAGGAAGTTGTCGCTGTCGAGGAACGGCGCGATGTAGTTGTCCGGGTCCGGGTAGTCCGGGAACCAGCCGAGTCCGTAGACGGCGTAGTCGCCGCGCTTCTGGGCGGTGCGGAACGTCGACCACTCGGCGCCCTGGACGGTGACGTCGAAGAGCTCGCTGGAGACGAGCTGCTTCTTGAGCGCCTCGAACTCCTCGGCGGTCTCGGCGCCGTAGTGGTCGGTGGTGTAGTTCAGGGTGAGCTTGACGGGGGTCTTGACGCCGGCGTCCTCGAGGAGCTTGGCGGCGCGGGCCTGGTCGGGCTCGCCGTACGTGTCGAAGAAGGGGGTGGCGTGGCCGGTGATGCTGGAGGGGATCAGCGAGTACAGCGGCTCGGCGGTGGTGCCGTAGACCCGGTTGACGAGGGCGCCGCGGTCGACGACGGCGGCCATGGCCTGGCGGACGGCCTTCTCCTGGACGGCGGGGGCCTTGGTGTTGAAGCCGAGGTAGCGGATCTCGAGGCCGGGGACCTCGATGACCTCGATGCCGTCCTTGGGCGTCTCGGTGAGGTCCTTGATCTGCTGCCGGGACAGGGAGCGGGCCATCATGTCGATGTCGTCGCTCTCCAGGGCCCGGCCCATGGTGCTCGCGTCGGCGTAGGGGCGCAGCTCGACCTTGTCGTTGCGCAGGGTGATGTCGCCCTTGTAGGACGGGTTCTTGGTGAAGACGAAGCGGGTGGCCCTGTCGCCGTCGAGCTCGACCTTCATGGTGTACGGGCCCGAGCCGTCGACGTCGAAGCCGTCGCGGAGCTTTCCGGCCTCGTACTTGTCCTTGCTGAGGATGCCCGCGACCGGGGTGGAGAGCTTGTACGGGAAGGTGGCGTCGGGCGTCTTCAGGTGGAAGACGACCTCGTCGGTGCCCTTGGTCTCGATGGTGTCGATGTTCGAGAGGAGGGCGGCGGTGCCGTTGTCCGACTTGATCTTCAGCACGCGCTCGATGGAGAACTTGACGTCCTCGGCGGTGATCGGGGTGCCGTCGGCGAAGGTGAGGCCGGCCCGGAGCTTGCAGCGGTAGCTCTCGCTGGCCTTGTCGGAGAATCCGCAGTTCTGGGCGGCTTCGGGGACGGGCTCGCCGCTGTCCCGGGGCACGTGCATCAGGGTCTGCACGGTCTGCCGCAGGATGTTCCACGCGCCGGTGTCGTAGGCGAAGGCGGGGTCGAGCGGCGCGGGGGCGTCCGCGGTGGCGATGAACTGGTCCGTGGTGCCGACGACGATCGCTCCGCCTTCGTCCGCGCCGCCGCAGGCGACGAGCAGGGGGGCGAGCAGTCCGGCCACGGCCGGCAGCACCAGGGTCTTGCGGTTCATCAGGGACAGATCTCCTCATCCGGCACTGGGATACAGCGGTCAGTGGAACTCCGCCGCCGGCCGCCCGGTCTGGGCGGGAGCGATCGGGCCGGGTGTTGCGATCGGTCCTGTGTTCACGGCGACTTGGGTGTGTGCCGGTGCACGCGGGTTATGCGGCGAAGTACTCGCGAAAGATTAGTGGGCGGCGTCGCTATTGCCTGACCACGGGCGGCGCCGGGAGTAATCGCACAGTGATCATGAATGCGGGGGCCTCGATAGTCATGCGACGGATGATGCGGACGGTGGCCATCGAATCGGGACACATGGGGACGCCGAAACACCCACCAATCGGGCATGGAACGCACGAAGGCCACCCACCGTCCGGCACTCTGCGTGACCAAGGTCACGGAGGGGCCTTTTCGGTGAATGGCCTGATCGTTTTCCCGGGGCGGTCCCTGGGTGCACCCGAGGTGTCCGCGAGCTGCCGCCCGGAGGGGATCCCGGAAGTGATCCCCGGGGTAACCCCCGGGCGAAATCGCATTCCGCCCGGGAAAGCTCAGATAAAGCTCAGATTCCGGTGATCAACGTGCGGAGGAAGGGCACGTCGACCTCTTCGAGGGAGCGGACGACGACCCGGCCCGGGGAGGCCGCGATCGGCGCGACCGAGGGCACCGCGACGACCCGGCAGCCGGCCGCCTCGGCGGCCGCCACGCCGGTCGCCGTGTCCTCCACGACGGCGCACAGCGCGGGGTCGGCCCCGACGCCGCGGGCGGCCGCCAGATACGGCTCGGGGTGCGGCTTGGTCCGTACGACCTCGTCGCCGGCGACGGTGAGGCTGAAGCGGTCGCGGCCGAGCGAGTGGAGCACCTTGTCGATGATCCGCCGGTGCGAGGCGGAGACCAGCGCGGTCGGGATGGAGTGCCGGGCCAGTTCGGCCAGGAGCCGCTCGGCGCCGGGCATGAGGGGCACGCCGCGCGCGATGCGCTGCTCGAACTTCTCGTTGAGCAGGACGGTCAGCTCGGGCAGGGTGATGTCGGCGCCGGTGGACTCGATGAGGTAGCCCGCGCTGCGCGTCATCGGGCCTCCGACGACGACGTCGCGCCAGGCCTCGTCCAGCCGGTGTCCGAGGTCGGCGAAGACCTCGACCTCCGCGTCCCACCAGAAGCCCTCCGTGTCGACGAGGGTCCCGTCCATGTCGAGGAAGACCGCCTGCAGGGCGGAGCTTCCGTTCGTACGGATCAGGGACGCGGGGACCGTACTGGTCATCCGGCACACCTCCATGGAGGGACGAGAAGGCCGGCCCCCTCCCCGGTACGGGGAGGATGACCGGCCTGCACTGGACCGACAAGTGTACGTCCGGATCACCGAAACGGCGTGGATTTGCCGTGGGGGTCCCCCCGGACGGCGTCCGGGGGGACCGCTCGGTCACCGAGCGTTGAAGTACTTCGCCTCGGGGTGATGGATCACGATGGCGTCGGTGGACTGCTCGGGGTGGAGCTGGAACTCCTCGGAGAGGTGTACGCCGATCCGCTCCGGACGCAGCAGCTCCGCGATCTTCGCGCGGTCCTCCAGGTCGGGGCAGGCACCGTAGCCGAGCGAGAAGCGCGCGCCGCGGTACTTGAGGTCGAACATGTCCTCGACCGCGTCCGGGTCCTCGCCGCCGAAGCCGAGCTCGGCGCGGACGCGGGCGTGCCAGTACTCGGCCATGGCCTCGGCCAGCTGGACCGAGAGGCCGTGCAGCTCCAGGTACTCGCGGTACGAGTCGGACTCGAACAGCTTGGCGGTGGCCTCGCCGATCTTCGAGCCGACGGTGACGACCTGCAGGCCGACCACGTCGGTCTCGCCGGACTCCTCCGGGCGGAAGAAGTCCGCGAGGCAGAGGCGGCGGCCGCGGCGCTGGCGCGGGAAGGTGAAGCGGGTCCGCTCGTTGCCCCCCTCGTCCAGGATGATCAGGTCGTCGCCCTTGGAGACGCACGGGAAGTATCCGTAGACCACGGCCGCTTCGAGGAGGTTCTCGGTGTGCAGCCGCTCCAGGAGGCCGCGCAGCCGCGGCCGGCCCTCGCTCTCGACGAGCTCCTCGTACGTGGCGCCGCCGACGCGGGCCTGCTTGAGGCCCCACTGGCCCTTGAAGAGGGCGCCCTCGTCGAGCCAGGAGGCGTAGTCCTTGAGCGGGATGCCCTTGACGACGCGGGTGCCCCAGAACGGCGGGGTGGGGACGGGGTTGTCGACGGAGACGTCGGAACGGCCGCCCGGCTCGTCCGCCTCCTCCACCTGGACCGGGGTGTCCCGCTTGGCGACGCGGCGCTGCTTGAGTTCGGGGAGCGTGGCGCCGGGGACGCCGCGCTTGACGGCGACGAGGGCGTCCATGAGGCGCAGGCCCTCGAAGGCGTCGCGGGCGTAGCGGACCTCGCCCTGGTAGATCTCGTGCAGGTCCTGTTCGACGTACGCCCTGGTGAGGGCGGCGCCGCCGAGGATCACGGGGTACGTGGCGGCCAGCTCGCGCTGGTTCAGCTCCTCCAGGTTCTCCTTCATGATCACGGTGGACTTCACGAGGAGGCCGGACATGCCGATGACGTCGGCCCGGTGCTGCTCCGCCGCCTCCAGGATCGCGGAGACCGGCTGCTTGATGCCGATGTTGACGACGTTGTAGCCGTTGTTGGAGAGGATGATGTCGACGAGGTTCTTGCCGATGTCGTGGACGTCGCCGCGGACGGTGGCGAGGACGATCGTGCCCTTGCCGTCGGCGTCCGTCTTCTCCATGTGGGGTTCGAGGTACGCCACCGCGGTCTTCATGACCTCGGCGGACTGGAGGACGAACGGCAGCTGCATCTGGCCCGAGCCGAACAGCTCGCCCACCGTCTTCATGCCGTCGAGCAGGATCTCGTTGACGATCTCCAGGGCCGGGCGGATCGTCAGGGCCTCGTCGAGGTCGGCCTCCAGGCCGTTCTTCTCGCCGTCGACGATCCGGCGCTTGAGCCGCTCGTCGAGCGGCAGCGCGAGGAGCTCCTCGGTCTTGCCGGCCTTCAGCGACTTGGTGTTGACGCCCTCGAAGAGGGCCATCAGCTTCTGCAGCGGGTCATAGCCCTCGGCGCGCCGGTCGTAGATCAGGTCGAGCGCGGTGGTGACCTGCTCGTCGTCGAAGCGGGCGATCGGCAGGATCTTCGAGGCGTGGACGATCGCCGAGTCGAGGCCGGCCTTGACGCACTCGTCGAGGAAGACCGAGTTGAGGAGGATCCGCGCGGCCGGGTTCAGGCCGAACGAGATGTTGGACAGACCCAGGGTCGTCTGGACGTCCGGGTGGCGGCGCTTCAGCTCGCGGATCGCCTCGATCGTGGCGATGCCGTCCTTGCGCGACTCCTCCTGACCGGTGCAGATGGTGAAGGTCAGGGTGTCGATGAGGATGTCGGACTCGTGGATGCCCCAGTTGCCGGTGAGGTCCTCGATGAGCCGCTCGGCGATGGCGACCTTGTGCTCGGGCGTACGGGCCTGGCCCTCCTCGTCGATGGTGAGGGCGATGAGCGCGGCGCCGTGCTCCTGGGCCAGCCGGGTGACCTTGGCGAAGCGGGACTCGGGGCCGTCGCCGTCCTCGTAGTTGACGGAGTTGATGACGGCCCGGCCGCCGAGCTTCTCCAGACCGGCCTGCAGGACGTTCACCTCGGTGGAGTCGAGGACGATCGGCAGGGTGGAGGCGGTGGCGAAGCGGCCGGCGAGCTCCTGCATGTCGGCGACGCCGTCGCGGCCCACGTAGTCGACGCAGAGGTCGAGCATGTGCGCGCCCTCGCGGATCTGGTCGCGGGCCATCTCGACGCAGTCGTCCCAGCGGGCCTCCAGCATGGCCTCGCGGAACTTCTTCGAGCCGTTGGCGTTGGTGCGCTCGCCGATCGCCATGTACGCGGTGTCCTGCCGGAACGGCACGGTCTGGTAGAGCGAGGCGGCGCCGGGCTCGGGATTCGGCTCGCGCACGGCGGGGGTGAGGTCCCGGACGCGCTCGACGACCTGGCGCAGGTGCTCGGGGGTCGAGCCGCAGCAGCCGCCGACCAGCGAGAGGCCGTAGTCGCGGACGAAGTTCTCCTGCGCGTCGGCCATCTCGGGCGCCGTGAGCGGGAAGTAGGCGCCGTCCTTGGTCAGGATGGGCAGGCCGGCGTTGGGCATGCACATGAGCGGCGTACGGGAGTGGCGGGCGAGGTAGCGCAGGTGCTCGCTCATCTCGGCCGGGCCGGTGGAGCAGTTCAGGCCGATCAGGTCGATGCCGAGGGGCTCCAGGGCGGTCAGCGCCGCGCCGATCTCGGAGCCGAGCAGCATGACGCCGGTGGTCTCGAAGGCGAGCGAACAGATCAGGGGTACGTCGAGCCCGAAGGCTTCCATGGCGCGGCGGGCGCCGATGAGGCTCGCCTTGGTCTGCAGCAGGTCCTGGGTGGTCTCGACGATCAGGGCGTCGGCGCCGCCGGCGAGCAGGCCCTCGGCGTTCTGCTGGTAGCCGTCGCGCAGGACGCCGTACCCGATGTGGCCGAGCGACGGCAGCTTGGTGCCGGGGCCGATCGAGCCGAGCACCCAGCGCTGGCGGCCGTCCTGGGCGCCGAACTCGTCGGCGACCTCGCGGGCGATCCGGGCGCCGGCCTCGGACAGCTCGAAGATCCGGTCGGCGATGTCGTACTCGCCCGCCGCCGAATGGTTGGATCCGAAGGTGTTGGTCTCGACGCAGTCGACGCCGGCCTCGAAGTACTCGCGGTGCACCGAGCGGACGATGTCCGGCCGGGTGACGTTCAGGATCTCGTTGCAGCCTTCGAGGTTCTGGAAGTCCTCGAGGGTGGGGTCCTGTGCCTGGAGCATGGTGCCCATGGCGCCGTCGGCGACGACGACTCGGCTGGCGAGTGCTTCGCGGAGGGCTGCGGCGCGGTTCCGGCTGTCTGCGGAAGGGGTCGGCAACGAGGCCATGGATGAGCTCCCAGGGATGCGACGGCTGTCGGCTTTGCACCTTCGGAGGAGGGTGCACGGGGCCAGCGTAACCGCGCTCCGGCCGGGGTGGACACGGCGTCTCGCGGGCCGGACGGCATCCTGTGTGCGGGGGCTCCCGGTTCTGCCCGTTCTTGGCTGACACTGTCATGTGTAACGCAAGGTCGGCATCGACCGATAGTGTTCAGCATTGTCGAACGGCGTGAGAGGGAGAAGGGTCGCGCGATGGCGAAGAACATCCAGTCGCTTGAACGGGCGGCGGCCATGCTGCGACTGCTCGCGGGCGGCGAGCGCCGGCTGGGCCTGTCCGACATCGCGTCCTCGCTGGGACTCGCCAAGGGCACCGCCCACGGCATCCTGCGCACGCTCCAGTCGGAGGGCTTCGTGGAGCAGGAGGCGGCCTCGGGCCGCTATCAGCTCGGCGCGGAGCTGCTGCGGCTCGGCAACAGCTACCTCGACGTGCACGAGCTGCGCGCGCGGGCCCTTGTCTGGACGGACGACCTGGCGCGGTCCAGCGGCGAGAGCGTGCACCTGGGGGTGCTGCACCAGCAGGGCGTCCTGATCGTGCACCACGTCTTCCGGCCGGACGACAGCCGCCAGGTCCTGGAGGTGGGGGCCATGCAGCCGCTGCACTCCACGGCCCTCGGCAAGGTCCTCTCGGCGTACGACCCGGTGGCGCACAGCGAGGTCCTGGAGGTCGAGCGGGAGGCGCTCACGCCCCGGACGACCACGGTCCTGGCGGACTTCGAGTCGCTGCTGGACATGACGCGGGCCCGCGGCTGGGCGGCGGACGTGGAGGAGACCTGGGAGGGGGTCGCCTCGGTGGCGGCGCCGATCCACGACCGGCGGCGGATGCCGGTGGGCGCGGTGGCGGTGACGGGCGCCGTGGAGCGGCTGTGTCCGGCCGGGGAACTGCGCCCCGAACTCGTCGCGGCGGTACGGGACTGCGCCCGAGCGGTCTCCCGGGATCTGGGAGCCGGGCGCTTCTGACCCTGGGGCCCACGCGCCCGCGACATGACTGAACCCGCCGGTAACGATCGCGTTATCGGCGGGTTTTTCACTTCCGGAGGCCTTGACGTGCTGTTAACCCGGGGGCAAAACTTCCGTTCACCGGTCGGCATTGTCGAACACCTAACGGCAATACACGCTAAGGTATGGCAGTGCCAAGGGCCGGAAACAGCCCTCACACGAGGGTGCGGACCTCCGGAGGGACCCGGGGTCCGCCGTTCCCCTGGACGAAGGACAAAGGAGTCGCGGGTGTCCAGCTCCGACATCTTCCTCGGCGAGACCATCGGTACCGCCGTTCTGATTCTGCTCGGCGGCGGTGTGTGCGCCGCCGTCACGCTCAAGGGCTCCAAGGCCCGCAACGCGGGCTGGCTCGCGATCACCTTCGGGTGGGGCTTCGCCGTCATGACGGCCGTCTACATGACGGCTTCCCTCTCCGGCGCCCATCTGAACCCCGCCGTCACCGTCGGAATCGCGATCAAGGACGGGGAGTGGGGCGACGTCCCCGTCTACGTCGCCGGCCAGATGCTCGGCGCCATGATCGGCGCGGCGCTGGTCTGGGTGGCCTACTACGGCCAGTTCCAGGCCCACCTCGCCGACCCCGAGGCCTCGGGCAAGAAGCCGATCGAGGGCCCCGGCCCGGTGCTCGGCATCTTCTCCACCGGCCCCGAGATCCGGAACACCTGGCAGAACCTGGCCACCGAGATCATCGGCACCGTCGTACTCGTCCTGGCCGTGCTCACCCAGGGCCTCAACGACAGCGGCAAGGGCCTCGGCGTCATAGGCGCCCTGATCACCGCGTTCGTCGTGGTGTCCATCGGCCTCTCGCTCGGCGGCCCGACCGGCTACGCGATCAACCCGGCCCGTGACCTCGGCCCGCGCATCGTGCACGCCCTGCTCCCGCTGAAGCACAAGGGCGGCTCCGACTGGAGCTACTCCTGGATCCCGGTCGTCGGACCGCTGATCGGTGGAGCCATCGCCGCGGGTATCTACAACATCGCGTTCGCCTGAGCCGTCCTTCTTCCAGACCTCCCATGGAGCACACCGTGACCGACGCACACACCTCCGGCCCGTTCATCGCGGCCATCGACCAGGGCACCACCTCCTCCCGCTGCATCGTCTTCGACAAGGACGGCCGGATCGTCTCGGTCGACCAGAAGGAGCACGAGCAGATCTTCCCGAAGCCGGGCTGGGTCGAGCACGACGCCGCCGAGATCTGGACCAACGTCCAGGAGGTCGTCGCCGGCGCCCTGACGAAGGGCGGCATCGCCGCCTCCGACGTCAAGGCCATCGGCATCACCAACCAGCGCGAGACCACGCTGCTCTGGGACAAGAACACCGGTGAGCCCGTCCACAACGCCCTCGTCTGGCAGGACACCCGCACCGACGCCCTCTGCAAGGAGCTCGGCCGCAACGTCGGCCAGGACCGCTTCCGCCGCGAGACCGGCCTGCCGCTGGCGAGCTACTTCGCCGGCCCGAAGATCCGCTGGATGCTCGACAACGTCGAGGGCCTGCGCGAGCGCGCCGAGGCCGGCGACATCCTCTTCGGCACCATGGACTCGTGGGTCATCTGGAACCTCACGGGTGGCACCGACGGCGGCGTGCACGTCACCGACGTCACCAACGCCTCGCGCACCATGCTGATGAACCTGCACACCCTCGCCTGGGACGAGAAGATCGCGGAGTCGATGGGGGTCCCCCTCAACGTCCTCCCCGAGATCCGGTCGTCCGCCGAGGTCTACGGCCACGTCAAGGACGGCGTCCTCGCCGGTGTCCCGGTCGCCTCGGCGCTCGGCGACCAGCAGGCCGCCCTGTTCGGCCAGACCTGTTTCGCCGAGGGCGAGGCCAAGTCCACGTACGGCACCGGCACCTTCATGCTGATGAACACCGGCGACAAGATCATCAACTCCTACAGCGGCCTGCTGACCACGGTCGGCTACCAGATCGGCGAGCAGAAGCCGGTCTACGCCCTGGAGGGCTCGATCGCCGTCACCGGTTCGCTGGTGCAGTGGATGCGCGACCAGATGGGCCTCATCAAGTCCGCCGCCGAGATCGAGACCCTCGCGTCCTCGGTCGAGGACAACGGCGGCGCCTACTTCGTGCCGGCCTTCTCCGGCCTCTTCGCCCCGTACTGGCGCTCCGACGCCCGCGGTGTGATCGCCGGCCTCACCCGGTACGTCACCAAGGCGCACATCGCCCGCGCCGTCCTGGAGGCCACCGCCTGGCAGACCCGCGAGATCACCGACGCCATGACGAAGGACTCCGGCGTCGAGCTGACCGCGCTCAAGGTCGACGGCGGCATGACCTCCAACAACCTGCTGATGCAGACCCTCTCGGACTTCCTGGACGCGCCCGTCGTGCGTCCGATGGTCGCCGAGACCACCTGCCTCGGTGCCGCCTACGCCGCCGGCCTGGCCGTCGGCTTCTGGCCGGACACCGACGCCCTGCGCGCCAACTGGCGCCGCGCGGCGGAATGGACCCCTCGCATGGACGCCGACAGGCGTGACAGCGAGTACAAGAGCTGGCTCAAGGCCGTCGAGCGGACCATGGGCTGGATCGAGGACGAGGAGTAGATCGACATGACCACCCTGCAGAGCGTCCCTGCCCTTGGGACGCACCCGGCGTCCGGCTCCCTCCCGAGCCGCGCCGAGACCCGGGAACAGCTTTCCAAGGCGACGTACGACCTCCTGGTGATCGGCGGCGGCATCCTGGGCATCTCCACCGCCTGGCACGCCGCGCAGTCGGGCCTGCGGGTGGCCCTGGTGGACGCCGGCGACTTCGCCGGCGCCACCTCCTCCGCCTCCTCGAAGCTGCTCCACGGCGGTCTGCGCTACCTGCAGACCGGCGCGGTGAAGCTCGTCGCGGAGAACCACTTCGAGCGGCGTGCGGTCTCCCGTCAGGTGGCACCGCACCTCGCCAACCCCCTCACCTTCTACCTGCCCGTCTACAAGGGCGGCCCGCACGGCGCCGCCAAGCTCGGCGCCGGCGTCTTCGCGTACTCCGCCCTGTCGGCCTTCGGCGACGGCGTCGGGCACCTGCTCTCCCCCGCCAAGGCCGCGCAGGACGTGCCGGAGCTGCGCACCGACAACCTCAAGGCCGTGGCCGTCTACGGCGACGACCAGATGAACGACGCCCGCATGGCGCTGATGACGGTCCGCGCGGCGGTCGACGCCGGTGCCACCGTCCTCAACCACGCCGAGGTCACCGGGCTGCGCTTCACCAAGGGCCGGGTCACCGGCGCCGAACTCAAGGACCGCACCAGCGGCGACGAGTTCGGCGTCACCGCCCGCCTGGTGCTGAACGCGACCGGCCCGTGGGTCGACCACCTGCGCAAGATGGAGGACCCGAACGCGGCCCCCTCCATCCGCCTCTCCAAGGGCGCCCACCTGGTCCTCAAGCGGACCTCGCCGTGGAAGGCCGCCCTGGCCACCCCGATCGACAAGTACCGCATCACCTTCGCCCTCCCCTGGGAGGACATGCTGCTGCTGGGCACCACCGACGAGGAGTACGAGGGCGACCCCGGCCAGGTCGAGGTCACCGAGAAGGACACCGCCCAGATCCTGGACGAGGCCGCCTTCTCCATCCGCGACCAGCAGCTGTCGCGCGATCTGATCACCTACGCCTTCGCCGGTCTGCGGGTGCTCCCGGGCGGTCCCGGCGACACCTCGAAGGCCAAGCGCGAGACGGTCGTCACCGAGGGCCGCGGCGGCATGCTGTCGGTGGCCGGCGGCAAGTGGACGACCTTCCGCCACATCGGCCGTACGGTGATGAAGAAGCTGGAGCAGCTCCCCGGCCACCCGCTCGGCGAGGACTACGAGTCGGTGTCGACGCTGCCGAAGCGGCTGCCGCTGCCCGGTATCGCCAACCCGAACGCCGTCGCGCACCGGCTGCTCGTCGACGGTCCGGCGCCCGGCCCGCGGATGGCCGCCGACACCGCCAAGCACCTGGCGACGCACTACGGCTCGCTCTCCTTCGACATCGCCCGCATGGCGAACGAGAACCCCGAGCTGGCGCAGCGGATACACCCCGACGCGCCGGAGATCTGGGCGCAGGTCGCCTACGCCCGCGACCACGAGTGGGCCGAGACGGCGGACGACGTACTGCGCCGCCGTACGACGCTGACCATCCGCGGCCTCGCCACGGACGAGATCCGCGCGGACGTCGAGAAGATGCTGAACAAGTAGCACCGGGACACGACTCCCGTACGCGCAGGGGCGGTTCCTCTTCCGAGGGCCGCCCCTGAGACGTGCCGCACGCCGTCCACACCGCCGTGTGCGGAGGCGGGTTCCTGGGTAGTCGATCAAGGCCGCACGGGTTTTCGGGGACGTCCGGGGGCTGCGGACGGACCTGGAGAAAGCCGTAAGGTTGGTCCGTACGACAGGAACTTCGAAAAGGAGGCGCTGGGTGATCGAGCTCGAGGGGGTACCCGAGCTGATCGACCCGGTCATGGTGGCCGCGTTCGAAGGCTGGAACGACGCCGGCGACGCCGCCTCCACCGCGGTCGCCCATCTGGACCGGGAATGGAAGGGCGAGGTGTTCGCGGCGCTCGACGCCGAGGACTACTACGACTTCCAGGTCAACCGGCCCACGGTCTTCCTGGACAACGGCGTCCGGAAGATCACCTGGCCCACGACCCGGCTCTCCGTGGTCCGGGTCGGCGGCGACAAACCCCGTGACCTGGTGCTCGTGCGCGGGATCGAGCCGTCGATGCGCTGGCGCTCCTTCTGCAACGAGATCCTCGCCTTCGCCCACGAGCTGGGCGTGGAGATGGTCGTGATCCTGGGCGCGCTGCTCGGGGACACCCCGCACACCCGGCCGGTCCCGGTCAGCGGCGTGACCTCCGACCCGGACCTGGCGCGCACGATGGACCTGGAGGAGACCCGGTACGAGGGCCCGACGGGCATCGTGGGCATCCTCCAGGAGGCGTGCACCCACGCGGGCGTGCCGGCGGTGAGCCTGTGGGCGGCGGTGCCGCACTATGTGTCGCAGCCGCCGAACCCGAAGGCGACGCTCGCGCTCCTCAACCGTCTTGAGGACCTGATCGGGCTGCGCATCCCGCTGGGCGAGCTGCCCGAGGACGCGCGGGCCTGGCAGGTGGGCGTGGACCAGCTGGCCGCCGAGGACAGCGAGGTCGCCGAGTACGTGCAGACGCTGGAGGAGGCCCGGGACACGGCGGAGCTGCCGGAGGCCTCGGGCGAGGCGATCGCCCGCGAGTTCGAGCGGTATCTGCGGCGGCGCGAGCCGGGCACGGGTCCGGGCGGCGGCCCCGGGGTGGCGATGGAGGGCGGCGACACGCCGTTCCTGCGGGAGACCGGCAGCGGTCGTACGCGTCCTCCGAAGCCGGAGCAGCCGGGACCGGAGGCGGTCCCGGGTGCGGAGGCCGCCGAGGGGGAGTCGGAGGAGTCGGACGCTCCCGAGGCGCCGGAGGGGTCCGCCGACGGCTCACCGGACACGGGGCCGGAGACGAACGCGGACACGGGCCCGGAGACGAGCACGGAGACGAGCACGGACACCGACGTGGACGGCGACACGGACAGCGACTCGGACGGCGAGTCGGACGGCGAGTCCGGCAAGTAGCCGTACCCGCCGGGGAGTCGGGACGGAACGGGAGGGGTGCCCGAGGGCGCCCCTCCCGTCGTCGTGTCAGCCGGGGATCAGATCACGCGTCAGGCGCAGTCGAACCGGGCCGCCGCCCAGTCCCCGTGGTCGCCGCTCTTGGACCCGTTGGTGTCCGTGATCCGCAGCCGGACGTGCCGCGCCCCGGTCACGTCGACGTTCACGGGCAGGGTCGCGGAGGCGCCGGTGAGCCGGGGTGAGGTCCACAGGACCTTGCCGTCGGCCTCGACGGAGAAGGCCACGTCACCGTAGCCGTTGATCTCGTCGTCGATGCCGACGTCGGCGGTGAAGGTGGTGCAGCGGCCGCCGAGGTAGACCTCGATGTCGGAGTCGGCGTGGGCACCGATGCCCTTCTCGTAGGTCGTGCCGGCCAGGGTGAGGGTCCGGCCGTCGGCGGCGCCGGACTCGCCGTTGGAGCGGTCGCGTTCGGGCGGTCCCCAGCCGTTGGTGGAGCGCAGCCAGACGAGGTCGCTCGCCCAGGCGTCGCCGGTCGGCGGCGGGGGCATCACGCCGACCGCGAACCGCTGGGTGGCGGTGCGGTCGGTGCCCGCGGCGCGGTGCCGGGCGGTGGCGGTGAGGGTGGCCTCGCCGGGCTTGGCGTCCGGGGCGGGGGTGACGGTGACCTCGACCCGGCGGGTCGTGCCGGCCGGGACGCGGTCGAGCGGTGCGGCCGGGGTGACCTGCCAGCCGGCCGGTGCGTCCAGGGAGACCCGTACGTCGGTGGCGTCGCGGGTGCCCGCGGTGACGTCCACGGCGACGGTGCCGGGTGCCCCGGCCCCCAGCTCCTGCCCCGAGGCGGCGGCGAGGGTCGCGGAGGCGCCCGGTACGGCGCCGCCGACCGCGCTGGTGTCGCTCAGCCTCAGCTCGACGTCGCGCGCGGTGGAGAGGGCGGCCGTCTTGACCCGGACCACTCCCCCGAGCTTGTCGCGGTCGTACCACCAGCCCTGGGAGGCGGCGTCGAAGGCGGCACGGGAGGAGAGGGCGGGCAGGTTGCGCCCGTCGAGCTTCACTTGGCCGGGGGCGTCGCCGGTGTGGACGGTGAAGGCGTACGGCCGGGCGGCCGGCTTGCCGGTGTACGTGCCCTTGCTGGCCCCGATGCGGACGGTGACGTCGCCGGGACCGCCGTCGGGGGCGCGGACCTCGGCGCGCTGGGTGGCGTAGCGGCCGGTGCGGTGCTCGCGGGTGACGCCGTCGTCCTCGTACAGCTCGAAGGAGGAGCTGCCCTTGGGGTAGATGTCCCAGGCGATCGGGTCGCCGGGGGCGCGGTCGGTGTACGAGCGGATGTCGCCGGGCCACATCGGGACGGTCGCCCCGGCCCGTACGAACAGGGGCAGGGTGTCGAGGGGGGCGCTGTAGTCGTCGACCGTGACGGGGCCCTCGAAGGTGCGGCCGGTCCAGTAGTCGATCCAGGTGCCCTTCGGGAGATAGATGCCGTCGCGCTCCACGGCGTCCTGGTACACCGGCGCCACGAGGAAGTCCTCGCCGCTGAGGAACTCGTACTTGGCGGCGTCGGTGGATGCCTTGGGGTCGTCCGGGTACTCCAGGGCGAGTGGCCGGGCGAGGCCGACGCCGGTCTTCGTGGCCCGGTGGGCGTGGCTGTAGATGTACGGGAGCAGGGCCTCGTGGAGCTTGAGGGAGGCGCGGTTGATGCTGGTGTAGGGCTCTCCGTAGCGGAAGGGCTGCTTGTCGTTGGCGGCCCAGCCGTCCATGGTCATGGTGACCGGCAGGAAGGTCTTCCACTGGAGGTCGCGGGTGTACGTCTTGGCGCTGCCGCCGAAGATGCCGTCGACGTCGCCGGTGGTGTAGGCGAGTCCGGACATGGACGCGCCCGCGTAGGTCGGGATCTGCCAGCGGATGTACTCCCAGGTGCCGGACTGGTCGCCGGACCACTGGACGCCGCAGCGCTGGGCGCCGGACCAGCTCTCGGGGGCCCAGGTGAAGCCGCGGGCGTCGCTGTGGGCCTCGATGCCGGCGTGGGCGTCCTTGCAGCCGTCGAGGGCGAACTTGTAGCCCTCGCCGACCCAGGCGACGTCGAGTTTGGCGACCCGCTGGCCGGCCTTGACCTGCTCTTCGAGCTTGTCGATGCCGTCCTCGGTCCACAGTCCGAGCTTCATGCCGCGTTCGCCGAGTCCGGCGGAGGCCTCGGCGAGGTTCTCGTAGCCGCAGCCGTAGCCGTCGTTGACGAGCATCCAGCCGTTGGGCATGTCGTTCTCGACGTAGC
The DNA here is from genome assembly GCF_036826855.1 of Streptomyces sp. SJL17-4. Taxonomy (NCBI): domain Bacteria; kingdom Bacillati; phylum Actinomycetota; class Actinomycetes; order Kitasatosporales; family Streptomycetaceae; genus Streptomyces; species Streptomyces sp. SJL17-4. The sequence goes on along the minus strand of NZ_CP104578.1, from coordinate 6,877,146 downwards.
CGTCGGCGACCTTCAGGGCGTCGAGGGTGCGGCGCTCGCCCCGGTTGGCGTTGTGGAGGTAGCAGTCGGCGTCGCCGATCTCCAGGCCGTACACGGGCGGCAGGAAGGGCTTGCCGGTGAGCCGGGTGTACTGGCCGATGACGTCCTTGGCGGCGTCGGAGCCGGTGCCGGCGAAGTAGTAGGCGTCGAAGCGCCGTTCCTCGGCGCTGGTGGTGACGGGCTCGGTGAAGGCGTAGGTGTTCGGCGCGTAGGTGTTGCGGTAGACGCCGTATCCGGCGGAGGAGAGGTAGAACGGAACGGAGTTGGGGTGGCCGCCGTCGTTCCAGTTGTAGTCGACGCCGACCTCGACGGTCTTGTCGCGGTGGGAGGTGTTGCCGCGGCCGTTCTGCATGCCGGCGCCGTAGAACTGCTCGGCGGCGCCGCGGGCGAGGGTCTGGGTGGTGCGGTCGGCGGTCCAGCTGAGGCCGCGGGACTCGCTCCAGAGCGGGGTGCCGTCGGCGCGCAGGGCGGCGAAGCGGAGCGGTGACTTGTAGGCGCGCAGGGTCACCTTGGCGCTGCTCAGTTCGTAGCGGTCGCCCAGGTCGCGCCAGCGGGTGGCCGGGGGCGGGCCCTGGGGCAGCGTGATGTCGCTGCCGGTGGGGTCGGTGAACGTGCCGTCGGGGGCGAGTTCGATGCGGAAGGTGTCGGCGGTGACGAAGCTGACCCGGGCCTGGGCCTGACCGGCGGTCAGCCGGTAGACGGACCCGTCGGCGGCGAACCCGGTGAGGTCGCCGACCGTGGTGGCGGGCTCCTGTGCCGTGGCGCCGGCCTGGTCGGTGCTGTCGGTGGGGGTGGCCGACGCGGTGGTGCCGGGTCCCGCGAAGGCCGCGAGGAGCCCGAGGACGGCTCCGGCGAGTGCAACTTTCATGCGTGATGATGATTGCATGGAGCTTATTTAGCGCAGGAACGAGCATTCCCGCCAGGACAAAACGGAACCGCCCTCGGACTTCGGCGAGAAGTCCAAGGGCGGTTGCCTGAAAGGGGAGTTGCGCGGTCCTGCGCGTTACAGGGCCACACCGAGCAGTGCGTCGACGGCGCGGGAGACGAGACCGGGAGCGGAGTCGTCGGTGCCACCCTCGGCCGCCTGGAGCGCGGCCCAGCGGTCGACCGCGGCGAGCGCGGTGGGGGTGTCGAGGTCGTCGGACAGGGCCTCGCGGAGCTCCTCGACGAGCGCGTCGGCGGACGGGCCGTCGGGGCGCGACACGGCGGCGCGCCACCGGCCGAGACGCTCCATCGCGTCCTGGAGGACCTGGTCGGTCCACTCCCAGTCGTCGCGGTAGCGGTGGGAGAGCAGCGCGAGCCGGATGGCGGCCGGGTCGACGCCGTCCCGGCGGAGCTTCGAGACGAAGACCAGGTTGCCCCGGGACTTGGACATCTTCTCGCCGTCGAGGGCGACCATGCCGGCGTGGACGTACGCCTTCGCCATGGGGAACTCGCCGGTGAGGGTCTGGGCGTGGGAGGCGCCCATCTCGTGGTGCGGGAAGATCAGGTCGGAGCCGCCGCCCTGCACGTCGAAGCCCATGCCGAGGTGGTCGAGGGCGATGGCGACGCACTCGATGTGCCAGCCGGGGCGGCCGGGGCCGAGGCTCGCGCCGTCCCAGCTCGGCTCGCCCTCACGGGCGGCCATCCAGAGCATCGGGTCGAGCGGGTTCTTCTTGCCCGGACGGTCCGGGTCCCCGCCGCGCTCGGCGGAGAGGTGGCGCATCAGCTCGGTGGTGTAGTTCGAGACCTGCCCGAAGTGCGGGTCGGCGTCGACGGAGAAGTAGATGTCGCCTTCGAGCTCGTAGGCGGCTCCGGAGTCCCGGAGGCGCTCGACGAGCGGGACGATGCCGGGTATGGCTTCGACGGCGCCGATGTAGTGCTGCGGGGGCAGCATCCGCAGGGCGGTCATGTCCTCGCGGAAGAGGGCGGTCTCCCGCTCGGCGAGGCCGACCCAGTCGATGCCGTCGCGGATCGCGCGCTCCAGGAGCGGGTCGTCCACGTCCGTGACGTTCTGGACGTAGTGCACCTGCCGCTTGGTGTCGAGCCACACGCGCTGAACGAGGTCGAACGCGTTGTAGGTCGCCGCGTGACCCATGTGGGTCGCGTCGTACGGCGTGATGCCGCAGACGTAGATACGGGCGACGGGGCCGGGGGCGAGGGTCACTCGTCCACCGGTCGCGGTGTCGTGGATCCGGAGGTCGCGGCCCTTGCCGGGAAGGGCGGGGACCTCAGAAGCGGGCCAGGCATGCATGACCCGAGCGTAACCGGACAGGTGTTCCGGATACGAACCGGATCCGGGATCTTGACCTATTAGGCGCTCTTGCGGGTCGGAGGCGTGCATGTATACCCCCCAGGGGTGCATGCCCCCGGGGTGACCGTCCACAGGGATGGCCGAAACCTTTCGGTCCGGTCAGACGGGCGGCCAGGGGATCGCCGGCCACTGACCCGAGGGCTCCGGGTGCCGTCCCGTGGTCCGCAGCGCCTCCACGCGGGCGCGTACGGCCGTCACCTCGGCATCCGTGAGCAGGTCCGCCAGACGGGCGGCGAGCGGCTCTCCCGGGGCCAGGGAGCGGCCGAGGGCGTCGAGCACCCCGGCCGCCTCCGCGGGCAGCTCCTCGCCCGCCCAGCCCCACAGGAGGGTGCGCAGCTTGTCGTCGACGTGGAAGGTGACCCCGTGGTCGATGCCGTAGAGGTGTCCGCCGGGGACGGGCAGCAGGTGTCCGCCCTTCCGGTCGCCGTTGTTGATGACGGCGTCCAGGACGGCGAGCCGCCGCAGTTCGGGGGTGTCCGCGTGGACGAGGAGCGCGGTGCGGTCCTCGTCGACCTGGGCGGGCCCGACGGCCCTCCAGCCCTCGCCCGCCTCGTCGTCCTCGGTCAGGGCGAGCAGTCGTGCCTCGGGGTCGGCCTCGATCCACAGCTGGACCATGCCCTCCCCGTACGGCCCGTCGCGGAGCACGGTCGGCGGGACCAGGCCCCAGCCGGTGGCCTCGGAGATCTCGTACGCGGCGACCTCGCGCTGGGCGAGCGTGCCGTCGGGGAAGTCCCACAGCGGCTGCTCCCCCGCGACCGGCTTGTAGACGCAGGCCTCTTCCCGTCCCTCGTACGCGACGGAGCAGTAGAGCACGGCGTTGGAGGCCTCGCGGACCTGGCCCCGCACGGTCAGCTCACCGTGGGCGAGCAGCTCGGCGTCCTGGGGCGTCGGGCGGCTGCTGCTCATGCTCCGCGGCGGTATCCGTTCTGGCGCGGGCAGACATGGCCCTCGGGGTCGAGCGGCAGGCTGCACAGCGGGCACGGCGGACGGCCGGCGTTGACGACGTCCAGGGCCCGCTTCGCGAAGGCGCGGGCCTGGGCACCGCTGAGGCGGACCCGGAGCATCGGCGGGCCGTTCTCCTCGTCCTGGAGCAGCCGCTCCTCGGCCTCGGCGAGGTCCTCCTCGGATTCCACGTCGAGTTCGACGAGCGCCTGCGCCTCGACGATCATGCGCTGCTCCTCGCCGTCCCAGGCGAGCGCCATGGTGCCGACCCGGAACTCCTCCTCGACGGGTACGTCGAGGGGGGCCGTGTCGGCGACCTCGGCGGGCGCGACGGCGGGGACCGGGGCGTTGCCCCCGGTGCGGCGGACGACCTCGTCGAGGAGTTCGTCCATGCGCTCGGCGAGGGCGGCGACCTGTGTCTTCTCCAGGGCGACGCTGGTGACCCGGCCGGCGGCGGACGCCTGGAGGAAGAACGTACGGCGGCCAGGCAGCCCGACCGTACCGGCCACGAAACGCTCCGGTGGGTCGTAGAGGAACACCTGACGGGACACGTTTCCCGGCTCCCTTGCGTCTCGACAGTCGTACTACAGCGGCGCGTCCACCCTACTGCGCGAGGGGATCACGGTGCGCCCGCACCGCCCCCGACCTCAGCGGTCCCGCTGCTGTCCGGGTGCTCGCGCGGCGCGAATCCGGCGAAGTCGCCGGTGTCGCCGAGGCGGACGAGGAAGGGACGCAGGCGCGTGTAGCGGATGACGGTGACCGAGCACGGGTCGACGTGGACGCGCTGGAAGAGGTCGAGGTGGAGGCCGAGCGCGTCCGCCACGATCGACTTGACGATGTCGCCGTGCGAGCACATGACGTAGGCGGCGTCCTCGCCGTGCTCGGCCTCGATCCGCGCGTTCCAGTCGTGGACGGCGTCGACGGCGCGGGCCTGCATCGCGCGCATGGACTCGCCGCCGGGGAAGGCCGCGGCGGAGGCGTGCGCCTGGACGACCTCCATCAGGGGTTCGTCGTTGAGCTCGGCCAGCTTCCGGCCGGACCAGTCACCGTAGTCGCACTCGTTGATCCGGTCCTCGACGTGCAGCGGGAGGTCCGGACGGGCGTCGAGGAGGGGCCGTACGGTCTCCCGGCAGCGCTGGAGGGGGCTGGAGACGACGGCGGCGAGCGGGACGTCCGCGAGGCGCCCGGGGAGCGCGGCGGCCTGCGCGGCGCCCCGCTCGTCGAGGGAGATCCCGGGGGTGCGCCCGGCGAGGACCCCGGAGGTGTTGGCGGTGGAGCGTCCGTGCCGGACGAGGATCAGCGTGGCCATGGCGGCCAGCCTAGGCGGTGCCCCGGCGCTGCCGGGCGGTGCCCAGCAGTGCCCGGCGGTGCCCGGCCTCGTGGGGCCGACGGCCTCCGGGCGGATCCACGCGTGCGTCGCGAGGCCGATCGATGGAGAATACGGCGCGTGATCGTGGACTCAGCCATCTACCGGGACGGGCGCCGTACGGACGGCCCCGCCGACCTCTCCGACGCGCTCGACGAGGCGCGGGCCACCGGGGACGCCTTTCTGTGGGTGGGGCTCCACGAACCCACCGAGGCGGAATTCGACCATGTCGCCTCGGAGTTCGCGCTGCACCCGCTGGCCGTCGAGGACGCCCTCAAGGCCCACCAGCGACCCAAGCTGGAGGTCTACGACGACTCGCTGTTCGCGGTGCTCAAGCCGATCGTCTACGAGCCGGAGAGCGACCGGGTCTCCTCGGGCGAACTGATGCTCTTCATGGGCGACTCCTTCGTGGTGACCGTCCGGCACGGCGAGGGCGCTCCGCTCGCGCAGGTGCGCCGACGGCTGGAAGCCGACCCCGAGGTGCTGAAGCACGGGCCGACGGCGGTGCTGTACGCGGTGAGCGACGCGATCGTGGACCACTACCTCGATGTGGCCGGAGAGCTCCAGGTGGACCTGGAGGAGCTGGAGGCGGACGTCTTCGCGCCCACCGGCGGCAATCCGGCGAACACGGCGGAGCGGATCTACACGGCGAAGCGGCAGGTCCTGGAGTTCCGGCGGGCCAGCAGTCCGCTCGCCGGGCCGATGGCCCGGCTCACGGCCGGATCGGTGCCGTTCGTGAACGAGCTGTCACAGCCCTTCTTCCGGGACGTCAACGACCATCTGCTGCGCGCCAACGAGCAGGTGGAGGGGCTCGACCGGCTCCTGTCGGACGTGCTGTCCGCCCATCTCGCGCAGATGGGGGTGCGGCAGAACGACGACATGCGGAAGATCTCCGCCTGGGCGGCCATGGCCGCGGTCCCGACGATGGTCGCGGGCATCTACGGCATGAACTCCGACCACATGCCGGAGCTGCGCTGGGTGGGGTCGTACCCGGTGGTGGTCGTGGTGATGGCGGGCATCGTCATGACCCTGTACCGGATGTTCAAGCGGCGCGGCTGGATGTGAGCCTCGGCCCGCCGGTGCGGGTCAGAAGGCCGGTGCCGGGGTCGCGGGCCCGCCGAGGGCGTCGCGTCGCTCGGGCATCTTCAGGCCGACCATCCGGTGCCAGCCCGCGGCGCGCTCGTACGCGTACATCCCGCGGATGCCGGCGGCGAGGACGGCGGCCTTCGGGCGGGGCCAGCCCAGGATCCGTCCCATGTGCCCCATCACGGCGAGGCTGACGTCGCGGTAGACCTGGATCTCGACGAGGGCGGACTCGCGCAGGGTCCGCTGGATGAGCCGGCCGTGTCCCGCGCGCGCGAGGCGCAGCAGTTCCTCGTGGCAGTAGGCGAGGTGGTTGGCCTCGTCGTCGTCGATCATGTGGATGGCCTTGCCGAGTTCGGGGTGGTCCCCGAAGTACGTGACCAGCATGTCCATCTGGTCGGCGGCCCGTTGCTCGGTGACCCGGCTGTGGGCGAGGTAGACGACGATGTCCTGCTCGTTCAGCGGCTCGTCGCGGCGCAGCTTGTCGTGCGCGAGGCCGATGCCGCGCTGTTCGAGCAGCATCGTGTAGTCGGTGTCGGGCGGCACCGGGACGGGTTCGAGGCCGCGCTTCTTCATCAACGCGTTGAAGATCCGGCCGTGCTTGTCCTCGTCGGCTCCGTGCCGGGTGATCTTGGGGGTGAGATCCCTCATGCCGGGGGCGACGAGTGCCGCGATCCGGGCGTTCTCCCAGCCGCCCTGGGACTCTCCGCTCGCCGCGATCGAGCAGAAGAGCGCGAAGGACTCGTCGTTGTCGATGATTTCCTGGAACAGGCCCTTGGCCGTGAGCATCGCCGCCACCTCCGTGCGCATGTCCGCACTCCGTCCGGCCCCCGGGAGAACGAGTCAAGTGCGGTCCGCGGCGAGGGGCAACAGGAGGGCCGGACGACTCGGCCGAAAGAGTGAGTCCCGAGGGCGTAACCGAGGGCCCCGTGAAGCCGTTGTGCAGCGTGACGGCCGTGGCGGGGAAGACCCCCGAGCCCCCACCACGGCCGCAGAACCTCTCCCTGACGGCGCCCCCCGGGGTCACGCCAGTCCGGCTCGTTCCATCGCCTCGACGCCCGCTCGCAGCGCCGCCACCCGCTCGTCCAGGGTGAAGCCGGCCGGGGCGAGGGTCAGCGTGGTGACGCCGGCCTCCGCGTAGGCCGTCATCCGCTCGGCGATCCGCTCGACGGAGCCGAGCAGCGAGGTCTGGTCGATCAGGCTCTGCGGTACGGCCGCGGCGGCACCCGCCTTGTCACCGGCCAGGTACTTGTCCTGGATCTCGGCGGCCTCCTTCTCGTACCCCATGCGCTGTGCGAGCTGGTTGTAGAAGTTCTGCTTGCGGCTGCCCATGCCGCCGACGTAGAGCGCGGTGTACGGGCGGAACACGTCGGCGAGGGCGTCGACGTCGTCCCCCAGGGCGAGCGGCACGGTCGGACAGACGTCGAAGCCGTCCATCGTCAGACCGGCCTTCTCGCGGCCCGCGCGGATGTGCCGGAGCGCGGTCTCCTCCAGGTGGGCGGCGGAGGGGAAGATCAGCAGGGCGCCGTCGGCGATCTCGCCGGTCTGCTCCAGGTTCTTCGGGCCGATCGCGGCGATGTAGAGCGGGATGTGCTCGCGCTCCGGGTGCACGGTGAGCTTGATCGGCTTGCCGGGGCCGCCGGGGAGCGGCAGGGTCCAGTGCTCGCCCTCGTAGCTGAGGCGCTCCCGGGTCATCGCCTTGCGGACGATCTCGACGTACTCGCGGGTCCGGGCGAGCGGCTTGTCGAACTTCACGCCGTACCAGCCCTCGGAGACCTGCGGTCCGGAGACGCCGAGGCCGAGGCGGAAGCGGCCGCCGGTGAGCGAGTCGAGGGTGGCGGCTGTCATGGCCGTCATCGCGGGCTGCCGGGCCGGGATCTGCATGATCGCGGAGCCGACGTCGATCCGCTCCGTCTTCGCCGCGACCCAGGCGAGCACGGTGGGCGCGTCGGAGCCGTAGGCCTCGGCGGCCCAGCAGACGTCGTAGCCGAGGCGGTCCGCCTCCTGGGCGACGGCGAGGTTGTCGCCGTCCATGCCCGCACCCCAGTAGCCGAGGTTGATGCCGAGCCGCATGTCCACGCACCCCTTACCCATCGGTAACGTCCTTGTGGGCGGGACTCTAGCGCGCGGTCGCGGCATCCGTCAGGACGCGGTTGTCCACAGGCTCTCTCCGCGTGGTGCCCTGGCCAGTAATCTCGCGCCCATGGAGCAGAGGCATCTCGGACGTACCGGCCTGCGCGTGTCGCGCATCGGACTCGGCACCCTGACCTGGGGCCGGGACACCGACGAGCACGACGCCGCCGAGCAGTTGAAGTCGTTCTGGGACGCGGGCGGCACGCTCGTGGACACCGCCGACGTGTACGGCGGGGGCGAGGCGGAGTATCTGCTCGGCCGTCTCATGGAGCGGCTCGTGTCCCGGCAGGACCTGGTCCTGTCGACCAAGGCGGGCAGCGTGCCCGACCCCGACCGGCGTACGGACGGCTCGCGCGGGCATCTGCTCGCCGCGCTCGACGCCTCCCTCGCCCGGCTCGGCACCGACCACGTGGACCTGTGGCAGCTGCACGCCTTCGACCCGTACACACCGCTGGAGGAGTCGCTCCAGGCGCTCGACATCGCGGTACGCAGCGGGCGGGCGCGGTACGCGGGCGTGGCGAACTTCTGCGGCTGGCAGCTCGCCAAGGCGGGCACCTGGCAGCTCGGCGGGGACCGGACCCGGCTCGCGGGGGCGCAGCTGGAGTACTCGCTGCTCCAGCGGGGCGTGGAGCGCGAGGTGCTGCCGGCGGCGCAGGACCTCGGGATAGGCCTGCTGCCCTCGTCCCCGCTGGGGCGCGGGGTCCTGACGGGCAAGTACCGCAGCGGGACCCCGTCCGACTCGCGCGGCGCCTCCGAGACGATGGCGCCGTTCGTGGAGCCGTACCTGGACGAGGCCGCGAGCAGGATCGTGGACGCGGTCACGACGGCGGCCGACGGCCTCGCGACGACCCCGCTGCACGTGGCGCTCGCCTGGGTCCGCGACCGGCCCGGGGTGACCGCGCCGATCGTCGGCGCGCGCACGGCGCGCCAGCTCACGGCCGCGTTGTCGGTGGAGACCCTTAGTCTTCCTGACGAGATCTGTCGGGCGCTGGACGATGTGTCGGCGCCCGTGCACCGCTATCCGGATCACGACTGGAGCACCTTGTGACCGAGCCTTCCGGGGAGACCGCGCCCGAGGCACCCGAGGACGTGGCACCCACCGAGGACGTCCAGGAGGACGTACGGCAGGGAGCCGCCGAGCCGGAGGAGCCGGGGACGGCCGAGGAGTCGGCGTCGGCCGAGGGGCCCGCGACCGACGAGGAGCCGCCGCCGGCCGAGGAGCCAGGCGGGGCAGAGGAGCCGGACGAGCCCGCCGCGGACGGCGCGGCAGAGGAGCCGGACGAGCCCGCCGCGACCGACGACGCGACCGAGGAGTCGGCTGAGCCCGCTGGGGCCGACGCGTCTCCGGAGTCCACTGACGCCGAGGCCGCCGAAGCGGCCGACGCGGCATCCGGGGCGTCCGAGGAGCCCGGCGCGGGCGGCGACGCCGTCGCCAAGGCCTCCGACACGCCCGAGTTGAGCGACGCGCAGGCCGAGCTCGCCGCGCAGCGGGAGCTGCGGGCGAAGATCGAGGCGCGGAAGGCCGAGAAGGAAGGGCCCCTGGCGAGCGGCGCCAAGCTGAGCGGCACGGCCGCCGATCTGCTCGCGGCCGTCCGGGCCGTGGAGGGCGGCGCGGCCTCCGGCAGCGCGTTCTACGAGGCCCCGGAGCCCGCACCCCGTCGGCCCACCCCCGAAGCGGCCCCCGCCATGACGGTGCGGCCTCCCGTACCGGCGCAGGGGTCCGCCCCGGCACCCGGCACCACCGCCGCCGTGCGGGAGGTCCTGGCCAAGGGCGGCGCCCCCGAGGCGCTGGCCGGCCAGGTCGCCGCCGCGCTCGGCGAGGGCGCGCACCAGGCCCTGCTCGACGACCCCTGGCAGCTGCTCGCGGTCTCCGGGGTGCGCCCCGAGCAGGCCGACGGCTTCGCGCGGGCGCTGCTCGGCGCCGCGTGCGGCCCTGACGACCCGCGCCGGACGGTCGCCCTGACGGTGTGGCTCCTGGAGCGGGCCGCGCTCCAGGGACACACGGCGCTGGAGATCGACACCGTGCGCGCCGGACTCGCCGGGCACGCGGTGCCCGATCCCGGGTCGGCCGTCGAGGAGGCGGTGTCCGCGGGCGCGGTCCTCGTCTTCCAGGAGGAGGAGACGGCCGAGGAGGAGCCCGAAGAGGACGAGGAGTCGCCGGAGGCCGCGGAGGCCGCCGCCGAGGAGCCGGCCTCGCCCGTGCTGCTCGGGCTCGACCGGTACGCGCTCGCGGAGGAGAGCCTCGCGGACGGCCTCGCCCGGCTGGTCAGGACGGCGACAGCCGACGCCTGGGAGGGCTCCGAGCTCGCACGGGCCGCCGGGGCCCACGGCCTCGTCCTGCACACGGGCGGCGAGGCCTCCCGCGCCGAGCCGGTCGCCCTCGCCGCGGCCGCCCGCGAGCGCGGGCTGCGCACCCTGGTCGCCGTCCACGCGGACGGCGGGCGGCGCGCGCTCGGCACCGCCGGGGCGGACGCGGTGACGGTCGCAGCGCTGCTCTCCGGAGCGGCCGGGCCCGGCCGCGACGAGGAGGGTGCCTTCGCCCTGGACCTCCTGGTGGTGCTCGACGCGCCGCAGTTGGACGTGGAGACCGCCGCGATGCTCGTCGAGTCGCTGCCCGACGGCTGCCGGCTGGTGCTGAGCGGCGACCCGGCGGTTCTCGGCGCGCCGGGTGCCGGCCAGGTCTTCGGCGACGTGCTCGCGGCCCGGGTGTGCCCGCGGATCGCCTCGCGCGTGCCCGACCCGGGCCCGCTCGGCGAGCTGGTCTCGGGCGTCGGCGCCGGCGAACTGAACCAGGTCGAGGCCCCCGGCAAGGAGATCGTGATCGTCCCCGTGCGGGACGCCGGCGAGGCCGTGCACCGCACCGTCCAGCTGGTGGCCGACTCGGTGCCGCGGGCGATCGGGGTGCCGGCCGAGCAGACGCAGGTCGTCACGGTCGGCCACGGCGGCTCGGCCGGTACGCGTGCGCTGAACGCCGCGCTCAAGCAACGGCTGAACCCCGGTCCCGGCCGGTTCGGCGGTTTCGACCCCGGGGACCGGGTGGCGTACGCGGCCGTGCCGGGGCGGACGGTGACGGGCACGGTCCTGTCGGCCGACGCCGAGGGGCTGCGGCTGCGGTGCGGCGACGAGGAGCTCCTCGTACCGAAGGAGCGGGTGGAGTCGGCGCTGCGGCACGGCTGGGCGCTCACCGCGCACCAGGCGGCCGGGGCGCGGTGGCCCGCGGTGGTCGTGGTGCTGCCGGGCGACGCCGCCGGTGGGCTGAGCAGGCCGTGGGTGTACACGGCGTTCGGCCGCGCGGAGCGTCATCTGTCCGTCGTGCACGGCGTGGACCAGGCGCTGCCCCGCGCGGTGGCCGAGGGGGTGGCCCCGGAGCGTACGACGCGACTGCGGCCGCTCCTGGAAGCGCTGCTGGCCGTGCCCGAGGAGTAGGCGCGGGGCCCGGGGGCGCGGCCGGAACGCGGAACGGCGGAGGACCGGGACACCGATCGTGGTGTCCCGGCCCTCCGCCGTCTCCCCGCGTTTCGCGCTCCCCCGCGGCTCCTTCAGGAGGCGGCGCCGCCGGCCCCGCCGCCGCCGCCGTCGTCGCTGTCGCCGTCATCGCTGTCGTCGTGTTCGTCGTCGTCCTCGTCGAAGACGGAGCTGACGTCGAAGCGGCAGACGATCCGCTCCGGATCGGCGTGCTCGAAGGGGGCGTTGAGCCACTCCCCCGGTTCCGGGAGCTCCTCGGCGGCGGTGACCCACAGCGTGGAGTCGCCCTCCTCCAGGCCGAACTCCTTGTGCCGGGAGGCGATCTCGTCCGGTTCGTACTCGCCGAAGAGCACCCCGAGCGCGGCGAGCGGCGAGACCCCGGCACGGGCGCCGGGCCCGGTGGCGTCCGCCTCGCCGTCGATCTCGGCGATACGGCGGGCCTGGGCGAGGAGACGTTTCGGTTCCGCCACGGCGTAGTCGCGGCGGATCAGGAGGCTGAGTGCATGCGGTTCGTCGGGTCCGGCGTACGGCGGCAACGAACCGTCCGCTCCGGGGATCTCGAAGGGGGTGACCTCGTCGTAGCGGTCGTAGAGGAGTTCGTCGTACGCCTCGGCCGCCCCGGCGAGGGCGTTGAAGGCTTCGTAGACGTCCGGGTCGTCGTCACCCGTGCGGCGTTCGACCGCCGTGAGGTGACGGTCCAGTGCGGCCTTGACCGCCTCGGCGGCGGCACGTACCTCGGCAGCGGTGGGCTGCGCAGCATCAGACATGGGACGCACGCTATCCGTAGCGGGCCCATGCCCGCACAATAGATGCGATGCCGGAATACGAATTTGTCGACGTGTACGTGCCGCGCGGTGTCTCCCGCAAGGAGGCGACGCGGCTGCTGACCGACCATGCCGAGTACGGACACTGGGAGTTGGACCGTCTGAGCCTGCACCGGGACGGGAGCCGCAGAGTGCGGCTGAAGCGGCGGATCATCCGCCAGGTACGAGCGACCTGGTAGAGCGACGAGAAGGGGCCCCGCGGTCTGCGGGGCCCCTGTGCGTGGTGCGTCGTACGCCGCGGGTCAGGCTGCGGCGCGGGACCGGCGGTAGATCAGCGCACCGGCGAGCAGCAGACCGGCCCCGGCGGGGACGATCACGCCGAGCGGACCGGAACCGGTCTCGGCGAGCTCCTCGACGGCACGGGGCGGAGTGACGCTGTGCTCGCTCGGGGTGTTCGACCCACCGCCGTCACCGGGCCCGCCGGGAGTACCCGGGTTGCCGGGCGTACCCGGGGTTCCGGGAGTACCGGGCGTGCCCGGAGTGCCGGGCGTACCGGGGTTCCCAGGAGTCCCCGGGTTGCCAGGGTTCCCCGGATTACCGGGGTTGCCGGGGTTGCCGGGGTTCCCAGGATTCCCGGGGTTGCCCGGATTCCCGGGGTTCCCCGGATGCGTCGGCTCGATGCCGTTGCCGCAGTTGTTGCCCGCGGCGGCGTTGCCCAGGCCGATGCCCGTGATGCTGTTGCCGCACACGTTGACAGGGACGTCCACGGGCACCTGGACGTTGTTGCCGGAGCCGACGCCCGGAGAGTCGCTGGTGTGCCCGTCGGCGGAGGACCCGCCACCCGGTTTGCCGGGCTTGCCCGGGTTGGAGGTGTTGGCGCACTTGTTGCCCATCGCCGGATTGAGAAGTCCGACGACGTTGACGGTGTTTCCGCAGGCGTTCACCGGCACGTGCACCGGGACCTGGACGGAATTTCCGGACGCGACGCCCGGGGAATTCGTGGCGGCACCGTTGGCACCGGAATCGGCGTGCGCGTAACCGCCGCCTACGGCGGCGAAAACGCCGCCGGCTGCCGCAATGGTGACAAGACCCTTGCGTGTGACCTGTCGCATAGCTTGTTCCTGCCTGATCGGCTTCGAAAGAGCGCCACCGGGCGAAACGCCCGGGGCGGAAATGGCCACCGGCCCCGGAGTGCATGGCACGCACTCCGGGGCCGGACCGGCTCACACCCTCACGGGGCGAGGCTCAACGTCAGGCGTTGACGCAGGTGTTGCCGAAGGACGGGTTCAGCAGCCCGATCACGGAGACCGTGTTGCCGCACACGTTCACGGGGACGTGAACCGGCACCTGGACGACGTTGCCCGAGAGGACACCGGGGGAACCGATGGCCGCACCCTGGGCACCCGCGTCGGCAACGGCCATGCCCGCACCCGCGAGAACCAGACCGCCAGTGGCAGCCGCAGCAGCGACGACCTTCTTGATCATTATTCCTCCTAGTTGGAAATGCGGTCCCAGCCGCGGACCGCACCACCTGTAACGAGGGGGAATGGTGGGGGCTACGAGCCCCCGAGTTCATTCACTCTTTCCGGTCACACACAAACACCCGGACGAATTCCGCGTACGGCGCCGTCAGCAGGCGTCGATGAAGCGGTCGAGGACGCGGGCACCGAACTTCAGGCCGTCGACCGGGACCCGCTCGTCCACACCGTGGAACATGCCGGCGAAGTCGAGCTCCGGCGGCAGCTGGAGCGGGGCGAAGCCGAAGCAGCGGATGCCGAGGTCGTCGAAGGACTTCGCGTCGGTGCCGCCGGACAGCATGTACGGCACGGCGCGGGCGATCGGGTCCTCGGCGCGCAGCGCCAGCTGCATGGCGTCGACCAGGGCGCCGTCGAAGCTGGTCTCCAGGGCCTTGTCCCCGTGGACGTCCTCGCGCTTCACGTTCGGGCCGAGGATCCGGTCGAGGTCGGCGAGGAACTCCTGCTCGTAACCGGGCAGGAAGCGTCCGTCGACGTGCGCGGTGGCCTGGCCGGGGATCACGTTCACTTTGTAGCCGGCGCCGAGCATGGTCGGGGCGGCCGAGTTCCGCAGGGTGGCGCCGACCATCTTGGCGATGCCGCCGAGCTTGGCGAGGGTGCCGTCCATGTCCTCGGGGTCGAGGGGGGTGCCCAGCGCGTCGGAGAGCTCGTCCAGGAAGGAGCGGACGGTCTTGGTGACCCGTACCGGCCACTGGTGACGGCCGAGCCGGCCGACGGCCTCGCAGAGCTCGGTGATGGCGTTGTCGTCATTGGTCATCGAGCCGTGGCCGGCCGTGCCCTCGACGGTCAGGCGCATCCAGTGCATGCCCTTCTGGGCGGTCTCGACCAGGTAGAGCCGCAGGTTCTCGTTCACGGTGAAGGAGAAGCCGCCGACCTCGCCGATGGCCTCGGTGACCCCGTCGAAGAGGTCCCGGTGCTTGTCGACCAGGTGCCGGGCGCCGTAGGTGCCGCCGGCCTCCTCGTCGGCGAGGAAGGCGAGGACGATGTCGCGCGGGGGCTTGCGGCCGCTGCGCAGCCGGTCCCGTACGACCGCGAGGGTCATCGCGTCCATGTCCTTCATGTCGACGGCGCCACGGCCCCAGACGCAGCCGTCGGCGATCTCGCCCGAGAAGGGGTGGTGGGTCCAGTCCTCGGCGTTGGCCGGGACGACGTCGGTGTGGCCGTGGATGAGCAGGGCGGGCCGCGACGGGTCCTCACCCTCGATGCGGGCGACGGTGGAGGCCCGCCCCTGGTGCGACTCGATGACCTTGGGCTCGAGTCCGACCTCCGCGAGCTTCTCGGCGATGTACTCCGCCGCCGCCCGCTCCCCCGGGCCGGAGTGGTCGCCGTAGTTGCTGGTGTCGATGCGGATGAGGTCGCGACAGAGGTCCACGACCTCGTTCTCGGCGGTGATGCTTCGGCCCGTGTTCGACTCGCTCACGCTGCTTCCTCCCACTACGTGCCCCACGTGATTGCTTCGGTCCTCGCCCCATCCTCCCGCGTCGCCCCCTCCCGGCCCAAGGGCGGCCCTCGGCCGACATGCGGCCGTCACACGTCGGGGGCGCCCCGGGGTGGTGATCTGCCACCCCGAATGTTTGCTATGGTTTTCCTCGTCGGAAGGGCCCAGCGGCCAGGAAGACAGACACCTTGTCCGGGTGGCGGAATGGCAGACGCGCTAGCTTGAGGTGCTAGTGCCCTTTATCGGGCGTGGGGGTTCAAGTCCCCCCTCGGACACCACACGAAGTCCCGGTCGATCTCATCGACCGGGACTTTCGGCATGAGCATGTGTACGTGTACGTGTACGTGCGGTCACGAGGCGGAGCCGTGAGACGGAGAGCGAAGGCGCCGGTCGCGCCCTTGCCGCAGCGGGACGGGATCGATCCCGTGCGGCTGCGGCTGCCGGAGGACCCGGGTGGGGTCTGGGGGACCGTGCGGGAGCATCTGCTCGACCGGTACGGGGTGGCCGTCGGGTCCGGGCGGATCGAGGAGATGCTCGGCGAGGGCCGGTTCGTCGGGGTCGACGGGCCGGTGGCCGGGGACGATCCGTACACCGTGGGCCGGTATCTCTGGTTCCACCGGGACTTTCCCGTGGAGGAGCCGGTGCCGTTCCCGGTCGGGGTGGTGTACCGGGACGAGCGGATCGTCGTGGCCGACAAGCCGCATTTCCTGTCGACCATGCCCCGGGGGCGGCACGTCACGGAGACCGCGCTCGCGCGGCTGCGGCGGGAGCTGGGGCTCGCGCAGCTCCAGCCGGCGCACCGGCTCGACCGGCTGACGGCGGGGCTCGTGCTGTGCGTCGTACGGCCGGAGGACCGGGGGGCGTACCAGACGCTGTTCCGGGACCGGCTGGTGCGCAAGGAGTACGAGGCGGTGGCGCCGTACGAGCCGGGGGTGGAGCTGCCGGTGACGGTGCGCAGCCGGATCGAGAAGGAGCGCGGGGTGATGGCCGCCCGGGAGGTGCCGGGCGAGCCGAACGCCGAGAGCCGGATCGAGCTCGTCGGACACGCGGGAGGGCTCGGGCGGTACCGGCTGGTGCCCGTCACCGGGCGGACCCATCAGCTGCGGGTGCACATGAACGCCCTGGGGCTGCCGATCCTGGACGATCCGATCTATCCGGTGGTCCGTGAGGACGGGCCGGAGGACTTCCGGCGTCCGCTGCGACTGCTGGCGCGGACGCTGGAGTTCACCGACCCGTTCACGGGTCAGGAGGCGCGCTTCGAGAGCCGGCTGGCTCTCAGTGGCCCCGCTTGATCCAGTCCTCCAGATGCGGGGCCTCGGCTCCGATCGTGGTGGTGTCGCCGTGGCCGGTGCGGACCACCGTCTCCGGCGGGAGGGTGAGGAGCTTCGCGCGGATCGAGTCGACGATCGTCGGGAAGTCCGAGAAGGACCGGCCGGTGGCGCCGGGGCCGCCCTGGAAGAGGGTGTCGCCGGTGAAGACCGTGCCCAGGTCGGGGGCGTGGAGGCAGATGCCGCCGGGGGCGTGGCCCGGGGTGTGCAGGACCGTGAGGTCGGTGCCGGCGATGGTGAGGACCTGGCCGTCGGCGAGTTCGCCGTCGGGGCTGTGGTCGGGGTGGGTCTGCTTCCACAGCGGCTGGTCGGCGGGGTGGAGCAGGATGCGGGCGCCGGTGGCGGCCGCGAGCGCCGGGGCCGCGTCGATGTGGTCGTTGTGTGCGTGGGTGCAGACGATGGCGCGCAGGGTGCGGCCGTCGAGCGCGGCGAGGATGGCCTCGGCGTCGTGGGCGGCGTCGATGACGATCGCCTCGGTGTCGTCGCCGACGATCCAGACGTTGTTGTCGACGTCCCAGGTGCCGCCGTCGAGGCTGAAGGTGCCGGAGGTGACGAGGTGGTCGATGCGGGCGGCCATCAGAACACCACCACCGAGCGCAGGACGTCGCCCTCGTGCATGCGGCCGAAGGCCTTCTCGACGTCGCCGAGGCCGATGGTCTCGGTGACGAAGGCGGCGAGGTCGATGCGGCCCTGCTGGTGCAGGTCGACGAGCATCGGGAAGTCGCGGGAGGGCAGGCAGTCGCCGTACCAGGAGGACTTGAGCGCGCCGCCGCGGCCGAAGACGTCGAGGAGCGGGAGTTCGAGCTTCATCTCGGGGGTGGGGACGCCGACGAGGACGACGGTTCCGGCGAGGTCGCGGGCGTAGAAGGCCTGCTGGTACGTCTCGGGGCGGCCGACGGCCTCGATGACGACGTCGGCGCCGAAGCCGCCGGTGAGCTCGCGGATCGCCTCGACGGGGTCGGTGGAGCGGGAGTTGACGGTGTGGGTCGCGCCCATCGCCTTCGCCGTCTCCAGCTTCCGGTCGTCGATGTCGACGGCGATGATCTTCGCGGCTCCGGCGAGGCGGGAGCCGACGATCGCCGCGTCACCGACGCCGCCGCAGCCGATGACGGCGACGGTGTCGCCGCGGCCGACGTTTCCGGTGTTGATGGCGGCGCCGATGCCGGCCATCACGCCACAGCCGAGGAGGCCCGCGACCTCGGGGGCGACGGCGGGGTCGACCTTGGTGCACTGGCCGGAGGCCACGAGGGTCTTCTCGGCGAAGGCGCCGATGCCGAGGGCCGGGGAGAGCTCCGTACCTCCCCCGTAGCCTCCGGCACGGGAGGTGCCCCCAAGCAGGGTCATCCGCTGCTTGGCGTTGTGCGTGTCGAAGCAGTACCAGGGGCGGCCGCGCAGACAGGCGCGGCACTGGCCGCACACCGCACGCCAGTTGAGGATCACGAAGTCGCCGGGCTCGACGTCGGTGACGCCCTCGCCGACCGACTCGACGATTCCGGCGGCCTCGTGGCCGAGCAGGAAGGGGAACTCGTCGTTGATCGCGCCCTGCTTGTAGTGGAGATCGGTGTGGCAGACGCCACAGGCCTGGATCTTCACGACGGCCTCACCGGGGCCGGGGTCCGGGATCACGATCGTCTCGACCCGTACCGGTTCGTTCCTGCCGGGGGCGATGACCCCCTGGACGTGCTGCGGCATCGCGAACTTCCCTTCCTCCGACCGGATCTTGTAAGGCTCTTGCGTACCACTATCTCCTGACAAAAGGCGAGACCCCCGCAGGCGGTGCCTGCGGGGGTCCCGACCCTGTCCCGTGGGGGGAGGTCAGTCGCGGTTCGCCGCGGCGGTCGTACGGACCCGCTTGCGGACGAGGAACCAGCCGCCGACGAGGGCCGCCGCGATGAGCGGCAGACAGTTGACGGTGGTACGGCTGATGCCGCCGTCCATCCACATGAGGACGAGGACGGAGCCGAGGAAGACGAGGGTCACGATCTGGGTGTACGGGGCCCAGGGCAGGTTGTAGCCGGGGCGGGTGAGCTTGCCCTGCTCGGCGTTGCGCCAGAACAGCAGCGAGCAGACCATGATCATGGCCCAGGTGCCGATGATGCCGATGGAGGCGAAGTTGAGGACCAGTTCGAAGGCCTCTCCGGGCATCACGTAGTTGAGCGCGACGCCCATGACGCCGAAGGCGGCGGTGAGCAGGATGCCGCCGTAGGGGACGCCGCCCTTGTTCATGACGCCGGTGAACTTCGGCGCGGAGCCGGAGAGCGACATGGAGCGCAGGATGCGGCCGGTGGAGTAGAGGCCCGAGTTGAGGCTGGAGAGCGCGGCCGTGAGGACGACCAGGTTCATCACGCCGGCGGCGCCGGGGATGCCCAGCTTGTCGAAGACGGTGACGAAGGGGCTCTGGTCTCCGGAGTACGCGGTGTACGGGAGGATCAGCGCGAGCAGGACGACGGAGCCGACGTAGAAGAGGCCCACGCGCCACATGATCGAGTTGATCGCCTTCGGCATGATCTTCTCGGGGTTCTCGGTCTCGCCGGCGGCGACGCCGCACAGCTCGACGGAGGCGTAGGCGAAGACGACGCCCTGGATGAGCAGCAGCATCGGCATCATGCCGTTGGGGAAGATGCCGCCGTTGTCGCTGATGTTCGCGAGGCCCGGGGTGTGGCCGCCGACGTCGTGCGAGGTCACGACGAGGAAGATGCCGATCAGCATGAAGGCGACGAGGGCGCCGACCTTGATGATCGCGAACCAGAACTCCATCTCACCGAAGTACTTCACGGAGATGAGGTTGGCGGCGAGGACGACCGCGAGGGCGATCAGCGCGAGAATCCACTGCGGGACGTCGCTGAACATCGACCAGAAGTGGGCGTAGGTCGCGGCCGCGGTGATGTCGGCGACGGCGGTGGTCGACCAGTTGAGGAAGTACAGCCAGCCGGCCGTGTAGGCGCCCTTCTCGCCCATGAACTCACGGGCGTAGGAGACGAAGGCACCGGACGAGGGGCGGTAGAGCACGAGCTCACCGAGGGCCCGCACGACGAAGAAGGCGAAGACGCCGCAGACCGCGTACGCGATGAAGAGGGAGGGGCCCGCCTGGGACATCCGGCCACCGGCGCCCAGGAAGAGGCCGGTGCCGATCGCGCCGCCGATGGCGATCATGTTGATGTGGCGGGACTTGAGGTCCTTGCGGTATCCGGCGTCGCCGGCGTCGACGTGGGGGGCGGCCGGGTTCGCCTTGGCGGCGGACAGCGGGTCGGCCGCGATGACGCGGTCACTCATGGAGTTGTTCGCCTTCGTGAGGGGGCTGTGCGGTACCCGGCCGTGCCTGGTGGGGGTCTCCCCGGCACGGCCAGCGCACATCCTCACGGCAAGGGGCGGTAACTGACTGTGGCGCATGTCACTGAACGCCCATATTTGAGCTAGTTCAGAGCTTTACCGGCGCGTAAGTCTCTCGTGGGCTCCGCGTCACCGCGGTGTGTCACCGCGCCGTGTCACCGCGGGGTGTCACGGAGCGAGAACGTCCAGTTCCTGGAGGGCGCCGACCGCGATCTGGCGGGTGAGCTCCTCGGCGCGGTTCGCGTCCCGCTCCCGTACGGCCTCCGCGACCTGGACGTGGAGGGTGACGGCGGCCGGGTCGGGGTCCTCGAACATCACGTGGTGATGGGTGCGGCCGGTGAGGACCTCGGCGACGACGTCGCCGAGGCGGGCGAACATCTCGTTCCCCGAGGCGTTGAGCACGACCCGGTGGAAGGCGATGTCGTGGACGAGGTACTCCTCCAGGCGCCGGCCGCGCGAGGTGGCGACCATGCCGAGGGCGTGCTCGGTGAGCTCGCGGCACTGCTCGGGGGTGGCGTTCTCGGCGGCCAGGCCGGCGGCGACCGGTTCGACGGCCGAGCGGAGCACGGTGAGCGAACGGAGCTGGCGGGGCCGGTCGGCGCCCGCGAGGCGCCAGCGGATGACCTGGGGGTCGTACACGTTCCAGCCGGCGATGGGGAGGACGGTCACGCCGACGCGGCGGCGGGACTCGACGAGGCGCATGGACTCCAGGACGCGGACGACCTCGCGGACCACGGTCCGGGACACGTCGAAGCGCTGGGCGAGCTCGTCGGTGCGCAGCACCGTGCCGGGCGGGTACTCCCCGGCGGTGATCGCGAGGCCCAGGGTGGCGAGGACGTGCGAGTGGAGCCCCTGGGCCGGTGTCGTCATGGTGGCAAGCCTATGCGCGCTCACGGGGATGATCACATCGGGAATTAAAAGTACTACTTTTACGTCACAGCCTCTTGAATACGTCGTACCCAATGGGTTTCATGGGCGCGACGGATCGATGTCGAAGAAGACAGCGAGGCACCACCCATGAGCACCACCCCCCAGCCCAGGACGAGGACGGTCGTCGTCGTGATGGGCGTCGCCGGGACCGGCAAGACCACGATCGGCCCGCTGGTCGCCGAAGCCCTCGGCCTTCCGTACGCGGAGGGCGACGACTTCCACCCGGCGGCGAACGTGGCCAAGATGTCGGCCGGCATCCCCCTGGACGACAGCGACCGCGAGCCCTGGCTGGACGCCATCGGCGCGTGGGCGCACGACCGGGCCGGGCTCGGCGGTGTGGTGAGCAGCTCCGCGCTGAAGCGCAGCTACCGGGACCGGCTCCGCGCCGCGGCCCCCGGTGTGGTCTTCCTTCATCTGACCGGTGACCGGGAGCTGATCGAGCGGCGCATGGGGGCCCGCAAGGGCCACTTCATGCCGACGGCGCTCCTCGACTCCCAGTTCGCCACCCTGCAGCCGCTGCAGGAGGACGAGGCCGGCGTCGCCGTCGACGTCTCCGGCACCCCCGAGGAGATCGCCGCCCGGGCCGCCGCCGCGCTGCGCGCCCTCGCCGGCTGATCTCCGTCTTCCGTCCCCCGTTCCCCCGCTCGTACGAAGGACACACCGTGCCCAGTCTCAGCGTCGAGATCCTGGCAGCGGACGCCGCCGAACCGATCACCTCGGCAGGCAACGCCCAGCTCGGCATCGCCGTACTCGCCGGCATCGCCGTCATCGTCCTGCTCATCACCAAGTTCAAGCTGCACGCGTTCCTGGCGCTGACCATCGGGTCGCTCGCCCTCGGCGCGTTCGCCGGTGCGCCGCTCGCGGACACCATCAAGTCGTTCACCACCGGCCTCGGCAACACCGTCGCCGGCGTGGGCGTCCTGATCGCCCTCGGCGCGATGCTCGGCAAGCTGCTCGCCGACTCGGGCGGCGCCGACCAGATCGTCGACACCATCCTGGCGAAGGCGAGCGGCCGGGCGATGCCCTGGGCCATGGTGCTCATCGCGTCGGTGATCGGTCTGCCGCTCTTCTTCGAGGTCGGCATCGTGCTGCTGATCCCGGTCGTCCTCATGGTCGCCAAGCGCGGCAACTACTCCCTGATGCGGATCGGCATCCCGGCCCTCGCCGGACTGTCCGTGATGCACGGCCTCATCCCGCCGCACCCCGGCCCGCTCGTCGCGATCGACGCCGTCGGTGCCAACCTGGGCGTCACCCTCGCCCTCGGCCTCGTCGTCGCCATACCGACCGTGATCATCGCCGGACCGGTCTTCTCCCGGTACGCCGCCCGCTGGGTCGACGTCCCCGCCCCCGAGACCATGATCCCGGCCCGTCCCTCCGAGGACCTGGAGAAGCGTCCCGGCTTCGGCGTCACCGTCGCGACCGTGATGCTGCCCGTCGTCCTCATGCTGGTGAAGGCGCTCGTCGACATCGTCGTCGACGACCCGGAGAACGGCGTCCAGAAGGTCACCGACGTCATCGGCTCCCCGCTGATCGCGCTGCTCGCGGCCGTCATGGTCGCGCTGTTCACCCTGGGCCGGGCGGCCGGCTTCACCAAGGAGCGGCTGTCCTCGACCATCGAGAAGTCCCTCGCCCCGATCGCGGGCATCCTGCTGATCGTCGGCGCGGGCGGCGGCTTCAAGCAGACCCTCATCGACATCGGCGTCGGACAGATGATCCTGGACTTCTCCAAGGACTGGTCCATCCCGGCGCTGCTGCTCGCCTGGCTGATCGCGGTCGCGATCCGGCTGGCGACGGGCTCCGCGACGGTGGCGACGATCTCGGCGGCGGGCCTCGTGGCTCCGCTGGCGGAGGGCATGTCGACGAGTGAGACGGCGCTGCTCGTCCTCGCGATCGGTGCGGGTTCGCTCTTCTTCAGCCACGTCAACGACGCCGGGTTCTGGCTGGTCAAGGAGTACTTCGGCATGACCGTCGGCCAGACGATCAAGACCTGGTCGGTGATGGAGACGATCATCTCGGTCGTGGGCATCGTGTTCGTGCTGCTGCTGTCGCTGGTGTTGTAGCCCGGCGGAATCCGGAGGTGAGGGCCGGTCGTGGCTGACAGACTGTCGGCCATGACCGGCCCTCACGCGCTCAAGCCCTTCCTCCTCGCCTTCCCCGGCCCGCTCCGGGACCGGCTCGTCGCCGCGGTCCTCTCCGGCGAGAAGGTCGCCACGACGGGCCTCCTCGTGGAGTACGAGGTCGAGAACGAGGAGCTGCCGGAGGCGGGCGAGCGCTCGGCGCTCATCGACTCGGACGGTCGCGAGGTGGCGGTCGTGGAGATCACGGAGGTCGAGGTCCTGCCCCTGGGCGAGGCGGACCTGCGGCTCGCGCTCGACGAGGGCGAGGGCTTCCTGTCGGTCGCGGACTGGCGGGAGGCGCACGAGCGCTTCTGGCACAGCGCGGAGATGCGGGAGGGGTTGGGGGACCCCGGGTTCACGGTGGACGACTCGACGATGGTGGTGGTGGAGCGGTTCAGGGTGGTGGAGTCGATTCAGGGGCACTGAGCGGCGAGGACCGTGAGGAGGCGCCGCGCGAGTTCTCGGATCTCCCGGTGGTCGTCGGTCGCGGCTGCCCGGCGGAGGAGCGGGAGGAGTTCGGGGTCGTCGCGGCGGAGGTCCGCGAGGACCCGGAAGGCGGTGAGCCGGACCGAGGGGTCGGGGTCGTGGGCGAAACGGTCCTGGGCCAGGGCCGCCAGTTCGGGGCCGCTGTCGCACTCCAGGAGGTATCCCAGGACGGTGGCCCGTACCTCGCCTGCCTCGTCACGCACGGCGAGGTCGTGGGCCAGGCGCACCGCCTCCACACCGTCGTCGTCCTCGGTCATCAAGTGTCCGACCACCGCGACGCGCACGTCCGCGTCGGGGTGGTTCCGCGCAAGGTCGACGGCCAGGCCGTGCGCCCCCTCGTGATCCAGGGACTCGAGCCACATCAGAGCCTGGCCGCGGACCTCCGGACTCGCGTCGTTCCGGCCCCGGTCGAAGAGGAAGTCCCGGACCATCACTTCGTTCTCGCCGTGTGCCACCAGGAGATCCAAGCCGTACTGACGGATCCAGCCGAACGCCTCGTGCGTCAGCCGATCAGTGAACAGGTCTGCCAACGGCCCGTCCGGGATCCCCGCCTCGGCCAGGCAGCGCAGGGCGGCCCAGCGCACGGTGAGGTCCTCGTGCCGAGCCAGCTCACAGAGGTGCGCGTGCGTGCCCGGCTCGTCCGACCCGATCGCCCGTACGGCGTCGATCGCGGCGGACACCACCTCGGGGCTGCCGTCGTTCCTCAGCAGGTCCTGGACGAGCGCACGGACCGCCGGCTCGTCGCCGGTCCTCGTCACCACGGCGGTCAGTGCCGTACCGCGGAGCACGGGATCGACGTCCTCCAGCGCGGACCGCAGCAGCTCGACCGCTTGTGTTCCGTCCTCGGCATGCAGGGCGAGCGCCCGTACGACCGGGCCACCCAGGTGGGGATCGTCGCGCAACCCGTCGAGCGCGACCCGG
This sequence comes from Streptomyces sp. SJL17-4, assembly GCF_036826855.1. Classification (NCBI taxonomy): domain Bacteria; kingdom Bacillati; phylum Actinomycetota; class Actinomycetes; order Kitasatosporales; family Streptomycetaceae; genus Streptomyces; species Streptomyces sp. SJL17-4. Next base: position 6,852,976 of record NZ_CP104578.1, on the reverse strand, counting down.
GCTTCCGGCGTGGCGATCCGGTGACGCTCCAGACATTCGAGCGCCGCTTCGCGCACTTCCGTGTCCGCGTCACCGAGCCGCTCCACGGCGAGCCGGGCCACCCAGTCGGGGGCGGCGTCTTCGCTGTGCTTCAGGCGTCTCATGAGCGCCGCCCTCATCGCGGCACTCGGTTCCTGCCGAAGGCAGTGCGCCAGCCGCTCCCCCGACGCCGTGTCACGGCCCGCCCTGTCCATGAGCAGCCCCGCCGCACTGAGCCGCGCCGCCCTGCCGGATCCGGTCAGGGCTGTGTCGGCGAGGAGTTCGGCGCTGGGCGGCTCCCCTCCACCGTGCAGGAACAGGTGGATCCGCATGGCGAGCCGGCTGATGGAGCCGTCCAGCACCAGCCAATCCTCCTGGTCCCCTCGGGTCCACGACTCGCACCACCGCAGATAGTCGTCCCGGCCCGCCCAGTCGGCGCCGAGAGACGTCAGCGTCGGCCCCAGGGACTTCACGTGCTCGGAGGGATGGAAGGTGGCGATGCCCAGCTCTCGGGTGAACTCGAACAGACGGATCGTCCGCCGCACCAGCGCCCTGCTCTGCGGGGCCAGTGCCCCGATGCGGCGGGACTCCGCCAGGCAGCGGGCGACGAAGGCCACTCCGGCGAAGGCCCCGTCCGTACGGTCTCCCACCGGTGTCTCGATGAGCTTCGGCGCCAGCAGCCGGTCGATCACCCCCGCCACGAACCGCTCGTGAAGCAGCCCCACCAGCAACAGCAGGATCTCGTGCCACGTCGGGTCGTGGACCTTCACCGCGAAGAGCTCCTGGAGGTCCTCCTCCGACAGGCTTCGTTCGTGGTCGAAGCGGTGGGCCAGGTCCGTCGCCGCCAGGTACTCCAGGAACGTGCGGTGGACGAAGCCGTAGATCTCGCCGCCGTAGCGGCTGAGGATGAAGTTGCGGTGGCGGAACTGGTCGAGCATCACGCGGGCCGCCGTCGCCGCGCGGTCCGGCGGGAGGGCGTAGCGGTCCTTCAGGTACTCCTCGAAGCTCTTGAGGAGGTCCGGGCCCGCGATGTGGTTGCCGGAGATGCCGCCGTGGCCCTCCTGCATCTGGCGGGCGATGAGGCGCAGGAGTTCGCGTTTGTCCTCGGGGCCGAGGTACGGGAGGTGTTCCTCGACCTGACGGTCCTTGAGGTACTTGCTGGGGTCCCAGTGCTCCACCAGGACGTCGACGGCGTGCTCGTACACCGTGCGCCGGTCGCGCGGGAGTTCGCGGCGTCGGCCGATGATCGCCAGGATCGTGAGGATCAGGGGGTTGCCCGCGAGTTCCCTGACGGAGGTGGACGCGTCGACGGCCGTCGTGACGCGTGCGATCAGTTTCCGGGCCTGGTCCGGGTCGTCCGGGCACGCGAGCGCGAACCACTGTCCCGCGAACGCGCCGATCTGCTCCCGGTCGAGGTCCTGGAGCATGAAGTTGGTGAATCCCGCGCCGTCCAGGACGGCCCGCTGGTAGCCGTAGCCGCGTGAGGTGACGACGATCCTGGCCCGGTGGTGACGGGCGGCGAAGCCCGCGACGCGGCGGGTGACCGCGTCCCTGATGTCCTTCTCGAAGAGCTCGTCCAGGCCGTCGAAGATCACGAGGGCGGAGTACGGGCCCTCCCCCGCGAGGAGCGCGGTCAGCGTCTCCGGCGGCAGCCCGAGGCCCTCCGTCGCGTACTGGTGGGCGAGGAAGTCCTCGAAGGTCCGCTCGCGCCAGGCGGGTTGCGCGTACTCCCGGAGTTCGACGATGAGCGGCAGGCTGCCATGCAGTGCGTCGAGGCCCGGCGGGGGTTCGGGGGAGGTGAGGACGAGTGCCAGGTAGCGGGCCAGGGTGGACTTGCCGGAGCCCGGGTGCCCGAGCAGGACGACACGGTCGTGCTCGGGCGTGGTCAGGACGTCGAGTACCGGCAGCGGTGGCCGCTCCTGGTAGGCGCGGCGGACGCGGTCGACCGTCTCCCGGTCGATGCCGGGCGGCAGGTCGTGGAGCTCGGCCTCCGCCGGGTCCAGGAGACGGCGCAGCAGCTCCTGGGGAAGCTCGACGGGCGGCGGGTCGGCCCGTACGGACTGGGGCACGAAGACGTCCCGCAGCTGCAGGACCGGGCGCTCGTCCTGCTCCCGGAGCGGGGTGAGGACCTCCAGGTCGAGGCGGCCGTAGCGCTGGCGGACGCGGGTGGCGTAGGCCTCTCGGGCCGACTCGATCTCCGGCGCCCCGGGCTGGGGCGGGACGGATGCGAGCGTGACGTGGACATCGCCCTGTACGCCGCTGATCTGGGCGAGGGGGCCTTGGACCGTGGCTCCCGACGCCGTCTGCGCCACCGTCTGCGCCGCCTTCCGGCGCTTGAAGAAGCCCCTCATGGCGTCGAGGACGTCGGCGGTTCGATGCGGACCGAGCCGCCCACCCCGTCGATCTGGTGCAGGTCCCCCGCCGTCCGGGCTCCGTGGGCCGTCTGCGTCCCGCCGCCCTGCCCCTCGGCGGGGGTGGAGGCTGTCGGCGGGGCGCTCGTGGCGCCGCCGGCCCCGATCACCACGTCGCCCGTGACGTTCCTGATCTGGTGCAGCGATCCCCCGGTCACGGCCTGGTCCGCCGACTGCGCGGAGGGGCGGTTGAGCAGGCCCACCAGGGTCAGCGCGCAGCCCGCGATCGTGAAGAACAGGCTCAGGACGCTGCTCCACTTGTCGGCGGCGTCCAGGCCCTGGAGGACGAGGAAGGCCGCCAGGCCGCCGAGGGCCACGACGCCGCCAACGAGTATGAGCATCACACGTTTTGTCACACCGTCATCTTGCCCCGACGGGGACTCGCCCGTCAGCTCACCGCCTTGGCCGCCGCCCTGCCCGCCGCGCGGCCCGAGAAGATGCAGCCACCGAGGAAGGTGCCTTCGAGGGAGCGGTAGCCGTGGACGCCGCCGCCGCCGAAGCCGGCCGCCTCGCCCGCCGCGTACACGCCCTCCAGCGGTTCGCCGCCCTCGGTCAGGACGCGGGAGTCGAGGTCGGTCTCCAGGCCGCCGAGGGACTTGCGGGTGAGGATGTTGAGGCGGACGGCGATCAGCGGGCCGGCCTTGGGGTCGAGGATGCGGTGCGGGGTGGCCGTGCGGATCAGCTTGTCGCCGAGGTACTTGCGGGCGCCGCGGATCGCCGTCACCTGAAGGTCCTTCGTGAAGGGGTTGGCGATCTCGCGGTCGCGGGCGGTGATCTCGCGGCGCAGGGCGGCCTCGTCGATGAGGTCCTCGCCGGTGACGCGGTTCATGCCGCGGACGAGGGCGGAGAGGTCGTTCTCGACGACGAAGTCGGCGCCCTTGTCCATGAACGCCTGGACCGGGCCCGGCACGTCGGCGCGGGCGCGGCCTATCACGTCGCGGACCGACTTGCCGGTGAGGTCGGGGTTCTGTTCGGAGCCGGAGAGGGCGAACTCCTTGCCGATGATGCGCTTGTCGAGGACGAACCAGGTGTGGTCGTGGCCGGTCCGCATGATGTGTTCGAGGGTGCCAAGGGTGTCGAAGCCGGGGAAGAGCGGGACGGGCAGCCGCTTGCCGGTGGCGTCCAGCCAGAGCGAGGACGGGCCGGGGAGGATGCGGATGCCGTGCTTGGCCCAGATGGGGTTCCAGTTCTCGATGCCCTCGGTGTAGTGCCACATCCGGTCGCGGTTGATGTGGTGGGCGCCCGCCTTCTCGGCGACGCCGAGCATCAGGCCGTCGACGTGGGCGGGGACGCCGGAGAGCAGCTTCGCGGGCGGGGTGCCGAGCCGCTCGGGCCACTGGGCGCGGACGAGCTCGTGGTTGCCGCCGATGCCGCCGGAGGTGACGATCACGGCCTGGGCGCGCAGTTCGAAGGCGCCGGTGGGTGTGCGGGTGCTCGCAGTGCCGCGCTCGGCGGCGGAGGGTTCCAGGATCTCGCCCGTGACGGTGTCGACGGCTCCGGCGGTGCGGCCGAGGGCGGTGACCCGGTGGCGGAAGCGGAGCCGGACGAGGCCGCGGGCGACGCCCTCGCGGACCTTCCGCTCGAAGGGGGCGACGAGGCCGGGGCCCGTACCCCAGGTGATGTGGAAGCGGGGGACGGAGTTGCCGTGGCCGTTGGCGTCGTAGCCGCCGCGCTCGGCCCAGCCGACGACGGGGAAGAACCGCACCCCGCGCGCGTGGAGCCAGGAGCGCTTCTCGCCGGCGGCGAAGTCGACGTACGCCTCGGCCCACTTCTTCGGCCAGTGGTCCTCGGTCCGGTCGAAGCCGGCGGTGCCGTACCAGTCCTGGAGGGCGAGGGCGTGGCTGTCCTTGACGCGCATCCTGCGCTGCTCGGGCGAGTCGACGAGGAAGAGCCCGCCGAAGGACCAGTGGGCCTGGCCGCCGAGGGACTGTTCCGGTTCCTGGTCGAGGAGGATCACGGTGCGGCCGGCGTCGACCAGCTCGGCGGTGGCGACGAGGCCGGCGAGGCCCGCCCCGATCACGATCACATCTGCGTCGTAGGACATGGACCGCATCTTGGATACACGAATGTATCGAGTCAACCTTTTCGCCGCGCGGCCGTGATCCGCACCCGTTCCGTTTTCTAATGCTCGGCATTAATATGAGTGCATGGCGAGGACATCGGGGCCCGAGACCCGGGACAGACTGATCCGCGCGGCGGAGGAGCTCTTCGCCGCCCAGGGCGTCCACGGCGCCCAACTGCGGGACATCGTGAGCCGCGCCGGACAGGCCAATCCCTCCGCGGTGCAGTACCACTTCGGCTCGCGCGCCGGTCTGCTCGACGCCGTGATGGCCGGCCGCCAGGCCCGTACGGAGGGCGTGCTCGCCCCGCTCCTCGCGGCCGCCCCCGACGAGCCGCACGACCTGGTCGGCGCCCTCGTCACGGCCGAGGCCAGTGAGCTGCGCACCGACCGGGGCCGCCGCTGCCTGCGGATCTCCGCGCAGCTCAGCCATGAGAGCGGCGTGCGCACCCGCACCCCTCATCCCACGCTCGCCGGGACCGACTACTGGCGTCTGATCGAGCGCCTCGCGGACCGGCTCGCCGCCGACGGCCTGCCCGAGCCGCTGCTCCTGGAGCGCCTCGACCTGGCGCTGACCGTGGTGGGTGCGGCGCTGGCGGACCGGGCCCGGCAGTACCTCGACGGCACCGAACCCCTCACCGGTGAGGCGCTCTTCCTCGCCGATCTGGTCGAGACCACCACCGCGCTTCTCCGGGCCGCACAGCCCCGGAGCGTCGACGCACCCCGAAAGGACCCTTCATGAAAGACCTCACCGGCAGGACCGTCCTCATCACCGGCGGCGCGCGCGGCCTGGGCGCCGAGGCCGCCCGGCAGGCGGTGGCGGCGGGCGCGAACGTCGTCGTCACCGACGTGCTCGACGAGGAGGGGAAGGCGACGGCCGAGGCGCTCGGCGAGCGGGCACGGTTCTTCCACCACGACGTGACCTCGGAGGAGGAGTGGGCGGCGGCCGTGGCGTACGCGGTGGCGGAGTTCGGCGGGCTGCACGGTCTGGTGAACAACGCGGGCATCTCCACCGGCGCGCTCCTGGAGACCGAGTCCGTCGAGCACTTCCGCAAGGTCCTCGACATCAACCTGACCGGTGTCTTCATCGGCATGAAGGCCGCGATACCGGCGATGCGGGAGGCCGGCGGCGGCTCCGTCGTCAACATCTCCTCGGCCGCGGGCCTGATGGGCCTGGCCCTGACCGCCGGGTACGGCGCCTCCAAGTGGGGTGTGCGCGGTCTGACGAAGATCGGCGCGGTGGAGCTCGGCACCGCGGGGATCCGCGTCAACTCGGTGCACCCGGGCATGACGTACACGCCGATGACGGCCTCCGTCGGCATCGAGCGCGGCGAGGGCAAGTACCCGAACACGCCGATGGGCCGGGTCGGCGAGGCCGACGAGATCGCCGGCGCGGTCGTCTTCCTGCTGTCGGACGCCGCCTCGTACGTGACGGGCGCGGAGCTGGCGGTCGACGGCGGCTGGACCACCGGGCCGACGGTCAAGTACGTCATGGGGCAGTGAGCCCGCTCGCCGCTCGGCCCGTCCTGCTTGGATGGCGGGATGAGTTCAGCTGAAGAGATCCTCGATGTCGTCGACGAGCAGGACCGGGTGATCGGGCAGGCCCCGCGCGGTGAGGTGTACGCGCGGGGCCTGATCCATCGCTGCGTCTTCATCCGGGTCCGGGACGCCGAGGGGCGGATCTTCGTGCACCGCAGGACGCCGGTCAAGCTGGTCTTCCCGTCGATGTACGACATGTTCGTCGGCGGGGTCGTCGGCGCGGGCGAGTCCTACGACGAGGCCGCGCTCCGTGAGGCCGAGGAGGAGCTCGGGGTACGGGGCCTCCCCCGGCCCGAGCACGTCATGACCTTCTTGTACGACTCCGCGGGCGTGGCCGGCAAGTGGTGGTCGGCGGTCTACGAGGTGCGGTGCGAACTGCCGGTGGACCCGCAGGTGGAGGAGGTCGCCTGGCACGGGTTCCTCACCGACGAGGAGCTGGCCGCGCGGATCGGTGACTGGGAGTGGGTGCCGGACGGCCTCGCCGCGTACGAGCTGCTGCGGGAGCGCGGGGCCTGAGAGGGGCACCCGGCGGGCTGATCACCCGAACGTTAGGGTGCGCGTGTGAGCGATTTCGTACAGAGCCTGCGGCTGTGGTTCGCACCGCAGCGGATCCGGGAAGAGGGAGAGACCCCCGACTACCGGTTCTCCCTCGCGAACGAGCGGACCTTCCTGGCCTGGATCCGGACCGCGCTCGCCCTGGTCGGTGGCGGTTTCGCCGTCGACCAGTTCCTGCCGGACCTGCGCTGGGGCGTGCGGGTCGGGCTCGCGCTCGCGCTGCTCGCGGCCGGGGTGCTCTGCGCGCTGCGGGCGGTGAACCACTGGGTGCGCTGCGAGCGGGCCATGCGGCGGGGCGAGGATCTGCCGGGATCCCGCTTCCCGGCGGTGCTGAGCCTGGTCGTGGCGGTGGTGGCGGTCGCGATGGTGGTGGTCGTGCTCTTCGGCTGGGCGGGGCGGTGACGGAGGCCGCCTCCGGGATCGACGCGCGCGATCCCGGGCTCCAGCCGGAGCGGACCCGGCTCGCGTGGCGGCGTACGACCCTGTCGTGCACGGTGGTGGCGGTCCTCGCCGTCAAGCTGGCCGTGAGCGACGAGATCACCGCCGTGGGCATCACCGGGCTCGCGCTGTCGGCGCTCGTGTGGATCGGGTTCCTGGCCGTCGCGCACCGCCGGATCCGCTCCCTGAGCCCGGCCAGGCCGGAGCCCCTCTCCCACCGGGGCGCACTGCTCGCGGCCTTCTGCACGATCGCGCTCGCCGTCTTCGGGGCGGGGATGATCTGGTGAGCCGGCGGCCCGAGTGCCCTGGGGGTCGGTCGAGGGGGCGGTTCGGGGACGTCGGACGGTTCAGGGGACGGTGACGACGACCTTGCCGTTCAGGCCGCCCGCGGCGTTGGCGCGCTGTGCGTCCGCGGCCTGCTCCAGGGGGAACGTCCTGGCCACCCGTACCGTGACCACGCCTTCGTCGACGAGGTCGGCGAGGGCGGCGAGGTCGACCGGATCGGGGCGGACCCAGAAGTAGCGGCCGCCGAGGGCGAGGACCTCGCCGTCGGCGATCGAGGCGAGCCGGCCGCCGGGCGCGAGCAGCCCGGCGGAGAGCCGCAGGAACGGTCCGCCGATGGTGTCGAGGACGGCGTCCACGCCCTGCGGGGCGAAGGTGCGGACCTGGTCGGCGAAGGTCGCCTCGTCGTAGACGACCGGTTCGGCGCCGAGTTCCGCGACCCGCTCACGGCCGGCCTCCCGCGCCGCGCCGATGACCCGGCAGCCGAGGTGACGGGCGATCTGCACGCCCATGGAGCCGACCCCGCCGGCCGCCGCGTGCACGAGGACGGTGTCGCCGGGGCCGACCGCGAGGGGCAGACGGAGCGCCTGGTAGGCGGTGAGGCCGACGAGCGGCAGGGCGGCGGACTCCTCGAAGCCGACGGAGCGCGGCTTGCGGGCGAGGGTGCGGACGGGGGCGGCGACGTACTCGGCGAAGGTGCCCCGGGAGAGGAAGTCCTCGCGGACGTAGCCCATGACCTCGTCGCCCTCGGCGAACTCGGTGACGGAGACCCCGGGCCGGACGACGACTCCGGAGACGTCCCAGCCGGGGATCACGGGGAAGACCGCGTCCATCATCCCGTCGAGGTACCCGGCCTGGCACTTCCAGTCGACCGGGTTGACCGCGGCGGCCCGCACCCTGACCAGTACCGCGTCGGGTCCGATCTTGGGGTCGGGCAGCTCGCCGTACTCAAGGACCTCGGGGCCGCCGTACCGGCGGTAGCTGATCGCCTTCATGACTTCGACCCTCGATGCACCGGTGTCCGCCCGCAAGCCGGGGAGACTCATCCCTGTCCGATCGGGCTCTCACTCCTCTCAACCGGGGGAATCCCTGTGTCTCCTCTGTCTGCCACCGATTCCTACGACGCCGCCTCCGCTCCCCACGTGGTCGCGCTCGCGCCGAACGTCCACGCCTTCCTCCAGCCCGACGGCGGCTGGTGCCTGAACAACGCCGGCTTCCTCGGCGACGCGCGCGAAGCGCTGCTCGTCGACACCGCCGCCACCGAACGCCGGGCACGGCTGCTGCGGGAGGCGGTGCTCGCGGAGGGCCTCCCCCTGCCGGGGACGATCGTCTCCACCCACCACCACGGCGACCACACCTACGGCAACGGGGTGTTCCTGCCGGAGGCGCGGATCGTCGGCCACGAGAACTGCCGGAGCGAGCAGCTCGCGGCCGGGCGCCAGCTCCATCTGCTGTGGCCGCGGACCGACTTCGGGAAGATCGACATCGTGGCGCCGTCCGTCACGTACCGCGAGCGCCTGACCCTGTACGTCGGCGGGATCGAGGTACGGGTGATCCACCCGGGGCCCGCGCACACCACGGGCGACTCGATCGTGCACCTCCCCGAGCAGGGCGTCGTCTTCACCGGTGACCTGGTCTTCCAGGGCGGGACGCCGTTCCTGCCGATGGGTTCTCTGGCCGGGTCGCTGCGGGCGCTCGACCTGCTGCGCTCGCTGGACGCGCCCACGGTGGTCCCGGGGCACGGGCAGGTGACCGACCCCTCGGCGTACGACGCGACCGAGCGGTACCTGCGGTGGGTGCGGGAGATCGCGGCGGAGGGGTACGCGAAGGGGGCGACGCCGCTGGAGACGGCACGGCGGGCGGAGCTCGGCGAGTTCGCCGCGTGGCGGGAGTGCGAGCGTCTGGTGGCCAACCTGCACCGGGCGTACGCGGAGCTGGCGGGCCTGCCGGAGGCCTCGCCGCTCGACCTGGTGACGGTCTTCGGCGACATGGCGGCGATGAACGGCGGGGTACCGGTGGCCTGCCACGCGTAGCCCTGCGGCGGGCCTCGTGAGCGCGCGCGTGGGCGGGCCTCGTGCACGTGCGCGTGCACGCGGGCCTCGTGCACGCGCACGTGGGCGGCATCGTGCACGCGCGCGTGGGGTGTCACCAGCGCGGGACCGTCGGGGTCCGCCACTCCGGGTCCGCCACCCGCATCGCCGCCGCGTCGTCGCGGTTCCGCAGGGTGCCGTCGTCGTCGAGCCAGCGGCGGTGCAGGGCGGCGAGCGCGTCCCGGTCGAGTTCCACGCCGAGGCCGGGCGCGTCGGAGACGGCGAGCCGCCCGTCCCGGAACGCGGGGCGGGTGGTGACGACGTCCTCGGTCTGCCACGGGTAGTGGGTGTCACAGGCGTGGTGGAGTTCGGGCAGGGTGGCGGCGACCTGGGTCATGGCGGCGAGGCTGATGCCCAGGTGGGTGTTGGAGTGCATGGAGAGCCCGACGCCGTACGTCCGGCAGAGCGCGGCGAGTTCGCGGGTGCGCCCGAGGCCGCCCCAGTAGTGGTGGTCGCAGAGGACGATCCGTACCGCCCCGTTCGCGAAGGCCTCCGGGACCTCCTCGAAGGTGGTCACGCACATGTTGGTGGCGAGCGGCACCTCGGTGCCGGTGGCGATCTCGGCCATCGCGTCGGTGCCGCTCGCCGGGTCCTCCAGGTACTCCAGTACGTCCGTGAGTTCGCGCGCGACGGCGAGCGAGGTGGCCACGGACCAGGCGCCGTTGGGGTCGAGGCGGAGCGGGCGGCCGGGGAACTCCTCGGCGAGCGCGCGGATCGCGGCGATCTCCTGCTCCGGTGCGAACACCCCGCCCTTGAGCTTGAAGGACCGGAAGCCGTACGCGGCGTCGAAGCGGCGGGCCTGGGCGACGATGCCGGCGGGGTCGAGGGCCGCGCCCCAGTCGTCGACCGGGCCGCCGGCGGGGTGGGTGGCCCAGCGGTAGAAGAGGTAGGCGCTGTACTCGACGGAGTCGCGGACCTTGCCGCCGAGGAGGGCGTGGACGGGCAGGCCGAGGGTCTTGCCGAGGGCGTCGAGGCAGGCGGTCTCGAAGGCGGAGACGACGGAGAGGCGGAGCTTGTCGGCGGTACGGACTCCGCGCAGACCGCCCGCGTCGACGCCGGCCTCGGCGAACGCGTCGGAGCGGGCGCCCTGGCCCGTGGAAGAGCCGGATCCCGAACCCGGATCGGTGGCTTCCGCAAGCGCGAAGAGTCCGTTCACATCCGTGATCGACCGTCCCGGGAGCGCCTCGGCCAGCGGGCGGGCCAGGTCCAGGTAGACGCCGTCTCCGTACGTCTCCCCCAGGCCGCTCATGCCGCCCCGGGTGATCACCTCGACCACGAGCCGGGGCGTATACGGCTGGTGAACCCCCTGGACGTTGAGGAGAGGCGGGTCGGAGATGAGGATCGGGGTGAGCCGGACTTCGTCGACGATCAACTTCGCATCCATATGTGAACCCTATTCATGGATGGAATCGGTGACCAGAGGGCGTAGGGCGGATTCACGCCTCCCCCCTGGACGACATACCGACTGGTCGGTCATCATGAACGCCGACCGAAGCCGATCCGGAGGTACGCACGTATGAGTTCCGCCCCGCCGCCAGGCCTCGACCCCGAGCAGCTGCGCCGCTTCCTCGACCGCGAGCGCCCCGGCCTGGTGTCCGGCCCCCTCGAAGCCCGGCTGATCGAAGGCGGCCGGTCGAACCTGACGTACGTCGTGACCGACGGCACCGGCCGCTGGGTCGTCCGCCGGCCGCCGCTCGGCCACGTCCTCGCCACGGCCCACGACATGCGGCGCGAGCACCGGGTCATCAGCGCCCTGCACGACACGGACGTGCCCGTGCCGGAGACGCTGCTGCTCTGCGAGGACGACTCCGTGCTCGGGGCGCCGTTCTACGTCATGGAGTTCGTCGACGGGACGCCGTACCGCTCGGCGGCGGAACTCGCCCCGCTCGGCCCCGAGCGCACCCGTGCCGCCGTCCTCGGCCTGGTCGACACCCTCGTCGATCTGCACGCCGTGGACCCCGAGGCCGTCGGGCTCGGCGACTTCGGCCGTCCCGAGGGCTTCCTCGACCGGCAGCTGCGACGCTGGGGCAAGCAGCTCGACGCCTCGCGCGGGCGGGAACTCGCCGGGATCGACGAGCTGCACGCCGCGCTCGGCCGGGCGCTGCCCGTCTCCCCCGCTCCCACGGTGATCCACGGCGACTACCGGCTCGACAACGTCCTCATCGACGGCGACGACCGCATCCGGGCCGTCCTCGACTGGGAGATGTCGACCCTCGGCGACCCGCTGACCGACCTCGGTCTGCTCGTCATGTACAGCACGCCGCTCGACCTGCCCGACTCCCCCATCTCCACGACCGCCACGGCCCCCGGACACCCGACCGCCGCCGAACTGGTCGAGCGCTACGCCGCCCGCTCGGGCCGCGACACCTCCGCCCTCGCCTGGTACACCGCCTTCGCCTGGTTCAAGCTCGCCGTGATCCTGGAGGGCATCCACTACCGCTGGACGCTCGGGCAGACCGTCGGCGCGGGCTTCGACCGCATCGGCGAACTCGTCCCCGTCTTCATCGAGCACGGCCTGACCACCCTTCAGGAGGGCTGAACCGCCATGGACTTCGCCTACGACGCGCGCACCGAGGAACTCCGCGAGAAGCTCCTCGCCTTCATGGACGAGCACGTGTACCCGGCCGAGACGGTCGCCGAGGAACAGCGGGCCCTGCTCGCCTCTCCCTGGGACACCCCGCAGGTCGTCGAGGACCTCAAGGCCGAGGCCAGGCGGCAAGGCCTCTGGAACCTCTTCCTTCCGGACGCGGAGTACGGTGCCGGGCTGACGAACCTCCAGTACGCGCCGCTCGCCGAGATCACCGGCCGCAGCCCTCACTTGGCCCCCACCGCCCTCAACTGCGCCGCCCCGGACACCGGGAACATGGAACTGCTCGCCCAGTTCGGCGACGAGGCGCAGAAGAAGCAGTGGCTGGAGCCGCTCCTCGCGGGCGAGATCCGCTCGGCGTTCGCGATGACCGAGCCCGAGGTCGCCTCCTCGGACGCGACGAACATCGAGACCCGGATCCGGCGGGACGGCGACTCGTACGTCGTCGACGGGCGGAAGTGGTACATCTCCGGGGCGATGAACCCCGACTGCAAGATCTTCATCCTCATGGGCAAGACCGACCCCGACGGGACGGACATCCGCCGCCAGCAGTCCATGATCCTCGTGCCGCGCGACACCCCCGGCGTCGAGGTACGACGGGCGATGCAGGTCTACGGCTACGAGGACCACTCCCACGGCGGGCACGCCGAGGTGATCTTCGACGACGTACGCGTCCCCGCCTCGCATCTCATCGGCGAGGAGGGCGGCGGCTTCGCCATCGCGCAGGCGCGGCTCGGCCCCGGCCGCATCCACCACTGCATGCGACTCATCGGCATGGCCGAGCGGGCCGTCGAGCTGATGTGCCGGCGCGCGGTCACCCGTACCGCCTTCGGCAAGTCGCTCGCCCAGCAGGGCGTCGTACAGAACTGGATCGCGGACGCCCGGGTGACGATCGAGCAGCTGCGGCTCCTCGTCCTCAAGACGGCCTGGCTGATGGACACCGTCGGGAACCGGGGCGCGCACACCGAGATCCAGGCCATCAAGATCGCGACCCCGCGCGCGGTCGTCGACATCATCGACAAGGCCGTCCAGGCGCACGGGGCGGGCGGGGTCTCGCAGGACTTCCCACTGGCCGAACTGTGGGCGGCGGCGCGGACGCTGAAGCTCGCGGACGGACCGGACGAGGTGCACCAGCGGTCGCTCGCGCGCCGGGAGCTGAAGAAGTACCTGTAGTCGAGGGCGCTCGGCCCAGGATCCGGGAGTACGCGCTCAGGGCGGCCGCAAGGCTCAGGGTCGCAGCGCGCGCAGCAGCAGATCGGCGAGGTGGCCGGCGACCTGCTCGGGGGTGAGCGGGCCGTCCGGGCGGTACCAGGTGGAGAGGTGGTGCACCGAGCCGAAGTGGTAGTCGACGACCAGGTCGGCCGGGGTCGCCGAGGAGAACACCCCGGCCTGCTGGCCCTCCTCGATCAGGGCGCGGAACCGCTCGTGGTAGCGGCGCCGCTCCGACCTGACCTGCTTGTTCTTCTCCGGGCTCAGGTGGTGCATGGAGCGGAAGAAGATGGCGGCGTCGTCGAGGTTCTCGATGGTGGTGACGACGACGTCGGCGGCGGCGTCGCGCAGCCGCTCCTCGATGGGCGCGTCGGCGTCCGCGAAGGCGTCGAGGCGCTCCTGCTGGAGGCGCAGCACCCGGGAGTAGACCTCCTGGAGGAGGTCCTCCTTGGAGCCGAAGTAGTGGTAGAGCGCGCCCTTGGTGACCCCGGCGGCCTCGACGATCTCCTGTACGGAGGTGCGGTCGTACCCCTGCTCGGCGAAGAGCCGGGTGGCGGCGGCGAGGAGTCTCTGGGGGACGGGCGCACCGCTCCCGTCCGTCGTCCTGGCCATGCTCCGCCGCCTTCCTTGGTGTTCGTTCTCGATGATGAATTCCGGTCAGGGGAACGCTTCCCCGCCCGTAGATCTTCGCATCCGATCGGGCCCCGCCTAACGGGCGCCCGTCTCCCAGGCCTGCTGGACGTGGTTCATGGTGCCCAGCCAGCGCTCGGGGTCGGTGGCCCGGTTGCGGTAGTAACCGGCCACCTCGGGGTGCGGCAGGACGAGGAAGCGGTCGGCGGCGATGGCGTCGAGGAGCGCGTCGGCGACGTCCTCGGGCTCGATGGCGGTGGGGGCCAGGACGAGTTCGCCGGCCGTCCCGGCGGCCGTGAGCATGTCCGTACGGACGCCCTGCGGGCAGATGGCGTGGACGGCGAGGCCGCGGTGCCGGTAGGTGAGGGAGAGCCATTCGGCGAAGGCGTACGCGCCGTGCTTGGAGACGCTGTACGGCGCCGCGCCGATCATGGTGAGCAGCCCGGCGGCGGAGACCGTGGACACGAAGCGGCCGCTGCCGCGCTCCAGCCAGTCGGGGAGCAGGGCGCGGGCCGCGCGGACGTGGGCCATGACGTTGACGTCCCAGGCGGCGGCCCAGACGTCCTCGTCGGCGAAGGCGTCACCGGGCGAGGAGAGGCCGGCGTTGGCGCACCAGATGTCGACGGTGCCGCCGAGGGCCTCGCGGGCCTCGTCGACGACGGCGGAGGCGTCACCGGGCACGGCGAGGGCGCCGATCTCCTCGGCGACGGCCTTGGTGCGGACGGGGTCCAGGTCGTTGACGACGACCCGGGCGCCCTCGGCGACGAAGCGGCGCGCGAGGGCGGCGCCGATGCCGCCGCCCGCTCCCGTGACGACGACTCCGGCGCCCTGGACCTGGCCCTGGACCTTGTTCGTTCCCTCGCTCATGGACCCACCTCTCCGCTGTGACGACCCGAGCAGACTAACCAGTCGGTATGGAATCCGGAAGAGTGTCCGCCGCACGCCTCGTTCCCGTGGGCGGTCAGGACCGCTAGCGTGCGTGCCCATGTCACGCGCCCCGGCCGGGGACGGCGATCGAGGAGGTTTCGCATGGGCCTGTCGCGACGGAGTCTGCTGGCCGCCGGGGGCGCCCTCGGGGCGGTGGCGGCCACCGCGCCCACCGCTGCGGCTACCACCGCACCCACCGCCTCGGCCGGCTCGCCCGCCTCGGCGGCGGGGCAGCCGCACGGGCACGCGCGCGTGCGGACCGGATTCGAGCGCCTCGCCGACGACGGGTACGCGCTGCTCGCCGGTGAGCGCGTCGGCGTCGTCACCAATCCGACCGGCATCACCCGGGACGCCCGGCACATCGTCGATGCGATGCACGCCGACGAGCGGGTGGACCTGGTGGCCGTCTTCGGCCCGGAGCACGGCTTCCGGGGCACCGCGCAGGCGGGCGGCTCCGAGGGGCGGTACGACGACCCGGCGACCGGGCTGCCGGTCTACGACACGTACCTGAAGAGCGGGCAGCCGCTGGCGGACGTCTTCACCGCCTCCGGCGTGGACACGGTCGTCTTCGACATCCAGGACGCCGGCGCCCGCTTCTACACCTACATCTGGACGCTGTACGACTGCATGGTGGCCGCCGCGCTCGCCGGGAAGCGGTTCGTGGTCCTGGACCGGCCGAACCCGGTGACCGGGCGGGCGGCGCTCGGCCCCGTCCTGGACCGGGCGTTCGCCACCTTCGTCGGACGCGAGCCGATCGCGCAGGCGCACGGCATGACGGTGGCCGAGCTGGCCCGCCTCTTCAACGGCGAGTTCCTCGCGAAGCCCGTCGCCCTGGAGACCGTACGGATGACCGGGTGGCGCCGCGGCGACTTCTTCGACGCCACCGGGCTGCCCTGGGTGCCGCCCAGCCCCAACATGCCGACGCCGGAGACCGCGCTCGTCTACTCCGGCACCTGCCTCTTCGAGGGAACGAACCTCTCCGAGGGCCGGGGCACCACCCGCCCCTTCGAGCTCCTGGGCGCGGAGGGGATCGACCGGCGGTGGGCGGAGGCGGCGAACGCGCTCGGTCTGCCCGGGGTCCGGTTCCGGGAGGCGTACTTCGCGCCGACCTTCTCCAAGTTCCAGGGGAAGACCGTGGGCGGGGTGCAGCTGCACGTCCACGACCGGGAGTCCTTCGATCCGGTACGGACCGGGATCGGGCTCCTGGTCACCGCCCGGAGCTCGTGGTCCGGCTTCGCCTGGCGGGCGGACAACTGGATCGACAAGCTGACGGGTTCGACGCGGGTGCGGACGCTGGTCGACGCGGGCGCGGGGGTGGACGAGGTCGTCGGGGCGTGGCAGGCGGACCTGGCGGCCTTCCGGGCGGTGCGGAGGGAGTATCTGCTGTACCGCTGAGACCGGTTGCCCCGGAGACGGCGGGGCGGCGGGGCGGGGTGGGGTGGGGTGGGGTGGGGTTGTCCCCATGATCGACCGGGGTGCGGGCGGGATGTCCCGGAAACGTCCCGGCGACCAGGCTTGGCCCCATGAAACCTTCCGGTACCTCCTTACGACGCCGCCTGCCCCTCGTCGGGCTCCTCCTCGCCGCCTGCCTCGGCTCCCTGGCGCCCGCCGCCGGGGCCGCCGGGACCCCCGCCGCCCCCGAACCCGCGCGCGAACTCGCCCGTACGGCCGAGCCGTTGACCGACCTCCGGCCGCTCGACCGGATGATCGGATCGGCCAAGGTCGTCGGCATCGGGGAGACCACCCACAGCTCCGCGGAGTTCTTCGCCACCAAGCACCGGATCTTCGAACACCTCGTGGAGCGCAAGGGCTTCACCACCTTCGCCCTGGAGGCCAACTGGTCCACCGGGCTGCTCGTCGACGAGTGGGTGCGCACGGGCCGCGGCGACATCCGGGCGATCATGCGGGACGAGTTCCAGGAGTCGTACCGCCTCTGGAACACCGAGGAGTACCTCGACCTCTTCCAGTGGATGCGGCGGCACAACCAGCTCCACCCCGATCACCAGGTCCGCTTCATGGGCAACGACCTCGGCTACGCGGGCGCGAACGTCTTCGACGCCGTGACCTCGTACGTGGCCCGCACCCGTCCCGCGCTCCTCCCCCGCTTCGAGGAGCTGTACCGGAGCTCGCGCCCCACGGGAACGGTCGAGGCCTGGATGAAGGGCTACATGACCAAGCCGCGCCCCGAACGGCAGCGGTTGGCGGCCGAGGTGAACACGGCGCTCGCCCTCCTGGAGCGGCAGCGGCCCGCGAAGGACCCCCGCGCGCGTGAGGCGGCCCAGTGGGCGGTGCAGCACGCGCGGGCCATCGCCCAGGTCGGCACCGAGTACGCCCACGACGTGGAGACGGACGCGGGCATCGCCGAGGCGATGCTCTACCGCGACCGGGTCATGGCCGAGAACACCGTGTGGTGGCAGCGGCAGACCGGCGACCGGATCGTGCTCTCCGCGCACAACGGCCACGTCGGCTACGAGTCCCCGAAGCCCGACCAGTACCCGCGGATCCAGGGCGCCTTCCTGCGGGACGCGCTCGGCCGGGACTACGTGAGCGTCGGCGCCTCCTTCGGGCAGGGGTCCTTCAACGCGCACGACACCGAGGCCCCCGGCGAGCCGCTGCGGTCCTTCACCGTCGGGACACTCGGCCCGGACAGCAACGCCCACACCCTGGACCGGGTCTCTCCCGCGGCGTTCTACCTGGACCTGCGGCGCACGACACCGGCCGCACGCGACTGGCTCGGCACCGCCCGGCCGACCCGGGGCATCGGCACGGCGTACCCCTGGCCGGGCGCCGTGCACCAGTCGCGCCTCTCCACCGCGTACGACCTGCTGATCCACTTCCCCCGGATCACGGCGGCGCGCATCCGCTGAGGCGGAAGGTGCGGACGGGCCGGACGAGGCGGTACGGAGCCGGTCACCGTCCGACCGAAGCGGTACGCCTCCCGGCCGAGGTCTGGCCGGGGCCACGCGCGGGCATGCTGGCCCTGGAGCCGCCGCCCGCGCTTGGCGCGTCCTGGGCGCGACGGCCACCTCGACGGGGAGGGACGGGCCGGCCGTGACCGGGATGAGCGTGGAACCGTACCGGGAGATCACCTTCGACAAGGAGGGCGACGGGCCCGCGGGGCAGCCCGCGGCCCTCGCCGCACTGGCCCGGCAGGGCGTCACCGATCTGGTGGTGTTCGCGCACGGGTGGAACAGCTCTCCGGCCGGTGCCACCCGGCTCTGCTCCGACTTCTTCGAGCCCTTCCCCGGTCTGCTCGCCCCCGGCGTCGAGGCCGGGTACGCGGGCGTGATCTGGCCGTCGATGATGTTCACCGGCGAGCCGGGCCCCGACTACCGGGCCCTCGTGACGGTCCTTCCGGAGAAGGAGCCGGTACTCGACCGGCTCACCGAGCTCCTCGTGACGGCGCCGGCGGACGAGGCGGCGTTCGCCGAGTTCGGGGCGCTGCTGCGGGAGCTGACGGGCGTGGCCGGCGGCGCGGACGACCGGGCGGGCGTCGCCGGGCCGCGGGAGCCGGTACCGGAGTTCCTGGTCGCGGACCCGGTGGGGGTGTGCGCCCTGTTCACCGAGGCGCTGGAGGCGGAGGCCGGCAGGAGTGAAAGCCCCGAGCAGGCGGCGGGCTCCGGAGGGGGCGCCGGGCGGGCGGCGGACCCCGGGCGGCGCGCCGGGCCGGCGGAAGGCTTCGGGGAGGGGCTCAAGCGGTACTGGAAGGGCGCCCGGGAGGTCCTCCGGCAGGCCACGTACTACGTGATGAAGAAGCGGGCCGGTCACGTCGGCGAGTTCGGCCTCGGGCCGCTGCTCGGCGAGGTCGCCCGCGCCGCCCCCCGCCTCCGCGTCCACCTGGTGGGCCACAGCATGGGCGCCCGGCTCGTCGCGTACGCGCTGAAGGGGCTGCCGTCGGGGGCCCGTCCGGTCGCCTCCGTGACCCTCCTCCAGGGCGCCTTCTCGCACTACGCGTTCGCGGCGCGGCTGCCGCACGACCCCGGGCGCTCGGGATCGCTGCGGGACCTGCAGAACCGGGTCCGGGGGCCCGTGGTGGCCTGCTACTCGCGGCACGACACGGCGCTCGGGGTGTTCTATCCGCTGGCGTCCCGGCTCGCGCGCGACTCGGCGTCGCTCGCTCCGGCCGCCGGTCCGCTCGGCTCGGGCGACCCGCGCTGGGCGGCGATCGGGCACGACGGCGTCCAGGCGGTGCCGGGGACGGTCGTACGGCCGCTGGCGGAGGTGCTGCGCGAGGGAGTGCCGGCCTCGGGGTGCGTGAGTGTCGACACGGCGGACGTGGTCCGCTCCCACAGCGACATCCGCCGTGCGGAGCTGGCCCGGGTGGTGGTGTCTGCAGCGCGGACGGGCAGGTAGAAGGGGGTGCGGGGCCTCCTCCGGACCGCGGCGGGGCCCCGCCCGCGGCTGCTCCGCGCCTCGCCGGACTCCTCCGTTCCGCCCTTTCCCGGGGGCCCCTCGTCCCCCGCTGATGGCTGCCATCCGAATTTCGATGGAACACGACGGGGCGCTCGTTCGTCCCTCTGATATCGCGGAATGACCAGCGACGGAGGTGGCGGGAGATGGCCGGTTTCCGGAGTCTCGCGAGACAGGTGCGCGATCCGGGGTGCGACACGGCCCTGCGCAGGTACTCGCTGCGCAAGTGTCTGGAGCGGTTCGCGCCGTACGGGCACCGGGCTACGTGGGACCACTTGTGCCGCAGGCACAGGTTCGGACCCGAGGACCGGGAGCTCGACCCCGGGCGGCTGATCGCCGCGCTCGACGAGCTGGAGGAGGCGCGGGCCGTGTGGCTCGCGTACGAGGAGGAGTTCGCCGCCCGGCGGCGGCGCGAGAAGCACGAGGGGCTGCGCGGGCTCGGCGCCCTCGACGACTGGCACCGGCGGGTCTGGGGCGGCAACGGCGTGGTGCGGTGCGGCGATCCGGCCGTGCACCCGTCGGACCCGCTGCCGGAGGTGCTGCGGCGGCTGATCACGGCCCTGGAGGGCGACCCGGGCGAGCGGTGCCCGGTGTGCGCGGGGCCGCGCATCGAATGGGCCGGTCCCGGCGACACGTACGAGCCGTGGCTCGGTCCGGTCTGCGGGGACTGCGGGGTGGGCGTGCCGCGTGCGGTCCTCACCTCGGGGGCGCTGGCCCGCGCCCGTGGGGAGCGGAACCGGTCACTGGCGTCGGCGGCGTGAGTCGGCGCGGGACCGGCGTGCCGCCGGTACCGCCGGTGCTTCAGGTCTGTCTCAACGGGACGCGGGGGCCGGGGGATTCGGCGTGGGTGCCGATGTCACCCGAGTCGCTGGCGGAGTCCGCGGCGCGGGCGGTGGCGGCGGGCGCCGGCGAGGTCCGTGCGCATCCCCGTACGCCGTGCGGGGGTACGTCGCTCTCGCCCCGGGTGCTCGGCCCCGTCCTGAGCTCGCTCCGGGCGGCGGTGGGCAGGGAGGTGCGGGTCACGACCGTCGCGGCCGCCGAGCCCGACATGGGGCGCCGGGTGGAGCGGGTCCGGTCCTGGGCGGTGCTGCCCGACCTGGTGTCCGTCGACTGGCACGAGCCGGGGGCGGAGGAGGTGGCGGGGGCGCTCCTGGGGCGCGGGATCGGGGTCGAGGCCGGGCTGTGGGCCGGTACGGACGGAGCTGAACGCTTCGCCCGCTCGCCGCTCGCACCCCTCGTACGACGGGTCCTCGTGAAGGTCCCGTTCCCGGCGGCCGGGGGCGAAGCGGAGGGAGCCGCGCGCGCGTTCCTGTCCGCGCTCGAACTGCCGGTCGGCGTCTCCGTGTTGATGCACGGCGAGGACGGCTGCGCCTGGCCGGTGCTGCGACTCGCCCGGCGGCTGGGCCTCGCGGCCCGGATCGGCATGGAGGACACCTTGCTGCTGCCGGACGGCACCAGGGCGCGCTCCAATGCGGAACTGGTCGCGGCGGCCCTCACGGACCGAGGCCCGTCCGGCGGACCGGGGTCGGACGGGCCCCGGGGCGTCCTGACGATCACGCCGCGCGCCCGGCCCGCTCGGGGCGACACCCACTCGGGGTGACACCCGCTCGGGGTGACACCCCCGCTAGTGCCGGATCAGGCAACGTTTGCCCTGTTGATCGTGTGCCGTGACGCCTGAGCGGGGGTGACAGCGCTCAGGCGTCGGCGGTGTGGAAGGCTGGGCCGGTGACTGCGACCCTCCGTCCTCTGGACGCCGAACACTTCCCTGCCTGGCTCGAACGTAGTCGAGCCGAGTACGCCAAGGAGCTCGTTGCTCTGGGGCAGACGTCCGAGGACGCCTACCGGCAGGCGGACGAGACCATGGCGCTCTCCTTTCCGTCCGGGACACCGACCCCGGATCACGCGGTCTTCGACGTGGTCGACGATGCCGGGGTAGCCGTCGGCTACCTCTGGATCGGACCGGACAGGAGTGACGACGCCGGTGCCTGGTGGGTCTGGGACATTGTGATCGACGCCGACAAGCGTGGTCAGGGCCTGGGCCGAATGGCCATGCTCCTCGGCGAGGAATACGCCCGGGCGCGGGGCGCTCATACTCTGGGTCTCAGCGTCGCCGGGTTCAACACCGGCGCACATGGCCTTTACGAGTCGCTCGGCTACGAGACGACCTCGGTGAAGATGCGCAAGAGAATCGGCTGAGCCTCAGGCGACGTTCGCCCTGCCGACGACGGCGCGTAGGCGCCAGTCGTCGGCGTGACGGTTCCGCCAGATGATGTAGCGGCGGATCATGCTGCCCTGTTCCTTGTGGTCGGCGTGGTCGGTGCCGTCGAGGGTGAAGTAGCGCAGGGCCGTGAACTGGGCCTCGATGCGGTTAAGCCAGGAGCGCAGGGCGGCGAACAGGTGCCGCACTCCGCCGTAGCGGTTGTAGGTCGCCCGGCGCCGTCGGCGGGGTTCACGGTCGGGGTCCCTGTGCTTGCCGCCGCGTTCGGCCCACTGGCGGCCCGGGTGGGGCACCAGGTTGAGGGGACCGAACTCGTCCATGCAGAAGATGACTTCGGGCTCGCCGTCCTCGGGTACGACCTCGCCGTCGGCGATCGCGTAGAGGTGCTCGACGCGGGCCTTCTTGGCCGCGTAGTCCGGATCACGGGAGGTCTTCCAGGTTTTCAGCCGTTGAAAGGAGACGCCTTCCTCGCGGAGCAGGATGCGCAGGCCCTCGTGGCTGATGTCGTCGACCACCCCCTCGGCGACCAGGAAGTCCGCCAGCTTGGTCAGACTCCAGGTCGAGAACCCCAGGTCATGCTCGGTGGGCTTGGACTTTGCGATCTTCTTGATCTCGCGGCGTTCGGGCAGCGTGAAGGTCTTGGGCCGGCCGCCCTTGTACTTCGGATACAGCGAGTCGAAGCCGTCGGTGTTGAAGTTGTGGATCACATCCCGGACCCGGTCGCCGCTGGTGAACGACACCTCGGCGATCCTGGCCACGGGCATGCCCTGCGCGGACAGCAGCACCATCTGGGCCCGCCTCCAGGTCACCACCGACCCGGTGCCCCGACGGATGATCCGCAGCAGCAGCCGCCCCTCGTCGTCATCGATCTCACGGACCTGCACTCGTATCGCCACCCGGACAGGGTGACCGTCGCACGCCGCCCGGCACAGCACCCGGACGGCGCGTCACATCACGACAGGGCAAACGTTGCCTGACGCGGCTAGCTCTCGTCGCCGTCCTGGGCGGGGCGGCGTACCGGCAGCAGGCGGGAGCCCGCCATCCGCTCGCCGAAGACGTCGTCGGGGTTGGACAGCACGCAGGTCTCCAGGGAGAGACAGCCGCAGCCGATGCAGTCCGTCAGGTGGTCGCGGAGCCGGCCGAGCTGTTTGATGCGCTCGTCCAGCTCGGTGCGCCAGGCGGCCGAGAGCCGGGCCCAGTCCTCGTTGGTGGGCGTGCGCTCCTCCGGGAGCTGGGCGAGGGCCTGGCGGATCGTCGCCAGCGGGATCCCCACGCGCTGCGCGGCGCGGACGAAGGCGACCCGGCGCAGGGTGTCGCGGCCGTAGCGGCGCTGGTTGCCCGTGGTGCGGCGGCTGTTGATGAGCCCCTTCGCCTCGTAGAAGTGGAGGGCGGAGACGGCGGCCCCGCTACGGGCGGAGACCTGGCCGACGGTGAGCTCGTGGATCTTCTCTGGAATCTGCGGCACCCACCGACCCTACTGGTCCGTTGACAGCGGACCGCCCACCCCCACATGCTGAGCAAGCGCTTGGATACCGACCGTTGGGTATGTCGTACCAGGTGGGGCATTCCGGACCAGAAGGGAACAGGAACATGGCCGAGCCGAGGATCTTCACCTCCGCCGAGGAGCTGCGCGCGGGGGTCGGCGAGCAGCTGGGGCACAGCGACTGGGTGGAGATCGACCAGAAGCGGATCGACCTCTTCGCCGAGGCGACCGGGGACCACCAGTGGATCCACGTGGACCCGGAGCGCGCAGCCACCGGCCCGTTCGGCACGACCATCGCGCACGGCTATCTGACCCTGTCGCTGCTTCCGCTGTTCGTTCCGCAGGTGCTGCGGGTCGAGGGCATGAAGATGGGCCTCAACTACGGCACGGAGAAGGTGCGTTTCCCCGCGCCCGTGCCGGTCGGCTCGCGCCTGCGCGCCACGGCCGTCCTGACGAAGGTCGAGGAGGCCGGCGGCGGTGTGCAGGTGACGGCGGCCGTGACGGTCGAGCGCGAGGGCTCAGAGAAGCCGGTCTGCGTCGCCGAGTCGGTCTCCCGCTACTACTTCTGAGCGCCGACCATCCTGAGGACGAGGTCGGCGTAGAGCGCGCCGACCTCGTCGGGCGACCGGCGTCCCTGGGCGTTGAACCAGCGCGAGACGTCGATGCAGAGCGAGAGCACGGCCACCGTGGTGCCGGCGACGTCCGGCACGGCGAACTCGCCCGCCGCCACACCCTCGTCGATGATGCCGCGCACCGCCGCGTCGGACTGGCGGCGCAGCTCCACGATCTCGGCCCGGTGCTCGGGGCCGAGGGCGTCGAGCTCGTACTGGACGACCCGCGCGGTGGTGTGGCGCTCGGCGTGCCAGCGGACGAAGGAGCGCACGGCGTCGGCGAGGCGCTCGGCGGCCGTGCCGTCGCCGCCGGCCGCGGCCCGGAGGATCTCCAGGGCCTTGTCGTGACCGATGCGGCTGATCCGGTGGAGCAGCTCTTCCTTGGTCTTGTAGTGGATGTAGAGCGCGGCCGGGCTCATCCCCGCGCGACCTGCGATGTCCCGGGTGGTGGTGGCGTGGTAGCCGCGCTCGGCGAACGCCTCGACGGCGGCCACGAGCAGTCGCCGGGCCGCCTCGGGCGTGACCTCGCCCCAGGGCATGTCCTCGCCCCCGGGCGTCTCCTCCGCCGCGCTCATCCCACACTCCCTCTCGGACCCCGTCAGGACGCTCACCATACCAACGAGGGTGAGCAAGCGCTTAGAGACGGAGCGTGGCAGCTCAGGGCCCGGCGGGCGGTCAGAGCTTCTGGAAGGGGTCGTGCTCGGCGAGGAGCTTCTCCAGGCGGGCCTGGTCGACCCGGCTGACGATCTGCCCGGCCTCCTGGCGGTCGCGGACGACCTTGGCGAGGGTGAAGGCCGAGGTCGTGAGGTAGAGGACCGAGACGGCGAGGAAGGCGCGCACCCAGGCGCTGGCCTCCAGCTGGTAGACGCCGATGGCCACGGCCGCGCCGGCGACCGCGAAGGAGATGACGGCCTGCGTGTAGTAGGCGGCGGTGTTCTGCTGCTTGACCTGTGTGTCGCTCATGCGGGACAGCATCGGGCGGATGTGCCCCGTGCCACATCCGCCCTCGTACTCAGTCGCGGTCGCCCGGTACTCAGAACGCCGAGACTCAGAACGCCGAGACCCCCGTCAGCGCACGGCCGATGATGAGCTTCTGGATCTGGCTGGTGCCCTCGTACAGGGTCATGACGCGCGCGTCCCGGAGGAGCTTCCCGGCCGGGTACTCGTCGATGTAGCCGTAGCCGCCGAAGACCTGGAGGGCGTTGTTCGCGGCGCGGACGGCGGCCTCGGAGGCGTACAGCTTCGCCTTGGAGGCGGCGGTCGCGAAGTCCTGGCCGCGGTCGATCAGGTCGGCGACCCGCCAGGTGAGCAGCCGGGCGGCGTCCACGTCGACGGCGATGTCGCTGATCAGCTCCTGCACGAGCTGGTAGGAGGCGATGGGCTTGCCGAACTGCTCGCGCTCGCCCGCGTACCGGACGGCCGCGTCGAGGGCGGCCTGGGCGATGCCGACACAGCCGGCGGCGACGGACATCCGGCCCTTGGCGAGGGCGGACATGGCGACGGTGAAGCCCTTGCCCTCGGGGCCGAGCATCGCGGCGGCCGGGACGCGGACGTCCTCGAGGACGAGTTCGGCGGTGGCCTGGCCGCGCAATCCGAGCTTGCCGTGAATGGCGCGACGGGTGAGGCCGGGGGTGTCGGTGGGGACGAGGAAGGCGGAGACGCCCTTGTGGCCGGGGGTGTCGTTGGTGCGGGCGAAGAGCAGCACGACCTCGGCCCAGGTGCCGTTGGTGATGAACATCTTGGTGCCGCTGATGAGGTAGTCGTCGCCGTCGCGCACGGCCCGGGTGGCGAGGTTCCCGGCGTCGGAGCCGGTGCCGGGCTCGGTGAGGCCGAAGCAGCCGAGCGCCTCGCCGGACGCGAGCCGGGGCAGCCACCGCCGCTTCTGCTCCTCACTGCCCCAGGCGGCGACGGTCTTGGCGACCAGGCCGAGGGAGACGGAGACGATGCCGCGCACGGAGGAGTCGCCGCGGCCGAGCTCCTCGGTCACGAGGCAGTACGCGAGGTGGTCGCCGCCGGAACCGCCGTACTCCTCCGGGATCGTGAGCCCGAGGAAGCCGACGGCTCCGAGCTTCTTCACGATGGCCCGGTCCACCTCCTCGGCGCGGTCCCACGCCACGGCGTGCGGGGTGACCTCGCGCGCGACGAAGTCCTCGGCGAGCCGCCGTACGGCTTCCTGCTCCTCGCTGAGTTCCAGATTCATGCGGCGCCCACCTCACCCGACTATTTAATTACCACTGCTAGTTTTTGCGGTGCAGGCCTACTATGTGCGCCATGGCCCGACCGCGCAAGCCCCTGCTCAGCCGAGACCGCATCGTCGAGACGGCGGGCGCGCTCGTCGACGCGGAGGGCCTCGGCGCGCTCTCGACCCGGCGGCTCGCGGCCGAACTCGGGGTGAGCGGGCCCTCGCTCTACAACCACTTCCGCACCAAGGACGAGATCCTCGACGCCGTCGCCGACGCGGTGAGCTCGAAGATCGATCTGTCGATGTTCACGGAGGACGACGGCCGCGACTGGCAGACGGCGCTGCACGACTGGGCCGTCTCCTACCGCGCCGCCCTCGCCGACCACCCGCACATCGTTCCGGTGCTCGCCCAGGGCCCCGGCCGCCGCCCGGCGGGACTGCGCGTCGCGGACGCCGTCTTCGGCGCGATGGTCCGCGCGGGCTGGCCGCCATCCCAGGCCACCTCCATCGGCGCGCTGATGCGGTACTTCGTCACCGGCTCCGCGCTCGGCTCCTTCGCGCGCGGCTTCGTCGACGACGAGACGGCCTACGACGCCGCCGACTACCCCCACCTCGGCCAGGCGCACCGACTCGCCGAGCACCGGCAGAAGGTCGACGAGGGCGCGTTCGCCACGGGCCTGCGGGCGCTGCTCGACGGGCTGCGGCTCCAGTACGAGGCCCAGGTGCGCGAGTCCGCGGCGCGCGCCTCGGCCCGGCCCTCCGCACCGCGGGAGGCCCGGCCCTCCGCACCGCAGGACGGTTCGGCCGCCGCCGAAGCGTGAGTGCGGGACGCTGGTCGCATGGCAGCCAGTGACCTCGCCGCGCTCGCGGCGCTCTTCGCGGACGAGACCCGCGCCGCGTTCCTGCTCGCCCTGCTCGACGGGCGGGCCTGGACCTCCGGGGAACTCGCCCGGCACGCGGGCGTGGCGCCGTCCACCGCCAGCGAGCACCTCGGAAAGCTCGTCACCGGCGGGGTGCTCACGGAGGAACGGCAGGGCCGCCACCGGTACGTGCGCCTCGCCGACCCCGGGATCGCGCATCTCGTCGAGGACCTGGCCACCCGGTCCGAGCCGGTGGTGCCCGCGCCGCCCCGCTCGCTGGGCGCCGCGAGCGCCGGACGGGCGATGGCCCGGGGAAGGACCTGTTACGACCATCTCGCCGGGCGGCTCGGCATCGCGATCACCGAGGCGATGACCGCCCGGGGGCTGCTGCGCCAGGACACCGGGTTCGCCCTCACGGACCGGGGCCTGACCTGGTTTGACGAGCTGGGCATCCCCCTCGTACGCCGCGGGCGGCGGCCCGTCGCGCGCGGCTGCCTCGACTGGACCGAACGCCGGCCGCACCTCGCGGGGCTCGCGGGCGCCGCGCTGTGCCGGCACGCGCTGGACGCCGAGTGGTGCGTACGGATCGGGTCCGAGCGGGCCGTGAAGGTGACCGGGCGGGGCGAGAGCGCGCTGTACGCCCACCTGGGCATCGCTCCGGAGGAACTGCGATGAGGCGGCTGCCGTCCGGTGGCACCCGGGATATTGCGGTGAGCGCCGAAGGGTCCACGTCCTACGGTCGAGCCATGCAGAAGCAATCCTCGCGGCTCGCCCTCGCCGCCGCCGGTGTCACGGTCGTCCTGTGGGCCTCCGCCTTCGTCTCCATCCGCAGCGCGGGAGAGGCCTACTCCCCCGGCGCGCTCGCGCTCGGACGGCTGCTCGCCGGCGCCCTGGTCCTGGGAGCCGTCCTCCTGATCCGACGGGAGGGACTGCCGCCCCGGGCGGCCTGGCCGGGGATCCTGGTCTCGGGCCTGCTCTGGTTCGGGGTGTACATGGTGGTGCTCAACTGGGGCGAGCAGGAGGTCGACGCGGGCACGGCGGCGATGGTGGTGAACATCGGACCGATCCTGATCGCACTGCTCGGCGCCCGGTTCCTGAAGGAGTCCCTGCCGCCGCGGCTGGTCGCGGGCATGGCGGTCTCCTTCGCGGGCGCGGTGGTCGTGGGCCTCTCGATGTCCAGCGCCTCCTCCGGCGCGCACGCCTCGGTGCTCGGCGTGTTCCTCTGTGTCCTCGCGGCGATGGCGTACGCGGGCGGGGTCGTGGCGCAGAAGCCGGCGCTCGCCCACGGCAGCGCGCTCCAGGTGACGACGTTCGGGTGCCTGGTGGGGGCGGTGGCCTGTCTGCCGTTCGCCGGGCAGCTGGTCGACGAGGCGGGCCGGGCCCCACTGTCGGCGACCCTGAACATGGTCTATCTGGGCGTGTTCCCGACCGCGCTCGCGTTCACGACCTGGGCCTACGCCCTGGCCCGGACGACCGCGGGACGGATGGGCGCGACGACATACGCCGTGCCCGCCCTGGTGGTGCTGATGGCGTGGCTGTTCCTCGGCGAACTGCCGGGACTGCTCACGCTCGCCGGGGGCGCGCTGTGCCTGGCCGGTGTGGCCGTATCCCGCTCACGCGCGCGGTCCTCCGTCGGCGCCGGAACGGCTGAATCCACCTGACAGGGCATGGCTCCGGTTCCGGTCACTTCACAGGCCCGCGGCGTCGGCTGTGCGCCCGCGACCTGGAAGGGAGGTGCCCGTCAAGCCCCAGTTTCGGCCGGTGGGGCGAGAGGGCACGTTTCATGGCCCCCCGGCCGGATAGTTTCGAGTCGGTCACAGGCGCGGGCCGGAACATCACGCTCCGGCACCTTCTCGCAAGCCGACGGGGGAGCTCATGGCGATTCAGCAGCGGGCGGAACGTACGAGACAGGAAATCCTGTCGGCGGCCGCGAGGGTTTTCGACGGGCACGGGTACGAGCGGGCCTCGCTCGCCAGAATCGCCGGCGAGGCCCGAGTGACCACCGGCGCGCTCGTCTTCCACTTCGCGACGAAGGCGGAGCTCGCGACGGCGGTCCACGGGCGGGCCCACGCGGTCACCCGGATCACGGTGGAGTCGGCGTGCCTGTCCACGGAGGGCGTCGGCGGCACCGCGATCGACAAGCTGGTCATCGCCACGCACGCGCTGATACGGCTCTTCGAGACCGACCCGACGGCGCGCGCCGGTGAACGCCTCGCGCGGGAACTGCAATTAGCCGACCCGGGGTTCTCCCGGGACTGCCCCTGGCGGCGCGAGGTGGCGCGCCTGGCACGCTACGCGGAGGCCGAGAAGGCCCTGCGTCCCGGCGTGGACGCGCCGGCGGTCGCCGCGCTGATCGGCTATGTGATCACCGGGGTCGAGCTGGAGATGCGCTGCCCGAACGGTCCGTCCGACGAGTGCTGGCCCGCCGACGACCCGAGGTCGCCCGACAGCGGCGCTCTGCATGGTCCGGCCGAGCAACGGCTCGACCGCATCTGGAAGTTGATCCTCCCGGGCCTGGTCCACCCGGCGGGGCGACGGCCCGGCGCCTAGCCGCGCCTACGCCTCCGCGCGGCACCGGCGGGCGCGCCGCCCACGTCCCGGAGCAGCGGCCGGTGGGCGCGCCGCCCCCTCTCACTCCCCCGAACGCAGCAGCTGTCGCGCGAAGTCCGCGAGGGCGCGGCCGACGCGTTCGGTCGACAGGCCGAGTTCGTGCCGCTGGAACTGGTAGAGCTCGGGTGACAGCGGGCTGAGCGCGATGTCGATCAGCGGGTCCGGGTCCTGGATCCCGTGGTCGACGAGCAGCGTGCGAACGTGTACGCGCCAGAAGCCGTACGCCCCCGTCCGGAAGCGCGCGGGACCTGTCTCCGCACCCAGCGCCAGCGGCAGGTGCCGTTCCAGGAGATCGAGCATCGCCAGGTAGAACGCCGCCAGCCGCTCCCCCGCGGGCGCGCCGGGGCCGAGCGGCGGCGGGCCGTAGATGAGCTGGCCCTGGAGTCGGCGCTCGTGCTCGTCGAGCAGCGCGACGGCGACCGACGAGGGGTCGGGGAAGCTCCGGTAGAGCGTGGCGCGGCCCACCCCGGCGGCCTTGGCGATCCGGTCCATGGTGACCGTCCGCGGATCCTGCTGGGCGAAGAGCTGCTCGGCCGCGGCCAGGATCTGGGCACGGTTGCGTTCCGCGTCCGCGCGTCTGCGCGGGGCGACCGGCTGGTCGTCCGCGGCCTGAAGGTCCCCGAGGAGCCCGCCGACCCGGTGGACGGAGGCGGCTCCACGACCCCGCTGCTCGTCGTCGCTCATGGACCAGACCTTACTTCCCTCGGGGCTAAGTGGACACCTTGTCCGTTTGCCGTACCCCATGGCATGCTAAACGGACTCAGTGTCCACTTACCCGCTCGCCATCCCGCCCCAGGGAGATCAAGATGCACACCGCGCTCCTCGCCGCGGCCCTGCTGGTCGGCTGCCTCCTGGCCGTCCAGGCCTCGGTGAACCTCCAGCTCAACTCGGCCGTCGGCACCCCGTACGGCGCCTCGACCATCCAGCTCGGCGTCGCGACCGGTCTGCTGACCGTGCTCGCGGTGGCGGCCGGAGCGCTCGGCGCACTCGGCAAACTGCCCGACGTCGAGCCCTGGCAGCTGCTCGGCGGACTCGCCAGTCCGCTCTACATCACCAGCGGCATCCTGCTCTTCCCACGGCTCGGTGCCCTCGCCGCCGTCGGACTCTTCGTCACCGGCCAGATGTTCGCCTCGCTCGCGCTCGACCTCTTCGGCCTCCTCGGTCTCGAGAAGCAGGACCTGAGCGCCGGGATCGTCATCGGCGCCGTGGCCGTGCTCGCCGGCATCGTCGTGATCATCCGGGGCATGAAGGCGGCGGCTCCTCCCGGCGCCCCCAAGATGTCGAGCGCGGGCCGCGCCGGCTGGCTCGCCCTCGGCATCGTCGCCGGAGCGGTGCTGCCCGTGCAGGGCGCGGTCAACGCCCAGCTGCGCGCCCAGCTCAAGCAGCCCGTCACCGTCGCCGTGATCAGCTTCGCCGTCGCGACCTTCACCATCGCCGTCGTCCTGCTCGTGCTGTACGCGACCCGGCGGACGCCGAAGCCCAAGATCGCCCCTCTGAAGAAGATGCCCTGGTGGGGCTGGCTCGGTGGCGCCTGCGCCGCCGCCTACGTCACCGGCACCTTCCTGCTCATCCCCGAGATCGGGGCGGCGGTGACCATCGCGCTCACCGTGACCGGGCAGCAGCTCACCTCCGCCCTGATCGACCACAAGGGCCTCTTCAAGCTCCCCCAGCGCTCCCTCACGAAGCCGCGCGCCCTGGGTCTCGGCCTGCTGATCGCCGGCTCCCTGACCATCCAGCTCGTCTGACCGAGGCCGGCGCTCCCCGGGACCTCACCGGGGGCCACGGCCCGCACGGTGCCTCATGAAAGGTGTGCCATGAAAGCGTCCTACACCGCCGGGCCGGACCTCCATGTCCTCCCCTCGGCGCTGCCCATCCCGGGCCTCGGTGACCAGCCGGTGAACGCCTTCCTCCTCCGGTCCGGCCAGCCGGTCCTCGTGGACACCGGCATGCCCGTCGACCGGGAGGGCTTCCTGGACTCCCTCTGGTCGCTGATCGAGCCGGCCGATCTGCGCTGGGTCGTCGTCACCCACGACGACCGCGACCACACCGGCGCCCTCGCCCGGATCCTGGCGGCGGCGCCGCACGCGAAGGTCCTCGCCAACGCCATATCGGTGACACGAATATCGGAAGAGTTCGACATTCCGCAGGACCGGGTCGTCACCGCGAACCCGGGAAGCCGCGTGAAAGTCGGCGACCGTGAGCTGAGTTTTCACCGGCCGCCCACGTTCGACTCACCCGGAACTCTCGCCGTGTTCGACCATTCCGATGGAACGCTCTACAGCTCCGACAGTTTCGGCACCGTCGTCGAGGAAATCAGCCGCGAGTTCACCGACCTTTCCGAGGCGGAATTCTTCCACGGCTTCGAGGTCCTGAACCGGGCGATAGCCCCGTGGACCGCACTGGTCGACGAGACCAAGTTCCTCCGACCGGTGCGCGAGCTGGCCGCCCTGCGCCCCGCGAAGCTGCTGAGCGCCCATGGGCCGACCGTCCGCGAGGCCGCCGTACCGCGGCTCTTCGAGGCGATGGCCCGTATCCCCTCCCTGCCCGCCTGGCTGCCCGACGCCGACCTCGACCTCGAGGCGGCACTGGACGCCGTCGAGCCTCCCGCCGCCTGAGATCCCCGCACGAACCGAGGAGAACCATGTTCGACCCGACCACCGCCGACCTGACGCCGCCGCGCGGAGTCGTCACCGTCTTCTCCGACATCTGGTGTTCCTTCGCGCACATCGCGATCCACCGGCTGCACACCACCAGGGCCCGCCTCGGCCTGGAGGAGCAGGTCTCCTTCGATCTGCGCGCCTTCCCCCTCGAACTGCTCAACGACGCCCCGAGCCCGCGCCCCGGCACGGACAGCGAGGTCGCCCGGATGGCCAGCCTGGAGCCGGCCGCCGGCTGGCAGCTGTGGCAGGCCAAGGACTGGCTCTACCCCTCGACGACCCTGCCCGCCCTGGAGGCGGTGCTCGCCGCCAAGGAGCAGGGCCCGCGCGCCTCGGAACAGCTCGACCTCGGGCTGCGCCGGGCCTTCTGGGCCGAATCGCGCTGCATCAGCCACCGCAAGGTGATTCTGGACGTGGCCGCCGAGACCGGCGCCGTCGACGTCGACGCCCTCGCCGAGGCCCTGGACGACGGGCGCGCGCGCCGGACGCTCTCGGACCAGGCGGCGCTCGCCCAGAGCGACCGGGTGGACTGCAGCCCCCATCTGTTCCTGCCCGACGGCTCCGACCACGCCAACCCCGGCATCGAGGTGGACTGGGAGGGCGCCTACGGCATCGGCTGGCCGGTGATCGGCTCGGACGACCCGAAGGTGTTCGAGGACATCCTGCTGAAGGCCGCCACTGAATAGTTGAATACGCCGCCAAAAGGCGGCCGCAGCACCAGAACGACGGCCAGGCATTCCTTCACGAGGAATGCCTGGCCGTCGTTCCCTTTTTTCGTCCGCAGAACATCGCGGTGATTATTAATTGCGTGACCCGGCCGTTATTCGCAAGGCCGGTCGAAGCTCCTACAGTCATTCACGCCGCCGGAATTCCGGACGGAGATTCGCATCGACAGCGGGAGTTCTTCATGTCGTTGACCGACAAGGCAGACGTCAGCACGTTCGTCGACCTCACCCAGCACGAGATCGAAGCCCTGAAGACCCGGTTCAACCTGGCCGACGCGCACACCCACCAGCGGCAGTCCACCTCCCAGGAGCGGATCGTCTCGCGGCTTCCCGAGCTCTGGCACGAGTCCGAGTCGAAGCAGCAGGCGCACTTCGAGCGGCAGTTCCTGGACGCCTTCTTCCGGCTGCACCAGCAGCCGACCGCCCGTGCGATGGGCCGCACGCTCCTTTCGTACTCCGCGAGCGTGTCGACGATGGTCGCCGGCATGTTCCTCAAGCAGCGCGGGATGTCGGTGCAGTTGGTCGAGCCCTGCTTCGACAACCTGGTCGACCTGCTGCGCAACATGCAGGTGCCGATCGCCCCGTTCGCCGAGTCCGCGCTGCACGACAAGGACGCCATCTACGAGCGGCTCGTCGAGGAGATCACCGCGGACGCGATCTACCTCGTCGACCCCAACAACCCCACCGGGTTCACCCTGCTCGCCGAGAAGCTGGAGGGCTTCCGCGAGGTCGTCCGCTACTGCGTGGACCACGACAAGGTCCTGGTGATGGACTTCTGTTTCGCGTCCTTCGCGCTCTGCGACGAGGGCATCGGCCGGGTGGACATCTACCGGCTCCTGGAGGAGTCCGGCGTCACGTACATGGTCATGGAGGACACCGGCAAGACCTGGCCGATCCAGGACGCCAAGTGCGCCATGATCACGGCCAGCCAGGACATCCAGGAGGAGGTCTACAACCTCCACACCAGCGTCCTCCTGAACGTCTCGCCGTTCGTCCTCAACATGGTCACGCAGTACGTCGAGGACTCCATCACCGACGGTTTCGCCTCCGTCCGCGACATCATCCGCACCAACGGCGAGGCCGCCCGCAACGCCCTCAGCGGCACCATCCTGGAGTTCCAGGAGCCGGTCGTCGGCACCAGCGTCGCCTGGTTCCGCATCAAGCCGGAGCACCTGACCGCCACCCAGCTCCAGGCCGTCCTCTTCGACGAGGAGGTGTACGTCCTGCCGGGCACCTTCTTCTACTGGAACACCAAGGAGAAGGGCGAGCGCTTCGTGCGCCTGGCCCTGGCCCGCGAGCCGGAGCTGTTCGCCGGCGCGATGGAGCGGATGCGGAAGGTGCTCGAGCGCTATGCCGTCTGACACCGAGCCGGTGGTGTTCATCGACGCCACGACGTTCATGGGCATGCACAGCAAGGACGACGCGGTCCGCGTGGCCGCCAAGGCCTTCTTCGCCGGCCGGCTGGCCGCGGGGGAGGCGGGCGGGGTCGTCATGAGCTGGGAGCAGGTCGGCCGCTGCGACGACCTCGTGTGGGGCTACGAGCGGGGTCTCCAGGACGAGTACTACCCCTTCATGGACGTCCTCCACACGGACCTGGCCATCGACCGGATCGGCTACACCGAGGACGACGTCCGCCGGGCCTTCACCGAGCCCGCGCTCGACGGTCTGCCCGCCCATGAACGCCTGCTGCTGGCCCAGGTCATCGGCCGCGGCGGCGTGCTCCACACGGCGAGCCCCCGGCTCGTCCGGGCGGCGGCCGGCCTGCCCGTCGTACCGCTGGCGCCGCTCGCCCCGGCCGACGCTCCCGCCCTCGGTGAGGAGCCGTCGTTCCCCGCGTACCTGGAGGACCTCTACCGGCGGTCGCTGGTCCTGAAGGTCGTCTCCGAAACCCTCTGAAGTCGTTCCGAAGGGCACCCCACTCATGCCTGGCACCTACTCCGGGACCGTCGTCCCGCTGATCACCCCCTTCGACGAGCACGGCGTCGTCGACGAGCCGAGCGTCGTCCGTCTCCTGGACCACATCCGCGCCGAGGTCAACGGCTTCATGCCGGCCCTGACCTCCGGCGAGGGCTGGAAGCTCGACGCGCGGCAGTGGCAGGACGTCGTCACGTACACCGTCCGGCACGCGGACGGTCTCCCCGTCCTGGCCGGCATCCAGCTCCCCGACACCGACGCGGTGATCGACCGGGCCCGGACGGCGGCCGCGATCGGCGCCGACGCCGTCGTCGTCACCACGCCGTTCGGCGCCGAGGTGACGCAGGACGGGATCGTCGAGCACTACAAGGCGATCCGCACGGCCCTCGACATCCCGATCTTCCTCTACAACGAGGAGGCGCTCTCGGGCAATCGCATCGAGTTCGACACCCTGATCCGGATCTGCAAGGAGATCCCGGGGATCGTCGGCATCAAGGAGTCCAGCGGCGACGCCGCCTTCACCCGGAACATGGCCGAGGCCGGCACCGGCATCCCGGTCTTCGAGGGCTGGGAGAACCTCCTCGTCGACGCCCGCGGCATCGACGGCTTCATCGGCCCGCTGGCCAACCTCGAACCCTCCCTGTGCAACGCGATGCTGGTCGACCCGACTCCCGACCGGCAGGCGGAGATCAACACCGTCTGCGAGCGGTACGGCGTCTTCAAGGACGACTGGTACCGCTGGGTCAAGAAGGAACTCCACCGGCGCGGCGTGATCGCCTCCCCGACCGTGCACGAGGAGGCGAAGGCGGCATGAGCACCACCCCCGCCGCTCCCACCGCGTCCACGCCGTCAGCGGCCGCCGCGTCCGCACCGGCCACGGCGGCCCCGTCCGCCGTCCCGGTGGCCGCGCACTCGATCACGGCCCCGGCCGCGACCTCCCAGCGCGAGCTGCACAGCCTCTACCGGCGGGTCCCCAACCTCGGCGACTACGGGTCGATGACCGCGATCGAGGAGCGCTGGATCCTGCCCAAGGCACGGGCGTACGAGGCCTCCGCGCCCCGGTTCGGCTCGGCCGGCGAGCTCCTCCAGGCGCTCAAGGAGTTCCTCGCCGAGGAGGAGGCCTCGCTCCCGGAGAGCGCCACCTTCCTCGCCGAGCACGCGACGCTCGATCAGTTCAAGGTCGTGGTGCGGCAGTTCGCTCTCGACGGTCTCACCGAGTCGGAGTCGCTGCTCCCGGTGGTGCCCCGGCTGCCGTACCGCTCGGCGATGGCGGTCTTCCGCGTCCTCATCGACGAACTCGGCTGCGGCAACGAGGAGAAGGCGCACTCCCAGCTCTACCGCGACCTGCTCACCGAGCTCGGCATGAGCCTCCGGCTCGACGACTACCTCGACGAGACGACCCCCGAGTGCTTCGCCTACGTCAACATGTTCCACTGGCTGGCGAGCCGGGCCCCCTCGCCCCAGTACTTCCTGGGCGCGTACGCCTACTTCGAGACCAGTGTGCTGTATGCCTTCCAGAGCTTCGCCCGGGCGGCGCGGCGGCTCGGGATCACCCACGACGCCTACTACACCGAGCACCTGTACATCGACTCGTACCACAGCAGTCATATGCGGACGGCGATCCGCTCGCTCGACGAGCCGGACCTGGCGAAGATCTGGGCGGGCGTGCGCCTGGCCTCCGACATCGTCGGGACGGCCACGGAGGCGGCCGTCGCGCGAGCCCGGGAGACCGTCGCATGACGGCCGTGCCCGCGGGGCGCCGGCGGGGCTCCGACGAGCCCACCGTCCGCCAGGTGACCGAGGACCTGGTCCTCGTCGAGGTCGGCGGCCGCAAGGTCCTCGCGGCCGCCGTCTGCCCCCACCGCGGGGGCCGGCTCAAGTACGGCAGGGTCGACGGGGACAGGCTGCGCATCACCTGCCCCCTGCACCACACCACCTTCGACCTGACCAGCGGGGAGCGCCTGGCGGGAGCGGCGTGCGCGGCCCTTCGGGTGGTGGACGTGCTGCCGGGGGACCTCAGCATCCCCGAGCAGCGCGACCCCGCGCACGACAGCCACCCGGCCGCCCCCACCGAAGCGACCGCCTCCGGGGCCGCCCCGTCCGGGAGCGCCTCATGACCACCACACCGTCCGGGGGCGCCTCATGACCACCACACCGACCGGGGCGGCGTCCACCGTGACGCCGCCCCGTGCGGCGGTCGACCACGACGGCATCGCGCCGGTGCCCGAGGCGGAACGCACCTCGTCCCCCGCCGACTTCGGCTGGATCTGGCCCTCCGCGCAGTTCTCCTTCGGCACGGTCGTGCTCGGCGCGCTGCCCGTCGTCTTCGGCCTCGGCTGGTGGGCCTCGGCGAGCGCGATCGCCGTCGGCGTGGCCGTCGGCACGGTGCTGCTCGCTCCGCTGGCCCGCTTCGGCGTCCGGACCGGCACCAACGATCCCGTGGCGAGCGGCGCGCACTTCGGCGTACGGGGCAGGGTCGTCGGCAACGTCCTCACGGTGGTGACCGCGCTCGGCTTCTTCGCCATCGCCGTGTGGACGGGCGGCACCGCCGTCATGGTCGCCGGCCACCGGCTGTTCTCCACCCCCACGGGCCCCGGCGCGCTGACCGCGGCGATGTTCGTGACGGCGGCGGCGGTCGCGCTGGTCGCCGTACGCGGCCACGAGACCCTGGTCCGTACGTACAAGGTCACCGCGGTCACCGGCGGCGTGGTCCTCCTCGGCACCGTGCTCGTCCTGGCCCCGGACTTCGACGCGGGCTACGCCGGCGGGACGCTCGCGCTCGACAGCACCCTGCACACCTGGCTGCTCGCGGCGACCGCCTCCGCCACCGTGCCCCTGTCGTACGCCACCTTCCAGGGCGACTACACCCGCTTCATGCCCGCCGCCACGCCCACCGGCCGGGTCGTGCGGGCCAGCGGGATCTCCATGTTCCTCAGCAGTCTCGCCGCGCTGCTCACCGGCGCGTACGTGACGACGCTCTTCCCCGTCCCGGACGAGCCGTGGCTCCAGGGTCTTACGGACGCGGTGCCCGGCTGGTTCGCGGTCGCGGTCGTGGTCTTCGGCTTCGCGGGCACCCTGCCGCAGGCCGGGCTCTGTCTGTACGCGGCCGGGCTCTCCGCCAACTCCGTGTTCTGGCGCTCCTCACGGGCCGCCGTCACCACGGTGGTCGCGGTGCTCGCGGCGGCCGTGCTGTACCTGGGGGCGGTGGTGTACGACGCCATGGACGCGATGTCGGCGTTCGTGACGCTGCTGCTCACCGTCGTCGCCCCGTGGGCGGCGGTGCTCTTCGTCGGGTACGTGCTCCACCGGGGCCGGTACGACGCGGAGGCGCTGCGCACCTTCGCCACGGGCGGGGGCGGCCGGTACTGGTACACCGGCGGGGTCAACCCGCGGGCCGCCACGGCCTTCGTGCTCGGCGCGGTCGTCGGGGTCCTCTGGGTCAACAACCCGTTGTACACCGGGCCGTTGACCGGTCTCACGGGCGGCGTCGACCTGAGCCTGCCGGCCTCCTTCGCGGTCGCCGCCGTGCTGTACGGGGTGCTGTGCCGGGTGTGGCCGGAGCCGCTGCTGCCGCCGACACGAGTTTCGAGGTGACGATGTCCACCACTGTCCCGCTCACCACCCGGCTCACGGTCCGGTCCGCCGTCCCCGAGGCCGAGGGTGTCCTGGGCCTCGTCCTCACCGACCCCACGGGCGCCGACCTGGCCCCGTGGGAGCCCGGCGCCCATCTGGAGGTGACGCTGCCGTCCGGTGCGGTCCGGCACTACTCGCT
The DNA here is from genome assembly GCF_036826855.1 of Streptomyces sp. SJL17-4. Lineage (NCBI taxonomy): Bacteria > Bacillati > Actinomycetota > Actinomycetes > Kitasatosporales > Streptomycetaceae > Streptomyces > Streptomyces sp. SJL17-4. Next base: position 6,814,789 of record NZ_CP104578.1, on the reverse strand, counting down.
CTGCGGGGACCCCGCGGACCGGAGCGCGTACCGGCTCGGAGTGCTGCGGGAGCCCGACGGCCGCGGCGGATCGGAGGAGATCCACACCTCCGTCGGCGCGGGCACGGTCCTCGGGGTGCGGGGCCCGTTCAACCGCTTTCCGCTGGTGCCCGCCGAGCGGTATCTGTTCATCGCGGGAGGCATCGGCATCACCCCCCTCCTTCCGATGGTCCGTTCGCTTCCGCCGGGGTCGTGGTCCCTGCTGTACGGGGGCCGGAGCCTGGCGGCGATGGCGTACCGCGAGGAGCTCGCCGTGCTCCCCGGCGTCACGCTCGTCCCGCAGGACACGGCGGGGCTGCCCGACCTGGACGCCACCCTCGCCGGGCTTCCGGCCGGGACGGCGGTGTACTGCTGCGGCCCGGAGGGGCTGCTGCGGGCGGTGGAGGAACGGTGGCCGGGGCCGCTGCACACGGAGCGTTTCGGCGCGGCGCCGGTGCGGGACTCCGGGGGCGGCGACGGTTTCGAGGTGGAGCTGCGGCGGACCGGGCGGACCGTGCACGTCCCGCCCGGTCGGACCCTGCTCGACGCCGTACGCGAGGTGGTTCCCGGTGTCGCGTACTCCTGCGAGGAGGGCTTCTGCGGCACCTGTGAGACGAAGGTGATCGCCGGGACGCCCGAGCACCACGACTCCGTCCTCGGCGAGGACGAGAAGGCCTCGGGGGCGACGATGATGATCTGCGTGGGCCGCTCGCGCGGCGCCCGTCTCGTGCTGGATCTGTGACGCGACGCGGGGAAGCCCGTACCGGCACGGCGGCCGGTACGGGCTTCCCCGTGTGCGCTGTCAGGGGAAGACCACCAGGGCCCGGCCGCCCTTGCCCGCGAGCATGTTCTCGAAGGCGCCCGGGATGCCGTCCAGGGTGATCCGCTCGGTGACGAGTGCGCTCAGGTCGAGCCGGCCGGCGCGGATGTGCTCGGCGAGGACCGGCAGGTCGACGGCCGGGTTCGAGTTGCCGTAGACGCAGCCCGCGAGCGTGCGGCCCCAGTGGAAGAGCTCCAGGGCGTTGAAGGTGACCTGCTGGTCCTTGCCGCCGATCCCGACGACCGTGGTGCGGCCGCCGCGCCGGGTGGAGTCCCAGGCGGTGCGGATGGTGACGGCGCGGCCGACGCACTCGACGGCCACGTCGACGCCCTGGCCCCCCGTCAGCTTCCGGATCTCCTTCGCCGTGGTCTCGGAGGCGACGACGTACTCGGTCGCCCCGGCCGCCCGGGCGAGTGCCTCCTTCTCCGGGGAGACGTCCACGGCGACGATCGTCGAGGCGCCCGCGATCCGGGCGGCCTGGAGCGTGGCGAGCCCCACCCCGCCGACGCCGAACACCGCGACCGTCTCGCCCTCGCGGACCCGGGCGGAGTGGTGGACCGCCCCCCAGCCGGTGAGGACGGCGCAGCCGAGGAGGGCGGCGTCGGTGAGCGGTATGCCGTCGGGCACCGGGAGGACGCAGCCCGCGGCGACGACGGTCTCCTCGGCGAAGGCGGCGACGTTGAGGCCGGGGTGGAGGTCCGTGCCGTCCTGGGTGCGGGCGTGGATGTTCGCGGCGCCGGTGAGGGCGTCGGCGCAGAGCCAGACCTCGCCGAGCGAACAGGGGTGGCAGCTTCCGCAGGAGGGCGCCCAGTTGAGGACGACGTCGTCGCCGGGGGCGACATGGGTGACGCCCTCACCGACGGAGACGACGGTCCCGGCGCCCTCGTGACCGAGGACGGCGGGCACGGGCACCCGCATGGTTCCGTTGGAGAGCGACAGGTCGGAGTGACAGACGCCGGCGGCCGCGAGCCGGACCCGGACCTGGCCGGGGCCGGGCTCGGGGAGTTCGATGCCGGTGATCTCCAGCGGGGAGCCGACGGCGGGCAGGACGGCGGCGCGGATCAGGCTCACGTGCGGTGCTCCTCGGGAGTCGGGTGGGCGGGTCGGACCACCGGCCGGTGGTCCGACCCGGAACGTCGAGGCCGGTGGCGTGCGGCGGAGTGCCGCGGCCGGTGGGCCGCTCAGAACTGGAGGGACTTGGTCTGGAGGTACTCGGTGAGGCCGTGCGCGCCGAGCTCCCGGCCCACGCCGGACTGCTTGTACCCGCCGAAGGGGGCCAGCGGGTTGAACCGGCCGCCGTTGATGTCGACCTGGCCGGCCTCCATGCGGCGGGCGAAGGCGACGGCCTCCTCGGGGTCGCCCCAGACCGCTCCGGCGAGGCCGTACACGGTGCCGTTGGCGATGGCGAGGGCGTCCTCCTCGTCCTCGTACCGGAGGAGCGAGACGACCGGTCCGAAGATCTCCTCCTGCGCGATGGTCATCTCGGGGGTGACATCGGCGAAGACGGTCGGGGAGACGTAGTAGCCGGTCTCGAGCGGGGCCTCGGGGCCGCCGGCGACGAGCCGGGCGCCCTCCTCGACGCCCTTCTCGATGTAGCCGCGGACGCGCTGCTGCTGCTTGGCGTTGACGAGGGGGCCGAGGCGCTCGCCGGGGACGTACTTGGCGACGGCCTCGGCGGCCAGCGCCACCGCCTCCTCGTACCGGTCCGCGGGGATCAGCATCCGGGTCCAGGCGCTGCACTTCTGACCGGAGTTGGACATCACGTTGGCCACGCCGACGGAGACGGCCTGTGCGAGGTCGGCGCTCGGCAGGATGACGTTGGCGGACTTGCCGCCGAGTTCGAGGGCGACCCGCTTGACCGCGCCGCCCGCGAGGGCGCCGATGCGGCGGCCGACGGCGGTGGAGCCGGTGAACGAGACGAGGTCCACGTCGGGGTGCTCGGCGAGCGCCTGTCCCGCGACCGGGCCGAGGCCGGTGACCAGGTTGAACACGCCGGCCGGCAGGCCCGCCTCGTGGACGGCCTCGGCGAAGAGCTGGGCGGTCAGCGGGGTGTCCTCGGCGGGCTTGAGGACGGTCGTGCAGCCGGCGGCGAGAGCCGGAGCGATCTTGGCGACGACCTGGTGGAGCGGGAAGTTCCAGGGGGTGATCGCGGCGACGACGCCGACGGGCTCGGCGTAGACGGTGGAGTTGCCGACCTTCTCCTCGAAGGGGTGGGTGGCGGCGAGGTCCGCGTACGTCCCCGCCACGGCGATCGGCAGTCCGGCGTGCACGGCGGCGGCCAGCTGGGGCGGAGCGCCGAGCTCGGCGGTGACGGTGGCGGCGATCTCCTCCGCGCGGGCGGCGAGCACGTCGCGCAGGGCGGCGATCCGGGCGCCGCGCTCGGCGGGCGGGGTCGCGGCCCAGCCGGGCAGCGCGGCGCGGGCGGCGCGTACCGCCGCGTCGACGTCCTCGGCGGTGCCGGCCGGGACGTGGGCGATGACCTGCTCGTCCGCCGGGTTGAGGACGGCGATCGTGTCGGGACCGGCGGCGGGACGCCACTCCCCGCCGATGTACATCGCGTCGTGCGCCTTCATCCGCTGTCTCCTCACACTACCGACCGGTTCGGCACCCAAACTAGCGCTGTTAGTTTTTGGGCGCCAGGGCCTCCGGACGTGCCCCCGGTCTCACTGGGGCACCACTCGGCGCGCCCGGGACCGCGTACCGCGTACCCCACCGATCGTGCCGCCCGGCCCCGGCCCTGTCCACGGCCACCCCGGACAGCCGTACCCGCCGGGAACTGGCGGAAGCCTCCTTGCCGTCCGGCCATTCCCGAGGAGGACATCGGAGCGGCGCGCGCCGAGGTGGGGCGCGCGCCGGGTGGTGTGGGCCCGCCGGAGCGGGGTGGACGAGGGACTGGTGGGTGACCGACGGTTGCGGCGGGTCGGACGACGGACGCGGCTGGGGTCCGTCGTTCAGATCTCCTGGGCGATGTCGGTGAGGTGGGCGAAGACGACGATGTTCGCCTCGTAGCCCTTGCTGCGGTCGAAGGCTCCGCCACAGGTGAGCAGCCGCAGTTCGGGCCGCCCGGTGGAGCCGTACACCTCCTTGTCGGGGAACTCGGCCTTGGTGTACGTACGGACGCGGTCGACCGTGAAGACGGCGACCCTGCCGTCGGCGCGGGCGACCCGGACGGTGTTGCCGGGGCTGAGCGAGTCGAGGTTGAGGAAGACGGCGGGCCCGGTGCGGGTGTCGCGGTGGCCGACGACGACGGCGGTCCCGCGCTCCCCGGGGGTGACCCCCTTGGCGTACCAGCCGACGATCCGGGGGTTGTCGACGGGCGGCGTGGCGAGCCGCCCCTCGCCGTCGAGGGCGAGCTCGGCCACCGGGGCCTCGATGGTGATGGCCGGCACGGCGACGGTGGTGGGACGCGAGCGGGCCAGCGGCGAGGGTGGCGGCGACGGCCGGGGCGGGGGCGTGACCTTCGGCCGCGCCCGGGGCTTCGCCTTGTGGTCCAGGGCGGCGGGCGCTCCGGCCGCCGCCGCGACCGTCCCGGCCCGGTGGGGAGCCACCGGGCCGGCGGCGGGCGCGGGGTGGGCCGGCTCCTCGTCTCCGGCCCACGAGGCGACGCCGGTCACCAGGACCACGGTGACCGTCACGGTCCTGGCGAGCCGGAACAGGCGCCGCCGCCTGCGCGTGACGCGGGACGACCTACGCGGCGCCATCGCCCCGGCGACGGGAGCGGCGGATCAGGACGAGGCCCGCCGTACCGGCGAGGCCGGCGGCGACGGCCGCGCCGATGCCAAAGGCGGAGGAGTCCTCGGAGGCGATCTGCGCGCTGCCGCCACCACCGGCGCCGACCGGGCCGTGCGGGGGCTTGCCGTGACCGCCGGGGCCTCCGCCCGGACCGCCGTTTCCGTTGGGCCGATCGCAGGTGACCCGGAAGACCTTCTGCTTCGCCGCGCCCTGCTGGTTCTGCCAGGTCCATTCGACCTTGTACATGCCGGAGCGCAGGTTGATGTCGCCCGTGTGCCCGTCACCGTTCGAGTTGACGGTGATGCTGCCCTCCCTGATCGGATCGTCCTGGTTACCGGGCTCGCCCGGCTGCGGGAAGATCTTGTACTGGACGCTCTGCAGGCCGTCGAAGTTGAAGGCGGCGAAGTAGAACGGGCACCCGACGTGGGGCTCGTTGACCTGGCTGCTGGTGCTGGTGTTCTCCCGGTGAACCTTGACGTCACCGTTGTCGCCGGGCGCGGCGAGGGCCGCCGGAGCGCCGGCGAGGGTCACACCGCCGAGCGCCAGGGTGGCGAGCGCCGCGCGGAGCAGAGTGCGGGTGGGGGGAGTCGTCATGGGGGAAGTCCTCCAGTCGTGAGCACATCGGACGCTTACTGCGATAATCCGACTATCTGTCACGACACGGCTACAGAAGGTGGCGACATGCGCGCGCCACCCTCCGAAGTCGCCCGTCCGGCTCAGATGATGCCGAAGAGGATCCCCGACGCGAGGACGACCAGCGAGGTCAGCGCGGCCCACTTCACGGTGAACCTGGTGTGGTCGCCGAACTCCACCTTGGCCATGCCGACGAGGACGTACACGGCGGGGACCAGCGGGCTCGACATGTGCAGCGCCTGGCCCACCAGGGAGGCCCGTGCGATCTCCAGGGGCGACACGCCGTGGGCGGCGCCCGCCTCGGCGAGAACCGGCACGACGCCGAAGTAGAAGCCGTCGTTCGACATGAAGTAGGTGAGCGGGATGCTGAGCACACCCGTGACCAGGCCCATGTGCGGGCCCATGCCCTCGGGGATGGCTCCGACGAGCCAGTCGGCCATGTGCTTGACCATGCCCGTGCCGGTGAGGACACCGGTGAAGACGGCGGCGGCGAAGACCATGCCGGAGACGTTGAGGACGTTGTCGGCGTGGGCCGCGATGCGCGCCTTCTGCTCGGCCATCTTCGGGTAGTTGACGGTGAGGGCGAGCGCGGCGCCGAGCAGGAACAGCACCGGGATCGGCATCAGTTCGAGGATCATCGCGGCGAGCAGCGCGACCGTCAGCCCGGCGTTGAACCAGTACAGCTTGGGGCGCAGGGTCGCACGGTTCGGGTCGAGCCCCTGGAACCCTTCATCCTCACCCTCGCCCTCGCTCTCGCTCTCGCCGTTGCCCTCACCGGAGCCCGGCGCGTCACCGGCACCACCGGTCGGCCTCTTCGCGAGGTCGACCGTGCCGCCACCGCCGGCACCCGCCGTGGCGAGCACCGTGTCGGTCTCGGACACCAGGACCTCGTCGAGCGTGAGGTAGCCGATGCGCTTCCGCTCGCGGCGCCCGAGGACGTAGGCGAGGACGAACACGAAGAGCAGCCCCATGCCCAGCGCGGGAATCATCGGCACGAAGACGTCCCCGGCGTCCAGCTTCAGCGCGGTCGCGGCGCGGGCCGTGGGCCCGCCCCAGGGCAGGGTGTTCATGACGCCGTTCGCGGTGGCCGCGACACCCGTCATGACCACCAGGCTCATGCCGAGCCGCTTGTAGAGCGGATACATCGCCGAGACGGTGATCATGAACGTGGTCGAGCCGTCGCCGTCCAGCGACACGATCGCGGCGAGCACGGCCGTACCCACGACGATCCGTACGGGGTCGGCCTTGCAGAAGCGCAGGATGCCCCGGACGATCGGGTCGAAGAGACCGACGTCGATCATCACGCCGAAGTAGACGATGGCGAACATCAGCATCGCCGCCGTCGGTGCCAGCTTGCCGACGCCTTCGATGACGTAGTCGCCGAGCTGGCCCCCCTGCCCGACCACCACGCAGAACAGCGCGGGGATCAGCACGAGTGCCGCGATCGGCGACATCTTTTTCATCATGATCAGAACCAGGAAGGTCGCGATCATGGCGAAGCCGAGGACGGTCAGCATGGAGGACACCTCACGTTCACCCTTGAACTCCCGCCGAGCGGCGGTCCGGATGACGGTAGGTGCCCTCTTCTGCCGTTAACAAGACGTTGACGCGTGAGCAATACGAGCAAAACCCCAGGTCAAGACGGGGTCACGGTCCCGCCTCCACGGCCGGGGACACCGGAGGGGTCGCGGCCGGGGACACCGGAGGGGTCACGGCCGGGGACACCGGAGGGGTCACGGCCGGGGACACCGGAGGGGTCACGGCCGGGGACACGGAGGGGTCACGGCCGGGGCCACAGCAGGGGGCATCGCCTGGGTCACGGCAGGGGCGAGACCTGGACCGGGAAACCGTTCAGTACCGCCGTGCCCGACAAGGGGTCGATCCGGGAGCCGTCGAGGAGCTGGTTGACGTTGACTCCGGGGCGCGCGGACGCCACGGCCAACCGGGTACCCGGCCGGTCGTGACCCCAGCCGTGCGGCAGGCTCACGACCCCCGGACGCACCCCGTCGGTCACCTCGACCGGCACCTCCAGCTCGCCGCCCTCGCCCTTGATCCGCGCGAGTCCGCCGTCGGCGAGCCGCAGCCGGGCCGCGTCGTCGGGGTGCACCTGGAGGGTGCACCGGTTCGTGCCGCCGCCGAGCGCGGGGGTGTTGTGCAGCCAGCTGTTGTTCGAGCGCAGATGGCGGCGCCCGACGAGCTGGACGGTGCCGGAGTCGGGTACGGCGTCGAGCGCGGCGCGCAGCCTGGGCAGGTCGGCGGCGATCGGCGCGGCGAACAGTTCGATCCGTCCGCTGCGCGTCCTGAGGACCTGCGGGACGCGCGGCTTGAGCGGGCCGAGGTCGATGCCGTGCGGGTGGGCCCGCAGCTCGTCGAGGGTGAGCCCGTACGGGCCGAGGCGCAGCATCATGTCGAGCCTGCGCTCGGGCCCGGTGTCCCCGGTGAGCCCCGCCGCGAACTCCTCGGGGTCCGCCCCGTACGCCGGTGAGTGCTCCTGGGTCACCGCCTTGGCGAGGGTGGTGTCGATCGCGAGCTGGTCGACGGCGGACGGCGGAGCCCCGTGCATCCCGGAGACGGCGAGGATCAGCCGGGCGTGGATCTCGCACTCGTCCATCCGGTCCGCTTCGAGGGGGACGGCGGCCGGGGTGTAGCGGGCCTGGTCGCGGACGGCGAGGGCGTTGAAGGCGAAGTCGAAGTGGGCGCTCCGCGAGGGCGGGGGCGGGGGCAGCAGGACGTCGGCGTGGCGGGTGGTCTCGTTGAGGTACGGGTCGATGGCGACCATGAGGTCGAGGGAGCCGAGTGCCGCGTCCAGGCGGTCTCCGTCGGGCGCGGACAGGACGGGGTTGGAGGCGACAGTGATCAGTGCCCGGATGCGGCCCTCCCCCGGGGTCTCGATCTCCTCGGCGAGCGCGACCATCGGCAACTCCCCCTTGACCTCGGGGTGGTGCGAGACCCGGCTGTGCCGGCGGCCGAGGGCGAAGCCCTTGCCGGGTCCCGCGGGGCGGGGGGCGGGCGCGGTGGCGGAGAGGGGGAAGAGGGCGCCGCCGGGCCGGTCGAGGTTGCCGGTGAGGATGTTGAGGACGTCGACGAGCCAGTTGGCGAGGGTGCCGTACGCCACGGTGGAGCTGCCCATCCGCCCGTAGACGGCGGCGGTGGGTGCGGCGGCGAGCTCCCGGGCGAGGGTGCGGATGGTGTCCGCGTCCACGTCGCAGGCGTCGGCGACCGCCTCGGGGCTGAACTCCCGCACCGCCGCCCGTACCTCCTCGACCCCCTCCACATGGGCGGCGAGCGGGCCGAGGTCGGTGAGCCCCTCCTCGAAGAGGGTGTGGACGAGCGCGGCGAGGAGGAACGCGTCGGCGCCGGGGCGGATCGCGACGTGCCGGTCGGCGAGACGTGCGGTGCGGGTGCGCCGGGGGTCGACGACGGTGAGGGTGCCGCCACGCCGGCGCAGTGCCTTGAGCCTGCCGGGGAAGTCGGGGGCGGTGCACAGGCTTCCGTTGGAGTCCAGCGGGTTGGCTCCGAGGATCAGCAGGTGATCGGTGCGGTCCAGGTCCGGAACGGGGATCGCGAAGGGGTCTCCGAACAGCAGGCCGCTGGAGACGTGCTTGGGCATCTGGTCGATCGTCGATGCCGTGAAGAGGTTCCGCGTGCGCAACGCGCCGATCAGCAGGGGCGGGTAGAGGGCGCCGGCGATGGTGTGCACATTGGGGTTGCCCAGGACGATACCCACGGCATCCGGCCCGTACTCCTCGATCAGCGGACGGATTCTCGACGCGATCGTGTCGAACGCCTCCTCCCAGGTCGCCTCCTGGAGCCGTCCGTCCTTCCTGACCAGCGGGGTGCGGAGCCGGTCGGGGTCGGCGTCGATCTCGGGGAGCGCGGCACCCTTGGGGCAGATGAACCCCTGGCTGAAGACGTCCTCGCGGTTGCCTCGCGCCCCGGTGACCCGGGACCCGTCGATCGTCAGAGTCAGTCCGCAGGTCGCTTCGCAGAGGGGGCAGGTGCGCAGGGCGGTGGACATGGCGTCTCCCTGGGGCGGCGTCGGGAGCGCCGAGCATACCGACCGGTAGGGACGCATGGGAGGGGTCTGCGGGAGTTACGCGAGCAAGGGCGCCAGATAGGCGTGAAGCAGATGGCGGGTCTCGTCGATGAGGGCCGGATCGCCGGCGGGGTCCGTACGGAAGGCGAGCCGGACGAGGGCGTCGGCGGTCTCGACGCCGACCAGGACCTTTCGCCGCAGGTCGTCGTCGGCGGGTCGGTCCAGATGGGTGGCGAGGAGATCGCAGAGCCGCTCGGCGACCAGGCGGTTGGGGTCGTCGAGGGCACTCCCGACGACATCCTCGCCGTCGGCGTCGGCGTCGCGGTCACCGTCATCGTCGCCGCCGGCCCCGCTCTCGCCCGGGGCGGGCGCGGGCAGGCCGAAGTCGACGAGGGCGAACCCGGGGACGGTCCGCTTCATCGCGATGAACTCGTCCAGGACGCCGTCGATGGCCCCGTGGGCGTCGAGCCGCGGCGCCTCGGCGAGCCGGGCGGAGACCCGCCGGGCGTACTCGTCGAGGTTCCGGTGCGCGAGGGCGGCGACCATCGCCCGCTTGTTGCCGAAGAAGCGGTAGACGGAACCGATGGGGACTCCGGCGCGAGCGGCGACGGCGCGGGTGCTCAGTTGCTCGTAGCCGGTCTCGTCGAGGAGTCCGGCACAGGCGTCGAGGATCCGGGCGAGCCGCTCGGCGCTGCGCTGCTGCACCGGGGCCCGGCGGAGTACCGGCGGGGTCTGGGGGCTGGTCTGGGGCACGGGGACCATGATGCCGCTCCGGTCGGGCTCAGGCGATCAGCAGGCCGATACCGCCGAGGGTGTACGCGATCATCAGCGCGAACAGGGGGAGTTGGCCGGCGACCGCGCGGTCGGCCGGGAAGAGGCGGACGGACCGGTCGTGCGCGGCGACGACACCGAGGACGTGGCCGGTGACGATCGCGGTGACCTGAAGCGTCGCGAGGCCGCCGGGGCCCAGGAACGGGGCGGGCGCGAGGGCGTTGTCAGTGCCCCCTGCCATCATGACTGTGCGTGGCCCTTCGGTGACGAAGAGCGAGAAGTAGTGGGCCATGAGATAGCCGAGGGCGATGGGCAGGAGCGAGTGGGCGAAGGAGGTGAGCGGGGTGGTGAGAGCGCGGTTCAGCAGACGGAGGGCGCCCGCGCAGAGTCCGTAGCAGGCGGCGACGAGGGCGACGGCGGCGAGCAGGCCGAGCGTGGCGGTGGGGACGGGGCCGAGGGGTGAGGTCTGGAGGGTGGTGATCCAGCGGGGGTTGTCGGAGAGGCCGTCGTAGGCGGTGGAGCCGAGGAGGACGCAGACGGTGGCCACGAGACCGGGGGTCTGCGGAGTGGCGTCGAGACCGTGGAAGGGGGAGCGGAGGACGAGTCGGCCGTCGGCTCGGCGGCCGAGGGGAGAGAGCCGGGCGAGAAGGGAGGAGTACACCTCGAAGGGGTCGGCGTGGGCGAACCATCGGTCGCCGTGGCGGGCGGCGCCGATGAGCTGGACGGCTGCGTGGAGTGTCAGGGCGATCAGGAGCGTGGCGGAGGAGGTGTTGTCGGGGGCGACGAGTTCGAGCCAGGTGAAGAGGAGGAGCCCGAGGGCGGCCGGGCGGATGCCGAGGGTGGCGGGCAGCGGACGGGGGTTCCGCGGCGGGTGCAGGGAGTGCAGGGCGCGCAGGGGGTTGAAGAGGCGCCAGACGGGGCCGAGGAGGAGGGAGGCGGGGACGAGTCCGACCCAGAGCAGGACGTAGACGGCGCCGGCCGCGGGGTTGCGGTCGGGGTCGTCCGGCCCGAGAAGGAGGTGGAGCAGGAGGACGAGGGCGGCGACGGCGCCGAGGAGCCGGAGCGCGGTGCGGGTGGCGGGGGCGTCGGCGACCCGTTGGAGGGCGGCGGGGAGCGGGCGTCCCGACAGGTCGCCGCGGAAGCGGGAGGAGGACCAGAGCAGCCCGAGGGCGAGGAAGGAGATGAGGAGCGCGGCGAAGGCGCCCGCGTAGGCGTAGAAGGGCGAGAGGGGGAGGTCGTGCCGGGAGCCCACGCCGTGGGCGAGTGGGGCGGCCTGGGTGAGAGTGCCGGTCATCGGACGACGAGTTGGGTCAGCAGGAGCCCGGATTCGTGGGTCTCGACCTCGAAGAGACCGGTGCGGTCGGCGGTGAGGGTGAGGGTGGCGGGGGTGCCGGGAGAGAGGGGGAGTTCGCGGTCGTAGCCGTGCACATGGAGGGTGTCGGCGCGGTCGCTGGTGACCCGGAGGGTGAGGCGCTCGCCCTTCTTCAACTCGACGCGGGAGGGAGGTGGTTGGACGGTCGTTCCGGAGACGGTGATGTCGACGGTGCGTTCGGTGGCGGTCGGCCGGGGTTTCGGTGCCGGGCTCGGGGGCGCGGTGCCGTCCAGGCGGACGGTGGCCTGGACGGGGGCTCCGGCGACGGCCCAGGCGGTGTGGTCGTCGGCGTGGAGGCGGACGGTGAGGGTGCGGGTGCCGGCGGGCACGTATCCCCACGGGCCGTAGAGACGGGTGGTCTCCCGGCCGTCGATCAGGAGTCGGGCGTGGCCGCGGCCCGGGAGGGCCGCGCCGCCGGTGCTGTCGGGGGTGAAGCGGAACCTCTCCACGGTGAGGTGGACGTTCCAGCCGCCCTCGGTGTCGGGGCGGGTCTCGACGCGGACGGCGGGCGCGTCCGCCGCGGGGAGTTCGCGGAGCCGGTGCCCGCTCTCGTCCCGCGCGGTGAGCAGGGTGCCGGTGCCTCCGGTGGCCTCCTGGTGGCTGGTGCCGGGCTTGTGGTGGGTGGTGGCCCGGCCGCCGCAGCCGGTGAGGAGCAGTGCGGCGGCCAGGACTGCGGTCAGGGCCGCGACGAGGGGCCGGCGGGTGACGCCGATGGGTGGCCGCCTCACGCCGTGGCCTCGCCGTGCGGCCGGGTATCGACCGGGGCGGCGCCGGGGCCGGGGGCCGCACCCGTCCCAGGGGCCGCGCCCACTCCGGGGGCCTCGGCCGCCCTGGGGGCCTCGGCCGTCCCAGGGGCCTCGGCCGTCCCAGGGGCCTCGGCCGCCCCAGGGGCCTCGGCCGCCCCAGGGGCCGCGCCGGGGTCCGCCTCGGGGGCGGGGGCGGGGGTCGGGGGCGCGCCCGTCGGGGACGGGGCGCGGGCTCCTGCGGCTACGACCGCCCACAGGACCCAGATCACGCCCAGCAGGAGGCGGAGCCAGGCGGGGCTCAGGGGGATGCCGGGGACCATCAGGATCGCCTTGTCGAAGGCGTCGAGGAGGGTGAGGGCGCCGAGGACCACGGTGGTCCGGGCGAGGACGGGGCGGGAGGTGCGCAGGGCGAGGCCGAGGAGGGTCCACCAGACGCCGGTGAAGAGCAGGGCGAGGGCGGGGACGACGGTCGGGGTGAGCGCGAGGGTGGAGCCGGCGACGTCGAGGGCGAGGCCCGCGAGGCCGATGAGGGTGGCGGCGCCCGCGAGGCGGTTGCCGCGCAGGCGGCGCCACCAGAGGGCGAAGCCGGTCAGGGCGAGGACGAGGGAGGTGCCGAGGGCGAGTTGGGTCTCGACGCGCTGGAGGCCGCGGGCGCCGTACCAGTCGCAGCCTGCCGGGAGGCGGCGCGCCTGGACGTTGTAGTCGGCGCAGACGAGGAGTTGGGCGAGTTTGACGGGTTCGCCGATGAGCCGGTCGGTGTCGCCGGAGACGTCGCCGCGGCGTGTCCCGCAGCCGGGCAGGGCGCCCGGGCTGGCGGCGCCGGTGTCGGACTGCCAGCAGTTGCCGCTGCCCTGGCCGTCCCACCACACGTCGGTGCGGTTGGGGCGGGCGGTGCCTGACTTGTCGACGCCGAGGTGGTTGCCCGCGTAACGGTTGTGGTGGGAGGTGTCGGTCTGCTTGCCCCAGGCGGATTCGCCGCGGATGAAGGCGGGGACGGCGTTGAGGTAGAAGGCGGCGCGCTGGTGGCCGTAGACCCAGTTGCCCTCGTAGAGGTTCCAGTTGCCGCCTGCGGTGATGATGCCGGTGCCGGGGGGCATGGAGATCTGGGGGCAGACGACGCCCTGTTCGTAGCCGCGCTCGACGGGCGGCTTGGCGCAGGTGCCGTCGGCGACGTACGGATAGTAGTTCTGGTTGTTGTCGTGGATCAGGTTGCGTTCGAAGCGGGCGTGGTTCTGGGGCAGTCCGGGGTGGCCGGGGAAGGCGGAGTCCATGGAGGCGCCGCCCATGTTGTGGTCGAACTCGTTGTCGTGGACCCAGACGGAGTCTCCGGCGGTGCCGGAGTAGCCGACCATGTTGTGGTGGCTGCGGCAGCCGGTGATCTCGATGGAGTAGCGGGGGACGTCGTAGCCGCGGCCGTCGTTGATGTCGGAGGCCGAGCCGGGGTAGATGCCGGAGTCGCCGTTGCCGTAGGACTCGCAGTTCTTGTAGAGGCCGTGGTCGGAGGCGAAGGTGAGGAAGCCGTACTCGTCGTTCCAGCGGGTGAGGACGTCGTCGATGACGAAGCCGTCGGCGGCGAGCACGTACAGCGAGTTGAACGTGGTGCGCTGGGCGGTGAAGTTGCGGAAGTAGACGCCGTCGGTGCCGTCGGCCCTCAGCGCGTTGAGTTTCCGGTACTTGGCGTCGATGACGACGTCGAGGCGGGAGGCTCCGGTGCCCTCGATCTGGAGGTTCTTCTTGCCGAGGATGGCGACGAGGTTCTGGTTGTGCGGGCACTGCCGTTGCTGCTCGTAGCTGAGGACCTGGTAGCCGAGCGAGGACTGGGGCGCCTTGAGCGTGGCGCAGGCGCCGGTGGGCGGCGGCAGCGAGGGCTCTTCCTCGTACAGGCCGGGGAGGATCGCGATGGTGAGGCCGGGCCGGTCGACGGCGTCGACGGCCTGCTGGAGGTGGCGGTAGCCATCGCGGACGCAGCGCTCGTAGAGGGTGAGGTTCCGGGCCTTGAGGGAGGCCGGGAAGCCGGAGATCCGGCGTTCGAACGCGGCCCGGTCCGTCTTGCAGACGAGGAGGTCGGGTTCTCCGGTGCGGAGCTTCGGCACGGTGCCGGAGCCGTCGGGGAAGGTGACGGGCCGCTCCTCGTGGGCCTGGGCCCCGGGGGCGGTGAGCAGGGCCGTGGCGAGGGCCACGAACACGACCGAGAGCGCGAGGACGAACCTTCGGGTCCAGGACATGCGCGTGAGAGTAGAGCACTGTTCATCTTTTTTGACCCCCTCGCGCAGCACCCGATTTCCGGGCGCTCCGACACCCCGGCACTCCGCTACCCGGAAGCGGCCGTCCCGTTTCGGCCACCGACTCACGGCACCCCGTTGACGTGAGCCGCGCGGAATCCTACGGTCATGCATAGGATTCCCTTGTGGGCTTCCCTTGTGGGCTCAGGACAGGAGCGGGCGATGACCACGGAGCACGCCGAGAAGCGCGATCGGGCAGAGCAGCGCGCGCAGGCCGAGAAGCGCGAACAGGCCAGGAAGACGGCCGAGGCGCTCGGCTACAGCACCGGTTTCGGCAACGAGCACAGCTCGGAGGCGATCCCCGGCGCGCTGCCGCACGGCCGTAACTCACCGCAGCGGGCACCCCTCGGTCTCTACGCCGAGCAGCTCAGCGGCAGTGCGTTCACCGAGCCGCGGGCGCACAACCGCCGCTCCTGGCTCTACCGGATCCGTCCCTCGGCGGCGCACCCGCCGTTCACCCGGATCGACAACGGCGACGTCCGCTCCGCGCCCTTCGACGAGACCGTGCCCGACCCCAACCGGCTGCGCTGGGACCCGCTGCCCGACCCGGCCCCCGGCACCGACTGGCTGGCCGGTCTGTGGACCCTCGGCGGCAACGGCGACGCGACCCAGCGGGCCGGCATGGCCGTGCACCTGTACCACGCGAACGCCTCCATGGAGCGGGTCTTCGGCAACGCGGACGGCGAGCTGCTGATCGTCCCGGAGCGCGGCGGCCTCCTCCTCCGCACCGAGCTGGGCCTGCTCGCCGTCCACCCCGGCGAGATGGCGCTGGTCCCCCGCGGGGTCCGCTTCCGCGTGGACCTTCTGGAGGAGACCGCCCGCGGCTACGTCTGCGAGAACTACGGGGCCCCGTTCCACCTCCCCGACCTCGGCCCGATCGGCGCCAACGGCCTGGCCAACGCCCGTGACTTCCGGGCCCCGGTCGCCGCCTACGAGGACGTCGAGGGTCCGGTCGAGGTGGTCAACAAGTACTGCGGCAACCTCTGGTCGGCGACGTACGGCCACTCCCCGCTCGATGTCGTCGCCTGGCACGGCAACCACACTCCGTACGTCTACGACCTGCACCGTTTCAATGTCATCGGGACGATCTCGTACGACCACCCCGACCCGTCGATCTTCACTGTCCTCACCTCGCCCTCCGACACCCCGGGGCTCGCGAGCGTGGACTTCGTGGTCTTCGCCCCGCGCTGGCTGGTCGGCGAGGACACCTTCCGGCCGCCGTACTTCCACCGCAACGTGATGAGCGAGTACATGGGCCTCATCGAGGGCGCGTACGACGCGAAGACCGCAGGAAAGGGAGGGTTCGTGCCCGGCGGCGGCTCGCTGCACAACATGATGTCCGCGCACGGCCCCGACCGGGAGACCTTCGACCGGGCGAGCGCCGCCGAGCTGAAGCCGCAGAAGATCGACGACGGTCTTGCCTTCATGTTCGAGACCCGCTGGCCGGTGACCGCGACCCCGCAGGCCGCGGGCGCCGACCACCTGCAGCAGGGCTACGACGACGTATGGCAGGGTCTTGAGCGCCACTTTCGGCCGTAGTGTCTCGGCCGTAAGCCCGTAGCCTTCGTACGGAGAACCCGTGACCGCCTTCGCTCCCGACTCGCTGGTCCTGAACCGCAAGCTGCCGCTCTGGTATCAGGTCTCGCAGTCGCTGCGCGCCTCGATACTGGGCCGCACGCCCGACGCCTCGCTGCGGCTGCCCACCGAGGAGCAGCTCGCGGCGCACTACGGCGTCAGCGTGCTCACGATGCGCCAGGCCCTCAAAGAACTCGAGGAGGAGGGCCTGATCAGCCGGCACCGGCGGCGCGGGACCTTCATCGAGCCGGGCGCCCGGCGCTCCACCCCGCGCCGGCTGCTCGGCTCGATCGACGCGATCGTGGCCCAGCAGTCGGGCGAGCGGACGACGGTCCTCGGGCACGGCACCGAGGCGGTGCCGGGCGAGCTCGCCGAGCACTTCCCCGACCTGACGGAGATCGTGGCGTACCGGCGGCTGCGCCGCGACGGGGAGAGCGGCGAGCCGACCAACTGGGCGGAGAACGCGGTGCGTCCCGAGCTCGCCGCCGCGATCGACCCGGCCGATCTGGAGCGCTGGCCGATGACGAAGGTGCTGCGGGACGTCGTCGGGGTGCGGATCAGCCGCATCACGGACACGGTCGAGGCCCGTCTCGCCGACCCGGAGACGGCGTCTCTCCTGGAGGTCCCGCTCCTGTCGCCGATCCTCCACTACACCGGCGTGACCTACGACGAGGAGGGACGGGTCGTCGATGTGGCGCGCATCCGCTACCGCGGCGACCGCTTCTCCTTCACGGTCACGGTCGAAGCGCAGTAGCAGGGGGCCGGGGCCTCCGGACAGTGGAGGCGCGCGGACGGCGGTCGTTAGCATGCGGGGCGTGACGGAAGCCCCCGGAGCGAACGACGCCGATCTGCCTCCCCTCGCCGACGCGCCGCCCGGCCGGGCGCAACATGCCCCATCGCCGCCTGCCCCGGGGCCGCCTGTCGACGCGTCGCCGGTCGACGCGCCCCTTGTCGACGACCTCCCCCTCCTCGACGACCTCATGCCGTGGTCCGTCGCGCCGCTGCGCTTCGGCCGCTCGTGGATCGTGGCGCCGGACGCGCGGACGCTGCGGTCCCGCTGGGACCGCCTGGTGGCGGCCGAAGGGGCCGAGCGGGAGGCCCTGTTCCGTCCCAGTCGGGCGCGGACCCCGGCGAGCGCGGTCGCCGCGCTGCCGGGCCGGCGGACCGGGACCGTGCGCTGGGCCCGTGAGTCGGGACCGTGCCCGGAGCCCGTACGGATCGCGTGCGGGCCCTTCGACGAGCAGCTGCTGCTGCCCGACCACCGGCTGATCGACACCGCACGGCCGGAGCTCTGGCGGGTCGCCGGGGAACCGCAGCTCTTCGCCGTCGAGCAGGGGTACGTGCCCGGTGCGGCCGGCCCCGCGCTCCTGGTGACGGCCGCGCTGCCCGAAGGCCGCTCCCCCGGCGGCCGGCCGGGCCGGATCCGCCCCCTCTTCCGGCGCCCCGGGGGCCTGGAACCCAACCTCGCCCCCGGTCTCCTCGGCTTCCTCGGCGAGCGGTACGGGCACGAGGTCGACGCCCTGGAGTGGCTCGCGTGGACGGTGGCGACGGCCCGGCCCTCCCCCGCCGGGTGCCGGGTGCCGATCCCCGAGGACCCGGAGGTCTGGGCGGCGGGCGTGGCGCTCGGCCGGGACCTCGTCGACCTCCAGACGCGGGGTGCGCTGACCGGGACGAAACCGCGGCTGCCGGGCGGGCGCCGCCCGTACGTGCGGGCGGCGGTGCCGCCCCGCCCCGAGGCGATGACGTACGACGCCGCCGAGGAGGCCCTCTGTCTCGACGAGGGCCGCATCTCCCCCGTACCGGCGGAGGCCTGGGAGTTCGGCGTCGGCGGGGCGCGGATCCTCGAGCAGTGGTTCGCGCACCGGACCGCCCCGGCGGAGCCCGGGTCGCTCGACGCGATCGGACCGGCCGCCTGGCCGCAGGAGTGGACCTCGGAGCTGCTCGACCTGGTCACGGTGCTCGCGCTGCTCGGCGCGCGGGAGCCGGAGCGGGCGGCCTTCACGCCGGAGGCGGCAGGGTCCACGGGCCGGGAGCACCTGCGGGCGGCGGGCGTCCTGCCGCCGCCGGCCGGGTCCCGCCGTCCCGCCTCGGTGCTCGACCATCAGGAGGAGGGCCCGGAGGGCCAGTTCATGCTGCTGTGACGGGACCCTCCGGCGGCGCGAACGAGTCGAGGAGACGGCCGATCGTCATGGCGAAGATCGCGTCCGGGTCGGCCGGGACGGCGGGGGCCTCGGCAAGCAGTCCGGCCAGGTGCGGGTACTGCCCGCTCGCGACCTGCCCCCTGAGGTAGGCGCCGCGCACCGCCTGCTCCTCCTCCTCGGACCAGGGAAGTCCGCGGGCCCGTTCGGCGACGGCCTGTTCGTTGGCGACGGTCGCCATCACCGTGCCGTTGACCATGGCGATCAGCTGCATCTTCAGCCCCGGGGGGATGTCGAGCGGGACGAGACAGCCGAGGCACCACTCCAGGAAGCGCAGGGCGTTGGGGCTGAATCCGTAGGCGGTCGTCATCACCCGGGGCAGCCAGGGGTGCCGGTACATGATCGCGCGGCTCTGGTGGGCGATCCCGGTCATGTCGGCGCGCCAGTCGCCGCTGGGCTCGGGGAACGCGTACTCGCCGCTGACCGCGTCGACCATCAGCTCGTACAGGTCCTCCTTGCGGGGGACGTAGTTGTAGAGCGACATGGTGCCGCAGCCGATCTCGGCGGCGATCCGCCGCATGGAGACCGCGTCGATGCCGTCCGTGTCGGCGACGCGCACGGCGGCGTCCACGATGTCCCGCCGGCTGTACGCCGGTTTCGGGCCTCGGCCCGCGCGCTCGGGGCGCGCCCAGATCACTTCCGGTTCGGCCGCTCGGCCCGTCATGGATCATCACCTCGCCCCCCATCGTAGTTACGTACGCCGTACGTAGTGCGGTATGGTCGCGCCATGACTACTACGTACGCTGTACTTAGTGAGGGTCTGCAGAAGCGATACGGCGATGTCCACGCCCTCCGCGGCCTCGACCTCGCCGTCCCCGAGGGCACGGTCTGTGGCGTCCTCGGCCCCAACGGCGCCGGCAAGACCACCGCCGTCCGTGTCCTCACGACCCTGGTGAGGCCCGATGCGGGCAGCGCCCTGGTGGCCGGTCACGACGTGGTGCGCGACCCGGCGGGGGTACGGAAGCGGATCGCGGTCACGGGGCAGTACGCCTCCGTCGACGGGGACCTGACCGGCGCCGAGAACCTGCGGCTCTTCGCGCGACTGCTGCGCGCCCCCCGGGCCCGCGCCGACGAGCTCCTGGAACAGTTCGGCCTCACGGCGGCCGCCGGGCGCCCCGCCCGCACCTACTCCGGCGGCATGCGGCGCCGGCTCGATCTGGCCGCGAGTCTGCTCGTACCGCCGCGAGTCCTCTTCCTGGACGAACCGACGACCGGGCTCGACCCGCACAGCCGCAACGGGATCTGGGACGCCGTACGGGGGTTGGCGTCCCGGGGCACCACGGTGCTGCTGACCACGCAGTACCTGGAGGAGGCGGACCAGCTCGCCGACGACATCGTCCTGATCGACGAGGGACGGGCGGCCCACCGCGGCACCCCGGCCGAGCTCAAGGCGCTCGTCGGCAGCTACGCCGAGGTCGTCGTCGCCGACCCCTCGGCTCTCGAAGCGGCCGCGGCCGCCCTCGACCGGCTGACCGGCGCGGCCCCGGTCCTGGACCCCGAGCGCCGCACGGTCGGCGCGGTGACCACGGACAGCACGCTCACCCTCCCCCGGATCGTCCGCGAGGTCGACGCGGCCGGGGTCCTCCTCGTCGACGCCTCGCTGCGTCCGCCCACCCTCGACGAGGTGTTCCTGCGCCTCACCGACCGGAAGGAACTCGTCGCATGAGCACCGCTCTCGTCCAGGAGCAGGGAACCCGCCCCGCGAGCACCGCTCTCGTCCACGACGGCGCGGCCGTCCTCGGCCGTCATCTCCTGCGCATCCGGCACGCGCCCGCGATCACCGTGATGACGCAGACGATGCCGATCGTGTTCCTGCTGTTCTTCGGGTACGTGTTCGGCAGCGCGCTCGCCATGCCGGGCGCCGAGTACCGCTCCCACCTCGTGCCGGGCCTGCTCGTCGCGACGGCGGCGGGGGGCCTGATGACCGGCATGTTCCAGGCCGCCCAGGACGCCCACCGGGGTGTCATGGACCGCTTCCGGACCATGCCCGTGAGCCGGTCCGCCGTGCCGCTCGGGCAGGCGCTCGCCGATCTCGTGGTCAGTGCCGTCGGCACCGTGCCGCTCATCCTGGCCGGGCTCGCCATGGGCTGGCGTATCGAGGGGACGGCGCCGGAGGCCCTGGGCGCCTTCGGTCTGCTGCTGCTCTTCCGTTTCGCGACGACCTGGGTGGGCATCCTGCTCGGCCTGGCCTCGAAGAGCGAGGAGGCGGCGGGCCAGCTCGGCAGCGCCACCTTCATGCTGCCGCTGCTCTCCAACGCGTACATCCCGACCGACAACATGCCGGGCCGGCTGCGCACGGTCGCCGAGTGGAACCCGATCTCGGCGGTCACGACGGCCGTACGGGTCCTCTTCGGCAACGCTCCCGTCCCGGCGGACGCGGCCTGGCCGGTGGCCCACCCGGTCGCCGGAGCGCTGCTCTGGTCGCTCGGTCTGATCGCCCTCTTCGCCCCGCTCGCCGTCCGCCGCTACACCCGGGGCTGACGATCCCCGGCACCCGGCGGGGGTGAGATGTCCCCTGGTGACAAGGACCGGCCCCGCAAGGTAGGCAGGGCTTTCATGAGCACTCAGCCACTCCCCCTCGAAGGCGTCACGGTCGTCGCCGTCGAGCAGGCCGTCGCCGCCCCCTTCGCCACCCGGCAGCTCGCCGACCTCGGCGCCCGCGTCGTCAAGATCGAGCGCCCCGACGGCGGGGACTTCGCCCGGGGGTACGACACGGCCGCCCGGGGCCTCGCGTCCCATTTCGTGTGGTGCAACCGCGGCAAGGAGTCCGTGGCGGTCGACCTCAAGGACCCGCGCGGCCTCGCCCTCGTCCGGCGCCTTGTGGCCGGCGCGGACGTCTTCGTGCAGAACCTCGCCCAGGGGGCGGCGGCCCGGCTCGGTCTCGACGCCGCCACCCTGTGCGCCGCGCACCCTCGGCTGATCGCGGTGGACGTCTCCGGATACGGGGCGGAGGGACCGTACGCGCACAAGCGGGCGTACGACATGCTCGTCCAGTGCGAGGCGGGCCTGGTGTCGGTGACCGGGACGCCGGAGCAGCCGGTCAAGTCCGGGATCCCGGCGGCCGACATCGCCGCCGGGATGTACGCGTTCTCCGGTGTCCTCGCCGCGCTCGTACGGCGCGGCACGACCGGCCGGGGCGGTCCGGTGGAGGTCTCCCTGCTCGACTCGCTCGCCGAGTGGATGGGGCACCCGTTGCATTACGGCATGCATGGGGGTACGCCCCCGGCGCGAACGGGGCTCGCGCACGCGGTGATCGCCCCGTACGACGCCTATCCGACGGCGGACGGGGGCCTGGTGCTGCTCTCCGTGCAGAACGACCGTGAGTGGCGGCGGCTCGCCGAGCAGGTCCTCGGCCGGCCCGAGCTGGCCGACGCCCCGGACTTCGCGACGAACACCGCGCGCGTGGCCGGCCGGGCGGCGACGGACTCGGTGGTCGCGGCGGCGCTGGCCCCGCTGACGGCACCCGAGGCGCTGGCCCGGCTCGACGCGGCGGGCATCGCCTGCGCCCGGCTCAACTCGGTCGCGGAGCTCGCGGACCATCCCCAGCTGACGGCCCGTGACCGCTGGCGGGAGGTGGAATCGCAGGTCGGGCCGCTGCGTTCGCTGCTGCCGCCGATCGTGTTCCCGGACGCGCCGGAGCCGCGCATGGACCGGATCCCGGCCCTCGGACAGGACACGGACGAGGTTCTCGGGGCGCTCGGGGTGCCGGAGGCGGAAGTGAAGGAGCTGAGGGCTGCGGGTGTGATCGCCTGAGGCTGTGCGGGCGGGATCGCTGCGGCCGTGCGTGCTCGCCGAGGCCCTGCGGGCGTGCTCGCCGAGGCCCTGCGGGTTGCCGACTCCGCCCGCTCGCGGGGTCGGGCCCGCGGCCGGGTACGACTGAGCGCCGGACGGGCGGGGACACGTCCGGCGAGGTCGCAGTCGTGACGGTCGACGTAGCCGTGACAGTCGATGTAACCGTGCAGTCGTGCAGTTCGGAGTCGTACGGGCGACCGGGCGGAGCGGGCGGGAACCTCGGGGTTGCTCGGCCCGGTGTGCCCGGCTCCTAGTGGCGCGTCCCGAAGAGGGAGCGGCGCAGGCGGCGGAGCGGGGCGAAGAGCGAGACCCGTGCGCTGCGGCTGCGGTGACCGTGCACCGGAACCTCGGGCGTACGCGACGTCAGTTCACGCATCAGCAGCGTCGCCTCGGCCACCTCTCGCTGGGGCACGGCGGGACCGCCGAGCACCGCGAGATGACGGTCGAGCCGCGAACTCGTCGCGCTGCTCCCGCAGGTGATGGCAGGCACTCGCGGCCTGCTGCGCATTGCTATCTGTTCCATGTCACTCCCCACCCGTACAAGGGCACCCGACCCAGGGCAGGTTAACCCTATCGCCCCGCGGTGACACCCGTGTATCCCGGCGACGGGATTCACGGCACTCGTACGGGGGTTGACGGTCACCGTCCGAATCCATCTGATTCCAGGGCGAGTTGGACAGGATTCGAACACCTGCCGAACCGTCACGAACCATCCTGCCTTCCGGACCCGCACCCCCGCACACCCGGACCGGTGTGATCTCCACCACCAAGATCGTCTCCGTCGCCCACCGACGGACCGGGGACGGGAGAACACCCCTCGGCTACCGTGGATCCATGACGGTGATCGCGGGTCGTTACCGGCTTCTGGACGTGCTCGCCGAGGGGGCGACGGGCACCGTCTGGCGCGCCCTCGACGAGACGGACCGCCGCGAGGTGGCCCTCAAGGAGCTCCGGGCCCCGGACGGCCTCCCCGCGGACGAGGTACCTCTCCTGTACGCCCGGCGCGAGCGCGAGGCACGGACCGCCGCACGGATCTCCCACCCCGCCCTCGTACAAATCCTCGGCGTCGCCACGGAGGACGGCCGACCCTGGGTCGTCATGGAGCTCGTACGGGGCCTCACCCTCGCCGAGACGCTGGAGGCGGCCGGGCCGCTGCCGCCGCGCGAGGCGGCGCGCGTCGGCGCCGAGGTGCTCGCCGGACTGCGGGCGGCGCGCGAGGCGGGCGTCCCGCACCGGGAGGTGGATCCGGGGCACGTCCTCCTCGCCAACGACGGACGGATCGTCGTGACCGGCGTCGGCACGGCTCCGGAGGACGATCCGGGACCGGCGGCGGAGCTGCGCGCCCTCGGGAGGCTTCTCGGTGCGGCGGCGTCGGCACTGCCGTCGCCGCTGCCCACGAAGGACGACCGGGCCGGGGAGCTCCGCACTCTCGTCGAGGGGCTCTCGAACGAGGACCCCGAGCACCCTCCGCCGGCGGACCGGGTCGAGCGGGAGCTGCGGCGGGTGGCGACGGGCGGGGCGCGGCGGCCCGCGCCGGGCGACTCCGACACAGGAGCACCCGCCACCCCTGCGACGGCCGAACCAGGCAGGCAGCCGGAAGACGGCACCGTCAACAGCGGCCCAGCGACAGGAAGTTCGCCACCGGCCGCGGCCGAGCCGTCCCCCGGGAAGACGTCACCCCGCCGTACCCATGTCCTCCTCGCCGGACTGATCGGCGCGCTGCTCATCGCGGGAGCCCTGGCGTATCACCTGGTCCGGGACGACGAGCGAGGCGCCGGGCCCGGGCCGGGCGGTGTCACGAGCACCGCTCCGGCCGGCCCCGGCGCCACGGACGGCGCGGGCGGCGGTCCGGTTACACCACGTTCCTGAAGCTGGGCAGGTAGCCGCCGGACTGGCCTGCGGCCGTCGGGTGGTAGGACTCCCCGATGTTGAGCCAGTTGACGCTGTGCAGCCAGGCGGAACCGGAGCAGATCTCGTGTCCGGTGAACGCCGGGACGACGCTGGAGAAGGTGTAGCCGTGGTCGGCCGCACGCTTGGCGACGGCGGCGTTGAGGTAGTCGGAGGCTCCGTTGATGGCTCGGCGCTCGTTCTCGCTCAGGCCGGCGATGCAGCTGCCGCCCAGCTGGTAGAAGCGCGGGTAGCCGAGGACGACCACATGGGCGGCGGGTGCCTTGTTCCTGATCGCCGTGTAGACGGAGTCGAGCTTGCCGGGCAACGTCGTGTCGACGTAGCTCTTGGCCTGATTCACACGGCTGATGCACGTGGCTTCGGACTGCAGCACACAGGTCGTCATGACGTCGGCGAAACCGGCGTCATTTCCCCCGATCGTGACGGAGACCAGGTCGGTCGCGGACGACAGGGGGCCGAGCTGATTGGCGGTCACATCACCCGTTCGGGCGCCCGAGCAGGCGGTGAAAGCGAAGGAGGAGGGTGCGTTCGCGTTCTTCCACAGCACCGGATACGCCTTCGTGGAGCGCTTGCAGTCGCCGCTCGCGCTGTCGTAACTCCCTGCGCCGACACCGGAGGAGTACGAGTCGCCAAGGGCCACGTAGTCGAGCGCGGCGGTCTCGGCGGCCTGGGCGGCGCCCGCCCCGGTGAGGGCGAGGACGGCACCGAGCAGGAGCGAGGACGAAACGGCGGCAAAACGGGACAGTCTCATGGAACCTCCCTGTAGCAGGATCTCTGCGCTACCAGGTAGTAGCATCGGATCCGCCGCGCCGGAAGTGTTCATGTCAAAACTGGTGCCGAACGTCTCCCGAACCCCTGTCGATGACCGTCGAGTTCCAGCCATGGGCGACGGGCGACAGACGGGCGATCGAAAAGAGGACAGGAAGCGGAGGCTCCGGTCCCGCCGAACGGTCGAACGGGAACGCGACACATTCACACAACAAAGCACAGAAGCCTGATCCCGCATCACCGTTCCCCACACGCAAACGGATTGACCGAATCCGATCGGGACGGTTGCACATCTGACCGTCGAAGCTTCGCCAAACCACGGAAAAGCGGGCCACAGATCAGGGACTTGCCATACAGTCCCATTCATCAATACCGTCGTACATCTCACCCGCACCGATCCA
Source organism: Streptomyces sp. SJL17-4 (assembly GCF_036826855.1). NCBI lineage: Bacteria > Bacillati > Actinomycetota > Actinomycetes > Kitasatosporales > Streptomycetaceae > Streptomyces > Streptomyces sp. SJL17-4. The sequence continues at coordinate 6,789,737 of NZ_CP104578.1, read as the reverse complement.
TCACGCACAGCGGCTCAGGGGAGGGCTCTAGCGTCGCTGATGGTCCCGGTGCGGGGCGCGGTAGGGGGGTGCCGTGCTCGGTGTTCGAACGTGCGCCGAGTCGCGGGTACCGCGCGGCCAGACATGCCAACTCGCCTGTTCCGTACGGAGATCGCTTCCGCGCGGGCGTGGCGAGAACCCCCCTTTCGAACCGGACACACCATCGGACCGCCCAAGGGGTGGGCGGCCCACCGGACGAGAGGGAAACCAGACCCATGAGCTCGTTCCTGCGCCCATCCGCCTCGGGCCAAGAAATGACCGAGCCGAGTCGAATAGCCGCCCAGTACCGGGCCATCACCTCACATCTGGCGATCACTCCGCCGGTGAGTGTTGTCATTCCCGCGATGAACGAAGCAGAAAATCTTCCGTACGTGTTCAAGACACTGCCGGAATGGATTCACGAAGTCGTTCTCGTCGACGGAAATTCCACGGACAACACGGTGGATGTCGCCCGTGAACTCTGGCCGGACGTCAAGGTGGTCAAGCAGGTCGGCAAGGGCAAGGGCGACGCGCTGATCAGCGGCTTCGCGGCCTGCACCGGCGACATCATCGTCATGGTCGACGCGGACGGCTCGGCCGACGGCCAGGAGATCGTCTCGTACGTCTCCGCCCTCGTCGGCGGTGCCGATTTCGCCAAGGGCTCCCGTTTCGCCAACGGCGGCGGCACGGACGACATGACGACCATTCGCAGACTGGGCAACTGGGCCCTCTGCTCGCTCGTCAACCGCAAGTTCGGCGCCCGCTACACCGACCTCTGCTACGGCTACAACGCCTTCTGGCGCCACTGCCTCGACAAGATCACCCTCGACTGCACCGGATTCGAGATCGAGACCCTCATCAACATCAGGGTCGTCACGGCCGGCCTCAAGGTGCAGGAGGTGCCGAGCCACGAGTACAACCGCATCCACGGCGTCAGCAACCTCAACGCCGTGCGCGACGGCATCCGGGTCCTGAAGGTCATCCTCAAGGAGAAGGCCGTCAGCAAGGCAGCCCGCCGCCGGCCGGCCCCGTTCTCGGTCAACGTCCCCCGGGGAGAGACGTCTTGACCCACCGCACGTCGACCGACCGCACGTCCCCGCACGGCTTCTCCGTGGTGATCTGCGTCTACACGGAGGAGCGGTGGGAGGACATCCTCGCCGCCGTCGACTCCGTACGGAAGCAGTCACGGCCCGCCCTGGAGACCCTGCTCGTGGTCGACCACAACGAGCGGCTCCTCTCCCGGCTGACCGAGGAGTACGCGGAACAGCGGCTCAACGAGGAGGTGCGGGTGCTCGCCAACGCGGGCCCCCGCGGCCTCTCCGCCGGCCGCAACACCGGAATCGCCGCCGCCCGCGGCGAGTTCGTGGCCTTCCTCGACGACGACGCCGTCGCCGAGCGGGACTGGCTCCACCACTTCGCGGCGGCCTACGACGACCCGCGCGTCATGGCCGTCGGCGGCCGGACCCTGCCCGCCTGGGCCTCCGGTCACCGCCCGGCCTGGTTCCCCGAGGAGTTCGACTGGGTCGTCGGCTGTACGTACCTGGGCCTCCCCCCGGGCCGGGTCCCGGTCCGCAATGTGCTCGGCGGCAACGCCTCCTTCCGCCGTACGGCCTTCGACGCGGCCGGCGGATTCGCCACCGGCATCGGGCGGGACGGCAACCGGCGGCCGCTCGGCGGCGAGGAGACCGAGCTGTGCATCCGGCTCTCCAAGGCACTGCCCGAGGCGATCCTGCTCATCGACGACCGGGCCGTCATCCACCACAAGGTGCCCGCCGTCCGCGAGCGCTTCGGCTACTTCCGTACCCGGGTGTACGCCGAGGGACTCTCGAAGGCACTCGTCGCCCGCAGCGTCGGCGCGCAGAAGGGCCTGGAGTCCGAACGGCGCTACACGACACGGGTGTTGCCCTCCGGTGTCCTGCGCGGGGTGCGCGACGCCCTGCTCGGGCGCTCCGGGGGCGCGGGCCGCGCCGGGGCGATCGTCACCGGGGTGACAGTCGCGGCCGGCGGCTACGCGCTGGGGACGCTGCGGGCCCGGAGGAGCGGAACGACGTTCAGCTGGGGGCCGATCGAGCGTCATGACGCCGTGGCCGCCGAGGGAGGGGCCCGGTGACCGAAAAACCCGCCGCCACCACCGCCACCCTCTCCCCCACCACCGACACCACCGACTCCACCGCCCCCGTCCCCATCCTCATGTACCACGCCGTCGACCCCGACCCCGCCCCCGCGACCCTGGGGCTCTCCGTCACCCCCGAGGCCTTCGCGGCGCAGATGGACGTGGTCGCCGAGCGGGGGTTCACCCCGGTGACCACCGCCGCGCTCGCCGCCGCCTGGCGCACCGGCGGTCCGCTGCCCGCGCGGCCGCTGCTCGTCACGTTCGACGACGGGTACGAGGGCGTCCACCGGTATGCCCTGCCCGTGCTCGCCAAGCACTCCTTCGCGAGCACCGTCTTCGTCTCCACCGGCTGGCTGCGCGGCAGGCACGAGACGGGTGGCGCGCTCGACACCATGCTCGACTGGGCGCAGGTGCGCGAACTCGCCGACGCGGGCACGGAGATCGGCGGGCACAGCCACACCCACCCCCAGCTGGACCAACTCGACGCACGACGGCTCCGGTTCGAGACGCTGCGCTGCCGGGAGATCGTCGGCGAGGAGCTCGGGACGGCGCCGGTCTCCTTCGCGTACCCGTACGGATACTCCAGCCGGCGGGTCCGCCGTACGGTCCGGGAGGTCGGTTTCGCCCAGGCGCTCGCCGTCGGGAACGCGCTGGCCAGACGCCGTCAGGGGCCGTACGCCCTGGAGCGGGTGACCGTGCGCCGGTCCACCGGCGTCGAGGAGTTCACCCGGCTCGTGGAGGGGCGGGCGATCGCCCGCGGCTTCGCGGCGGACCGGGTCATGACGAAGGGGTACGCGCTCGCGCGGCGCGCCCGGGGAGCGGCGCGCGGTCACTGGATCTGAGCCCCAGGTCCGGCTCCGCGACGCGGCCGTCCGAGGAATCGTCCCGTTCAAAACCCGGTGCACGGAATGCCCGGTTGCCCGATCATGGGCCCATGGCTGACACCCCACCGGTACCGTCCGAGCCGCAGCGGTCGCTGCCGATCCGGCTCACCCTCGACGACAGCGACTCGCCCGCGGACGTCGTGGACGCGCTGTTCCTCGGCCGCTTCGCGACCGGGGAGCAGCCTCACTCGCACAGCACCACCGTGGACCGGGTCAGGCCCGAGGCGACCCTCCTTCCCGCCGGGGCCACCGTGCTGCGCGCCGCGAAGGACGACGACCGCAGCGCCGTGCTCGCCGAGGGCGAGGGGTGGACGCTGCTGATCTCCCGCTGGAACCGGGGCGCCGACGTCACCGTGACGGCCTCCGACGCCGAGCTCGCCGAGCGGGTCCTGAAGGAGGCGACCGACGGGGCGAAGGACGAACCGGAGCCCCAGCCGGAGAACGTGACGATGGGGTTCTGGTACGTGTCCCCGCGGCGCGGCCCGCACCGGACGACCCGGCAGATCAGCGCCGGGACCTGGGAGGAGGTCCGGCCCAACTACTCGGCGCCGGTGGCGGAGTCGATGGACCGGCTGATGAGGGTGACGCCCGAGTCGATCTCCGGCCGCCTCCTGCTGCTGCACGGCCCGCCCGGCACGGGCAAGACGTCCGCGCTGCGCACCCTGGCACGGTCGTGGCGGGACTGGTGCCAGGTGGACTGCGTCCTCGATCCGGAGCGGCTCTTCAACGACGTCGGCTATCTGATGGACATCGCCATCGGGGAGGACGAGGGCACGGCGAAGGGGCGCTGGCGGCTGCTGCTCCTGGAGGACTGCGACGAGCTGATCCGGGGCGAGGCGAAGCACACGGCGGGCCAGGCCCTGTCGCGGCTCCTCAACCTGACGGACGGTCTGCTCGGCCAGGGGCGCAACGTCCTCGTCGGCGTCACCACCAACGAGGATCTGGAGCGGCTCCATCCGGCCGTGGTCCGGCCGGGCCGCTGCCTGGCCCGGATCGAGGTGGGACCGCTGAGCCGGGCCGAGTCCGTGGAGTGGCTCGGGCGCGCGGAGGACGTGCCGCGCGAGGGCGCGACGCTGGCCGAGCTGTTCGCCCTGCGCCGCGGCACGCCCCCGGCGGAACTCCCGGAACCCCGCACGGCGGGGGCGGGCCTGTATCTCTGAGACGTCCGGGCGGGTCAGCTGTCGTACGCGGCGCGCAGGGCTTCGCTGAGCGCCGCCTCCGCCGCCTCGCGGCTGAGGCCGAGACGGCGGGCCTCCTCGGCGTACTGGGCGGCGGCGGTGGCGGCCCGGCGGGTGGCCGCGTCCCCGGCGGCGGCGACGAAGGTGCCGTGCCGCCCGCGCGTCTCGATCACCCCGTCCGCCTCCAGTGCCTTGTACGCCTTGGCGACCGTGTTCGCGGCGAGGCCCAGTTGCTCCGCGAGTCCTCGTACCGTCGGCAGCTTGTATCCGACCGGCAGTCTGCCCGACCGGGCCCGCTCCGAGATCTGGGCACGCAGTTGTTCGTACGGAGCGGTGGTGGATTCGTGGTCCACGGCGATGGTGAGTGTCACCCCGCCGATTCTGCCCCCACCGCACCGGAAAATGGGAGGCGGCGGGACGTCCCGGGCCCGTAGCGTGCGGCCACATGACTGTGATCGTGCGTGATGTACGGGTCGAGGACGCCGAGGGTTTCGCCCGCGTCCGGCGGGCCGCCCTGCCCTTCATGCTCGCGACCGCCGAGCAGCTCGTCTTCGACTGGGCGCACGCCCATCCCGACAGCCACTCCCGCCCGCTCGTCGCCGTGACCGAGACCGGCGGGATCATCGGGACCGCCCAGGTCGGCATCGCGCACGACTCGCCGGAGCCCGGGATCGGCTACGCCAACGTGTACGTCGACCCCGCGCACCTGGGGCACGGCACCGGGACGCTGCTGCTGCGCGCCGCCGAGGAGTATCTGGCCGAGCGGGGCGCGCGGACCCTGTACAGCTGGGTCCTGGACGCGCCGGAGAACCTCGCCTGGGCCGAGCGGCGGGGCTATGCGCCCAGTCGCTCCGCCTACTTCCTCCGCCTCGACCTGGCGGCGGCCGAACTGCCGCCGCTCCAGGCGCCGCCGGCCGGTGTCGAGCTGCTGACCGCGGCGGACTTCGCGGCGGACCCGCGGCCGCTGTTCGAGCTGGACGCGGTGACGACGGCCGACGAGCCGGGCGACGTGGGGGCCGAGCTGGCGGACTTCGAGCACTGGCGGGCGACGACCTGGGAGCATCCGTTGCTCGACCGGGCGTTGACGACGGTCGCGGTGGTGGACGGCGTACCGGCGGCGTTCACCGCGGCGCAGACGGACGGTCTGGGCAGGTACAACTCGGGGATGACCGGCACCGCGCCGGCGTTCCGGGGACGCGGGCTCGCCAAGCTCGCCAAGAACACGTCGCTGCACCGGGCCCGTGCGGCGGGCTGCACGGAGGCGTTCACCGGGAACGACACCGGGAACGGGCCGATGCTGGCGATCAACAAGTGGTTCGGATACGAGGTCGGCGCACGGGAGGTACGGCATGTCCGGACGATCGGTTGAGGTCACCCTGACGAAGGCGGGCCGGACGAAGATCCGCTACCCGGCGGAGGTGCTCACGGAGGACGCCGTCCGGCTCTCGGTGCGCGCGCCGTGGGCGGCCGAGGGGGTACGGGACTTCGGCTTCGTGCGGTTCGAGCCGGGCGATGTCCTCGTGGAGCACTTCTGGCGCGACCGCTGGTTCACGGTCAAGGAGGTGTGGTCCGCCGACGGCGCTCTGAAGGGCTGGTACTGCGACATCACCCGGCCGGCCGTGATCGACGGCTCCGGGGTGGTGGTCGAGGACCTGGACCTGGACCTGTGGGTGTCGGCGGACGGCAGCGAGGTGCTGCGGCTCGACGAGGACGAGTTCGCGGCGAGCGGGCTCGCCGCCTCCGATCCGGAGGCGGCGGAGTGCGCGGTGGTCGCCCTCGACGAGCTTGAGGTGCTGGGCCGCGAGGGTCTGATCGAGCTGCTGCGCTGACGCCTCGGCCTCAGCGCAGTTCGACGGCCGCCTCCTCGCTGGCGAGGAAGCCGGGCATCGGCAGGCCCGTCTCGTCGGCCGTGAGCTGCATCAGGGTGGCGCGCACCCTGGCCGCGCCCGGCTTGTAGGCGGGGTCCTTCACGACGGAGGTGTTGACCCACTCGTGGAGGTGTCCGTCGCAGACGGCCTGGGTGCCTCCGATCCCGGCGGAACGGTTCCCCTGGACGAGAGTGGAGCTGACGAAGACGGGGCCGGCGCTGTCGTCGAGGCAGCGGTACATGCCGGAGAGCGTCACCGTGCTGTCGTCGCCGACGGTTCCGTAGTCGTAGACGGAGAGGCCGTCGGCGGCGAGGCTTTCACCGAAACGGCCGTCGGCCCCTCCCGCGTGGGCGAGAGGGGCGACGGCGGCGGAGGCGAGCAGGACGCCTGCGGCGAGGACGAGTCGGACGCGCATGAGCGGGGTCCCTTCGGGGTGGGGGGATGGTACTGCCCGCCAGGCATACCGGATCGAGCCGTGCACTGTCCGAAACTCACCCCATCGGGGGCGATTTGGGCACATCGCCGGGCATACCGTCGTACGGTCAGCGCGCCGCGCGGCGACCGGCCACCTTCCTCAGCAGCGGCCAGGCCAGCAGGAGGACGACGACCGCGTACACGGTGATCGAGAACGGCGTGTTCACCAGACCGGTCACCGAGCCGTCGCTGATCTGCAGGGCGCGGCGCAGCTGCTGTTCGGCGGCCGGGCCGAGGATGACCCCGATGACGGCCGGCAGGACCGGTAGTCCGTACCGCCGCATGCCGAGTCCGATCAGGCCGATGACCAGCAGGATGACCAGGTCGAGCGCTTCGCCGCCCACCGCGTACGCGCCGACGGCGGCGAAGAAGAGGATGCCCGCGTAGAGGTACGGGCGCGGGATGCGCAGCAGCTTGGCCCAGACGGGGGCGAGCGGCAGGTTGAGCGCGAGCAGCAGCACCATGCCGACGAACAGCGAGGCGATGAGCCCCCACACCAGGTCGGGCTCCCGCTCGAAGAGCAGCGGGCCGGGCTGGATGCCGTACTGCTGGAACGCCGCCAGCATGACCGCGGCGACGGCCGTCGTCGGCAGCCCGAGGGTCAGCATGGAGACGAGCGTCCCCGCCGCCGAGGCCGAGGCCGCCGACTCGGGTCCGGCCACGCCCTCGATGGCGCCCTTGCCGAACTGCTCCTTGTGCTTCGAGAGACGCTTCTCCGCCACGTACGAGAGGAAGGTCGGGATCTCCGCGCCGCCGGCCGGGATCGCGCCGAACGGGAAGCCGATGAAGGGGCCGCGCAGCCAGGACTTCCAGGTCCGCTTCACATCGTCCCTGCCCAGCCAGGGGCGTCCGACGGGGATGGCCTCCCCCGCCGTGCGGCGCAGGTGCGCCGCGACCCAGAGGGCCTCGCCGATGGCGAAGAGTCCGACCGCGACGATGACGACGTCGACGCCGTCGGCGAGCTGGAGCGAGCCGAAGGTGAGGCGCTGCTGCCCGGTCATCTGGTCGAGGCCGACCAGACCGATCGTGAGGCCGATGAGCAGGGAGGCGAGACCGCGGATGCGGGAGGAGCCGAGGACCGAGGTCACCGCGATGAAGGCGAGGACCATCAGGGCCAGGTAGTCGGGGGCGCCGATGTCGACGGCGAGCGCGGCGACCGTCGGGGCGAGGACGACGAGCAGGATCGTGCCGATCATGCCGCCGGCGAAGTGACCGATGGCGGCCGCGGCGAGCGCCTGCGCGCCCCGGCCCGCCTTGGCCATCGGGTTGCCCTCGATCGCGGCCACGACGGCCGCGCTCTCCCCGGGGGTGTTGAGGAGGATCGAGGTCGTGGAGCCGCCGAACATGGCGCCGTAGTAGATGCCGGCGAACATGATGAACGCGCCGGTCGGTTCGAGGCCGTACGTCACCGGCAGCAGCAGGGCCACGGCCATGGCGGGGCCGATGCCGGGCAGGACGCCGATGGCGGTGCCGAGGAGCACGCCGAGGGCGGCCCAGAGCAGGTTCATCGGGGTGAGGGCGGTGCCGAAGCCGTCGATGAGGGAGTTCAGGGAATCCATGGGTCAGATCACTCCCATCAGCGGACCGCCGGGCAGCGGGACGCCGAGCAGCTTGTCGAAGACGGCGTAGGTCAGGAGCGAGAGGACGGCTGCGATCAGCGGGTCGCGGTGGAGGTGGCGGCTGCCGAGGGCGTACGCCGCGCCCCAGAAGAGGAGCGCTCCGGCGACGGGGAAGCCGACGGGGCCGATGAGGACGGCGAAGGCGAGGAAGACGCCGGCGAGGAGCAGGACCGTGCGCCAGTCGGCGGGCTCGGTCAGGTCGACGTCCTCACCGGCCTCGGCCTCGCCGCGGCCGCCGCGCAGGACGTCGACGGAGAGGAGGACGGCGACGACGAGCAGTCCGCAGCCGACGACGAGGGGGACGGTGGCGGGACCGACGGGGCCGCGGCCGGCGAGGTCGGCGTCGAGGGTGAGGGCGTCGGTGAGGACGAGCACGCCGAGGACGAACAGCAGGACGCCGACGCCGAGTTCGGACCGCTCGCGCAGCCAGGCCCTGGGGGTGGGCTTCTTCTCGTTCACAGGCCGAGCTCCTTCAGTACGGAGCCGACGCGGCGGTCCTGCTCGGCGAGGAAGGTGCCGAACTCCTCGCCGGGCAGGAAGGCGTCGTTCCAGCCGTGGGTCTTCAGCGACTCGCGCCACTGCGGGGAGTCGTGGAGTTCGGTCACCAGGGTGACGAGCTTCTCGCGCTCGGCGTCGGAGAGGCCGGGCGGGGCGACGATGCCGCGCCAGTTGGTGAACTCGGTGTCGAGGCCCGCCTCGCGGAGGGTGGGGGCGTCGAGGCCGGGGACGCGCTTCGGTCCCGTGACGGCGAGCAGGCGCAGTTCGCCGGCCTTGATCTGGTCGAGGTACTCGCCGACGCCGGAGACGCCGAAGGCGACCTTGTCGCCGAGGATGGAGGCGAGGAGTTCGCCGCCGCCGTCGAAGGGGACGTAGTTGACGTCCTTGGGGGCGATGCCCGCGGCCTGGGCCATCAGCATGGGGGCGAGGTGGTCGGGGCCGCCGGGCGAGGAGCCGCCGCCGACGGGCAGCTTGCCGGGGTTCTTCTTCCAGGCGGCGAGCAGCTCGTCGATCGTCCTGTACGGGGAGTCCTTGCCGACCACGACGATGTCCTGCTCCTCGGTGAGCCGGGCGATCGGGGTGGTGTCCGCGAGGGTTCTGGGGGTCTCGTTGGTGTGGACGGCGCCGACGACGCCGAGGCCCATGGACATGGCGAGCCGGCCGTTGCCGCGTTCGCCGACGAGCCGGGTGAGGCCGACGGTGCCGCCCGCGCCGGGCAGGTTGAAGACCTCGATGTCGCCGGTGAGGTCCGCCTCCTCGGCGTTCTTGGCGGCGGTGCGGGCGGTGATGTCGTAACCGCCGCCGGGGGTGTTGGGGACCATGAATCGCAGGCCGGGTATCCGGGTGCCGGTGTCGGAGCCGCTGCCGGGACTGAGCAGTGGCGGACCCACCAGCACCAGGAGCGCGGCCCCGAGGAGGGCGAAGGGGGTGCGCAACCGCACGTGTGCCGCCTCTCAGGTAGAAGGGGAATGGGGGTGTGAGGTGGCCCACATGTTGCCCTCGCGTTAAGAAGCTGTCTCTCTTCCGCAATCAACGGACGTTGTGGTCGTTGCGGTCGGGACCTAGCGTGGGTCGTCGTGACGAACGTGCTGGTGGTGGACGACGACTTCATGGTCGCCAAGCTGCACTGCCGCTATGTGTCGGCGGTGGCGGGCTTCACGGTGTCCGGGGTCGCGCACAGCGGCGCCGACGCCCTGCGGGCGGCCGAGCGGCTCAGGCCCGACCTGGTGCTCCTCGACGTGTTCCTGCCGGACATGGACGGCATCCAGGTGCTGCGGGAGCTGCGGGCGGCGGGCCTGGGCATGGACGCGCTCTTCATCACGGCGGCGCGGGACGTGGGCACGATCCGCGAGGCGCTGCGGGCGGGGGCGCTGCACTATCTGATCAAGCCGTTCAGCCAGGCGGCGCTGCACGAGCAGCTCCGCCACGTGGCCTCGCTGCGCAGCCGTCTCGACGAACTCGACGAGGCCCGCCAGGAGGACGTCGACCAGATCTTCGGCACCCGCCCGCGCGGCTCCCGGGAACTCCCGAAGGGCCTGGCAGCCCATACGGCCGACCTGGTCGACTCGGTCCTCCGCGCCCACCCGGAGGGTCTGTCGGCGACGGAGTGCGCGGAGGCCGGCTCCCTGTCCCGGGTGAGCGCCCGCCGCTATCTGGAGTACTTCGCGGAGACGGGCCGAGCGGAGATCACGCTGCGGTACGGGGGGACGGGACGGCCGGAGCGGCGCTACCGGCGGCTGGGCTGACGGCGTCGGCGCCGGGGCTTCCTCAGCCGCCGCTTAGCCGTTCCTTAAAGCGGCCCTAAGGATCGTCCTCTCCGGCTCTCCAGCGGGTTCTTGGTGGATTCGGGCGGCTAGCTTTCTGGGCAACCCCCCACCTCACCCTCGTGAAGGAGCTGTCCCCCCATGACTTCTCGCCGTACCGCCGCCGTCACCGCCACCGCGGTTCTGGCTCTCTCCGGGATCGGGCTCGCGTCCGCGCCCGCGTTCGCGCACGGGTCGATGACCGATCCGGTGAGCCGGGTCTCGGCCTGTTACGCGGAGGGGCCCGAGGCGCCGAAGTCGGCGGCCTGCAAGGCGGCCGTGGCGGCGAGCGGGGCGCAGGCGTTCTACGACTGGAACGCGGTGAACATCGCCGACGCCGCCGGGAAGCACCGTGAGCTGATCCCGGACGGCAAGCTGTGCAGCGCGGCCAACGACAAGTACCGGGGTCTCGACCTCGCGCGGGCCGACTGGCCGGCGAGCAGCATGAACTCCGGTGCGCACACCTTCCGTTACAAGGGGACCGCGCCGCACCGGGGCTCGTTCGCGCTGTACGTGACGAAGGACGGGTACGACCCGTCGAAGCCGCTGACGTGGTCGGACCTGGAGGACACGCCGTTCGCCACGGTGACCGACCCGCGGATGGAGGGCGGCGACTACGTCTTCCAGGGCACGGTGCCGAAGAAGTCCGGCCGCCACCTGATCTACTCGATCTGGCAGCGCTCGGACTCCCCCGAGGCCTTCTACACCTGCTCGGACGTGGTGTTCGGGAAGGACAGCGGCGGCGGTACGGCCCCGGCGCCGACCGCCTCCGCGCCGAGCGACGAGCAGATCGAGGACGGTCAGGACGAGTCCTCGGTCGAGCACGGCGGGCACGGGGACGGTGACGCCTCCACGGGTGCGGAGCAGACGGGCGCGGCACCCGAGCCGAGCCAGGAGCCGAGCCAGGAGACCGGCCAGGAGGCGCAGCCCGCCCCGGCCGCCGAACCGGAGACCGCCGAGGCCTCGTCCGCCGCGCCCAACGCGCCTGCTCCGGCGACCGGTTCGGACTCCGGTGTGGAGCTGGCCGAGACCGGTGGCGACGCCACGACCCCGTATCTCGCGGTCGGTGGCGCCGCCGTGCTCGCGCTCGGCGCGGCCGTGCTCTTCGGGTCGACGCGCCGGCGGCGTACCCAGCGCTAGGACCGGGGCCGGAGGGCCTAGCCGATCACCGAGAGGCAGGTGGTCGGGGTCGCGTGGGCCGGGTCGAGGGCATTCGCCACCTCGTGGAAGGTGACCCGGTCCACCGTGCCGATCGCCACGTGCTCGGACAGGTCGAGCGCGCACTTGTCCTGGATGAGGACGTTGGTGACGTTCGGGCCGCTCAGGAACTGCGAGCGGTACGGGGTGACCACCTGGTCGTACTGGGTCGCGATGACGTGGTAGCGGACCCCGGGCACGGTGTCGCCGCCCTCGTTGAGCTTGGTGATGAACGGCGAGCCGGCGATCTGGTCGGCGAGCGCGGGGGTGGTGGCCTTGATGAGGTCCTCGGCGCCGGGGAAGTACGGCAGGAGCTTGGTGAGGCCGAGCAGGGTGGTGCCGTGGTTGTCGGGGGCGATCCCGACGAGCGCGTTCACCTTCTCGGCCCCGCCGAGGAACTTGAGGTACCAGCGGGGCATCATGCCGCCCTGCGAGTGTCCGACGATGTCCGCCTCGGGGGCGCCGGTGGCGGCGAGGACCCGGTCGACGTAGGTGTCGAGCTGGCCGGCGGAGGCCTCGATGGGCCCGAGACCGTGGAAGAACGGCACGTTCGGCAGCTGGCCGTAGTCGAGCGAGAAGACGCAGTAACCGCGGTTGACCAGGTACGGCGCGAGGGCGAGCCAGTTGTCGACGGAGTTCCCGAGGGTCCCGTGGACGAGGACGACGGGCCGCGGGTGCGCGGCGGAGGGCTTGCAGGAGTAGTCGTTCCAGCCCCGGCTGGTGGCGGCGACGGTCTCGGTTCGGGCCGAGGCGGCGGTGGTCGGGGCGAGGGTGGCGGCGGCGGTCAGCAGCAGGACGGACAGGGCTCTGACGGCGTGTTTCCAGGGCAGCATCGGGCGATCTCCTTGCGGCTCAAGGGGATGGTGGGGGTGCTGTGCCCTGCGGTCCGGACCACAAGTGGGGGTGTGCGGTGGTGACGTGCGACGGTCGAGGTAGTGACGCGTCGCGGTGGTGACGTGCGACGGTCGAGGTAGTGACGCGTCGCGGTGGGGATTGCGCGGTGGGGATGCGCTTCAGCCAAGCTACGCACGAGTAGGCTTGGCTGGGAAGTTACGCGTCGGTAAAAAAGTGATGTGTCGTCACGAGAGCCCGGCGAAAGGGCCGTCAGGCCGCCAGTGAGCCCGGCAGTACCGCCCGCGGACCGAATTTCGCCCGTGCCTTGTCCGCCACCGCCTCGATCCGCCGGGCCTTCTCGTCCGCCGGGTCCAGGGACAGCTGGTGCGCCGCCCCCTCCGCGCCCGCGAGACCCTCGGCGCGCAGGGCGATTCCCCGCACCCGGGCCCGCTGGAGGCCGAAGGAGTCGTGGACGGCGTACGCGAGGGCGATGAGCGCCGCCGAGTGGGCGGTGGGTTCGGGCAGCGTACGGCTCCGGGTGGTCGTGGTCCGGTCCGCGTACCGCACGGTGACGGCGAGCGAGCGGCACACCTGCCCCTCCGTGCGCAGCCGGGTGCCCAGTTCCTCGGCGAGCGAGAGGAGGGCCCGGCGCTGCTGCGTCCGGTCGGTCTCGTCGCGCGGGAAGGAACGTTCGGCCGCGACCGACCGGGAGGCCGCGTGCGGGACGACGGGGGTGCGGTCGATGCCCCGGGCCCGCTCCCACAGGTCGCGGCCGGTCTTCGCGCCGACGAGCCGCTGGAGCACGGCGAGCGGCGCGTCGGCGACGCGGCCGACGGAGTCGAGTCCGTAGCCGCAGAGGGTGCGGGCGGTGGCGCGGCCGACGCCGTCGAGCGCGACGACCGGCCGGTCGCGCAGGAAGGCCGCGGGGTCGTCGACGACGAGGGTGGCGCCGGGCCGGGCCTCGCTCGCGGCCATCCGGGCCAGCATCGGGTTGGGCCCGGCACCGATGACGCAGTCGACGCCGTACAGGGCGAGCGCCCTGACCCGGATCACCGAGGCGAGCTCGGCCGGGCTCCGGTCGAAGTAGCGCAGCGCGCCGCGTACGTCGGCGAGCGCCTCGCAGGGTGGGGCCGCCTCGACGACGGGGGTGAACTCGGCGAGCAGGTCGATCAGCGGGGGAAGCAGGGCCTCGGCCCCTCCCGTCGCGAAAGCGGGGGGTTCGAGCCGGAACCGTACACAGAGGATCATGTCGCTCTCCTCCGCCTCCTGTCCCTGTTCGTCCCTGAACGCCCCCTCCCGTTCTCTCAGCCTAGAGCATGTTCGAATATTTGTGCGAGTCGTTTGATGTCAACCAGGGTTGACGAGAGGGGCCTGTCAACGTAAGTTGACGGCATGACCGATGCGACCGATCTCGCCGCACGGGCGGGCGACCGCGACCCACGGGTCGGGCTACGGGCCGTCTCCGCCCTGAGGCGATTGCTCGAACAGCTGGAAGCCGTCCAGGTGCGCAGTGCGCGCAACCAGGGATGGTCGTGGCAGGAGATCGCGACCGAACTGGGTGTCAGCCGACAGGCCGTCCACAAGAAGTACGGGAGGCAGTGATGTTCGAACGGTTCACGAAGGCCGCGCGCGCCGTGGTGAAGGGCGCGGTCGACCACGCGGAGCGGGGTGGCGCGACGGTCGTCACCCAGGAGCATCTGCTCCTCGCCCTGCTCGACGGGGAGGGCACCCGGGCGACGACGGCCCTGCGCACCCTGTGCCCGCCGGACCGCCGGCCGTCCCTGGTGGCCGCGCTGACCGACGCCCGGCGCCGGGCGGGGCTCTCCCGGGCGGACGAGGAGGCGCTGGCGGACCTCGGCATCGACGTCGGCGCGATCGTGGCGCGGGTGGAGGAGACCCACGGCGAGGGCGCGCTGGCCGGCGACCGCAAGGACTCCGGATGGCGGTCGGGCCGCCGCTCCTTCTCGCGGGAGGCCAAGACCGTCCTGGAGAAGTCCCTCCGGGTGGCACTGGCCCGCAAGGACCGGGAGATCGGCGACGAGCACATCCTGCTCGCCCTCACCACGACCGGCGGGGTCGTCGCGGAGGTCCTGGCCGACCACGGCGTGACGTACGCCTCCGTCGACACGGCGGTCTCCGGGGCCGCGACCCCCTGACCCACCGCGGCTCAGCCCGCCGAACCCGGGCTGCTGTGCCACAACTTCCGTCCGTTCGGAGCCCCTTCGCCCGCCGGCTCGAGGTCGGCCCAGGGGTTCATCTCGTACCCGGTGGACATCGTGATGCGGCGGCCGGAGTCACCGTTCCCGCCGGCCAGAACCGCCGGGGCGGCCGGGTCGGGTTCGGCGAGCAGGTCTCCCACCGCGTCCAGGCCGCCGGACGCCCGGAGTTCGACGAGTTCGGCGAGGTTCCAGGCCGCGGCGCCGACCACGCTGACGCTGCGCGGACCGCGCCGCTGCACCACTCCCCGGACCAGCAGCAGCCAGGAGTGGAAGACGGTGTGGGCGCAGCGCTCGTGGGCGTCGTCGAAGAAGGCGAGGTCGACCAGACCGGTGCCGTCGTCGAGGGTGGTGAAGATGACGCGCTTGCCGGAGCGGATCGGCGGGGTCTGGGTGGCGGCCTTGGCGCCCGCGACGAGGACGGTCCTGCCGTGCGGGGTCTCGCGGAGGCGCTGGGCGGAGACGACGCCGAGTTCGCGGAGGAAGGCGTGGTGGTCGCCCATGAGGTGCCGGGAGGCGTCCATGCCGAGGATGCCGAGCTCGGCGCTGAGGCGTTCCGTCTCGTCGAGGTCGGGCAGGCCGATCGGGGCGGTCTTCCCGCCCTGGGCGAGCGGGAGTTGACCGCCGTGCGAGGCGGCTCCGCGCTGGATGCGCCGGAGTTCGGTGAGGTGCAGGAGGAGGTCGCGGCGGTTGGCGCCGAAGGCGTCCAACGCGCCGACCTGGGCGAGCCGTTCGGCGACGGGGGTGCGGGGGCGGGCCCGCTCCCAGAAGTCGAGGAGGGAGGCGTACGGCTGCCCGGCCTCGATCCGTGCGCTCTCGGCCTCGCTGATGCCATGGACGTCGGTGAGGCCCAGCCGGAGCCCCCACCGGGTCGCGGGCGGGGAATCCGATGATTCAGACACCAGTTCGATACGGTGGGCGACCGCCGACCGGTTCACATCCAGCGGCAGCACCGGCACCCCCCGCCGTCGCGCGTCCGCGAGCAGCAGCCGCTTGGGGTACATGCCGGGGTCGTGGGTGAGCAGCCCGGCGTAGAAGGCGGCCGGGTGGTGCGCCTTGAGCCAGGCGGACTGGTACGTCGGTACGGCGAAGGCCACCGCGTGCGCCTTGCAGAAGCCGTACGAGCCGAAGGCGGCCACGATCTCCCAGGTACGGGCGACGACCTCGTCCGCGTATCCGCGCGCCGAGGCCTGCCGGGCGAACCAGAGCTTGATCCGGCCCTGCGACTCCGGGTCCGAGAGCCCGCGCCGTACCTGGTCGGCCTCGTCGCGGCCGCAGCCGGTCATGATCCGTACGATCTCGATGATCTGCTCGTGGAAGACGACCACGCCGTACGTCTCCCGCAGCGTCTCCTCCAGGTCGGGGTGCGGGTAGCGGACGGGCGCGCGGCCGTGCCGGGCCTCGATGAAGGGGCGGACCATGTCGGCGGCGACCGGGCCCGGCCGGAAGAGCGAGATGTCGACGACGAGGTCGTGGAAGGTGGCGGGCTGGAGCCGGCCGACCAGGTCGCGCTGGCCCGGCGACTCGATCTGGAAGCAGCCGAGGGTCTCGGTGGAGCGGATGAGCCGGTACGTCTCGGGGTCGCCCTCCGGGACGGCGTCGATGTCCGGGCGGTTGCCGGTGGCCCGCTCGACCTCGGCGACGGCGTGGGCCATCGCGGACTGCATCCGCACGCCGAGGACGTCGAGCTTGAGCAGCCCGAGGTCCTCCACGTCCTCCTTGTCGAACTGGGACATGGGGAAGCCCTCGCCGCTGGTGGGCACCACGGGGGTACGGGCGAGCAGCGAGGCGTCCGAGAGGAGGACGCCGCAGGGGTGCATGGCGGTGCCGCGCGGGAGCGCGTCGAGGGCTTCGACCAGCTCCCAGAGCCTGCCGTACTTCCCTCCTTCCCGTCGCGACTCCTCCGCGAGTTCGCGCAGTTCGGGCAGTTCGTCGAGGGCGGCGAGGGCGTCACGGGCGCGGATGTGCGGGAAGGCCTTGGCGATCCGGTCGATCTCGGCCGGGTCCAGGGAGAGGGCCGCGCCCACGTCCCGTACCGCGTGGCGGACCCGGTAGGTCTCGGGCATGGAGACGGTGGCGACGCGTGCGGTGCCGAAGCGGTCGATGATCGCCCGGTAGACCTCCAGACGGCGGGCGGACTCCACGTCGATGTCGATGTCGGGCAGGGCGGTGCGGCGCTTGGAGAGGAAGCGTTCCATCAGGAGGCCGTGCTCGACCGGGTCGGCGTGGGCGATGCCGAGGAGGTGGTTGACGAGGGAGCCGGCACCGGAGCCCCGGGCGGCGACCCGGATGCCCATCTGCCGTACGTCGTCGACGACCTGGGCGACCGTCAGGAAGTAGGGGGCGAAGCGGTGGTGGGCGATGACGTCCAGCTCGCGGTGCATCCGGTCCCAGTAGGCGCCCCGTTTCTCGTACCCCTTGAGGATCATGCCGGCGGCGGCGCGGGAGGTGAGGACGCGCTGGGCGGTGCGGTGCTCGGCGCCGACGAGGTGCGGTTCGGGGAAGTGCGCGGAGCCGATGCCGAGGTCGTCCTCGGGGTCGACCAGGCAGGCGGCGGCGACCGTCGCGGTCTGTTCGAGGAGCCGGTGGGCGGTGTCCCGACGGAAGCCGGCGGCCTCGACGATCCGTTCGGCGGCGGCGAGCATGCCGTCGGGGCCGTCGGTCCCCTTGAGCCAGGCCTGGCCGCTGTCGAGCTCCTTGCGGGGGTCGACGGGGACGAGGCGGCGGGCGGAGTCGAGGACGTCGGCGACCGGGCCCTGGCCGGGGTCGGCGTACCGGACGGCGTTGCTGAGGACCGGCCGGACGCCCTGCTCGGCGGCGAAGCCGACGGTACGGGCGGCGAGCCGCAGGGAGCCGGGTCCGGTGCCGGAGCGCCCGTGGTCGACGGCCGCGAGGCGCAGCGCGTCGCCGTACCGCTCGCGCCAGGGCGCGAGCAGACGGACGGCCCGGTCGGGGCGGCCGGCGGCGAGGGCCCGTCCGACGTCGGAGTCGGGGCCGAGGAGGACGAAGACGTCGTCGTCGCACAGGGCGGACCAGGGCAGCAGGGGCCGCTCCCCGCCTCCGGCGTGGGCGGCGGTGATCATCGCGCAGAGCGAGGCCCAGCCGGTGCGGGAGCGGGCGAGGAAGAGGGCGCGGGGCGCGGACTCGTCGACGAAGGCGCCGCCGCGGATGGGCACTCGCCGGATGTCCTGCGGGCCGCGGTCGGGCACCCTTCGGGTGTCCTGCGCGTTGCCGGGCGCCGTTCGGATGTCCTGCGGGCCGCCGTCGGACACCCGCCCGAGGTCCCGCGTGCCGCCGGACGCGGACGCCCGCGCCTTCCCCTCCCCCGGTCCGGACCGTCCCGGCCCCGGTCCGGGCGCTGTCGGCTCGTAGGCGAGGTCCACGCCGAACAGGGGGCGGATCCCTGCCTTCGCGCAGGCCTTCGCGAAGCGGATCGTGCCCGCGAGGGTGTCGCGGTCGGTCAGGGCGAGCGCGTCCATGCCGCGCTCGGCGGCACGCGCGGCGAGTCGCTCGGGGTGGGAGGCGCCGTAGCGCAGGGAGTAGCCCGACGTGGTGTGCAGATGCGTGAACCCCGGCATGGCGCACCTCCCGGCTCCCGCATCGAAATCGTACGTACGTTCCCACCCCCTCGTTCTTCACCTTAACCCATTTCGAACGTCCGTACGATAAGCGTGCCGGGTCGTCCTCCGGTCAACCATTCGGGCGCATCCCACCTGCAGAAACACCCCCTGCCCCGGAGCGTGGGGGCATGAGCCTCGTCGACGAACTGAAAAGCGCCGTCACCCCCCGAGCCGCCCTCCTGGTCGTCGGCGTCTTCGCCCTCCAGCTGCTGTTCATCACCTCGTACGTCGGGGCCCTGCACCACCCCAAGCCGAGGGACGTCCCCTTCGGCGTCGTCGCGCCGCAACAGGTCTCCGCACAGCTCGTCGGGCAGCTGGACCAGCTCCCCGGCGCCCCGCTCGACCCCCGTACGGTCGCCGACGAGGCCACGGCACGGAACCAGATCCTGAACCGGGACATCGACGGCGCCCTGGTCGTCGACCCCACCGGCCGCACCGACACCCTGCTCGTGGCCTCCGGCGGCGGCACCGTGCTCTCCTCGGCCCTGGAGACGATCCTCACCCGGGTGGAGGGGACCCAGCAGCGCACCGTACGGACCGTCGACGTGGCCCCCGCGTCCGCGGAGGACTTCGACGGGCTCTCGGCCTTCTACCTCGTCGTCGGCTGGTGCGTCGGCGGCTACATCTGCGCCGCGATCCTGGCGATCAGCGCGGGCTCCCGGCCCGCGAACCGGGAACGCGCGATCATCCGCCTCGGGGTCCTCGCGATCTACTCGGTCCTCGGCGGGCTCGGCGGCGCGGTCATCGTCGGCCCGGTCCTGGGCGCCCTGCCCGGCAGCGTCGCCGCCCTGTGGGGGCTCGGGACGCTGGTCGTCTTCGCCGTCGGCGCCGCCACCCTCGCCCTGCAGGCGGTCTTCGGGATCGTCGGCATCGGCCTGGCGATCCTGCTCATCGTGGTCGCGGGCAACCCCAGCGCGGGAGGCGCCTTCCCGCTGCCGATGCTGCCCCCGTTCTGGAACGCGATCGGCCCCGCCCTGCCCCCGGGCGCCGGCACCTGGGCGGCGCGCTCGATCGCCTACTTCAAGGGCAACGACATGACGGGCTCGATGCTGGTCCTCTCGGCCTGGGCGGTCGTCGGCGTGGTCGTCACCCTGGTCATGTCCTCCCTGAAGCGCAAGCCCGAGTCGGAGCCGATCGCGGAGGAAGTCGAGACCGCGAGCGGCGCGCGGACCCTCTGAGCCCCCGAACCGCTGCGGCTGAAGTCCGCCCGCGGCCGGAAAAGGGCCTGCGGGGAGGGGCCGGAAGTCCCTTTGTGAACCCATTCGCAAAGGGACTCCGGTACGTGCGTCCCGAGGCCGCCTAGAAGACGCTGACCCCGTACGCGCTCAGCGCCTCCGTCACGGGCTGGAAGAAGGTCGTCCCACCCGAGGAGCAGTTGCCGCTGCCGCCCGAGGTGAGGCCGATCGCGCGGCTGCCGGAGTAGAGCGGGCCGCCGGAGTCGCCGGGCTCGGCGCAGACGTTCGTGCGGATCATGCCGTAGACGATGTCCCCGCCGCCGTAGTTCACGGTGGCGTTGAGACCGGTGACCGAGCCGCTGTGGGTGCCCGTGGTGGAACCCCGGCGGGTGACCGACATGCCGACCGTCGCGTTGGCGGCGCTGGTGATGTCCACGTTGCCGACGGTGCCGGACTTGGTGACGTTGCTGTTGGTGTAGCGGACGATGCCGTAGTCGTTGGTGGGGAAGCTCGACCCCGACGTACTGCCGAGGACGGTGGTCCGGGAGGAGTTGGAGTACCAGCTGCCCGCGCCGTCGGTGCAGTGACCGGCGGTGAGGAAGTAGAAGTTCCCCGCGCTGTCCTTGACGTTGAAGCCGAGCGAGCAGCGCCAGCTGGTGGCGTAGATCGCGTCGCCGCCGGATATCAGCTTGCTGAACTTTCCGGGGGTGCGTTCGACCCGGATGGCGTCCGCGTTCGCGCCGGCCTGCCGCTTGATCTTCGCGATCTCGGCCGGGGAGACGGTGGAGTCGGCGGTGACGACCAGCTTGCCGGTGGCGGTGTCGACGTGCCAGGCGGTGCCGGCCACGTCGGCGGCGAGTACGGCGTCACCGGTCGCCGAGAGGGCGGCGGCGTCGAAGGTGCGGGGGCTCTGTGCGGTGTCGGCGGTGCCGGCGCTCGCGGTGGGGGCGGCGAGCGCCGCGGCGGCGGCGAGGCCCGCCGCGACGGCGAGCAGCCGGACGGTTCTCGTGGGGGTGGTGCGCATGGTCCTCACTTCTGTTCCTCCCGAGGGGAATCGGGGGCCCGCCGTGGGGTGCCGGGCCCGTGAGGCGCGGCCTGGGGCCGGCGCTGTGGGGGAGTCTCGGGCCGTACGACTTCACGCCGCAAGGGCGCGTTTCGGCCGTACGGCCCTCAACTATCCGGTGGAGCAACGGCATTGACGATGAGCTCGCTGGATCAGGAGCACTGGATCAGGAGCGCTGGATCAGTACAGGCTCACCCTGTACTTGGCGAGCGCCTCGGGCACCGGCTGGTAGAAGGTGGTGCCGCCGGTGGAGCAGTTGCCACTGCCTCCCGAGGTGAGGCCGAGCGCCTTGGTGCCGTCGTAGAGGGCGCCGCCGGAGTCGCCGGGCTCGGCGCAGACGTTGGTCTGGATCATGCCGCGCACGGTGCCGCCGCCCGAGTAGTGGACGGTGGCGTCGAGACCGGTGACCGTGCCGCTCCGCGTACCGGTGGTGGAGCCGGAGCGCTTGACGGGCTCGCCCACGTAGGCGTCGGCGGCGGTGAAGCCTCCGGGGTGGCTCAGCGACGCGTTGTCGTAGCGGACGAGCGCGTAGTCGTTGCCGGGGAAGCTGGACCCGACGGTGGCGCCGATCAGCGTGGACTGCGCGGAGTTGGTGTACCAGGTCTTGGCGACGTTGCCGCAGTGGCCGGCGGTGAGGAGGTAGTACGTGCTGCCGCTGCGCACGTTGAAGCCGAGCGAGCAGCGGTAGCCGCTGCCGTAGATGGCGTCTCCGGCGCCGAGGAGGGGCTTGAAGACCCCGGACGTGCGCTGGACGCGGAGGGCTCCGGCGTCGGCGCCGGCCGCCGCGCGGATCTTCGCGAGTCCCGCGTCGGTGACGGTGGAGTCGGCGGTGACGACGACCCGGCCGGCCGCTCTGTCCACGTACCAGGCGGTGCCGCCGACTCCGGCGGCGTCGACGGCGGCGTCGGCGCGGGCGAGCTGTGCCGCCGCGGCCGGGCCGGGAGCCGGGGCGGGGGCGGGGGCGGCCTGGGCTCCGGGGAGTCCGACGGCGGTCACGGCCGCGATGCCGGCGGCGAGGGCGAGCAGACGGGTGCGGGTGTTCCTCACTGTGCTCCTCACAATTCTCCTTCTGGGAAAAGCGGAGGGGCCCGTGGATGGCGGGCCCGTGAGGCGCCATCAGGTGTCGTGTCCCTGACATGCACCGCCAGCGATAGTGGCCCTCCCCGGGCCACCGCACAAGACCGCCGTACGAACGGGCGCCCCCGGCCGTCCTGGCCGGGGGCGCCCACCGTCCGTACGACGATGTTGAAAAGGCCTGCTCAGGAGGCGACCAGCCGCCGCTCCCCCGCCGCGACGGCGGTGTCGAGCGTGTTTCCCGGCGGCGGGAACGGGCAGATGAAGTGGTCGGCGAAGGCGCACGGCGGCAGCAGCGCGCGATTCAGGTCGACCGTCACCGAGCCGTCCGCCGCCGGGGCCGCCGGGCGCAGGAAGCGGAAGCGGTAGCTGTCCCGGCCGCTGGTGGCGTCCGCGAAGACCGCCCACAGGGACCCGTCGTCCTCGACGGCCACCTGGAGGGTGTGCTCGCCGCCGTGCAGCTCGAAGACCAGCTCCCCGGAGAGCCCGAGACCACGCTCGCGGCCGTCGGCGTTCTCCACCCGTACGCTGCGCGTCCGCTCGTACGGACGGAAGACGCCGGGCACCACCCAGCGCTCGTCGTACGGAGTGGCCTCGATCCCCCGGAAGGCGGTCCGGGCCTCGGAGCCGGGGTCGAAGTCCCGTACGGCCCACAGCCCTTCGCGCCGCAGGACGACGAGCCGCCGGCCCGCCGACTCGACGCGGGACTCGTGGATCGGGCCGTGGTCGGCAGTGAGCCGGACCGTGCCGGTGAACGGCTTGCCGTCGACGGTGATCCCGTCCTCGGCGCGGGCGCTGAGGAGCACCTCGTCGCCGTCCTCCCGCCACTCCCCCGGAACGGCCGGAATTCGCCCCTCCGGGAAGTCCGAGAGCCAGTGGGTGCCCGTGAGGGAGAGCGGACCGTACGAGGAGGAGACCGCGGCCTCCCGCTGCTCGTGCCAGTGCTGCCACTCCTGCCGGGGGTCGGCCCCCGCGTCCGTACCCGTGTCGCTGTCGTTGTCCGTGCTCATGGTGCTCCACCCTTCCATACGGGCTCGGGAAGCCCGAGGTGCGACCGGAGCGTCGTGCCGGAGTACTCCGTACGGAACACGCCCCGCTCCTGGAGCAGCGGGACGACCCGGTCGACGAAGTCGTCGAGGCCGCCGGGGGTGAGGTGCGGGACGAGGATGAAGCCGTCGGCGGCGTCCGTGGCGACGGCCTCCTCCAGGGCCGCCGCCACCGTCCCCGGGCTGCCGACGAAGGCCTGCCGGCTCGTGGTCTCGACGACCGTCTGACGGATCGACAGGCCCTTGGCCTCGGAGAGCGCCCGCCACTTCCTGGCCACCCCGACCGGGTCGGCGACCCGCACCCGCCCCTGGACCAGGGTCGAGTCGGGGTCGGGGTCGATGTCGGGCAGCGGTCCGTCCGGGTCGTAGCCGGACAGGTCGCGGCCCCAGATCTGCTCCAGGGCGAGGATCGCGTTCTGCGGGGAGACCTGCTGACGGCGGATCTCGCCGGCCCGCTCCTGCGCCTCGGCGTCGGTGTCGCCGAGGACGTACGTCACCCCGGGCATGATCTTCAGGTCGCCGGGCTCCCTCCCGTACCGGGCGAGCCGCCCCTTGACGTCGGCGTGGAACTCCCGGCCGGCGTCCAGGGTGGAGTGCCGGGAGCTGTGCATTCCCGTGGAGTGACCCCCGGACCCCCAGCGGGCAAAGACCACGTCGGCGGCCGAGGCCGCGAACTCCCGGCCCTCGTCGGAGTCGCCGGCCTGGATGACGACCGGATGTCCCTGCGGGGAGCGCGGGACGGTGAACTCGCCCTCGATCCCGAACTGCGGCCCGCTGTGAAAGAAGGGCCGCTGCCTGCCCTCCGGTGTCCAGGAGTCCCACAGCTCCCGGGCCGTGGCGAGGAACTCGGCGGCCCGGGTGTACCGGTCGGCCCGGTCCAGGAAGCCGCCGCGCCGGAAGTTCTCGCCGGTGAAGGCGTCCGAGGAGGTGACGACGTTCCAGGCGGCCCGGCCCGCGCTGAGGTGGTCGAGCGAGGCGAGCCGCCGCGCCAGTTCGTACGGCTCGTTGAAGGTGGCGTTGACCGTACCGGCCAGGCCGAGCCGCTCGGTGACGGCGGCGAGCGCGTTCAGGACGGTGATCGACTCGGGCCGGCCGACGACGTCGAGGTCGTGGATGCGGCCGTTGTGCTCACGGAGCCGCAGCCCCTCGGCCAGGAAGAAGAAGTCGAAGAGGCCGCGCTCCGCGGTCCTGGCGAGATGCTCGAAGGAGGAGAAGTCGATCTGCGAACCGGAGCGCGGATCGGCCCAGACGGTGGTGGCGTTGACGCCGGGGAAGTGCGCGGCGAGATGGATCTGCTTCCGGCCCTGGTGGCGGCTCACGCCGGTGCTCCCGTCGTCGCCCGTGCTGCGGTGGCGTACTGGCTGACGGGGCGGACGAGCCCCAGGTGGTCGCGGAGGGTGGCGCCCTCGTAGGCCGTACGGAAGAGCCCGCGGTCGCGCAGCCGGGTGACGGTGTCGGCGGTGAACCGCTCCAGGTCACGCTCGGGCACGGCCGGCACGAGGTGGAAACCGTCGATGGCGCAGCCGCCGTGCCAGCCGGCGATCAGTTCGGCGAGCGCCCCGGGCCCGCCCTCGTACGCGTCGAGGTCGACGGTCGCCGAGAGCAGGACGCGCAGCTGTCCGGGGTCCCGGCCGTGGGCGCGGGCGCCCTGCCGCAGTTCGGCGCGGAGGGCCGCGGCCTCCTCGGCGGACGAGGCCCTGATCAGCGCCACGTCGGCGTGGTGGGCGGCGGTGTCGCGGGCGGCGGGCCGGGTGGCGTCGACGACGGTCACCGGGTTGCCCTGCGGGGGCCGGGGGACGATCGAGGGGCCCGTGACCGAGAAGGTCGCGCCCTGGAAGTTCACGTGGTGCAGCTTGCGGCGGTCGACGAACCGTCCGGTCGCCACGTCCCGTATCTCGGCGTCGTCCTCCCAGCTGTCCCACAGTTTGCGGGAGACCTCGGCGACCTCGCCCGCCTCCTGCCAGAGCTCGGCGGTGGGCGGCACCGGGCGGCGGCCGAAGAGCCGGGCCTCGGCCCCGGTCGGGGAGACCGCGATCCGCCAGCCCGCCCGGCCCCGGCTCACCCAGTCGAGGGTGGCGACGGCGGCCTGGACGTGGAAGGGCTCGGTGTGGGTGGTGGTCACGGTCGGCACGAGGCCGATGGAGCGGGTCTCGGGGGCGATCCGGGCCAGGACGGTGAGCGCGTCGAGGCCGGGCCGGGTGAAGGAGTCGTCGTGGGTGAGGAAGTCCAGCGCGGCGGCCTCGGCGAGCCGGGCGAACGCGACGGTACGGGCGGCGGTACCGGCGACGACGGGTGCGGCGGTACGGGCGGCGGAGGCGAGGGGGCTCGGGGAGTCACCGGCGCCCGGGGCGAGTTCGGCGGCGAGGTGGAGCGTTCGGCTACTGGTCATGCGGTCTCTCTCGAAGTCTCTCGAAGCGGTGTGTGGCGAGGCGAGGTGGCGAGGTGAGGTGAGGTGAACGGGTGCCGGGTGCCGGGCGCGGTCAGTTCTTGGTGCGGGGCAGCCCGGGCGGGTTGATCTCCGACTTCGTCACGGCCTCGCTGTCGAGGCCCCACCGCTTGAGGACCTGGCCGTAGGTGCCGTTCTCGACGATGTGGTCGATCGCGGCGGCATAGGCGGCGACGAGTCCGCTGTCCTTCTTCGTGGTGGCCGCGATCTTGCCCTGGAGTCCGGCGCCCGCGCCGGAGAACGTGCCGACGATCTCGGTCTGTCCGGCGGAGAGCACGTGGTAGGCGGCGACGGGGTTGGGCCCGAGGTAGCCGTCGATCCGGCCGGACTGGAGCGCCAGGTAGTAGTCCGAGGTGTTCTGGTAGTACTTGATGTCGACCGGCTCGCGGCCGGCCTTCTCGTTCCGCTCGGACCAGTCGACGAGGATCTTCTCCTGGTTGGTGCCGGAGCCGACGGCGATCGTCCTCCCCGCCACGTCCTCGGGGCCCTTGACCGTCCAGCCGGAGCCCTTCTTCGCCTCGAAGGCGAGGTCGTCCAGGCGGTAAGTGGCGAAGTCGTACTTGTCCTTGCGCTCCTCGGTGACGGTGACGTTGGAGAAGACGGCGTCGTACTTGCCGCTGTCGAGGCCGACGAAGAGGTTCTCCCAGGACACCGGGTGGAACTCGGGCTTCAGACCGAGGGCGTCGGCGACCAGGGTCGCGAGGTCGACCTCGACACCGATCAGCGTCCTGTCGTCGGTGGCGTGGAAGGCGAGCGGCGGATTGCTGGTCGCGGAGACGCCGAGGTTCAGGGTGCCTCTCTTGCGGACGGCCTCGGGCAACCGGGCGGCGAGCGCGGCGACCTCGGGGGTGTGGACGCGGTTCTGCTCGGGGCTGAGATTGATGCCGTTGCCGCCCTTCTTCCCCTCGGCCTTGATCGTTTCGGTGGAGGCGTCACCCGAGCCGCAGGCGGTGAGCACCCCGAGGGCGGTGAGCGGGGCGAGGACGGCGAGGAGGGTGCGACGGGTCTTCACAGCAGTACTCCTGAGAGGGAAGAGATGGTGGTCGGAGGAATCAGAGGACCTTGGAGAGGAAGGCGCGGGTGCGTTCGTGGCGAGGGCTGTCGAGCACCTCGGCCGGCGGCCCCTGCTCGACGATCCGGCCCTCGTCCATGAAGACCACGGTGTCGGCGACCTCGCGGGCGAAGCCGATCTCATGGGTGACGACGATCATGGTGGTGCCGGAGGCGGCCAGGTCCTTGATGACGTCGAGGACCTCGCCGACCAGTTCGGGGTCGAGCGCGGAGGTCGGCTCGTCGAAGAGGAGCAGGCCGGGTTCGAGGGCGAGCGCGCGGGCGATGGCGACCCGCTGCTGCTGTCCGCCGGAGAGCTGCTTGGGGTACGCCTCCGCCTTGTCGGCGAGTCCGACGCGTTCGAGCAGCGTCCGGGCCGCGGCCTCGGCCGCCTTGCGGGGGCGTTTCAGGGCCGAGACGGGGGCCTCGACGATGTTCTCCAGGACGGTGAGGTGCGGGAAGAGGTGGAAGTTCTGGAAGACGAAGCCGATCCGGGTGCGCTGCTTGAGGATGTCGCGCTCGCGCAGCTCGTAGAGCTTGTTGCCGGAGCGGCGGTAGCCGACGAGGGTGCCGTCGACGCTGACGGTGCCGCTGTCGACCTTCTCCAGGTGGTTGATGGTGCGCAGGAGGGTGGACTTGCCGGAGCCCGAGGGGCCGAGGACGACGGTGACCTCGCCGGCGCGGACGTCGAGGTCGATGCCGCGCAGGACATGGAGGGGGCCGAAGTTCTTGTGGACGGCCCGGATCTCGACCTTGGCGGTGGTGGTGACCCGGGCTTCGGCGGGCGGGTCGACGGTGACGGAGCTCATCGGACGCTCCCCTTCGCGTAGTGGCGTTCGACGTAGTGCTGGACGACGGAGAGCGCGGTGGTGAGCAGGACGTACCAGGCGGTGGCGACCATCAGGAGCGGAACGACCCGTCCGTTGCGGCCGTAGACGACCTGGACCTGGTAGAAGAGTTCGCCGATCGCCATGACCGAGACGATCGAGGTGCCCTTGAAGAGCGAGATGATCTCGTTGGCGGCGTTCGGCAGGATCGAGCGCATCGCCTGCGGCAGGACGATCCGCCGCACCTGCCGGAGCCTCGGGATGCCGAGGGAGGCGGCGGCCTGCAACTGGCCCTCGTCCACGGCGAGTACACCGCCTCGGACGATCTCCGCCGCGTAGGCCGCCTGGTGCAGGGCGAGCCCCAGGACGGCGGCGCTCATCTCGCCGACCAGACCCGTGGTGTCGAAGGAGACGAAGCTCGGCCCGAAGGGGATGCCGATGCTCAGCTCCTGGTAGAGGTAGGCGAGGTTGAACCAGAAGAGCAGCTGGACGATGAGCGGGATGGAGCGGAAGGCCCAGATGTAGCCGAAGGCGACGGATCGCAGGAACGGGCTGGCCGACAGGCGCATGAAGGCGAGCACGATGCCGATCGCGAAGCCGAGGGCGGTGCCATGGAAGGTGAGCTGGAGGGTGACCCAGACGGCCCGGAGGATCGTCTCGGTGGTGAAGAACGCGGCGAAGACGTCCCACTCCCAGCCGGGGTTGGTGACCAGCCCGTGGACGAACTGGGTGAGCAGCACGGCGGTGACGGCGACGGCCACCCAGCGCCAGGGGTGCCGGACGGGGACGACCACGAGCTCGGGGCCCGCCGCCGGTTCCTTCACGGCGGCTCTGGTGGCGGGCGGATCGCTGGTGAGAGACATGGCGGTTCCTCGGAAAGGGGTCGGGCAGCGGAGGACGGCGGGAGATCAGGCGGCGGATCAGGCCAGGGAGCAGGCCGGGGATCAGGCGGGGAGCAGGCCGGGGATCAGGCGCTCAGCGGGGCCGGGAGCCGACACGCCCGGTCGCGCAGGAACGTCAGCGCCGCCCGCGCGGTGACGTCGTTCTGCCGGAAGGCGACCCCGCCGGTACGGGGCCTGGTGAAGGCGCTGTCGGTCCGCGCGGTGGTGTGCGGGCCGAGTGCGAAGCGGCGCGGGTGCGGGCGCCCGTCGAGCTCCAGGACCCGGCCGTCGGTGTCGACGACGAGGAGGCCGCCGGCGGTGGCCCGTACGCCTTCCTCGTGCAGGGAGCGGAGAAGCGGGCTGCCGGTGAGTTCGAGGACCGGGTCGGGGATCCGGGCCTCGACGAGGGCGCGGGCCTCGGTCCACTCC
Source organism: Streptomyces sp. SJL17-4 (assembly GCF_036826855.1). Taxonomy (NCBI): domain Bacteria; kingdom Bacillati; phylum Actinomycetota; class Actinomycetes; order Kitasatosporales; family Streptomycetaceae; genus Streptomyces; species Streptomyces sp. SJL17-4. The sequence continues at coordinate 6,761,425 of NZ_CP104578.1, read as the reverse complement.
CCCGGCACGGCGGCGGACGCGGCCCGGAAGACTCCGCGCTCCTCGTCGGCCTCGACGGTGAGCCGCGGGCCGAGGAAGCGGACGACGCCGGCCCGGGAGAGGGCGAGGAGCTGCTGGAGCCGGGGGCCGGGCGGCCCGGACGCGAGGTAGCTGAAGAAGCCGTGCCACCAGCCGCCGGGGTCGAGTCGCCCGCCGAGGCGCATGAGCTGTCCGTAGACGGACAGGAGCCCGGAGATGACGGCGGCGTCGGAGCTGTGGGCGGGGTCGTGACGGCGGGACAGGTCGCCGGTGACGTAGTCGCGCAGACCGTTCTGGAGGGCTTCCACCGAGGCGAAGCGGATGCCGTCCAGGGGGTGGTCGAGGGCGTCCAGGTCGAGCCGGTCGGCCGGGTCGGGGACGGCCGCGGCGACGACGGCGGCGAGTTCGGCGCCGCGCGGCGGCGCCGCCGCGTAGGCCCGCTCGAAGTCGCCCCACGCGAGCGAGGTCCGCTCGGGGTGGGTGGAGAACAGCCGGTGGTAGTGGGCCCAGCCGAGCTCCTTGTCGACCAGGGGCCACACATCGCGCCGGAAGTCGACCGGCCCGGCCCTCCGCAGCAGGGCGTCGGTCTGTTCGGGGCCGAAGAAGCGGGGCAGCGGGGGCCGTTCGCCGTCGAGGACGTAATCGATCTTCGAGTGGTACGGGACGCCCCGACGCGATCCGACGTGCAGCACCGGTTCCTTGCCTGAGGGGACGTACACCAGGGCGTCGCCCTCGCCCTCGTACCGCCCGCCGCGGCCCTCGGTGAGCAGCACCATCAGGTCGACGAAGGCGAGCCCGAAGCCGCGGACGAGGACGGCCTCGCCGGCCGGCAGGGCGGTCAGATCGGTGTCGGCGGTGAAGTCGGGCGGCAGGTGGACGAGGCCGTGGCGGGCGGCGAAGCCGGCGAGGGCCCGCTGCTCCGGGTCGGGTTCGGCGTCGAGGTGGCCGACGGTGAAGACGACGAGGTCGGCGAGGAGGGGCACGGCGGAGCCCTCCAGCCAGACCCGCTGGCGGCCCTCGCGCGGGCCGCCGATCCTCAGGGCGGTGGTCCGGTGCTCGTGGACGGCGACCGAGGCGGGCAGCGCGGCCCGGGCCCGCGCGAACACCCAGCGCAGATAGGCACCCTGCTGGGGGCGGGTGGGGAAGGCCCGGCCGTCGATGCCGGCCCATTCCGCGACCGTGGGGCCGGGCCGGACGGGGCCCGCCAGCTCCACGGTCTCGTCGGTGAACATGGTGACGTCCTCGGCCCGGGAGTTCATCCAGAGCAGCGGGGACTGCGCGGTGCGCCAGATGCGGCCGGGGCCCGGCGGGTGCGGGTCGACGAGGTGGAGGTCGAGGGGGCGGTCGCCGTACAGCTCGGGCAGGTTGGCGGCGAGCCGTTCGAGGAAGCCGGTCCCCCGCGGCCCCGCGCCCACGATCACGATGGACGGGGTCGTGCTCATCGCGCACCCGCCGAACCGCGGGCGTAGTGCCGCTCGACGTAGTGCTGCCCGAGGCTGAGGACGGAGGTGACGGCGACGTACCAGAGCGTGGCGACGAGCAGCAGCGGGATGATCTCGTATGTGCGGTGGTAGACGAGCTGGGTCGAGTAGAGCAGGTCCTGGACGGCGATCACGGAGACGATCGAGGTGCCCTTGAGGGTGCCGATCAGCATGTTCCCGGCCGGTGGGACGATCGCCCGCATGGCCTGCGGCAGCACGATCCGGGAGAGCCGGCGCCACCGGCCGAGGCCGAGGGACTGGGCGGCTTCCAGCTGGCCGCGGTCGACGGAGAGGATGCCGCCGCGCACGACCTCGGCCGCGTAGGCGGCCTCGTGCAGGGTGAGGCCGATGACGGCGACGGACACGGGGCCGAGGAGGTTGACCGTGCTGACACCGAGGATCTGCGGGTAGAGCGCGCCGATGTTGAACCAGAAGAGCAGCTGGACCAGGATCGGGGTGGACCGGAAGAACCAGACGTATCCCCAACTCACCGCACGCAGCACGGGGTTGGCGGAGAGCCTGAGCACGGCGAGCAGGGTTCCGAGGACGAAGCCGAGCACCATGACGAGGGCGGTCAGCCACAGGGTGAGGCCGAGTCCGCGCAGGACGGACGCGGAGGTGAAGTACTCGGCGACCACGTCCCACTGGAAGGCCTTGTTGCGGACGACCGAGACGAGGCCGAGCGCGAGCAGGGCGAGGACGAGGCCCGCGGTGGTCCACTGCCCGGCGCGGCGGGCGGGGACGATGCGGGGTGGTGGTTCGGCCGGCGGGGCCGTGGAGGGGGTTTTGACCAGGGTCGCGGACATACGAAGACTCCGTGGATGCCAGAGGCGGATCGAACACGGGGTGCGCCTTCACACGCGGTGAGCACGGAACCGGGCCCCTCAGCCCGATCCGCCCTTCGAGGCTATGCGGTCAACAGGCCCCACTGTCAAGGGTGTCCGCACTGTGAGCCGTACGTCTCATCGTGGTTGACGCGGGAACGGATGCCTGTTCCACTGTGGCCATGCACTCGCAGCAGCTGGTCACGCGCTCCCACATCGACTTCGGTCGTGTGTGGTCCTCCTCCTGTTGAGCCGGCCCTCTGCTCGGTGAGCCGGTCTCCGGCTCCGCCCCGTCCGCGTGCTGTTCTCCGCGGCGCCTTCACACCCAGGCCCCCTCGTGGTGCCTGAGCTCGCCCCTCCCCTCCCCTCCCCTCCCCTCCCCTCCCCTCGCTCTGCCGCGCCGCCCTCCTGCGTTCCTGAGGGCTGCCCTCCTTCGCCCTGAAGGACCGTCATGACCTTTGCGTTGTCCGTGCACCGGACCACGACCACCGACCCCTTGGCTCGCCCGCTCCTCGACGAGCTGGCGCACGAGTACACGACCCGGTACGGCTCCGCGCACGATCTGATCCGGTACCCGGCGGAGGAGTTCGCCCCACCGCACGGCGCCTTCCTGCTCCTCCTCGAGCAGGGCCGGCCCGTGGCAGGCGGCGCGTACCGCCGCTACGACGACGACACCGCCGAACTCAAGCGGATCTGGACCGACTCGGCGCACCGCAGACGCGGACTCGCCCGCCGGGTCCTGACCGTGCTCGAACGGGAGGCCGCCGCCCGCGGCTACTCCCGCCTCTATCTCACGACCGGACCGCGCCAGCCGGAGGCCAAGGGCCTCTATCTGGCGAGCGGCTACCGCCCGCTCTTCGACGTGTCCGCCGATCCCGAGTCGATCGGCCCGCTGCCGTTCGAGAAATTCCTGGAGAACCCGAAGCCATGACCACGCGCACGCGTCCCGGCACCGCTCGCACCGCCCTCGTCTTCGCCCTGATCACCGGCGCCGCCCTCACGCTGACCGCCTGCGCGGGCGGCGATCCCGCCACGGCCCCGGCCGGCGCCTCGGGAGCGCCGGGCGCCGCGGGCGCCGCAGGGGCCGCGAAGGGCGCGCTCCCGACGGAGGACGTGGTGTCGGCGGTGAGGAGGAACGAGGCGGCGGCGAAACTGCTCCCCGCCGACGTACGGCAGCGGGGCAGCTTCACGCTCGCCTCGTCCGTCGCCACCCCGCCCAGCTCGGCCTACCTGCCCGACGGCAAGACCGTCGTGGGGGTCGACGCCGACTTCGCCGCGGCCGTGGCGAAGGCCCTCGGTCTTGAGCTCAAGCGCGAGGTGGTCGGCTTCGAGGCGATCCTGCCGGCGCTCGGCAGCGGCAAGTACGACGTCGGCACCGGCAACTTCGGCGTGACCGAGGAGCGCCGCAAGGCCATCGACTTCGTGACCTACATCAACGACGGCCAGGGCTTCGCGAGCCGCGCGGACAGCCCGCTGAAGGCGGTCACCGACCTCACGCAGCTGTGCGGTCTGAAGGTGGCCGTGAACGCGGGCACCACCTTCGAACGGACCCTGGAGCAGAACAAGGGGCGGTGCGCGGAGGCGGGCGAGCAGCCGTACGAGGTGAACGTCTACAGCGAGACCGGGGCGATCTGGATGTCGCTCCAGCAGGGCCGCAGCGATGTCGTGATGAACACGATCAACGGGGTGCGGTACGCGGTGACGCAGCAGAAGAACGTGAAGTTCCTCAACGAGTACCGGCGGCTCGACGTCGGCTTCGCCTTCAGGAAGGGCACGCCGCTCGCGCCCGCCTTCCAGGCCGCGGTGAACGGCCTGAAGGCGGACGGGACGTACGACAGGATCCTGAAGAAGTGGGGTGTGACGGGGTCGGGCATCGCCACGTCGCAGATCTCCCCGCCGGAGCTCCCGGCACCGAAGAAGTAGCGGGGCGGGCGGGGCTCCGGCGCGACGACGGACCCCGGTGGACCCCGGTGGACCCCACGGACCCCGGTGGACCCCGGTGGACCGACGGTCTGTCAGCAGCCGTCGCAGGGGCAGCAGCAGTCGCAGTTGCCGCAGCCGGGGTCGCAGTCGCAGTCCCGGCAGCAGCCCTCGCGCTTCTTCCGGGACCAGGGGCCCTCGTACTCCTTGGCACAGCAGATCTGGCAGGTGCAGAAGAGCCAGGTGAACATGGCGCACCCGGCGAGGAAGCCGCGCGGCTTGGGTGCCTGCGGGGCGCCGCCGCCGAACTGCGGCGGCAGCCCACCGGGCCCGCCGGGTCCGCCGCCGTACGGGTTCCCGCCACCGCCGCCGTAGGGCTGGTACGGACCCGGCGCCCCGCCCGCGTACGGATTGCCCGGCACCGGCCCCTGCTGCTGCCCGTACCCCTGGCCCGTCCCGTACCCCGGCCCCTGCCCCGCCCCCGGGGCGCCGTGGGAGCAGCTCGTCGTGCCGAAGGCGCGGTCCACCGAGGTGCGGAGTTCGTGGGCGAGCAGGACGTGCGCCAGCTTGTCGTCGGCGAACTCGGCGTCCCGCAGCGCGAGGCGGATGCCGTGCAGGGCGTCGTCGGCGAGCCGGCGGGCCTCCTCGCGGGAGGTTCCGGTCGCGGTGAGCGGGTTCCAGGCGCCCTTCTCCGCGTCGGCGGTCTGGTCCTCGACGGCGTCGAGGAGGTGGGCGAGGCGGCCGAAGAGCCGGCCCGCCTCCGCGAGCGGCGCCGCGTTCCCGGGCCGTCCGGCGAGGACGGCGGTGTGCGCGAAGGCGGCCGCGGTCGCGGTCTCGGTCGGTTCGGTGACGGTGAGCAGGGAGGTCCCGGGGCCGGCGAGGGCCTCGATCCCGGTCTGGCGGTCGACGGCGTCGACGAGGACGGCGGTGTCGAAGCCGAGGGCGCGGCCGGTCCTGGCCCCGGCCTTGTCCCAGGAGCGGGCGACACGACGGGCCGCGGCGGCGGCGGGCCTGCGGGCCAACAGGCCGTCCCGGTCGGCGACGTGGTCCCGTACCTTCGCCGAGGCGAGGACGAGCGAGACGGCGGCGGCGAGGCGGGCGCCCTCGCCCTTGGCCACGGGGGCGGTCCGCATGGCGCGCAGCGCGCAGGGCCCGGCCGTGCGGCGGCCCGCCGCCGTGACCCCGGTCTGAGCCTCCGTCAGGACCGAGACAATGAGCCCGTCGTAGTTGGTGACGACCCGGGCGAACTGGCCGTGGTCGGCGCGAAGTGCCAGGCAGAGGCCGCAGAGATGGGCCATCCACTCGGTCTTGAGGCCGTCGGTGAGCCGGTGGGTGCAGGGTCTGACGATTCCGAACATGGACTCCCCCGTGGAGCGTGGATCTGGGCCGGGCCATGGACCGCCGGGCGGCCTCGCGGCATCGTAGCGAGTGGGTGCGTTCACCCGTACGCGCCCATCGTCACCCTTGTGGCCCGACTTTCATATTTTCAGCTACATGGCCCTCCCTCAGGCCCCGCATACCGCAAGTTTCCTGACGAATCGCCAGAAAACGGTGCTCACGTTCTGCACCAGTACCGTCACGAATCCCCTGCGCGCCGACTATCCACTTGGCGCGCGATCCGCATCATGAAGGACGATAGGGATTGCGGAACCACAAGTGACCGCGTGAAAGGAGGCGTCCATGGGATCGGTGCGCAAGGCGAGCGCCTGGCTGGGACTCGTCGAGGACAACGACGAGCGTTACTACGACGACGAGTACGCCGACGGTGCCGAGGGCGGCGATGCCTGGGTGACGGACCCCCGGGTCCGGGTGGCCACGGACACCGCCGAGGACCGGGGCCGCCGGATCGCCACCGTCTCCCCGGACGGCTTCCGGGACGCCCGCGGCATCGGCGAGCTCTTCCGGGACGGTGTTCCGGTGATCGTGAACCTGACCGCGATGGAGCCGAACGACGCCAAGCGTGTGGTCGACTTCGCCGCCGGTCTCGCCTTCGGTCTGCGCGGCTCGATCGAGCGTGTCGCGACGCGGGTCTTCCTGCTGACCCCCGCCGACACCCAGATCGTCACCGGAGAGACGGGTCGGCGTCAGCAGGACGGTTTCTTCAACCAGAGCTGAGCGAGTCCGCCGGCCGGCCGGGCCCCCCGAGGGATCGGGTCAGTGCGCCGGACGCCCCGAGCCGGCGGGCTCGTTCGCTTCCCGGGTCGCGGGCACCCGCGGCTCGGACGGTTCGACGAGCTCCAGGGGCTCGGACCGGACCGTCTCCGACGGAGCCGGCTTCGACAGCACCGACGTCTCCTGCTTCGACAGCACCGGCGGCTCCGCCTCCGGCACACCGGCGGACACCGTCTCCTCCGGATCCACCGGGCACTCCATCACCCGGGGCAGGCGCCGGGCCATCGCCGCGCCGAGCAGCAGCAGCCCCGCGCTCACGAAGAGCGTGATGTGCAGCCCGTTCACGAAGGCGTGCCGGGCGGCCTGGTACAGCGCGCCGCCGGCCGCACCGCCGAGCTGGTCGGCGACCTGATAGGCCTCGCCGAGCGAGTTCGCGGCGGCCCTGCTCGCCTCCGCGGGCACCCCGGGGAGCGCGGCGAGCCCGGGGGCGTACGCCGCGTTCATCACGCTGCCGAGCAGGGCCGTGCCCATGCCCGCGCCGAGCTGGTACGAGGTCTCGCCGATCGAGGCGGCGGCGCCCGCGCTCCGCTGCGGCGCCTCGCTGAGCATCGACTCGTACGCCGAGAAGAGCGTGGTCTGCAGGCCGAAGCCGAGCAGCACGAAGCCCACCGTGAGCAGCAGCGGCCGGTCGTGCTGCCCCATGAAGGTGAGCAGCAGCACGGCGGCGGCGGTGAGGAGGAAGCCCCAGCCGACCATCCGGCGCGGTCCGATCCTGCGCAGGGTGTACGAGCCGGTGGCGCCGGCGGCCATGGCGGCGAAGGTGAGCGGCAGCAGCCGCAGCCCGGTCTCCAGCGGACTGAGACCGAGGACCAGCTGGAGGTACTGGACGGCGATGAGCTGCAGGCCGACCAGGGCCAGCATGGCGAGCACGATGCAGCCGACCGAGGTCGTGAAGGCCGCGCGGGAGAACAGCCGCATGTCGATCAGCGGGTGGGGCCGTCTCCTCTGGCGCCGCACGAAGAGGACCAGGAGCGCGGCGCCGAGCAGCAGCGGTCCGGCGGTCGGGAGCGCGAGGATCGGTTCGCCGGCGCCCGCCCGCTTGACCCCGAGGACGCAGCCGAGCACACCGGCGGCGGCCATGAGCGCGCCGAGGACGTCCCAGGGTCCGTCGGCGGCTCCCCGGGACTCGGGGAGGAGGCGGCGGCCGAGCGGAAGGATCAGCGCCATCAGCGGAATGTTGATGAGGAAGACGGAGCCCCACCAGTAGTGCTCGACGAGGAAGCCACCGAGCACGGGCCCGGTGGCGGCCCCTATCGCGGCGACCGCGGTCCAGACGCCGATGGCGGTGGCGCGCTCCCGCCGGTCGGGGAAGACCGCCCGGAGGACGGAGAGCGTGGCGGGCATGATCATGGCGCCGCCGACGCCGAGGAGCACCCGGGCCCCGATGAGGACCGAGGGTTCGGTGGCGAGCGCGGCGACCGCCGAGGCGATGCCGAACAGCGCGTAGCCGAGGAGCAGGATTCTGCGCCGCCCGACCCGGTCCCCGAGGGTGCCGAAGAGGATCAGGAGCGAGGCGCAGACCAGGGGGTAGGCGTCGACGATCCAGAGCAGCGCGGTGGAGCTGGGGCGCAGGTCCTCGGTGAGCGAGGGGATCGCGACATGAAGGATGGTCGCGTCGAGGGCGACCACGAGAAGGCTGACGCAGAGGACGACGAGGACGACCCAGCGGTTGGCTCCGCCGTCGACTGCGGCACGCGGTCGTGCTGGGGCCGTGTTCGTCCGCGACATGTACGTACCTCCCAGTGAAGCTCTCGCGCTCGGCGGGCCCCGACCAGGGCTTATGCCCCTGGGGCGGCCCGGCATCGACGGGCGAGTGAGCCGTCAGCGTACGCGAGTTCAAGGCCCGAGCGCGTGGTGCAGCTCTCACCCCGGCGGGCCGCGGGGTGTGGCGTACGCCACTCGGGGCGGCCCGCGCGTCGCATGGAATTCCGTACGGACACCTGTTTGAAGCAATTCCCGCGCGTTCAAACACTCTTCCGGAATCGGTCCCGCTCCAATAGGGCGGAAGGTCATCGGATTTCCCGACGGACGCCTGGAATAGGCCATCGACTGAGACCTACTCCACATCACATCAACATCACGAACAGACCGGAACGACCGGGTCTGCTACTCACTCCCTGTAACGTCGATTGGGTGCGTACCGACATCTTTGCCCGGCTGGACCGGGAGCCGGAACCGCCGAAGATAGAGGTCCCGCGGATGACCCGCACGCGTCTCGCCCTCTTCGGCGGGACATCGGCGTTCTATCTCGCCATGGTCGTCGCCGTGCTGCTCTCGACGTGGCTGGTGACCCTCGACTGGAAGATCATGCTCTTCCGGCCCTATCAGCAGTGGCCGGAGATCCACGGCTTCCTCGACTACTACGTCGTCCTCGGCCAGCGCGGCCCCACGGCCGTCATGGTGGCCGCCTGGCTGGGCTGGCGCTCCTGGCGCCAGCACACCCTGCGGCCGCTGCTCTGCCTCGGCGCCGCCCTCCTGCTGCTCAATGTCACGGTCGGCGCGGTCAAGCTCGGGCTCGGCCGTCTCGGACCCCACTACGCGACCGAGGTCGGTTCCGCCGAGCTCTTCGCCGGCGGCGACATATTCCCCTCGGGTCACACCGCCAACGCGGTCGTGACCTGGGGCATCCTCGCCTATCTCGCGACCACCCCGAGGGCCAGGCGCTATCTGTCGGCGCTCTCCGCCGTGGTCGCGCTCGGCGTCGGACTCACCACGGTGTATCTGGGTACGCACTGGCTGAGCGACGTCCTCCTCGGCTGGGCCGCCGGACTCCTGATCCTGCTCGCCCTGCCCTGGTGCGAGCCGGTCCTCGCGGTGGCGGAGTCGTGGATCCTCGCCCTGCGCGACCGGGTACGGGACCGGCTGCGGGACCGTCGCCGTCTGGTTCCCTCGCTGCCCGTGGCCTCCGGGGGACCCCGCCCGGGGTACTTCCCGCCCGGGTCCGAGGAGCCGGTCCGGGGGCCGGCCGGAGTGGCCGGCGGCCGCGCTCCGGCGACCCGCTCGGGAGTGGCCGGCGGCCGCGCCCCGGCGACCCGCGGCTGACCGCGAGCACCCGCCCACACGTACGGAAGGGCCCCGGCCGAACCTCGGCCGGGGCCCTTCCGCGTGCCCGGGTACGGGGCGCCCTGGCGCGGCCCGGTTCGCCGGCGCCGTTCCGTTCCGTTCCCTCAGCCGAGCCAGCAGCGGGTGACCTTGCCGCCCTCGACCTCGAAGTTGATGCGTCCGGCGAGGTACTCCATGGTGATGATCGAGCCGGGCGGGAGCGACCTCACGGTGCTCCAGCCCCGCGTCCTGGCGAGCTGTGCGGCGCCTTCCGCGTCGAGGCCCACATAGGACTCGGGGGCGTCGCGAGGCGGTTCGGGAGTGCGCGATGTGGGTGCCATGACCCTCACGTTAGTCCCTTGGCGGTCACGCTTGTGTCACAAGTTCTCGACATATGTGGGGCATGACCCCGGTCACTCCGCGCCACGATTTCCGGCCGTTTCTCCAGTAATTCCGAAGGCCATCCGGTAGTTCGCACCAAGGGGTCGGAAGTGCCGAGAGAACGCGGGTAATTCAGCTCTCCCACTCCGCCCGTCCCGAATTGTCTCGGCGACGCGCACGCGATCCGCTCACTCTTCCCTTACACAATGCTTACGCTGTCCGAACGCCCCGGAGACGCGGAGCCGGGACGACGGCGAAGCGGAGGCAGCGGATGGGCAACGGGACAGCGACCGCGACCGTCGAATCGAGCCGCGAGCGGCACGGCCGGATCATGATCGACTGGCTCACCACCACCGACCACAAGAAGATCGGCCACCTCTATCTGGTGACCGCCTTCGTCTTCTTCCTCATCGCCGGACTCATGGCGATGCTGATGCGGGCCGAGCTGGCCCGCCCGGGACTCCAGCTGCTCACGAACCAGGAGTTCAACCAGGCCTTCACCCTGCACGGCACGATCATGCTGCTGCTCTTCGCCACGCCGACCTTCGCCGGCTTCGCCAACGAGCTGGTGCCGCTGCAGATCGGCTCGCCCGACGTCGCCTTCCCGCGGCTGAACATGTTCTCGTACTGGCTGTTCCTCTTCGGCAGCCTGATGGTGATCGGCTCACTGCTCACCCCGACCGGCCCGGCCGCCTTCGGCTGGACCGCCTACGCCCCGCTCAACAGCCTGGAACGGTCCCCCGGCGTCGGCGTCGACCTGTGGATCGTGGGGCTCGCGCTCTCCGGCTTCGGGACCATCCTGACCTCGGTGAACTTCCTCGCGACGATCGTCGGGATGCGGGCGCCCGGCATGACCATGTTCCGGGTGCCGATCTTCACCTGGAACGTGCTCTTCACGGCGGTCCTGGTGATCGTCGCCTTCCCCGTGCTCGCCGCCGCCCTGCTCGTCCTGGAGGCGGACCGGCGCCTCGGCTCGGTGGTCTTCCAGCCGGAGAACGGCGGCGCGCTGCTCTGGCAGCACCTCTTCTGGTTCTTCGGCCACCCGGAGGTCTACATCATCGCGCTGCCGTTCTTCGGGATCGTCAGCGAGATCATCCCCGTCTTCGCCCGCAAGCCGATCTTCGGCTACACCACGCTGATCGCCGCCACCATGGCGATCACCGGCCTGTCGGTGGTCGTCTGGGCCCACCACATGTTCGCGACGGGCGCGGTGCTGCTGCCGTTCTTCTCGCTGCTCTCGTTCCTCATCGCGGTGCCCACCGGGGTGAAGTTCTTCAACTGGACCGGGACGATGCTGCGCGGCTCGCTCTCCTTCGAGACCCCGATGCTGTGGTCCGTCGGCTTCCTGGTGTCCTTCCTCTTCGGCGGCCTCACCGGGGTGATCCTCGCCTCGCCGCCGATGGACTTCCAGGTCACCGACTCGTACTTCGTGGTCGCCCACTTCCACTACACGGTCTTCGGCACGGTCGTCTTCGCGACCTTCGCCGGCTTCACCTTCTGGTGGCCCAAGTTCACCGGCCGGATGCTCGACGAGCGGCTCGGGAAGATCCACTTCTGGACCCTCTTCATCGGCTTCCACCTGACCTTCCTGGTGCAGCACTGGCTCGGCGCGGAGGGCATGCCCCGCCGGTACGCCGACTACCTGGAGGCGGACGGCTTCACCGCGCTCAACACCGTGTCCACCATCGGCTCCTTCCTGCTCGGCGCGTCCACCCTGCCCTTCCTCTACAACGTGTGGCGGACCACGCTGTACGGGGCGAAGGTCGACGTGGACGACCCGTGGGGCTTCGGCCGCTCCCTCGAATGGGCCACCTCCTGCCCGCCGCCCCGGCACAACTTCGACGCCGTCCCCCGGATCCGCTCCGAGGCGCCGGCCTTCGACCTGCACCACCCCGAGTTCGCGGACTACGAGCGGATGCGGATCACGACCCCGCCGCCGGAGCGGAGACCGACCGGTCGAGGGAACGGGACAACAGGTCCCTGAGCGCCCGCACACGGTCGACCAGCTCCGGCGGGTCGAGCACCTCGAACTCGAAGCCGATCAGCGACACATGGATCACCATCACATCGAGGCTGTGGGCCCCGGTCCGGAGCAGGCAGGCATCCTCCCCGTCCGCAGTCAGGACGCCGTCGGCCGCGCCGACGGCCGCGGCGGCCTCGGCGAGCGGCACATGCAGCCGGATCGTCGCCTCGGTCGCGTACGCCGCGGTGGACACGCCCTTCGCCACATAGGCGGCCAGATCCTCGGCCGGCGGCTCACGGGGCGGGAAGCGGGGCCCGTGCGGCGGCGTGGGCACGATCCGGTCGGCGCGGAAGGTGCGCCATTCGGCCCGGTCCACGTCCCAGGCGACCAGGTACCAGCGCCGCTCGCTGCACACCAGACGGTGCGGCTCGACGTTCCGGCGGGTGGTGGCCCCGCCGTGGTCCCGGTACTCGAAACGCAGCCGCTCGGTGTCCCGGCAGGCGTTGGCGAGTTCGGTGAGGACGGCCGGGTCGATCCGCTCGCGCGGGGTGCGCAGCATCGGGACGGTGAAGGCGTTCAGCGCGCTCACCCGGCGCCGCAGCCGCCCCGGAAGCACCTGCTCCAGCTTGGCCAGGGCACGTACGGAGCTCTCGCCGATGCCCTCGACGCCCTGCCCGGCGGCGGCGCGCAGGCCGACGGCGACCGCCACGGCCTCCTCGTCGTCGAGGAGCAGCGGCGGCAGCTCGGCCCCGGCACCCAGCTGATACCCACCGCCGGTCCCGGGGCTCGCGTTGACCGGATAGCCGAGCTCACGGAGCCGGTCGACGTCCCGCCGTACGGTGCGGGGCGTGACCCCGAGCCGGTCGGCGAGGTCGGCACCGGACCACTCGCGGTGGGCCTGGAGCAACGAGAGCAGACGCAAGAGCCGTGCGGAGGTCTCCAACATGGCCCCGAGTCTGCCAGCCCTCGCGGACGACTTCTGTCCGCAATGAGCGGGCGGCACCGGGAGCACAGCGGTCAGCGGAAGCGGCGGACGAGCCGACCGACCCTCGCCTTCAGGGCGTAGACCGCGTCGATCGCCCGGCCGGTCCCGGCGTGCAGCGCCACCCGGCCCTGCGGATGGGTGCGCCGGCTCGCGCCCCGCTCGACAAGCTCCGTCCACAGCGCCTCGTGCCGGGCGGCGATCCGGACCGGGTCGAACCGCTCGGACGCGTCGAGCGCCGCCCGTGCCGTCTTGGCCCGCAGCTCGTCGTCCTCGACGAGCCGGCGCAGCGCCCGCGCGAACGCCGCCACGTCGTCGACCGGCACCAGGAATCCGTCGACCCCGTCCTCGATGATCTCGCCCGGCCCGTGCGGGCAGTCGGTGGAGACCACCGGGAGTCCGCAGCGCATCGCCTCGACGATGGTCATGCCGAAGGACTCGCGCTGCGAGGTCACCGCGGCGATCGAGCCCTTGGCCAGCTCCGGTTCCAACGGGGTCGCCGAGCCCATCAGAAAGACCTGCTCGCCGAGCCCCCGGTCCTTGATCTGCCGGGTCAGCGGCCCCTTGAGGTTCTGGACGGCGTCGCCGCTGCCGTAGATCCGCAGCTTCCAGTCGGGGTGGTCGGCGGCCACCTCGGCGAAGGCGTCGATCAGCAGGTCGTACCGCTTGACGCCGGTGAGCCGGCCCGCCGCGACGACGGTCCTCGCCGCGGGGTCGGCGGGCGGCCCCGGGGGCGCGGGCACGCTGTTGGGCACGGACTCGACGCGTACGCCGGGCAGCCCCAGCTTCCGGTAGGCGCGGGCGTCCGCCTCGGTGACGGTGGTGACGGCGTCGAGGAGCGCGTACTCGTGGCCGATGTCCCGGCGCAGCCGGAAGGTGTGGCCGTCGAGGATCAGGTGCTCCTGTCCGACGAGGACCGGCCCCCGCCGGGCCTGCCGGACGAGCTGCACGTTGAGCCCGGGGCGGGTGCCGACGAGGACGTCGGTCTCGACGCCGCGCAGGTGCTCCCCGATCCGGGCGTCGGTGAGCGCGCTGTACTGCTTCCAGCGTCCGTCGCCGCGCGGGAAGACCTCGGCGGGCCGGTGGAAGTCGGGGCGGTCGCCGTCGTATCCGGGACTGTCCTTGCGCAGGTCGACGAGGTGGCGCAGGGTCACCCCGGAGGGCAGGCCGAGGAGGGGACGGTCGCGGTGGCGGAACACCGAGACGATCTCGACCTCGTGCCGTTTCGCCAGTTCCTCGGCGAGGGTGAACGTCGTCCGGATCGTGCCGCCGTAGTGGTAGCCGTTGTGGAGCAGAAAGGAGATTCGCATCGCGCTGCCGGTTCCCCCCGGTCAGTTGATCGGTCGCCCGACTGTACTGCCGGTGGAGGGGCGCCGTTCACGGGCCGTAGCCGGGGAGGGTCACGGGCGGTAGCCGAGCTGGGGCACGGTCGCGCAGTTCTCCGTCATCTCCCCCTGGCTCACCCAGCCCCGGCCGTCCTGCCAACGGGCCACGGACAGACAGGTGTTCCGGGTCGTCGGCGGTCGCGCGAGGTGCTCGTAGCGGACGGGGAGCAACAGCCCCCGCGCGGTGTACCCCTCCGGACGGTTGAGATACGTCTCGACGCACGCACGGGTGAGTGCGCCGCCGGCGAGGCAGGAGCGGGCCGCGTCGGTGAACCACATCGCCGCCGCCCACCCCTCCAGCTGCCACTGCGACAGCGGCCGGTCCCCCATCGCCGCCCGGAACTCGCGGACCGCCGGATGCCCGGTGTCCTGGTGGTTGCGGCTGGCGCCGGTCGCCCACAGGGCGTCCCGGCAGCCGGGCGCGCGGGCGTAGTCGCGGGCGACGGACGAGGACCAGTTCTGCACGTTGGTGACCTTGGCGTCGACCCGTACACCGAGAGTCTCCATCGCCTCGCACAGGCGGACGTTGCCGTGGGTGTCCATGGCGTCGAAGACGACGTCGACGTGCTGGGCCCGCAGATCGGCGGCGACGGCGCGGAAGTTGGGCAGGGCGAAGTCCACCTGTTCCTCGACGACCCGGTAGCCCTCGGCGCGCAGCCCCCGGGTGACCAGCCGGGCGTACGCGGCGGACGCGGTCTGGTTGTAGGAGACGACGGCGGCGGTCCGAGCCCCCTTCTCCTCCTCGAACCAGCGGTAGACCTCGGTCCCGCCGTACAGGACCCCGCCCCAGCCGGGCTCCTTCCCGGTGCGCGGGGCGGAGCTGCCGTAGATCCCGTACAGATGCGGATAGGTGTCGTACGCGGGGGTGAGGGGCTGGCCGCCGATGTCGGGCACCCCGGCGCGGGAGACGAGGGGCGCGCCCGCGTAGTCCAGAGCGGTGGTGGCGACCAGGGCGAAGACTCCGCGCTCGTCGATCAGCCGGTGCACGCACGCGTTGTTGCCGACACCGCTGCCGCCGTCGTCGCAGGTCTCGACCTCGATCCGGCGCCCGTCCAGGCCACCGCGCGCGTTGAGGGCGTCGAACCAGGCGCGGGCTCCGTCACGCGTGCCCGTGAAGGCCTGCCCGCCGACGGGACTGGTGACGCTGGTGATGATCCCTACGCGGAGCGGCTCACCGCCGGAGGGGTTGGCGGTGGGCCGCGTCTCGAAGGCGCGCTCCGGGAGCCGGCTGCCGCAGGCCGTGAGGAGCAGAAGCAGCAGGGCCAGGAGCAGCGCCGCTCCCGCCTCAGCAGCCCTGAACGGTGACACCGCTCAGCTGGACCAGGCCGCACAGCGTCTTCACGGTGACCTTCCAGGTGTCGTTCTGGAGGACGGACGTGCCCTGCGAGTCGGGCAGCGCGGGGGCTCCGCCGACCAGCAGGTCGTACGTCACGTTGGCCTCGGTGGCGGAGGTGAACTCGACGCCGGTGACCTTCGCCGAGGTCATGGCCGCGTTCTTGTCCCCGCCGAAGGCGGCGAGGACCTGCTGCATCTGCTCCCCGTTCTCCAGGAGCTTCACCCGCTCGGCGGCCGGGGTCCCGGGGTCGAAGAACGCCGTCCAGTTCCTGGTGATCTCCGCCTGGGCGGCGGCGGGGTCGTCGGGTTCGTCGGCCCCGGTGGGCGCGGTGGTCGCGGTGGAGGTCCCGGTGTCGTCGTAGCGGCCCTCTCCGCCACCGGCACCGTCGTCGGAGCAGCCCGCCGCGACGGGAGTGAGCACCAGGACGGCGGCGGCCGCGAGGGCGGCCAGCCGGGGGCGTCGGCCGAGTCGTGCGAAAACCATCTGGCTCACCACCGGGTGTCCCTCCGGGCCGGCCGGCCCGATGCTTCCAGGGTGGGACGTATCGGGGCATAGTGCAAGATCAGGGCAGATCGTGAGGAAGAAGCGAGGGAGGTCGCCGTGCCGACATCCCGGATCCTGCTGTGGAGCGGTCTCGTGGCGGCCGCCGGGGGCGCGGTGCTGTGCGTGCTCGGCTGGTACGGGATCTCCGGCGAGCGGTTCGTGGAACGGCAGCTGCCCTATCTGGCCTCGTGCACGGTGCCGGGAGCGGCCCTGATCGTGGCGGGCGCGATGCTCGTGGTGGCGGCGTACGCACGTCCCGTACGCCCTCCGGAACCGCGCGGCGGGGGCACACCGGAGGACGGCCCCCTGCCGGAACACGGCCCCGTGGCGGAGGAGAATCCCCCGCCCTCCTCCGACGGCCCGCCGCTCCGCGTCCCGGGCGGGACGCTCGCGCACCGGCCGGACTGCCCGCTGATCGCGGGCAAGCCCGAGGCGACGGAGGTCGGAGCAGCGGCCCTGGCCCCCTGCCCGGTATGTGAGCCGTGGCCGCCCTGATGGACTCCCTGACGTACGAGTTGACGCTCGCCGGCCTCGCGGTCGGCAGCGCCGCCGCGCTCACCGGGATCGGGCTGATCGTCACCTACCGGGCGACCGGCGTACTGAACCTGGCGCACGGCGCGGTGGCCATGATCTGCGCGTACGTGCTCCGCCAGCTGGTGGTCGTCTGGGGCTGGCCGCTGCCGGCCGGCGCCCTCGTCACCCTCCTCGTCGTCGCCCCCGGCATCGGGCTCGTCCTGGACCTCGCGGTGTTCCGGCCGCTCGCCCGGCGGGAGGCGAACCCGGCGCAGTCCCTGGTGGCCTCCATCGGCGTCTTCGTCCTGCTCGTGGGCGCGGCGGTGCTGCTGTGGGGCCAGGGGGCCCGCGACGACGTGCCCGTGCTCCTCGGCGACGATCCCTGGACGCAGCTCGGGACGGTGGTGGCGCTCGTCTGCCTGGTGGGGGCGGTGACCCGGTGGACCCGGTTCGGCCGGGAGCTGCGGGCCGTGATCGACAACCGGCCGCTCGCGGTGCTCTCCGGGATCGACGCGGACCGGGTCGCGGCGGCCGGCTGGGCCTTCGGCTCGTTCACCGCCGGGCTCACCGGGGTGCTCCTCGCCCCGTACGTCCGGCTCGACCCGTACGGGATGCCGCTGCTCGTCCTGGAGGTGCTCGCGGTCGCCGTCATCGCCCGGATGCGGTCCCTGCCGGTGGCGGTGGTGGCCGCGCTCGCCCTCGGCATCGCCCAGGCCCAGCTCACCCGGCTGCACCCGCAGGGGTGGGCGGGGCCGCTGGTCCAGGCCGTCGGGGCGAACCTGTTCGTGGTGGCGCTCCTGGTCGCCGCGCTCGTCCTGCCGGGGATCGGCGGCAAGGGCCGGGACGCGCTGCCGCCGCCGGTGCGCTCGGGGCGGGTGCCGGGGGCCGTGTGGCTCGTCGTGGGCGTGCTGTTCCTGCTTCCGCTCGGCTTCGCCGGCTCGGACCTGCACACGGCGATCCAGGTCCCGGCGCTGGCGGTGATCCTGCTGTCCCTGGTCGTGGTGGCGGGACGGGGCGGCCAGATCGCGCTCGGGCAGGCGGCCTACGCCGGCCTGGGCGCCCTGTTCACGGCGCTGCTCACGGCACGCGGGGTCCCGGGCCTCCTGGCCCTCTGCCTGGCGGTGCCGCTGGTCGGGGCGGTGGGCCTCCTCACGGGCTGGCCCGCGATCCGCCGGCACGGCCTGGCGCTGGCGCTCGTGACGCTGGCGACGGGCGTGGCGGTGAGCCGCTTCGTCCTCACCCAGCCGTACGCGACGGCCGGCCTGTCCCTCGGGCGCCCTGCGGGCTTCGCCGACGACCGCGCCTTCTACGCCCTGGAACTGGTCGTTCTCGCGGGCTGCCTGGTCCTGGTGGCGGCACTCCGCCGGGGCCGCACGGGCCGGGCGCTCGCGGCGCTGCGGGACCATGAACCGGGCGCGGAGGCGGCGGGCGTCGCGGTCCCCGGTCTGAAGCTCCTCGCGTTCGTCCTGGGCGCGGCCCTGGCGGCCCTGGGCGGCGGCCTGCTCGGCATGGGCCTGCGCGCCTTCGACCCGGAGGCCTACGACCCGGTCCGCGGCCTGCTGTGGTTCGCCGCGGTCCTGGTCCTGGGCGCGGACAGCCTCCTGACCCCCCTGGCGGCGGCTGCCGTCCTGACGACCCTGGACGCGGGCTCGTACGCGGGTACGGCGGCGGTGGCGCTGGGCCTCCTGGCGGCCTTCACGGGGCGGGTACGCCCGCTGACGACCTTCCTCCCGCGGAAGACCGACGCGCCGAAAGCCGCCGACGGCGCCGGGCCCCGCACGGGAGAACCGGCGCTTCTCCCGATCAGCCGCGGGCGTGGTGGCGGTGGGAGCCCCCGTCCGGCCGAAGTCCGGGCGCGCCCCCACCGCCCCACACCCGCCGACGCACCCGCCGCCGCCCCCCGCGTCGCCCCCGCGAGACTCCGCGCCCACCACCTCACCCTCACCCACCCCGGCGGGGTCACCGCCCTCGACCGCGTCACCCTCGACCTCGCCCCCTCCCGCATCACCGCCCTCGTCGGCCCCAACGGCGCCGGCAAAAGCACCCTCTTCGACTGCCTCGCCGGCACCCTCCGCCCCCGCGAGGGCCGCATCACCCTCGACGGCGCCGACATCACCCACCGCTCGGCCCACGCCCGCACCCGCCTGGGCATCGCCCGGACCTTCCAGCGCCTGGCCGTCTTCCCGTCCCTCACCGTCGAGGAGAACGTCCGCCTCGGCGAGGAGCAGGGCCACGTCCGGAAGGACCCCGCCGCGGTCGAGCGGAGCCTCCGTCTGCTGGGCCTCGCCGGACCCGTACGGCACGCCCCGGCCGCGGACCTGCCCACCGGGACCCTGCGCCGGGTCGAGCTGGCGCGCGCGCTCGCGGGGCAGCCGCACACCCTGCTCCTCGACGAGCCCGCCGCCGGTCTCGACGCCGCCGAGACGGCGGCGCTCGCCCGGGTCCTCACCGCGCTGGCCGCGGACGGCCTGACCGTCCTGGTGGTCGAACACGACCCGGATCTCGTCGCGGGCATCGCCCACAGGGTGCACACCATGGAAGGCGGCCGGATCGTGTCATGAGCGCCGAGAGATGAGGCCCGGATCATGAGCGTCGAGATCGCCCTGCGCACCGCCCGGGTCCGCTACGGACCCCTGGAGGCCCTGCACGGCCTGGACCTGCCCGTCCCGGCCGGCACGGTCACCGTCCTCCTGGGCCGTAACGGCTCCGGACGTACGACGGCCCTGCGCGCACTCGCCGGCACGGTACGCCTCTCCGCCGGCCGGGTCCTGTGGCGGGGCGCCGACGTGACCCGCCTCCCGGCGCACGAACGGGCACGCCGCGGGCTGTGCTTCGTCCCGGACCTGCAGGCGGTGTACGCGGGCCTCACCGTCGCCGAGAACCTCGCGCTCACGAGCCCCGGGGCCGGCCCCCCGTACCCCGAACTCCTCCCCCTCCTGGACCGCACCGCCGGAACCCTCTCCGGCGGCGAGCGCCGCATGCTGGCCCTCTCCCGCGCCCTCCTGACCCTCCACGCGCGCGTGGTGCTGGTCGACGAGCCGTCGCTCGGCCTGGCCCCGCCGCTCGCGGCCCGTACGTACCAAGGGCTGGTCGCGCTCGCCGTGGAGGGCGGCGCCGCCGTGGTCCTGGCGGAGCAGCGGGTCCCGGACGGGCTGCCGCCCGGGACCCTCGTGCACGAGCTGCGGCGCGGTTCCCTCGCGTTCAGCGGGGAGCCGGCCGAGCTCGGGTGACGGCCCCGCGGCCCCTCACAGCGGGTCGATCCGCAGCATCGTCCCGACGACGACCCGGTTCGGGTCGGGCCCGATGAGGCTCCGGTTCGCCTCGTACAGCGCCTGCCAGCCGCCCCTGATCCCGAAGCGGCGGGCGATGGAGCTGAGGGTGTCGCCGGGCTGGACGGTGTGGGCCCGCCCGCTCAGGCCGTACCGCTTGGAGCAGACCGGCCAGGCCTCCCATCCCTGGGTGCGGAGCACCTCCTCCGCGACGGTGATCTGCTGGGGGCGGGTCGCCAGGTCGGCGCGCGGCGCGTACCGCAGTCCGCCGTGCTCGACCCAGGTCGGGTGCCAGAACTGGAGCCCTCCGTAGAAGCCGTTTCCGGTGTTGATGTGCCAGTCCCCGCTGCTCTCGCACTCGGCGACACAGCCCCACGGCCACTGGTCCCACGCGCAGGGGTAGGCGGGCACGGCGGCGGCCGCCCGAAGCCCGTCCGACACCTCCCGGAGCACGGCGGACGTGTTCCTCGGGCCGTCCGGCACGTCCCGGGCCAGGGCGGCTGCCGGGGCCAGGGTCAGCAGCGCGGCGGCGGACGCCGCCACGAGCGAACCCGTCGTCCAAAATCGGATCTTCGACATCGGGGCAGGCTAGGCAGCGCCCCGCCGCCCCCGGCCCGTGCCGCGCGGAACACTGTTCACACCCCACCCGGTCGGAGTCACCCTCCTTCGCACCCCCTTCCCGCCGCCCTCCCGCCCGTCTCCGCACGAGCCGCCGGCAAGTTGCCTCCCTTCCACGCGTGACCCCGGCCGAGCCTGACCCGTTGAACTCGGCATGAGACGACCGGGAACCGCCCGGCGTCCCCCCGTACCGAGTCCAGGGAGCCCCCCGTGCCGCGCATGCTCGACGTCAGCGAGGACGTACGCGCCGAGATCGGCGACGAAGAAGCGGACCGGCTGCTCGCCGGCGACAACGCCCCGGGCAGCTACGACTGCACCTCCTGCCGCACGCCGGGGGACTCCGAGCAGGAGCGCACCAGCACGGTGCTGTTCGTCGGCGACGAGACCGCGGTCCTCGCGTTCGCCCACGCCAGCTGCATTCCGTCGCAGGTCGTCCGGGTCGCCGAGGAGCAGCTGCAGGGCGCCGTCGCCTCCATCACGGCCTCGGACACCGCCGACGCGCTGTCCGCCGCCCACCCCGAGCAGGCCGTGCTCGGCGTCACCAGCGGTCTCGTCCTGATCGACGGCGAGCTGCACCCGGCCCTCGTCGTGGAGCCGACCGCGCCGGTGGCCCGTCCGGGTTCGGACGGTCTCACCGACGAGTTCCTGCCGCTCCTGGCCGACCAGGGCTTCCACCAGGTCATGAACCTCGACGAGAAGCCGGCGGCGCTGCCGGGCTGGTCGGTCCTGGTGGCCATGGGCCAGCTGCACTCCGTCCTCCAGCCGGGCCCCGGCGGCGCCGGGCAGGCCGCCTGGTGGCAGGCCCACCAGCCGCTCCAGGTCACCGAGGGCTGGCGTGCGGCGGCCAACAAGTCGCACACGGTGCTGGTCTTCGCCGCCCCGGTCGGCTCGATCGGCCAGCAGCCGCGAGAGGACCTGCTGCGCGACGCATTGGAGAAGGCCGCAGCGAACGGGCGGCTGGTCGCCGCCGCGATGCCGCTGGCCGGTACCTGATGGAGGACGGCCGGCCGGGCATAGGGTGGGCGCGGGTATCCGGCGTACCGGCAGGGCCTACGGGCTCCGCAGGCGCCGGGACTCCGACCGTGCCGCGCCCCCGGCACGCGCCCCTTTCGGAGAGCCGCCCGCATCCGACGGGCGGCGGGGTCGTTGGCACCTACGTGCACGCATACGACCCCTTCCTCCAGCCGTATCCGAGTCAGATCCCTTCGATGCGCCCGGCGCAGGACGTCACGGCGGGGGCCTCGCCCACGCCGATCTACGACGCCCTGTACTCGGAGTACCGCAGGTCGTTCCGCACGCTGCCGGGTGACCGCAGCGGCGAGGAGGAGCTGACGTTCCGGGCGTTCGGTACGGCGGTGAGCACGGGCGTGTACGGACACGGGCAGGGCCACCGGTACACGTCGGCGTATCCGACGGCCTGGTCGACGCCGTACCCGCCGACCCCCACGCACACGCAGGCGGCGCTGCCACCCGGGCCCCGCAGGGGCATCTAGGTCACACGGCACACCGGGGGAACGGCGGAGGGCCGGGGCGCGATCGCCCCGGCCCTCCGCCGTGTCCTCAGTCCGTGCCCGGCACGGGGGGACTACTTCTTGCGGCCGCGCTTCTCGCGCACCCGGACCGAGATGTGGATCGGGGTGCCCTCGAAGCCGAACTCCTCGCGGAGGCGGCGCTCGATGAAGCGGCGGTAGCCGGCCTCCAGGAAGCCGGAGGCGAAGAGCACGAAGCGGGGCGGCTTGGTGCCCGCCTGCGTGCCGAAGAGGATGCGGGGCTGCTTGCCGCCGCGGATCGGGTGCGGGTGGGCCGCGACGATCTCACCGAGGAAGGCGTTGAGCCGACCGGTGGGGACGCGGGTCTCCCAGCCGGCGAGGGCGGTCTCGATGGCCGGGACCAGCTTCTCCATGTGGCGGCCGGTCTTGGCGGAGACGTTGACGCGGGGCGCCCAGGCGACCTGCTGCATCTCGGTCTCGATCTCGCGCTCGAGGTAGTAGCGGCGCTCCTCGTCGAGCTCGTCCCACTTGTTGTAGGCGATGACGATGGCGCGGCCCGACTCGACCGCCATCGTGATGATGCGCTGGTCCTGGACGGAGATGTTGTCGGTGGTGTCGATGAGGATGACGGCCACCTCGGCCTTCTCGACGGCGGCGGCCGTCCGCAGGGAGGCGTAGTAGTCCGCGCCCTCCTGGAGGTGGACCTTCTTGCGGATACCGGCGGTGTCGACGAACTTCCACGTCACGCCGCCGAGCTCGATCAGCTCGTCGACCGGGTCGCGGGTGGTGCCGGCCAGCTCGTTGACGACGACGCGGTCCTCGTTCGCCACCTTGTTGAGCAGCGAGGACTTGCCGACGTTCGGGCGGCCGATGAGGGCGATACGGCGCGGGCCGCCGACGGCGTTGCCGAAGCGCTGCTCGGGGGCCTCGGGCAGCTTCTTCAGGACCTCGTCGAGGAGGTCGCCGGTGCCGCGGCCGTGCAGCGAGGAGACGGGGAACGGCTCGCCGAGGCCCAGGGACCACAGCATGGCCGCGTCAGCCTCGCCGGACTGTCCGTCGACCTTGTTGGCAGCGAGGACGACCGGCTTCCCGGCGCGGCGCAGCAGCTTGACGACGGCCTCGTCGGTGTCGGTGGCGCCGACGGTGGCGTCGACGACGAAGAGACAGGCGTCGGCGGCCTCGATGGCGAATTCGGCCTGGGCGGCGACGGAGGCGTCGATGCCGAGGACGTCCTGCTCCCAGCCGCCGGTGTCGACGACCTTGAAGCGGCGCCCGGCCCATTCGGCCTCGTAGGTGACGCGGTCGCGGGTGACGCCCGGCTTGTCCTCGACGACGGCCTCACGGCGGCCGATGATGCGGTTCACCAGGGTCGACTTGCCGACGTTCGGACGGCCGACGACGGCGAGGACGGGGAGCGGGCCGTGGCCCGCCTCCTCGATCGCGCCCTCGATCTCTTCGACGTCGAAGCCTTCTTCGGAGGCGAGCTCCATGAACTCCGCGTACTCGGCGTCGCCAAGTGCCCCGTGGTCGTGCTGGTCGTTCATGAAGTCCGTTCCTTGATCATTCGTGGTCGGTGGGTCCCCGGGCCGCGGGGCCCACTACTGAAAGTCTCGCTCAGCGCCCGGTGAGGCGCCTGGCGTTTTCCAGGTGGTCGGTGAGCTTCCCCTGGATTCGTACGGTGGCCTCGTCGAGCGCCTTGCGCGTGCGGCGGCCGGAGCCGTCACCCGCGTCGAAGGCGTCACCGAAGACGACGTCGACGCGGGCACGCAGCGGAGGCAGTGCCTTGACCAACCGTCCGCGGCGCTCGGTGCTTCCCAGGACGGCCACCGGGACGATCGGCGCGCCGCTGCGGACGGCGAAGTAGGCGAGGCCGGCGCGCAGCGAGGCGAAGTCGCCGTCGCCCCTGGTTCCCTCGGGGAAGATCCCGAGGACGCCGCCCTGCTCCAGGACGCCCAGGGCGTTGCCTATCGCGTTCCGGTCGGTGCTGTCGCGGTCCACCTTGACCTGCCCGATGCCCTCCAGGAAGGGCCCGAGGGGTCCGACGAAGGCTTCCTTCTTGATGAGGAAGTGCACCGGGCGCGGTGCGGTGCCCATGAGCATGGGGCCGTCGATGTTGTGCGCGTGGTTGACGGCGAGGATGGCGGGGCCGGAGGCCGGCACCCGCCAGGCGCCGAGGACGCGCGGCTTCCAGAAGCCGTACATCAACCCGATGCCGATGCGTCGGCCGACGGCGGCGCCCTTCTCGGAGGGCACGGTCACTTGGCGGCTCCGCGCTTCTCGTCCACCAGGGTGACGACGCACTCGATGACCTGGTCGAGGGTGAGCTCGGTGGTGTCGACCTCGACGGCGTCGTCGGCCTTGGCGAGCGGCGAGGTCTTCCGGCTGGAGTCGGCCGCGTCCCGCTTGACCAGCGCTTCCTTCGTCGCCTGTACGTCGACGCCCTTGAGCTCGCCGGAGCGGCGGGCGGCACGGGCCTCGGGCGAGGCGGTGAGGAAGATCTTGAGGTCGGCGTCGGGCAGGACGGTGGTGCCGATGTCCCGGCCCTCGACGACGATGCCGCGCTCGGCGCTGCGAGCGATGGACCGCTGGAGCTCCGTGATCAGGCTCCGCACCTCGGGGACGGCGCTGACGGCGCTGACCTTGGAGGTGACCTCTTCGGTACGGATCGGGGCGGCGGCGTCGGCGCCGTCGACGGTGATGGTGGGCCGCGCCGGGTCGGTGCCGGAGACGATGACCGGCTTGGCGGCGGCGTTGGCGACGGCCTCGGCGTCGTGGACGTCCACGCCGTTGCTGATCATCCACCAGGTGATCGCCCGGTACTGGGCGCCGGTGTCGAGGTAGCTCAGACCCAGCTTGGCGGCGACCGCCTTCGAGGTGCTGGACTTGCCCGTGCCGGAGGGCCCGTCGATGGCGACGATCACGGATTCCACGGTGGGAACACCTTCCTGGGGTGAGTGTCTGGACCCGGCGGAGATGCGGGGGACCTCCACAAGGTTACCGAGTCCCCAGCCCCCATTCGGCCCAGCCCACAGGCCCCCCACCCACCGCCGTCGCGACCACCCGCCCGGACCCGTCCCCCCGCCCACCCCGTTGTGGGCAACTGTTCCGCTGGGGCGGAACGGGTGGGCACAACGGACGGCGCCCCTTGCCGGGCCTAGGCTTCCGCGCCTGAACCCGCACCGGGTGCGCGCCGCACAACAGGGTGCGGGGCCAGGCACAAAGGGCGGAGGCGCCGCCAGAGGGCGCCGTCCCGTGTGCCCACCCGTCCCGCCCTGGGGGTCCCCCCGGACGAAGTCTGGGGGAGGGACGATTGCCCACACGGCGGTGAGTGGCGGCGCGGCCCGCACAGCGGCGGGGGCGGCGGTCCGTGCGGGCAGGGGCGCGGGTCCCGGTGCGAGGCGTGGGCGCGGTCCCGCTGCGAGGGGCGGCCCCACTGTCGGGGCCGGGCGCGTCAGGTCGTTCGGAGGGCCCAGCCGCGTTCCTGCAGCGCCGCCCCCAGCACCGCCGCCGCCGACGGATCCACCATCAGCTGGACCAGACCCGCCTGCTGCCCGGTCGCGTGCTCGATGCGGACGTCCTCGATGTTGACCCCCGCACGACCCGCGTCGGCGAAGATCCGGGCCAGCTCGCCCGGCTGGTCGCTGATGAGGACGGCGACCGTCTCGTACGCGGTGGGCGCCGCGCCGTGCTTGCCGGGGACACGGGAGCGGCCGGCGTTGCCGCGGCGCAGCACGTCCTCGACGCCCGAGGCGCCGTCCCGGCGCTTGTCCTCGTCGGCGGACTGGAGGGAGCGCAGGGCGCGGACGGTCTCGTCGAGGTCGGCGGCGACGCCGGAGAGGACGTCGGCCACGGGGCCGGGGTTCGCGGAGAGGATCTCGACCCACATGCGCGGGTCCGAGGCCGCGATCCGGGTGACGTCCCGGATGCCCTGCCCGCACAGCCGTACGGCCGACTCGTCGGCCTCCTCCAGGCGCGCGGCGACCATCGACGACACCAGCTGCGGAGTGTGGGAGACCAGGGCGACCGCGCGGTCGTGGGCGTCGGCGTCCATGACGACGGGGACGGCCCGGCACAGCGCGACGAGCTCCAGGGCGAGGTTGAGGACCTCGGTGTCGGTGTCCCGGGTCGGGGTGAGCACCCAGGGGCGTCCCTCGAAGAGGTCCGCGGTCGCGGCGAGCGGGCCCGAGCGCTCCTTGCCGGACATGGGGTGCGTACCGATGTACGGGGTGAGGTCGAGGCCCAGGGCCTCCAGCTCGCGCTTGGGGCCGCCCTTGACGCTCGCCACGTCGAGGTAGCCGCGGCCGAGCCCGGCGGTGATGGCCTCGGCGAGGGTGGCGGCGACGTGCGCCGGGGGTACGGCGACGATGACGAGGTCCACGGGGCCCTCGGGCGCCTCGTCGGTGCCGGCGCCGAGCGCGGCGGCCGTGCTGGCGCGCGCCGGGTCGTGGTCGCGCAGATGGACGGTGACGCCCCGGCCCGCGAGGGCGATCGCGGCGGAGGTGCCGATCAGTCCGGTGCCGATGACGAGCGCTGTTCTCACTGGGCGATGTCCTTGCGCAGAGCGGCCGCGGCGCCGAGGTAGACGTGCGCGATCCGGGACTTGGGAAGTTCGGTCTCGACGTGGGCGAGGAGCCGGACGACCCTCGGCATCGCGCCCTCGATGTCGAGCTCCTGCGCGCAGATCAGGGGGACGTCGACGATGCCGATGCGGCGGGCCGCGGCGGCGGGGAAGTCGCTGTGGAGGTCGGGGGTGGCCGTGAACCAGATGCTGATGAGGTCGTCGGCGTCGAGTCCGTTGCGCTCGAGGACGGCGGTGAGCAGCTCTTCGACCTGCTCGCTCATGTGTCCGGCCTCGTCCCGCTCCAGCTGGACGGCTCCTCGGACCGCTCGTACCGCCACGTCGTGCTCCTTCGCCTGCGTCAGTGCTCCGTTCAGCCTAGTCAGGGGCCGGAGGACGTGCCGGGGCGCCCGCCCTCCGAGACGGAGGACGGGCGCCCGCGAGCGCCTTCGGAGCCGAACGGGCCGGGAGGTCGGGTCAGAGCTTCTGCTCCCGGATGATGTCCTCCAGGGAGCCCTGGGGCATCGAGCCGGTCGGGGTCAGCTTGTCGACGGCCTGCGGCAGCGACTGCGCGATCTGGTCGGCGGCCTCCTGCGGGCTGACGCCGGCGTCCTGGGCGACCTGCCGCAGGGTGTCGTCCGGGAGGGCGTCGGCGATCTGGGCTCCGCTGACGGGCTGGTTCTCACCGGTGCCGACCCAGGACCGGGTCTGGTCGGTGAGGCCCGACCTGGTCAGCATGTCGAGGAGGCCGCCGAGCGGGTTCGCGCCGTCGGCGCCGCCCGTGCCCTTGCCGCCGGCGAGGGCGCCGATCAGGGAGCCGAGGATGCCGCCGGCGCCTCCGCCGCCACCACTGCCCTGCCCGCCGCCGGCACCTCCGAGGAGACTCCCGAGGAGACTGCCGAGGTCGTTTCCCGCCATGGTCCTGCCTTTCGTCCGGTCCGGAACAGGCCCAATGTCACCCGAACCGGTATGTTCCGCCACTCGGGGTAGGGGCCGGCACCGTGATCCCGCGCGATAGAACTGTCGACATGTTGCTGCACGTCGTCACCCTCGCCGACTGGTCCGCCGCCCCCGATGCCCCGTACACCCCGGCGTCCCTCGCCGCCGAGGGCTTCGTCCACTGCTCGCCGGACGAGGCCGCGGCCCTCGCGATCATCGACGCCCGCTACCAGGACGTGCCGGGCCCGCTCCTTGTGCTGGTGATCGACGAGGAGCGGCTGGCCGGGGAGGTCCGCCGGGAGGGCTCGGGAGGGACGCTCTTCCCCCATGTGTACGGGCCGATCGAGCGGGAGGCGGTGACCTCGGTCCTGGAGGTGCGGCGGGACGCGGACGGCCGTGCGAGGGAGCTGACACCCCGGGTGTAGGCGTGTTGCGGGACCCCTTGGCTCCGCGGCGCCAAGGTGGCCGTATGACTTCACACGTCACCAACCTGACTGCACGCGCCACGAGCCGCCGTACCGTCCTGGTCGCGGCCGCGGCCCTGACGGCGGGCTGCGGCTCGGACGACGGAGGCGACGGCGGTACGACCACCAGCGCCCCGGCCACCCCGAGCGCGCCCGCCGGCACGAGCGCCCCGGCGACCCCCGGCACGAGCGCCCCCGCCGAGACGAGCGCCTCCGCCGCCGCTCCGAGCGGCAAGGCCCTGGCCAAGACCGCCGACATCCCGGTCGGCGGCGGCACGGTCTTCGCCGCGGAGAAGGTGGTCGTGACCCAGCCCACGGCGGGTGAGTTCAAGGCGTTCTCCGCCGTCTGCACCCATCAGGGCTGTCTGGTGAACAAGGTCGCGGACGGCACCATCGACTGCCCCTGCCACGGCTCCAAGTACCGCATCACCGACGCCTCGGTGGTGGCGGGACCGGCTCCGCGTCCGTTGCCGGCCGAACAGATCACCGTCTCGGGGGACTCGATCACGCTGGCCTAGCCCCGCTCGATCACCCCGACACAGCCCTGACACAGCTCTGGCACAGCCCTGGCGTGCACAGCCCTGACAGGGCCTTGTCAGAGCCCTGCCGTAGCCTGACCGGCATGACTCCGGACGAGCTGGTGCGCGACCACACGATCTACTCCTGTGTGATGGGCTCGCGCGCCTTCGGTCTCGCGACCGAGGGCAGCGACACGGACGTCCGGGGCGTGTACCTCGCCCCGACGCCGTTGTTCTGGCACTTCGACAAGCCCCCCGCGCATGTGGAGGGACCGGGCGAGGAGCAGTTCAGCTGGGAGCTGGAACGCTTCTGCGAGCTGGCCCTCCGCAACAACCCGAACGTCCTGGAGTGCCTCCACTCCCCCGTGGTCGAGTACGTCGACGACCTCGGCCGCGAACTGCTCTCGCTGCGCGGCGCCTTCCTCTCCCGGCAGGCCCATCAGACCTTCGTCCGTTACGCGGGCGGGCAGCGCCGCAAGCTCGACGCGGACGTCCGCCAGTACGGCCACCCGCGCTGGAAGCACGCCATGCATCTGCTGCGGCTGCTGACCAGCTGCCGGGACCTGCTGCGCTCGGGCGAGCTGCGGATCGACGTGGGCGAGGACCGCGAGCGTCTCCTCGCGGTCAAGCGCGGCGAGGTGACCTGGCCCGAGGTCGAGTCCTGGATGAACCGCCTCCAGGAGGAGGCCGACCGCGCCCTCGACGCGACCCCGCTCCCGGCGACACCGGACCACGCGCGCGTGCAGGACTTCCTGATCCGCGCGCGCCGCTCCTCGGCGACGGACGTGCTCTAGGGGGTGTCCGAGGTGTTCGACCGCGCCCGTACGACCAGGTCGTGCAGCAGTCCGTGGGCGCGTACCGGCGTCTCCCCCAGCCCGGACGCGGCCTGTGCCTCGTCCAGGACCCCGTGCAGGGCCTCCGTCTCCGCCCGTACGTCCTCGATCGCCACCTCCGCGAGCCCGTGCTCCGCCGCCGCCTTCGCCGCGACGAGGTCGGGCAGCCGGGCGGGCGCCTCGGCGACCTCCTCGGCCAGGGTCGGCAGATGGGCCTGCACCTCGCCCGCCCGCATCAGGTGGATGCCGGTGAGCAGCGCCCGGTAGGTGTAGAGCAGCGGCTTGAGCTCGCCGCTGCGCTCGAAGAGCCGCCACTGGGTGCCGGCGAAGCCCCGGTAGTGGTGGGCGTGGTGAGGGGTGAGCACCTCGGGCACGAGCGAGACCAGCTCCGCGTGGGTCTCCGTGGTGTGCGCGACGAGCGGGGAGGTGAGCTGCTCCAGGACGTAGCCGTTGCGGCGCAGCATCAGCCGGGCGAACTTCCGCAGGTCGTGCGTGACCAGGTCCATCTCGACGCCGTCCCGGTCCCACATCCGGCTGCGGGTCTCCTCGGGCTCGCGCAGCCCGATCAGCGCGTCCACCGGCAGCAGGTGCGCGCCGCGCAGGTCCACGTCCGAGTCGCGGGAGGGGAACCCGTACAGGTGCGCGCCGGAGACGGTCGCGAAGAGCAGGGGGTCGGGCTGTTCGGCCACGACGGCGGCGAGGTCGACGTCGAGGACGGACCCCTCGGACCCGGCGGACATGAGGGAGAGCGTCATCGGTCAAGCATCCCAGAGCGCGCCGAAGGTCAGGAGGTCGCTCCGGTACTCGATGCGCTCCTCCCACTCCTTGGGCCAGGCGTCCGCGCCGAGGTGGGCGCCGGCGAAGGCGCCCGCGAGGGCGGCGATGGAGTCGGAGTCGCCCCGGGTGCAGGCGGCCCGGCGCAGCACGGTGAGGGGCTCGTCGGGGAAGAGGAGGAAGCAGAGGAGCCCGGTCGCGAGGGCCTCCTCGGCGATCCAGCCGTCACCGGTGTACGTACAGGGGTCGAGCTCGGGGTCGGCCGTGCGCTGGACGGCGTCGAGGCGCTCCAGGACGGCCAGGCACTCGTCCCAGCCGCGCCGGATGAAGGAGAGCGCGGAGGGGTCCTGGGAGCGGGTCCAGAGGTCGCCGAGCCAGTGCTCGTGGTAGCGGGAGCGGTTCTCGAACGCGTACGAGCGCAGCTGTCCGACGAGTCCGGCCGGGTCGACGCCCTGGGCGAGGAGGTACACGGCGCGGGCGGTGAGGTCGGAGGCGGCGAGCGCGGTGGGGTGGCCGTGGGTCAGGGCCGCCTGGAGCTGGGCGGCGCCGGCCCGCTGCTCCTCGCTGAGCCCGGGGACGAGGCCGATGGGGGTGACGCGCATGTTGGCGCCGCAGCCCTTGGAACCGAGCTGGCTGGCGTCCTGCCAGGGCCGGTCGCCGTCGAGGAGCCGGCAGGCGCGGAGGCAGGTGTTGCCGGGGGCGCGGTTGTTCTCCGGGGAGTGGTACCAGTCGACGAACTCGTCCCGGACGGGCCTGGCGAGCCGCAGGGGGGCGAGCACTCCCCGGTCCATCGCCGTGCGGATGCCGCGGGCGAAGGCGAGGGCCATCTGGGTGTCGTCGGTGACGTACGCCTTTCCGTTCCTGACGGGCAGCGGCATCTCCCGCCAGGGCCCGAACGAGGCCAGGATCGACGGCACGTCCTTGAACTCGGTCGGGAAGCCCAGCGCATCGCCGAGCGCCAGCCCGATCAGGGAGCCGGTCGCGGCCTGCTTGGTCGCGGTGCGGGTCGGGTTCATGTGGATCGTCCTTCCGGTCGCAGGAGGGGCGGGTGGAGGGTGGTTGCCTCACCCGCCCGGTAGAGAGCGGCCGGTTTCCCCCGTCCGCCGGTGAGGCGCGGCGGTCCTTCCACGGCCTGGACGAAGCCGGGCGTGGCGAGGACCTTGCGCCGGAAGTTGGGGCGGTCGAGCTCGACGCCCCAGACCGTCTCGTAGACCTGCCGCAGCTCGCCGAGGGTGAACTCGGGCGGGCAGAAGGCGGTCGCGAGGCAGGTGTACTCCAGCTTGGCGCCGACCCGTTCATGGGCGTCGGCGAGGATGCGGTCGTGGTCGAAGGCGAGCGGCCCGTGCTTCCCGTACGGCATCCACCGGGCCTGTGCCGCGTCTCCACCGCCGCGCGGTTCGGGTGCGTCGGGTACGAGCGCGGCGAAGGCGACGGAGACGACCCGCATCCTCGGGTCGCGGTCGGGCTCGCTGTAGGTGCGGAGCTGTTCGAGGTGGAGTCCGGCGACGGTGGCGTCGGAGAGCCCGGTCTCCTCGGCGAGTTCGCGGCGGGCGGCCCGCTCGGCGGACTCGCGGGGCAGGACGAAGCCGCCGGGGAGGGCCCAGTGTCCGGCGTACGGCTCCTGGCCGCGCTCGACGAGCAGGACGTGGAGGCGCTCCTCGCGGAGGGTGAGGACGGCGAGGTCGACGGTGACGGCGAACGGCTCGAAGGCGTACGGGTCGTAGCCCTCGGGCACGCCTGCCGGCCCCGGCCCGGGCGTGCTCCCCGGCCCTCCGCCCGGCACCTGGTCGCCGTTCACCGGCGCTCCGGCAGCGGGTCGGCGAGGTCCCAGCCCTCGGCGAGCAGCTCGTCGACGGCGGCGACCGCGGCCGCGAGCCGTTCCTCGTGCGGGCCGCTGAGGACGGCGGTGCGGCGTCCGCTGTGGGCGAGCTGGGTGAGGAAGCGCGCGGTCATCCAGGGCCGCAGGTGCTCCCCGTCGCGGAGGCCGTCGTCCTCGAAGTCGACGCCCCGGTGGTCGGTGAGCAGCCAGAGATGCTGCCGGCCGCGGGCGGCGATCTCGCCGGTGGCGGGGCTGGTGGTGCCCATGTACCGCTCGTGCCAGATGGTGGTGGCGAAGGCGTCGGTGTCGCAGAAGAGGACGGGTGAGCCGTCGCGGGCCGCCTCTTCCTCCAGTTCGGCCTGGCGCTGGGCGATGACGGGGAAGTCGGAGGAGTGGAAGGCGACGTCGGCCCATGCGGCGTCGGGGCGTTCGGCCCGGAGCTCGGCGAGTCTGAGTTCGCTGTACTCGCGTCCGTACTCCGGCACGTACCGCGTCCGGGCCCAGACGCCGCCGCGCTTGCGGTAGTGGTCGGCGAGGGCGAGGGCCATGGTGGTGGTGCCGGTGGATTCGGCGCCGAGGACGACGACGCGCCGGGTGAGCGCGGAGCGCACGGGCGGCTCCAGGAAGTCCCAGCAGCCGGCGGGGTCGGCGCGGACGGCGGTGCCGGAGACGGGGAAGCGGTCGCGCCCGGGGTCGACGCAGACGGACTCGGCACCGAAGCGGCGGGCGAGCTCCTCCCCGTACGGCTCCGAGGTGAAGACGGCGTCGACGCGCTCGGGCACGGCGGCCCGGAAGACGGCCATGTGGGCGTCCCAGACGTCGGGGTCGTGGAGGTCGACGGGGATGTCGTCGACGGCTCCGACGACGAGGGCGTCGGGGTGGACCTCGCGCATCCAGGCGACCCGGTCCTCCAGGGGGAGGCTCTCCACGGAGGAGGCACAGACGAGGACGGTGAGGCGCTCGCAGCGGTCGAGGGCCGTGTCGACGAGATGGTGGTGACCGGCGTGCGGCGGATAGAACTTGCCGAGGACGAGGCCGTGTCCGTAGCGCTTCATGCTGCCTCCACCACCGTGCGGCGGGAAACGGCGAGGTCCTTGGTCCAGCCGCGCAGGCCGAGGACGCAGAGCGTCATGAAGCCGACGTACAGCAGGGAGGTCAGGTACAGCTCCTTGTACGCGTACAGGGGTACGTAGACCACGTCGGCGGCGATCCACAGCCACCAGGACTCCAGGCGCTTCCGGCACTGGCCGTAGGTCGCCATCAGGGAGAGCGCGGTCGTCAGGGCGTCCCAGAAGGGGACGGTCGAGTCGGTGGCACGGTCGAGCAGCAGGGTGAGGGCAAGGGTCCCCACCACCCCCGCCGTGAGCAGCCACGTCCACTCGGTGCGCGTGGTGCGGCGCACCGGGAGGACGTCGGAGCCTGGTCCACCCCCGTGGGTCCAGGTCCACCAGCCGTACACGGCGAGGGTGATGAAGACGATCTGGAGCCCGGCGTCCGCGTACAACCCGGCCTGCGTGAAGAGCAGGACGAAGAACAGGTTGTTGGCGATGCCGATGGGCCAGTTCGCGAGGTGCTGACGGGCGACGAGCCAGACGCAGAGCGCCCCGCTGCCGAATCCCAGGACCTCGGTCCAGCTGACCGGGGTGTCCAGGATCGTGAAGAGCGGCTGCTGGAGCGGTTCGAGAATGCTTGCGAGGCTCACGCCCGCCTCCTTAAGAGTCATGTTGACTATAAAGGTCGACGGTCTTCGGCCACAAGCCCGAAAACCCCGGGGCGCCGAGGGCGGGCCGGGAGCCTCAGCCGGCCGTCGCCCCGCGCTGCCGCACCAGCGGCAGACAGACCTCGTCGGCGATCTCGACGAGCACCTCGTCGGGCACCGTGGGCACCCCCCGCACCACGAACTCGTTGCGGAGCAGCACGACGGCCACCGTGGCGACCCTCGGATGCAGGGCCTCCGGCGAGGCCTCGCCGCGCGCGACCGCGCGCCCCAGGACGGTCAGCCAGGTGGCGGCCACGGAATCGGTGGACTGCTCGGGCAGCTGCGCCAGGAACTCCGCCGCACCCCCGGCCGCGGCCATCAGCTCATGCAGAACCGCGCCCAGCGGGGAGCTCCAGTGCCGGTTCGCCCCGCGGAGCAGTTCGAGAACGTCGGCCCGCAGCTCCCCCGTGTCGGGCGGCTGCACCGAGGTGACCAGCCGCCGGTAGCCGGCGACGCCGAGCGCGAGCTCCGGATCATCCGGGACGACCTGCACCGCACGGCGGTCCGCGTCACCGGCGGTGATCCCGAGCGGATCGAACTGGCGGCGGCGTTCGCCCTCGATCTGGGCCTTGAGGTCTGGTTCTCGCCGTACCCGCTGGAACGCGTCGACTGGACGCCCTTCGACTTCCTGTCCGTGGATCTCTACCGCTCGGCGGGGACCGCCGAGGTCTTCGGGGCGGGGGTCCGGGAGCTCGTCGCCCAGGGCAAGCCGGTCGCGATCACCGAGTTCGGCTCCGCGACCTTCCGGGCGCGGGCGACGCCGGCGCGCGCGGACTGGAGATCGTCGAGTACGACACGGAGGACGGGCGGCCGATCCGCCTGAACGGGGAGTACGCGCGCGACGAGGCCGGCCAGGCGGCCTGCGTCCGCGAACTCCTGGAGATCTTCGACACCGAGGGCGTCGACAGCGCCTTCGTGTTCGTCTTCGCCCTCCACGACCATGTGCACCGCCCCGACGGCGACCCGTGGAACGACCTGGACCTGGCGAGCTACGGCGTCGTGAAGGTCTACGAGGACCGCGCGGGGACCGCGTACCCGGACATGGGGTGGGAGCCGAAGGCCGCGTTCGCCGCCGTCGCCGGGCACTACCGGGCGCACGAGAAAACGGAAGCCCGCGACCGACGGACGGTCGCGGGCTTCGCGCGTGGAGCAGGCCTGGGGCCTGCGGGCCTAGGGCCCTACATGCCGACTTCCTTCATCAGCATGCCGACCTCCGTGTTGGTGAGCCGGCGCAGCCAGCCCGACTTCTGGTCGCCCAGGCCGATCGGGCCGAAGGCCGTACGGACCAGCTTCTCGACCGGGAAGCCCGCCTCGGCGAGCATGCGGCGCACGATGTGCTTGCGGCCCTCGTGCAGCGTGACCTCGACCAGGTAGTTCTTGCCGGTCTGCTCGACCACGCGGAAGTGGTCGGCCTTCGCGTAGCCGTCCTCCAGCTGGATGCCGTCCTTGAGCCGCTTGCCGACCTCACGGGGCAGCGGGCCGGTGATGGCGGCCAGGTAGGTCTTCTTCACGCCGTACTTCGGGTGCGTGAGGCGGTGGGCCAGCTCACCGTGGTTGGTGAGCAGGATGATGCCCTCGGTCTCCGTGTCGAGCCGGCCGACGTGGAAGAGGCGCGTCTCACGGTTGGTGACGTAGTCGCCGAGGCACTGGCGGCCGTCCGGGTCCTCCATGGTGGAGACGACACCGGCCGGCTTGTTCAGCGCGAAGAACAGGTACGACTGGGTGGCGACGGTCAGGCCGTCCACCTTGATCTCGTCCTTCTCCGGGTCGACGCGCTTGCCCTGCTCCAGGACGATCTCGCCGTTGACCTCGACACGGGCCTGCTCGATGAGCTCCTCGCAGGCACGCCGCGAACCCATGCCGGCGCGCGCCAGGACCTTCTGCAGCCGCTCGCCCTCCTGCTCGGCGCCGGGGAAGGTCTTCGGGGTCTTGATCTCCGGCCGGTTCTCGTACCGCTCCCGGTTGCGCTGCTCGATCTTGGCGTCGAGCTCGCGCGAGCGGGCCGGGGCCTGGCGCTGGCCGTGCGGGCCACGACGGGGCGGCATGCCGCCCTGAGGGGCCTTGGGGCCGCCCTTGGCACCGCCGCGGGCCGCGGAGCCGCGACCCTTCTTCGGGGCCTCGGAGGGGGGGCTCACGTCGTAGGAGCGCTCCTCGGGGCGAGGCCGGCGCGGGTTGCTCGGGCTCTTCTGACCGTCACGGCCGCCGCCGCCCTGGTAACCACCGCCACCGGAGCCGGAGCCGCTGCCGCCGCGGTACCCGCCACCGCCGCCACCCTGGTAGCCACCGCCACCGGAGCCACTGCCGCCGCGGTAGCCGCCACCGCCCTGGTAGCCACCGCCACCGGCGCCGCTGCCACCACGGCCGCCACCGCTGCCACTGCCGCCACCGGAGCCCCGGTAGCCGCCACCGCCGGCGCCGCTGCCACCGCGGCCGCCACCGCTGCTGCCGCCGCGGCCGCCGCTGTTGCCACCACGGCTCCCGCCGTTGTTTCCGCTGCTGTTCCTGCCGCTGCTGCTTCGCATCAAACTTCCGTCTTGTCGTCGTCGTCCTCACGATCCGGTGCATCCGGATCGAACGACGGGACTCCTTCCAGTGAGTCCGGCTCGACCGCCTCGGCCTCGGGGAGGAAGGGCGCGAGCTCGGGGAGCTCGTCCAGGCCACGCAGGCCCATCCGCTCCAGGAAGTAGTTCGTCGTCCTGTACAGGATCGCACCTGTTTCGGGTTCCGCGCCCGTCTCCTCCACCAGACCCCTCTGGAGGAGGGTCCGCATCACGCCGTCGCAGTTCACTCCGCGGACCGCGGAGACCCGGGAACGGCTGACCGGCTGGCGGTACGCGACGACCGCGAGGGTCTCCAGGGCCGCCTGGGTGAGCCGGGCCTGCTGGCCCTCCAGGACGAAGGCCTCGACGGCCGCGGCGTGGGCGGCGCGGGTGTAGTAGCGCCAGCCCCCGGCCACCTGCCGCAGCTCGAAGCCGCGGCCCTGGACGGTGTACTCGTCGGCCAGCTCGCGCAGGGCGTCGGCCACCTCGCGGGGGGTGTGCTCCAGGACCTTGGCGAGATGGGCCTCGGTGGCGGGCTCGTCGACGACCATGAGGACGGCTTCGAGAGAGGGCTTGAGGTCGCTCATGCGGTGGTCTCCTGGTCGAACTCGTCGGTCACGGCCCCCGTGGGATCCGTCTCCCCGCCGGTCCAGGAGACCGTGAGGTCCCCCAGGGCGGTCTCCTGGTCGAGGGCGACGGCCTTCTCCCGGTAGAGCTCCAGGAGGGCGAGGAAGCGGGCCACGACGGTGAGGGTGTCGTCGCCGACGTCCTCGATGAGCTCCCGGAAGAGCGCCGTCCCGCGCTCCCGCAGCAGCGAGACGACCACGGCCGCCTGCTCGCGGACGCTGACGAGCGGGGCGTGGATGTGGTCGACGTACACCTGCGGCTCGGCCTTGGGCTGCATGGCCTTGACGGCCAACTTGGCGAAGCCCTCGGCACCGATGGAGATGACGACCTCGGGGAGCAGCTCGGCGTGGTGCGGTTCGAGTCCGACCGTACGGGGGTGGCGGCGGCCCTCGGCCTCCCAGCGCTCCTCGAAGATCGCCGCGATGCGCTTGTACGCGCGGTACTGGAGGAGCCGGGCGAAGAGCAGGTCGCGGGCCTCCAGGAGCGCGAGGTCGGCCTCGTCCTCGACCTCGGCGGCGGGCAGCAGCCGGGCGGCCTTGAGGTCGAGCAGGGTGGCGGCGACGACGAGGAACTCGGTGGTCTGGTCGAGGTCCCCGTCGGGCCCGAGGGCCCGCAGATGCGCCATGAACTCGTCGGTGACCTGGGAGAGCGCGACCTCGGTGACGTCGAGCTTGTGCTTGGTGATCAGCTGCAGCAGCAGATCGAAGGGCCCCTCGAAATTGGCGAGCCGCACGGTGAACCGCCCGTCGCCGGGCTCAGCGCCGGGCCCGGCCGCACCGCCGTCCCCCTCCCCCGCGACCGGAGGGCCGGCAGGAGCCGCGAAGGGCACCGGAGCCGGCTCCACAACCCCAGGAGGCACCGGACCGGGCTCCACCGGCTCAGGAGGCGCCGCAGCGTGCTCCAAGGGCCCGTGAGACGCCGGAGCCGGCTCGGTCGCCACCGCGGCCACCACCGCCCCGGATGGCGCGGGAGCCACCGGTGCGGCCGACTCCTCCGGCTCGCCCGGGCCGCGCCCCAGGACGCGGCGACGTGGCGGGCGGGACGTTTCGTCAGAGGCGTGGTGCATGGAGGTCCAGGGGAACGGGGAGCGCGGCAGCCCGCAGGCTACCGTCAGCGGCCGCGCAGACGGCGCACGAGGATGCTCGCGTCGCCGCGGGACTCCAGGTCCGCCAGGACGACCGCGACGGCCTCCCGGACGATCCGGCCCCGGTCCACGGCGAGACCGTGCTCGCCCCGGAGGACGAGCCGGGCGTGCTCCAGGTCCATCAGTTCCTCGGCGGAGACGTAGACCGTGATCTTCTCGTCGTGGCGCTCACGGCCGCTGGGCCGCCGGTTCGGGGCCCGGCCGCCGCGCCGCCGCCCCGCGGGGGCGGGCACCGCGGCGGAGGGCGTCGCGGGCTTCGGAGCGGCGGGGCCCTCGGGCTCCGCCGTCCGGGCGCGCGGCTCCGACGCCTCGGAGCCCGCCGCCGCGTGCTCCGCGGAGCCGGAGCCCTCGGCCGCCGTCGTGTCGCTCTCGCCCGCGGGTGCCGGGACGGCCCGGCGGGGTGCGGACGCCTGGAGCGCCGTCCCCCCGGTCGTACGGAAGAGTTCGTCGGCCCCGGGCAGACTCACTCGGCGTGACACCGGGCGAGCACCTCCCTGGCGAGCTGACGATAGGCGGCGGCGCCCACGGAGTTGGAGGCGTACGTGGTGATGGGCTCGCCGGCGACCGTGGTCTCCGGGAAGCGCACCGTCCGGCCGATGACCGTGTGGTACACGTGGTCGTCGAAGGCCTCGACGACGCGCGCGAGGACCTCACGGCTGTGCACGGTACGGGAGTCGTACATCGTGGCGAGGATGCCGTCGAGCTCCAGCTCGGGGTTGAGCCGCTCCTGGACCTTCTCGATGGTCTCGGTCAGCAGCGCCACTCCGCGGAGCGCGAAGAACTCGCATTCCAGCGGCACGATGACCTTGTGAGCCGCCGTCAGGGCGTTCACGGTCAGCAGACCGAGCGAGGGCTGACAGTCGATCACGATGTAGTCGTAGTCGTTCATCAGCGGCTTGAGCGCGCGCTGGAGCGTCGACTCGCGCGCGACCTCGCTGACGAGCTGGACTTCGGCGGCCGAGAGGTCGATGTTGCTCGGCAGCAGGTC
The DNA here is from genome assembly GCF_036826855.1 of Streptomyces sp. SJL17-4. Lineage (NCBI taxonomy): Bacteria > Bacillati > Actinomycetota > Actinomycetes > Kitasatosporales > Streptomycetaceae > Streptomyces > Streptomyces sp. SJL17-4. Next base: position 6,722,525 of record NZ_CP104578.1, on the reverse strand, counting down.
CATGTTGGGTACGGCGGTCTTGAGGAGGACCTCGTCCGCCGACATGCCCCGCTCCATGAGCAGGTTGTAGACGGTGAGGTCGAGCTCCATCGGGTTCACGCCGAGGCCGACCGACAGGGCTCCCTGCGGGTCGAAGTCGACGAGCAGCACCCGCCGTCCGTACTCCGCGAGCGCGGCACCCAGGTTGATGGTCGACGTGGTCTTGCCGACGCCGCCCTTCTGGTTGCACATCGCGATGATCTTCGCGGGGCCGTGGTCCGTCAGCGGACCGGGGATCGGGAAGTACGGCAGGGGCCGTCCCGTCGGGCCGATCCGCTCGCGGCGCTGACGGGCAGCGTCGGGTGCGAGGGTGGCCGCGTACTCGGGGTCGGGCTCGTACTCGGCGTCGGGGTCGTAGAAGTGCCCCTCGGGCACCTCGTCAAAGGCGGCGAAGTGGGTGGACTCTCGGCCCATCTCGTTGCCGGCCGTGGCGTTCACGTGTAGGCCGTCCATCGTCTTCATCGTGTGGGCTGTCGTCATGGGCTGGTGCGTCGCGAAGGTCCGCACCGCGACGGAGCCGATCGGAGCACCTGGCGCACCGCTCCCGGGAGTAATTGTCGACTCATTCACAAGTCGTCTTACCTCCTTGGATGTCACCAGGAACATTTATCGATAGGTCAGCGTGGCACCATGCCGACGGTTGGCGACTCTATGGCGTGTCACCGCTCCGCAGCAACACAATCCGCCGGACCCGGCCCGATGTGTCGGCAACCGAACACCTCTCTGTCAAGGGTGCACAGGCATGCATCCACACGTTTCAGGGGTGTGCGAAACGGTTAAAGGGTTACGTTCGAGGCGAGTTGGCCGAACGTTCCGGCGGGTCCGGACACGCGTCCGGCCGGACCTTGTCGAACAAGGTCCGGCCGGGTGTGTGGCATTGACGGCACGCGTTGACGGCGGTGCCGCGAGGGTCAGCCCAGGAGGGTGCTCAGCTCGACGTGCTCGAGGCCGTGCGCCTCGGCGACCTCCTTGTAAACCACCTTGCCGTCATGGGTGTTGAGGCCCAGACCGAGCGCGGCGTCGCGGCGCAGCGCCTCGACCCAGCCGTTGTTCGCCAGCGACACGATGTAGGGCAGCGTGGCGTTGGTGAGGGCGTAGGTGGAGGTGTTCGGGACCGCGCCGGGCATGTTGGCGACGCAGTAGAAGACCGAGTTGTGGACCTGGAAGGTCGGCTCGGCGTGGGTGGTCGCGTGCGAGTCCTCGAAGCAGCCGCCCTGGTCGATCGCAATGTCGACAAGGACACTTCCGGGCTTCATCTTGGCGACGAGCTCGTTGGTGACCAGCTTCGGGGCCTTGGCGCCCGGGATGAGGACGGCGCCGATGACGAGGTCGGCCTCGACGACGGCCTTCTCCAGCTCGAAGGCGTTGGAGACGATCGTCTTCACCTTGGTGCCGAAGATCTTGTCGGCCTCGCGGAGCTTGTTGATGTCGCGGTCGAGCAGGGTCACGTGGAAGCCCATGCCGACGGCGATCTGGGTGGCGTTCCAGCCGGAGACGCCACCGCCGATGACGACGCACTCGCCGGCGTGGGTGCCGGGCACGCCGCCGGGGAGGACGCCGCGGCCGCCGACCGAGCGCATCAGGTGGTAGGCGCCGACCTGCGGGGCCAGCCGGCCCGCGACCTCGGACATCGGGGCGAGCAGCGGGAGCGCGCGGTTCGCGGTCTCGACGGTCTCGTACGCGATGGCGGTGGTGCCGGACGCCAGGAGCGCGTCCGTGCACTCCTTGGAGGCGGCGAGGTGCAGGTAGGTGAAGAGCGTCTGGTCCTTGCGGAGGCGGTGGTACTCCTCCGCGATGGGCTCCTTGACCTTGAGCAGCAGGTCGGCCGTGGCCCAGACCTCGTCGGCGGTGGGGAGGATCTCGGCGCCGGCGGCGACGTACTCCTCGTCCGTGATCGAGGAGCCGACACCGGCGTTCTGCTCGACGAAGACCTGGTGGCCGTGGCGGACGAGCTCGTGGACACCGGCAGGGGTGATGGCCACGCGGAACTCGTTGTTCTTGACCTCGCGGGGGATGCCGACCTTCATCGTCGATCACGGTCCTTGAATCAGGGGGGATACATGGGGCACTGCGATACATACCCGGATGCATTGCGGCGCACCGGGGCAGACCACGTTCGAACGCGGCGCACCCAGTCTAATGAAGGAGTTCCCGCTGTCTAGCCTTTCAAAGTACTAATCTTCGATCGACCCACTGCGGATTTCGTAGGCAGAGGATTCCGTTTCCAGCAGTCTTTCGGCCGCGGCCCTGTGCAGCCCGGCCGCGGCCGGGTCGCCGAGCCGGTCGAGGGTGTCGGCGAGCCGCAGCTGGAGCGCGGCCTGGAGCCGCTTGTCCTGGGCGCGCCGGGCCCACTCCACCGCCTCCTCGCAGGTCCGGAGGGATTCCTCGGGCCGTCCCGCGTACTCCTGGACCCGGGCGGCCTCGCTCAACGCCCGTGCGTAGCCGGGGAGATCGTCGAGTCGTCGGTAGCCGGACGCGGCGGCCCGCCAGTTCCGCAGGGCCTCGCCGTACCGGCCCGCGTAGGTCTGTACGGCGCCCAGGCGGGCGTACAGCCTGGCCTGATCCGCCCGCTCGTCCCGGGCGAGGCGCTGCGCGAGCGCCCGCCCGTACCAGTCGCCGGCCCGCTGCCAGTCCCCCAGCTCCTGATAGGAGCCACCTACGGATTCCATTGCGCGACCGGTCGCGTACGGGTCATTTGCTGCGCGTCCGGCATCCAAAGCCGACCGATATCGCAGCAGAGCGTCCTTCGTCCTGCCGGTGCGGGCGTCGAGATCGGCCAGGTTCAGCAGGGCGGCGGCCCGCTCACGGTGCAGCCCTCGCCGCTCGGCCACGTCCAGGACCAGCTGGTGCAGCCCGTACAGCTGGGGCGCGGCCGCCTCGGCCCCCCGGTGCGCGGCGAGCGCCCTGACCAGGGAGGCGACGAGCCGGCGGGCGAGGGTGTCGAGCTCCCCGTCGGCGACGGCGAGCCGGGCGGAGGCCAGCAGGAAGGGCTCCCGGGAGCGCAGCCAGTCGGCCCCTGCGGCGGCGGTGGGGAAGCGCAGGGCGCGCGGCAGGCCGGCCAGCTTCCGGCGGGCCGGCGAGCCCTCGGGTTCGGTGACCGCACGGCAGGACTGGAGGAGCCGTACGGTCCGCTCCAGCATCCGGGCCCGGGCGAGCTGCACCTCGGCGGGCCGGTCGCGCTCCTCCAGCTGAGCGCGAAGGAGGGGGACGAGATGGCCGGGGACCTCGTACTGCCCGTCCTCGCCGCCTTCGAGGAGCCCCAGGGCGGCGAAGTCGGCGAGCGTGGTGGCCGCGGCCGAGACGGAGCAGCCGGCCAGGGCGGAGGCGATGTGGGCGTCGGCCCGGCCGAGGGGGGCGAGGGAGAGGTATCGCAGTATCCGGGCGGCGGTCGCGGGCAGCGCCTCGTGGGCGAGCGAGAAGGCACGGGTCAGCGGATCGCCACTGAGCGCACGGAGCCGCTTGGCGAGGTCGGCGACGGAGGCCTTGGGCCTGGTGGAGAGCCAGCCGCCGGCCAGCACGACCGCGGCGGGCAGCCCGCCGCACTCCTCGACGAGCGTCTCGGCGGCCTGCGGATCGACCGTGATGCGTACGGAGCCGGTGAAGGCGGTGAGCAGCTCGATGGCCGACTTGGGGTCGAGCCCGCCGAGGGTGCAGGGCCGTACGTCGGGGATGCCGGTGAGCGGTCCGCGGGCGACGCCGATCACCAGTGAATCGGGGTTGTCGGGGATGAGCGGATCGGCGTGCTCGGCGTCGACGGCGTCGTCGAGGACGAGGACGGCCCGGCGCTCGCCGAGCGCCGCGCGGACCAGTTCGGTCAGCTCGTCCTCGGCGGCGCCGGGGGGCTCGGTGACCCCGAGCGCGGCGAGGAGTTCCTGGGCGGCCCGGGCGGTGGAAACGGGGGCGCCGCCGGGCTCGGTGAGCCGGGCGCGGAAGATCCCGTCGGGGTACTGGTCGGTGAGTCCGGCGGCGAGTTCCTCGGCGAGCGCGGTCCGCCCGGAGCCGGGCTTTCCGGCGATGAGGAGGACGCGGGCGCGGGGTGCCTTGCGGCCGGTCAGGGTGTCGAGGCCGGTCCGCTCGATGTCGGCGCGCAGGGCCTTCAACTCCCGCTGCCGGCCGAAGAACTGCCGGCTGCCGGCCGCCGCCACCGCCTGATCCGTCACGGGCCACGCTCCCGTCCACCTGCGCACGAGCCGATCCCGCGGGGGGCTCCGCACGGGCGATCCCGAGCGTAGTTCAGGGCGTGTACCGGACCTGGCGGAGCACGACGAACACGTCCCCCGATCGGATCAGCGGATGTTCACACCACTACCCCGCCCGTTATGGGCAATCGTTCCTCCCCCGGAGTCCGTCCGGGGGACCCCCAGGGGCGCGTTGTGGGCAATCGTTCCGCAGGGCGGAACGGGTGGGCACAACGGAACGGCGCCCCCTGCCGGGCCTAGGCTCCCGCGCCTGAACCCGCACCACAGGTGCGGCGCACAGTCGGGTGCGGGCCCGGGCACAAGGGGCGGAGGCGCCGCCAGAGGGCGCCGTCCCGTGTGCCCACCCTCCCCCAGACTCCGTCCGGGGGACCCCCACCGCTCTGCGGGACGATTGCCCACACGGGCGGTGGTGCGACGAGCGCGGGCACGCGAGGCGCACCGCCCACACGGGCCCGGGGCCACCCCCGCACAGGCCCGGGGCCTCGGCCCGCAGGGGCCCGGGAGCCACGCCCGCAGGCCCCCGGAGGGGCTACGCCTCGAAGGGGCGGGCCGGCCAGGGCGCGTTCGCCGGGCGGAGCGACTCCAGCCCCCCGCCCCCACCCGCCCGCACCGCCGCAAGCGACAGCACCCCCACCACCAGGCAGTTGTTGTGCAGCTCCCCCGCCAGGACCCCCCGCACCAGCTCCCCCAGCGGCACCCGCGCCAGCTCCATGTCCGACTCCTCGTCGGAGACCTCGTACCGCACCCCCTCCGCCTCGGAGAGCCCGCGCGCGAGGAAGATCCGTACGGCCTCGTCGCAGCCGCCCGGAGTCGTGTAGACGTCGGTCAGGACCCGCCAGTCCTCGGCCTTGACGTGCGCCTCCTCGTACAGCTCGCGCTGGGCGGCGTGCAGCGGGTTCTCACCGGGCACGTCGAGGAGTCCCGCCGGGATCTCCCAGAGCTTCTGCCGCACCGGGTGCCGGTACTGCTTCAGCAGCAGGACCCGGTCCTGGTCGTCGAGGGCCAGGACGGCCACCGAGCCGGGGTGGACCTGGTAGTCGCGGCGCGCGACCGTGCCGTCCGGCATGACCACGTCGTCCGTGCGGACACTCGTCTTGTTTCCCTGGAACGGGGTCGTCGTCGCGACGACCCGCCACTCCTCCGGGGTGTCCTGCAACTCCATGTGAACGTCCTCCCACATACGAACCACATACGAAAGCCGGGGTACAGGTCCGTCAGGACCCGTACCCCGGCAACGTTAACGCCCGGCGACTACTTGGCCGGCTTGCCCGTCTTACGCTCCACGGCCGCCTTCACCAGGCCGGCGAAGAGCGGGTGCGGACGCGTCGGACGCGAGCGCAGCTCCGGGTGCGCCTGGGTGGCGACCAGGTAGGGGTGGACCTCGCGCGGGTACTCGACGTACTCGACGAGCTTGTTGTCCGGGGAGGTGCCGGAGAAGACCAGACCGGCCTTCTTCTCCAGCTCCGCGCGGTACGCGTTGTTGACCTCGTAGCGGTGACGGTGGCGCTCGTCGACGTACGGCTGGTCGTCGTAGACCTCACGGACGATCGAACCCTCGGCGAGCTTCGCCGGGTACAGGCCCAGGCGCATCGTTCCGCCCAGGTCGCCGGCGCCCTCGACGAACGCGAGCTGCTCCTCCATCGTCGAGACGACGGGGTGCGCGGTGGCCGGGTCGAACTCGGTGGAGTTGGCCTCGGGGATGTCGGCCAGGTTCCGGGCCGCCTCGATGACGATGCACTGCAGACCGAGGCAGATGCCGAGCAGCGGCACCTTGTTCTCGCGGGCGAACTGGATCGCGCCGACCTTGCCGCTCACACCGCGGTCGCCGAAGCCACCGGGGATGAGGATCGCGTCGACGTCCCCGAGCTGCTTCTTGGCCCCGGCCGGGGTCTTGCAGTCGTCGGAGGCGACCCACTTGACCTTGACGCGGGCCTTGTTCGCGAAGCCGCCGGCCCGCATGGCCTCGGTGACCGAGAGGTACGCGTCGGGCAGGTCGATGTACTTGCCGACGAGCGCGACGGTGACCTCGTGGTCGGGGTTGTGGACGCGGTCGAGCAGGTCGTCCCAGGTCGTCCAGTCCACGTCACGGAAGGGCAGGTCGAGCTTGCGGACGACATAGGCGTCCAGGCCCTCGGTGTGCAGCACCTTCGGGATGTCGTAGATCGACTTGGCGTCGATCGCGGCGACGACCGCGGCCTCGTCGACGTCGCACATCAGCGAGATCTTGCGCTTGATGGAGGTCGGGACCTCACGGTCGGCGCGCAGCACGATCGCGTCGGGCTGGATGCCGATGTTGCGGAGGGCGGCGACGGAGTGCTGGGTCGGCTTGGTCTTCAGCTCGCCGGAGGGGCCGATGTAGGGAAGCAGCGAGATGTGCACGACGAAGACGTTGTCGCGGCCGACCTCGTGGCGGACCTGGCGGACGGTCTCCAGGAACGGCAGCGACTCGATGTCGCCGACCGTGCCGCCGACCTCGGTGATGACGACGTCGACGTCGTCGGTCGCCATGCGGCGGATCCGGGACTTGATCTCGTTGGTGATGTGCGGGATGACCTGCACGGTGTCACCGAGGTACTCGCCGCGCCGCTCCTTGGCGATGACCTGCGAGTAGACCTGGCCGGTGGTGACGTTGGCCGAGCCGTCGAGGTCGACGTCGAGGAAGCGCTCGTAGTGGCCGATGTCCAGGTCGGTCTCGGCGCCGTCGTTGGTGACGAACACCTCGCCGTGCTGGAAGGGGTTCATCGTGCCCGGGTCGACGTTCAGGTACGGGTCGAGCTTCTGCATCGTGACCCGCAGACCCCGGGCCTTGAGGAGCGCACCCAGGCTGGAGGCGGTCAGGCCCTTGCCGAGGCTGGAGGCGACACCCCCGGTGACGAAGATGTGCTTGGTCGTCGTGGTTTTGGGCGGCATCGCCAAGAGGGGGCTCCCGTGGTCGCGTTCTGGAGGTGCGTACCGGCGTCCCCTCCGGAAGAATCGGGGGGTGCCGTCGCTGCGGTTTCGGGGTCCTCGGCTGTCGCCGTTTCCCACCGGTCCACGGGGTACCAGGGTATCAGCGACATCGGGAGACCGCTTCCGGCCACACGCGGCAGTCGGGTGTTCACGGACGGCGACGCGAGGGCGGACGGGGCCTCCCGGCGAACGGGGGAAGGACCCCCGCGGAACGGGGGGAACGGCCTCCCACTGCGCGAAGGGAGGTTCTCTCACCTGCGACGGACGGACCTTTCACCGGAGAACGGGACCCGTTCACCCGATCGGAGCAACGCCGTCACCGGCGTGATCACCGGGTCACCGGCGTGCGACGTATCCTGCTCGGACAGTGCCCGCCGAGCCGGCCGGCCCGCGGCACCACCCCGCCCTCCCCCAGGGCTGACCGCAGGGGGACCCCTCACACCGGACCGAGATCTCTTGACCGCTGACACACACAGACCCGGCTGACACGCAGCCGGCGCATCTGAGCAAGCGCCCCGCGGGGCGGACGTGGCCGTTCGACTGGAGTGAAGCACGTGGCCGGGCGCATCGAGGATTACGCACTCATCGGAGACATGCAGACCGCCGCCCTGGTCTGCCGCGACGGCAGCGTCGACTGGCTGTGTCTCCCCCGATTCGACTCCCACGCGATCTTCGCCGGGCTGCTCGGCACCGAGGAACACGGATTCTGGCGGGTGGGCCCGGCCACTCCCGACGACGCCGAGCCGGCGCCGGCCGACCGGCGTCGCTACCGGGGCGACTCGCTGATCCTGGAGTCCGAGTGGGACACGCCGCGCGGCACGGTCCGGGTGACCGACTTCATGCCGCCGCGCGACGGCGCCCCGCAGCTGATCCGGATCGTGGAGGGCGTCTCCGGCCGGGTCCGGATGCGCTCCTCGCTGCGGATGCGGTTCAGCTACGGCCGGATCGTGCCGTGGGTCCACAAGGTCGGTGACCGTACGGTCGCCGTCGCCGGACCGGACTCGGTGTGGCTGGACACCGATGCCGAGACCCACGGCAAGGACCTCACGACGTACTCCGACTTCACCGTGAACCCCGGCGACCGGATCACGTTCACGCTCTCCTGGCAGCCCTCCCACAAGGAGCCGCCGGCGCTTCCGGACCCCGAGGGCTCCCTGGAGGCGACCGCCGACTTCTGGCGCGAGTGGGTCGAGCACTGCACGTACCACGGCCCCTACCGCGAGGCCGTGATCCGCTCCCTGATCACCCTCAAGGCGCTGACGTACGCGCCGACCGGCGGGATCGTGGCCGCGCCGACCACCTCGCTGCCCGAGGAGATCGGCGGCGTCCGCAACTGGGACTACCGCTACACCTGGCTGCGCGACGCGGCGATCACGCTCTCCTCCATGCTGCGCACCGGCTACCGCGAGGAGGCCCGCGCCTGGCGGGACTGGCTGCTCCGCGCGGTCGCCGGCGACCCGGAGAACCTGCAGATCATGTACGGCATCGCCGGCGAGCGGGAGCTCGGCGAGGCGGAGCTCGACTGGCTCCCGGGGTACGAGAACTCCGGCCCGGTCCGGGTCGGCAACGGCGCCGCCAACCAGCTCCAGCTGGACGTCTACGGCGAGGTCACCGAGGCCCTCCACCTCGCGCACATGACGGGCCTGTCCCGCAACGACTACGCCTCGCTCCTCCAGATCAAGCTGATCAACTACCTGGAGAAGCACTGGGACCAGCCCGACGAGGGCATCTGGGAGGTCCGCGGCCCGCGCCGGCACTTCGTCCACTCCAAGGTGATGGCGTGGGTGGCCGTCGACCGCACGATCAAGCTCATCGAGTCCGGGGACGCCGACGGCCCGCTGGAGCGCTGGCACGCGCTGCGCGACGAGATCCACCGGGACGTCTGCGAGAAGGGCTACGACCCCGAGCGGAACACCTTCACGCAGTCGTACGGCTCCAAGGAGCTGGACGCCTCGCTGCTGCTGATCCCGCAGATGGGCTTCCTGCCGCCGGACGACAAGCGGGTCATCGGCACGATCGAGGCGATCCAGCGCGAGCTGTCCACGGAGGACGGTTTCGTGCTCCGCTACCCGACCTCCGGCGAGGAGGCCGGCGTCGACGGCCTGGAGGGCGACGAGGGCGCGTTCCTGGCCTGCTCCTTCTGGCTGGCCGACGACCTGGCCATGATCGGCCGGGTGGACGAGGCACGCTCGCTCTTCGAGCGGCTGCTGGCGCTCCGCAACGACCTGGGGCTGCTCGCCGAGGAGTGGGACCCGAGGCTCCAGCGGCAGGTCGGCAACTTCCCGCAGGCCTTCAGCCACGTGCCCCTGATCGACACGGCACTGCGACTGACGGCGAGCGGGGCGTACGGCGGCTGAGGCGGGCCCGCGCGGGGGACGGTACCCGGACCTACGATGAGAAGGTCCCGTCCCCCATGTGAAAGGGGGGCTCCCATGGGTCCCCACATCTCGGAAAGCGCTCTGTCCGGGCTGGTCGAGGACCTGGCCGGGCAGGTGATCGTCCCCGGTGATCCGGGCTACGCCGCGGCCCGCGCCCTCCACAACGGCATGATCGACCACCGTCCCTCGGTGATCGCCCAGTGCGAGAGCCAGGCGGACGTGTCCAACGCGATCCTCTTCGGCCGCGCGTGCGACCTCCCCATCGCGGTGCGCGGCGGTGGCCACAGCGTCGCCGGGACCTCCGTGATCGACGGCTCGCTCGTGGTCGACCTGCGGCGGATGCACACGGTCGTGGTGGACCCGGAGGACATGACGGTACGGGTCGGGGGCGGGACGACGATGGGGCAGATGGACCACGCCTGCCAGCCGTTCCATGTCGCGACCACCGGCGGGCGGGTGTCCACCACCGGGGTCGGCGGCTTCACGCTGGGCGGCGGATCCGGCTGGCTGGAGCGGAAGTTCGGACTCGCCAGCGACAACCTGCTGGCCGCCGACCTGATCACGGCCGAGGGAAAGCACGTCCATACGGACGCGGAGGAGCACCCGGACCTGTTCTGGGCGCTGCACGGCGGCGGTGGCAACTTCGGGGTGGCGACCTCGCTGACCCTGCGGCTGCACGAACTGCCGCGGATGAGCATCGTGATGCTGTTCTTCCTGCCCGCCGACGCGCCCGAGGTGGTACGCACCTTCCGGGACGTCTCCGAGACCGCGCCGGACGAGGTGGGCGGCGGGGCGATCTACATGCCGGCGCCGCCCGAGCCGTTCGTCCCGCCGGACCTGGTCGGCAGGCTGGTCTGCGGGACGCTGTTCACGTACGCCGGTCCGGTCGACGAGCTGCGGGAGCTGGCGGCGCCGCTGTTCGCGCTCAAGCCGGTGATCGAGGTCGTCGCGGACCTCCCGTACACGGAGCTGCAGTCCATGCTCGACGATCCGCCGGGACTGCGGAACTACTGGTCGGCCGAGTACCTGAACGGCTTCCCCGACGAGGCCGTCGACGTGTTCTGCGAGCGCGGCGCGGCGATCCCGATGCCCGCGGCCATCCAGCACGTGCTGTTCATGATGGGCGGCGCGGTGGCGGCCGGGGCGGAGCCGTATCCGCAGCCGTGGCGCACCGCGGCCTGGGCCGTCCACCCGTTCGCGACCTGGGAGGACCCGGCGATGGACGGGCAGGCGATCCAGTGGGTGCGGGATGTGCGGGCCGACGCGCGGCCGTGGTCGATCGACACCGTGTACCTGAACTTCGTCGGCGCCGAGGGCGAGCAGCGGATCGTCTCCTCGTTCGGCGAGGAGAACTACCGCAGGCTCGCCGCCGTCAAGGCCGCGTACGACCCCGACAACGTGTTCCGCTTCAACCACAACATCGCGCCGGCCGCCGCCTGAGCACCGGCCCGCCCGGGGCTCATCTCAGCGCGTCGATCACCTCCTTGGCGGCCCGCTCGCCCTCGGTCGCTCCGCCTTCCATGAAGCCCTGGAAGTCGTAGCTGCAGTGCTCGCCGCCGATGTGGACGTTGCCCTGCGCGGTGCCCTCGTAACCGGCGTACCGGTGGAGGTAGCCGACGGGCCAGCAGGAGTACGCGCCGAGTGAGTACGGGTTCCGGTGCCAGGCGGAGAGCTGGGCGCGCCCCGTGTACGCCCGCGAGGTGCCGGGGAAGAAGGCGTCGATGCCGGCCAGGTGACGGCTGACGAGGGTCCGTACGTACGGGTCCGACTCGGTGGAGAACGGTCCGGCGGGCGTGAGCGACCTGGCGAGGCTGCCGCCGCCGTACTGGAGGAGGATGCCGCCGGTCCCACCCTGGATCTTGGTGGTGTCCCAGGTCTGCTGGACCTCGGTGTCGGTGAAGCAGTCACCGGCCGAGACGCCCGGCCAGGGGCCGGTGCCGCGCCACGGGCGGGTGCCGAACTGCATGTTGAGTTTGGTGCAGTGGCCCATCCGCGCGTCCCTCAGCAGGTTCCTCATCAGCGGGTCGAACCCGGCCTGGGAGGTGTCGAGCTGCTGGAGGACGGGGAGCGGCAGGCAGAGGACCGTGTGGTCGGCGGTGACGGTCCGGGTGGCGCCGGCCTCGGTGAAGGTCAGCGTCTGGGTGCCGTCGGCGTTGGCCCGTACGGCGGTCAGGGACCAGCCGGGGCGCAGGGTGCCGGGGGTGAGTGCCCCGGCGATGGCGTGGGGAAGCCGGTCGTTGCCGCCGACGATGTGGTACCGCTCGTTGGACAGGCCCCAGATGTTGAAGTTGCCCGGATTGGTCTGGTAGCCCATGAGCAGCACGAGGGCGAGCGAGGACTGTTCGGTGGTGTCGGCGCCGTACTCGACGTTGTAGGCGACGTCGATGAACTTGCCGAGCGGGGAGGTGTGCCCGCCGGGCACGCGGGTCTCGATCCACTCGTACACCGACATGTTGTCGAGTGCGGTGCCGGTGGGAGTGGTCTGGTTCCAGAGGACCTCCCCCGCCTCGGAGAGGTCGCGGCGCAGGGCCTGGTAGACCGCCTTGAAGTCCTCGTCGGCCTGGTGGCGCGGGTAGTAGGCGCCGTCGAACCAGAGGACCTCCTCGGCCCCGATGGGACCGCCGCCGAGGAAGTCCTCGACGTCGAGGCCGAAGCGGCGGCAGAGTTCCAGGATCTTCTTGTGGCTGGTGTCGATCAGCTCGCCGCCGATCTCGGAGGTCTGTCCGTAGGCCCAGTGGGCGCGCTGGGTCCACATGCGGCCGCCGACCCGGGAGGGGTTCGCCTCGTAGAGCGCCGGGCTCAGGCCGGCGTCCTGGAGGGTGAGGGCGGCGGTGAGGCCGGAGATCCCGGCGCCGACGACGGCGACCCGTGCGGTGGTCCTGACGGGCGGGTCGGGGGTGGCGGCGCGGGCGGGGACGGCCCCGCCCAGGCCCACGCCGGCGGTGACACCGGCAGCGGCGGCGTACTTGAGGAGCGAGCGACGCCCGAGGGCGTCGGCTCTCATGCCCCTCAGCGCGTCGACGGGGAGGTTCAGCCGGCGGGCGTCGGCGTGCTCGGCGGCGAGGGTCTTCAGGAGGTGCATCGGGTTGGTGCGTGCCATGGGGCTCTCCTGGGGCTTGAGGTGGGAACTCAGTGCCGGGGTACGGAAGTGGGGGACGAGGAACTCAGCTCTGCGGTACGGGAGCGGGGGACGAGGAACTCAGCTCTGGGGTACGGGAGCGGGGGCCGGGGCCTCGTCGGCGGGGCGCTCGGTGGCGTCCTCCAGCACGATCCGGCCGATGATCTCGTAGCGCTCGGGCCGCTGGGCCTTGAGGTAGAGGCCCAGGCCGAGGCCGCCGAAGAAGACCGCGCCGACGATCCAGGGGATCGCCTTGAAGAAGAGCGAGTCGGCGGCGAGACCGGCCGCCGTCTCCATGTTCATGATCAGCAGCACGACGACGGCGATCATGCCGACACCGCCGAGGAGCGGGGCCGTGAGCGTCCTGAACCAGTGCCGGTCCTCGGGGTGGTTCTTCCGGAAGTAGCCGATGACGGCGAAGGAACAGAGGGTCTGGACGATGAGGATCGCCATCGTGCCGAGGATCGCGAGCAGCGTGTAGAGGTGGATGTACGGGTCCTGGCCGGTGAGCCAGAAGGCGCCGACGAGGAGGACGGCGATCGCGCTCTGCACGTACGAGGCGATGTACGGCGAGCCGTGCTTCACGTGCGTCCGGCCGAGCGCCGGGTGGAGGAAGCCCTCCCGGCCGATGGCGTACAGATAGCGCGAGGCGCACTGGTGGAAGGCCATGCCGCAGGCGAAGGAGCCGGTGAGCAGCAGCCACTGGAAGGCGTCGACGGCCCACGCGCCGATGAAGCTCTGGGTGGGCGCGAAGAACAGGTCGAGCGGCGAGGCGGAGGAGGACAGCTTCACCGATCCGGCGAGTCCGTTCCCCGCGATCGTCATCCACGACACGTAGATGTAGAAGACGCCGACGCCGATGACGGAGATCAGGGTGGCGCGCGGGATGACCCGCTTGGGGTCGCGGGACTCCTCCCCGTACATCGCGGTCGACTCGAAGCCGACCCAGGACCAGAAGGCGAAGAAGAGGCCGAGGCCGGCGGAGGTGCCGGTGAAGGCGTTCGCGGGGTTGATCGGCTCGACGGGGATGCCGTCGGGGCCGCCGCCGGCGATCAGGACGGCGGTGGCGACCGCGAAGAGGACCGCGATCTCCGCGATGAGCATCACGCCGAGCGCCTTGGCGGTCAGGTTGATGTCGAAGTACGAGAGGCCGGCGGTCACGGCCAGCATGACCGCCGCGTACAGGATCCACGGAATGTCGACGCCGAGCTGATCGGCGACCGTCGTCTTGGCGAAGTACGCGAAGACGCCGACGATCGAGGCCTCGAAGACGATGTACGCGAGGACGGCGAGCATCCCGGAGGCCATGCCCGCGATCCGGCCGAGGCCGTGCGAGATGTAGCCGTAGAAGGCGCCGGCGGCCGTGATCCGCTTGGCCATGGCGACATAGCCGACCGAGAAGACGGTCAGGACGAGCGTCGCGAAGAGATATCCGGCAGGGGCGCCGGTGCCGTTGCCGAAGCCGACGGCGATGGGGAGGTTGCCGGTCATCGCGGTGATCGGTGCCGCGGTGGCGACGGCCATGAAGACGACGCCGACAAGACCGACCGAGTTCGCCTTGAGCCGGTGGACCTCTGGAGTGGGGTTCTCTGCCATGGGGCGAGAGGATCCTCGCGGGTGACGTAGGCCACAATCGACAGGCGGTCGCACAATTTCCGCCCAGGGGCGACGAGTTGTCGCCCCTGTGTGCGAACTGTCCGGTCCTGTGACCGTGGGGTGATGTCGCCGGAACACGGACGCGGGTAGCGTCCGGCCCCATGGACAATCAGGGCGGGATCACCGTGCAGCGGGCGCTCGAACTCCCGGGCCTGCGCGGCGGGCTCCCGGAGGTCGTCGCCGGCGCGGACCGGCTGCACCGCACGGTGCGCTGGGTGCACGCGGGTGAGGTGCCGAACATCGCGTCACTGCTCAAGGGCGGTGAGCTGCTGCTGACCACGGGGCTCGGGCTCGGCACCCGGCCGGCCGAGCAGCGTGCCTTCGTACGGCGACTCGCCGACCGGGGCATCGCGGCGCTCGTGGTGGAGCTGGGGCCTCGGTTCGCCCGCCTCCCGGCGACGATAGTGGAGGCCGCGCGGGCCGCCGGTCTGCCCCTGGTGCAGTTGCACCGCGAGGTGCCTTTCGTTGCGGTGACGGAGGAGATCCACACCGAGATCGTCAACGGCCACTACGCGCTCCTGCGCCAGGCCGAGGAGGTCCACAGGCAGTGCACGGAGGCGCTGCTCGGCGGCGGGGGGATCCCGCAGGTCCTGCGGATCCTCTCGGACTTCGCGGCCAACCCCGTCTTCCTGGAGACCGCCGACGGACAGCTGCTGTACGCGGCGGGCACCGAGTCCGCGCCCGTCGACCCGCTCCAGGTCTGGGACGGGCTGCGCGGCGGGCGGGCGGCCCGCGAATCCGGTCCGCCCTCCGGCACGGTCCTGGTGGACGTGCCCGGCGGCGGCCCCGGCACGGCCTCCGTACGGGCCCGGCTCGTCCTCCTGTCCGTCTCCGGCGCCCTCTCCCCCGTCCACCGGATGGCGGCCGAGCGCGCGGCGGGCCTCCTCGCGGTCGTCCTCATGCAGGCACGGCAGGAGGAGGAGCTGGCGGCGCGCGGCCGGGGCGACTTCCTGACGGACCTGGCGGAGGGCAGGATCACGGCCGAGGACGCACCGGCGCAGGCGCGGGTCCTCGGCTTCAAGCCGGGCGACGGTCCGCTCCTGCCGGTGGTGATGCGCCTTGCCTCCGAACTCTCCCCCTCGGGCAACTGGGCCCTGCTTGCCCGTGCGGTCCTGGAGGAGCTGGCCTCCGTCGGGGTCCCGGTCCTCCTGGGCGTCCGCCCGGTCGAGGGCCGGGTGCCTCTCCTGCTCGGCCTGCGCTCGGAATCGGAGCGTACGGCGGTCGCGGACCGGGTCGCGGCGGCGCTCCGCGCGGGCGTGGAACGCGCCGGCCTCGAACGCGCCGGGGCGCATCCGCCGGTCGTCGTGGTGGGCGTCGCCGGCAGCTGGGCGGCGGCCTCGGCGGGGCTGCGGCACGCGGCGGAGACGGCGACGGCCGCACAGGGCCTCTCGGACCTCCCCTGGTACGACGCCCGGCGCCTCGACATCGACCTGCTGCTGTGGCGGCTGCACTTCCACGGGGACACGGTCCTCGCGGCGTTCGTGGACCGCGCGATCGGCCCCTTGCGGGACCACGACCGCACGTCCCGCCCCCCGCTCCTGCCGACCCTGGAGACGTACCTGGCGCACGCGGGCCGCAAGGCGGAGACGGCCCGGGAACTCCACCTCAACCGCCAGACGCTCTACAACCGGCTGGCCCGCATCTCCGAACTCCTGGGCACGGACCTGGACGACCCGCAGACCGTCCTGGCCCTCTCCCTGGCCCTGAGGGCACGCCGCCACACGCCGTAGGGGCCCACACCCCGGTCGCCGGGGGGCGGGTGCCTACCGCCCCACCAACTCGTCGTACACGCTCAGCACGTGCGCCACCGTCTCGTCCTCCGTGGGCCAGGTCCCCGCCTGCACCCGCCCCGCGGCCGCGAGGTCCATCCGCCGGTCCACGTCCTCGATCAGCCCGCGCACGGCCCCGGCGAGCGCCGTCGCGTCCCCGTACGGCACCAGCTCGGCCGCGTCACCGACGAGCTCCGGTACGCCGCCCACCGCCGTGGCGACCAGCGGCACGCCGAGCCGCAGCGCCTCCTGCGCGAGCAGGGACCGTGCCTCCCACCGCGAGGGCAGCACCGCCACGTCGGCCGCCGCGAGCAGCTCGGCGACGTCCTCCCGGCGACCGATCAACCGCACGGGCAGCCCCTCGGCCACGATCCGCCGCTGGAGGGCGGCCCGTTCGCTCCCCTCCCCGGCGATGACGAGCAGCGGCTGCGGATCGAGTTCCCGCCACGACCGGGCCGCGTCGAGCAGCGTCCGGTACCCCCGGCCCCGCTCCAGCGCTCCGACCGCCATCAGCAAGGGCCGGTCGACCGCGCCCAGTTCGGCACGGGCCTTGCCGTCGTGGAGGCAGACGGGCCCCCGCGCGGGCGGCACGGTGACGGGCGCGAGCCGGGCGTCCCGGGCCCCGCGGCGACGGGCCCGGTCGACGAGTTCGGAGGAGGTGGCGAGGACAACGGTCGCGGCCCGCACGGTCCTTCGCTCCAGGAGCCGCAGCATCCCGCCCCGCGCCGCCCCGTGGACCTGGTTGCGGGTGTCCCAGGTCGTCACGAGCGGGGCGCGGTCGCCGTTCCCGCCGCCGGACAGCGCGAGCGCGGCCCGCACGGACGCCTCAAGGCCGTGCGCGTGGACCACGTCGGCGCCGATGCAGGCGTTGCGGAGCGCGGCGACCGTCGCGGGGTCGCCGAGGCGCGGCAGCGGCACGAAGTGCGCGCCGGCACCCAGGTAGTCGTAGACGCGGTCGAGTTCGGCCGGGGCGCACACGGTCACCCGCACGCCCCTCGCCACCAGCCCCGAGGCGAGTGATCGGACGTGAGCGCTGCTGCCCGCGCTGCCGCCGCCCAGCACTTGGACCGTACGGAGCTGTGTCACGCGCCCAAGGATGCCAGCCCGTACCGCCGACCGTACGCACGTTCCGGCACCGAATCGGCGTCGTTCCCCTGTACGGAAGGCGTACGGCTCCGGGACCCATGCCACGGGTTCACCCACTCGGGTGAGCGCACAAGGCGAACGCGCGCTCCCCCGGGATCCCTCGGCGCCCCCCGGGTCCCCTCGGCGCTACCCCGGTTCCCTCGGCGCTCCTCAGGGTCCCTCGGCGCCTGCCGACCCCTGCCGATCCCTTGCGACCGGCTTCAGCCGTCCGCGCGGGCCGTCGCCAGCAGCTCCTCCGCGTGCGCCCTGGCCGTCTCGGAGTCCTCCTGGCCGGCGAGCATCCGGGACAGCTCCCGTACGCGCTCCTCGCCCTCCAGGACCGTGACACCGGACCGGGTCACGGACCCGTCGTTGGTCTTCTCGACGAGCAGCTGCCGGTCCGCGAAGGCCGCGACCTGCGGCAGATGGGTGACGACCACGACCTGCGCGCTCCTGGCGAGCTTGGCGAGCCGACGGCCGATCTCGACCGCCGCCTTGCCGCCGACACCCGCGTCGACCTCGTCGAAGAGGTACGTCGGCACCGGGTCGACCCCGGCGAAGACGACCTCGACCGCGAGCATCACCCGGGACAGCTCACCGCCGGACGCGCCCTTGGCGATCGGCCGCGGCGGGGCCCCGGGGTGCGGGGCGAGCAGCAGCTCGACCTCGTCGGCCCCGGAGGGGCTGTAGGCGACCCGGCGGCCGCCCACCTCGACGCCGTCGGGGTCCTCGGTCTGCCGGATGTCGAAGGACACGCGCGCGTGGGGCATGGCGAGCGAGGCGAGTTCGGCGGTGACCGCGTCGGCGAACCGGTCGGCGGCCTCCGTACGGGCGTCGGTGAGCCGCTGCGCGAGCACCGACAGATCGTCGCGCAGCCGATCGCGCTCGGCGGTGAGTTCCTCGATGCGGTCGTCGTCGCCGTCCAGCTCTCCGAGCCGGCCGGCACTCTCCTCCGCCCAGGCGAGGACGGAGGCGATGTCCTCCCCGTACTTCCGGGTCAGCTGCGTCAGCGCCGCCCGCCGCTCCTCCACGGCGGCGAGCCGCAGCGGGTCGGCGTCCAGGTCGTCGGCGTATCCGGCGAGCTCGGTGGCCACGTCGCCGAGCAGGATGGAGATCTCCCCCATCCGGTCGGCGAGCGCGGCGAGGGCCGGGTCGTGCGACCGTACGGCCTCCAGGGCCCGGCCGGCGCCCGCGACGAGCGTCGTGGCGTCGACGGACTCGGGATCCTCGGGAACGCCCGCGAGCGCGGCGTGCGCGAGCGCGGCCGCGGAGGCGAGGGCCTCGGCGTGGCCGAGCCGTTCCGCCTCGGCGGCGAGTTCGGTGTCCTCCCCCGCGCGCGGGGCGACGGCCTCGATCTCGCCGAGCCCGAACCGCAGCAGATCGGCCTCCTGGGCCCGCTCCCGCGCCCGCGTGGTGATCTCGTCCAGCTCGCCGGTGACGGCACGCAGCCGCCGGTACGCCTCCGCGTAGGCGGCGAGCGGCACGGAGACGGCCTCGCCCGCGTACCGGTCGAGCGCCCCGCGCTGCCGGGCCGGCTTGAGCAGGCCCTGCTGGTCGGTCTGGCCGTGGACGGCGACGAGTTCGTCGGCGAGCTCGGCGAGCAGCCCGACGGGCACGGAACGCCCGCCGAGGTGGGCCCGCGAGCGTCCCTCGGCCGAGACGGTACGGCTGACGAGCAGCACCCCGTCCTCCAGCTCCGCCCCGGCTTCCTCGGCGCGTACGGCGGCGGGCGCGCCCGCGGGCACGCTGATCCGCCCCTCGACGACGGCCGAGGCCGCGCCGATCCGCACCAGGGCCGGATCGGCCCTGCCGCCGAGCAGCAGGCCCAGGCTGGTCACCACCATGGTCTTGCCCGCACCGGTCTCACCGGTCACCGCGGTGAAGCCGGGCGACAGCTCGACCACCGCGTCGTCGATGACCCCGAGCGACCGTATCCGCATCTCCTCCAGCACGCCCCAGACCATACGAGGTTTCCCTGGTGCGATGCGACATCACCCCCGGGCGTAACTCTCCGGCGTGCCGATCGTTCGCTCCCGCCGGAGCCGGCCGGCCGGGGTGTACGCCGGCCGGCGCCCTCCCACCGGAGCGGGCGGACGCGGGAGGCTGCGTCAGCGAGCCCCGCCCCGCCACCCCGACACGGGCAGGGCGAACTTCGCGACGAGCCGGTCCGTGAAGGAGGCGTGGTGGAGCCGGGCGAGCCGGACCGGTACGGCACCCCGCCGCACCTCGACCCGCGCCCCCGCAGGGAGTTCCACCGTCCGCCGCCCGTCGCACCACAGGACCCCGTGCGGGGTGTGCGGCTCGACCTCGACGGCGAGCACCGACTCGGGGGTGGTGATGAGCGGCTTGGCGAACAGGGCGTGGGCCCCGATCGGGACCATGAGCAGCGCCTCGACCTCGGGCCAGACGACCGGGCCGCCCGCCGAGAAGGCGTACGCGGTGGATCCGGTCGGTGTCGCGCAGATCACCCCGTCGCAGCCGAAGCCGGTCACCGGCCGCCCGTCGATCGCGAGGACGACCTCCAGCATCCGTTCCGGGGACACCTTCTGCACGGCGGCCTCGTTGAGCGCCCAGTCGCGGTGCAGGACGTCGCCGTTCTCGTACACGACGACGTCGAGGGTCATCCGCTCCTCGACCTCGTACGCCTTCGTCACGACCCGGTCGACGACCTTGTCGAGGTCGTCCCGCTCGGCCTCCGCGAGGAAGCCGACGCGGCCGAGGTTGACGCCGAGCATCGGGACGCCGGAGGCGCGGGAGAACTCGGCGCCGCGCAGCAGGGTGCCGTCGCCGCCGAGGACGACGAGGAGTTCACAGCCGTCGAGGGCGTCGGAGCAGGCCTCCTTCACCTTCTCGACGGACGGCGGCAGCGGCAGGTCCTCCGCCTCGGCCTCCAGGACGCGGACGCCGATGCCGCAGCGCAGCAGTCCGAGGACGACCAGTTCGGCGCTGCGCACGGCGGCGGGCCTGCCGGTGTGCGCGAGCAGGAAGACGGTACGTGGTGCGGTCTCTGGTGCTGCTGCCGTTGAGCTCAACGAGGTCCTTCCGCCACGGCGCGGTCGACATCCGCCGGATCCAGCGCGGGCGCCCCTGCCCGCAGCCACAGAAAGTACTCGACGTTGCCGGAGGGGCCGGGCAGCGGGCTCGCGGTGACGCCCAGGACGCCGAGGCCGAGCTCGGCGGCCCGCCGGGCGACGTTCTTCACGGCGTCGGCGCGAAGTTCGGTGCTCCGGACGACTCCGCCCGTACCGAGCCGCTCCTTACCCACCTCGAACTGCGGCTTCACCATCAGGACGAGGTCGGCGTCGGGCGCCGTGCAGGCCGCGAGGGCCGGCAGGACGAGGCCGAGCGGGATGAACGAGAGGTCACCGACGACAAGATCGACGGGCACGCCGTCGATCGCGTCGAGTGTCAACTCCCGTACGTTCGTCCGGTCCTTCACGGTGACCCGCTCGTCGCTCTGCAGCGACCAGGCGAGCTGCCCGTAGCCGACGTCGACGGCGACGACATGGGCGGCGCCGGCCCGCAGCAGCACGTCGGTGAAGCCGCCGGTGGAGGCCCCGGCGTCGAGGGCGCGCCGGCCCTCGACCTGCAGCCCGAGCGGGACGAAGGCCTCGAAGGCCCCGGCGAGCTTGTGGCCGCCGCGCGAGACGTAGTCGGGGTCGGAGTCGTCCTGGACGACGACGATGGCCGCGGCGGTCTCGACCTGGGTGGCGGGCTTGGTGGCGACGGTCTTGCCGACGGTCACCCGGCCCGCGGCGATCAGCTGGCTGGCGTGCTCGCGCGAGCGCGCGAGCTTGCGCCGGACCAGCTCGGCGTCGAGGCGGCGTCGTGCCACTCCTGCCACGTTCGGTTCAGCTCCTGTTTTCGTACGGACGGGGGGCGGGGTGCGCGTCGAGCGAGGTCAGCTCGGCGCGCAGTCCACGGTGTACATCCTCGTACACCTCCAGGTGTCCGTCCGCCGGGAGGTCGTCCACCTCGGCGAGACGCGCCAGGTGGGTGTCGACCCCGGGGTGCCCGGTGAGCTCCCGTACGACCTCCAGCGGCGCGGCCGCGGCGGGCTCGTGGCCGCCGTCCCGCGGGGGCACCGTCTCGGGTTCGGGCATCGCGTCCGCAGGCTCGGGCATCGCGTCGTTCATGCTCCCGACGCTACCGCGAACCCCTGGGGTACGGTCGACGGCGATGGCGACGATCACGGAGTGCCGCGACGCACTCGACACACTCTCGGACAACCTCGCGCGGGCGGACGGCGACGTACGCGGCGCGGCCGCGCTCGACCGCACCCTGAGCTGCCACATCACCGACCTGGACACCACGTTCACGGGCCGTCTCGCGGGCGGCCGGATCGAGGTCGAGTCCACGGTGACGGGCCCGCCGCCGGCCAAGGCGCAGATCCGGCTGGCGATGACCGGCGACGACCTGGTGGCGATGGTGGGCGGGGAACTGAACTTCGCGAAGGCCTGGGCCTCGGGCCGGGTCAAGTTGGAGGCCGGCTTCCGCGACCTGCTCCGCCTCCGCTCCCTCCTCTAGCTCAGGTACGGAGCCACCTCAGGTACGGAGCGCGGGCTCCGGCGACGCCGACGCCGAGACGGGCCGCGGGACACGGGCCTTCCGCCCGGCCGGCACGACCAGCGGCGTCCCGGTCTCGGGGTCGTCGATGACCTGGCAGCGCAGCCCGAAGACCCGCTCCACGAGCTCGGCGGTCACCACCTCGGCCGGCGGCCCCTCGGCGACCACCTCGCCGTCCCGTACGGCGATGAGGTGGGTCGCGTACCGCGCCGCGTGGTTGAGGTCGTGCAGCACGGCGACGAGCGTCCGGCCCTGGGTCTCGTGCAGCTCGGCGCACAGGTCGAGCACGTCGATCTGGTGCTGGATGTCGAGATACGTCGTCGGCTCGTCGAGCAGCAGCAGCGGGGTCTGCTGGGCGAGCGCCATGGCGATCCAGACGCGCTGCCGCTGACCGCCGGAGAGCTCGTCGACGTACCGCTCGGCCAGCTCGGCGACACCGGTCGCCTCCATCGACTCCCGGGTGATGCGCTCGTCCTCCGGCGACCACTGGCGCAGCAGCCCCTGGTGCGGGTAGCGGCCACGGGCGACGAGGTCGGCGACGGTGATGCCGTCGGGCGCCACGGAGGTCTGGGGCAGCAGCCCGAGGGTCTTGGCGACCTTCTTGGCGGGCATGGTCTGGATCGACTGCCCGTCGAGCAGGACACGCCCCTGGCTGGGCTTCAGCATCCGGGAGAGGGCACGGAGCAGGGTGGACTTGCCGCAGGCGTTCGGCCCGACGATGACGGTGAACGAGTTGTCGGGGATCTCGACGGACAGATCGCGGGCGATGACCCGCTGCTCGTACGCCAGGGTGACCGATTCCGCGCTCAGCCGCTGCTGCCGACCATCCATGCCCGTACTCCCGTGCCCGCTGCCCAAATGAAGTTAGGTTAGCCTACCCAATTTCCCAGCCGGGCCGCTGTCACAGCCCGAGCCGTGCGAGCACCTTCCCCGCGTCCGGCACCCCGCCGCCCACGGCGTCCGCCGCCGACCAGGCCGCCCCGCACAGGGCCCGCACGGCGTCCATGGGGTCCGCCGCATCGGGCTCCCCTTCCGCCGGCCCCTCGATCACCAGCTCGCCGCCGCTCGGAGCGCTCACCGAAGCCCGCCAGCCCCCGCACACGAAGCTCCCGTCCTCCTCCGCGACGACCTCCGGCTGCCCCACGAGCAGCCCCCGAAGATCGGCCGCGACATAGGTCGGCCGGTGCTCCGGCACCGCCCGCAGCAGCTGCGCCGCGTCCGCCACCCCGGTGAAGACGAGCAGCGAGTCCACCCCGCCGTTGAACGCGCCCTCGATGTCCGTGTCCAGCCGGTCCCCGACCACCAGCGGCCGCCGCGCGCCCGTCCGCAGCACCGTCTCCCGGTGCATCGGCGGCAGCGGCTTCCCCGCGACCTTCGGCTCCACCCGGCCGCCCGTGGCGATCCGTACGACCTCCACCGCCGCCCCGTTCCCGGGACCGATCCCCCGCGCACCGGGAATCGTCAGGTCCGTGTTCGACACGTACCAGGGAAGCCCCCGCGCCACCGCGTAGCTCGCCTCCGCGAACCGCCCCCACGGCATCTCGGGCCCGCCGTACCCCTGCACGACGGCCACCGGCTCGTCCTCCGCCGAGTCCACCGGCACCAGACCCCGCTCGCGCAACGCCACCCGCAGCCCCTCGCCACCGATGACCAGCACCCGGGAACCGGGCGGCACGTCGTCGGCGATCAGCCGGGCCACGGCCTGCGCCGAGGTGATCACGTCCCCGGCCTCGGCGGGCACCCCGAGCTCGGTAAGGTGCTCGGCCACCGCGTCGGGCGTCCGCAACGCGTTGTTGGTGACGTACGCCAGGTGCATCCCGCCGCCCCGGGCGACCCGGAGCGCCTCCACGGCGTGAGGAACGGCCTCCCCGCCCGCGTACACGACCCCGTCCAGGTCCAGGAGCGCCGTGTCGTACGCCTCGCTCAACGGCACCGCACTGCCACGAGGCCGCCGCCTGCCCACGCCCTGCTGCCCTTGGCCGTTCCGCACCGTCACCGCACACTCCTCGCCTCACCGGATGGGTTCCCCACTCCCCCGATCATCGCGCATCCCAGCGGCCACATACGATGACGAGATGAACACCTCAGGTCACGCGGCCGACGACGTCCGCGACGACGCAGCCGGGCTGCACCTGGCGCCGTTCCGCGGGCTCCGCTACGTCCCCGAGCGGGTCGGCAGCCTGGCCGCCGTGACGTCCCCGCCCTACGACGTCGTCGTACGACCTGACGGACTTCTCCATCTCGAGTCCGCGGATCCCCACAACATCGTCCGGCTGATCCTGCCCCAGGCGATCACCGCCGGCACCCGGCACCGCAAGGCCGCCGTCACCCTCGACCGCTGGCTCGCGGACGGCGTCCTCGCCCCCGACCCGGAGCCCGCGCTCTACGTGTACGAGCAGCACGGCGACGGCATCCTCCAGCGCGGCATCATCGGCGCCCTGGAGCTCTCCACCCCGGCCGAGGGCGTCGTCCTCCCGCACGAGGACGTCATGCCGCATGTCGTCGAGGACCGCGCCGCCCTGATGCGGACCACCGCGGCCAATCTGGAGCCGCTGCTCCTCACGTACGTCGGCGACGGCGACGGCGCTGCCGAGGTCGTCGAACGCACCGTCCAGCGCCCCCCGCTGCTCGCCACCACGACGGAGGACGGCTTCCACCACCGCCTCTGGGCGGTGACCGACCCGGCCGAGCAGGCCGCCGTCTCCGCCGGGCTCGCCCGCCACCAGGCACTCATCGCCGACGGCCACCACCGCTGGGCGACCTATCTGCGCCTCCGCGAGGAGCACCCGTCGCCCGGCCCGTGGAACTACGGCCTGGTCCTCCTGATCGACACCGCCCGCTACCCGCTCCGGGTGCGCGCGATCCACCGCCTCCTCAACCGCCTTCCGGTCGCCGACGCCCTCGCGGCCCTCGACGGCGCCTTCCGGGTACGCCGCATCGAGCAGCCCCTGCCGGCGGCCATGGAGGCCCTCGCCGAGGCCTCGGCCGAGGGCAACGCCTTCCTCCTGGCCGGCGACGGCGGTTTCCACCTCGTCGACCGTCCGGACCCCGCCCTCCTCGACCGTACGATCCGCGCGGACCGCCCGGACGCCTGGCGCACCCTGGACGCCACGGTCCTGCACTCGACCCTCCTGGAGCACGTCTGGCACATCCCGGACGCTCCCGAGGACATCGCCTACATCCACGACACGGAGGCCGCGGTCGAACAGGCGGAACGCCGCGGCGGTACGGCGGTCCTCATGCACCCGGTACGCGAAGAAGTCGTCCGGGACCTGGCCCGCCAGGGCGTCACCATGCCCCGCAAGTCCACCTCCTTCGGCCCGAAGCCGGCGACGGGCCTGGTCCTGAGAAGCCTGGCGCTGGACTGAGAGACCCCGGAGAACGAAGAAGGGCGGCACCCGCAGGGGTGCCGCCCTTCTCATCGGTCAACCGAGTCAGCTCTTGTCGCCGACGCTGTCGTCGCTGTCGTCCTCGTCGAAGTCGTCGTCCTCGTCGTCCTCGTCATCGAGGTCGACATCATCATCGAGAACGTCGACACGACCCGGCTCCTCTGCGGCCTCGGCGTCGGCCTCGTCCTCGTCGAACGCGTCGACGAACTCGACCCCGTCCATCTCGGCCAGCCGGTCCGAGGCGTCCGTGGCCCCGTCCTTGTCGGCCTCGAGGGCCTTGGCGAACCACTCCCGCGCCTCGCGCTCACGGCCGGCGGCGAGCAGCGCGTCGGCGTAGGCGTAGCGCAGGCGTGCGGTCCACGGGTGAACGGCGCTGGAAGCGAGCTCGGGGCTCTGCAGCGTCACGATGGCCGCGTCGAGCTGACCGAGGTCCCGGCGGGCGCCGGCGGCCACGAGCCGCATCTCGACCTGACCGGCCTTGTCCAGCTTCTGCACCTCGGGCTCACCGGCCATCGCCAGCGCACGCTCGGGCCGGTTGAGGCCGCGCTCGCAGTCGGCCATGACGGGCCACAGCTCGACGCCACCGCTCATCCGGCGCGCGGCACGGAACTCGGCCAGCGCCTCGGAGTACTTCTGCGTCGCGTACGCGGCGAAGCCGGCGGCCTCGCGCACGGCGGCGACACGGGACGCGAGCCGCAGGGCGACCCTGGAGTACCCGTACGCCTTCTCCGGGTCCTCGTCGATCAGCTGGGCGACCATGACGAGGTTGCGCGAGACGTCCTCGGCGAGCCCCTTGGGCAGGCTCATGAGCTCCTGGCGCACATCCGGGTCGATCTCCTCACCGGTGACCTCCGGCGGGATCGGCAGGCGCTTGATGGGCGCGCGGTCGCTGCGCTCGCGGTCGCCACGGTCGTCACGACGCCCGTAGCCACCGCGGTCGTCCCGCCCACGGAACCCACCGCGGCTGTCGCCCCCGCGGTCGTCACGACGGAAGCCGCCACCGCGGTTGTCCCCACCGCGGTCATCCCGACGGAACCCGCCGCCGCCACGGCTGTCGTCCCGACGGAACGAGGACGGACGCTCATCACGCCGGTCGTCACGGCGGAAGCCGCCACCGCGGTTGTCGCCGCCACGGTCGTCACGCGAGGGGTACGAAGGCCGGTCGTCCCGACGGAACGACGAAGGACGCTCATCACGCCGGTCATCGCGACGGAAGCCGCCACCGCGGTTGTCGCCGCCACGGTCGTCACGCGAGGGGTACGAAGGCCGGTCGTCCCGACGGAACGACGAAGGACGCTCATCACGCCGATCGTCCCGACGGAACCCACCACCACGGTTGTCCCCACCACGATCGTCACGACGGAAACCACCGCCACCACCGCGGTTGTCGCCACCACGGTCATCGCGACGGAAGCCGCCACCACGGTTGTCGCCACCGCGGTCGTCGCGGCGGAAGCCGCCACCACGGTTGTCGCCACCACGGTCATCGCGCGGGAAGGAGGGCCGGTCGTCCCGACGGAACGACGAAGGACGCTCATCACGCCGATCGTCCCGACGGAACCCACCACCACGGTTGTCCCCACCACGATCGTCACGACGGAAGCCACCGCCGCCACCGCGGTTGTCGCCACCGCGGTCATCGCGACGGAAGCCACCGCCGCCGCCACGGTTGTCGCCACCACGATCGTCACGGCGGAAACCACCGCCGCCGCCACGGTTGTCGCCCCCACGGTCATCGCGACGGAAACCACCGCCACCACCGCGGCTGTCGCCACCACGATCGTCACGGCGGAAACCACCGCCGCCGCCACGGTTGTCGCCCCCACGGTCATCGCGACGGAAACCACCGCCGCCACCGCGGTTGTCGCCACCACGGTTGTCGTCGCGACGGAAGCCACCCCCACGGTTGTCGCCACCGCGGTTGTCGTCCCGGCGCGGGCCACGGAAGCCGCCCCGGTCACCGCCGGCGCCGGCACCGTCCCTGCGACGCGGCTCGCGCTCCGGACGGTCGTCGGGAGAGTTGGTGGACATCGACGTGACTCCTGTCTTCGGGTACTGCAGTCATTCTCGCGCAGCCGGCACTCGGCCGCGCATCGGAAAAAGTCAAGCAAAAAACAAAAGGACCCCTGGTCCCAGCGTGAACGCTGGGACCAGGGGTCCTGAAGATTTGTTCGGCGGCGTCCTACTCTCCCACAGGGTCCCCCCTGCAGTACCATCGGCGCTGAAAGGCTTAGCTTCCGGGTTCGGAATGTAACCGGGCGTTTCCCTAACGCTATGACCACCGAAACCCTATCGGTTTCGAGCGAACAAGCACACTCTGTAGTTGTGTTCCAGCTCTAGAAACCAGCAACCGTTCGTTGCTTCAGAACTAACACAGTGGACGCGAGCAACTGAGGACAAGCCCTCGGCCTATTAGTACCGGTCAGCTCCACCCATTACTGGGCTTCCACATCCGGCCTATCAACCCAGTCGTCTACTGGGAGCCTTACCCTCTCAAGGAGGTGGGAATACTCATCTCGAAGCAGGCTTCCCGCTTAGATGCTTTCAGCGGTTATCCCTCCCGAACGTAGCCAACCAGCCATGCCCTTGGCAGGACAACTGGCACACCAGAGGTTCGTCCGTCCCGGTCCTCTCGTACTAGGGACAGCCCTTCTCAATATTCCTACGCGCACAGCGGATAGGGACCGAACTGTCTCACGACGTTCTAAACCCAGCTCGCGTACCGCTTTAATGGGCGAACAGCCCAACCCTTGGGACCGACTCCAGCCCCAGGATGCGACGAGCCGACATCGAGGTGCCAAACCATCCCGTCGATATGGACTCTTGGGGAAGATCAGCCTGTTATCCCCGGGGTACCTTTTATCCGTTGAGCGACGGCGCTTCCACAAGCCACCGCCGGATCACTAGTCCCGACTTTCGTCCCTGCTCGACCCGTCGGTCTCACAGTCAAGCTCCCTTGTGCACTTACACTCAACACCTGATTGCCAACCAGGCTGAGGGAACCTTTGGGCGCCTCCGTTACCCTTTGGGAGGCAACCGCCCCAGTTAAACTACCCATCAGACACTGTCCCTGATCCGGATCACGGACCGAGGTTAGACATCCAGCACGACCAGAGTGGTATTTCAACGGCGACTCCACCATGACTGGCGTCACGGCTTCAAAGTCTCCCACCTATCCTACACAAGCCGAACCGAACACCAATATCAAACTGTAGTAAAGGTCCCGGGGTCTTTCCGTCCTGCTGCGCGAAACGAGCATCTTTACTCGTAGTGCAATTTCACCGGGCCTATGGTTGAGACAGTCGAGAAGTCGTTACGCCATTCGTGCAGGTCGGAACTTACCCGACAAGGAATTTCGCTACCTTAGGATGGTTATAGTTACCACCGCCGTTTACTGGCGCTTAAGTTCTCAGCTTCGCCACACCGAAATGTGACTAACCGGTCCCCTTAACGTTCCAGCACCGGGCAGGCGTCAGTCCGTATACATCGCCTTACGGCTTCGCACGGACCTGTGTTTTTAGTAAACAGTCGCTTCTCGCTGGTCTCTGCGGCCACCCCCAGCTCACGGAGTAAATCCGATCACCAGACGTGGCCCCCCTTCTCCCGAAGTTACGGGGGCATTTTGCCGAGTTCCTTAACCATAGTTCACCCGAACGCCTCGGTATTCTCTACCTGACCACCTGAGTCGGTTTAGGGTACGGGCCGCCATGAAACTCGCTAGAGGCTTTTCTCGACAGCATAGGATCATCCACTTCACCACAATCGGCTCGGCATCAGGTCTCAGGCTATGTGCTGTCCGGATTTACCTGGACAACGCCCTACACCCTTACCCCGGGACTACCACCGCCCGGGCTGGACTACCTTCCTGCGTCACCCCATCGCTTACCTACTACCACCTTGGGTCAGCGGCTCCACCACTTTCCTTTCCCCGAAGGGTCCGGAACGGCTTCACGGCCTTAGCATTAATGGGCTCGATATTGGGCGTTTCAAAGCGGGTACCGGAATATCAACCGGTTGTCCATCGACTACGCCTGTCGGCCTCGCCTTAGGTCCCGACTTACCCTGGGCAGATCAGCTTGACCCAGGAACCCTTAGTCAATCGGCGCACACGTTTCTCACGTGTGTATCGCTACTCATGCCTGCATTCTCACTCGTGAACCGTCCACAACTCGCTTCCGCGGCTGCTTCACCCGGCACACGACGCTCCCCTACCCATCACAGCGGGCGTTGGCCCTATTGCTGCAATGACACGACTTCGGCGGTACGCTTGAGCCCCGCTACATTGTCGGCGCGGAATCACTTGACCAGTGAGCTATTACGCACTCTTTCAAGGGTGGCTGCTTCTAAGCCAACCTCCTGGTTGTCTCTGCGACTCCACATCCTTTCCCACTTAGCGTACGCTTAGGGGCCTTAGTCGATGCTCTGGGCTGTTTCCCTCTCGACCATGGAGCTTATCCCCCACAGTCTCACTGCCGTGCTCTCACTTACCGGCATTCGGAGTTTGGCTAAGGTCAGTAACCCGGTAGGGCCCATCGCCTATCCAGTGCTCTACCTCCGGCAAGAAACACACGACGCTGCACCTAAATGCATTTCGGGGAGAACCAGCTATCACGGAGTTTGATTGGCCTTTCACCCCTAACCACAGGTCATCCCCCAGGTTTTCAACCCTGGTGGGTTCGGTCCTCCACGAAGTCTTACCTCCGCTTCAACCTGCCCATGGCTAGATCACTCCGCTTCGGGTCTTGAGCGCGCTACTGAATCGCCCTATTCGGACTCGCTTTCGCTACGGCTTCCCCACACGGGTTAACCTCGCAACGCACCGCAAACTCGCAGGCTC